>MWER01000001.1 GCA_002071175.1 Bacteroidetes bacterium ADurb.Bin037
CGGAACGAAAACTACATTATCGGGATTGGAAACCCACTGGGTGAAAGATGTGGATAAGATCGGGGTCTTTTCGCCAGAGGCAGCGGGCCAAAAGAACAACGTACTTTATACCGCACAAAGCAATGGAAAAACTTCGGCCTTTACAGGTTCTTTAGTCTGGGGGGCAGGAGCGCATAATTTTTATGCCTATTACCCTTATAATTCAACATATACCGGGGATCACACTGCCGTGCCCTTTTCCCTGCCTTCGGAACAGACACAGTCTGCAGCAAATAATACAGATCATATTGGAGCATTGGATTATATGGCAGCGCGGATCGGAGGAGTTACTCCTCCCGGACCGGTAAGCTTCACCTTTACCCATTGGAATTGCATGATTGAATTCAAGATTACCGGTACCGGGAGTCTGAAAAAGATCAGACTTACTGGAGACAATGAGCTGGCATGCGATGGTAAGGTTGAATTTTCGCCGATTGGAGCAGCTTTAAAAAACTTTAGCAATCCTTCCAGATATGTAACTGTTACGCTAACCACTCCTGCTGCACTTTCCGGTTCATCTATCAGCGTATTCATGATGGTGTTGGACGGAAATCACAGTGAAAACTTGCGGATTGCCTTGAATTTTACCGATAATACCTGGAAAGAAATGCCTAAAGCACAACCGACAGGAGGTTTTGAAAAGGGCAAGAAATATGTGGTAACACTGGACACGGAAGATGCGAGTGCAGGATGGGCACAGGAGTTTAAGGATTTCCGTGATGGTCAGATATACCCATATGTCACAATTGGCACCCAGACCTGGATGGCAAAAAACCTGGCGTATCTGCCGGAAGTATATCCTTTTGACGATAATGGTGGATATTATGTTTACGGTTATAATGGCACAGATGTGGCAACAGCTAAAACCACAGCCAATTATCAAACCTATGGGGTGTTGTATAACTGGGATGAAGCTATGGCTGGGGCTGCAAGCAGCGATAATAATCCCAGCGGCGTACAAGGCATTTGTCCGGACGGGTGGCATTTACCCAGTGATGCAGAGTGGAAACAATTGGAAATGCATCTGGGGATGTCAGCAGAAGACGCAAACAAAGAAGGAGGTCGGGGTACAGACGAAGGTGGTAAACTGAAAGAAGCCGGAACAACCCACTGGACGACCCCCAACACCGGAGCCACCAACTCAAGCGGGTTTACAGCCCTTCCGGGGGGTACTTGCGATGTGTTTAATTATAATTTCACCTCTATAAATGAGACAGGCTACTGGTGGAGTTCCTCGGCACACCTCCACAATGGTATTTATGGCAGGAGTATGGACTATAATGAAAGCACCGTCTACAGAAGAGTCTTACATGAGTATAACGGTCATTCCGTCCGTTGTGTCCGGGATTAAATGCACACAAAGACTGTTACACCATAAAAGGCTGGAGGAATGTTACCCCCAGCCTTTTTGGGTTTACATTACATTACTTGATTTCACTTTTTTATAGGACACTGTCCAAAACCCAATAGTCATTTATACAAAGTTTTTAATAGTGTCGTTCTGGAAGACAAAAGCGGTTTGCCAGTAGGGATGATGGAAGAATAAAAAGATCCTTATGTTTTTCCGTTATCTCTCGCTCGTTGGTAAAACAGAAAGTTGTACTGTTGGTAAAACCGTTATATATCTCTAAAATATTTTGTGTTTTTACTAGCTTGTCAAAAGGTATTTCCAAAGAGTTAAATATTTTCCGGAATAAAAATAGTTCTTTCTAAAATGCAGTAAAGCAGGGATTTTTGTAATTATATTATGTATAGAAAGATCGAATGAAAACAATACAATTTGTCTGCCAAAACACATTTAACTATATGAAAAAGAATATTTTCCTGCTTTTGTTCTTTGTAAGCACAAGTTGTTGCAAAATAGACCCGGACGCTCTTCACGGGTATTATCATTTTTCATATCATAATCATGCCTGGCTAACGGTACATTCTGGCTGGATGGTTGACGAAAGTGGCTCGATCCGGGGCTATAACAATCCGGAAAAATGGAATTATCCCGATTCTTTGGGATATATTTCAAGGTATCAACTGGAGGAAAACGTGTCTTATTGTGATACAGTAATCGGGAGGGTTTCTCCCGGGAAGGTGTCCTATTACAATCTTTTCGTTTATTCAGCTTCCAAGGGTACGTACAGCGAACCCAAACCCCATGGCGCCGATATGGGAGCGCGCGTTTATTATTGCTATTGGTACGACCGGTCAAAAGATTTGTACCGGCAGGTAATGCTGAATCAGGATGGCGATTGGATTTGTCATAATACCGATAACAGCGCCAAAAAAATCTATAAATGGCTTAGAGATCTGGTTACAAACTGATTATCCGCTATTTTGTGTATCTTTGCACTAATATGCGGATGACCGTTAAATTTACAGTAGCCTTCCTTGTTCTATGGGTGTTCGTTTCTTGCGGAACACCTGGTTTGGGTATTTACTCCATTTTGATGGAGGATGTTCACTGTGTGCCCGAATACGATACGAAGAACATGATGTTTTCTACAAAGGGTTTGCCGGACGGCACCACCGAATATACTTATGAAGATCTGTCCATACGCATTGGTCTGGTTCTTACCAATACCCGGTTTGCTTTCAAGTTGAAGAATCTCACCTCCGACACCCTATGTATAGACTGGGAGAAGGCTGCTTATATTAATCAGCACGGTGATACGCTCAGGGTTATTCACAACGGCGTGGATCTGGCTCAAAGGACTATGCCCCAGGATTCTACTTTCCTTGCACCGGGAGCCCTGCTGGAAGATTTTCTTTTGCCGGTAGACAACGTCATTGATGATCCGACCAATTTCAGCCTTTGGAAGATCAACTACCTTTTTTATGACAAAAAGGAAAATATAGGTCAAAAAGTCTCTGTCATACTTCCGTTAGAAACAAAAGAGGAAGCGAAACGTTATCACTTTTTCTTTGTTATTGACAATTGGAAGGATATGTGACTTCTTTTTTGGCGGTAAAGATTTTTGTTTTACTTTTGCAGTCCTTGAGATTATGGTGATAGTAGCTCAGTTGGTTAGAGCGCTAGATTGTGGCTCTAGAGGTCGGGGGTTCGAATCCCCTCTTTCACCCTGATAAAAGAGAAAGTTGTTAATTTTTTTTGGAGTTTCAATTTTCTCTTTATCTTTGCATCCCTTTTCTTTTAGGGGGGGGGATATTATTAGACAAGTTCATTGACAAAATTGGAAGAATAAC
>MWER01000002.1 GCA_002071175.1 Bacteroidetes bacterium ADurb.Bin037
GATCCCTGCCCTGAAGGAACTTGGACTTGAACCCAGCCTGGAATATATCCGGGATGCCCTGGCTAAAAGTGAAAAAATCAAAAGGGACTATGAAAAGAAGGTATCAAGTGAACTGAAGAAATTTTCCATCCCAGGCTTCAGGGGTAAATACCGGGAAGAAGGGGATCGGATCTTCCAGGACTTCATAAAGAAGGTGGAAAAATGCAGACTGAAAGGGAATCGGGCAGCCCTGGGATATGAGAAGGGCAAATGTATTGTAACGGAAGAAGGGAAAGAAGCCATCCGGGAAAGCCATAAATACTATATTTCCGGGGAAGCCGATCTGGAAAGATACAGAAGACACCAGGCAGCAGCAGAAGCATTGAACCATTTTTTGGAAGGGATTGAAAAGCAGCAGTTTGGCCATTTCTTTGAACTTGATAAGAATGGGATGATCCAAAGAAACCCCAATATCTTATATTATTTGATGAATGAAAAATACAATCTTTTACATAAATAGCTATGGGACAACCGAAAGGAAAAACAGGCAACCCTTCAGGAAGACCGAAGGGCAGCCCTAACAAAGTAACCAGTAATATGCGCCAATGGATTGACAATTTCCTGCAGGAAAAGTTTCCAGAACTGCAGAAGGGATTTGAAAAACTGGATCATTATCAAAAATGGGTAATTGTGGAAAAGCTATTGCAGTACACCATCCCGAAGATGCAGGCAGTATCTGTTGAAGCCCTGGTTGAGGCCGAAATGAATTCCCTGGCTGACCTGCTGATGAAAGCACCTGAAGAAGCCATTGACAGAATAATTGAAAAACTTGTTCAAAATGAAGATGAAGACTAATTTCAAAAAAGCAGTTTTGCGAACCATAAGACAGGGATATATCCTTCCTTCAGAAATTGAAGCCCTATTTTCAGATGATATTCTGGAAATTGAAATTGTCCGGCACAAAGAATGCCTGGAATGTAAGAAGAAGGATCTTCCGGTATATTCCGATAATGACAGGATCATCCTGGACAGGGAAAATAAATTGAAAATCATTCAGGCATTGACCACAGGGGAAAGACTTACTAATTTAGGAAAGATGATCAGAACCATTGACCACTTCCAGGCTTGTGAGAAATGCCCTATTTATCAGGAATCTGAAAGGAAATTTTCAAAAGAAAGATAATTTTCCCATATTTGCGTAACAACAGAATGTTGTTTAGATAAAATGTAAAAAAGCACCTGCTGAAAATGTGGGTGCTTTTTATCAAAAAAGCCCCTAAAAAGGGAATTGTTTCACCATAGTTTCACCAACTAAAAATAAAAGCCCTGTAATTCTTTATGAATCAGGGCTTTTCCTGTTTGTGCTTGTACCCGGAGCCGGGGTCGAACCGGCACAGCCTCGCGGCCACTGGTGTTTGAGACCAGCGCGTCTACCGATTCCGCCATCCGGGCATTTTGGTAAACGGGGGCAGCAAATGTAATTATTTTTTTTTAGTAATGAAACCGCAACGTCTTTTTCAAGTCAGGGTGCAGTGAATTGGCAACGGGACAGGTAGCGGCAGCAGCTTCTATAATCCTCTTTTCGCGATCTCCATACGTTCCTCCATCCGGAAAATACAGATCAATGATGATCTCGCCGACCCTGCGGGGAGAAGAGGCCATGACCTTTTCCACTTCTGCATAAGCTCCTTCAAGGGCAAAGCCGTAATTGCGGGCGGAAATACCCATGATGGTAATCATACAAGCGGCCAGTGAAGTGGCCAGAAGATCGGTAGGCGAGAAACGTTCTCCTTTCCCCTGATTGTCTACGGGGGCATCTGTTTCAATGCATGATTTGGAATCAAGATGGATGGCTTCGATGTGAAGATCTCCCATGTAAGTGGTTCTGATTTTTGTCATATTCTATTGGTTTTATTAATGATCTCTCCTTTTAAAGTGGCGGCGGAACAGGATTTTACCTTTATCCGTACATAATCCCCGACCGTACTGTTACCACGCGGAAAAACACAGACTTTATTGGTTTGGGTACGTCCGAAAAAATCTTCGTCGGAACGTTTGGAAACGCCTTCCACCAATACTTCAAAGACCTTTCTAACATCTGCACGGTTGCTTTCCAACGATAAACGGTTCTGCAGATCAATAATCCGGTTCAACCGGGCGATCTTCTCCGCTTCAGGGACATCGTCCCTGTAATGACGGGCTGCCAAAGTATTGGGTCGCTGGGAATAGCGAAACATAAAGGCCTGATCAAAACGGACCGCTTCCATTAAAGACAAAGTTTGTAAATGATCTTCCTCCGTTTCCGAACAGAACCCGGCGATTATATCCGTCGAAATGCCGCATCCGGGCAGGATCCTGCGAATAGAGGCAATTCTTTCCAGGTATTGTTCCCGGGTGTATCCCCGGTTCATTTTCTTGAGTATATCGTTGCTGCCACTTTGGACCGGCAGATGGATATGATTGCAAATATTGGGATGAGCAGCCATAGTATGCAATACGTCATCCTGCATGTCTTTGGGATGGGAAGTGGTATAACGCACCCTCAATAAAGGGGAGATGCCGGCTACCCTGTCCAGCAACATGGCAAAATTCACAGGGGTTGAGCCGTCTTCCGGTTTCCAGAGATAAGAGTTGACATTTTGTCCAAGCAGGGTAACTTCCCGATATCCGGCAGCTACCAGATCCCTGATCTCTTCTTCTATCGACAACGGATCCCGGCTCCTTTCCCTCCCACGAACATAAGGAACGATACAATAAGCACACATGTTGTCGCATCCGCGCATGATCGTTACAAAAGCGGTGATCCCGGGAGTCAAACAGCGGTATGGTTTTATATCGGCATAAGTTTCCGTTTTGGAAAGTTTGACCTGCAGGGGGGCAGCCTGTGATGCGTCAAGCAAACCGGGTAAAAGCCGGTAACTGTCGGGCCCTACAACCCAATCTACAGCCGGATGGGCCAACAGTTCTTCCTTAAGCCTGGTTGCCATACAGCCCAGGACAGCTACTTTCAATGATGGATCCTTTCGTTTCATCCGGGCAAATTGATCCAATCGTGCTATGACGCGTTTTTCCGCACTATCTCTGACAGAACAGGTGTTGACAAGTATAACGCCGGCCTCTTCCGGCCGATTACAGGGTTGATATCCGTTATCCGAAAGCAGTCTGGCTACCACTTCGGAATCACTCACATTCATTTGGCAGCCGTAGGTTTCGATATAAAAAGGAATCATGGCACAAATATAGCATATTCACCCTAAATGTATACATTTGCAGTATGAACAGGAAAAGCGTAATCCTATATATGCTGGCCATTTTGATGGTCACCGGATGTGCCTCTTATAAGGACATTTCCATAGAAAACATTGCCATCAACCAATTCAACATGACCAGCCTTTCCTCTGCGCGGGTGAGGATCAGTGCCACCCTGAACAATCCTACCGGAGGGAAGTTGCGACTTAATGAAATGAATGGAATCCTTCGAATGAAAGACAAACAGATCGCAGAGTTTTCGCTCGATTCGGCCATCGTTTTTACACCCCGCAGCCTATCTACCGGTGAGGGGACCCTATCCCTGAAGATTAGCGACATGTCGGTTCTGTTTTCCGGGACTATTGACCTGGACGCATCTTTACTGGAACAAATCCGTATGGATATCTATGCCACGGTTAACAGCCGCGGCATAAGACATAAACTGAAACTGCAGGATATTCCCGCCAAAAATCTCCTGGAATTATGAGAAGAACGATTTTTGTATTCATTTTAACTTTTTTTTCGGGCGTATTTTTTTCAGGAAGTACCCTGGCCCAGGAACAACCGGACACTTTACTTTCTACATACAATGTGTTCGATCATTTCCGCTTGCCCGGACCCTACGGCAACCGGATAGAGATCATCCAGTCGGATTCCGTTGAACAGGCCGTAAACCGGAATATTGAACATAACCGTTTGTCTTCCGGAAAGATGCAGGGATTCCGGGTCAGGATTTTTTTTGACAACAAACAGACGGCCAGGACAGAATCGGAAAACATCGCTGCTGATTTTGCTGTCCAATATCCCGGTACAGCCGTATACAGGATATATGAAAATCCTTATTTCAAGATCACCGTGGGAGATTTCCGCACAAGAAGCGAAGCCATGCGTTTCATGCTGCAAATACGCAAGACATATCCGCAGGCTTTCATAACCAGGGAATCGATCTATTATCCGCCACTCTGATCAGAGGGGGATTCCGGTGCGGGATCTCTATTCCACCATTTTAGCCTGACCCTTTCGGCAAAATTCCTGAGCGAAGTCATGTGGCGCCCTACCTTATCCGGATATATATCCTTGATAGTTATCAATATTCCTGTCTCTTCAACACCTCCAAAATGCTCATTCAATGTCGCTCCAAAAACGCGCATGTTGGGCGATATCTTCATATAGGAATTGATCAGCGGTGGGATTCTTTCTCCGTAAGACCGTATCTCCCGGACCAATTCCCTATAGTCCTCATCGTACCGACCTGTCTTGAACAGACTTTTGTAATACGGGTTTTCCGCATTATAATCCAATGGATTGATGGGCCTGACCAATGAATCATTATCGGGAAAATACTTGTTCAGAAAATACAACAGGCAGTTTCTGGCTTGCTTGTTATAGGAACGGTACATAGTCACTTTTCCAAAGAAATATTTTATGCAGGGATAACGAACTATCAAAGCCCCCAGCCCATCCCACAGATTGTCCAATGCATAGAGGCCCGAACGGTTCTCGTTTGAATTCTGGTAATTGGGTTGCACAAATGACCGGCCCAATTCAATGGTAAAAGGCAGGTAATTATGAATAAAATCCTCAGAGAATTTAAAGACGGGGTATGTGGCTAGATTCTCCGGTTTTATACCGGCTCCGATCAAATACCTGTACCCACCCAGGATCTCTTTACGTTTGGGATCCCAAACCACCAGTTGTCTGTAAGGAGTTTCGGGATGAGTATCATAATGATCGATGTCCGAGGCAATCCCCGTTCCCCCTCCTGCAACGCGAAAAGCAATCTCACGCAGGCGCCCGATCTCTCTCATGGTATTGGGCGCTTCGTGGGCATTAATATCATACAATGTGTTTTCACCACGGGAAGAATACCTGACAAAGCGTTCTTTATTCAATTCTTCTTCCAGTAAATGTTTGGGAACAGGAGGGATAATAGGTTCCATAGGATTACGTACAAGTTTTATATCTGCAAAGTTATCTAAAAGAATGCAATTGTGTATCTTTGCAGTGAGCAACTAAGTTTTAAATGTTATCTCAGTCACTACAACAGAAGCTGCAACTGAAGCAAAAATTGTCGCCTCTGCAGATACAGACCATCAAGCTTTTGGAACTTCCGGCGTTGGAACTTGACGAAAGAGTAAGAAAGGAGCTGGAAGAAAATCCCGTGCTCGAAACCAAGGAGAATGAAGAAGATCTGGAAAACGTCAATGATTTATCCCTGAGCGATTATTACGGACAAGATGATTCCATTCCGTCCTACAGATTATATGTTAACAACCAGTCCCGCGACATCAAAAGGGATTTCCCAACATTTTCCGTTAAGGAAAGTTTCAACCAGCATCTGAAAGCGCAATTGGGATTCCGCACACTTACAGAAAGAGAACGGAACATTGCACTCTTTGTCATAGGAAGTCTGGACGACGACGGTTACCTTCGCAGGGACCTTGAGACACTTAGTGACGATATGGCTTTTCGTCTTGGACTTGAGGTAGACCCAGCGGAGATCGAACAAGCATTGTCGATAATCCAGGAGTTCGATCCCCCGGGAGTCGGTGCCCGTGATCTGAGGGAATGCCTGCTCATTCAAATACGCGGCAAAGAGGCGAAACCTTCGGTCGAAATGGCCCGTACCATACTCGATAAATACTTTAACGAATTCACTAAAAAGCACTACGACAAGATCATAGCCCGTCTGGGTATAACAGAAAATGACCTGAAGGATGCCATAGAAGAGATCCTTAAGCTCAATCCCAAACCTGGCGGTAATGTAGATGATTCCTATACGGACAGGGCACAACAGGTAGTCCCTGATTTCATCCTGGAAATGAAAGACGGGGAACTCGTTCTATCTCTACCCCGTTTCTCGGTGCCGGAACTCCGCATAAACAAGCGTTATGCGGACATGCTCATGAAAGCGGCAAATAAAAGCACAAGGGAAAGAAAAGAGGCCGCTATCTTTGTCAAACAAAAGCTTGATTCAGCAAAATGGTTCATAGAGGCCTTAAAACAACGTCAGAACACCCTGTTCAATACTATGAAAGCTATCCTGGAATTCCAGGAAGAATACTTTGCCGAAGGAGATGAGACCAAGCTCAGGCCTATGGTCCTGAAGAACATTGCAGAAAAGACGGGGCTTGACATATCTACCATATCCCGGGTAGTAAACTCCAAATATATACAAACCCACTTCGGGATCTATTCCCTGAAATATTTCTTTTCGGAAGGTCTGATGACGGAGTCGGGAGAAGAGGTTTCAACCCGGGAAATCAAGAACATCCTGGCTGAAAGTATCGAAGGGGAAGACAAACGAAAACCCCTGACCGATGAGGAACTTGTTGCTTGTCTGAATGAAAAGGGCTACAAAGTTGCCCGAAGAACCGTTGCCAAATACCGTGAACAACTCAATATTCCAATTGCCCGTCTTAGAAAACAGATCTGATATGAATAAAAATATTTTTACACTCCTTTTTATGGGAATGACTTCTTTTGTACTGGGATCCTGCACAGGACCCCGGACTGTTGACCTTGTCGTTTACAATGCCGTAGTCTATACGGTAGACGAATCATTTTCCGTTTGTGAAGCCTTTGCTGTAAATAAAGGTGTTTTTGTCGCTACAGGAAATACGGAAGATATCCGCAGCCGTTTCAAGGGAAGGCGGGAAATAGATCTTGAAGGGGCAACGGTTTATCCGGCCTTTAACGATGCACACAGCCATTTTATACAAACTGCACAAGGATTGCGGCATGTAGACCTCAGGGGGGCTACGTCTATTGATGAAGTGGTAGAACGCCTGCAAAAGCATTATAATCAATATGAACCCAGCTTTATTATAGGAGACGGATGGGACCAGACAATCTGGGAAGAGAAAACCCTTCCTGTTAACGACAAGCTAAATGAGGCATTTCCCGACATTCCCGTTTATCTCAGCCGGGTGGACTTTCACGCTGTCTGGGTTAACGACCGGGCCATTGAACTGATAGGACTGCAACCGGATGATCCCACCATCCCTGCCGGAGAAGCCCTAATGACGGAAAACGGACAATTTACAGGCATATTCCTTGAAAATACCTGTAGCCGATTCAACGTATCCATCCCTCCGATGAAAGACAGTGAATTGATCGATTGTATCCTATCATTGCAAGAGATGTGTTTTTCCCTTGGTCTGGGATCTGTTTCCGATGCCGGATTGCAACTACGCTATATTGAAATCCTGAATTCCCTGCAAAAGAAGAACCGTCTGAAATTAAGGATAGATGTCTGGATGGACCCTTCAGATGAAAATTTTGCCCGTTTTCGGCGTCCTTACCGGTCGGACCGACTTGACGTAAGTGCGATCAAATTGTATATTGACGGGGCTTTGGGATCAAGTGGTGCTCTTCTTTACGAACCTTATTCGGACGATCCGGACAATTGTGGAATACAGGTCACTTCTGACAGTTCCTTTATGCATATCTGTGAAAGAGCCGTGCAGAACGGCTTTCAGCTGGCCACCCACGCTATCGGGGATAAAGGCGTTGGAAAAGTGCTCGATTTCTACAGTAACTTCCTTGAACCGGGCAATGACCTGCGATGGAGAATCGAACATGCACAAGTAGTGGCTCCTGACGATTTCAGCCGTTTTGGACAGTTGAACATCATTCCATCTATACAACCGACACACGCTACATCGGACATGGGCTGGGCAGGCGAACGGCTTGGCCCGGAAAGGGTAAAGGGTGCTTATGCCTTCCAGGACCTGATAGATGCAGCCGGATGGGCTCCTTTCGGGACCGATGCTCCGGTTGAAAGTATCGATCCCCTGTATACTTTTTTTGCTGCCGTTACCAGAATGGACAGGAATTTCCTGCCTGAGGGCGGCTGGCAGCCGGAAAATGCAGTCTCCCGTGAGAACACCCTCCGGGGTATGACTATATGGGCGGCCAAAGGATCATTCCGGGAAAAGGACAAAGGCTCCGTGGAAGTTGGCAAATGGGCCGACTTTGTTGTTTGGAGCGGCGACCTGATGACTCTACCGGCAGAAGAAATCCCGTCCGCAAAATGTAAAATGACATTTGTGGCAGGAGAACAGGTATTCCCCTAAGATTATTTATCTCCGTAAGCCAGGTTCCCGGCATCGCCCAGACCGGGAACTATATAAGATTTGGTGGTCAGTTCCTCGTCAATGGCACCCAGCCAGATGGAAATGCCTTTCTGCGGCAGTTTACGGCAAAGAAATTCATATCCCTCCCGGGATGCAATGGGTGAAACAATATGGCAATACTTGGGAGTTCCCTTTTGCTGGACTAGTTCCTGGTAAGTCAGGTATATGGTAGATCCGGTGGCCAGCATCGGATCAGAAAGGATCAGGATCTTGTCCTCGATCACAGGGCTTGTCAAGTATTCCAGCTGGATCGTAAATTTATAATTTCTTCCGTACTTTCTGAATGCCGCAATAAATGCATTCTGGGCTTTATCAAAAATCTTCAACATACCCTCATGCAAAGGCAAACCTGCACGCAGTACGGTGGCCAGGACTATCTGATCGTCCAGTACCTTGCAATTGGATATGCCCAGCGGCGTCTGAACTTCTTCCTGCCTGTAGGAAAGCGTTTTGCTGATCTCGTAGGCGAACATGTAACCAAGGCGTTCCAAATTGTAACGGAACCGCATGGCATCTTTCTGAATATGTATATCACGCAGTTCCGCAAGAACAGCATTGAAAAGAGAATCTTTTTCAGCAAATACGTACGTTGTCATACAGGGATATTTTGGACAAAGGTACAAAATCCATGGAATTACAAGAGTCCTTCCTCGGCGAAACTGAAGTATCCGTTTCCTCCTATCACTATATGATCTATAAGATGCAAATCGACCATCCTTGCCGCTTCTTTCAGTGTATTGGTAAGGATTTTGTCCTGCTTTCCCGGTCTATTGTTCCCCGAAGGATGGTTGTGTACCAGGATCAATTCGCATGAAAGCTTGTCAAGGGCTTTCTTTAGCACCATCCTTATATCTACTATGGTTGCATTCAGTCCCCCGGTACTGATCAATTCTTTACCTATGAACTTCCTCCCTCCGTCAAAAAAGAGCACCCAGCATGTTTCATAGGTCAGATCCTTTAGCATCGGGGTCATCAACCTGGCCACTTCGACTGCCGAAGTTATGGTTTTAGGTCTTTCCTCAGGTATCTGGGCTCTGCGCCCCAATTCGAAGGCAGCACACAAAGTTACGGCTTTAGCCATCCCTACGCCTTTGATTCGCATCATTTTCTCAATAGGTGAACGGACCAGTTCCCCCAATTGATTCCCATGCTCCGACAACAGGTTCCTGGCTAAGTCCATCACATTTCTGCTGCCAATTCCCGTTCGCAGCAGGATCGCGAGTAATTCGACATTACTAAGGGCCGTAGCCCCTTTTTCCACTAACCGTTCCCGTGGCCGTTCCCCTTCGGCCCAATCCTTTATTTTAAGATGCTGTCCCATAACAAAAATGCTCTCCAAAATTTGGAAAGCATTCTGTAAAATTCAGGACAAAAAATATAAACTAGGTAAGCTTATTTACATATGTATTCAGACCACTCTTCAGGTTACTTGCCTTGTTACTATGGATCACATTGATCTTAGCCAGTTTGTCTATCATAGAGAAAACCTTGGGCAACATGGCAACAGCGGCTGCCTTGTCCGTAGTGTTACGTAGAGCCTTGATGGCATTACGGGTTGTACGGGCATAATATCTGTTATGAAGACGTCTTTTTATATTTTGACGATTGCGTTTTTCTGCCGATGCGTGATGAGCCATTATCCTACTTTAATTATTTTCGTAGCCAGTAGGGGAATCGAACCCCTATTGCAAGAATGAAAATCTTGAGTCCTAACCGTTAGACGAACTGGCCAATTGGGAGCGCAAAGGTATAACGAATTTTCTATCTTACAAACTTTTTTACTCCTTTTGCCACTCGAAGGAATAGATAATCGATTCAACCTGGCGCAAATAGTTTCGCTTGGGATACCTTGGTGCATATACGAAAGCTTCAAGGACCACTACGTTCCGGTTATTCCTGTCGTAGAAACAATGACATACGAACGGGCCTCCCATAAAATCGTTCTTTACATCCCAGAATCCCCTGATTTCCACAAACTCCCTATTATTGTAATTGACCCACCTTAAGGATGGTTCTATCAGGGTATTTGTTGTCATATACGTATTATCCAGCGGTCCGGGCACTTCCTTTTCCAGTTTCAAATTGCGTTCCGCTATGATCCGGGACAAGGTCAGATCTTCTTTACTCCTGTAAGGATAGGTATAAATAAAGATTCCCTGGGTAGTGTAAGTCGTTTCGTAAGCTATCCAAATAAAATTGTTGGTTTGTTTTTTGATCCTGTAACCTGTCGGAAAATACGGCGATCCGCCCATCGCTTTGGTAACTATCTGACGAATAGAAGTTTCTTCAAATTTTTTAGAATTCTGTATTACCCTGTTTCTCTCTGCCTGTTCCAGGGCATTTTTCAACATATCACTGTTTTCATCTATACATGTTGCCACGCTTTCATCATCCGGACCGGACAGGGTAACTACAATCTGCGGTGCCGCCCATATATCCTTTTGTACGACCATCTTTGATTCAGTAAGTTCCGTATTGATGTTGCAGATGATTATATTACGATGTGTCTGGAAGATCGAAGAAAAAGCATTTTCCGTTATATTGAACAGGTTAAAGAGCGGTTCCCGCTGCGGAAGATAAGGAAAATCCACCGCAAGAATCGAACGCAGGGCAAGACCGGGACCCGACTCCCAGGATCCTTTGTTCATCACAACGATTATCTCGCCGGCTTTTCCGCTTACATTCTGTTTCAATTGCGGTCCATCCGAACATGCCTGCATTATAACTGCAAGCAATCCGCCAATAAGTAAAGTTTTTATCCTCATAGCAATTATCCTTGATTGTTTAGGTAAATAGTCTGTAAAGATCATTCCCGAAAGCCAGGAACATCAGTCCGATGAGTAGTATCATACCTGCTATCTGGGAATATTCCAGGAACTTATCGGAAGGTTTTCTTCTAGTGATCATCTCGTAAATGACAAGTATAATATGACCACCGTCTAATGCCGGGATCGGCAACAAGTTAAGTATGGCTAGCATAATGGACAACCATGCGGTAATATTCCAGAATATTTCCCAATTCCATGATCCCGGGAAAATGCTCCCGATGGCGATAAAACTTCCTACCGATTTGTAAGCCTTCGTTTTCGGGGTGAATATCAATCCCAATTCACGGATATAGTTAGCACCTGTCCGGTATGCTTTTTTTATTCCGGCAGGAAATGCTCCCAGAAAAGAATACTGTTTGAACGTAACAGGAATATATTCCAGGGGACTCGTTACTCCCACCATGATTATTCCCTGGCCATTCACCTTTAGCGGGATCAGCAAGATATCCTCTTCCCTTTGAATCGAAGCATAAACGGTACCTTCCTTGTTTTGTGCCAACAATTCCTGAACATCTTGTATGGCCGGGGTGGAAATATCATTTACCGCTACGATCCTATCACCCGGAACAAGTCCCGAAGCAACATTGATAGATGTGTCGGGAACAGAGTGTACGACAAAGGGATAACGCAGGCTAAACAGACTCTCTGCATGCAACATCTGGCTAATCAGACTTTGATCGAAATTGAAACGTACCGTGTCGGCACCCCTGAGCACTGAAACTACGGCCGGCCTCGTTCGTATAAGGTCCACATGTAACGTATGCAGCGGATCGTCCGTTACGATCCTTTCATCAAAGGCCAGTATCCTGTCCCCATTGCGAAAACCGATTTCTTGCGCCAGCGGGCTACAATGGATGCCATACGTTGCATCTCCGTTTCTGATATACTCCTCCCCCCAGGTAAAGAGGATCACACCGTAGAGTATGACGGCAAGGATTATATTGAATAAAACACCGCCAAACATGACAAAAAAACGTTGCCAGGCAGGTTTACTGCGAAATTCCCAGGGTTTGGGTTCCTCTTTCAGATGGTCTTTGTCCAAAGATTCATCTATCATCCCGGATATTTTGCAATACCCTCCAAGCGGAAGCCAACCGATCCCGTATTCGGTATGGGAATTTTTTGGTTTGAATTTCACCAGGCTAAACCAGGGATTAAAGAAAAGGTAAAATTTGTCAACCCTTATTTTAAACAACCGGGCAAAAAAGAAATGACCCAATTCATGAACCAGGATCAAAGAGGACAAAGCCAGGACAACCTGGGCAATTTTTATCAGTACTTCCATAAAATCAATAACTTGTCAACAAAATTTGTGCCATGCTCTGGGCTTCCTTATGCGTGTCCTCTAATTGAGAGAACGTCGGATCCGTGATGAACGAAATCTTTTCCAGGGTTTGCGAAATCAATTTGGGTATAGCAGTGAAATGCAGACGTTCATTTAGAAAAGCATCTACAGCGACCTCATTGGCCGCATTGAGTGCGCAAGGTATGTTTCCTCCTTTTTTCTGCGCTTCATAGGCCATGCTCAAACAAGGAAATCCCTCTTTCGGAGGCATGTGAAATTCCATGGAACGGAAATGGGATAAGTCCATCCTGCGTGCTTCAGAAAAATCAAGCCGCTGCGGAAAAGACAAGGCATACAAAATGGGCAGGCGCATATCGGGATACCCCATCTGGGCCTTAATGGTCCCGTCTGAGAATTGAACCATCGAATGGACCAGGGACTGGGGATGGATCATCACTTCTATCCGCGACAGGGGCTGACCAAAAAGCCAGAAAGCCTCTATAACCTCCAGTCCTTTGTTCATCAGGGTCGCAGAATCTACCGTAACCTTTTCCCCCATGTTCCAGGTGGGATGATCCAGAGCCTGGGCTTTGGTAATCGATTCCAGCTCCCGGGGGCTATATCTGAAAAACGGACCTCCCGAAGCGGTCAGTATAATCTTTTCTACCGTAGCCTGTTCTCCTGCTAAACACTGGAATACGGCCGAATGTTCACTATCAACCGGCAAAATGGATACGTTCCCGACAGCAGCCTCCCGCATGATCAGGTGCCCTCCGGCGACCAGGCTTTCCTTATTGGCCAAGGCCAAAGTTTTACGGTTTTTTATAGCAGCCAGAGAAGGCTCCAATCCTATGAAGCCGACCAGTGCATTTAAAACCATATCGACACAGTCCCATGCCAGGACTTCCGTTATGGATCCGTTACCGCACAAGACTTTAACAGGAGTATCCGACAAAGCGTCTCTAACTTCCCGCCATGCATCCCGATCGGTGACCACAACAGCCTGAGGTAAGAATTCCATCGCCTGGCGGATCAATAGTTTGGAAGATTTTCTGGCAGTAAGGACCTGAGCCTTAAACAGACGGGGATATTTGCGTATTACATCTAGGGTCTGAACCCCGATAGAACCCGTTGATCCCAGAATTGCGATGCGTTTTTGGAATGTCATTTTAAAAGTCAATGTAGTCAGCCGGATTCAACGGCACTCCTTTATGCCACAACTCAAAATGCAGATGAAATCCTGTCGAGTACGTACCGTGACTGCCAATGATCGCAACAGCAGAACCTGCCGTTACGGTATCTCCTACATTTTTGAATAATTGTGAACAATGTTTGTATATGGATAACAGGTTGTTTTCGTGCTGTATCTGCAACACATAACCGAATTCTTCCGTCCATGAAGCAAAATTGACCGTCCCGTCAAGAACGGCATAAATAACCGAATTTTCAGGAGCTACTACATCAACGGCAAAATGGTTCTCGACCGGACTGAATGCAGAAGTAATCAGACCCTTTACCGGAGGGAAGAAATGTAAACTCTCTATCTGCAGATTGGCCCCGCGGATACTGCTCAGGCTTTCCTGTTCTTTCAATTCCGCTTCAGCCCTCAAAAGGGAATCCTCCGGGGACCTTCCTCCCACTGCAAAATCGGGAATGTCGGACGTCCGGCCTTTTAAGAGTATTTCCTCCGGCGCCATCGGACTCTGGTCTGCAAGTACCTGCTGCAGGTTGATCAGGTGGATCTCCCACAAACGGATCACCTTTTCCAGGGAATCCGCCCGAAATGCATTGCTCATCATGATTTCCCTCGTTTGTGCATCGGGATAACCGGGAACATATTCCCGTAACGGCGTATAAATAATGAGCAGAACCACACTGGTAACCAGAATGGTCAAAAATCCCAAAAGCCCCAATAAAAATTGCAAAACGGAAAATTTGACATTAAAGATCTGTTTGTGTGATTCAATGTCAGAAATCCCTAATACATATCTTTCCCTGAGGACTTTTTTCCTGGAATGACCGGATGCCATAGTCTTGCTTTGTTAGGCAAATGTACGAATCATTTTCCAATTTGTGTTACCTTTGCGCCATGGGAAGGATTATGGGAATAGACTACGGTCAGAAAAGAGTGGGGCTGGCAGTGAGCGATCCCCTCAACATCTTTGCCACTCCCCTGCAAACAGTTCCCACACAGCAAGTTACCGATTATATTAAACAATATATCCAGACCCAGCCTGTAAAGTTGTTCGTGGTAGGGTATCCCACCCATATGAACAACACTCCTGCTCAAAATGCCCCCCGTGTATCGGCCTTTGTGACCCATCTGAAAAGGACCTTTCCCGACATACCCGTAGTCCTTGCAGACGAACGCTTCACATCAAAAATGGCTTTTCAGGCCATGATAGACGGTGGATTGAAAAAGAAGGACCGGCGGGACAAAGCGACTGTAGACAAGATAAGCGCCGTGATCATTTTACAAGAATTCCTCCAAAACAACAAATCATGATACTACCCATCTATCTATACGGCTCTTCCGTACTCAGGCAAAAAGCACAGGATATAACTTCCGATTATCCCAACCTGGACAAACTGATAGAGGATATGTGGGAAACCCTGTATTTTGCAGACGGAGTAGGTCTGGCCGCTCCGCAGGTAGGCCTGTCCATCAGGCTTTTTATGGTAGACGGGAGTGAATTGTCCGAAAGCCGTCCCGAGCTGAAGGATTTTAAAAGGCTGATCATCAATCCCCGCCTTATTGAAAGCAGCGGTGAAACCGTAGTGTACCAGGAAGGCTGCCTGAGCCTTCCCAAAATCTGGGCCGACATTGAGCGGCCCGTCAGTGTAAAGTTGGCCTACGTTAACCGGAAGTTCGAGCCGGTGGAAGAATGGTTCCACGGAATGGCATCCCGGATGGTACAACATGAGTATTCGCATCTTGAAGGAGTGCTCTTTACCGATCTTGCCCCTGCAATAAGGAAAAAAATGTTGCAGAGCAAATTGCAGGCAATTGCCCGTGGTGAAGTAGAGACCTTTTACAAAACTAAAATCGTAACGTAAAATGGGCGCTTTTCATGCTTATGATATCCGGGGTGTATACATGAAAGACCTATTTCCGGAGAATGTATACAAAATGGGATATTTCCTGCCCACAGTCCTGAAAACCAAACGGATTGCCGTAGGACGCGACTGCAGGGAATCTTCTCCCGAAGTCTTCGAATACCTGGTCAGGGGAATGTGTGACGCCGGAGCCGACGTATATGACCTGGGACTGACAACAACCCCCATGGTCTATTATGTCACGGCCAAACATCGTTTTGAAGGTTCGGTACAGATTACGGCTTCTCACAACGGAGCAGAATACAACGGTCTTAAGGTATCCGGCCCTGAGGCCATGCCCATAGGATACCACAACGGACTTAACCTGTTGGAAGACTATGTTTTACATAAAGACCCGGTTGTGGCCGCAAAAAAGGGTAAGATCATTCCTCTGGACCTGAAGGAGGAATATGTTACATACCTGCAAACATTCGTTCCGCATCTGGAAGGATTAAGGACAGGGATAGACGTTTCAAACGGAATGGCGGGATTGTTTGTGAAAAGACTCCTGGGAACAGAAAACATACTGTACATAAATGAAGAACTGGACGGACGTTTTCCGAACCATGATCCGAACCCGTTGGTGATGGAAAATGTGAAACAATTGCAGGATCTTGTTAGGCAACAAAAATGTGATATCGGGATCATATTTGACGGGGATGCCGACCGGGTAATGTTCACCGATGAGAACGGAACGTTCATTTCTCCCGATTTGATCATCGCTCTTTTGGGTCATCATTTTCTGGACGGAACTCCGGCCCGGGTTCTTCAGGATATCCGTTCCTCAAAAGCGGTGGGAGAATACCTCTCCCCCATGGGAGCTGAAATGTACACATGGCGTGTAGGCAGGGCTTTTGCAACACCCCGGCTTAAAGAGATAGACGGTCTCTACGGCGGGGAATTGGCAGGTCATTATTATTTCAGGGACTTTTTTTACTCTGACAGCGGATTGCTGGCCGCCCTGCTGGTGCTGGATGTGTTGGTAAAGCTAAAAAGACCTCTTTCCCGTATCATAGCGGATATCAGAAAATACGAAAGTTCCGGGGAACTCAATTTCAGGATAGCGCACAAGCAGGAAGCCATGGATGCATTACGGCAACATTTTACAAAAATAGAAACGCCTTCCGCCTCTTATGATTTTGACGGGTACCGCATTGAATTCCCACGCTGGTGGTTCAATGTAAGGCCATCCAATACGGAACCGTACCTGCGGTTTATCGCGGAAGCGGAAGACGCGCTGCTGCTGGAGGAAAAGCTCCGGGAAATGAGAAAGGTCCTTGAACCATTTATCTAAAGAAAATGAAACGGTTTGTCACACTGGATATATTGCGCGGATTGTCCATCTTCGGGATGGTCTTTTCAGCCATTATTCCGTATGGCGTACTTCCCCCCTGGATGTACCACATCCAAAATCCTCCACCTGAGCATACCCTGGATGTGACCAGCTACGGGCTGGGATGGGTGGACCTTGTTTTTCCAATATTCATTTTTTGTATGGGAGCAGCCATACCGTTTGCTTTCAGGGCCAAATGGGAACGTTTCGGGCAGAATACGTGCAGGGATATGAAAGACATCGCTCAAAGATTCCTCCTATTGCTTGCTTTTTCTTTCCTGTGCAGCCTGCTGCAACCCCCTCTGCCCGGATATTGGTCCCAACTTTTGATCCTGGCCGGTTTCGGAGCATTATGGCTTATCTACGTTAAAGGTGCTTCTCTGAAAACAAAGATTGCCGGATGGGTGACAGCACTATCCCTGCTGGCTCTTTACGCTTTTATTTTTGACGTTGGCATGACCCTTTTCAGCAGGAATATCATCATCCTTTTACTGGCCTTTCTATACCTGTTCGGGGCGTTGATCTGGTATTTCACCCGGGACTCGGTCAAATGGAGGCTTGTGGCTTTCCTTGTCGTGATAGTCGTAAGTGTAGTATCCCGGTGGGTTGGTTTTGACGGATGGCTCTATGCGAATAAAAGCCTTTCCTGGCTGTTGAACATGGAAGAGATCAATTTTTTGATGATCCTCCTGCCAGCTACCTGGGTCGGGGACTATTTGCTGACCATGCAGGAAGAACATGAAACAGGAATCGCCCGGGACGGTTTTCTTACCCATCTTTTATTCTGGGGAATGTTCCTGCTTGTAGTCTGGATCTGTGTGAGCAGTTATAACCGGTGGCTTAGCGACGGTAGATCTTTTTCTTTTTTAGCGTTGATCGCACTCGTCTGGCTGATGAAAAAAAAGGCACCTCAGTTCCTGCCCCTGCTCTTTTTGTCGGGATTGTTAATTCTTACCGGATTGTGGATAGAAAGGTTTGAACCGGGCCTGACAAAAGTCCCCTGCTCTTTTTCCTATTGTTTTGTAAGCGGTGGCGTAGCCATACTTTTACTGTTGTGGCTCCACTACCTTTATGAATTCCTCCCCCGAGGATTTCTATCCAATATTTTTGCGGGAGCCGGGGCCAACCCGTTGATGAGCTATGTGGCACACGGCATGTTTGTCGTTCCATTGATGCGGCTTACATACTTACAGGTGTTGTATCGTTGGGCAAGACCGGTTGACTACCCCTGGATAGGCACAATAAGTGCATTTCTGGTAGTATTGTTCACCATGTGGTTGGTTTCCGTGGTAACCCAAAAAAAGATCTACTGGCGTGCTTGAACAGGTAAAAACACTTTCACTCGATAAGGAACACATTCCCAGGCTCCTGTTCCGTTATGCCACGCCTGCCATCATTTCCATGACGGCCGCCAGCCTCTATAACATTGCAGATGTGATGTTCATCGGACGGGGAGTAAACGCCCTTGCCATAGCAGGACTTGCCCTGACATTACCGCTAATGAACATTTCTGCAGCGTTCGGCTCTATGATCGGAGTAGGTGCATCAACCCTGATATCCGTCAAATTGGGGCAAAAGGATATGCCCACGGCAGAAGTCGCTCTAGGTAACGCTGTTACCCTGAATACCGTAATCGGAATTCTTTATTCTATTTTAGCCCTGATATTCCTAGATCCTATCCTTAGGTTTTTCGGTGCCAGTGAACTGACTTTACCTTATGCACGGGAATACATGCAGATCATCCTTATGGGCAATGTGATCACACACGTATATCATGGCCTGAACGACAATCTGCGTGCCAGCGGGTACCCCAAAAAAGCCATGTTAGCCACCCTGACTGCCGTTGCTATAAATATTATACTGGACCCGTTGTTTATTTTCGGGTTCGGCTGGGGGATCAGAGGGGCCGCAATAGCTACGGTCCTGGCACAGGCTTCGGCACTGAGCATAGTGTTGCGACATTATTCCAGGAAAGATTCGTTACTGCATTTTAAGAAGGGGATCTTTAAAATCCGCAAAGGCATGCCGCGTAACATCATATCGGTAGGGCTGGCACCTTTCCTTATGAACGTTGTGAACAGTCTTGTGATCATTATAATAAACCGTTCCTTTTTTAAATTCGGAGGAGATTTTGCCGTAGGGGCATACGGGATCGCCAACCGGATGGTCTTTCTCTTTATAATGATCATGTTCGGGTTCAACCAGGGAATGCAACCCCTGGTGGGATTTAATTACGGGGCCAAACAATATAAACGGGTAATCGAGATCTTCAAGCTAACGCTTCTGTGTGCCTTCTGTGTGAGTGTCCTGGCTTTTATCATTGCACAAATCTTTCCCGCTGCTGCCGTAAGCCTTTTTACCAAAGATCCCACACTGGCACGGCTGACGGTAGAAGGACTGCGTATAGATCTTGCGGTCTTCCCTTTGGTTGCATTACCCGTAGTAACATCCAATTTTTTCCAGTCCATTCGCAAACCGGGAAAAGCCATCCTTTTATCATTGACACGGCAGGTAATCTTCCTGATCCCTTCCCTGCTTATCCTCCCCCGTTTTTTTGGAGTGACCGGAGTCTGGGCCAGCATGCCGGTATCCGATGCAGCATCGTTCACTGTAGCTGCAATACTTATTGTAAAACAATTGAAAGAATTTAAGAAACACTATGAAATCAACGGATAAAATTGTCGTTTCCCTTGGCCGCCAGTTGGGTAGTGGCGGTTATCTTGTGGGAAAGATGATCGCTTCAGCCCTGGGTCTTTTTTTCTACGATAAGGAACTTCTCTTTTATGCGGCAAAAGAGAGCGGATTGTGCCAAGAGATCTTTGAGAACGCAGATGAAAAAGTATCACAAGGCCTATCACGTGTTCTCAACACACATGATTTTTTTGGAGCGGCCTTTTTTGATCCCATGAGTGCTACATTGTCCAGGGACAGGATATTCAAGATCCAGTCAGAAGTGATCCGCAAGATCGCCGATGAGCAATCCTGTCTCTTTATAGGACGTTGTTCGGACTATATCCTTAGGGAACATCCCCGCATGAGAAGCATTTTTATACACGCCCCTCTCTCCCTGCGTATTGCCAATGTGGCTGAACGCAGGGGAATTTCACCCGAAGAAGCGGAAGCTTTTATAAACAAGGAAGAAAAGAAAAGGTCTGCTTATTACAATTATTTTACCAACAAGGAATGGGGAAAAGCCGATTCGTATCACTTTACATTCGACGTCGGCCTGTTGGGGCTTGATCGTTGTGCCAAGCTGGCAGCCCATCTGATCAAAGAAAGCCTGGATTGAAAACGTTGAGGAAATTGTACGATTTAAGAGTTGAATTGTATGTTTTGAAAGCCTATGCAATAGGCCGTGTCGTACCTTTAATCACAAATTAAATAGTTATGAAAAGATTTACACGGATCATTTTTATATCGTTTGTATGTATTATGGCAACATGTCTTATGTCAACTACATGCAATGGCATTTTTGGGGGTTATGAAGGAACCCGGGAATTTCGTGACGATATCGCTGTTTTTGCCGATTATGCCGTAAGAAAACAACTGATCGTACTGAAATACCTGGAGTATACCTCCGACGGTTTTACCCGGGACATCCTGCAGGGAACGGTATCGGCCGACGAATACGAAGATTTCTTTAAATCCGTCGCAAATATGGTCCCGTATATAAAAGACTATGAGAAAGCATTCGAAAAGCTCGAAAAGTCGGGCATCTTAACCACAGTCAGCACAAAAGGAATTGTTTCTTCAGGAAAGGCTTTTCTTTCCTGGGTAACGGGAAGCGGTAAAAGAAGCCGGGAGCGGGTGCTTAGTGTGGCTTCCAACATTCCACCTTCCGACCGTACGGAACTTTACAACAAACTAAGGCCCGAATGGAAAGCAAAAACTTCCAGCGAAAGCGACTTTTGGAAAAAAGTGGAAAACGGCGATTTTGATACCCAGGCATCCCAGATGTTTAATGACTTTCAGATAGATAACCAGGAATTTGCCCTGACCTCTTTAGATAAAGGACTGACCATTCAGCGGATAGTGGTGCTGGAAGGAGCCGAAGGAGTGAAGGCCGGTGCCGAACTAATGACCGATGTGATCTCAACGGCTACTCCGTTGGGTGACGGCATGGCAGTTGCTCAGGTGGGACAACTTACCCTCGATCTGTATAACTCCGAATCCAATGCCGACAGAGCCGACATAGTCACTAAAATTATCTCTAACGTAGCCGGACTAAAATGGAAAGACCCCATTCTGGGCATTATAGGGGGAGACGCAGGAGTAGATCTGATTGCTGAAACGGTGAAAGAAACGGTAGATATTGCCAAAACAGACGCCCAGAACACTGAAGAAACAAAAAAATCATTTGTGATTGTGGAAGATACCGACAGTCAGGACCAGGCAGACATTGTCATTGCACAGAACCAGACTCCGTCCGCTCCTTCCAAAGCTTCTATCTCTGTTGTCGTTGGGAACGTCATTGATGAAGGAGTAAAATTTGCTTATACTATTCTAAATAAGGGAAAGTGGTTGTTTACAGCCGTTGATAAGAACGGGAACAAAGAAACCAAGGCCGTAGAAGTCCCCGCGGGTGAGGTAATTTATGTCACTTTAAGCACTACACCGCCAACTGAAAAAGAAAAGGATCAGGACGATAAAGATGATTTTACCGCCTGGAATGCATTGATTGCAAAGTACCCTGTCCTGAGTGCATACCCGCCATTCTCCGGACCCCTGACTTTCCTGAAATACGATACAGACGACCTGTTTTTTGAAACGGTCGAGATCAGGGTCAAGACCAGTGATGCGGATAAATATATAAAAACAATCACAGCAAAAGGATACAAAAAGGAAAATAAGGAGATCATATCTTATATCAGCCCCGATAGGATAGGCAAATACTGGCGTTACGTGCAATTTTTTGCATCCGGGGTGTCGGGACAAACAGACATAAGATTTTTTAATATATTTTAAAACAACGTATTACACGATACTATCCATTAAATTGTGTAAACGATAAAAAGCATCGTTACATTGTAAACCCAATGGGTAGATTCTTAAAAGATTTGTTTTTGCAAGATGAGCTACATGTGCATTTGAGATACAAAAAGCACAGTGTGGCAGGTCATTTGTGATCCGGTCTATGGATGAAGAATTTCCGGAACATCCAAACAACAGATCAATCAAAGCCTAAACCATTGTACCCCATATTGGTACTTAATCCTAAAAATTATTAAAACGAAGTAGATTGTATTAAAAATGTTGCTACATTTGGACGTACTTTTGTTTAACCTGAAGGCTGCAAAACAATGGTCATCTCTGTTCCCGGTAAAACGCAAAAAGAGAAACCGTATATTGCCTGATAAATAACTATCTA
>MWER01000003.1 GCA_002071175.1 Bacteroidetes bacterium ADurb.Bin037
AACTACATTATCGGGATTGGAAACCCACTGGGTGAAAGATGTGGATAAGATCGGGATCTTTTCGCCCCAGGCAGCGGGACAAAAGAACAACGTACCTTATACCGCACAAAGCAATGGAAAAACTTCGGCCTTTACAGGTTCTTTAGTCTGGGGGACAGGAGCGCATAATTTTTATGCCTATTACCCTTATAATTCAACATATACCGGGGATCACACTGCCGTGCCCTTTTCCCTGCCTTCGGAACAGACACAGTCTGCAGCAAATAATACGGATCATATTGGAGCATTGGATTATATGACAGCGCGTCACGAAGGAGTTACTCCTTCCGGACCGGTAAGCTTCACCTTTAAACACTTTTTTGCCATGATTGAATTCAAGATCACCGGTAGCGGGACTCTGAAAAAGATCAGACTTACTGGAGCTAATCCGCTGGCATACGGCGATGGCATTATTAAATTTTTATCGGGGGGAGGACAAGATATATTGACTTTCAGCTTTTCCAATTATGTAACTGTTACGCTAACCACCCCTGCTCCACTTTCCGATTCACCTATCAGCGTATTCATGATGGTGGTGGAAGGAAATCACAGTGAAAACTTGCGGATTGCCTTGAATTTTAATGATGGGACCTGGATAGAAATGTCTAAAGCACCACCAACAGATGGACGTTTTTGGGATGGCGAGAAATATGTGGTAACACTGGACACGGAAGATGCGAGTGCAGGATGGGCACAGGAGTTTAAGGATTTACGTGATGGTCAGATATACCCATATGTCACAATTGGCACCCAGACCTGGATGGCAAAAAACCTGGCGTATCTGCCGGAAGTATATCCTTTTGACGATAATGGTGGATATTATGTTTACGGTTATAATGGCACAGATGTGGCAACAGCTAAAACCACAGCCAATTATCAAACCTATGGGGTGTTGTATAACTGGGATGAAGCTATGGCTGGGGCTGCAAGCAGCGATAATAATCCCAGCGGCGTACAAGGCATTTGTCCGGACGGGTGGCATTTACCCAGTGATGCAGAGTGGAAACAATTGGAAATGCAACTGGGGATGTCAGCAGAAGACGCAGACAAAAAAGATACACCTCGGGGTACAGACGAAGGTGATCAACTGAAAGAAGTCGGAACAGTTCACTGGGAGACCGGCAACAATGGAACCAACACAAGCGGGTTTACAGCCCTTCCGGGGGGTTGTCGCAATATGATGAGTACTTATTTCGAAGAATTAAAATACGGAGGCTACTGGTGGACTTCCACGGAAGCCCCCTTCAATGTTATTTATGTCAGGGAGATGCAATATAATAAAAGCACCGTCTACAGAAGTGCCTTAAATGAGAATAACGGTCTTTCCGTCCGTTGTGTCCGGGATTAAATGCACACAAAGACTGTTACACCATAAAAGGCTGGAGGAATGTTACCCCCAGCCTTTTTGGTTTACATTATATTACATTCCTTGGTCTGAATCCCCTTGTCGTGAAAGTGAGAGGGATCTTTCTATTATACATTTAATGTATCCAGCAGTTTCTGGATGTCAGGACGGCATTTGCCACAACCCTGACCTGCACCGGTTTCATGTCCTACCTCCTCAACGGTCTTGAGTCCTTTTTCTTTAATGACATTTACTATGGTGCTTTTGTATACTTCCTTGCAATAGCAGATTAAATAATCTTCTTTCATAGATATGTTTTTTATCAAAATTAACAAAAAAACGCGCATTGGTTGTCAATGCGCGCGACACGCAAATTCTTTTGCCTAAACTGTTATTTCTTCCGTAAAGCTTTCTCCACCTTTTCTTTCTCCAGTTTTTTGGTGCAAAAGAACCAATCGTAACAAGTAACTCCTTCTTCCGGAACTTCAAGTCTGCTCTTTGCCTGACCGCAGGATCCGGCTGTCGGAACAATCACGTCATCTCCCGGACGCCAGTCGGCTGGCAGGGCCACATTAAATTCATCTGCCGTCTGTAGTCCTATCAGGACTCGTTTGATCTCGTCAAAGTTACGTCCGAGGGATAAAGGATAATAAATGATGGTTCTTATAATGCCTTTGGGATCTATAAAGAATACGGCACGAACTGCTTTTGTGTTGCTTTCTCCCGGTTGCATCATTCCGTAAAGGTTTGCCACTTCCATGGTAATATCTTCAATAAGCGGAAATTTGACCTCTATGTTTTTCATGCCCTTGTATTGAATTTTTTCTTTGATGGTCCTGAGCCAGGCAATGTGACTGTAAAGACCGTCTACAGACAATCCCACAAGTTCTGTGTTCAATGCCTTGAATTCATCTTCCATAGAAGCAAATGTCATGAACTCCGACGTACATACAGGTGTAAAATCTGCAGGGTGACTGAACAGGATAACCCATTTTCCTTTATAGTCAGAAGGGAAATTGATCATGCCCTGAGTTGTAACGGCTTGGAAGTGCGGTGCTTGTTCCCCTATTCTGGGAATCTGATATGTCTTGTTTGAGTTGTTAATATTTTCCATTTTATGTGTTCTTTTTGTTTTTGTTAGTATCTGTTGATCACGGATCAGTCTTTAAGAGTCGCTACGAGCATCCAGACAGTTTTTTCTTGTTCTTTAAGATAATCGCTCATCATGGCTACCGTAACCTCATCGTTTACCTGTGCGGCTTTTTCCAGCACCGATCTCTCACTGTTTATCAATATTTTGAAAGAATCCAGGATTATTTTGATAATCTCTTTGCCATCGGACTTGCCACTGACTTCTTTTATGCCGGATATCTTTAAATAGTCGCTGTAATTATTGGCAGGCGTGTGACCCAACATCAATATCCTTTCGGCCACTTCATCTGCTTTATCATTCATATCATCATATATTTCTTCAAATTTCTCATGAAGCATGTAGAATTGTTTTCCAGTCACGTTCCAATGAAAACCTCTGAGGTTGGTATAGAAGACTTGTATGTCTGCCAGGAGTTTTTGTAATTCTTTTACAACGGGTAATATGCCTTTCTTGTCAAGTGAAATGTAATTTAACGTTTCCATATTGTTATAGTTTAAATGATTTGTTTTTAATTTCAATACAAAGGTAAGGCTGCTATAAATATAAATCAAACAGATAATCTCTATGTTTATATAGATAATTTCTATATATTTGTTCCATGACATTACAACAATTGGAATATATCATAGCGGTTGACCGGCAAAGACATTTTGTAAAGGCCGCAGCCGCATGCGGAGTGACCCAGCCTACCCTTAGCGCTATGATCGCCAGGTTGGAAGAAGAGTTGGACGTGACGATCTTTGACCGCTCCAAACATCCTGTGGAACCCACGCTCATAGGCCGGGAAATTCTGCGGCAGGCGCGTGTGGTTTTACAAAATGCATCGCAATTGAAAGAGATCGTTACGGCAACAAAAGAAACCCTGGAGACACATTTCAGCCTGGCTATCATCCCGACCGTGGCCCCTTATATCATCCCGCATTTTATAAGTCTTTTTCAGAATAATTATCCGCAAACGGAAGTCCGTATCCTCGAAATGCGAACAGATGAGATTATCCGGGACCTTAAGGAAGCAAAGATTGATATGGGTATCCTGGCAACACCTCTGCAGGATTACGACCTGCTGGAGATCCCGTTGTATTACGAACGCTTCCTGGCTTATGTGTCTCCTTCCGATCCCGGCTATGTCAAACAGGAACTGTCCGCTTCCGAATTGCCCCTGCAACATCTGTGGGTCCTGCAGGAAGGCCATTGCTTAAGGAACCAGGTATTTAACTTTTGTACCGAACATATACCGGTCGAAAAACAAGTATATGAAGCCGGAAGTATAGACAATCTGATCAGGATCATAGACACGAATGGGGGATACACGTTGATTCCGCAATTGCATCAATCTATGTTGCAGGATACTCAATTAAAAAATGTCAGGCCGGTAATCTCTCCGCCGCCGGTACGCGAAATATCGCTGGTCGTTTACCGGGATTTCATCCGGGAAAGACTGTTGAACGCCGTAGCCGACACCGTTAAGCAGATCATTCCCCCGGATATGCTCGATATGCGTCTGAAAAAATTTGCCATCAGGCTCTGATCTTTTAGGCTAAAAACCCGGCTGCCCGGTCAAATACCGCCCGGAAAGCGATTATGACTTCCGACCGGTCAATCTTTTCATGATCGGGGAACGGCATCTGATGGGTGTAGGGATAGGGAAAATCCAGTTCCTCAACCATGTGACCGGCCAGCAAGGAACCGGCAGCCTCCCGCACTCCTGTAGTCGGAATGACGGTATCCTGCCTTAACGGAATCATACGTATCCTTTCCCGTGCCTGTAAAAAGAAAGTCTGCCGTTTTTCTCCCCTATCCTGCGAAGGGATCATGGCACGAAATGCATCTGTAAATAAGAAGCAGGCCGTCCGGAGCTTTTCAAGTTTTTTGTCCTGGTTTTCCAATAGAAAATCGTTCAGGTAAAAATCCCTGATCTTCAGGTAGGCCTCCTGATCAATGATATCCCGTGAGTTTCCGTTCATCCTTTCAAATACGGAACCGCCACAAAAAGCAAAAAGCCTTGAGTCGCTCAGGACCTTTTCCGGATCTGCCATAAGCATTACTTGTGCCAACAGAGCCCCAATGGAATAGGCAAAAAAATCAATCCGTACGTCTTCCGAAAAAAGGGCATGCTCTCCCCGCTTAAGTTCCATGATCAGTTGATGCAGGTTAAAAGCCGACTCAAGCCCCGAACTGTAAAAACGCAAGGGGCTTATAGAAAGGCGGGAACTGAGCGCTACGTTGAAAAAGGAAGCGTTGCAAAGATTTTTTATTTCCTGTTTGCGCCTATTGAGCCACGGCAGGAGCCAGCGTGGCGTATACCATGTAGAAGGAGTCCTGTTCATATGGAAGGCAATGGGAAATAAAATCACGGGAACACCGCAATGCAGAGTCAGATCTTCGGCCCAGACCAAGTATTTATGCCAGGACCTTTCATTCAGTCCGTGAAGAAGTATGATAGCCCTGTTACAACGTGTACACCCCTCCGGAGCAAACACAACATACTTGAATTGCTGATTTTCCCGGATAGTCGTATCGGGGAAGGGGCAAAACGATGCCGGTTTTATCTTCTCCTGTATCTCCCGGACCTCATCCCGGCCCGTTTCCTGGGTAAATTGAAAAGAATGCGAAACAACCGGCTTGCCCGGATACTTTACCTGATGTTCCAAGGAAAACAATTCGTTCAATATTTTCGTCCGTTCCACGGTTTAAAATAACATCACAGCAACGGATCCGTCAAGAAAATGGGACCGGGAGCCTTGGCCGGGGGACAAAAAACGGTTGTCAGGGACAAACTCCTTTTATTTGGGGTAAAATTTTACCTTTGCACCATGAGCCTGCTGCAAAGAAAAATACCGGCATTTATCTATAAAAGATCAAATTTGACATCACTGGTGATCTTCACGGCCGTCTTTGCCCTCCTGTTTATAAACATATACAAGCCTTTTGAATCTCCGCAATGGTATCCCCTAACGGAATTTGAGTATTTTTTGTATTCCAGCCTGATCATCCTTACCGGTGTGCTCGTTGTGGTCATAAGCAGGATCATCATGTTCTACTATACAAAAAAAAGAACGCTCAACTACGGGGAATATATCGTATGGGTCATCTGCGAGATATTTTTCATGTCTCTTTTCTATACGCTGAGTCCACTTTAAAAAGTCGGTGACATTCATTTTGTTGTTTTACATTCGTTTTTGTTGATAAAACGCGCTTAAA
>MWER01000004.1 GCA_002071175.1 Bacteroidetes bacterium ADurb.Bin037
TAGAGCAGAATATATTGAAGCGCTAAATAAAACAGAGGAACTCGGGGATATCTCAATATTTAGAGATTTTATTTGCAGTCAGCAAATTAAATTCTATAATGCTGAGATAGCAAAGTTTAAGCGAAAAGACAAGGGTTTTTATTTAATGTTTTAGAAGCACTTTGCATAACACACGGTATTGTGCATGCGGTTTTTAGCGGTTTGCAAGTGTTTGTTTAATACTCCCTGTTTTTCAACCACCGGGTTAGCTTTTTAAGTTTAGTTTTGTGTTTTTATGTTCTTTAATTTCTTGATAACTTTTAATGGTTAAGCAGCCTATTCATACCAGGTCGATGGGATATAATGATTCAGGCTTTGATGGGTCCGCTGGTTATTGTAATAGTTAAGATACTCTTTTAATCTGATCATCAATTCCTTTCCATCTTCTGCCGGATTCAGGTATACATATTCTCTTTTTTCAAATATTCAATCCAGCCTGAACAGGTAAACTGGGATCCCTGATCTGAGTTAATAATTTCAGGTTTACCATATGTTGAAATAGCCTCTTTCAATACTCCAAGTGTGTTTTCCGTATCCAATGTGTTGAACAATCCCCAACTTACTCAGGTTCTTTTGTGGATATATGGCCATGATGCCCATCTTTCGCAACAACCTTCGTACTCGTTTAGGCCCAACCAAAATGCCAAGTGATCTTATAAAATCTACCATACCCAATACCCCTAAGGACAACAAACAGGGCGATTCGTCGAATGTAATTATTTAATGTACTTTTACTTTGCCCGCGAAGGATAACCTGTTGCTCTAGTTTTAGACAACTTGTTCAAATTCAGGAACAAGCACAATAGCTTGCTCTACAATAGTAAAACCCGATTTCTTTCTCATAATTAGAAATTTTAAGTGAATAATTTCCAAGTAAGGAAAGAATCGGGTAATTTTGAAAGGCTATCCCGCCAAAGCGGGATTTAGTTCAACAATGCATATAAACAATAAATAAATTCATCATAACCGCTTTGGTTATATTGCAATACAAGCCGGCGTTATAACCATGATATGGAGATTATTCAATTATGAAATATAAAGTATTACCGCTGTTGTGGCTTGTCGTTTTTACAAGTTGCAAAAGCAAAACGGAACTTCAATTACGGTATGACAGCCCGGCTGGAATCTGGGAGGCTGCACTCCCTTTGGGTAACGGGCGGTTAGGTATGATGCCTGACGGCAATCCTTCCCATGAGACTATAGTACTTAACGAGATTACTATGTGGTCGGGATCGGAACAGGATGCCAGCAATCCCACGGCAAGGGAGTACCTTCCGCAGATAAGGAAACTCCTTCTGGAAGGCCGGAACGATCTGGCACAAGAACTTATGTATGAACACTTCGTGTGTGGCGGCGTTGGGTCGGGATACGGAGCCGGGGCAGATATACCGTTTGGTTGTTACCAGGTGCTGGGCAGTCTTCACCTGGACATTCCCGGTCAAACGGATCCCGGGGACGGCTACCACAGGAGCCTTGATCTGAAGAAGGCTATTGCCTATACAACGACCAAAGATCAGAAACGTACCTACTTTACTTCCTTTGCCGATGATGTGGGAATAATCCGGCTCGAATCAAAGAAAAGGACCCGTATGGTGATTCGTTTGGACCGTCCCCGGCAATTCACCACTACAGTCGAAAACAATTCGCTGATTATGAAAGGTGTTCTTTCCAGCGGGGTTGCAGGAAAAAATGGGACACAATACGTAGCCCGGATAGGAGTGAACAACCCGGGAGGCAGTGTCCTGTATGCCGGTGACAGTATTGTCCTGGAAAACGTACGTAAAGCCACCCTTGTTTTTTCAGCGGCAACCGATTATTTCAATCAGGACCCCGAAGCACTATGTGGCGAACTTTTACAAAAGGCATTGTCCAAAAAATACCGGCAATTGCGCAAAGACCACATACGTAGTTACCAATCATTATTCGACAGGGTTTCCCTGCAACTGGGACCATACAGGAAAGCGACCAATCTGCCGACCGATCAAAGACTGCAATCGTATCACTCCAACCCCGATCCCGGTTTGGATGCCCTGTATTACCAATACGGACGATACCTTCTGATCTCCTCTACGCGTCCCGGACAATTACCCCCGAACTTACAGGGACTCTGGGCCAATACCATCCAGACACCATGGAATGGGGACTACCACCTGAACATCAATCTGCAAATGAACCATTGGCTGGCAGAACCGGGAAACTTGTCCGAACTGCACCTGCCTTTGATCGATTTTACAAGATCTCTGGTTCCTTCCGGGGAACAGACGGCACGGTCATTTTACGGGGCAGAGGGATGGACCGCACATGTGGTATGCAATCCATGGTATTTTACTGCCCCGGGAGAGCACCCTTCGTGGGGTGCCACCAATACCGGAGGAGCATGGCTATGCCAGCATTTGTGGACACACTACCTTTATACGCTTGACAGGGAATACCTACAGGAAGTTTATCCTGTAATGAAAGGCGCCTGCCAGTTTTTCCTGACTTCCATGATTGAGGAACCTTCTCACGGATGGTTTGTCACATCACCGACCACCTCCCCGGAAAATGCATTTTACCTGCCCGGTGGAAAAACAGCCGTAAGTGTTTGTATGGGATCTACAATGGACAATCAACTGATCAGGGAGTTATATACAAACACCCTGAACGCCACACGAATCCTTGGCCTTGACCGATCATTCGGGGAACAGTTGGTACATGCTCTGGAACGCCTGGCTCCAAACAGAATAAGTCCTAAGGGCTACCTGCAGGAATGGCTGGAAGATTATCTTGAAACGGATCCGCATCACCGACATGTCTCCCATTTATACGGACTCCATCCGGGCACACAGATCACTTCGGATGCAACCCCCAATCTGGCACAGGCGTGCAAAGTAACCCTGGAACGCAGGGGGGACGGAGGGACCGGCTGGTCCCGTGCATGGAAAATCAACTTCTGGGCACGTCTTCATGACGGAGAACGTGCGTATAAATTGCTCAACAACCTGCTTTCGCCCGAAAGTACGTATCCCAACCTTTTTTGTGCTCATCCGCCTTTTCAGATCGACGGTAATTTTGGGGGAGCCTCCGGCATAACTGAAATGTTACTGCAAAGCCACAACGGTCGCATTCATCTGCTGCCTGCCCTGCCGTCAGCCTGGTCCTACGGTTTTTTCAAGGGGATGAAGGTACAGGGTAATGCCATAGTGTCCTGCAGGTGGAAAGAAGGGAAAGTGCAAAAAGTTACCCTGGAAGCGCTTTCAGGAGGAACGTTCTCAATAGAGGCAAACGGTCAGCACACTACCGTAACCCTGTCACCAGGTGAAAAAATCCGGCTGCGCTTTCCTCTGAAAAAAAGCTGATTCTAAGAGGAATTACCCACCCTGCTATTCCGGATCCGGTCAGACGTGCATCATCTTTGGCCGTCGTGATCAAATGCCAGTTGGGATGCTTTCCCAGCAATTGCTTTATCCGTGACAGGTCTTTTGCCGTAAACCGGTGGTGATCTGAAAATTCCAGATGACATTCCACCTTATATTGTGTCTGCAGGTAGTCCCGCAGGGGAGAAGCATAAGCTATACCGGTCAGCAACAGAACGGAAGATCCCTTTTCCGGCATAATTTCAGGATCGTTAAGCGGAATAAGATCGCCGTAAGACATCATCGTGGAAAATACCGGTATATCCGCTACCGGTTTTATAATTCCGGAAAACGGCATTTTTGGCTTACAACGTGTAAGAACCACACAATCCGCTCTCCGGACGGCAGACGGCAGATCACGCAGACGCCCTAAAGGAAGGAGCGTATCTTTCCAGAAAGGCCTGGAACAGTCGGTCATCAGGATATTCTTTTCCGCCCGTATCCGTCTGTGCTGAAAGGCGTCGTCCAGTATAATCCAGGGATCTTGAGGATGATCCGCCAGCAGACGGCGGACTCCCCTTACCCTGTCCTCACATACTGCCACCACTGCCCGGCAAAAGCGCCTTTTGATCTGAAGCGGCTCATCCCCGACATCCGAAGCCGTATCGGAAAGGGTAACATACCGGAATCCCCTTGTTTTTCTTCCATATCCCCTGGAAAGGACTATGGGGTTCCTGCCTTTCTCCAGGAGCCTTTCCACAAGGAATTCAGTCATGGGCGTTTTGCCCGTTCCTCCCACTGCCAGGTTCCCGACACAGATCACGGGTACGTCAAAAGACCAGGAGGTGAAGATTCCCCTATCGTAAAGGAAGTGCCTTAGGGCAAGCACCCACGAAAAGGGCGAAAGCCACGTCAGATATGTTTTTTTTATCCCCATCTTTCTGCAATATGATCCAGTATCGCAAACAATTGTTGCGGATCGTTCTCCGTTACCAATTTTAAACGGACAGGTTTAAAGTCGGCGAGTCCTTTGAAATAACTGTTCAAATGCCGTCTCATTTCCAGAACTCCTACCCGCTCTCCCTTCACTTCCAATGATTTGGACAAATGCCTCTTGGCCAGTGATACACGTTCTACAACACCCATCGGGGGCAGTTCCCGTCCCGTCTGTAAATAGTGCCGGATTTCCCGGAAAAGCCAGGGATGCCCGAAACTGGCCCTGCCTATCATAATCCCGTCTACCCCATAAGTGTCAAATGCTTGGCGTGCCTGTTGCGGTGTACAAATATCCCCGTTGCCTATTATAGGTATGCGTATCCGCGGATTGGCCTTGACCCTGCCTATGGGAGCCCAATCTGCCTTCCCTTTGTACATCTGGGCCCTGGTCCTGCCATGTATGGTAAGAGCCGCGATCCCGACATCTTGCAAGGCTTCGGCCAGGTGTTCAATGATAATTGTGTTTTCATCCCAGCCCAAACGGGTTTTTACAGTCACGGGCACCTTTACCGACCGGACCAACCGGCGGGTAATGTCCACCATGCCCTCCGGATCACGTAACCAACCGCTGCCTGCACCGCGCTTGGCGATCTTGTTCTTAGGACATCCGAAATTAATGTCTATTACATCGGGACGGGCTTCCTGTGCAATCAAGGCAGCCTGGAGCAATGCTTCGGCAATATGTCCGTATATCTGTATCCCGATGGGTCTTTCGCTATCCTCAATTACCAGTTTTTCACGACTCTTGTACGCATCGCGTATCAGCCCGTCGGCAGAAACAAATTCTGTGAACACCATATCCGCTCCGTATTCCTTGCATATATAACGGAACGACGCATCACTTACATCTTCCATGGGAGCAAGCAAAAGCGGCTCTTTACCCAGCTCCGTACCGTTTATCTTCATACGACAAAGATAATTTTTTCTACTTTTGTAATTATATGAAAAAGATTAAAACTATAGGAGTTCTCACTTCAGGCGGGGATGCCCCCGGCATGAACGCAGCTATCCGTGCCGTAGTCAGAACGGCAACCTACCATGGATGTGACGTTGTCGGGATACAATGCGGTTTTACCGGTCTTCTGCAAAACCTGTTCATACCTCTGCAAAATCACTCCGTAGCACAGAAAATCTCACTCGGAGGTACTTTTCTTAAATCCTCCCGCTGTCCTGAATTCAAAACAAAGAAAGCCCGTTCTACGGCCTGGCAGAACATACAGCGACAAAGGATTGATGCCCTGGTGGTCATCGGCGGTGACGGATCTTTCAGGGGTGCAGATCTGCTGGGTAAGGAATTCGGCTTGCCCGTTATAGGGATTCCCGGGACTATTGACAACGATATTTTCGGCACCGATTACACGATAGGTTTCGATACGGCGGTCAATACGGCAGTTCAGGCAGTGGACAAGCTACGGGATACGGCAGATTCACACAACATGGTGTTCTTTGTCGAAGTCATGGGCCGTGACGCAGGGTTCATTGCCCTAAACACATCTATTTCCACAGGAGCTGAAGCCACCTTGATCCCCGAGGTACAGACCGATATCGACAAGTTGTGCGAATACCTGGAACTGGAACGGCGCAAGAACAAGACTTCAGGCATCATAATAGTTGCCGAAGGTGAAGAACAGGGCAGTGCAACCGTAGTAGCCGCTAAAGTCAAGGAAAAGTTACCCAATTACGAAACGCGCGTTACAATACTCGGACATATACAGCGGGGAGGAGCCCCAACAGCTAACGACCGGATGCTGGCAAGTATCCTCGGTCACGACGCCGTCGTCGCTCTTTTGGAAGGAAAAACAGGGATGATGGTAGGAACGGTCAACAATCAAACAGTGTTTACGCCATTCCATGAAGCTTACTCCCGTCATTGCAAAATTAACAAGCGTTGGGTTAATATTGCCTATATACTATCGCTTTGATTTCTAGAAAAAAGTAGTATCTTTGCAGCCCCTTTAATTTTAGGGATCGCAATTTTATTATATAATTTCTAAAAATCAACTAGGTGAACACACTATCCTACAAGACCGTAAGTGCCAATAAAGCTACCGTTACCAAAGAGTGGGTAGTCATTGACGCTACCGATCAGGTGTTGGGCCGTCTTGCCGTAAAAGCCGCTACTTTACTGCGCGGTAAGCATAAACCCAATTTTACCCCTCATGTGGACTGTGGTGATAACGTAATTATCATCAACGCCGAGAAGGTCCATCTGACGGGTAACAAACTGAACGATAAAATGTACATCAGGTACTCCGGATACCCTAGCGGACAACGCAGCGAGTCAGCCAAAGAGTTGCTCAAGCGTAAACCGCTTGCTCTTGTGGAACACGCCATTAAAGGTATGCTCCCCAAAAACCGCCTTGGATCTGAGCTTTTCCGCAACCTTTATGTGTATGAAGGACCGGAACATCCTCACCAGGCACAGAAACCCAAACAAATCAACTTAAACGAAAACTAAACAGAGCATGGAAGTCATCAACGCCCTTGGAAGAAGAAAATCAGCTATTGCTCGCGTTTACGTTCAGGCCGGAAAAGGGAACATCATCATCAATGATCGTCCTATGGAAGAGTATTTTAAGGAAGGCACCCTGCAGTTTATTGCAAAACAGGCATTGGAACTGACAGGAACCACCTCCCAGTTTGACGTTAAAGTCAACCTGACCGGTGGCGGCATTAAGGGACAGGCAGAAGCTTTGCGCCTGGCCATTGCACGTGCCTTATGTAAAATCGATTCCGAGGCATATCGTGGTGTCCTTAAGTCCAACGGGATGCTTACCCGCGATGCACGCGAGGTTGAGCGTAAGAAACCCGGACAACCCGGAGCACGCAAACGCTTCCAATTCAGCAAACGTTAAACCGCTGATTTACCTATGCACGGCAATTGTAAAAACAACTGCGATCAATTTATTGCTACCGGATGTTTCGGTTGCCGCGGAAAATTAAAGCGGACTGTCAGAGACACTACCCTTTAATTGCTAAAAAGAGTAAAAATCAAATTTAAAAAAACAAAGAAATGCCAAGAACAAATTTCCAAGACCTTCTTGATGCAGGCGTACATTTTGGCCACTTAAAACGTAAGTGGAACCCTAAAATGGCTCCCTATATTTTCATGGAGAAAAACGGGATCCATATCATAGATCTGCATAAGACCATCGTTAAAATAGATCAGGCAGCAAATGTTGCAAAACAATTTGCCAAGGCTGGCAGAAAGATATTATTTGTTGCCACCAAAAAACAGGCCAAAGATATTGTGGCAGAAGCCGCCAAGTCAGTCAATATGCCCTATGTTACAGAACGTTGGCCGGGAGGTATGTTAACCAACTTCCCAACTATACGTAAAGCCGTCAAAAAGATGAACACCATTGACAAAATGATGTCTGACGGCACATTTGAAACCCTTGCAAAACGCGAACGCCTTCAGGTTACCCGCCAACGTGCCAAACTCGAGAAAAATCTGGGGTCCATAGCTGACCTGAACCGTTTACCAGCTGCCCTTTTTATAGTAGATATACAAAAAGAGGTCAATGCCGTAAGGGAAGCATCTCGTTTGAATATTCCGATAATTGCCATGGTTGATACATGTTGCGATCCCACTCCCATCGATTATGTGATTCCGGCAAATGACGATGCAGCTAAATCAATTGCCCTTATTATTGAAGTCATCTGTCAGGCCATTAACGAAGGTCTTGAAGAACGCAAGCTCGAAAAGGATAAAGAGATTATAGTGGAGTCTTCGGAGGAAAAAAGTGAAATACTTCCTGTCAGACGTACCCGTGCACGCAGGCAAAGGGTAGCAGATGAGGATAAAACCCCGGCTAATAAAGAAGAGGAAACTCCCGCCAAGGAAGAGAAAACTCCTGCCAAAAAGGAAGAAGCTGCTGTAAAAGAGACTCCCGCCAAGGAAGAGAAGACTCCTGCTAAAGAGAAAGCCGCTGCAGTAGAAGAAGTTCCAGTCAAGGAAGAAAAAACTCCTGCCAAAAAGGAAGAAGCTGCTGTAAAAGAAACTCCCGTCAAGGAAGAGGCTCCCGTAAGTGAAACAGAAGATAAACAACCTGAATAAGAGAATATATATGGAAATCAAAGCAGTTGATGTTGCAAAACTCCGTAAAATGACCGGTGCCGGCATGATGGATTGCAAGAATGCCCTTGTAGAAGCCAACGGAGATTTTGAACGTGCACAGGAAATCATAAGAGAAAAGGGAAAACTGGTTGCCGCCAAACGCGCCGACCGTGAAACCACAGAAGGATCAGTAATAGCAATAACAAACCAGAAGAAAGATCGTGGAATCCTGGTGTGTCTGGGATGTGAGACCGACTTTGTGGCAAAGAATAGCGAGTTTCAGGAACTGGCCTTGGGTATTGCCCGCACAGCCCTGGAAAATATGCCCGATTCATTGGAAGAATTGCTCCAACTCTCCTACGAAGAAAACACTATAGCAGAAGCCGTGACACTACAAACGGGAAAAAGCGGTGAAAAACATGCTGTACCTTTCTATAACAAATTGGAAGCACCTTTTGTTGCCTCATATATACACATGAACAACAAAGTGGCCACCATAGTAGGTTTTAACAAGCCCATCCCGGCAGAAGCAGGTAAGGAAATCGCCATGCAAATTACGGCAATGTCTCCCGTATCCGTGAACCGGGATTCCTGTCCTAAAGAAATTATTGAGAAAGAATTGCACATTTACCGTGAGCAGATCCGCATGGAAGGCAAACCGGAAGAAATGGTAGAAAAGATCGCCATGGGCAAACTCAATAAATTCTTCAAGGAATTTACTCTGGAAGACCAGGTGTTCGTAAAGGACGGCAAGATCACGGTAAAAGAATACCTTAAGACCGTCGATCCCCAGGTAAAAGTTACCGGATTCTTCCGTTATTCACTAAACGACTAAGACCGACGAGCGAACTTCACCGCGTCAGCCCTCCTTCGAAAGAACTCCGGGTAATAGATACAAAAAAGGGTGACTATTATTTTAGTCACCCTCTTTTTTTTGTTCAAGATCTACCAGCCGGGATTCTGGGTAATTGTGTACCCTTTATCCTTATACATTTCAATTACGTCGGTACATATGGGCTGCAGGTAGTTCCTGACTGTAAAAGCGTCACGGTTCTGAACACCCTGAGGTATGTAGAACCCTACCATATCGGCTTGATTGCTTCCGTTATACGCCACAACTGTCCCGTCTGGTTTCATTACTTTCAATGCCTTGGCATCTCCCTGGTCGATCTGTTTTCCTGGAATCAGATAATTGAAATTGATATCATTCCCGGATTGAGTCGTATTGAAATCACACCAGGTTCCCAGTAACAGATCGGGATTGGTTGAACCGTTCATCAATTCCAGTTTTCCCCATCTGCGAATATCCAGAATACGATTGTTCTCGAACACGAATTCCATCCGACGTTCACGGCGGATCTCCCACAGCAGGGGATCGTTGACAATACCGGCAAGTGTATTGGCCTCAGCGGATGATGTGCGTGCCGGATCGTTGGGAATGTCGCCTAACATTAGCGGAGCCGTTTTCTTAACTCCTTCGGCAATGGCATGTTCATCCAGGGGCCGGCTACGTATGGCATTAATGGATTTGTCCAGATCACTTTGGGTAACGGCAGGTCCTCCATAGGATAGAGCCAGTTCCTGTTTGGCCTCTATCCAGTTTAGAACCACTTCTGCCAAACGAACCACGGGGAAGCCGTTCGTATTGGTCATGGATGCATATTTTGCGGGCCTGGGAGCGGAAACATTGTCAAAAGAATAAGTTACTCCTTCCCTGTCAATGAATTTGCAGACATACAGCAGTGTGGCCGATGACTGTAAAGGAGCTCCCCAGAATGTGGCCTCAAAACGCGGGTCACGGGTAACAGCCATGTTTTTCAGTTCAAAGTTGTCGGCATCCGCAACCGTTGAGTTCTGCCAGGGTTTTCCATCATTACATATGAATGCTTTGGCAAGGGCCAGGTTGGCTGCAGGGCCTTGAGATTCGGCAAGGTTTGAATAAGAAGCTATACAGTGTGTTGTCGAAAGTTCCGCACTATATTGCCTGTACAGGAGGGTCTCTTTCCCTACCTTATTGTCAGAGCCGAACAGAGAACGGAAATCGGTGTCGAAAGCATATAAGCCTGAATTAATTACTAAATCACCTGCCGAAACGACCAAGCCAAGGAATTTCTTTGCCAGTTCGTTAGTTCCCGATCCCTGATGATACTTGTACCAGGTCCCTTCAAAGAGCATATAACGGGAAGCAAGTGCTGCCGCTATATATTTGTTTATATAGTTTTCTCCGTCATTGGCCCTGATATTTTCAATGGCATAAACGAAATCTTCATAGACCTTGTTCATAACGGTTGTCCTGGGATCCCTGTCTTTGTATTGTTCGTCCATATCGGTATCACTGACTGGTTTGTCGTAGTAGGGAACAGCGCCGAATGACTGCACCAGGCGACTGTATTCCATACCCCTGAAAAGCCTGGCAACACCGTTCCAATGGTTATACTCTTCGTTTGTCAGATAGCCGTTCTCCTTCATAGTTTCCAGGCGATCGATCAGTGTATTCCATTTCCGGACCCATCCAAAATTCCAGGCAGAAGCCCCGCTTTGAGTGAGCCAATAAATGGTGGTCGCCGATTCCGATCGGTACCAATTGTCTGCAGGCACGGCTGCCAAAAATGAAGCTTGTTTGCCCGCGGAAGTCATATCGTCGTTGAAATTCGCGCCCCTGTAAGGAACGTATGAAGTACCCCATGATCTGTCGTATCCGTTGAAATAATTGGGATAACCTCCATTCACAAACAGACGTACATTGGACTCGTTGGTCCAGTAGTTTGAATCGTCCATAGCCGTCTTCTGGGGACGATCCAGAAAGTCGCTACACCCCGCCAGGGTGAAAGCAGCTAATAAACTTAAGATTAATATTTTTTTATTCATTGTGTCTGGTTTTAGAAAGTTAACTGAAGACCGACAGATGCGCTCTTAAAGGCAGGAGCGCCTACACCTGTACGGGAAGAGTTGTAGTTGCTCGTATTAAGATAGGAGTACCCTGCAATTTCTTCCGGGTCTATGGGCAAACCGCGAAGGTGATCGAACGTAAGGAAGTTTTCCAGAGATACGTAAATACGTACATTGTTGATCAAAGCCTTCCGGGTCAGATGTCTGGGAATGGAGTAACCTATGGTCAGGTTCTTCATCCTCAGATAAGCCATATTCAGCAGATACCTGTCTGACACCTGCATATTGTTACCGGTACTGCTAGCTCCCAAGTTGTAGGCACGGGGATAGAATGCATCGTAATTGCTGGCAATCACATTGCCGCTACCGTCTAAGGTTTCATACCAGAAATCCTGGGCTATGACTTTAGACATGGCACCGTCGGAAGAGTTAAATCCAGGAATGGCAAGAGGGCTGGCTCCCCACATTTCACGTTTGCCGACACCCTGGAAGAAAATAGAGAAATCAAATCCCTTGTAATCTAAGCCAAAACGGAAACTATATTCGTAACGGGGAGTCGTGTTCCCGATCACGGTCAAGTCTCCGTGATCATCTATCAGCTGGCTTCCGTTGTTTATAACGCCGTCTCCGTTAAGGTCCTTAAATTTAACGTCACCGGGGCCAAATCTGAAATTGGAGCTTGTCTGCAACTTACCTTGTGTAGGTGCGTTAGGATCTGCCAATTTGTTAATGGTGTATCCGTCTGAACTTCTTACGGTCACAAGCTTTCCGTTCTCGTATACGAAATCATCTTTCTGATACAATCTATCAACACGATAACCCCATATTTCACCATAGATTTTGCCTTCATACCAGGCGTTGATGCTCTTCGTACTACCATATTTTGTAATACGTGTAACGGCATCGAACAAAGTGGCACTGGCCGTGATACGAAGTCCGTTGCTAAACTGGTGTCCGAAATTCAGGTAAATTTCCCATCCGTTTGTCCTCAAAGATCCGAAATTACCCTTGGGAGCCGTAGTCCCGAATGTATAGGAGAAACCTTCCCCGGGAACGATCATGTTTTTGGTATCTCTTTGATACCATTCAAATGAAGCGTTCAATTTGCCGTTAAACAGACCGATATCGATTCCCGCATTGAGTGTAACGACATCCTGCCATGTGATAATGGAAGACACAGCAGCCGGCGTCCCGAAATAGGTATCTCTTGCTCCCGCGTGGAGCCAATAAGAGTTGGCTCCTCCCATGGTGGGAACATACAAGGCATTGCTAACAGACTGGTCACCGATAGATCCCCAGGATCCGCGCAATTTCAGGCTCGACAGGATAGGTTTGGCAAACCTCATCCAGGGCTCTTCCATCAGCCTCCATCCGAATGAGAAAGAAGGATACCAGCGCCATTGAAGGTCTTTGGGGAATTTAGACGTTCCGTCATAACGAATGTTTGCTTCAAGAAGATATCTTTCCTTAAAGTTATAGTTGATACGTCCAAAGAAACCAAGCTGTGAATCCCAGCGGGAATCACCGCCTGATGTCTGGGTCCCGGAAGCCAGGTCAAACTGCGGATTGGAATAATCCAGCAATTGGAGTTTCTGGGACCATGAATAATTGTAATCATAAGTCACAGCGTTCATACCTACCATAAAGTTGAACATGTGTGCATCGTTTATGTTCAGATCATATGTGGAAGTCATGTTTAACGTGCTGCGGGCACGGTTGGCTGCAGACCTGTATATATGGTCCGGATTGGATCCCGGAGCCGTATATCTTGAATAGTTGAGCATATAAGCCGGAATAGAAGCACCCAGGAGATTATACTCGTTCCATTCGTTGTCCCTGTATACCCGTGATCCGTCCTCATTTTTCAAGGGAACGGCGGCAACCCAGGTATTTCCGGCCATAAAACTGGTTCCGGGGTGAAGCCGTATGGATTCCTGATTGGAATAAGTATAGTCCAGATTAATATTCCAGTCTTTCACCGGGGTCAATGTCAATCCTGCGTTGACACTGGTAAAGTTTTCGGTATTGGAGGCCGTATTGGCAAAGGCCGTTTCATATGTGGCATTGCGCAACGGATTACCGCTTTCATCAGTTTCTGCCATAGGGAAGGTCGGTCCCCATCTGTACATATAATACCAAATATCTGCAGTTGTTGAAGCAGTGGCATAGGCCCACCGTTTTTGCATCTTGGAATACATCAGACCGGCACGTACCGATAGAATTTTGTTGATTTGGGTACTGACCCTTGCCGACGCATTCCAACGTTGGAAGTCATCATGTTTGGCCGTTTTCATCATACCGCTTTGATCAAGGTATCCCAACCCGATATTAAAGTCGGTCTTTCCGGATTTCCCGTTGACAGATATATTGTGACTTTGGGTAGGAGCCCATTCCTTGATCAGGTAATCGTAAGGATCATAAGTTCTGATACCTATCTTACGATTGCTGGCATCTACATACCAGTCACGGCCATAAGTCATGGGGTCATAGGGATCAAGAGTGCTTCCGTATTTCTTGTCCCAGGCAACTGCAGCATTGTACCCTGCCCTGTCAATCAGCCAGAAAGCTCCTACAGGCGTCATGGTACCAATACGTTCAGCGGCCTCAACCGTATAGTGTAAAGCATCTACACCTGCCATTTCATATTTTTTGGACATGTTCTGGAATGACAGATTCCCCGAATAGTTTACACTGATACTTTCTGTCCTCGCTCCCTTTTTAGAAGTGATCAAAATTACCCCGAAAGCAGCTTTAGATCCGTAAATGGAGGCAGAAGAGGCATCTTTCAACACGGAGATCGATTCAATATCGTCCGGATTGACCAGCTGTATACTGGGGATCTCAACGTGGTCCATCAATATCAGGGGGGCTGTAGATCCTTCGGCTGAACCGACATGACCACGTATCTTTATTAAAGCATCGGAGCCTACTTCACCGCTACCTACCTGGATCGTAAGACCAGGCGTGGAACCTTGTAGCGCACGGCCCACGTCTGCTATAGGACGTGATGTCAATGCCTCCCCAACGTTAACAGAAGATACGGCTCCCGTCAGATTCGCTTTTTTCTGAGTACCGAATCCTACAACAACGACATCTTCCAGAGTAATGACATCTTCCTCCATAACAACGTTAATCCTGGCTCTGCCATTGACAGGTACTTCAATGGTCTTATAACCAAGAGAGGAAAAAGTGAGTGACGCAGTAGACGGTGCCTTGATGGAATAATTACCATTCAGATCCGTAGTAGCGGATGTCATCGTCCCCTGCACAACAACCGTAACCCCAACTACGGGACCGGTCTTATCCGAAACATTACCGCTCACGGTAATGTCCTGCGCATTTGCATACACTGCTGTCAGCAGGATGCAAACCATAAGGAATGTTTTTCGTAAAAGCATAGGTTAGTTATTTAGGTTAGATTTAGGTTGGATTTTTTAGTAAATTAGGTAAATATAAGGTTTTTCTGTTTTATTAACTGCTCAGGACAATAAAAGGTACTTGGAAGAATAAGTTCCAGAGAAATAATTTGTTGGAATTACCAGAAGTATCATTCATGCGAATATAAGAAATTATCCTGCAAAAAGGAACACTAATAGTTCTTTTTTGTTATATTTGGCGATTATTGCACGGCAATAAACAAACCTTAACCAAATTACCCAACCTAATTTAATCACTTATGGATGTTTACAGAAAAAACGGTCGCCTGATCTTAACCTGCTTGGCGACTTTGGTTTTTGCACTAATTGCAGGACCTATGTGGGCTCAGAATATAACCGTTACCGGAAAGGTTTCCGATAATTCCGGTGAACCCATAATAGGTGTTTATGTATTAGTCCAAGGTACTACACGGGGTGTTTCAACAGGCATTGACGGTACCTATTCCATCAATGCTCCTGCAGACGGAACTTTGTTGTTCTCATTTATGGGATTTGAGAACGTTACCGAACAAATTAACGGACGTTCTGTCATTAACATTACCATGTCCCCTGCTTCCGTTGCATTGGAAGAACTGGTCGTAACAGCCTTGGGCATTAAAAAAGATCGTAAAGCACTGGGCTTCTCCGTTACGGAAGTTGGTGCCGAAGAGTTACTAAGAAACAAGCAAACAAACGTTATTAACTCTCTGGCCGGAAAAGTCGCCGGTGTCAATGTCACCCAATCAGGTGGTTCTGCCGGATCCGGTTCTACCATTATCATTCGTGGGGGAAACTCCGCCAGTGAAGGACGTGACAACCAACCGCTTTTTGTGGTTGACGGCATCATATATGACAACTCGACGGTCATCGGCGGGAATTCGGGAACGGACGGTATGACAAAGACGGCATCTACTTTTAGTAACCGTGTAATGGACATCAACCCCGAAGACATTGAGTCCATGTCTGTTCTAAAAGGAGCAGCTGCCGCTGCTTTGTACGGATCACGTGCCGCAGACGGAGTGATTGTCATTACTACTAAAAAAGGAGCCAACGACGGAACCATTACGGTAAACGTAGGTTCCAAATACCTCTATTCCTGGGCCAGATCACTTCCTGAACTTCAAGATGTTTACGGAAGAGGATACTACAACCAGGCCGGCGTATTCAGCGATTACACCTATAATTCATGGGGCCAGAAGAATACCGGGAAGGTTTATGATAACGTAAGCAGTTTCTTCCGTGGCGGCAATATCTGGGACAATAGTGTAAGCATATCCGGCGGAAGCAAGAACAACAGCTTCTACTTATCTGCATCTCGTTACGATCAGGAAGGGATTGTTCCTATGACAGGATATGACAAGACGACGCTTCGTTTCAACGGAGAACAAAAATACGGGAAACTGACAGTTGGTGCCAATGTGGCCTATTCCATAGCCAACACACAAAAAACCCTTACTACAGGCGGCCTCTACGGAGGTGGCGGTAACGGTGCCATGACGGCAGTGTACGGATGGGCCCGCAGCGACGATATGACGCATTACCTGAACGAGGACGGCACAAAATATCGTATGTTCGCTCAATATCAAGAGCTGGCCGATGACCGTGAAAACCCCTATTGGATCATCAATAAGAACAAATTGTCCGACCAAACACGCCGCTGGACAGGATCGGTTAGTGCCAATCTGGACGTAACCAACTGGTTTAACATTGTCTACCGCGTAGGTCTTGACACGTATACTTACGATGAATACACATACATTGCTCCGGGAGGAGCTGTCTCGGACAGATACCAAAATGGACGTTTAGCTAAAAGCGACAGGACTTACCAATACTTATCCTCTAACTTAATGCTGAATTTTCACAAGACGTTCGGCAATTTTGACTTCAACCTGCTTTTGGGACAAACATCGGAAGACACCAAGAATATTCGTCAAAACCATTGGGGGTATGATTTCGTAACCGCAGGTACCATTAGTTTTGCCAATATAGCCAATGAGAATAAGTTCTTTGTCGAATCAACAATGCGTAAACGTCTTATTGGAGTATACGGAGAATTCAGAGCTGCTTATAAAAACATTGCTTATCTGACCGTTACCGGACGTAATGACTGGTCTTCCACCCTGCCGGTTGAAAACCGCTCGTATTTCTATCCGTCTGTCAGCGGTAGCTTGGTGTTCACCGAACTTTTCCCAAAGAACAACATCCTGTCTTTCGGAAAGATCCGTGCTTCATGGGCACAGGTAGGTAAAGACGCTTCTGCTTATGCGACCAACACCTATATGTGGGCTCCCGCCGCTGTCAGCCCCGGCTTTGTAGGTATAGGAAATAGCTGGACACGCGGTAATCCGTTCCTCAAACCCGAGATCCAAACCTCCTGGGAAGTAGGATTGGAAGCCCGTTTCTTCGGAGGCAGACTGGGAATTGATTATACCTATTATAATAGCATAACTACCAACCAAATCGCTTCTCCCCGACTGGGGCAATCGACCGGTTATATCTTTATGTCAATCAACTCTGGTTCCGTATCCAACAAGGGAATGGAGCTGATGATCACAGCTACCCCTGTTGAAACAAAGAACTTCAGCTGGGATCTGACCCTGAACCTTTCCGGGAACAGGGGAACTCTTGGAGACTTTATGAAAGGAGTCGACCTGTTTTACGTAACCGACGTCCAGATTGGCGGCGTTAAAGCGGCTGCCGTTCCCAACGGAGGCTATTTCCTTGGAATCACAGGGGACCGGTGGAGACGGGAAACAGAAATAATAAAAGACGAAGCAGGCAATGATGTTGAAGTTGAAATCCCTAATGGCCGTTACGTGGTAGATGAAACTACGGGGTTGTACAAAACTACCGGAGTAACTACCAACGTGGTGGGTAACCGTGAACCGAGTTTCATTGGCGGTCTTGGGAACACACTTACCTACAAAAACCTGAGCTTCTCCATGTTGATAGATATCCGTAAAGGCGGAATGATATACAACGGTACGGAATACCTGCTGCTCAACAACGGATTGTCTCCGCAGACCCTGCAACGTGAATCCGTAACTGTGGAAGGAATATCGAGTGTTACTAAACAACCTGTTTCCTACACCTATAAGACCGGTCAGATATACATTGTGAATGGAGCTGAAAAGAGTGGTGATTACATGATCCAGAGTTACTGGAGCAATTATGCCGCTAATGCCTACAACCTGCTGACCGATACAAATTGGCTGCGTTTGCGTGCCATATCACTTTCTTATGACTTCAAAGGCCTGTTCGGAAAACAAAGTTTCATTAAGGGCCTCACTGCTTCTGTAACCGGAACCAATCTCTTCCTGTGGAGCAATTACAAAGGAATGGATCCTGAGGTCAGTGTTTCCGGATCCGGAACAGGCGGTTCCGGTTCATCGGGCATTGACTATTGCGGTGTTCCTGCTACAGCCGGTTTGTCATTCGGTTTAAATATCACTTTCTAATAACAAACGGATTTAAAAACTAAGATTATGAAAAAAATACTTTATATAGCTTTAAGTCTGTTGCTTACTTTGGGAATTACCGGTTGTAATGACTGGTTGGACGTGAACGTAGATCCGGACAACCCCAACAATGCCAGCGCCACGGTAGAAAGCCGTCTTCCATGGATCCAGCACTATTATATGTACGCATGGGGGAATGCCAGCATGCGCGGTGTTACCATTGCCGGTCTGATGACCCAAACGAGTACCACAAGTACAAACGGACGTCTCTCGGGATGGGACCCTATACAGAGTGCAACGACTACCTCATACCAGAACTGGTTTATTGGGGCCGCATGTAACATAGATGATATGATTGCGGCAGCCGAACAAACCGGTGCCTACCATTACATTGGAGCTGCTCATACCATTCATGCCATGGGATATATGCTCATGGCCGATCTTTATGGTGAAATGCCCTATTCGGAACCGTTAGGCAGTAATCCGACTCCCGTATACGATGACGGACAGACTATTTTCAACGGATGTCTTGAACGTTTGGACCTGGCCATTGAATATTTTAACAAAGCACAGGAAGAAGGGGCCGTCCCCCTGTCTGCCGGCGATAGCTGGAACCAGGGTAATGTACAAAAATGGATCAAACTGTGCTACGGTCTGAAAGCACGGTGGTTGAACAAACTTTCCAAGAAAGCATTGTACAATCCCCAGGCTGTATTGGATGCTTTGGCAAAAGCCCCGCAATCCAATAATGAAAGCACCATTATGAAGCATAGCAATGCCGGCGACCAGGATACGAATTTCACCGTTGCCGACCCCTACCAGACTTGTGTAATATGGGACTGCGCCGCATGGGGTGCCACACAACGTTTTACCAGATGGTTTGCAAACCTGCATAGTAACCTCAGAGGGGCAGGTGTTATCGATCCCCGCCGGGACAAGGTCTTCCCTGCACGTATGAGCAAGATCCAGGTTAGTGACGCCGGAGCTCTTCTCAACTATGAATGGACCCGGGATAAAGGAGTGGATGTTATGTACGGCTCCCGCAGGATTTACGGGGCATTGCTTAACGCAAGCGTTGCTACTTCCAATGTGGATAAAAAATATACTATTAACGACGCTAATGCTAAAGCTGCCATTATTGCGTTCTTTGACCGGGAAGGATTTACCTACACGGTTAATGGAAATGAAGTTAACGTTACTTATCCCAAAGGTTGCCTGTACATAAACACCAACGATTTCAATCAGGTAATGGACCTGGAATACGTGAATATGAGGGCCCTGGCCGTATCGCAGACAGGAGGACGTGCAGAAAATGATATGTATTACTATCCCAGCACTTCATCCGATGCCGTTGCCGGCACCGGATCGTTCTGGGCCCGTCCCGATTCAGATTCGGACATTCTCACCTTCCATGAAATGTGCTTTATCAAGGCTGAAGTCAATATGCGTCAGGGAAATGCTGCAGCTGCATATACCGCATATCTGGATGGAATAAAAGCCAGTTTTGCCCGCATGCAAAGCAAATTACAAGACTGGGCAGCCACCGGCACCTCCAATCCCGACCAGCAACCTATGAGCCAGGGAGACATTAACGCCTATCTGGCCAGTGGTGCAGTAGCCCAAAGCGCAGCAGAGCTGAAAATGTCTGACATTATGTTGCAAAAGGCCATTGCCATGGGTATCAATGTGGAAACATGGAACGACATGCGCCGCTTCAATTACGGAGCAGGTAACATTGGCAACTTCGGACAGGTATATACCGATTATAAAAGACCTGCCGAATTTACGGCTACCAATAAGATCCCCGGAACATCTCCCACTCAGGAGAATTACTGGTTCCGCCGTTACAGCCAGTGTGCACACGAGACCAACTACAACAGGGACAATGTGGAAGCTTCCAATCCCCTGGCCCTGACCTTTGCCAACGGACCTATATGGAGCGAACCCGTTTGGTGGGATAAAGCTGAATAAGATCAGTAAGATCCATATTAATAAAAAGAGCGGCCCAATGTAATGTGACCGCTCTTTTTTTATGGTTAATTAGCCATTAGAAACTTGAACAACATCAATGATTGATCAGGATCGGAATAATCTATGGTGTTCTGATTCTCATATTGTTGTATAAGTGCCTTTTTAGAAGGAAAAAAGCGTTTAAAATTTTTACGGTTAAGGACATAAGCTTTTTTGTCCTTTATCAGGTATGCGTTCTGATGAACAGTATAAGGCGTAGATTCCGCGGCAAGTGATCTTCCTCCGCTATTGATATGGTATCCTTCACTCCTGAGATCTCTCTTTTCAATGGGAACATTCGGGGATTTTTCCTCCCGGCCGAATGCTCCGTAACGTTTTTCCGCTTCCAGTTGAAGGTACTGTTCCACCCCAAACATAACATTCCCGTCCGTATCCAATATCTGTATATAATGACTCAGCAAAGGAATGAAGTAATTCCTGCCAATAGAGACGGATGCGACTTTGTCAATATCGGTAAAAATATCGGGTTGCCCCTCCTCATCAAGAAAACACAGGGTGGAAGATGCCAGCAAGATGTTTAATTGTCCGTTGTATACCGATCCGTCCGTAAATTGAATGGTTCCGCTACTATAATACGGAAAATAATAGATCTCCGTATAAGGTCTGGAAATATCAATATCCAAAAAAACCTTTTGTGCATAGCCGGTTATAAATCCGGCTATAAATACCAGAAGTAGGATAAGTTTTTTCATATCATTTCATGATCGCTCCGGCCACAATATTGGCCACCCGTGTGCGCATAGCTGCGGCAGAGCCATCGTCATAAGGGTGTACCCGGTTAGCCAGTAATATAACTGCAGTATCCGATGCGGGATCAATAACCATACTCGTTCCCGTGTAGCCTGTGTGACCGTAAACCGTTGTCGGGTCAAACAGCTCTCCATTCCAAGATCCTTCCCGTCCCCAGCCTAAAGTCCTGCCAAAGGCAGCTACTTCCTCCGGTATACGCTCCATGGCCTTTACAGTTTGTGGTCCCAGGATGCGTCTTCCGTTCACTTCGCCGCCGTTGAGCAGGGCCACAGCTATAACCGCCAGATCCGGAGCATTGGAAAATACGCCGGCATTCCCTGAGTTCCCTCCGTTAAGCAGCCGGGCCAATGGGTCGTGCACATTTCCTACAAGCGGTAAGCCGTCTTCCTGCAATTCCGTAGGGGCACACAAAGCCAGTGTAGTTCCTTTGGGCATATATGTAGTATGTTGTAAGCCTAATTGATCGAAAACGTTTTTCTGTGCATATTCGGCCAACGTCATTCCGGTTATCTTCTCCAAAATATTTTGCAAGGTAATGAAATTCAAACAACTGTATTGATAACCCGTCTTAGGCTTGAAATGCCTGGGACACTGACAGATGTATTCCATCAATCCTTCGGGAGCGGGAGACCCGTAGCGTTCTATCAATTCCTGTGTGGGACCGTAGGGCGGCAACCCCGAAGTATGGGTCATCAGGTCTTCTATAGTAATAGGCACGTCTTTACCTGTTTCAGGATCTGTCCACGGTAAAAAACCGGGCAGGTACTGATCTACCTGATCTAAAAGACGGAGCTGACCTCTTTCCACCAATTGCATAATGCTTAAAGTCATCCCTACGCATTTGCTGACGGAAGCCAGATCGAATACCGTTTCTACGGTCATAGGAAGCGTATCGGGAATAAGCTGGCGGTTTCCGTAAGCTTTCAGGTAAACGATCCTGTCGTGCCGTACAACGGCCAGAACAGCCCCGGGGATGTCCTCCGCTTTTATGGCATCCCAAATCACATTATCTACAAGGGTAAGGCGTTCCGGATCCATACCTGCCGATCCGGGAGAAGCCATTGGTATAGTCGTATGTGTTGCCGTTTGGGTGCAGGCGGCAACAGCCCACACCCCCAGCAACAACATGAATAATTTGATCTTCATGATATTATTTCAATAAGCCACGGTTGCGAAGTAAAGGTTTTTCCGTCGGTTCTTTCCCACGGAAGCGCAGGTATTGATCCATTGCTTCGTCCCATCCGCCTTCGGTAAGGATGTATTTCCGGAATTTTCCGGCAGTTTCCTGATCAAAAATATCCCCTGTTTCCTTAAAGGCATCAAAGGCATCGGCATCCAGGATTTCGGCCCATAGGTAAACATAATAACCTACGGCATATCCCCCGCTGAAGATATGTGAGAAATAAGTGGAACGGTAACGGGGAATGATTTCATCTATCAGGCCGTATTTTTTCATGGCGTTCTTTTCGAACTCATTGACATCGCATTCCTGTTCCTGAGTCAATGTATGCCATTCCATATCGAGAAGCGCTGCAGCTATAAATTCCACAGTTGCAAATCCCTGATTGAAATGATCGCTGTTCACCAATTTTTGTATCAGCTCCTCAGGCATAGGCTCATCGGTTTGGTAATGACGGGCATAGACCTTTAATACTTCCGGCTCTACAGACCAATGCTCGTTGATCTGGGAAGGCAGTTCTATCATATCGCGCGGCAATGCCCCACAAATCCTATCGTAGTCCCCACGACTAAAGAATCCGTCCAGGGCGTGTCCGAACTCATGGAACAACGTTTCGGTTTCGCCCCAACTGAGCAATACAGGCTGGTCATCAACCGGAGCAGGGAAATTAGTCGTAACGGTCACCAACGGGAATTGTTCACTGCCATCGTCCAGTTTCCTGTATGAGCGCAACCCTGAGCACCATGCTCCGGCATTTTTCCCTTCACGTGTGGGATAATCCAGGTATAAAATAGCCAAATGGCTTCCATCCGCGTCTTTTACCTCATAAGTTTCAACTGACGGATTGTAAACCGGAATATCCGTATGCTTTTCAAAAGACAGTCCATACAGTTTGTTGGCCACATAGAACATTCCGTCCCTTACATTTTCAAGTTTCAAATAAGGTTTGATCTCCTGCTCGTCCAGATCGTACTTTTCTTTGCGCAATTTTTCGGCATAGTACCACCAGTCCCAGCTTTTCAATTTGAATCCGGCACCTTCACGGTTAGCAATTTTCTGCATGGCAGCCAATTCTTCTTTGGCCACTTTAAGTGCAGGTTTCCATACCCTCTGCAAAAAAGAAAAGACAGCTTCCGGGGTTTTTGCCATATTATTTACCAATATAAAGTCGGCATACGTATCGAATCCCAACAGTTTGGCACGACGTATCCTTAGATTGACAATTTTGCCAATAATCTCTTTGTTGTCATTTTCGTTGTCGTTGTCACCCCTCATAAAATACCCACGATACAGTTTTTCTCTCAGCTCCCTGTTATGCACATATTGCAGGAAGGGTATCCAGGAGGGCTTGTTGGGTGTGAAAACGTATTTGCCTTCCATCCCCATTGAAGTTGCCAGACTGGCTGCAGCACGTATGTTGCTTTCGGGCAGTCCCGCAAGGTCTTCTACATTGTCAACGACCATTTTGAAGCTGTTGGTTTCTGCAAGCAGATTTTGTGCAAACTGAAGACTCAAATCGGAGAGCTGTGTGTTGATGTCCTTCAGCGTTTCTTTATCCTCATCGGATAATGCGGCGCCATTGCGGACAAAATCATCGTAATATTTTTCCAGCGTTCTTTTTTGTTGCGGATTCAGCTGCAGTTCGTCGCGTTTCTCATACAACCGGCTGATCCTTTCAAAAAGTACGGGATTTAGCTGGATTTCATTGCGGTGTCTTGTCAGTTCAGGTGTTATCTCACGTGCTAAGGCCTGCAATTCCTCATTGGTATCGGAACTGTTGAGTGTGGAAAAAGCAGCTCTAACCTGACCCAGGAGTTCTCCTGCCTTGTCATAGGCAACAATCGTATTCTCAAATGTAGGTTCTTCCTGGTTGTTGACAAGTGCCTCGATTTCGGCCTTGTGTTGTGCCATGGCCTCTCTGATGGCAGGCATAAAATGTTCCGTTTTAATTTTATCGAACGGAGGTGTTCCGAAAGGAGTGTCATACTTCCGTAATAAAGGATTGGTTTTCATAGGATCAGATGAACAGGCTACAAGAAAGCCCAGTAATAATAATAAGATCGTTTTTTTCATAAGTATATTTGTTTAAATAGTTGTTTTCTTTTTGATCTGACCGACAAAATCCATAAGGTCAAGAGCAAAACGGTCCCATGTAAGGGCAGCTTTTTCCGTGCGGATATTGTCAATAAAGACATCCCTGTCCATAGTAAAAAATTTTCTTATGGCCTGCATAAGGGAACAGGCATCGGTCCCCGATGTAACCAGGCCTGTGCCGGGACCTTCGATTGCTTCTGCCAATCCCCCCGCCGGTGTCACTATAACAGGTACCTCGAAGTGATAAGACATGGCCGATATACCACTTTGGGTGGCTGTCCGGTAAGGCAATACGCAAACATCAGCTGCCGAGAAAAAAAGCGGTACTTCAGCATCTGCAATATATCTGTTGAACACTTTTACAGCAGAATGATCCGGCAGAAGCCGGATCATTTTATCGTATTTCTCAAAACTTCCGTAACATTCTCCGGCAATGACCAACTGATACATATCTCCCAGATCGCAGAAAGCTTCCAGCAACAGGTCCAGTCCTTTGTAATCCCTGATAAAACCGAAAAACAACAACGTTCGTTTATCAGGATCTATTCCCAGTTTTGTTCTAGCTTCTTCCTTGTCCTGTAACGCTCCAAAATGATCATACAAAGGGTGGTTGCGAACAATGTGGGGCATCGTAGGACGCAAAGCAAGGATATCATTGCAAACCGACGTGCTCATGGCCACACATCCGTCATTCTGGTCCAGGAACCACCTGGAAAGCGGTTTATCCAGCAGGGTTCTTTCGTGAGGGATCAGATTGTCTATGATGGAAACTACCGTAACGCCCCGTTTTTTTAATTTACGGGCCACTGATCCCAGTGAAGGGGCAAAGAAAGGCATCCAATATCTCATGAGAAGCAGATCGGGCTTTTCCTTCAGGATATGTTTCGCAGTACTGTAATACGAAACCGGATTTATGGAATCTAGTACGGGTTTACTGGGTACGGGGAACGCCTGGTCATCGGCGGGGACATGTTGTGTCTTGCCGGGAAAAAGCAATGACGGGTATTGTCTTTTGAAATTATACGCCTGTACCCGGTGTATTTTATCCAGTGCCTGAAAAAGATTGGCATTGAATTGGGCAATTCCACCCCGGAACGGATAAAAAACGGATAAATAAGCGATCTTCATACTACAAAGTTAATGATTTAGATATCACTAAGCAATCTGTTTTTATCCGGATAAGATGCTCCGATTATCTGAACTTTGACAAGACACGATTCAGGATCATTTCAAATGCCAAACAACTTGCAGGATAGTTGCCCGGCTACGAATTGATCTTGCCAATTATATATAAATAATATATATCCCGGCCAGTAAGCCGGTCCAACAGCCGCTATACCCGACATGGTACCGGCTGTAAACAAAGTTAAAAAAGGACTTTATTGAGGCCTTCTTCCGCGACCTTCTTTGCGATCTCCTCCACGACGGTCCCTGCCCCCGCGACCTCCGCGGCCACCTTCGGAAGGTATTCTACCAGGTCCGGTAGCAGTAGCTGCCGTTCCCACATTGGGTGACAGGTCACGTTTTCCGTAAATTTCACCATTACAGATCCACACCTTGATCCCCAACACACCTACCTTGGTATGGGCTTCGGCCAATGCATAGTCAATATCGGCACGGAAAGTATGCAAAGGCGTACGTCCTTCCTTGAACAGCTCCCGACGTGCCATTTCGGCACCACCCAAACGTCCGCTGATTAATACCTTGATCCCTTCGGCACCCATACGGATGGTCGAAGCCATCGCCATCTTGATGGCGCGGCGGTATGAAACACGGCCCTCGATTTGCCTGGCTATGTTATTGGCAACGATAGTGGCGTCCAGTTCGGGACGTTTAACTTCAAATATATTGATCTGTACTTCCTTATTGGATATTTTCTTCAGCTCCTCTTTAAGCTTGTCCACTTCCTGACCGCCTTTCCCGATAATTATACCCGGACGGGCAGTGTGAATGGTGACAGTAATAAGCTTCAGGGTCCGTTCGATCACTATGCGTGACAAACTGGCTTTTGCCAAACGTGTGGAAAGATATCTACGGATCTTGGCATCTTCGGCCAGTCGTTCCGCATAATTCCCGCACCAGCTTGAATCCCAGCCACGGATGATCCCTATACGGTTACTGATAGGATTAGTTTTTTGTCCCATACTATGCTTCTTTTACTGTTTGTTGTTTTTTATCCAATACTATAGTCACGTGGTTTGAACGTTTGCGGATCCTTACTGCACGGCCTTGCGGAGCGGTTCTTATCCTTTTCAGGATTCTGCCGCTGTCAACGGTTATACTCTTGACGATCACATTCCCGCTCTCCAGTTCTTTCCTTTCTCCCTCATTCTTAACCTCCCAGTTGGCAATAGCAGATTTGAGAAGTTTCTCAAGTCTGATAGAAGGTTCGTTTTTTGTGTATTTCAATATATCCAAAGCACGATTCACCTCAACACCCCGGATAAGGTCTGCGACAAGACGCATCTTGCGGGGGGATGTAGGAACATTGTTCAGCTTGGCATAAGCTGTTTGTTTCCTTATTTCTTTATGGCGTTCGGCCATTATTCTTTTTCGAGCTCCCATTAGTGTACTCCATTTATTCTGTTAACGATTGCCCGAATGACCCTTAAATGTACGGGTGGGCGCAAATTCACCAAATTTATGACCGACCATATTCTCGGTTACATACACCGGAATGAATTTGTTTCCGTTATGCACGGCAACCGTATGGCCTACAAAGTCGGGAGAAATCACACTGGCTCTGGACCAGGTCTTCAGGACTTCTTTCTTTATTTTGCCTTCATTCATAGCAATGACTCTTTTTTCAAGACTTGCTTCAATAAAAGGACCTTTTCTTAATGAACGACTCATAATGCAAATTTTATCCGGTTATTTTTTCCTTCTACCTTCAATAATGAATTTCTTGGAATTCTTTTTAGGATTACGTGTTTTGTAACCTTTAGCAGGCAATCCCTTGCGAGAACGCGGGTGTCCTCCGGAGGCACGACCTTCCCCACCACCCATCGGGTGATCAACGGGGTTCATGGAGACACCGCGGTTGCGCGGACGGCGGCCAAGCCATCTTTTTCTTCCGGCTTTGCCGTGTTTTTCAAGACTATGGTCGGGATTGGACACGGTTCCTATAGTGGCACGGCAGGTAACCCGCACCATGCGCGTTTCACCCGAAGGCAAACGGAGGATGGCATGGTTCCCTTCCCTTGCCGTCAATTGAGCGTAAGCACCGGCACTACGTGCCATGGCAGCACCCTGACCGGGATGTAATTCCACATTGTGCACCAGCGTTCCGAGAGGGATCTCGGACAGGAGCAACGTATTCCCGATTTCAGGAACGACACCGGGACCGGACTCGATTTTCTGTCCGACCTGCAAGCCGTTGGGCGCTATGATATAGCGTTTTTCACCGTCTGCATAAGCTACCAGCGCAATGCGAGCACTGCGGTTAGGATCGTATTCTATCGTTTTAACGGTGGCGGGATATTCGTCTTTGTTCCGTAAGAAGTCAATGATACGATACTGACGTTTGTGACCACCACCCAGGTAGCGCATGGTCATCTTCCCCTGGTTGTTCCTTCCGCCCGAGCTCTTTTTGGGAGCCAGCAGCGATTTTTCGGGAACAGTACAGGTGATGTCGTCGAATGCGCTTATGAGTTTATGTCTTTGACCGGGCGTAACCGGTTTAAATTTACGTACTGCCATAACTTAAATGTTGCTGTAGAAATCAATTTTATCTTCACCCCGCAGCGTTATGTATGCTTTCTTGAAGTGGTTGGTACGTCCGGTAAGAAACCCTGCCTTGGTATAACGGCTTTTGCGTTTCCCATAATAGTTAATGGTATTGACATCAACTACGGTAACTCCGTACATGTTTTCAACCGCTTGCTTAATCTGCAATTTATTGGCTCTGCGGTCAACAATAAATCCGTAACGATTCAATTTCTCGCCTTGAATCGTCATCTTTTCAGTAATTAAAGGCTTTATTAAAATATTCATCGTCAGGCAGATTGAGTTGTCCCTAATTGCTTATTGATCATGGCCTCTACCCCTTCTATAAAAATAAGGTTCTGGGCATTGACAATGTCGTAAGTGTTCAGGTCGTTGACCGTAATTACTTTCGCTCTTTCCACATTGCGGGACGACAGGTAAATATTGTTGTTATTATCGGGAAGCACCATCAGGATCTTTTTCCCTTCCACTTTAAGGTTCCTGCAAATAGCCAGGAAATCTTTTGTTTTGGGTGCATCCATGTTAAACGGTTCAAGAATCGTGATCGCCTGCTCCTTGGCTTTGTAGGTCAAAGCGGAACGACGGGCAAGCTGTTTGAGTTTCTTATTCAGTTTGAACCGGTAATCCCTGGGCTGAGGTCCGAAAATCCTGGCACCACCTACGAACGTACCTGCCTTCAGGCTTCCATGACGTGCTCCGCCGGAACCTTTCTGACGAACGATCTTCCTCGTACTGTGAGCAACTTCCCAACGTTCTTTCGTCTTGTGTGTTCCCTGGCGTTGATTTGCAAGGTACTGTTTAACGTCCAGGTAAATCGCATGGTTGTTGGGTTCTATACCGAAAACGGTATCGTCAAGGATAACCTTTTTTCCGGAATCCTGACCGTCAATTTTATAAACTGAGATTTCCATACGACTACACCTCCAAAATTACGTAAGAACCATTAGCTCCGGGAACAGAACCTTTTACTACTACAAGGTTGTTCTCGGGAATGACCTTCATTACCCTAAGATTTAAAACTTTGACTTTGTCTCCACCCATCCTGCCGGCCAGGCGTTTACCTTTGAAAACGCGTGAAGGCCATGCTGCTGCTCCTATAGAACCGGGAGCGCGGAGACGGTTGTGCTGACCGTGTGTCTGGTCTCCTGCACCGGAAAAGCCATGGCGTTTGACAACTCCTTGAAATCCTTTTCCTTTTGTAATGCCAGTCACGTCCACCCAGTCTATAAGGCTGGGATCGAAAATGTCGTTAACGGTCACAGTGTCGCCCAAGTTCAATTCTTTGCCAAAATCATTGGGGAATTCCGCCAACTTGTACTTGGGTGTGGTATTTGCCTTTTTAAAATGGCCCTTTAGGGCCGCGCTGGTGTGTTTCTCTTTTTTCTCGTCATAGGCAAGTTGTACGGCGGCATAACCATCTTTCTCTTCCGTCCTGACTTGCGTAACTACACACGGACCAGCCTCAATCACAGTGCAGGGAATGTTTTTCCCATTACTGTCGAAGATCGAAGTCATTCCGATCTTCTTTCCAATTAATCCAGGCATTGGTTGTTAATTTGGTGTTTATCAATAAAATGAACGTATCCCGCAGAAAATGCGGGCTGCAAAGATAGGTGTAATTTTGATAAATGCAAAAATTTTCAATACTCCTGCCAGCTCCTTATCTGAATATCTTCAACTGAAAGAGAACAAAAAGCGGTAATAAAGGCATCTGCCAAACGGGCATTGGTAAGCAAAGGAATATTCAGGTCTATGGCAGCCCGCCGGATCTTATACCCGTTGTCCAACTCTCCCGAAGTAAGGTTACGCGGGATATTGACAACAAGATCTATCTCTTTGCGGTGCAACATTTCCAGGGCTTGGGGATATTTGTCCGTTTCACTAGGCCAGTATACGCGGTGGCTCGGAATACCGTTCTCTTTCAGGAAACGGTATGTACCTCCGGTAGCATAGAGTTGGAAACCTTTTTGATGCAGCAGCGCTGCGGCATTGAGCATATCAACTTTTTGGCGGGGAGTTCCCGTGGAAAGTAAAATATTCCGGGCCGGAATCCTGTAACCTACGGCTAGCATACTTATCAGAATGGCTTCCAGCGTATCTTCAGCAATACAGCCCACTTCTCCTGTTGAGGCCATATCCACTCCCAATACCGGATCGGCCTTCTGCAACCGGTTGAATGAGAACTGGGATGCTTTGATCCCTACATAGTCCAGGTCAAATTCGTTCTTTTCCGGATGTTCCACCTCAAGTCCCAGCATGATCCGGGTAGCCATTTCAATAAAATTGATCTTCAGGACTTTGCTCACGAACGGGAAACTCCGGGATGCCCTCAGGTTGCATTCAATGACCTTGATCTCATTGCCCTTGGCCAGATATTGAATGTTAAACGGTCCCGAAATATGCAGTTCCCTTGCAATTTGCCTGCTTATTCTTTTTATCCGCCGGACAGTTTCCACATAGAGCTTTTGCGGGGGAAACTGGATCGTAGCATCCCCACTATGCACCCCGGCAAACTCCACATGTTCGCTTATGGCATAGGCTATGATCTCGCCTTCACGTGCCACGGCATCCATCTCTACTTCCTTGGCATTTTCAATGAATTGGCTGACTACAACAGGGTGTTGTTTGCTGACATTGGCCGCCAGGTTCAGGAACCGTTCCATTTCTTCGAGGTTGGAGCAGATGTTCATAGCCGCACCGCTGAGCACGTAACTGGGTCTTACCAGGACAGGGAATCCCACTTGACGAACAAACGCTTCGACATCCTTCATGGAAGAAAGCTCTTTCCATCGCGGCTGGTCCACTCCAATGCGATCGAGCATGGCTGAGAATTTGTGACGGTCTTCGGCATTGTCGATATACTTTGCAGGCGTTCCTAAAATGGGGACCTGTTGTCTGTCAAGTATGACAGCCAGGTTGTTGGGAATTTGCCCCCCTGTGGAAAGGATCACTCCTTTGGGTTTTTCCAGTTCCACAATATCCATTGTCCGCTCGTTAGTCAGTTCGTCAAAATAAAGCCGGTCACACATATCGTAATCGGTCGAAACCGTTTCCGGATTATAGTTTATCATGACAGAACGCCAACCTTCCTTACGGATGGTCAACAACGCCTGGACCCCGCACCAATCAAATTCCACCGAACTGCCTATACGGTAGGCACCGGAACCAAGAACGATAATCGAGCGGCCGTCTTTCTCATAATCAATATCGTGCTCCTTACCCCCGTAGGTAAGATAAAGGTAATTGGTCTTTGCCGGATATTCAGCCGCCAGCGTATCGATCTGTTTAACTACCGGTACGATCCCCAGTGCCTTTCTCAACCGTCGCACCTGCAACGGACTCTCCTGCGTCATCTTCTTTTTCCATAAAGCACGGGCTATCTGAAAGTCCGAAAACCCCTGCCGTTTTGCACGGTACAATAATTCCTTTTCTTTTTCTCCCCAGTCTTTTCCTTCAGGGTCGGCGGGCAGACTCAGTTTTTCCAGTTTTTTCCCCGTCTCTATGATCCCCATGAGCTTTTGAAGGAACCACCTGTCAATCTTTGTAAGATCGTAAATCTGTTCTACAGTGTATCCTGCCTGCATGGCCTTGCTCAGGACAAAGATCCGCATGTCGGTAGGTTCACGCAAAGCCTTGTCTATATCTTCGATTACCAATTCGCGGTTTTCCATGAAACCGTGCATGCCCTGGCCTATCATGCGCAATCCTTTCTGGATGGTTTCCTCAAAAGTACGACCGATAGCCATCACTTCCCCTACAGATTTCATACTGCTGCCGATTTCTTTGGCTATACCCTGAAACTTGCCCAGATCCCAACGGGGGATTTTGCACACCACATAATCCATGGCCGGCTCAAAGAAGGCGGAAGTCGTCCTGGTCACGGAGTTGGTCAGTTCGTGCAATCCGTAACCCAGTGCCAGTTTGGCTGCAACAAATGCCAACGGGTAGCCGGTTGCTTTGGACGCCAATGCCGAAGACCGGCTCAGACGGGCATTCACTTCTATGACCCTGTAGTCCTCACCCGCCACATCGAAGGCATATTGTATGTTACACTCACCCACTATCCCAATATGACGGACTATCTTTACGGCCATCTCTTTTAAGAGCTGGCACTCTTTGCGATTGAGCGTCTGTGTAGGTGCTACGACAATGCTTTCCCCAGTGTGGATCCCCAATGGATCAAAATTCTCCATGTTGCACACCGTAATACAATTGTCGTATCTGTCGCGCACTACTTCATATTCTATCTCTTTCCATCCTTTCAGACTCTTTTCGACCAAGACCTGGGGAGCAAAGGCAAAAGACTTTTCTGCCAATGCGATCAGCTCCTCTTGGTTATCACAAAAACCCGAACCGAGGCCTCCCAAGGCATAGGCAGCCCGGAGAATGACCGGATATCCCAGGTTTTGGGCGGCAATTATAGCGTCTTCCAGTGAATTGACCGCAATGCTCCGGACGGTCTTGACATGTATCTGATTCAATTTACGGACAAAAAGATCCCTGTCCTCAGTCTCGATTATGGTCTGTATAGGGGTCCCCAGCACTTTCACCCCGTATTTTTCAAAAACACCGTTACGGTATAACTCCACCCCACAATTTAAGGCGGTTTGCCCTCCAAAGGCAAGCAATATACCGTCGGGCCGCTCTTTTTTTATCACCTGTTCTACAAAAAAAGACGTCACAGGCAAAAAGTAAACGGTGTCGGCCACCCCTTCGGATGTTTGTACCGTCGCAATATTCGGATTGATTAAAACCGTCTTGATACCTTCTTCACGAATGGCTTTCAGCGCCTGTGAACCCGAATAGTCAAATTCGCCGGCTTCTCCGATCTTGAGAGCACCGGAACCGAGCACCAGTATTTTATTTATCTTCATCGGGTTAAATAATTTCCGTGAATTTATCAAATAGGGAAACGGTATCCGTAGACCCATCGGATGTGTCAGGATAGAATTGAGAAGAAAAGAAGGGCTTGGTCCTGTGGCGGATGCCCTCATTCGTTCCGTCATTCAGGTTCGTATACAACGGTATCCATTCCTTGTCAAGACTACCCGGATTCAGTGCATATCCGTGGTTCTGGGACGTAATATGGCACCTTCCCGTCTCTTCATCCCGCACAGGCTGGTTATGGCCACGGTGCCCGTACTTCATCTTGTACACTTTTCCTCCTGCGGCAAGGCCAAGCAACTGATTTCCCATACCTATGCCGCAAATGGGTTTATTTCCTTCCAGGGCCTGTTTCAGATTGATAATGGTCGTCTTGCACATATTGGGATCCCCGGGCCCATTGCTAATAAACAGGCCATCGTACTCCAACGTCGTAAAATTGAAATCCCAGGGAACCCTGACAACCGTTACCCCGCGCTTCAGCAGACTGCGTATGATATTGTGCCTGACACCGCAATCTATCAGGACTACTTTCTTCGATCCGGGATCCCCCGTATAGACGATGATCTCTTTGCAAGAAACTCCCGCAACCAGGTTTTCCCGGTTTAAATCCGTAAAAGGAACGGTATCAGGATCATCAACGGCAACCACCAGTTTGCCCTTCATCGACCCTTTTTCCCGCAGCAATTTGGTAAGGGCTCGTGTGTCAACATCATAAATACCGGGGACTTTTTCACTTTCCAGCCATTGGTGCAGGCTTTCCCTGGCATTCCAATGGCTGTAGGAATGGCTGTAATCGAATACGACAAGTGCCCGGACATGTATCTTCTCACTTTCCATGTGCAGGGAAATTCCCTTACTGTCAACAGCCTTTTCAGGAACTCCGTAATTTCCTACCAATGGATAGGTCATTACCAGGATCTGTCCCATATAGGACGGATCGGTCAAAGATTCGGGATATCCCGTCATGGCTGTATTGAAAACAACTTCTCCGGAAACAGATCTTTTGAAACCGAACGACTTCCCAAAAAATTCCGTCCCGTCCTCCAGGATTATGCGTGCCTTGTCCATTAATATATGCTAAAAACCGGACAAAGTTAAGAAAAATGATCTGTTACAAAAGGATCGTCACTCTTTTTGTAAGTCTGATATCGCGGGACGATGTACCTATCAAAAGATCCGCCCTGCCCGGTTCCAGTGCCCAGTCCCGTGCAGTTTCATCCCAATGACGCAATGAGCTGACAGGAATTTTTAATGTAACCTTTTTCGATTTTCCCGCATCCACCTGAATCCTCCGGAATGCTTTCAGTTCTTTTTCAGGGAACTCCACTTTTGTTCCGGATCTATGGATGTAAAGCTGTACCACTTCTTCTGCATTGAAGCTGCCGGTATTTTCCAATCTAAATGTCACGGTGATCACGTCGTTGGGACGATACTGATCTTTGTTGGTCTGCGGCAATGAATAGGTAAATCCGGTATACGAAAGGCCGTGCCCGAAGGGATACAATGGATCGATCTTCCGGGAGTCGAACCAGCGATAGCCTACAAATATGTCTTCGGCATAATGTGCTTTGTCAAAATTCGGATATGTTTTCAATGCATAGGCCGGTGAATCTTCCAACCTGACCGGGAAAGTAAAGGGAAGCTTCCCCGAAGGGACTACCGTACCCAACAAAACATCGGCCAGTGCATTGCCTCCTTCCGAGCCGTTGAACCAGGATACCAGCATAGCTTTTGAATACTGATCCACGTTGGACAGATCTACAGGTGCACCGGTGACTACTACGGTGATAATGTTTGGATTGACCCGGGCGATCTCCCGGATCAGTTCATCCTGCAAGGAAGGCAGGATCATATTCGTTCTGTCGGCTCCTTCGGTCTCTACTTCGCGGTTATTCCCCGCAAAGAACAGTACCAAATCGGCACCGGAAGCGACTTCGAGCGCCTCGGCCAACAAATCCGGATCAAGTTGTGCTGCGGAAGCATCACTCCCCGATAACATGCCACCTGTCCCTGTCAAAACCTCACCTCCCAACACGCCCCCACGTACTCTGTCCCGCCAGGAAAATCCTTTATAACCGCGGGCGAAAACCAAGTTGGCACGATCTCTTGTCTTTTGTTGCAGCGCTTCCATGGGAGTGATCTCATAACGGGCCTTTACACCTGCCCCGATCCCGCCCGTGGCGTTCTTTCGAATAGCATTATCACCAATAACGGCTATTGTTTTGTTCTGGTCAAGGTCCAACGGCAGCAGGTTACTTTCGTTTTTGAGCAGGACGATCGACTTTGATGCGACTTCGTAGACTATTTGTCCGTGTTCCGGTGTGCTTACCGGATTTATATGAGATGTTTCTTCTATGGGATCGATCGTCAGACGCACCCGCAGAATGTTGGCCACCTTTTGGTCAATCACCTCTTCCGGAACCGATCCGTTTCGTACGGAGTCCAACAACGCCTGTCCGAAAAAGTTGTTCCCCGGCATCTCTACGTCTAATCCGGATAGGGCAGCTTTTACAGTACTGTGAGTCCCGTACCAGTCAGAAATGACCATTCCGCGAAATCCCCATTCATCGCGCAATATTTTGTTCAGCAGCATATCGTTCTCTGCACACCAGGAACCGGCTACTTTATTGTAAGCAGCCATCACTCCCAGAGCTCCCGCTTCTTCCACAGCTGCCCGGAACGGAGGCAGATAGATCTCCCTCATAGCACGTTGGCTGATCACAACATCCACCATCCCCCGATTGTTCTCCTGGTTGTTCAAGGCATAATGCTTGATACAGGCAGCTGCTCCGTTGTCCTGTACTCCTCTTACATACCCAACTGCCAGGCGGGCACTTAGCAGCGGATCTTCGCTGAAATATTCGTATGTCCTGCCTCCGGTCGGAATACGCTGGATATTTATCGCAGGACCGAGGATCATGTCTTTTCCCCTTGTTCTGGCTTCTTCTGCCATCCCTTTCCCATAGAGCCAGGCCATTTCTTCGCTCCAGGTAGCGGCCAATGCCGATCCGGTGGGAAAGAAGGTAGCTGAATCTGTCGTCAGTCGTAACGGCATCCATGAGTTGGGTTCCAGTTCTTCACGGATCCCGAACGGTCCGTCTGCATATTTCATGGGAGCAATACCCAAACGTTCCACGCCTGCAGAGGTAAACATAGTATGACCGTGCAGCATGTCCACTTTTTCTTCCAGCGTCATCTGAGCGATCAACTCATCTATTTTTTTATCCATACCGGCATTGCATGATCCCAGCACGCAAACGCACAAAAAGAAGATTGTTTTTTTCATATAACAAATATAAGCATTCAGGAAAACTAATGTGTAATTAATAAAGTCTATTGATAATAACCGTCTTTCTTCCAGGTTCATTGTCCCTTTTTGCAGAAAAACACAGTAAGGACAGCCGGAAGGAACGACAAAAGCATGTGTGTGACGCTGCAGGCAAATCAGAAATTAACGGTTCTGGGCAGGTTGGCAAAACTATAGAAGGTGGCAGTCGCGTCTTTCAGATACAGGACTAACGTATTATCGTCATCTGCCCGGTACATGCTTTTCAATTGCGGATATTGATCCAGGACGTATTGTTTTGCTTCTAACCTTTCATCGGCGACAACTATGGCCTCAATACGCAGCCAGATTCCTTTTCCGGGATCATACGCACAGATCTCCACCTTGGGATTGGTCAGCATTTGCCTGGCCACATTCTTTTTTCTGCCGGTCTGAATGTAAAGTTTCTGCTCAAAGATGACGGCAGTTCCAAAAGGACGCACCCTGGGCTGATCATCATCAACGGTGGCAAGATAATATACCCCGCATGTCCTTAAAAAATCATGTACTTCTTTCATGGCTTGTTCATTTTGAGGATTTAGTTCTTTTGGTTGTGATTCCCGGTCTGTAGCAAAAGACACTGCTGAGAGCAGAAAAAAAACAGCAAAAAATGTTGTCCGGATTTTCATGATGTGTTGTTTTAACGTTAATAGAACTTTTCCAATTGTTATTCCACATTCTTAACTATAGGGAACATTTTTACCACCTTTTCCACCGGCAGGGCTTCAATGGTCCGACCTCCTTTACCTGTCATGGTCTCGGCGGCAAAAAGCGAGTTGAGAATGGCCTCTTCTGTAGCTTCAATAGCAGCCAGGAACAATGGGGAACAGTCATCGTTATGCAGGTAAACAGGCTTATATAACGGTGTGTCACGGATGAAGTTTTCCGGTGCAACCGATAGGGCAATGACATAGTCACCGCTTCCGTTCGAAGCAATGCCGCCGGTTCGGGCAAGGCCCATCATTCCGCGCTTGGCCAGCCGTTCCAGGTTACGTTCACTCACAGGAGCATCGGTAATGATGATGATCATGCAGGATCCGTCTGAAAAACCGGGATCGGCCGGTCCGTCTGTAACTGCAGATCCGGACTTTTTTTCAATATGGTTTCTGTAGGAGTATCGTCCCAGACGCTCTGCCACTTTTACACCTGCAATCTGCAACACACCCCCAAAATTCGTTTGTACCAGCACGCCTACGGTATAACCTCCCAGGCTTGCGGGCAAGACACGACTGGCAGTCCCGATCCCTCCTTTAAAACCAAAACAGACGGTTCCCGTTCCTGCACCGACGTTTCCCTCGGCCACCGACCCTGTAGCGGCCACTTTCAAAGCCTCCAGTATATGTGCGGGTTTTACGTGTCGGCCCCGGATATCATTTAATCCTCCGTCATTTGTTTCTCCCACGACAGCATTCACAGACTGTATATTTCCATTACCGGGCTGATCCAGCGTATAGGTGATCAATCCTTCAATCCCTGCAGCCACCGACAAGGTGTTGGTGAGAATGACCGGTGTCTCGATGTTGCCAAGTTCTTTTATCTGGGTTGATCCTGCCAATTTTCCGAAACCGTTCCCAGCCCAGAATGCAGCAGGTACTTTTTCCCTAAAAATATTTCCCGGATGCGGAATAATAGCCGTCACACCCGTCCTGACACTATCTCCTGCAATCAATGTAACGTGCCCGACGGATACCCCTTTCACATCCGTTATGGCGTTCAACGGGCCGGTCTTCATAACACCTGTCCTGATCCCGAAATCGCGCATTCTTGCTTTTTGGGCAAAAGCGTTTACCGGAAAAAACAATATCGTGACAGAAGTAATAAACGATAAAATGACATGCTTCATAGTTCCTTTTTTTGATATACAGACAAAGATAAAAATTCATTATATTTGATGTATAGATTCTTAGCTGTGAAATAGTATTAACATATGCAGATGAAAAAAAAAGTCATTCTTTCATTACTTGCCCTGGTAATCTTGAATGCCTGTGGAACGACTGCCTTTACGGGCAGAAAACAATTGCTTGTCTTTTCGGACGAAGCGGTTTCGGCCCTTTCTGACCAGTCATACGCCGAATTCCTCCAATCAGCGGTCATATCCAAAGATGCACTGCATAAGGAAATGATTCGTACCGTAGGCAACCGGATGGTAACAGCCCTTACCGCTTACCTGGAAGGGATCGGACAGCCGGATTACCTTACCGGACTGAACTGGGAATTCCAGTTGGTAAAAGATCCGGCAGTGAACGCTTTTTGCCTTCCCAACGGCAAGATTGTTCTCTTTGAAGGCATTCTGAATTTTGCCGACAATCCAAATCACCTGGCCATAGTCATTGGTCATGAAATGGGACACGCCGTAGCACGTCACGGAAATGAACGGATGAGCCAGCAGGCTTTATTGCAATCTGCGGGACAAATTGCCACCCAGGTATTCGGTCAGACTAAATACGGACAAAATGAACAAGCTGTCAAGCTTTTTGCCCAAGCATTCGCTTTCGGCAGTAATGTCGGGATAGTGCTGCCCTTTTCACGTAAACACGAATACGAAGCCGACCGTATCGGACTGTACATTATGGCACTGGCAGGGTATGATATATATCAGACTCCGAATTTTTGGGAAAAAATGATGGCACATAACCATTCTTCATCTTTCGATTTTTTGAGCACACACCCGGCAGATATTAAAAGAATTGCAGCCATAGCGGAAATTCTGGAAGAAGCTGCAAAATATTACCGGGATCCGGAATTAAGAGTAAAATAAAGACTGTCCGATTCAATTGCCCCTAAAAAAGGAAAATGTTTTAGTCTAGTTTCAGTAATTAAAAATTAAAGCCCTGCAATTCTTTGTGAATCAGGGCTTCTCTTATTTGCGTTAGTGCTCGGAACGGGAATCGAACCCGTACGGACATTTCTGTCCACAGGATTTTAAGTCCTGCGTGTCTACCTATTCCACCACCCGAGCCGCTTGACTTTCAGTATTTATCTTAAAAAAACCTCTCGCCGGGAGAGGTTTTGAGCGGAAAACGAGATTCGAACTCGCGACCCTAACCTTGGCAAGGTTATGCTCTACCAACTGAGCTATTTCCGCATAAATGCAAAATTGGACTGCAAAGTTAGCGATTTTTTTTTAGTGACAAAAAATAAGAGGATCTTTAGAGTAATCCACTCTGGAACTGTTCCAGGAAACGTACGTCATTCTCGAAATAATGCCGTAGATCCCTGACCTGCCATTTAAGCATGGCTATACGTTCCACACCCATCCCAAAGGCAAACCCCGTATGTTTTTCGGGATCTATTCCTGAGGCTTTCAACACATTGGGATCCACCATTCCTGCCCCCATGATCTCCAACCAACCGGTGTTTTTACATATATTACATCCGGCCCCTCCGCAAATATTGCAATTCATGTCAACTTCAGCCGACGGTTCGGTAAAGGGAAAATAAGACGGCCTTAAACGAATCCTGGCGGAAGACCCGAACATTTCGCGTACAAAGATCAGGATAGATTGTTTAAGGTCTGCAAAAGAGACATTCTCATCTATATACAATCCTTCCACCTGATGGAAGATACAGTGGGCCCGGGCAGAAATAGCCTCATTGCGAAATACCCTGCCCGGACATACTACCCGGATGGGCGGTTTCTGCTTCTCCATAGTCCTGACCTGTACCGAGCTGGTATGCGTACGCAGCAATACGGGATTGTCGCTGTCATTGTTGATAAAGAAAGTATCCTGCATATCCCGGGCCGGGTGATCCGGAGCAAAGTTCAGAGCACTGAAAACATGCCAGTCATCTTCGATCTCAGGCCCTTCTTCCACGGAAAAACCCATTTTTCTGAAAATATCCAGGATCTCGCGTTGCACGATCGCAATGGGATGACGAGAGCCTGCATTCAGAAGATCTGCAGGTTTTGTCATGTCTTCGGTTCGGGATTTTCCGGTCTCCGTTCGCGATAGCCTTTCCTTGTGTTCGTTAAGGGTTTCCTGAATCTGGTTTTTCAACAGATTCAGTTTTTTCCCCAATTCCTTTTTCCCGGCAGGATCAACGTTCCGAAATTCATCAAAGAGTCGGGTAAGGACTCCTTTGCGTCCTAACATACGCACACGGAATTCCTCTACTTCAACCTGGGTACCCGGATGAAATCCTTTCAGTTCTTTTGTTACATTATCTATGGTATCCCACATATTCCTCAAATTAAGTCAGAGTCCAGAACAGATGCAACGCTTCTTCCAGAGAAGCCGTATGCAATGTTTTTTCAATATTGGGGGCATCGTATTTCCGGCGGATGGAGCAATACATGGTATAAGGTCCTTCCATGCGGAAAACACAACGGTGTCCGTGTTTAAGGGCTTTTGACACATCGGACCGGATACGGTCACAGGCTTCCTGCGGATGCAAGCAAATGGCCGAACATCGTGACAAGCCTTCCTTTACAGAAGTGGTAACGATGTCACCGAACAGTTCCTTTGCCTGCCGGCAGGCTGCACTGTCCCCGGAAAGGTAAACTACCGGCACATCGTACATGCCGGCTACCAGGGCGTTGTATCCCATTTCCGGCAAAGAAACCCCGTTGAGCGTAAATTCATCCACAGCCCGGGCCATAGTATGCGACAAGACACCGTCCGGTGTCCCGGCTTTAGCGTGGTATCCTATAAAGAGCACGGCATCGTAGCCCCTTTCTATAGTCAGGATCATAGCCCGGAAATCTTCCGAACACCTGCCCTTGATATGGAAAGCCCTTTTGTCTAATAATTCGGGTATCAAGGATTTGTTCCCTCCATGCCCGTCACGGACAAATACTTCGGTAGCCCCGGCATCGAACGCCCCTTCTATAGCGGCATTCATTTCTTTTGTATATTGAACACGGTTTCTTTCGTAATCTGAATTGCCCGGCGTTATGGAATCCCAGTCGCAGGCCGTTGCGATCCCTTCAATATCACCTCCAATTAATATTTTCATATGTTCATTTTTATGTTATTTCCAGTTCACCTGCTTGCGTTTCAAGGGAAGAGTCATACAACGTGTACCTCCCCCTCCCCGGGCAAGTTCTGCCCCTACGATGGTTACAACGCATTTGCGAAGCTTGTGAATATCAACCTTTCCTGATGTCACATCTTCCGATGTGACGATTTCAAATCCATGTTTGGAGATTTCATTTAGAGTATGCTCATTGCGTGCATACGACATTACCTTTCCGGGAGCAAATGCAAAGAAATTGGCACCGGAATGCCATTGTTCGCGCTCCTGGTCCCATTCATCGCTTCCTCCGCAGGAGACAGGCTCCAGGTCCATGCCCAGTCTTCGCAATGATGTAAGCAGGCTGGGAACACGCCTGATCTTTTCCACCTTTCCGTTGTCCAGTGTGATCTGTACCGTACTGTAGCGCGTATCTCCCTGGATCAGGGGATCGAATACGATGCATTTATCCACATCCAACATGGTAAACACCATATCCAGATGAATAAAACTTTCAGGAGAAGAAGGAAGTTGTTGTACAAAAATATAGCTTTTTCCTTCCGGTGCCGATTTCGAAAGCCGGTTCAAGAGCAGGTCAATTCCCTGGGATGTAGTCCGCATGCCGTTCCCCACTACAAGGATATCTTCCCTGAGTACCAAGATGTCGCCCCCTTCTATCAGAATGGACCGGTCGTGGGGATGTTGCTCGAATGTGTTAATAACGTTCGAATTGAAATGCAGATTGTTATTGTATATAGCATCCATGATCAGGGACTCCCTTACACGGATCTTATTGGCCATCCTGCATATTACGGCATTGTTCCCCACTACCGCAGATGCATCTCTGGTAAAATAAAAATTGTAAAGCGGCAGTAAGGCATAATATTCGTCATTGAGAAAGGAGGTCAGGCTGTCTATCCTGGCCGGCAGCCCTTCAATGAGTTTATTGGCCAATGTCCTGGACGACATTTCCATTAACTCATCATAATAATCGTTCACATTTTCAGTAAGGCATATCTTGCCGATCAATGAATTCCGGTGTGCCGGATTGTCCAGGACTTTTATCAACAGGTCTTTGACCTGATAAACTTTAGTAACCTTCTCCAGAAACAACGACAATTGTTCATATTCTTGCTGTGCCACCGAAAGGTTTAGGATATCGCTATAAAGCGCCCGTTCAACAGATCTGGGCGTCATGTTTTCCACTTCGGGCCCAGGTGTATGAAGGATAACGGCTTCCAATTCCCCTATTTCGGAATTGATTTCAATATTAAATTTCAATTCACTCATACAAATTCCTCATAATTATGTGCTATGTCGTTAAATAACTGACGGAACTGAGTTTCGTCCTTGGGACAGATCAGTAACGCATCGGGCGTATCAATGACAATGTAATCTTTAAGACCCTTGACAACTAAAAGCTTGTTTTCCTGTCCGAAATACACCAGGCTGTCCCTGACATTATCCAACAAGGCTTTTGACGCAATAACCGCATTACCCTTTGCGTCCTTGTCATAATGTATATAAATGCTCTCCCAGCTTCCCAGGTCAGACCAGCCAAACGAAGCGGAAATAACATAGGTGTTGGTTGCTTTTTCCATGACCCCGTAATCTATGGAAACGTTCCGGATTTCCTCATAGACTTTGTTAATGAATTTCATTTCATGGGGCGTATTATAAATACTCAACCCGTTTCGGAAAGGAAGACTGATCTCCGGTAACCAGCGCTCCAGTTGTCGTTCGATAGAAGCCAGACTCCAGACAAAGATCCCCGAGTTCCAGTAAAATTCACCACTCTCGACCAAAACACGGGCAAGCTCCAGGTCCGGTTTCTCTGTAAAGGTCTTTACCGGATAAGCCAGATGATCTCCTATGGGCAGTGCTTCTTTTCTAACAGCCTGGATATAGCCGTAACCGGTTTCGGGACGGGTAGGTTTTATACCCAAGGTGATCAGGATGTCGTTCTCGCCGGCCAGCTGGAGTGCTGAAAGTATGGTTCCCAGAAAATCCTCGTCCCCGATAATCAGGTGATCGGATGGTGCCACTACTACAGAAGCCTCCGGATCCGTCTTCAATAGTTTGTATGTGGCATAGGCTATGCAGGGAGCCGTATTGCGCCGGTAAGGCTCTGAAAGTATGTTGCTTCCCGGAATGTCCGGAAGTTGCTCGCGGACAAGGTCTTTGTACTGTTCAGACGTTACTACCAAGATCCTTTCTGCCGGTATTATTCTGATAAACCGCTCATAGGTAAGCTGCAGCAGGCTCTTGCCTAAACCCAGGATGTCCAGGAATTGTTTGGGTTTGGCATTCCGGCTAAGGGGCCAGAAACGCGAGCCGATCCCGCCGGCCATGATGATGCAATAATGATTTTTTGTCATAAAAGAAGCATAAAAGCGTATGAAATGTATTCCGGTTCATAATCCGGATCATCAGACCGAACATGATGGCTATCACACCAAACCGCACTCCAGTTTGATACGGTGACATGCCCGTGCAGTCACCGTAACCATCCGTTGCTCTATCCTGTCAATGGTCTGTACAGGAGGTGCGACGGTCTGCCCCGGAACGGGAGCATACTTCAATAAAACGGATCTTATCAGCTTTCCGGCAATAATGTCCGGTTCCTTATGATCCGGAATCCCTTTCCGTTTGACAAATGTAGGTAATTTCAAAGATATCTCCAATGATCCGGTGCTGGCAGCAGCAGACAAGGCGGAATCCCGGAACATTACGGACAATGCAGAAAAGGCATAGCAAATCTAACGGTCTTTTTTTAACAACACCTCCGGAAATCCCGTTATCCGGGACCCGGAGGCATCGTAAATAATATTTAATCCAGAGTTCTGCTAATCATCCGCACCTACATGCGACACATAGAACCCGCTGCCAACTTGTGGCGTTCCTTTGTACGAAGTTCTCTTCCCTACAATCGTAATCAGGTCACCGGCCTTAAGTCCGGTTTCCGTAACGAAAGTCTGGAATTGTCCTCTGGCACCGCCCCAGCCTGAAAGCAGACCGTAAACGTAAACTTGTGACGTTTCATCGGAAATATTAAAGTTTCCGTATTTACCTGCACCAGACAAGTCTCCTACGATACCGGTCAGTCGATAATACGTATTATCTTCTGCGGCGGCCAGGAAAGCCGGTATGGTTGCCTCTACAACCGGGATATGTGCATCCACTTTGGCGTTTATACCCTGTGGGTTTCCTTTATACGAGCCGCGGGGAGTAATAAGCGTAACAATATCGCCTACATTGATGCCCATATTTTTCCACTGTTTCGTTTTGCCTTCTGCGTTAAGCACTCCGTAAATGTAAACTTCTCCAGTAGCATCCTTGATGTAAATATTGCCGTAATCACTGCCGGTATCTTTGGTGATAATCCCGGATATACGGTATTGGGTTGCATCTTCCGCAGCTGCAAGGAATTCGGCAACAGTAGCATCAATGATGGCACCAATTTGCGTAACGGTAACCTGGATCGTGGAAGATGAACTGCTTGTGGCAGACGTCATAGAAATGGTGGCCTTACGGTCGCCGCCAAGGTTGGGTTGAGCCATAAACTTTACTCGTGTGGAATCATCGGCCCCTTTGATCATTGATCTGACGGAAAGCCACGCAGCGTCATAATTAATTTCCAAGCCATTTCCCTTATACAATACCGCAACTTCAAATTCTCCGCCTTCCTTGGGAACCTGTACGGCATCCTTGGCCGCTTTTATCAGGGAAGGAGTGATCTTATCCACTGTTACGTCAACCAGTTCAATGGTTGAACCGTATGTGACACGGGGACCGTGTACCATTACGCGATCTCCCACAGCCAGACCCAGGCTCAGGAAGTTTTTGCTGTTGCCCTTGGCATCAAGGGTTCCGTAAATGTATAAAGTTCCTGTTCCGTCATTAAGGTACCAGTTACCGTAAAGGGTATTGACAATAGAGGTAATCTGACCTTCAACCCAATAAATCTTGCCGTCAACTCCTTTTTCAATCACGTCCTTACAGGAGGAAACAACGATCTCTACCGGACCGCAAACCTGCTTTACGATCAGTATCTGCGTCTTGCCGGCGCAATTAATATAAACTTCGGAAAAGTTATCGGAATCGGCAGCAGCAACAAAAAAAGTCACTTTGATCCCCTCCGGAGCGGCGTTACCGCTACTGGGAGTGACCGTTAACCATTCGGGAATATTTGTAATATTCCATTTGTCGGTAGCGGTCAGGGTGATCGTCTTTGAACCGGCTTCTGCTCCGAAACCGATGTAGGACATATCTACCTTAACCTCATCTAAGGAAGGTATTTCAATTTCCTCTTTACAACTTATAAAAAGTGTTGCAAAGGCAAACAACGATAGTAGTAAATATTTGTGTTTCATAAAGAAAGTTTTAGCTGATTAGTTGAAAAGATATTTAATACCTATCTGCAGAGACCAACATTGGCCAATCGAGTGATTGTAATCCCAGGTTTTGGCACCTGCCTCTACTCTTGTTTTAAATACGGGTACGCCTGCTTCATTGATGCTGTCCAATTGAAGGATACGCCCGCTCATGGCTTCGGTGGAAAGGATTTTGCTAACGCCCCAGGTGCTGTTGAATAAGTTTCCTATATTCATAAAGTCAACATTGAGCTGCAAGGCATTCCTGGTTTTTCCTATATTGACTACAAAGTCATGAGAGTAACGGAAGTCAAAACGATGAACCCAAGGTGAATAGACACTGTATGCCTCGGCATACTGACCTTTATGTTTGCTCAGGTAAGTATCTTGGTTTGCATAGGCCCAGTAACGTTCGCGATCGCTTTTAGAAGCAAAAATAATTTCCGAATCATCTTTGGGAATGTACATTACATCGTAAGGAATATTATCTCCGTTGAAGTCGCCGTAATATTGATAGGTATAGCTTGAACCGCCGCGATAACCCTGATAGAACAAGGAGAAGCGGTTATTGCACCTGTCTGCGTAGGAAACCGAGGCGATCACACGGTCAGGAGTCACGTACTGAGAATTGCTGAGTCCGGCAAAGTTGGGACCTTCAACGGAAGGAACGTACAGGTAGGCTGACTCTGCATTGGAACCGGGCATACCCGTAATTTCTTTCATGGTAGTACGTGTGTAAGAGGCCATGATGTCCAAATTCTCTATGGGTGACATATGTAACATAAAGTTGAGTGTCCAGCCGTAACCTTTTTTGGTGTTGGAAAGTACGTAGGCATCGGTTTTCGTATGCCTGTATTCGGCAGGATAGATGTGACGTTTGTCCGGTCCATTCAATGTGGTAAAGCCGGCGTTGTCTTTTATATTCCAGTTCTTCAAGCAAATCCCGTTGATGGTTTTGTTGAAGATATATTCCCCGCTGATAGAGAAGGGAAACGAAGTGGGGAAGTTGTAATCCAGGGCAATGGAGCTCTTCCATACCTGAGGCATCCTGAAGTCGGGGTCGATCCCGTTGATCTGGGAGGGTTTTACTCCGTCTTCCGGACTAATGGAAGTGGGGAATTTTTTCGGATCCAAACTGTGAAGTTTAGCGATCAACGCATCTACATCGGTGATCATATCTCCCTTGAATGCTTCCAGAAGGGGATCAGGATTGGCCACACCGGCAGTATATCTTGTGGAAATGGCAACAACGTTCTGTACCATACCCGAGTTGGTGGGCATATTGGTGAAGAACACCAAAGGAAGACGTCCCGAGAACAACCCTGTTCCACCACGGACTTTCAATGAACGGTTTCCGAGTACGTCCCAGTTAAATCCTATACGAGGAGAAATCTGGAGTTTTGGTTTGGGCCATTTGCCGGTATCTACGCTTTTGCCATCATATTCAATTTCATAAATGGCGTTGTTACGCATCAAGTCCTTATTATTAAATATAATCTCGTCAAAACGAATACCGTAAGTCAACTTAAAGTTGTTCCCGACACTCCATTCGTCCTGCAAATACAGGCCAAACTGGTTGAAACGTACACGTGCGGCAGGATTTAGTTCGCCATCGTAACCGTAGGTAAGGGCTACGGTTTCCGGGGTGGCCCCGTTAAGAAAGTCGTTTAAACTGCGATAACGGTAATAACCCGTACCGTTTCTCATATAAGAGTTGTCGGCCATTTGATATTCAAAACTCAGACCGGCGGTAATTTTATGATTACCTTTATAAATGGTAATGTCGTCTTTCGCATTTATTACGGTATTATGAACCCCGTTATTCCAAGTAAACAACTCATAACCGGCCGACATATAAGGGACAATGGACTGAGTGATTTTTCCGCTGTTATCTACGGTATAACCTTCCAGGATGTCAATGAAGGGGAATTTGGCAGAAGTGCTTCCGCGGATGTCATCCAGCTGGGAATAGGTAACCAGAAGCTGATTGGAAACATTGTCCCCAAAACGGCTGTTAAGGTCTACCGACACGGAATTAACGATGTTGTCCATAGAGTACATCGAATTGGCAAAAGACATGGAATATCGACCCAGGCGGCTTTCCGTTGTACGTTGAAAACAGTTGGAAGAAGAAGCATTGGTGTTATTCCAGCCTCTGTTTAATGTGTAATTGTAACGAACGGCAAGGTTGTGATCCCGGCTGATGTTCCAGTCTATACGGGCCAATATCTTCATATTACTTTCATCGGCAGGATAATCCGTATAGGAACCTGTCTCATAGCCGTACTTACTGCTCAAAAAATCAGAAACTTTTTTCATGTCGGCCATGGTGGTACGCGAAATGTAATTGTCCGTATTGGCAACACCGTCTACCGAGGGCCTCCAACGGTTCACGATGGTAGGCGTTTTGGTATATTCAAAGTTGACAAAGAAGAACAATTTGTTCTTTACGATAGGACCACCTAAGGTAATTCCATAGGTAGTATTACGATCAATGCCCCTTTCACCAAGTTCCACTCCGTCAACTCTGTTGCCCCTCATGTTTTCATTACGATGAAAAACATAAGCAGTTCCTCTCAGCGTATTGGTACCCGATTTGGTAATGGCATTGACTCCACCGCCAATGAAATTGGTCTGACGAACATCAAAAGGAGCTATCACTACCTGAACTTCCTCAATGGCATCAATGGAAATAGGGGCTCCGCCACCGGGGAGGCGGGAACTTAAACCAAAGTTATTGTTGAAGTTGGCACCATCAACGGTAAAGTTGGACGAACGGCCATCCCCGCCGGCAAAGCTCATGCCGCTACCTCCGTAAGGCGAAAGCTTTGTTATGTCTGTAATACTCCTGCTGATAGTAGGCAGACTTTGGATGTTCCGGTTGGAAATATTGGTAGAAGAACCGAATTTTTCTCCGGCAAAGGCAGAAGTGGCAGAAGCTACTACTACTATATCATCCAGTTGAACAGCTTCTTCTTTAAGTTCAGTACTTAAATTGTAAACATCTCCCAATTGCAGGGTAATATCGGTAAAATGAATCGTCTTATATCCAATATAAGAAATTTCGACTTTGTAAGGACCACCGGTACGCATACCCTGAATAGCATAGCGACCATCATTGTTGGTAACAGCAGTATATATGGTCCCGGAAGGCACGTGGGTGGCTACAACAGTAACACCTGCAGCAGCTAGTCCCACCTCGTCAGTGATCTTACCACCCAGAGACGAAGTGGTTACTTGCGCGTAAGCTCCCACACTCAGAAACATTAACGCCATAAGAGCGAGAAAACATTGAATTGCTTTTTTCATAGATGTTTATTTAGGTTTATTATAATGAATAACTGTATAGGGTTTTAAAAAACACGGTGCAAATATATTACAATTTATATAGAGAATAAATAAAAATCAATTCAATCCCCAATCTTTTGGTATACAGGATGCTTCTATAATTTCTTCAATATGATCGGGTAAATTATGGAAGAAATCAAGACCCGTCAAAGCCTCTATTTCATCCAGGCTTTTGGCATCTGCAGCAGCAGGATATTTTTCGGTATATTCCCGGTTTTCGTAACAGAAGCCAATGGAGGAAAATCCTCCGTTCTCCGTCTGGTTGGTATTATACCTCAACAATACTTTGTAATACAGTTTGGGAACAGCCACCTGGTTTCCGTTGTTGTCGGACACATAGTTTACAGTCTGATCTTCTGCCGTCCTGATCATGGCTCCGGTAACTACATATAATGTATCGCAAGTTTCGGCCCATCCCCTGACTTTTATTTCCAGGTTAGCCCATAGGTTTTGATTGAGGGATGCATGCTGAGCAGTCAAATTGGTAAAATAAAAAGTGCTGGCATTGACATCTTGTGAATACAGACGGTCCGCCGAAGGCAATTGATGTCCCCTGTCATAGGTTGCGTTCCCGAACGAATAAAACAAAGCGGGCTGATAGCGTTTGGGAACTTTGGGATTGTAATCCCACGCATCTGTGCGGCTGCCGTTGCCCATTATATCCCGGTAAAGCGGGTAAGCCACCCATAGGGCCAGCCTGTTTTGGGTGTCGTACCAGAAAGCATAATTACGGACACTTTTTCCCTTCAGTGTTGTCATATGTGATATATAGGCAAATTCATTTTCCGGTTGCACACGGGGCAATTCCATCCAGGAGCGCACCGGATCCGAAACAAGTGCTTCGAACGGGCTTTGTGCAACATGCAGGGTCAATTTTTGCTGGGTAATTGAGGCGTCAGTTGTGGAAAAGACGATGTCTGCCGTACGCCGAGCAACTGTTGACGGATTTTGCGTATAAGTTACAGTTACAGGGGTTGACCCGCTCCCAGAGGAAGGTGATACGGCAAAATTTTCAGGGTCCGACGAAACGACTGTCCAATCAACGTTGGCGGCCAGGGAAACAGCAAACTGTCCTTCTTCTCCGGAAATTTCCTTTTCAGTCGTATGAAGCATAAAGGTGGGAGCAGTGTAAAAACGCTCACCTGTCAAACTTTCCCAATCAGAATCCTTTGCAAATGAGATCTGATAACGTTCGTTATATACACTGGCTATCCCTTTGAGCACCCCACTACCCGAAGGTACGGTGACGTCTTTAAAAGACGAATACCTGGAAGAGAAAATGTCAAATGTCTCTTTGGTCTGTGCTATCATTCCTATGGAAGTATGCGAAGACCCTATAACAAAGGTTTTGTTGAGATCTTCGTCAGTCACCTGAACGGAAGGTATGGCTACGTACATGGACTCATAATCTCCGGAGACCAATTGCGCCGCTGTTATTTCCTTTGCAACAACTGTTTCCGTTCCTGTTTTTGTTATGTTGGCCAAAGGAATGCCGTTCACCTGAAGGGGTCCGTTGTTGTATACCGATAATGTTTGACCCTTGAGCTGTATTTCCACTTTGTCCCCTTGTTTGAATACCGTGTTGTTTTCGGAACAAAAGAGTTGAATACCTGCCTCTTTGTCACTTACCACAATAGCTTTCATGGAAGTGTAATTATTCAGCCCCCCGTTGTCTATATGCATGTAATTGCTTATAACGGTAGCCCTTATAATTACTTTTTCCGTAATGACAACATCGGCACCTTTGTATAAAGCACGTACCTGGGACACATTCCAAAGAAGGACTTCCTGCTCTTTCTGGGTGACAGTAATACGAACTTCCTTTTCAGCCGAATAAATTTTTACGACAGCAGTACGATCGGCCCCCGGATTGGCTTGTACAGAAAGAGTCAGGCTGCTGTTGCCCTGCCCATATTGGGGCATGACCGACAGCCAGTTGCTGCCTTCCGCTACTGCGACCGACCAACTGCAATTGGCTGTTACCTGGAGTATCTGTTCACCTGCGGAAGCATCGAAAGTGACCTGCATCTTGTCCGCGGTAAGGTGCTCCGGGACCGGTCTTTCACTACAAGCGGCAAGAAAGAATGCCAAGACCATTAGCACTCTATTGATTGTTCTAAGCTGCATAAGCTTTCCTCTTTTAATCCGGACGATCGCTTGTGTCGAATTTTGTATGTTGGATCACAAAAATAGACAATTATTCGGCGTTCCCGGTTGTAATCCGGACAGAAACGGACTGAACACCTGCAACACGCTGTCAATAAGTAATATAAGTTATCAACAAAGACCCATTTTTTATAAACAATAACGATTTAGATTTTTCGTTTAAAAAGATTTTATACCTTTGTCATCCATTTGTAACCCGATTGACATACTTGTGGATAGATTTGCTTGCTTGCAACCACTAAAAAATGCTAAAATGAGAACACTTTTCACTTCCGAATCTGTGTCCGAAGGACACCCTGACAAAGTAGCCGACCAAATAGCCGATGCCATATTAGACGAATTCCTGCGTCTTGACCCGGACTCCAAAGTAGCCTGTGAAGTATTTGTATCTACAGGACTTGTAATCATTGGAGGGGAAGTGCGCTCCAAAGCCTGGGTTGATATTCAGCAAATCGCCCGTAAAGTGATAGCCGATATCGGTTACACCCGTGCCGAATATAAATTCGAAGCTGAATCATGTGGTATCATTTCCGTCATACATGAACAATCTCCGGACATTTTCCGGGGAGTTGTAAAAAAGGATCCCGATGAACAGGGTGCCGGAGATCAGGGAATGATGTTCGGATACGCCTGTGACGAAACGGAAGAGCTTATGCCCTTACCGATAGTCCTGGCACACATTACGCTGATGGAACTGGCAGCCATCCGCAAAGAAGGAAGGCAGATGACTTATCTGCGACCCGACTCAAAATGCCAGTTTACCGTTGAATACGATGAAAATAAAAAACCGCGGCGCATAGATACCCTTGTTTTGTCCACACAACATGATCCGTTCGCCGAAGATGATACGATGCACCGGCAGATCACCGAAGATGTCAGCAATATCCTTTTGCCGCGTGTAATCAATAAGGTACACCCCTCCCGCAAGCATCTCTTTGATCACGACATGAAACTGCTGGTCAACCCCACGGGTAAATTCGTCATAGGAGGTCCTCACGGAGACACCGGTCTGACAGGACGAAAGATCATAGTAGACACCTATGGGGGACGGGGGGCACACGGTGGAGGCGCTTTTTCCGGAAAGGATCCCAGCAAGGTGGACCGGTCTGCCTGTTACGCCGCCCGCCACATAGCCAAAAACCTGGTAGCGGCCGGTGCGGCACATGAAGTCCAGGTACAACTTGCCTATGCCATTGGGGTTGCGCATCCTGTTAGCATTCATGTAAACACTTTTGGGACATCCCTGACCGGGAAAAAAGATGCCGAACTGGCAGCGATCATCTCCCAGGTGTTTGATCTGCGTCCGGCCCGTATCATAAAGGAATTTGGGCTAAAACACCCCATTTACAAGGCTACTTCCGTATACGGACATTTTGGAAGAGATCCTTTCAAAAAAGACGGTATTGAATATTTCTCCTGGGAAAAACTCAATTACGTAGATGTCTTAAGGTCCATGATATTCTAATCTAACGAAAAGACCCGCCAGATCTTGCGTTCCCGGCGCAGAGCGATCACCGAAACATCCGGTTCGGGTAAACTGTAAAACTCTATCCGGTAAGGCAACCGGAGGGTATCTCTCTTGATTTTTTCCGGAATATCTATCGTGATCTTAACTGCTGACAGGTGGTTTTTAACCATCTCACGCTCTTCTTCGGTCAGGGAGTCCATGATGGCCTGAGATCTTTCCAGGACGTGGTAAAGTTCAGGAGCCGCATAGGTGCGTGCCGTCTGATAATCCGCAACAAAGAAGGATTCCAGGAATGCCCTGGCAACTTCCTGAGGTTCCTGTTCCACCCGGCATGACCCCAGTGCCATAAGGCATAAGATGACTGTTAGAGTCTTTTTCATGATTATAATTATTCCAAATATACCACGGTTATTCCCGCCCCGCCCCTTTCAACGTGTTCATCTTCAAAAGAGACCACTCCGGGAGCAGTCTTCAGGTGATTGCGTATGACGGTACGCAGGGCTCCCGTCCCTGTCCCATGCAATATGTCTACTTGTCCTATACCTACCATCAGGGCGTCGTCCAGAAACCGGATTACCCGACCGATCGCTTCATCCGCCCTCATACCACGCACATCCAGGTGCGGCGAAAAGTTCAAACGGTGAGCAGACAGATCATCTTCCCTGTCAGGCTGTGACTTATGTGGGATACGAACGTGCGTCCTGTATTCATTTTGTGATATCCGCTCCAGATTGGATGTCTCTGTCCAGGTGACTATCTGTCCTATACCTACACTGGCTTTTTTACCGCTAATCCTCAAAATCTCTCCAACCAATGTCCCGTCTTTTGTCCTTACCTTGTCTCCCTGCTTCAATGGTCCTTGCTCTTCTGCATCCTGCCATTTTGTTTTCCGGGTTTTTCCTTCTCCGGCAATGACTCCTTCCTTTGACTGCTTTCTTCTTTTTTCATTCTTTTCCTTTCGTTTGCGAAGCTGTTCCATCTTTTGGGATATCTTCCTGTCTTCCGCATCTGAAGTTTCCCAAGCCAGGTCATCCCTGAATTGCTGCAATTCCTCCCTGATATTTTTTGTTTTTTCTTTTTCGGCCTGGGATTCCCTGATCTCACGTATGGTGTTTTCCACCTTTCGGTTGGCTGCCTCTACTATCCGCAAAGCTTCCTGCCGGGCTTCTTCCAGGATCTTTTTCCGGACGGAACGGATCTCACTCAATTCGTCCTGATATTTATTGGTTATGTTTTCCAGGGTTTTGTCCGTTTGTTTTATGCGGGCTACTTTTTCCTCCCATTTCCTGCGGTTGCGGGCAATGCTTCTGATATACTTTTCCGTTTCCACAAAACCTGCACCGGCTTTTTCCTTGGCTTTTTGTATCAATTCCCCGGGAAGGCCCATTTTACGGGCCAGCTCAAAGGCAAACGAATTTCCCGGGATGCCTGTTTCCAGTTTGAACAACGGTTGCATGTGCTGTACATCAAACTGCATGGCTCCGTTTAGGACTCCATTGCTCGTAGTGGCATAGAATTTCAGGTTCGTGTAATGGGTTGTGATCACACCAAAACATCCGTACTGCTCCCATTGTTCAAGCAAAGTTTCGGCAATGGCACCACCTGCGGCAGGTTCTGTCCCGGCGCCAAATTCATCTATCAAAACCAGAGATCTGTCATCTGCATGGTTGAGGATCTCTTTCATGTTCAGCAAATGGGAACTGTAGGTGCTCAGATCATTGTCCAGAGACTGTTCGTCACCGATATCGAGAAAGATCGATGTAAAAAGGGAAAATTCCGAAGTTTCAGCAGCAGGCACCAGCAGTCCGCACTGGAACATATATTGCAACAAGCCAACCGTTTTCAGACAAACCGATTTACCTCCCGCATTGGGACCGGAAATCAGGAGCATACGCTTTACCGGATCAAGCTTCAGGGTAAGAGGAACGATCTCTTTTCCTTCCCGTTGCAGGGCCGTTTCCAGTAACGGATGGCGGGCCCTTAGCAAAAAAAGTCCTTGCCGGTCATTAACGATAGGTTTTCCGGCTTTCATTTTAAGTGCGAGCCGGGCTTTTGCGCGGAGAAAATCTATTGTCGCCAGAAAACGGGCCTGAACAATCAGATCGGGAACGTACGGTCTGAGAAATTCCGCAAATTCCATTAAGATCCTGGTGATCTCCCGTTGTTCGGCAAATCCCAGTTCCCTTATCTGGTTATTCAGGTTCACCACTTCCATGGGCTCAATGAAGACTGTCTTGCCACTGGCCGATTCATCACAGATATATCCCTGGATCTTTTTTTTGTTGGAAGCAGGCACCGGGATTAACATGCGACCGTCACGGACAGAAGCAGAAGCGTCAGGATCGGTTATACCCTGATCCCGGGCTTCCTTAAGAATGCTTTGGGTCTTCTGAATGATCTGTTGTTCTTTTCTTTTGAGAGATTTCCGGATTTCGGCCAGTTCAGGTGAAGCATTGTCCCTTATCTGACCATATTTGTCGAGCAACTTATCGAGTCTTTGTACCACTGCCGGAAAGAAAGTAACGGGACTACACAACGCTTTGAGCGCCGGATAGGCATCTTCCCGGGCGTTGCCAAAAAAATGAAGCAACGCTTTTACGGTTAAAACTGCCGTCTGCAACTTCACCAGCGCTGTAACATCCGGGTAATAGGTCCTGTGGACCTCCATCTGTTGCAGGAATAACAGTGTGTCTTCATAGCCGTTTTCCGGAAATTGCTGTTCGAACATACAGATCTCACGCATTTCGGCCGTTCTGTCAAGTTCCTCTTTCAAAATGGAATGGTCTGTCATAAAACACATCCCTGAAACCAGTTCACGGCCGGCTTGGCTCATGCAATCCTGCATAAGCATTTCCCGTATCCTGTCAAATCCTATTTTTTGCTCAAACTGGGGCGGATAGATCATTATATTACTTATGAAAGGCGTTCTCCAGATCAAGGCGCAATTCTGCCACTCCGCTCAGTGTCTTAATTACTCCATCCTGCATTGTGGAAATATCCCCCGTTTCTTCAGATACTACTATAACAAAGGCGTCCGTTTGTTCGCTTAATCCTATCCCCGCACGGTGTCTCATACCGAAATACGGCGGTATCCCCTGGCTGTCTGACATGGGAAAAGTACACCGGGCCGCCTGAATGCGGCCGTTGGCAATGACCATGCCCCCATCATGCAGGGGGCTGTTCCTAAAAAACACATTTTCTATCAGGCGTCGGTGAACCCGGGCCTCTATCCTGTCGCCGGTTTCTGTTATGAATCCCAGTGATGCCATCCGCTCCACTGCGATTAAGGCGCCGGTTTTCCGTTCAGACATCCTGCTGCATGCGTTGATGATCTCTTCCATCTCACTTTTTGACAAGGATTCTTGTCCCGGATAAAACAAGTTTTTCCATAATCCACGCCGCCCCCTTTCTTTGGTATATCTGGACCCGAGACGCAGCAGAAAACGTCTGATCTCCTGCTGGAAAACTACGATCAGGGCCAGGACCCCCACGCTGATCACCTTATCCAGGATCGTTGTCAGCAATTCCATATGAAGGGCTTTGACAACCAACCATATGAAATAAACAAAAAGGATCCCTAAAAAAATACTGACCGCAGCTGAGCCTCTAATGATCTTGTATACCTGGTAGATCAGCAATCCCACCAGGACAATGTCAATGATATCAATGATATCCAAACGCAGAAAGTCAGGCATAGTATGCAAATATACGTTTTTATTCAACATAAGCCAGCGATGCCAGACTGAGCCTGATCGCGGGATTCCTGTCCATTATGGCAAGAGCACAGCTTTCCATTGTGGCCCCTGTAGTAATCACATCATCTATAAGCAAAACGTCACTGTATGGGATTGCTTTCGCCACAAATGCATTCTTCATATTTTCCCTGCGTCTTTCCCTGTCATATGCTACCTGACTTGTTTTTTCCCTGATTCTTTTAACTGCCGTTGTATCCATAGGCCAACCGGAAGCAAGAGCTATACCGGCAGCCAGCCATTCCGCTTGGTTGTAACCTCTTTTCCTCTGCTTAACAGAAGACATAGGCATGGGAATAATTACCGGGGCTGCAGAAAAAACAGAAGATCTGACCAATTCTTTCCCAAAAAGGGATCCCAAATAGATCCCGATCCGGGACTCACCGCCATATTTAAATTGATGCAACAACTTTCGGTATGGACTTGCTTCCCTGAAAAAAAGAAACGAAGAAGCATTGACAAATGATATTTTTCCCTTGAATGTTCCGGCCAAAGGGTTATCCGCCATCATCCACTGATAAGTTCTCGGAAGATCATGAAGGCACGGAAGGCATAATACATCTTCCTGAGAGACAAGAATTTTTCCGCATACCCCGCAAAATCTGGGAAAACACATGTCCGTGAGAATACTCCGCATAAGGTTCAAATTTATGAAATATTACTATATTTGTTGACATGAAGTGGAGGTGCCTTTCAGGTATTTTAATACTTTCATTGCTTGTAGGCTGCAAAAACCCGCGCCTGCACCTTCTTAACGTCTTTAAAAGTATTGACCTGGAAGTCAGCAACAATTCCCAGGCATATCAACTGTTGACTGATATTTGTGAACGCTACGGACCCCGGATGGCCGGAACGGAGTCAGCCGCCTGCGTTGAAGAACTGACTGCCCTTCTGTTTCGTTCCTACGGATATGACAATGTGTTTTTCCAACCTTTCACTTTTAATCAGTGGCAACGCGGCACGGCCCGGTTGCGTATTGATACTTCCGGCATATTTACCGATTTCCCGGCTCTCGCTCTAGCCTATACTCCTTCGGGTAACGTGAGTGCACCTGTAGTAGATGCCGGGAACGGAATGCCCGACGACTATGCAGGTATTGACGTTGCCGGGAAAATCGTTCTGATCCACCTGGGACTGCTCCCCGATACTCCGCCACACATTCGTAATGTGCATCGTGCACAGAAATTATCCCTGGCCATAGCTCAGGGTGCCGTAGGCTGTATAGCCGTCAATCCTGTTCCCGGAAATCTGCCCACCACAGGAAATTCCACCCTTGACGGGGGAATGATTAAGATCCCGGCCGTGAGCATCTCTTACGAACAGGGAGCTGCCTTAAGGAGTTGCCTGTCCCGTAAAAAGTGTACGGCAAGACTTAATACGAAAAACACATGCACCCCGGCAAATGCACGCAACATTGTGGCACGGCTGGAAGGGTATGAGTTTCCGGATGAGACCATTGTGGTCGGTGCTCACCTGGATTCCTGGGATATTTCTCCGGGAGCTCTGGACAATGCATCCGGAGCCGTCTCGGTACTGGACATTGCCAGGATCTTCAAAACCCTGGACCTGAAAGTTCGCAGGTCCATTGACTTTGTACTGTTCATGGCCGAAGAACAGGGACATTACGGCTCTGAGCTATATGTAAGGGAAGCCAAGCACAGGAACCAGCTTGAAGGAATCCGGTATATGTTCAATCACGATATGACAGTCAATACGTACGGATTCAATCTGATGGGCAGGTATGAATCTGAGGACCTGATAAGAGAGATCGGTACAATCATTAGCCGCACCGATTCTTCCTTTACAAATACCATTGCACACTTTACCTATCTGGGTAGCGACCATGCTCCTTTTCTTATGGAAGGGATCTCCACTTTTACACCTTTATGCCGTTATCAGCCATACCATACCTATCATACCAGTGCCGACACACAGCAATACATTACCCCTGAAATGATCAATAGCAACATCAGAACGTCTGCAAAAATGATCTATGCACTGGCCAATTCACCGGTCCTTCCGGCCGTGCAACTAAATAATGAACAATTACGTCAATACCTTATTGACAATCAATTGCAGGAAGAACTTGTGGTCTCGGGAGACTGGATATGGAACTGACATTTATAAACACATAATAATGAAACGCTTACTTACTCCTCTAGTTGTCATTTTTGCTCTATCGTTGACAGGATGTACACCCCATGATGCCATTGGGGATATTGTCCCGAAATTTTTTGTAGAAGAGTTGAACACATGGGATTTTACCGTCAGAGACGCAATGAACGCATTGCTGAACGAATTGGATGTGGATCAAGCAGATCCCACGGTCAACAAAGTCTTGAATTTGCTTGAAAGCTATCTGAATAAGGAAATCCGCGGTGTTGCCATTTCCTACAGGTCTTTCGATCCTTTCGGGAACCCGGTACTTGCGACCGGTGCCTTTTTCTATCCCCGTGACCTCAAACCGAGGGGAATTGTTGAGATCCCTCCCATTGCCCATCTTGACCGAAATGCCAGCGCTGCCATTTATATCGGCAGAAAACGTTTTTTTGAAGAAGCTTTTCCCTGTATGTTAAATTACATTACGATCAACACCGATCTTTTGGGAGTGTTATACACAGGGAATATACCCCGACCGTTCCTGCACGATGCCAATTCCGGTCTTGTAGCGTACCATATGCGAAAAGCCGTTGAAGAATATCTGCTTATTACTGAAAATTACAGGCTTGGGAACCGTAGTTCCATATTCGGTTATTCCCTTGGAGGTGCGTCCGCCATGTCAATCGCAAAATACTATACTGAAAACCAGACCGGGATCAAGGTTGACCAGGTTTTTACCGGAGGTGGCGTATACGACGCGCTGGAAGCCTTCAAGGCATATGCACGTACCGAAAAAAGTGATTACCTGGCTATCCCGATGGTGATCATTGCCATGGATACTTTTTATAAACTAAATCTGGATTATAGCAAGATTTTTGCTAATGGAATGGAAAATCCCGTGAATTCACCCGATCCTGGAGTAGGAGGTGACGGTTATGCCTATTGGTTTGACGGCACCCACAGTTCGGGAAGCATACACAAACGCTGGGGCAGTAACCTGCGCAATTATATGCATGAAGACTTCTTCCACCAGGAACCGCGCGGAGAGTTCCTCAAACTGCAGGAATGTATGCAGATCAATTCGATTGTGTACAACTGGGTCCCGAACCCGCTGATAACAATACGCGTGCTACACAGCGGGGAGGACAATCTGATCCCCGTCGAATGTGCAGATCTGTTGTATAAGGTTTATAAAGAAAAAGGATGCTCCATTTATTATAACCGGACCACGGGAGACCATTATGAAGCAGGAGCCGAATTTATGATGACAGCCATGCTTTACCTGTTATTGAAATGATAAAAAAGTATTTGTATTTAATTGTCGTATTTTTGCCTCTCGTCATATGGGAGGGTTGTACGCCGCATGACAGCATTCGAAAGGATATTGTTCCCCGTTATTTTGTTGAAGAGTTGGCTGTATGGGACTTCACTGCAAGTTTCGCCCTGGAGTCAATTCAGGAATTAGCCAAAGGGCTTGATTTTGAATTTTCGGAAAATACCCGCCAATTGCTGCTGAAATTGTTTGAAAAGGGACTTCACCGGGAAATCCGGGGTGTATCCCTTTCTTACAGAACGGTCGATCCTTTTGGGGACCCGGTGCTTACAACCGGTGCCTTTTTTTATCCACGGGACCTAAAGCCGGAAGGAGTCGTTGAAATCCCGCCCATTGCCCTGATGCACAATGAAAATGCTCCCTCCCTGTATGTTGAGCGTAAGGAATTCTCATTTGAAAGCGTCCCCTGTATGCTGGGTTACATTATCATTAATCCCGATTTCCTGGGAGTGCGTTATACCGAAGATTGGCCCAGACCGTATCTGATCATGGACAACTCGGGTGTTGTGGCTTACCATATGCGCAAAGCAGTAGAAGAATACCTCCTGATGACCGAAAACTACCGGCTGCCCAGCCGGAGTACCATCATGGGTTATTCGCTGGGGGGAAGCACGTCTATGGCTATGGCCAAGTATTATGAGGAAAATCCCACCGGGATCATTGTAGACAGGGTTTATACGGGAGGGGGTGTATATGATGGGCTGGAAGCTTTCAGGGCCTATGCAAGAACCGAGAAGAACGATTATCAGTCTATCCCGATGGTGATCATAGGACTCGACACGTATTACAACCTCAATCTGGATTATACCAAAATTTTCACCAATGGCATGGAAAACCCCGTTGATTCACCCAATCCTGAAGAAGGAGGCGACGGATACGTCTGGTGGTTCAGCGGCGAACGCAGCCTCTCAAGTATTGTCCGGCGCTGGGGCAGTAACCTGCGCAATTACATGCATGAAGATTTTTTCAATCAGCAACTGACCGGGGAATTCCTGAAATTAAAAGAGCCGCTTGAGGCTAATTCAATAGTATACAACTGGACTCCAAGGCCGACTCTGAAGATCAACCTTATACACTCGGGGCAGGACAACCTGATCCCGGTGGAATGTGCCGACCTGCTTTACAATGAATACAAGAAGAGAGGCTGTGCCATCTCGTACGAACGGACTACCGGGGATCATTTTGATGCAGGATTCAGATTTATTGCAACCGTCATTTTTTATCTATTAGTTAAATAATTAGCATTATGATTACCTTAACAAGCAACCCTCATTGGATATGGAAAGTATTCGCCATCCTGGGACCGCTTATGTGCCTGATAGGCAACTTGTGGTTCGGATGGGGATTTGAATTGATTTCCTATATTGTTGGACAAATCCTTTAACCACTCATTTGCACGGTTATGAATGGACTTCTAGACATTGCCACTTTGTTCGGATTTATAATTACTTTCCTTGTATTTTTTTTCTTGGGAATTATGTAAACAAAATTATTCACTATGAACATCAATTTAAATCTGATCTTTAAGATCGCAGGTATAGCCGGACCGCTGATCATGATGATATGCCTGATCATCATGGCTTGGGGATAACAATTAATATTATACAGAAATGGATCTGATATCAAAAATATTGATCATTGTGGGATCTCTGATATCCCTGCTGACTTTTATTTTCCTGGGGTCATTCTAACATCTATATGACACATAAAGGGTTAAGGTTGACCTTTTTGTTGCTGGCTTTCGTATCGTGTAACAAAACGGATCAGATTGCCGTACAGCCGAAAGGTTATCTGTCGGCTGTATTGCGTTCTCAGGAATTCAGCACGCATGAAATGATTGATTTAACGCTCACGGATTTCCCGGAACTGGAGCAGACCATGCTGGAACCCGTTACCGATCTGTTCAACTTCGATATGCGGGTCAAGGTGACTGCTATTTCATATCATACGGTTGATCCAAAGGGTGACCCGGTGCTTGCCTCCGGTATTATCGTTCAACCGCTTGGGGTGGCTTCAAGAGGGGTGGTGCACGTCCCTCCCACTACACCTCTCTCCAGCCTGGAAGGAGGCAGTGACCTGCTGATCATCACCGAAGGGGTTTTCGCGCTCCTCGGCTTCACGGTGATCGTGCCGGATTTGATCGGGAGCGGAATCAGCGCCGACCTTCCACAACCTTTTCTATTCATGAACAATACAGGCAGGGTGTGCTACGATATGCATATGGCGGCAATGGAGTACTATGATAAATATACGCAGGAAAGGCTGCCCTCCCATATGAGCATTGTCGGTTATTCGGGCGGGGCCACCGGAGCGGTTGCCCTGCTTCATTATATAGACGGCCTGCCCTCCTCGCCTGTCACAGTGACTAATCTTTTTGCAGGAGGGGGAGTATATGATATGCTATCGACTTTTCAGGTTTTGAAAGAACGGCGTTATGCAGAGTATCCGCTGACACCGTTGCTCATAAAATCACTGGACTACTGGCACGCTCTGGAACTGGATTATTCCAAAGTATTTACAGGACCCTTGTTGGAAAACATGGACGATTGGCTGGATGGTACAAGGAATGCCCGGCAGATGAAGGAGCTCATAGATCCCCGCCTGGACACATACATGCACCCCGATTTTTTCACCCCGGAGAAAAATCCCGAGATCCTGAAAATTGAGAACGCTTTGTCTTTACATACACTGCTCCGGAACTGGAAAACAAAAACCCGCATCTTCCTTGGGCATGCTACAGATGATCTTTCCGTTCCCTTTTCAGAAACACAGGCTTTGTACCATATGCTTAAGTCCCGATCGAATGTATCGATGACCTCCGGAACCGGCGGTCACTACGGCTATGGCATAAAATTTTTTATAAGTGCACACTTGTATTTAACGATTGATCAATTATGAACCGTTATTTTATTGATATACTAAAAGAAGGAGATTTTTCCATCAACGAGGTTTTTGTAGAAGTCAAAAAAGACTTTCCTGCGCTGAAACTTGCCTGGATAGAACCTCTTCTGAAAGCGCTGTTCAAAATGAAGGTGCGCATAACCGCCATATCCTACAATACGGTTGACCCTAATGGATCCCCGGTTGTGTCTTCAGGGATCATAATCAGACCCATTAACAAAAAGCCAAAGGGTGTGCTGCATTTTCTGCCATCTGCCAATATTGACAAATTCGGTTCGGGAAGCGATGTGCTGCTTATCTTTGAGGGGGTACTCGCCTTCCTGGGATATATTGTGATCATACCCGACCTGCTGGGAAACGGCATAACAAAAGATACGGTGGAGTATCCTTTCCTGATCAACGGAAATACGGGACAGGTAGCATATGACATGCACAGGGCCGCCATGGAATATTTTCCGACAGTCCTGGGTAAGCCTTTGCAAAAGCATATTTCCATAGGCGGTTATTCGATGGGTGGAACCGGGGCGCTGGCATTGATCCGGCACATTGAAAAGGAAAATCCTTCCGATATTATTATAGACAGAGCAATTATAGGAGGCGGTCTATACGATTTGAACGTTGCTTTTGAAGAATTTGAGAAGACGGGGATTTCTTTGTATCCAGCAGCTCCGGGGGCCTTCAAAGCATACGATATATGGTATAATTTGAACCTTGACTATACAAAGTTATTCAGGGGTTCTTTGCTGGAAAACATGCATAGCTGGCTGGACAGGACTCATAACAGGAAGGAGCTTACAGAGTGGATGGGAAAAGACCTGCACGCGTATATGCACCCTGATTTTTTCACTGCGGGAAAAAACATGGAAATCAATAAGCTTTGGGAAAAATTTAAGGAAAATTCGCTGGCGGACGGATGGTCTCCTAAGACTAAAATTGTATTTTCACACGCTTCCGATGATTTTACAGTCCCCACGCGTGTTGCAACATATACTTATGAACGCTTCCGGGAACAAGGAGCACCTGTCCGCATTCGTTACGGTAAGGGAGGACATTACGAATTTGGAAAATGGTATTTCTTACGTATGGGAATTTACCTGATCCTGAAACGCATGGCCTTCTGGACCCGTTCCTGATCCCTATCTGTGTTCTGCCTGATAAAAACTCAGGATCTTCTTCCCGCAACCTGACGTGTATATAAAGAATCCAGCCTATCCCGGTAAACACGGCCGACAGGCAGGCTGATCTGCCCGGGATATTTTAAGACAACCCTGCTGCGGTCTGCACTTTGGATTTTATCCAGCGAAACAATGAAAGATTTATGTATCCGTATGAAACGTTCGCTCGGAAGATCCTTTTCAAGGGCTTTGAGCGAACCGTATGCCGTAATCTTTTCATGTAACATGTGATAGGTTATGTATTCGTGCTGGGATTCCATATACACGAGATCATCCAGGTTAATCCTGTGCACCTTGTAATCTGCCTTAACCAGGATATGGTCGGGACCGGGCCGCTTTCTCCGACATATCGTCACCGCTTTATCCATGGCTTTTCGAAACCTTTCCGGAGTAATGGGTTTAAGCAGGTAATCTACGGCATTAAGATCAAATCCTTCAACCGCGTAACGGGAATGTGCCGTGGTAAAGATCACGCAAACAGGGGTATGTAGTCCTCTGACCAAATCAAGACCGCTGATTCCCGGCATCTGGATATCACACAACAATATGTCAACAGGTGTCTTATTCAGAAAATCAATAGCATGTGAAGCGTTGTTTAAACTCCCTGCAACGACCAGTTCCGGCATAAGGGATATATATTCCTCCAGGAGTCTTCTGGCAGGAGCTTCATCATCTAGGATCAATACTCGGTAACGGGTATCATTCATAATATAATCTGCAGATTAACCATATACATCTTTCCTTCAGTCTTCGTCTCCAGGACGTGTTTTCCCGGATAATACAGAGTCAGCCTTTTTTCAACATTGGTAATCCCAACCCCACCCCTGTCTGAAGATTCCTGAATGGTGTTGTCGTGGCTGTTTCTCACGGTGAAAGACAGGTGCCTTTTTTCAAGTTTGAGATCTATTTCTATTATTCCCTCCGGATCATTGACGATATTCCCGTGCTTAAAACTGTTTTCCACAAAAGGCTGCAGGATCATCGGCGGAATCATCCATCCGGGATCATCCAAAGTATGTACGAATGATAGTTTTCTGGGCTCTCCAAAACGGATCCGTTGAAAATCCAGGTAATTCTCAATATATTTCAATTCTTCTCCAATGAGGACTTTGTCTGCCTGGCATTCGTCGGTAATATAACGCAACATTTCTGCCAGTTTCATGATCATTTCGGAAGTTTTTTCGTTATGTGTATAACTTAAGGAATACAGGACATTCAGGGCATTGAAGACAAAATGGGGATCCATGCGGCTTTTGAGTAAAGCAAGTTCCATATCTTGTTTTTCCTGTATCAGTTTCTCTGTCTGTGTCCTGATTTTGCGGGACCGTATGCCCGTGGCTCCAAAAAACGCCCCTGTGGCCAACATGGTATTTCTGAACAAAGGATATATCAAAGGACGGTTGAAATCTTCTTCCAACATAATCCCAAGTATGAAATTTTCAGTCGCCATAAGAGTGATCACAAATACGACCATTATCAACAGCGTGGTCAACATGATCAGCAATCGGGGCATTCCTTTCTTGTTTACTATGTCCAGGTACTTATCCAATCCGAACATCATCAGTATCATCCAGCAGGTGTCCAGGAATGCCATTACTAACGCTATCCAGGGATCTACACGTATCGCTCCAAGGAACAGGAGAAGAAAGACAACCAGAAAGATCAGTAAATACTGATAACGACGGGATTTTAAAGTCATGGCTAAAGTTAAATATATTCGTTGATTGAAAAAAACATGCCGTTGCGTGAAAAGTTTTGATGTTGGTCTGAAATCTGCTTTATTTTGTCTGTTTTTTATTTTTATTTATGGAATATGAAGAAGTTCGTCCGTATAATAATCCCGTTGCTTTGCCTGATAGTAATACAACCGCTCCGCGCACAGGACACTTTGCGTGTGGATCTGGAAACAGCACTCGATATTGCACTTTCGGAAAGTCCTGTCATCAGGATTGCAGACCGTAACGTGGAACGTGCCATATATGCACTGAAAGAGACACGTTCGAGTTTGTTGCCTAAGATCTCTGCCAGCGGCATCTACAGCCGTACCCTCAAAAAACAGGTCATGGTAATGAATTTCGGGGGAGAACCCCTGGAAATCTCAATAGGTACTGATAACAACTGGATGGGAGGTGTATCCCTGTCTCTTCCGCTTGTAGCCCCGGCATTATGGAAGACTGTTCAACTATCTGCCCTGGAAATAGATATGGCCGTTGAAAAGGCCCGTTCCAGCAAATTGGCCATGACGAGTGCGGTAAAACAGGCATTTTACTCTTATCTTCTGGCAAAAGATTCCTATGAAGTACTCAGGAAAAATTACGAGAATGTAGCGCTCAACACAAGGACCGTTACCGATAAATACGAACAGGGAATGGCCAGTGAATTTGACAAACTCAGGGCGGAAGTCGAACTAAAAAATCAACGTCCCAACCTGATAGCAGCCGAAACTGCCGTGCAACTGGCTTCGATGCAGCTCAAGGCACTTATGGGACTGGACATTGAATATCCTGTGATATTTGAAGGTACCTTGACACAATTTGAAGAAGACGTTACCCGTGAAGGATTGCTCCGGGCCGGAAACTTTTCATTGGAAAAAAATACAGATCTGATACAGTTGTCTATTCAGAAACAACAGATAGAAACAGCTCTTAAGATCACTAAAGCATCGTTCCTGCCCATGCTCAGCCTGAGCACCAATCTGCAGTACACCGCAATGAACAACGATTTTAGATTTTCCAATTATAACTTTTTCCCTTATTCCACAGCAGCCCTTTCCCTGAACATTCCCATTTTCAGCGGACTGAAAAGACAGCAACAGGTAAAGCAAAGCCGTCTGAGTCTGGAAAACCTGGAAGACAGCCGGATTCATTCCGAAAGAACGCTTCGCCTGAGCGTGAACAATTGCCTCAACCAGATGAGCAATGCAGTGGAAGAGCTTGCATCCAACAAAGAAAACGTATCGATGGCTGAAAAGGCCTATTCAATAAGCAGGAAACAATTTGAAGTCGGGATAGGTACCTGGCTGGATCTGAGCGTTTCGGAACTTGCCCTGACCCATGCACGCCTGGCATACCACCAGTCCATATACAATTATCTTTTTAATATGACAGAACTGGAAAACATTATAGGAATAAACAACTATCAAAATCAATAAATATGAATAAGTGTAGGTTGATCTCCCTGATTGCCGTCGCCTTCTTATTGGCAGGATGCGGTTTTGCAGGTCAAAAACAACAGGAAGTCCTTCAGGAAAAGATAGCTGTCAGGACTGCCGCCGTCATCATAGAGAACGTCCCCCGGACAAATGAATTTACTGCTACGGTACAGGCCAAAGTGATAAACAGGATCGCACCCCAGATGTCTGCGCGGATCAAGAAGATCTATGTAGAAGTAGGCGATTTTGTTACAAAAGGTCAAAAACTGGTACAGATGGACGACAACAATCTGGAACAAATCCGTACACAATTTGAAAACTTGGAAGTTTCTTTCCGGCGCATAGATGAATTATACAAAGTGGGCGGTGTTTCACAAGCCGAATGGGATGCCCAGAAAACAAGACTGGAAGTGATGCGGACCCAATATAACAATATGGTGGAAAACACTCAACTGGTCAGTCCGGTAGACGGGGTGATCACAGCACGCAATTATGAAAGCGGAGACTTGTTTGGCATGAGCCTGCCTTTGCTGGTAGTCGAACAAATCACTCCGGTTAAACTCATAGTCCATGTTTCCGAATCCTTCTTTACAAAAGTCCGCAAAGGAATGGAAGTAGACATACGTCTGGATGTATATCCCGACGAAGTGTTCAAGGGCATGGTTTCATTGGTTTATCCGACCATTACTGCAACTACAAGAACCTTTCCGGTAGTGATAATCGTTCCTAATGCCAACAGGAAAATCAGACCCGGTATGTTTGCTCGCGTCACAATTGACCTTGGTGCAGAACCTTGTCTGCTGGTCCCTGATCGGAGTATTATCAAACAACATGGATCGGGAGAACGGTACGTATATGTATATAAAGACGGGAAGGCTCAGTACAGGCTTGTGGAACTGGGCAGAAGGCTGGACACCTTTTATGAATGTCTTTCCGGCCTGGAAGAAGGAGAATCTGTTATTACGACCGGTTTAAACAGGTTGACGAACGGGGCTGTGGTTGAACTTGCAAATGAATAAAGAATTATGAGTATTTACCAATCGGCCGTAAGAAAACCGGTCACTACAGCGCTTATTTATGTGGCCCTTGCCGTGATCGGGATCTTTTCCCTATCACGGCTTTCCATCGACTTCCTGCCCAGTATGAGTGACAATACAATACTGGTCATGACTACTTATTCCGGGGCCAGTGCTGCAGATATAGAGAACAACGTGACCAAGCCCCTCGAAAGTGCATTAAGCAGTGTAAGCGACTTGAAGCATATAACATCCAGCACCAAGGAAAATTCTTCGCTTGTGATGTTGGAGTTTGAATATGGGATAGATATTGCTGAAGCAACAAACGATGTAAGGGACAAATTGAACCTGATTGCAGACTACCTGCCGAAAGATGCCAATATTCCGGTACTTTTCAAATTCGGGACGGATGATATTCCCGTCCTGATCCTGTCGGTCCAGGCTCAGGAAAGTATGAACGGCCTCTATAAAATCCTGGATGATCGGATAGCCTCTCCCCTGAGCAGGATTAAAGGAGTAGGTACTGTTTCAATTGCCGGTGCTCCGGTCAGGGAAATCCAGATCTACTGTGATCCCTACAAACTGGAAGCCTATAACCTTACCGTGGAAGGGATCGCCTCGATTATCGCCTATGAGAACAGGAACACTCCCGGAGGAAATCTTGACATCGGTTCCGAAACCCTGACAATCCGCATGGAAGGAGAATTTGACGATCCCCGCCAGATGAAGAACATTATAGTAGGTCATTTTCAGGGTAGAAATATCTTTTTAAGTGATGTTGCCCGGGTGGAAGACACCATCCGTGAAAGGGCTCAGGAAACCTTCATTGACGGTATTCAGGGCGGTAGCATAATCGTACAAAAACAAGCAGGGGCCAACACCGTACAGATCTGTAAAAAGATAAGGCAACGACTTCCCGAACTGCAGGAAAACCTTCCGTCGGACATTACTATTGGTGTGGTAATGGATTCCTCCGACAACATCAACCGGGTGATCAACAGCCTGACAGAAACCATCATGATAACATTTATCCTTGTTGTGTTTATTGTGCTGTTGTTTTTAGGACGTTGGCGCGCCACCCTTATCGTGGCCATCGTTATCCCGGTATCCCTGGTGGCTTCGTTCATATACCTGCTTATTTCGGGCAATACCCTAAATATTATATCGCTGTCATCTTTGAGCATCGCTATCGGGATGGTGGTTGACGATGCTATCGTCGCCCTGGAGAACATCACCACCCATATTGAAAAAGGGACAAAACCCAAATCGGCAGCCGTTTATGCTACAAATGAAGTATCGATCTCGATTGTCGCTTCAACATTGACATTGCTTGCCGTGTTCATCCCCCTGACAATGGTCGGCGGTATGTCCGGTGAGATCTTCCGCCAATTGGGGTGGATCGTTGCTATCGTAAGTTCTGTTTCCACCATTGCAGCCCTTACACTGACACCTATGATGTCGTCACAGCTTTTAAAGCTTAACCATCATAAATCAAAAGGTTTTCAAAAGGTTTACCAGTATGTGGAAAAAGGTCTGGATACACTTGATCTGGTATATGCAAAAGCTCTTGGCTGGACTGTCCGCCACCGGATTACCGTGATTCTGGCTTCAACAACACTTTTTATCTCTTCCCTGTTCCTTTTTATAATCGTACCCACAGATTTCTTCCCTCAACAGGACAACGCCAGATTGCAGATGGTAGTGAAACTGCCCATCAATACACGTGCTGAAATTACCAAAGAATTATCCTTCCGTATCTACGAGCAATTCCGGAGGGATTATCCCGAGATCAGGGCCATGACCTTTTCAGTGGGACAAGCCGGTGAGGATAACATATTTGGTCAACTTGGGGAAAACGGGCCCCATGTGATGACTGCAAACATCAGGTTTTCCCTGAAAACAAAACGTGAACGTTCCATCCAGGAATTATCGGATGCCATGCGAGCCGATCTGAGACGATATTACCCCGAGATCCGCACCTTTAACATAGGTACAGGAATGGGAGGTCATACAGGAGGTCAGACTACTGTGGACCTGGAGATCTATGGGAACGACTTTTCAACTACCGATGCCATTGCTGCACAATTGGCCGATCTGATGGAAGCGGTTCCGGGTACTTCTCAAGTCACCATTTCAAGAGATGAGTACTCTCCCGAATACCTGATTGAATTCGACCGCGAAAAGCTGGCCGAACATGGGCTGAATCTGTCAACTGCATCGCAATTCGTGCGCAACAGGATAAACGGAATCACCGCCTCTTATTTCCGGGAAGAAGGTGTTGAATATTACATTAAGGTACGGTATGCACCCGAACACCGCCAAACCCTGGAAGATGTCAGGAACATCCTGATATATAACAATCTGGGACAGGCAGTTAGGGTAAGGGATATTGCCACCATTGAAGAGACCATGCAACCGCCTACCATTGAGCGGAAAGACAGGGAGCGGATCGTAACGGTAACTTGCGTTGCCGCAAAAGGAGCAGTTCTCAGCGATCTGGTTACGGCTGCACGGGAGCAGATAGATAAAGTGGACATACCTCCCGAAGTCATGATCAATATAGCCGGAAGTTATGAGAGACAGCAGGAATCTTTCAGAGATCTTTCCACATTGATGGTCCTGATCCTTATCCTGGTCTATATAGTGATGGCCGCACAGTTTGAATCATTCAGCAGTCCTTTCATCATTATGTTCTCCATTCCTTTTGCCCTGACGGGTGTTCTGGCCGGACTGGCCGTTTCGGGAATGGCTTTGGGTATTATGAGTATGGTCGGACTTCTGATGTTGTCCGGGATCGTTGTTAAAAACGGGATCGTACTCATAGATTACATAGTTCTGTGCCGCGAACGTGGAATGTCTGTAATGGAAGCCGTAGTAACATCGGGCCGTTCCCGTTTGCGCCCCATCCTGATGACCGCTTTAACTACCATTTTTGGTATGGTCCCTCTGGCTGTGGGAAAAGGCGTGGGTGCAGAAATGTGGAACAGTCTGGGTGTGACCGTGGCCAGCGGGCTTACCGTTTCGACCCTGGTAACACTCTTTTTAATACCGGCCATATACAGTCTTATGGCTGAAAGAGCTGAAAAGCGTAAGAGACAAAGGGCAGAACGCCTCCAAAGACGTGCATTGAAAGCAGCCAACTAAAAAAACATTTATGAAAGCTTTATTCATATCATTTTACCAGGCCTTTTATGATGAGGTGCTGGAAGTTCTGGAAAAGAACGGCATTACCGGCTTTACTTTTTGGGAAGAAGTTCGCGGAAGGGGATCCCGGGGAGGCGAACCACACCTGGGAAGCCATGCATGGCCTACCCTTAATTCGGCGCTGATCACCTTTGTGCCGGATCGGATCGTAGACAAATTGCTGCAGGATTTGAAAAAAGTAGACGAATCTGCCCCCAAACAAGGGCTGCGTGCCTTTGTGCTGGAAGCGGAAGAAAGGACGGTCTGATCCCATCCGGGAACCGTATCTTTCAGGACAAGGTGCTAATATTTTAAAATTTCATTGTTTTGTTCAAATAATTCCTACCTTTAACCGCAAATCTGAAAAAAATGCATAGCCGTCTTTCATACATACTCGAATATCTGGGCTATGCTACCTGTTATTATTATTCGTATTACCGCTCCTGACGGTAATATACAGGTGCTTTTTCCCGCTCAGGAGCATTCCGGTTTTTAACATATACATAAGATGCACCAGGCAGCACTCTGGTTACATCCGATGTATATTTTTTTCTAAATAACAGCAAATTTCAGAACCGTTATGAATCCAATAACATTTTACAACTCCGAACCTTTTCCACTGGAATTCCATAAAGTCCGTATAGTACAAAAAATAAATCTCGTTCCACTCGACAGACGGCTGGTTGCCATAAAAGATGCAGGTTTTAACACCTTTAAACTGTCAACCAGAGATGTTTTCCTGGACATGCTAACCGATAGCGGTACAAATGCCATGAGCGACAATCAGCTTGCAGCCATGATGCAGGCAGACGATGCCTATGCCGGATCACAAAGCTTTGAAAAACTGCAAAAGGCCGTCCAGGATGTGCTGGGTAAAAAATTCATACTTCCCACCCACCAAGGACGGGGTGCAGAAAATGTCATCTGCCACACATTCATTAAACCGGGCCATGTCATTCCCATGAACTACCATTTTACCACAGCCCTGGCCCATATTACGGCAATGGGAGGCAAAACGGAAGAACTTCTTCACGACGATGCTTTAATCCTGCAATCCGACAACCCTTTCAAAGGGAACATGGACATAGAAAAACTGGAAAATTGCATCTGCAAGCACGGGGTGGAAAATATCCCGTTTATCCGTATGGAAGCTTCTACCAATTTGATCGGCGGTCAGCCTTTTTCCATCAGAAACATGATGGATGTAAGAAAAATAGCCGATAAATACGGGATTATGCTCGTATTGGATGCCAGTCTTTTAGGCGAAAATGCTTACCTGGTAAAACAACGTGAAGAAGAATGGAAAGAAAATTCCCTGGAAGAGATCATAAAGATGATCACATCCCTTTCCGATCTTGTCTATTTTTCAGCCCGCAAGCTCTCTTCTTCGCGGGGAGGTGGTATTTGTACAAACCGGAAAGCACTATACCAAAAAATGGAAGCGTTCATCCCTCTCTACGAAGGATTTCTTACGTACGGCGGCATCTCTACCCGTGAGATTGAAGCCATGGCGGTAGGTCTTTATGAAACACAAAATGAATGTATGATAGGACAAAGTCCTGATTTCATCCGTTTCATGGTAAACGGTTGTATGGAAAAAGGGATACCTATGGTAACCCCGCCCGGAGTACTGGGTGCTCACGTGGACGCCATGCAATTCTGCAGTCACATTCCGCAGGAACAATATCCTGCAGGAGCATTGACCGCTGCCTTTTATCTCTGTTCGGGGATCAGGGGCATGGAACGCGGTTCGGTCTCAAGTGCACGCGACGAGAACGGGAATGAGGTCCCGGCCGATGTGGAACTGTTGCGCCTGGCTTTACCCCGGCGGGTATTCACACTTTCACAGGTGAAATACGCCATGGACCGCCTGGAATGGCTGTTCGATAACCGTAATCTGATAGGCGGCCTGCGCTTTATCTATGAACCTCCGATATTACGGTTTTTTATGGGATCCCTGGAACCGGTCGAAGACTGGCCTGCACGTCTTGTAGATAAGTTCCGTAAAGATTTTGGGAACAGTCTATGACAACCGACGGCATTTTCTTTACCGGCAAAAAAGGAAGTGCCGTTTTTTTTTATCTTTGTGTTATGAGAATATATCTTATAGCACTGCTGTATATTGCAGGTCCCTTTCTGATCATATACCTTTTTCAGCGTTTTCGGTTCTTTTCAAATATCGGTACCGTTATTCTTGCCTACGCAATCGGTCTGATTATGTCGTTTTCCGGATTGATGAGGGTCCCGGCAGAAGAAGCGGAAGTGCTGGGGAACATGCAGACGTGGATCATGAACCTGAGCGTTCCCATTGCCATTCCCCTTATGTTGTTTTCATCTCACTTTACCCTGTGGTTCAGGACCCTGAAAAAAACATTCACCACCCTGGTGGCAGGCATAGTCTCCATTATGGCAACCATAACCATAGCTTACTTACTGTTCCACAAAGCCGGCATTCCGGAATTATGGAAGACTTGTGGTATGCTGGTAGGTATGTACACAGGAGGCGTATTGAACTTTGCTTCGCTCAAACAAATCCTGAATGTGAACTATGACACGTATATACTGGTTCAGACATTCGATACGTCATTGTCCTTTTTTCTGCTCCTGTTCTTCCTTTCGGGAGGATATAAGATCATCCGTAAAATTTTACCCTATGCCCAGGCAAAGGAAATTGCCGGCAATATTCCCGATGAAACTACCGTCAAAGTGAAAAAGGAAAATTTTGAGGATTACTCCGGAATGTTCAATAAAAAAGTCCGGTGGAAACTATTAACGGCTCTTCTTTGGTCCATAGCCTGCCTGGGAATCGGAGCAGGGATCTCGATGCTGTTAGGGGCCGGACTCAATGAGCTGATCATCATTTTAACCATTACCACCCTCGCCATAGCAGGATCTTTTTGGAAGAAGATCCGGGAAATTCCCAAGACCTTTGAATTTGGAATGTATTTCATATTGGTCTTTAGTATAGTCATTGCCTCTATGTTCGATATACGTACCCTCTTTAGCCGGGAAAGCCTGAACCTGCTGGTCATGGTAAGCTTTATCCTGGTCTTCTCCATATTGCTCCATTTGCTTTTAGCCCGGCTCTTTCGGGTGGAAGGGGATCTGTTTACCGTTTCACACATCGCTCTTTTGTTCTCGCCTCCTTTTGTCCCTCCCGTCGCTGCGGCCATGAACAACAGAAGGGTCCTGGTCAGTGGCATCATCGTTGGCCTGATAGGTTATGCGTGCGGAACATACCTGGGAGTTTTTATGGCAGGGATTTTAAAATGGATTGGATAACATTAACAATCTGATATATGAAAAAAATAAACCGCTTATTGATATGCCTGCTGTTGACAGGATTGACGGTGCAAACTGTGGCTGCAGATAAGGACAGTACTGCAGTTGTCAAGAAAGGATGGACCTTTGGAGCACTTCCGAGTATAGGTTACAACACCGATCTGGGGTTCCAGTACGGAGCACTGGCCGAAGTGTATTACTACGGGGACGGCTCTACTTTTCCCCAATACCAACACCTGCTATTTGTAGAGGCCAACTATACTACCAAGCGCTCCGGACTGTTTCGTTTCTTTTACGATTCCAAATACCTGATCCCGGGAGTGCGCGTCACCTTTGACCTGAGTTATATACCGGAAGCCATGTCCGATTTTATCGGATTCAACGGGTACTGTTCCGTATACAATCCGCAATGGGGAAAAACCGGGGAGACAGGCTACTTGTCCCGTGCCTTTTATAAAATGAAAAAAGAGTTTTTCCGTGCCACCGCAGATTTCCAGGGCACCATTACCGGTAATCTCTCATGGAATGCCGGACTGGGAGTATTCAAGTATAAAACCGATGAAGTGAACATTGACTTCCTGAATCGGAATAAGGACGAGGACAAAAAGCTGCCTACTACAGACCGGCAGCCCACCTTGTATAATTACTATGACCAATGGGGCATTATAAAGAACAATGAACTGCACGGAGGAACCCATCCTTTTGTTCGTGCCGGTCTGACCTTTGACTCACGAGACCGTCCCAACAATCCCAGCCGGGGTATTTGGGCCGATGCCTTTCTCACGTATTTTGGGGCCTTTGGTAACCAGAAAGAATACAACCATTTGACTCTGAACGCTGCTTTCCGCCACTATGTGCCACTCTGGAGGGACAATATTATCTTCGCCTACCGCCTGGGTTACCAGGGATCCCTCTGGGGCAACTCTCCTTTTTACATGAAGAATTACATGGCCACACTGTTTACCAAACGGGCCAATTACGAAATGTTGGGAGGTGCCAACAGCCTTCGCGGTATCGTACGTAATCGTGTAACGGGTGACGGTTATGCCTATGCCAACGTGGAATTGCGATTGAAACTCGTTTCCTTCCGGATCGCCCGCCAGGCATTTTACATAGGGATCAATCCCCTGTTTGACATAGGGTATATCACCGATGATGTGGACCTGAACCGTTCCGAGACAGAGTTACGCGCACTGACGGCAGCTTCCGGTGTTACATACGAAGATTTCTTTGCCTCCAAGGACGGTTTTCATATGAGTGCCGGTGCCGGATTGAAGATCGTCATGAATGAGAACTTCATCCTATCCGTAGATTTTGCCAAAGCACTTAACAAACAGGACGGGAACACCGGCTTGTACATTATGCTCGGATATATGTTCTAAACTACCGACCATGAAACGTCATTGTCTGACAGCCATCTGCCTGGTCTTCTCTGCCCTGCTCCTGCAAGGAGAGAGCAGAGAGTCCCTGACCGGGTTTTTGGATCGTCTGGACAAGCAACTGGAACTCCGCTCCACCTATGAGCAAAACCGGCTTCAGCGCATCAATGCCCTGAAAAGCGTTTTGCAATATCAAGACCTTTCCCCGGAACAACGTTATAGCTTTTACCTGCAAATCATAGACGAATACAAAGCCTATAACTTTGATTCCACTATGTATTATATTGATATTTCCGCCGACCTGGCAAAGAAGTTTAATAATCTGTACAGGGATAAGTCACAAATTCGCCGCGGTTTGCTATTTGCCACTTCCGGGAATTTTTTTGAGTCGGGGGATATTTTGTATAACGAAATCGATTCCCTTCAACTGGACCCTTCATTACTACCGGAATACTACTCGGCTTTACAGCGCCTGGCTGCAGAACTTGCTGAGTATTCTACCGATCCCGCCATCAAACATAGTTCACAGGAGAGGACAAGCTACTACCGGGATAAAATTCTGGAATTGCTTGACCCGCAGTCCGATGAATATATATATTATAAGTTCCAGGAAGCTTACGAACAAGGTGACCTGGAAAGGGCAGACAGTCTGTCAGCCATCCTGGTATCCCGGCACCAGGAGTCATCACATGCCTATGCCATATATGCTTACCACCGCTCTACTGTTTTTCAAAACCGTGGAGAAGTGGACAGCCAGATGGAATGGCTGGTACGATCCGCCCTGGCAGATATCCAGTCTGCCGTCAAGGACCATGCTTCACTTACACGGCTGGCTACAGTCCTTTTTGAAACCGGAGGAAATATAGACAGGGCTTTCCGGTATATAGACATATCTCTGGCAGATGCATTGTTTTACAATGCCAAACTCCGCCCGTGGCAGGTTGCTGCGGTTTTACCTCAAATAGAAAAGAACTACCAGGAAAAACAGGTGGCACAGGCCCGGCGGGTAAAGGTGTTCCTTATTTCAATCAGTGCTCTGGTATTGATACTGATCGTTGCCATCGGTTACCTGGTAAAACAGACTCGCAAAACGATTCAGGCACATAAATCACTAAGGGGAATCAACAAAAGGATTGTGGCCCAAAATAAGGAACTGAACCTGGTTAACGAACAATTGCAGCAACTCAACAACGAGATCGCTAAATCAAACCAGGTCAAAGAGGAATATATAGGGCTTTTCCTGGCTATTCTCTCCGACAACTTGGACAAGATGAAAGAATTCCGGGCCTATGTAAAACGCAGTATCCGTTACGGAAAGGTCCAGGAACTGACCGACGAATTGAACAACATCGAATGGGCAGACCAGGAGATTGCTAATTTCTACAGGACATTTGACTCGGCATTCCTGGAACTTTACCCTACTTTTGTTGAAGATTTTAACGCCTTGCTTGTTCCGGGAGAACAGATCGTTCTGAAAAAAGGAGAATTGCTCAATACGGAATTGAGAATCTTTGCACTGATCAGGCTGGGTATAAAGGATTCCGGCCGGATCGCCTCGCTGCTAAGGTATTCAGTCAACACCATTTACAATTACAGGGCTAAGATCAAGAACGTTGCCCTGGGTTCCCGGGACGATTTTGAAAACAGGGTTTCATCCCTTTAAGTCCACTTTTTCCTAAAAAAGAACAACACAAGTCACTGACATACAGCGGCTTAATTTTTTATCTTTCCCTAAAGTCCACTAAATTACCACTTTTAAACATTCGGGGTATTAAAATATGTATTTTTATTCTAACCCAAATAAACAGAAAATCACCTAATCAAAACAAAAAAGCATGAAAAAGCTATTGACCCTTTTGTTTTTAGGACTAAGCTGTTCGCTTTTTGCCCAAACGGTGAAAGTGAGCGGTACGGTTACCGGGAGTGACGGGACGTCCCTGCCCGGAGTTTATGTTATGGAAGAGAATACTACAAACGCCGTTTCTACCGGAATAGATGGTACTTATCTTTTGGAAGTATCCGTCGGAAGTAATCTTGTCTTCTCATACATAGGCTATAAAACGCAAATCATCCCCGTTACGGGAGCTGCCGTCATCCATGTGATTCTGGAAGAAGATTCCGAATTGCTGGAAGAAGTAGTGGTAGTAGGTTACGGTACACAGAAAAAAAGTGTTGTAACCGCAGCCATTGCAAAAGTTACTTCGGATGACCTGAAAAACGTAGCTCCGGTTCGGATAGACAATGCCCTTAAAGGATTGACTTCCGGTGTAACGGTAACTTCGAACTCGGGACAACCGGGTGAATCGGCACGTATTCGTGTCCGTGGTGTCGGGACTATCAATAATTCCGAACCTTTATACATTGTTGACGGAATGCCCATAGGAGGAGGTATTGACTACCTTAATCCCTCTGACATTCATTCTATTGAGGTTTTAAAAGATGCGGCTTCAGGAGCCGTTTACGGAGCCCGTGCAGCAAACGGAGTCATATTGGTTACCACCAAATCCGGTCAAAAAGGCGCTGTACGTGTATCTTATGATTTCACCTACGGATTCCAGAATCCCTGGAAAGAGTACGATGTGCTGAATGCAACGGAGTACGCCATCCTTATGAATGAAGGACACCTGTCACAAGGCAAGGCCCCTGTGTATAGCGATCCTTATTCTTTGGGTGAAGGCACCGACTGGCAGAAAGAGATCTTCAACTACAACGCGGCCCAGATCAATCATCAGCTAACTATCAGCGGTGCATCCGATAAGGTGAACTACTACATATCCTCCGGATATTACAAACAAGATGGTATCGTGGGTGGTAATTTCAACCGTTCCAACTACGAAAGACTCACCATCCGCACCAATACCACTTACAACCTGATGGACCATTCAACCAAAAGGAATTTCCTCCATAAATTCACCATGGGTCTTAACGTTGCCTATTCCAGGAGTACTTCCTTTGGGATCACCACCAACTCGGAATTCGGCGGTCCGCTGGGATCCGCCTTGGGTATGGCTCCTACATTAAAGGTTTATGCCGACGATCCTGAGGCTTTATTGGCAGAGCACCCTACGGCTGTTAAGGATCCCCGGAACGGAAAACCTTTCAGTATTGTTGAAGGCAGTATCTATAACGAAATGGTTAACCCCCTGGCATCATTGAGCCTTCCCGGTACGAAAGGCAATTCGGATAAATTTGTTTCAAATTTCTGGGGCGAACTTTCCATCTGGGATAACTTAAAGTTCAGAAGTTCCCTGGGTATTGACCTGGCCTTCTGGGGTAATGACGGGTGGAGTCCCGCTTATTTTCTGTCGACTAAAAACTTCCGCGAATATTCGGAAGTATGGTCATCCATGAACCGCTCCCTGGTATGGCAGGTTGAAAACGTACTCTCTTACGAAAAACAGTTCGGGTCCCATTTTATTCAGGCACTTGTCGGACAATCCGCCCAAAGCAATATGGGACAGAATCTTCGGGGAGGGAACCGCTATCTTCAGGAAGAAGACCCGTATAAGGCCAACCTGGGATTCGCTACAGGAACACAGGAATACCAGACAGCCGGCGGATACGTATATACCCCGCATCGGCTGGCATCCCTTTTTGCACGTATCAGTTACAACTATGCGGAACGGTACATGATTCAGGCTACGGTACGCCGGGACGGATCCTCCAATTTCGGTCCCAATAACCTGTATGCCATCTTCCCTTCCGTTTCGTTGGGATGGAATTTTACCAACGAGTCTTTCCTCCGGAACAGGCCCGATTGGTTCTCCAGCGGAAAACTCAGGGCTTCCTGGGGAAAGAACGGGAATGAATCCATTGGCCAGTTCAAGTACACTACCACCATGGCCTCAAGAAATAACTATCCTTTCGGGAATCCGGGCGTAGTTAACATCGGTGCCAAACCCAACGGTTTTGCCAATGCGGACATCCGCTGGGAAGAATCTACCCAAACCGACGTCGGCCTTGACCTGGCATTCCTCAGGAGCGCGCTTACCTTTTCTGTAGACTGGTATAAAAAGCGCACCACGGGCATGCTGATGAACATCCCTGTTCCGGCTTATTCCGGAGACAGTGCCCCTACGGGCAACGTGGGCATCATGGACAATAGCGGATGGGAGTTCGATTTCAGATACCGTTTCAGCCTGGGTAATGTACATTTCAATATAGGTGCCAATGCCACATACCTGGAAAACCTGCTGGTGGAACTGGGTAACGAGAACGGTTGGCAAAATTACGACTCACATAAGATCGGAACACTTACCCGCGCCCAGAACGGATATCCTTTCCCCTTCTTCTACGGATGGAAAACCGACGGCTTGTTCCAGAACTGGGCAGAAGTTGAAGCGGGGATCCAGCCCAATGCACAACCCGGAGATGTCCGTTTTGTAGATATAGACAACAACGGTGTAATCAATGACGATGACCGCACCATGATCGGGAAAGGCATGCCTGACTGGAGTTTTGGGTTCAACCTCGGATTTTCCTGGAAAGGACTTGATTTCAACGCTTTCTTCCAAGGTGTTTACGGTGTGGACGTATATAACGTAACAAGACGTACGGACCTTTATTACATTAACCTGCCTTCCTACATGATGAACCGTTGGACAGGAGAAAATTCATCAAACAAGATCCCGCGTTTTTCTTTTGAAAGTGCTAACGAAAACTGGCGCGCATCGGACTTGTGGGTGGAAGACGGATCGTATTTGCGTCTGAAAAACATTCAGCTGGGATACACACTTCCGACTCATCTGACCCGTAAGATCTTTATCTCCAGCCTGCGGTTTTATGTAGCGGGAGAAAATATACTCACCTTTACCAATTATTCGGGATTTGATCCCGAGATCGCATCCGGAGGAACCTCATTGGGTATTGACCGCGGGGTCTATCCGCAATCAAAAATCTATACACTGGGTATAAATCTTACTTTCTAATCCTGAAACAATTATTATTATGAAAAAGATAATCTTGATATTAAGTACGATATTCGCCCTGGGTCTTTATTCCTGTTCAGACAGTTTCCTGGTCGTGGAATCAAAGAGTTCGATCCTGGAAAGTAACTACTACAACTCTGCAGAAAGGCTGTATTCCGGATTGGTTGCAGCATACGACCCTTTGCAGTGGTTCGATTACTTCTATCAGTACAATTCCCTGAACATGGTATCAGACATCATGGCAGACGACATCTACACAGGCGGGGCCAACGAAGGCGACCAGCCGATCCTGGTGAAAGCACATTTCTATACGGCCACACCGACAGATGTCCCCAATATGATCTGGACAACGGCATATTCAGGTGTCAACCGGTCAAACATTGTCATTGCCAAAGCTCCTGAAATTGAAATGGACCAAGCCCTCAAAAACCTGTACGTGGCAGAGGCCAAGATCCTGAAAGCATACTATTATAACATCCTCTGGAAATTCTGGGGGAACATTCCGTACTACGATGAAAACCTTTCATTCCCGTACATTTGTGACCAAATGAAGGCAGATGAGGTTTACCAGAATGTGATAACACTCGTAGAAGAGGCCTTGACAGCCAACGTTTTGCCAATGAAGGCACGTGCTGGAGAAGAGGGACGCATCACACGTGCAATGGCTTATATGCTTTATACCGAAATGGTTCTTTACCAAAATGATGAATCGCGTTTTGGGAAGGCCCTTCAGTATATGAAAGAGATCATTGATTCCAATGAATATTCCCTGGTAAACGATTTCAAAAACATCTGGGAAGAAGCCGGTGAGTGGGGATCTGAATCCATCTGGGAGATCAACTACATTTCCGAAGGTGGGGTTCGTGACTGGGGTAATCCCATAGCCACCGGAGGTTCCGTTTACCCGGTCCTGATAGGCATACCCGGTTATGTGGGCAATGCTTTCTGCGACGGCTGGGGTTTCAGCCCTGTGGCTGAGTCGGCTTATGCCATGTATGATGAAAGCGATATCCGCAGGGACGGCGGCATCCTGAATTTTGCCAAACATGCCGACCAGACCGGAGCCAGTTATACGGCACGCTGGCAGGATACGGGTTACTTCCTGCTCAAATATATCGGACGCAAGAACGGGAACCATGGTTATACGGCAGACCCCAATCTGAACTATGGCAACAACCAACGCATATACCGCTATGCCGAAACATTGCTCAATGCAGCCGAACTGATCGTCAGGGGTGCCGGAAGCGGAGATGCCCAGATGTATCTGAATGCCATACGGACAAGGGCACAGGTGCCTTCCGTATCGGCTACCCTGGACAATATCCTGGAGGAACGTCGCCTGGAATTTCTGGGTGAAGGTAAACGCTACTGGGACCTTGTCAGGAGTGGAAAGGCCGAATCAGTCCTTACGGCAACCAATCATTTGTACCGTACAGAGAACTGGACCCCCCAGAAAAAATACTGGCCCATACCCCAGTCCGAAATTGACAAGAGTGCAGGTACATTGACTCAAAATCCCTATTAGAGACAAACAACATAAAAGATTACAGAGATGAAAAAAATAGTATATAAATTTTCCTGGATCCTGTTGTTTCCGTTGTTGTTCGCCTGTACGCAGCCCGAATACTTGAAACCGAACAAATCGCTGATCCCCAAAGCTGCCGATATTCAGGTAACCGTCAATACGTCTTACGACGAAAATTTCCTTACTACAGTTACTTTTGAATATACAGCCCCTGCCGGGACAATACCCGTTTTCATTTTCAACGGAAAAGAATACATCACGCAAAGCAGAGTCGTCAAAACATATAAAAAAGCCGGTACCTATGCCGTAGAAGTCAAAGCAATGAATTCACACGGAATCTCGGATGGTTCCAAACTTGTTGAGTTCGTTGTGGAATATGACTACATAGCACCCTACGATCCTGCGGAAGATATTCGTTTTATTTCGGGCGGATCCGAAAAGACCTGGGTAATGGATGCTGCGACCAAGGGACACATGGGTTGCGGACCTTCAGGAAGCAACGGTCTTGACTGGTGGAGTGCCAATCCCTACGATAAAGAAGGCATGAGCTTGTATGACAACCAACTTACCTTCAGATCAAACGGCACCTTTACTTTTGACCCGATGGACGGAATGACCTATGTCAATGTAGGATCGGGATATGAAACGTCCTATAAGATAGCTGAGGAAGATTATATAGCTCCGGTTAGCGTAATGGAAGGTCCTTTCGAGTTTGACATGGAAGGCGATCACATCAACCTTAAGTTCCCTGCGGGAACCGTAATAGGTTATATCCCCAATCCCGAAGCGCTCACAAATCCCACTTACAGGGTCATCACACTGACCGCTTCGGTTATGGAACTGGTCATTGACAATGGAGGTATTGCATGGCATTTCCGCTATGTACCGCTTGATCCCGGTTCTTCCCTTACGGATGAAGAAAAATTGACGGGAGGAAGCTCCAAATCATGGAAATGGAACTTCATGGCACAAGGTCACCTGGGTTGCGGAGAGCCCGGCACCAACGGGCTCGGCTGGTGGAGTGCCCCACCGCTCGATAAGATGGGAGTAGGTATGTATGACGATATCCTGACCTTTGCCATGGACGGAACATATACGATGGATCCGGGTGTGGGAGGTACCGTATATGTGAACAAGGACAGCGGTGTACGTCCGGATCTGAATCCCGGTGACGGGAAAGATTACTCCATACCTTTCGAGGTGCAGACTTCCTCATGGACCCTCTATACGGAAGGAGGCGTGTTGTACCTGGAATTCCCCGCACAGACGGTCGTAGGATATGTCCCCAATCCTGAAGCATATGCCCTGCCGCGTTTCCGTGTGTTGACCCTGACGGCCAGCATGCTGGAACTGGCCATCGATGCTCCCGGCATTACGTGGCATTACAGCTTTGTCCCGCAAGATTACGAAGGCGATGAACTTGGCCAAGGTAATTTTGCACGGGGTCTGATCGGATCCTGGACCTGGGATCCCTCGGTCCACGGGCACTTTGGCTGCGGTCCGTCCGGAAGCAGCGGTCTGGATTGGTGGAGCGCTCCCCCTTATGACAAACAGGGTCTGGGATTGTATGATGATATCCTGACCTTTAAAGCAGACGGTTCGTACACTTTCGATCCGGGTCCCGGGGGCACCATTTACTGCAACTGGGAAAGCGGATTCCATCCTGAATACGGGACGACAGGTGCAGATTACGAAGTGCCGGTAGAACCGCAGAATACAACATACGTCCTGGAAGACGGCATCATCACATGGCCGGCGCAAACCTTTGTCAGTTACATTCCTAACATGCAAACATTAAACAATCCTGTTTACAAGATCGTTAAAATGACACCTTACATTTTGGAACTGGTAACCGACAACGGAACGATTGCCTGGCACTATCGTTTCAAACGATATGTCAACTAATACATAAAACACAACTATGAAAAAGCTCTTTTTTATAATTGCTTCTTTTGCATTGACCACCTGTGGCTGTAACGGTGGAAGCGGGCCGGAACCGTCTGACAATCCGCTGATAGAGATTTCCGAAACCGATCTGGATTTTAGTTACGCAGCGGAATCCCGTTCCCTTACCGTCACTTCCAATTGCGAATGGGGCGTTTCGTCCGGAGAGTCCTGGTGTTCCACATTCCCTACCGGGGGATTGGAAGGAAAAACCACGCTTACTGTCAATGCAACGGAAAACAGGACCGGTGAAAACAGAACATGTGTGCTGACTTTTCAATCCGGCAGTTATAAAAAAGAGCTTTCCATTTTACAACATTTAAATCCGGCGGATACTGTCACAATCGTTGACCCCAACGTTGAAGCTCCCGATGGATATAAACTGGTATGGCGGGATGAATTCGAACGGTTAGATCTATCAGAATGGTGGTTTGAAACAGGTGCCGGGGGTTGGGGTAACAATGAAATCCAACGTTACATACCCGGCCACGAAGGGAAGGATACGTGTGCAATGGTGACGGATGGAGTATTGAAGATCATTGCAAGACAATCGGGAAATGAAGTATTGTCTGTACGTATGAACACCCACCGCAGCTGGACATACGGGTATTTTGAGGCACGACTGAAACTTCCGGTTGGCAAAGGTACCTGGCCCGCTTTCTGGATGATGCCTAAAAATTTCAAGACATGGCCCGGTGACGGTGAAATTGACATTATGGAACATGTGGGTTACCGGCCCAATTGGGTAAGCAGTTCCATTCACTGCAACAGTTACAATCATATGATAGGAACGCAACGAACCGCTGAAAAATTCATTCCGGACTCCCAGACTGCATTCCACACATATGCCGTAGAATGGACAAAAGATGCCATTTACGGATATATTGACGGAGTGCGTTATTTTACCTTCAACAATGATCAAAAAGGGATCTATGACAACTGGCCGTTCTACAAACCTTTCTATCTTAAGCTCAATCTGGCATGGGGAGGGAATTGGGGCGGTGCGGAAGGGGTAGATCCCACAGTACTTCCGGCTACTTATTATATTGATTACGTACGGGTCTTTCAAAAAAAATAAAACTATTCCATGATACAACTCAAAAAGATATTTCTGATCCTGGTATGTACCTCTGTGATGTGGTCCTGTGCACAGGAAAAGAACGGTTTTGACCGTGAAATAGAAAGAAAAATTGACCGCCTGGTAAAGAAAATGACTCTGGAAGAAAAAATAGGTCAGATGAATCTGATCTCTTTTTTCAACAGTAATATAGATCAACAGTTGGCAGACGGTATTCGTAACGGTCAGGTCGGATCCCTGATCAATGTGGTAGATCCTGCCCTTGTAAATGAATATCAGAGAATTGCAATTGAAGAATCAAGGTTGGGAATTCCCCTGATCATAGGGAGGGACGTGATTCATGGATTCAAGACCGTTTTCCCCATACCCCTGGGTTTGGCCGCTACATTCAATCCCGGATTGATAGAACAGGGAGCTCGTGTTGCAGCCATTGAGGCTACTTCCACAGGGGTACGCTGGACCTTCTCCCCTATGCTGGATATTTCACGGGATCCCCGCTGGGGAAGGATCGCAGAAGGGTTTGGAGAAGACACTTACCTGACAAGCGTAATGGGGATGGCCATGGTAAGGGGATACCAGGGTGACGATCCGGCGGATCCGACGGCCATGGCAGCCTGTGTCAAGCACTTTGCCGGGTATGGCGCAGCAGAAGGAGGACGTGATTACAACAGTACTTTCATTCCGGAACGTGTCCTGCGTAACGTTTATCTTCCGCCATTCATAGCTGCCATACAGGAAGGGGCACTGACCGTAATGACCTCGTTCAACGACAACGACGGAATTCCCTCAACGGGAAATCGTTTCCTTTTGCGTGATATATTGCGCGATGAATGGGATTTTACCGGATTTGTGGTCAGTGACTGGACATCCATCTATGAAATGATCCCGCACGGCTTTGCGTCAGATGCTTCCCATGCTTCGCAATTGGCATTGGAAGCCGGAGTAGATATGGATATGATGTCCTTTACCTACGTCTCACACCTGGGAGAACTTGCCGCTGAGGGAAAAATATCCGAAAAATGGATAGATCAGGCCGTAAGAAATATATTGAGGGTAAAATTCAAGCTCGGATTGTTCGACAACCCTTATGTGGATGAACAAATGCACAAACAGGTGTTTTATGCTCCGGAACACCTGGAACTGGCAAGAAAAAGTGTCGTTGAAAGCGCAGTTCTGCTCTCAAACGACGGAACGCTCCCCCTGGACGCTTCAAAGACAAAGACGTTACTAATCACCGGACCGATGGCAGATGCTCCGTACGAGCAGCTGGGTACTTGGATCTTTGACGGGGAAGAACAAAGGACCGTTACTCCGTTAACCGCCTTCCGTCAATTGTACGGAAATGCCGTCCGCATTTTGTATGAACCGGGACTTGCCTTTTCCAGGGACAAAAATCCGGCAGGTATCCGTAAAGCCGTTGCCGCTGCCCGCAAGGCGGATGCCGTTATCGTCATTGTAGGAGAGGAGTCTATCCTCTCGGGAGAAGCACACTGTCTGGCAGACCTGAATCTGCAGGGAGCACAAAGTGAATTGATCGCGTCCCTGGCATCATCCGGTAAACCGGTGATTACCGTCGTTATGGCCGGAAGACCCCTAACACTTAGTCGGGAAAAGGAATGCAGCAATGCACTATTGTTTGCTTTTCATCCGGGTACCATGGGAGGAACGGCCATTGCAGACCTGATCTTCGGGAAAGAAGTCCCCAGCGGAAAGCTGCCTGTTACCTTTCCCGTATCTTCAGGGCAAATACCCGTTTATTACAATCACAACAGGACAGGACGCCCCTTTCTGGGCAACGAAACATTTATAGATGACATTCCCCTGAAAGCAGGACAGACTTCCCTGGGAAATACTTCATTCTACCTTGACCAAGGAATTGCTCCACAGTTCCCCTTCGGATTTGGACTTTCATATACTTCATTTGCTTATACGAATATTCACCTTGACAAAGTCTTGTACGGCAAAAAAGACACGATTTCCCTTACCTTTGACCTGACTAATACCGGAAAACGTTCCGGGACAGAAGTGGCTCAGCTGTATGTATGCGATAAAACCGGGTCCGTCACGCGTCCCGTGAAAGAATTGAAAAAGTTCGAAAGGATAACCTTGGAACCGGGAGAAACACGTACGGTTATGTGGACACTGCCTGTTAATGATCTTGCTTTCTGGAACTTACAAATGGAAAAAGTTGTTGAACCCGGGCAATTTGATCTATGGGTGGCAGGAGATAGCGTTTCGGGAGATCCCGTTCTTTTTGAAGTTTATTAATCCCGTTTATTTTACGGCAAGCATTTTTTCATATATTTGTACTATATGTATGAACAACTGCTTAATCTAGACTCCATCCGGCTAAATTTCTCTGCCGGGGGAATGAGGATCATCAATTTTGTACTGGCACTGGTAATGTTTGGGGTAGCCCTGGGGATCAAACCGGCTGAATTTAAAAATGTGTTAGTCCGGCCTAAATCTGCCATTCTGGGATTGATCTGTCAATTGTTTTTGCTACCTGCAATGACATTTCTGCTGATTATTGTTTTCAGAAACCATATTACACCCATGGTAGCCATGGGGATGATCCTGGTTGCAGCCTGTCCGGGTGGGAACATTTCCAATTTTATGTCATCCTTATCCAAGGCCAACACCGAACTGTCAATAATGCTGACGGCTATAACTACTTCGACGGCAACATTTATGACCCCTTTCAATTTTGCTTTCTGGGGAGGTCTCTACACCCGTTACCTGAGCCGTTATGCCGATGCCGCCCTTCAACCGCTGCATATAGATATCTGGCAGACGCTTGAAACTGTGTTTATCCTGCTGGGAGTGCCTTTAGTGCTGGGAATGTTGTTTGCGCACTATTTCCCAAAAACGGCTGATAAAATGAAGAAACCCATGCAGTTTTTCTCCCTGCTGTTTTTCATAGCCTTGGTAGTGCTGTCCTTTAGCAACAATTTCAGTCTTTTCATACAATACATACATTATATTTTCATCATCGTATTCTTTCATAATGCTCTGGCTTTGAGCATCGGGTACGGTGTCGGAACAGTGTTCCGCATTCCTGTTAAAGACAGGCGTACGATCACCATTGAAACAGGTATCCAAAATTCGGGACTTGGATTGGTACTCCTGTTTAATCCAAAGATCTTCCCTCCCGAACTGGCCCTGGGAGGCATGTTGTTTATTACGGCCTGGTGGGGTGTATGGCATATCATATCAGGTCTGGGAGTTTCCGTGCTCTTCAACGCTGCTTCTTTGAGGAAACAGCGGCGAGCCTGCGCTCAGGAGTAGATTATGGGAGAAAGACGTAAAAAACGCATTTACGAAAGGAACATCTATTATACTGTTCTGAAGTATTATGTCGGCTTTTTTTACAGGCTATCTTACGGCAAACGGGAATATTACGGAATAGAGAAACTGCCTTCCGACGGGGCATTGATCTTTGCTTCCAACCATACCAATGGCCTGATGGATGCCCTGGCAGTATTGGATTTGGATAACCGCCCGAAAGTGTTCGTTGCCCGGTCGGATATTTTTAAAAAGCCATTGCTGGCAAGACTCTTTTTCTTTTTAAGGATCATGCCTATAAACCGGATCCGGGACGGCAGAAACACATTGAAATACAATGATGAGATCATAAAACGCTCCGCAGAAGTGCTCAAAAATGACGTTCCTTTCGTGATTCTTCCCGAAGGAACGCATCGTCCCATGCACAGCCTGTTGCCCCTGGGTAAGGGTATTTTCCGTATTGCCCTGCTGGCCAATGAAGAGATTGCCGGGGAAAAACCGGTTTACATTGTCCCCATGGGACTTGAATACGGGAGTTTTTTCCGGTACCGTTCTTCCCTTTTATTGCAAATAGGAGATCCCATAAACGTAACCCAATACGTAGCTTCCCATCCCAGGGCAGAGGAACAACCGGTGATCATGAACGATCTGAAGGAGAAGCTTCAGAAAACCATGAAAGAGCTGATCCTTTATATTCCGGATGATACCCATTACGATGCCACATGGGAGTTATGCAACATGTCCTGCTATAGACGCATAACACAACTAAAACTGAACTATAATTGCCTTAGGGACAGGCTTACTGCCAACAAACAAACGGTCAGGAAGATCCTCGAAAAACGTGAGTCTGACCCCCGGGAAAGTGAGAAAATGTTGAAAGAGATCTCTCTGTTTGCCAATGAACGCATAAAAAGAAGGATCAGCATGGCCTCCGTAGCCAATCCCCGTCTAGGGCTCTTCCTGTTTTTCCGTATTTTTTTACTGATCACCCTGTTCCCGTATTTTATTGCTTGTACAGCCCTGTCCGCCCCCACTCTTTTTGTGTCCCATCTGATCTGCTTAAAAACAGAAGACCGGGCGTTCCACAATTCCGTGCGTTATGTAGCCTTACTTTTGCTCTGGACATTGAGCCTGTTAATCATCATATCCGTTTTGTTCGGGTTTGTAAAATGGAAATTTGCCCTGGCAGCGGTAATTGTATTCCTGCCGGCCCCTTTGTTCTTTTATCAGTATTACAAATGGTTCCGTATAACACGTTCGGACATAAGATGGCTCTTATCTAAAGACCTTCGTAAGGCCAGAGAACGTTTTGTGCGATGGATATTGTAATTCAGGTATCGGCCGTTATTCTGGGTATCCTGGGATTGATCGGCTCCATCGTGCCGGTCCTGCCCGGTCCTCCGCTTAGTTTTCTGGGTTTGATCCTGCTTTTTTTTAAAAGCGACGGTACTATGAAGTGGTCCTTTCTGCTTCTTTGGGGAATCATAACGGTAGTGGTAACCGTCCTGGATTATCTGGTCCCGGCTTATTTTACCAAACTGACAGGTGGCAGCCGCGCTGCGACAAGGTTTGCTCTTGCGGGAATGCTCCTGGGTATCGTTTTCTTCCCTCCGTGGGGAATGATTGCAGGTGCTTTTCTGGGAGCGTTGTCCGGAGAAATGCTTTACAGCCGGAGGAATGGAGGTCTGTCAGGATCACTTTGGCCCGCATTCGGCTCTTTCCTGGGTTTTCTCTTTGGGACAGGAATGAAACTCGTCTCAAGCGGGATTATGATCTATTATATCATCAGGTACCTGTGAACGGAAGTTCAAGGATCATCCCGTCGTAAGCAAGCCGTATCCCGTCCGGAAGCTCATGGGACAACTCAACATAAGGCCCCAGGCAATGGGAAAGATGTGTCAAATAGGTTCTTGGTGCTCCTACCCGCTTGGCTGCATCGACAGCCTCCGATAATGAAAAATGTGTCCTGTGCGGCGTTTTTTGTACGGTACTGACAACAAACACATCAACTCCCCTGAATTTATCAAGTTCCTTCTCTTCTATATCTTTCACGTCGGTAAGGTAGCCGAACGGCCCAATCCTGAATCCCAATACAGGCAGAGAACCATGCATGGCACGAACGGGAATGACACTGACTCCGTTTATAGCGAAAGGCTCCAGGTCAATGGGATGTAATTTCATCCTGGGAAGTCCGGGAAAATAAGATCCCGTAAAGGCATATTCAAATGTCTTTTGCAACGCATTGAGTACCCTTTTTTCTGCATATACCGCAACCGGGTTGTGAGATAAAAAGTTGAACGCCCTTACATCGTCCAGACCGGCAATATGGTCCCGGTGTTCATGGGTCAGCAAAATGCCCTCCAGCGAAGTGATCCCGTGGACCAGCATTTGTTGCCTGAAATCAGGTCCCGCGTCTATCAGGATACCGGTAGCGGGCTCATTTTCTTTGATCACATTTACTAAAACGGAAGAACGCAGTCTCTTATCCCTCGTATCGGGAGAACTGCAGACCTTGCACTGGCAACCTATCATGGGAACTCCCGTAGAAGTACCCGTACCCAAAAAAGTGATCTTGATAATCATTTACAGACAATCTAAAGTAAAAAGTATCTGTTTTATTGCGGATTACCACTTTACTTTATGCAAATGTAAGAATTATTAAGAGATCTTGCCCGATTGCATTTTATGATCAGGTTGTTGTATTTTCGCATAAGAATACAATGAACACCAAAATGGACAACACATACATACCCCCGTCGTACAGATCTCTTCTCGATATCTGGCAAACAGAACAGGCCATTAAATTTATTAAGGAAACGTTCCAGACGGAATTATCCGGAGAACTTAAGCTCAGACGTGTTACGGCACCCCTGATCGTAAAGGAAGGGACAGGCCTTAACGACAACCTGAACGGAACCGAAGAACCCGTTCGCTTCCCTCTGAAAACACTTTCGGGGAAACAGGTGGAGATCGTACAGTCATTGGCAAAATGGAAAAGGTATGCCCTTTGGCGCCATCACATAGAACCCGGTATGGGGATATATACCGACATGAATGCCATACGTCCCGATGAGATTACCGACAACCTGCATTCCATTTACGTTGACCAGTGGGACTGGGAGAAAGTCATCCTGCCGGAAGAAAGGACGGAAAAAACGCTCCGCCGGTGTGTCAAGTCTATCTATTACGCTATTAAACGCACCCAGTTCCTTCTGAGCGAAAGGTTCCATCAACTGCCACCATACCTGCCCCATGATATTTTTTTCATTCATGCCGAAGAACTCCGCAGGCTTTTCCCCGGCCTGAGTCCCAAAGAACGGGAAAATGCCATAACCAAAGAATACGGGGCCGTCTTCATTCAGGGAATAGGAGGCCCTTTGGGCGACGGAACAGTACATGACGGACGTTCACCGGATTACGATGACTGGAGTACCGAAACCGGACCGGGTTTTTCAGGTCTGAACGGGGATATTATCATTTACCATCCGGAACTTGACACGGCAGTCGAGCTTTCCTCAATGGGGATCCGTGTAAATCCCCAGTCCTTGCGTTACCAGCTGGAACGTGCAAACGCCATGGACAGGGCATCCCTTAAGTTTCATAAACTACTTTTAGACAATACATTACCTCAGACTATGGGCGGCGGTATAGGTCAATCCCGCTTATGCATGCTGCTGTTGAGAAAGTGCCATATTGGGGAAGTACAATCGTCGGTATGGCCCCAATCCACACTTGAAACGTGTGCAAAAGCGAATGTGTTCCTCTTCTAACATCCTCCGTACATTGATTCTATAATGTTGTTCTATTGATAGTTACCCGCTCGTTTTCTACCTTTTAAGAGATCCTTGTTTTGTTCTGGCAGGATTTTTGAGCATTATAAGCTCTCGTCATTAAAAACAAAGGATACTGACTATGAAAATCATTGGAACTGGAAGTGCATTGCCCTCATTATCTGTCACTAATGAAATGCTATCCCTGTTTATGGATACCAGTGATGAGTGGATTCGCACACGCACCGGAATTTCGGAGCGCAAAATCATATCGGACGAAAACTTGACAGACCTGGCTGTGGAAGCTGCAAAAAGAGCCCTTAAAGAAGCCAATATGGACGGGGCGGAACTCGACTATATCATATGTTCCAACGTAATGAATTATTACGTAACTCCTTCCCTTAGCTGCCTTATTGCCGGCCAGATCAATGCATCGTGTCCCTGTGTGGACCTGAACGCTGCCTGCAGCGGATTTGTATACGGGTTGGATATGGCCCATGCATACCAAATGGCAGGCAAGGCAAAAAACATACTCATTCTGTGTGCTGAAGAACCTACCCGTATGTGCAGCTGGAAAGACCGGAACACCGCAGTCCTTTTTGGGGACGGTGCAGCGGCTGTCGTCGTTACGGAAGGGAACGATTTCAAAGCTTCATACATAACGGCCAAGCACCGGCCTGAGATCCTCTATTACCAGCGGCCTTTGGAAGACTGCCCATTCGTAAAATACCAGCAAAGGGGCGTCCCTTTGTATATGAACGGAAAAGAAGTCTTTAAAATGGCCGTCAATGCTTCCGTGGAAGGGATCGAACGCATCCTAAAGGAAACCGGATATACGGCAGACCAGGTGGACCATTACATTTTGCACCAAGCAAATATACGTATCATAGAAACCATAAGGACACAGTTGCGTCAACCTGAGGAAAAATTCCCCCACAACATTGAACGCCTGGGAAACACATCATCCGCCACCATTCCCATTCTTTTGGATGAATTGAACAAAAGCGGGGAGTTGAAAAACGGGGATACTGTCATACTTTGTGGATTTGGTGCCGGTTTTACAGCCGGGGCCTGTCTTTTTACATGGACTATTAATTAAATAATTATGAAAATGATCAAAAGCAGAATATGTGATTTTACCGGTATTACTTACCCTGTCTTCCAGGGAGGCATGGCCTGGATATCGGAGGCCAGACTGGCTGCAGCCGTTTCGAATGCAGGAGGACTGGGTATCCTATCGGCCATGAATGCAGATGATGCATATTTAAGATCCCAGATAACACTTTGCAGGAAATTGACAAAAAAACCATTTGGCGTGAACATCATGCTAATGAGTCCTTTTGTAGACCAGGTCGCACAGGCTGTGCTGGAAGAGAAAGTGCCCGTGGTAACGACAGGTGCCGGAATGCCCGGAAAATATATGGACGGATGGCTCGAAGCCGGAATCAAAGTGATCCCGGTAGTTGCTTCGGTGGCCTTTGCCAAAAGACTGGAGCGGATGGGAGCTTCTGCCCTGATAGCAGAAGGAGCCGAAGCCGGAGGACACGTGGGAGAATTGAACACCATGGCCCTGGTCCCGCAAATCTGTGACGCCGTATCGATCCCGGTAATAGCAGCCGGAGGCATTGCCGACGGACGCGGTGTTGCCGCCTCTTTTATGCTGGGAGCCGAAGGAGTACAGTGCGGAACCTGTTTCCTGGTTGCGGAAGAATGCCAGATTCATCCGAATTACAAGCAAAAGATCATTTCAGCCGGGGACACGGATACCATTGTAACCGGCAGAAAACTGGGACATCCGGTAAGAGCCTTGAAAACACCTTTTACCAGGAAATTTGCTCAAATGGAAAACGATCATGACCTGACCCAGGAAGAAGCCGACAATTACGGAGCCGGCGCCTTGCGAAAGGCTTCGGTTGAAGGAGATAATCAAACGGGGTGTTTTATGGCCGGACAAAGTGCAGGGCTTGTCAAAAAAATTCAGCCTGCCCGTGAAATAATCGAAGAGATGATGCAGCAGGCCGCTGTTTTGTTAAAAATCTAACGATCAACGACCTTATGAGAAGAATCGTCATTACAGGTATGGGGATCATTTCTCCTGTCGGGAACAGTGTCCCGGTTTTCTGGGATAATCTCAAGGCAGGTGTATGCGGAGTGGACCTCATCCGTTCGTTCGACACGTCCGATCTTTCCGTAAAAGTGGCCGCCCAGGTTAAGGATTTTAATCCTTCAGACCATGGGATTGACGTTCCAACGGCGCGTAAAGCAGACCTGTACACCCAGTATGCCATGGCAGCAGCCCACCAGGCCATGAAGGAAAGCAATCCGGAGATAGACCCCGAACGTTTGGGCGTATACGTAGGTTCGGGAATAGGAGGTATCCATACCTTCATTGCCGAATGTAAAAAATACTTTGAAAACGGAGCAAACCGCGTTTCCCCGCTGTTTATCCCGACTATGATATCCAATATTGCAGCCGGAAATATCGCTATTGCCTACAATGCCCAGGGTCCCTGCCTGCCGGTAGTGACCGCCTGTGCCACGTCAACCCACGCCATAGGAGAAGCATTTCTGGCTATCCGCCACGGGTATGCCGACGGTATCATTGCCGGGGGTTCCGAAGCCGCCATTGTTCCGCTTGCGGTAGGAGGGTTCAACAACAGCCGGGCTCTTTCACGGGCGGAAGATCCCCAAAGGGCATCGATCCCTTTTGACGCACAGCGTCAGGGCTTTGTCATAGGGGAAGGGGCAGGTATTGTAATCCTGGAAGAATACCACCGTGCCATAAACCGCGGTGCAACGATCTATGCAGAAATAACCGGATACGGAAACACCTGCGATGCTTTCCATTATACCGCTCCCCGGCCGGACGGTTCCACGGCAGCCCGGGCCATGCAACGTGCTTTATCCGATTCAAACTATATTCCCGGTGAAATGATCTATATCAACGCACATGGCACCGGCACCCCCCTGAACGACCCGACAGAGACTATGGCTGTTAAAACGGCTTTGGGGGAGGAGGCAGCCCGCAAAGCCCTGATCAGTTCCACCAAATCCATGACAGGACATATGCTGGGAGCGGCGGGTGTTGCCGAGATCATAGCTACTGCCTTGGCCCTCAAAGAGGGCATTGTTCCTCCGACCATAGGGTTGGAGAATCCCGATCCGCAATGCGATCTGGATTATGTTCCCGGAAAAGCCCGTAAAGCAGAGATCACCATAGCCCTTTCCAATTCGTTGGGTTTTGGCGGTCATAACGCTACGGTAGCTTTGCGAAAATTTAAAACTTAAGACTATGACCAGAAAAGAAATTATGGAGTTTCTGCCCCACAGGGAGCCCATGCTTCTTGTAGACCACATGGAGATGGACGAAAACAATGTGGTACATGCCCGGTATACCGTTACAGGTGAAGAGTTTTTCCTGAAAGGACATTTTCCCGGTTATCCCATTGTACCCGGTGTGATCTTGTGTGAGATCATGGGACAATGTTGCAGCCTGTTGGTAAAGGAACACCTGGCAGGAAAAATTCCTTTTTATGCCGGACTGGACAAGATCCGCTTCAAAAGGCAGGTCCGTCCCGGCGATACCATAGAAATCAAAGGAACTATCACAAAACAAAAAGCCATGATATTCTTTGTGAAGGCCGAAGCCCGTGTGGACGGGGAGCTTTGTGCCCAGGGGATTTTGTCATTCGCCCTGGTTCAAAGACCCAACGACTGAAGTTCTTGAACAGAGATCAAACGGTAATGTGGGGCATACGCTGCTACGTAATCACGGCTGTGATGCACGACAAATTCCCCCCGTTGCAGCATAGCCGCCAGGGAATCTTTATCTGCCCGGTAGCTTGGATGATGTGTAACGGGACTTTCAAGTTTTTCCATAACCTTCACTATCCGTTCCCATTCCTTGGACCAGTCTTTCACCGACACCTCCGGCGCGTCCCGAACGCTGCGTACAAACGCTTCAAAAAAGTCCCGGTAGCTGACTTTCCCTTCTTTGATCACACGCAGATCAACCCTTACAAAGCGATGTTCCCATCCGGTGGGTTCGGCGTAAGAAGATACGTAGCGTAACGTGTCAGGATCATAAGAACCCAGCTCGTTGCGAAGGTACCGGCCGGCAGATGCGGTGTCGGACAACAGGTGTCCCGGACCGAATTTATCCTGGAAAAAATTTTTGTAGATATCCCGGAGCGAGCTTTCGGGATAATATTCCAGTTGTCGTTGCAAAGCCGCAGTAACCTTTTCCTCAAAGAGCCTGACCTCATCCCTTTGCGTACAGGAAAGAAATAAGATCATGCATAAAATCAATCCCGTTGTTTTCATGATGTAAAGGTATAAAAATTGACATATCGGGAAGTTTTTCCCAATTTTGAACGAATAATACCTGTTCTTATGATTTGGATTAAACTGGGCATCCTGATCATCGGATTCATCTATGCAGGATTGATCCCTTTTACGGTCCGGCGGGTCGTCCGGCAGATAGATTTTGACTTGCATGAGCAGACATTGAGCTTTCTGAGCAATAAGACACTTTACGACAAGAAATTCAGAAAGGGATACACGCGACTGCTTTTTGCTACGGCCATATTGCATTATGCTTTTTTCTGGCTGTTGTCAAAACACTACAACCTGGGAGAACACGAAACGTATATGCAATACATAACCTACAGTTTTGCCTTCTTTACCCTCCTTGCATTCGTGCCCCACAACATCAAGCCCTACAGCTTCAGCCGCCTGAGTTCCACCCTACAACGCCTGCTCCACAACATGCTCGCCGCAGTAGTATTTCTGAGCCTCCCCACCCTTATTGTCCTGTTCCAGACAGCTGTCATGGAAACGATGCCTTTCCTCGGATTTATGGGACTTATCCTGATCGGATGCACGGTACTCCTGACGGTGATTTATATTATCCGGCAGGGTCTCAACGGGATCAGTGAGATCTTCTTCATAAACGGCGTCAGTTTCTGGACCGTTTTTGTTACCATATATACCGTGCTGGCCGGATAAATATTTAATATGCAACATAACCATTCCGTTTTTCGTCTTGAAAACATGAAAAAAACACTATTTATAACACTGATTGCCGGGGCCGTCTGCTGTCATTCCTGTTCAGGGGTCATAGGCAATGGAAACGCCGTTGAAGAAACCAGAACCATAACAAAGACATACACGGGAATAAGGGTGGAAAGTGCAATCCGTGTCTATCTGTCGAATACGGCCTCTGAAATCCATGTCAGGGCCGATGAACTTTTTATGCCGTTCCTGGATACTTATGTTAATGAAGACAACATACTTGTAATAAGGTATTCCAAAAGCATGATAAGATATTCATCGGTTCGTACGGAAGTGACGATCCCCTACCATTCTTTTCTGACGTCATTCGTTGCATCGGAAGCTTCAAGGATAGATGCCACCTGCGATGTTGTACTGAACAATGCATATTTTGAAGCCGGCGGGGCATCTCATCTTAACTTCACAGGTGTTGCCGTCAACTGCGAAATAGACCTGAGAGGGGCTTCCCGTTTTGAGGGCTTTGACTTTACCGCTATGGTCCTGGACTGTAATCTTTCGGGTGCCAGCCAAATGGAGATCACCTGCCAGGGAGCCATGAAGGTCAAAGCTTTTGGAGCAAGCAAAATATACTATAAGGGAGATTGTATCATAACCTCCATAAACACATACGGCGGTTCCGAAGTGACGAAAAAATGATCATCCGAACTGGTAACCGATTCTGATCGTATCAGTGATGATGGTGACCGGCAGCCTCCATCGCTTCTTCATAGGTATTGTGAACGGTCCCGTACGGATGTTCGGCAGGAGAATATATTGAATATATTTTCAATGGCACATCACCCGTATTGATTACATTATGCCATTTGCCGGCAGGAATGAAAATGGCAAAATCATCTTTCACATCCTCCTGAAAATTGAGTTCTTCCTCCAGATCTCCCATGACGACAACGCCCGTTCCGGATTCAATCCTCAGGAACTGATCTATATCAGGATGTTTTTCCAAACCGATCTCCTGGCCGGGATCCAGGCTCATCAGGGTCATTTGCATGTTGGTCCCTGTCCAGATGGCCCTGCGGTAAAGATCGTTTTCAAGCGTATAGGCTTCAATATCAAAAACAAACGGTTCCGGACCGTAATCCCTGAACTCCACTGCGGTTTGTTCTTCCTGAACAGGCAGGGCGTTCTGTTTAACGGGACAATTACAGGAAATCATCAATAGCAACAAAAGTACCGAAAAAAAAGTAGTAACGGTTTTCATATCCAATAGTTTTAAGTTAGTTTCCAATATGTTAAAGTTAATTATTTTTTCTATTTTTGGGTGTGCCGATCTATCATATTATGATCAAATCCATACTTTTGTCCGTTTTTTTATTTTCCGGAATACTGCTTTCAGGAGAGAAACAACAGATGGTGGCTTACAGAACGGGACCGGCTTTTCTTTTTACTTACCGTGCCCGGACTTTTGTTGATAAAACAGAAAAGGTATGCGGCTCGTATTCGGGAGCCGATTGGATCGAATCCCAGAAACATTTTGGCAAACTGATCGGAGAGTATTCGGAATTTTATTCCTCGCTAAACAAAAAAAGAAAGACAAGGTGAATAAAGCCATAGGCAAATACCTGGGACTTACCTTCAGGGCGGGAATACGTATTTCTTTTGATCTGCTGAAAGAGATCTACCGCAAGGCTCCCTCCGTTCTGGAAGAAGCCTATAAGAAAAAATAAGACATGATTTTTCACTCCACTTTTGAATATGCCTATTTGTGGTTGCCCTTTTTAGGTTTGATCGTGGGATTCCTGGGTTCCTTTACAGGAGGAGGGGGCGGATTCGTTTTTATACCTCTGCTTACCATCTTTTTCAAAACCCCTCCGCAGATTGCCGTTGCCAGCTCCCTGGCGGCAACATTACCGATATGTCTGGCCGGTGCCTACGGTCATTACAAAAAGAAAAACCTGGATCTACGTATTGGTTTGATTTTCGCAGCAGCCGGGATCTTTGGGGCACTGCTGGGCGCACGCATTGCCAACATGATAACTGCAAAACAGTTGCGGGTGAGTTTTGGCATCTATTCCATCATTATTGCAGTAATTATGTATTTAGGTCAATGAAAAGACAAGAAGGCGATTGCAAACGGGGAGGGACTCAAGGTGTTAACAAAGGTGGGCACATATTCGAGAAGTTCCCTCTACGGTTTCATCTCCGGTATCATAACCGCCACATTCGGAACTAGCGGTACGGCGCCTATCCTGGCAGGACTGATGAGCATCAGGATGCCGTTGAAGCTCGTTGTCGGGACCTCTTTGATGGTTGTATTCGTTAACACTTGTTCCGCTTTGGGAGCACATTTTCTGGTCGGTCAGATAGATATGACAATCGTTTATTTCCTGACCTCGGGATCTGTTGTGGGAGCTTTACTGGGACCGCGTCTGCTGGCTAATATAAAAGTGGACAAGGCTGAAGGACAGGTACGTTTCTGGTATGCGTTGGGAATGGTTATCTCTGGGATCGTGATGATTGTTCTGTAGTTTTTTCATTGGAAAAAGGAAGACAAAAAGAAGCAGGCAGGAACCGGATCAAACACATAGTCTATTTGCCATTAATCCGGTTGTTTTTAACCAAATGACAGGACAATTTCCTAATCCCCTTGAGCGGACAACTGATGTTAATTCTTTTTCTTTAATTGTCAGATCTTGCAGTTTCTTTTTGCTATGATAAAAGAAATAGATACTTTTAATACATGAAATTAAATTATCTGCCGGCAGTTCTGATCGCACTGCCCTTATTCATTTTATGGGGATGCAAAAAACCCGTTGCGCCAAATGTTCAAACAACAGCAGTATCCGGGATCACTACTACTTCGATGGTTTGCGGCGGTACGGTTACCGACGATGGCGGAGCTCCCGTTCTGTCGAGAGGCGTTTGCTGGAGTACGGGAGCAAGTCCTACCGCGGACCTGCCTACGAAAACATCCGACGGATCGGGTGTGGGATCCTTTACAAGTACTATTAACGGACTGCTGCCGAATACCACGTATTATCTCAGGGCTTACGCAACAAATGAGGCAGGAACCGCTTATGGGAATCAATTATCGGCTACCACCCTGCCGGCAAAACCATTGCTGACTACGACACAAGTCTCGGAAATCACATCCTACAGTGCCCGTAGCGGGGGAAATATCACCGATGACGGAGGTTCTGCGGTAACGGAGCGGGGAGTCTGCTGGAGCCACAACCCAAATCCTGAAGCAGATCTGCCTACCCGTACCCATGACGGGGGTGGAAAGGGCCGTTTTGAAAGCACCATAACGGGATTGAAGTCAAAGACGACATATTACGTAAGGGCATATGCAAAAAACAGTGCCGGCGTATCTTACGGGGAACAGATGCAGTTGCAGACACCTGCCAGCTTCACTTTGTCACAGACTTCGCTTACCCTTACCGCCGAAAAAGGAAACGACAACTCCATAAGCATAACGGCGTACCTTCCCTGGACGGCAGACATTCAGGGAAACAGCAACTGGATAACGGTCAGGAACAAAACAGGAGAAGCAGGGACCAGTTATTTATCCATTGACGTTCAGGTTAACTTTTCCTCAGAAAACCGGACGGAGACCATCCGCATATCCTGCCAGGATATGTATCTGGACATACAGGTAACGCAGTTGCGCGCAGACGGATACATAGATGATGGAGATCTCTTTTAAACAGGACATCATGAAAAAGATCATTTTACCGATAATTGTAATAGTTCTGATAAGCGGATGCAGGCAGGAAGAGGAAAAGAGACGGACTCCCATAGATAAAACCGTCATGGAACTGGCGGGCATTCTTCCCGGCCAAGAAGGCCCTCTTACACGTACTTCGCTGCACAGTGACGGATTGTTGACCCTCTGGAATGTTGGTGATGCCATTGGCCTGTACGGGAGTAATGCTTCCAATGTTCGCTTTAACCTGTCTTCCGGAGCCGATACCCCCTTTGGGACCTTTAACGGTCCGCAAATCGAAACACCTTTGTATGCCTATTACCCATATACACAATCGGCCGGTGATTCCTACAAATCAATTCAGGGTCAGCTGAAACCGGTCCAGGAACAGGACGGGGACCGGGATATGTTCTTTGCCTGTGACTGGAAGGTGAGCACATCGATTATGGGTAATGAACAGGAAGGGTACCGCATCTTTTTCAGGGAGATCATGACGCTGTTGTCTTTTACCATTGATGTTACGGGAACACCATTGGAAGGAGAAGAACTCAAATCCGTAACTTTTTCAGCCAAAGGCAAAAAACTGGCAGGAAATTTCAACATAGACCTGTCAACCCAAGGAGCGGAACCCCATTTTGATGAAGAAGCGAGCGCTTCGGTAACCCTTAAGCTGATGCACCAACCGGTCCTGGAAGCAAAGAAGTCCGTTCTGTGCAAAATGATGATCAATGCAGATATCCTGACCGGGGATACGCTTATGATTACCCTGGAAACAGCCAGATCGCTTTCTACCACAACAATAGTTGCTAAAAAATCTACAAGATCAGGTCACCGGTATCAAATACCCCTGCTCCTGTCTGAACTGACTGACAAAACGGTCTTCAAAGACATTGCCGAACAATACGTATATGACACTTACGGTATCTACCACAAGCAGGATACCCTGGTCTCCTATAAAGCTTTCATAGACCAGTGGAGCATCATTGCCGGTAATACACATTATACTTTCCGTATCCAGAACAATGCCCAAAAACAGGTAATAAGCCTGGAGAACATTCCCCTGAATCCCAAAAAGGGAGATTCTTTCGATATTGAGGTATCCGTTTACGGTGCAGATCATATACAGTCGGGAACAAAACGGGTAAAAGCCGTCAGGAGTGAAGATCACAAATTGTTGATGTTCGATTACGATAATCTAGTCACTTACCTTGTATATAATTAACGTACTATGAGAAAAAACATATTTTTCAGGTTATTATTGATAGCATTTGTTACTTTCTTTTCTCATAGTGCCTATGCCGTTAAGGCTTATCCCGGCCCTATCCGGGTTGAGCAGCCTGACGGTTCGGTCATTACCATATTCAAGCACGGGGATGAATTTCTTAACTGGACCACCAGCGGGAACCGGCTGGTAAAACAGGGACCCGACGGGTTCTATTATTTGGCTGAATTCAATGCTGAAGGCACCGTTGTCGCAACCGGAACAAGGGTTGGTGAAGAACTCTTGCTGCAAGATGCATCAACGATCACACCTCCTGCCGTTGCCCTTGAGAGGGCTCGCAGGCTCAGGGAAGAATTTGCCCGTAATTTTTCCGTACGAACCGATGTGTCCCTGCTTCAACGGGACCTGCTACCCGGGGTCAAAGGACCTGCCCGTTCGATTGCAATGGGACAAAAAAGATTTCTTGTTATTCTGGTACAGTTTAAAGACCTTTATTTTGCTATCGAATCGCCTGAAAACATGTTTTTCAATTTACTGAACCAGAACGGTTACTCGGCCAACGACGCAACAGGATCCGTCAGGGATTACTTTTATGAAAATTCATCGGGAATGTTTGATCCTCTGTTCGATGTAATTGGACCCGTTACACTGTCAAATGAAGTTGCCTATTACGGAGCCAATAAAGCCGATGGAGAAAACGACTTTAACCGGGCAAGGGAAATGGTGGTAGAAGCCGTAAGACTGGCAGACAATGAATTGGGAGTGGACTTTTCACAATACGACAACGACGGGGATGGGGTCATTGATAATATCTTCATTTATTTTGCCGGGTACAATGAAGCGGAAGGCGGGCCAGATCATACCATCTGGCCTCACGCCTGGACCACAGGAGACAAAAGTATCATCGTGGACGGAGTTCAAACCAATTCCTATGCCTGTACGTCCGAACTGAGAGGTGCGTCCGGATCTACAATGGCAGGTATCGGCACCTATTGTCATGAATTCGGTCACGTTATCGGATTGCCCGATTTTTACGATACCGATGGAATAGAAAACGGAGAGGCAAGGGGATTGGGGCCTTTTTCCCTGATGTCAGAGGGTAATTATAACCATGCAGGAAGAACCCCTCCCTATCTGACAACGGTGGAAAGGATCCTGGTTGGTTGGAGGCAAAATGAAATACAGGAATTTGACAATGAAGGGGAGTACAGACTGGACCCCGTTTCCGGGAATCATGCTTTTGCCGTTCCCACTTCCAATGACAATGAGTTCTTTATCTACGAATACCGCCAGAGGACCGGTTGGGACATGTTTATTCCCAGCTCCGGCCTGCTGATCTTTCATATAGACATGTCGGAAAACATAGTAGGCGGAATGACGGCAGCTAAAAGATGGCAAAACGGGGACGGGATCAACGCCTATGCTTCACATCAGTGTTGCGATCTGATCGAAGCCGTTTATCCTGAATCCAGCATCACCCATAATAACCAGGTTCCTTTTCCGGGAAAAACGAATAACAGATTCTTTACAGACACATCTTCTCCGGCGGCCAAGGACCATAAAGGCAATTTCATAGGAATTTATCTTGCCGATATAGCAGATCATGGTACCCATGCTACATTTACGGTTACAAAGAGCTCTAATCTGGTAATTATAGGAACTGTAGCAGATAAGAACGGAAATCCTATTGAAGGGGCGACCGTTACCCTGACTCATCAGGTAGCGGAACCCTCATCCGCTTCCGCCGTTTCACAAGGCAAAGATATGATTGCTTCAGGGAAGGTCATGCATACCTCTCCCCAAAAAGCCGAACCCGTTGCCGTGATCGTTACCGACGAAAACGGAGCCTATTATTTTAGTGTAGGGGTCAAAGAAGGCACATATATTATTACTGCAGAAAAAGACGGTTATCATCCTGCCGTTAAACAAACCAATGCCTCCCGTCCGGGAACGGTAAAGATTGACATTACCATGTACTCGGAAGAAGATCCGGTATGTTTGTTAAGAAAACATAAGGATTGGAATGGGGGATCTGCCGGATTCGGGACGGCGGGCGGACCTGTTTACGGGGCAGTCGGGTTCTCTCCGGAAGAATTGATCCCTTACAAAGGGAAAAAAATCGAAAGCGTTTCTTTCCAGATTAACGGCACCTCAGCTGCCGAAGTAGGCGTTTTCATCACTTTCGACCAGGAGATCGTATTGTGTGAGCCGGTACAAAACCCGGTGTTCGGGTCCATGATGACGGTCAATGTTAATAAGCGGGGATTGGTCATTCCTTCGGGGAAACTTGTCAAATTTGGATGCTATGTCAAAGACAGTGACTGGGGATATCCGCTGGCCATTGATGACGGACCAATGGCTCCTTTGGGAGGGTATGCAGGAGAGAGCATAGAACAATTGATCTCACCGTGGTCAATTAACTGCAATGTGTTGATTTCGGCCACTTTGTCGGAAAAAAGTTTACAGGAGCTGAAGATCCGGGGAAGGGTAACCGATCAGGACGGAATGCCCATAGAAGGAGCAACGGTAATCCTTTCTCATGAAGATATTCAGTCGGATCCTCCCGGTAAGACCCCCGTTACCATACATGGACCTGTTTTACTTAAGAAGTCTGTCCGCCAGGCAGCATCGGATGCCATGACTGCAATAACGGACAATGACGGTCAATATGTCTTTGTTACACAAAGCCGGGAAGGGATATACAACCTTCAGGCTGTCAAGGAAGGGTATAATCCGGCATACCGTCAGACAGATGCCTCTGCAACGGGAGAAGTCATTGTTGATTTTACGCTTATCAGGATAGAAGAAGGGCCCTATGACGGAATCCTGAAAAAACACGGTCCATGGGAAGGTTATGCAATAGGTTATGGATCTCCCGGAGGGACAATATTCGGGGCTGTAGGATTTTCTGCACAAGAACTGGCCCCCTATATAGGACAGACGGTACATTCGATGTCGTTCCTGGTAAACGGAACACAAGCCTCGGAGGTCGGTATTTTCATCTGCTTTGGAAATGAATGTGTTTTTTCCGGCATTCTGAATAATCCCTTCTTCGGCGTTATGATGATACTCGATCTGTCACAATTTGGGATCATGATTCCTTCCGGTCAGGACGTAAAATTCGGTTATTACGTTAAGGATAGTGATTCAGGTTATCCGTTGGCGACAGATAACGGTCCCATGGCTCCCATGGGCGGATATGCAGGTAATTCAATTGAATCCCTTAACACCACATGGAAAGAAGCATTTGGTCTTGACGTGAATATTCAGATCTCGGCCATTGTGGGAGGTGAAGACGATCTGCTGTTCTCTCTTGGATATTACATGATCCGGTATGATCAAAGGGAATACCTGGCCGGGGACACTTTCACATTAAGATTGAATGATTCTCCCGCCGTACAGCATATTGAAAGACCTTTGGCAATACAATGGTTCTTCAATGATCAGGAGCACCAGACCGGAGACATTATCACCCTGACTCCAGGCGATCATACCGTCAGGGCTATCCTGACCTTTAACGGATATAAACAAACTATTGTACAGGAGATCCGTGTCGGTACGGCGCAGGAATAAAGATTTTTGCCACCCCAACGATCACCCGGTGTACGTTGCACCTTTTTTCTATATTTACATATTGATTAATATTTAGATTATGAAATACTTAAAAATCTTGTTTATCATTCTTGTACTTCCAATCCTGTTCTCCTGTGAACGACATTACGGGGAAGATAAACCCGAAACTGAATATTTTGTCAATCAAGTCAGGTCCGGAGAATATACGGCCATGTGGCTGCCGGCTTTGACCTATGAATCCATCCCCACCCTTTTGAAATATGCCGGTTCAGAAGAACATATAACCGATTTCCCGCACAATTTGCTTTCTTCCTGTTATCAGCGGGAATGCAGGCTGGGAATATATATGCTGTGGGTCGTTGAATCCATTCGCCTTAATTCGGGAAAAAGAAATGACGGTTTTATTGATTATGCATCACAAAATCCCCTGCTAAAAAAACGGAATCCTAAATCCGATTCTATAGAATTCATAAACATTGATGACGACCAGGCGCATGCAGAAGTAGTCCGGGCTTATAAAAACTGGTGGAACAGGGGCCGGAATATGCTCTTTCACATGTATAAACATGTAGATCCGCTGGAAAAATCCGAATATATGTGGCATTGAATAACGTATAACCATGAAAACTTCGATCAGACCTCCTGCTGTGGCGGGCAGGTTTTACGCTGCCACAGCCGGAAGATTGGAAAAAGAGTTGGAAGAACTGTTCCGGCAGTCAGAACCCCGGCGGTGTGATAACGTCCGGGCGGTGATCAGTCCGCATGCCGGATATATTTTTTCAGGAAGTGTTGCCGCTTCTGCTTTCAACCAGGTAGATAGTGAGGAAAAATACGAAAGGATTTTTGTGATCGGGTCCTCTCACCACGTTCATTTTGAAGGGGCAGCCGTTTACACGGAAGGTGATTTTCGTACGCCACTGGGCCATGTTACAGTAGATGTTGACTGTTGCCGGCAATTGGTGTCGGATTATCCCGGTCTTTTTATTTCAGACAGTCTGGCACACCGGGACGAACACAGCATTGAAGTGCAATTACCCTTTCTGCAATATGTTCTGAAGGACAATTTCACTATTGTCCCCATTGTCATAGGAACTGCACGGGCAGACGTCTGTAAAAGGATAGCAGAGGTCTTAGCCCCATTCATGAGAAAAGAGAATCTGTTTGTGATCAGTTCGGATTTTTCACATTACCCGCAATATAAAGATGCCATAAAAGTAGATACGGCTACAAAAGACGCTATCCTTAGCAACGACTCAGATGTTTTGCTTAAAACACTTGAGAGTCATGATAGCCGGAAGATCCCCGGACTTGCTACCGGTCTGTGCGGGTGGACTTCCGTGCTTACGTTGCTGTATATGACAACAGGGAATCATTCCATACAATACACGGCTATAGATTACAAAAACTCAGGCGATACACGGGAATATGGGGAAAAAGATCAGGTAGTGGGCTATTGGGCTATTGCCGTTTCGGAGCAGGAGTTTTCATTTACTTCCGAAGAACAGGCTATGTTGTTGGATATGGCACGTAAAGGGGTGGAAGCAGCCGTTCTGGGAAGTAAAGACAGTGCATTCCGGGACAGGCAAGAATATCCCAAATCATTGCATAGGCGTTGCGGGGCTTTTGTAACATTGTATCAGAATAAAAAACTACGCGGGTGCATAGGACGTATGACTTCCGATATCCCTTTGTACAAACTGGTCCGTGAAATGGCCGTAGCCGCGGCACTTTATGATGACCGCTTTTACCCGGTGGGTAAAGACGATCTGAAAGATCTGGATATAGAGATCACTCTCTTGTCTCCTCTTATGCCGGTAACGGATGTGAAACAAATCGAATTGGGTAAACACGGGATCCTGATTGAGGGCCGTGGGCGTTCAGGCGTGTTCCTTCCCCAGGTGGCCACTGAAACGGGATGGACATTGGAGGAATTCCTGGGACATTGCTCCCGGGACAAAGCCGGTCTGGGATGGGAAGGCTGGAAAACTGCCCGTCTTTATGTTTTTACGGGCAAGATTCTTCACGGTGATGCATCGTGAAAGTCCCATACCCCGGGAATGGGTGTATGGCAAAAACCGCATGCTCCTTTTTCAATATTCTTTTTAATAATGCTGTATTGCCGGCGTTCTACAACAGTCTTTCCGCAAGTGGGACAGATAGTATGACTTTGTATATCATCCGGGACATTCCCCGCATAAACAAAGAGAATGCCGCATTCAAGTGCAATGGTCTTCGCCCTGGTCAGGTGTTCAAGGGGAGTCCGCGTAAGATGAGCCAGCTTGTAAGTGGGGAAAAAGCGACTGATATGCAGGGGTGCGGAAGCAAAACCATTGACAACAAGCCACCGGCACATAGATCTGAATTGTGCCGGATCATCGGTGATCCCCGGGATGATCAGGTGGGTGATCTCAATCCATATCCCGGCTTTTCCCAATGCCAGGATCGTATCCAGGACAGGCTGCAGTTTTCCTCCTGTTATTTTACGGTATATTTTGTCGTCAAAACATTTGAGATCAATATTGACCGCATCAAGATACGGGATCAGGGCAGCCAGGGGTTCGGGATTGATATACCCGTTAGACACCATGACCGTTTTCAATCCTTTTTCATGGGCCAGTCCGGCGATATCGTACATATACTCGTAAAATACGGTAGGTTCGGTGTACGTAAAAGCGATGGACGGCACTTTATACCGCAGGGCAGTCTCTGTTATCTGTACCGGGGACAGGTTCTCTTTCCCAACTGACAGGGGAGATACTTGTGAAATAGTCCAGTTCTGGCAATTCAGGCAATGGAAATTGCAACCGGCCGTTGCCAGGGAAAAAATATCCGTCCCGGGCAGGAAATGGTATAAGGGCTTTTTCTCTATGGGATCTACCGTTACAGAACAGGGGTTGCCATAAGCAACACTGTAAAGCACTCCTTCACGGTTAGTTCTTGTACGGCACAATCCCCACAATCCTTCCCCGATCACGCAATGATGAGGACAAAGAAGGCACTTTACGGTACGGCCCGTACCGACAGTCCAGAATTTTTCCGAAATCCTGTGCATAATTGTTTATTTACGGCCCGGTTATTCGCCAATGATCTTTACCAGGACGCGTTTTTTCCTTTTACCGTCAAATTCGCCATAAAAGATTTGTTCCCATGTCCCGAAATCGAGGCGACCCTGGGTTATGGCAATCACCACTTCCCGTCCCATTACCTGGCGTTTAAGGTGAGCGTCGGCATTGTCCTCCACCCCATTGTGACGATACTGAGAATGCGGTTTTTCGGGAGCCAGGTGTTCCAGCCACTTTTCAAAATCATGATGAAGTCCGGATTCGTCATCATTAATAAAAACGCTCGAAGTTATGTGCATGGAATTACACAATAGTATCCCTTCCTGAATACCGCTCTCCTCAAGACATTTGAGAACCTGTGGAGTAATGTTGACAAAGGCGCGGCGTGTAGTCGTTTCAATGTAAAATTCTTGTCTGTAGGTTTTCATCTCTATAGGTTTTCAATGTCATAAAGATACAAAAAATGAGGGAACCGTTCCCGGAAAAATATTCACTTCTTATTTGGAAAGGCTTCATTACAGAAAAGGACTATCAAAAATAGCTGGCAAACCCCGAAAAAGTCAACCCTGTTTTTATTTCCATATCAAAATAAATTCTTAATCTCTTGCACAATCCAATATTGTTCATTATTTTTACATGTTCATTGACAATGAACATTATAAATTACTGAACACAAGGCACAGCACAAAATGGTTGAAATACTTGATAATGCGATTGTTAAACTAAAGGGAAACACAGGTTTTGATATTTGTGTTTCTGATACAAAATTGAAAAAAAGCGGTATAATAACCATACTGAGTGAACGTTTTTTGGTAGATGTGAAACCTGAAATTTCGCGTGGAAATAAAGGCATTATGCTATCACAATTAGTAGATGCCTCCCGCGAAGAAAATCTACCCATTTTGCTTTTTACACATTATATTCCTTCTGATATTGCCAAAGAGTACATAGATGCAGGCATCAACTATGCCGATACGGCTGGCAATTGTTACATCCGCAGTGGAAGTCTATCAATCATTATCCAAGGTAAGCGAATTAGACGAAATCCACGTGTTAATCAGGCACGTGCTTTTCAGGAAACAGGTGTGAAAGTGATTTTTCAATTGTTGGTCAATCCTGAAAACGGCAATAAACCTTATCGGGAATTGGCTAAAATGGCTGACGTGTCGTTGGGTTCGGTTAGTCAAATTTTCAAAGAGCTGGAAGAGCTTAACTTTATTCTGAGAACAAAAAAACAGAAATTACTCAAAAACAAACCTGAACTGTTAAAAAGATGGATTGTGGCTTATCACGATATAGTACGACCTAAATTACTGCTCAAAAGAATGGATTATATTTATCCTGAAGATTTTTCGCAGTGGCAACATTTATTGTTTGATCTCACAGATGAAAACATCACTTTGTGGGGCAATGAAAACGCGGGAGCCTTGCTTACCAAACAATTCAATCCGGCTTTACATACTATTTATACCAATATAAGCTGGCAAAATGTAAGCAGAAACCTAAAATTACGTCCTGCGCAAAACGGAAGAATTGAGATCTTACGCCTGCCATATTCACCTAATTTGAACGATGAATATGCCAATCAAACCGTGCACCCGCTATTGGTATATGCCGACCTGATGGGTAGCAGCGACAGCAGAAATATAGAAACAGCAAAACTCGTTTATGAACAGTACTTACAACATATCAAGTGAGCAATTAGAAAACCCGTTCCTGAAAGAGCTTCTGACAAGGCTTACCTGTTTTTTCCAAGAAATCAATACTGAGTTTTACATTATCGGTGCTACCGCAAGGGATCTTTTACTTCACAATGTGTACGGTTATCAATCCGACAGAAAAACATATGATTTGGATATTGCCATCGGCATTTCGGACTGGGAGCAATTTGATACGATAGTTGATTTGTTGCCGAAAGAAGCCGATTTTTCAAAAGACAAATCACAACTACAACGTTTTCTATACAAAGGTCATTTTAAGCTGGATATTGTTCCTTTTGGAAGAATAGCCAATGAAAGAGGAGTTATCTATTGGCAATCAGCGGGCGAAAGGCGTATGTCTGTTATCGGCTTTCAACAGATGGCACAATTTGCCTTAACGGTTCAGATTGATAATGAGCTGCCGATAAAAGTAGCTTCGCTTCCGGGTGCGTTTATATTGAAACTTATTGCATGGAAAGACCGTCATTTGGAAAACAACAAAGATGCCTATGATATGGCACTGTTGATAGAAAACTATTTTGAGATACATATCGAACGAATTGCAATTGAACATTTTGACATCTTGGAAGATGATGATTTTGATGAGTTTATAGCAGGTGGAAAACTGATGATGCGAGATGTAAAAGCAATGCTCGTTGGTGATCAACAAGCGTTAGATTATTTAAAAGACATCATTACGGAAGAAGTGGAAAAACAAGAAAACAGTCCTTTAATCAACAAGATTTTGGAAACATTGAGACAATTAAAATACGAACAAGTACTTCGACTTTTACAAGAAATGCAGAAGGAATTAAATAGGGATTAAGATATGGCAAAAGCTGACATGATTATTTTTAGGGAAAGTGCAGCACGCGACATTTTAAACGCTATTCCTTTCTGCGTAATACACGATAGTAAGGTAAAATCAAAAGACATAAGAAAAGGAGCAAATTATCTCTATAACTATTTTAAATAACACCCATCATGAAACTATCCAATTGGCCTATTTTCCTTGCATTGTTACTATTTATCCAATGTACATCTGCAACACAAACCGATAAAATGCGCGTAGCCGTCTTTGACGGGCACGGTGGCGCACAGACATGCATCTGGGAGGCGGTGGCGGCAATCAAGTTGGATGCTCAAATGGAGGTCCGCACCATTACATCAGCAGATATTGCGAACAATGTGCTCGATTCGCTCGATGCGATTATTATCCCCGGCGGTGGCGGAAGCCGGCAGTACTTGAATCTTGGTAACGAGAACCAACGGCGCATTAAAGTTTTTGTGGCACGCGGTGGCGGAGCCGTAGGTATTTGCGCGGGTGCCTATCTGTTTTCCGACACTCCCGAATATTCCTGTATGCAGCTAAACGGGGCACAAGCAATAGACATTGAGCACGACAACAGAGGACATGGAATGGCTAAATTCACTCTTACAGAGGAAGGAAAAGAGTTTTTCCCTGAAGTTGCCGAACGTGATACACTCTATGTGATGTATTACGAAGGTCCGGTTTTTGTCCCCAGAGAAGGGGCCGACATCCAATATGAAACACTTGCCATAATGGAAAGTGATGTTCACGAACAGGGCGACGCTCCGAAAAACATGACCAACAACAAACCCTTTTTCATTGGCAATAAATATGGGGAAGGACGTGTTTTCAGCTGCATCGCGCATCCTGAAGCTACGCCGGGCATGATGTGGATGATTCCGCGCATGGTGCGCTGGACGCTTGATAAACCGATTGCGGGCTATGCGGAAAATGTGATAGATCCCACTATTTTTAACAAAGAAATCTTGATGTCTATAGCAGATCTCAGACAGGAGAGCCGCTGTTTCCGAACATTTTTATACGGAACAGCCGATGAAAAAATCGCAGCGCTCGATTGGCTGCAAAGTAAACATTCGTGGGACGCCAAACGTTGGATACAGGGATTGCTTTATGACGGCGATGCAGAGGTCAGAGTAAGAGCGGCACAATATATAGCCGATATACACTATCTGCATTACTTGCCCGATATGCGCGCTGCTTACCAAACGGAAAAAGATGAAGCTGCCAAAGCTCAAATCAAAGAGTACTTAGACAAACTGGAGGCGTTACTTCCGTAGAGTAATGTGAGTCCCCAAAGTTTGAACAGAGCCCGTCTTGGATCGGGCTCTTTCTTTTTGCCTAAGTTTTATTTCGTAGTTGTTTAGTGTAAGCACTATTTTTCAATCTAAATTTTTATATTGGGCTTGATAAAAAGGAGATTTTGGCAATATGAAGAAGATAATAGATACCGAAAGAATACCCATTAAGCTTTGGTTGGATGAAATGGATGATAATACTCTTTATCAGGTGAAGAACCTGGCTAATTTGCCTTTTGCTTTCAAGCATATAGCTTTGATGCCGGATGCACATTCAGGGTATGGTATGCCTATAGGCGGGGTAATGGCTGCAGATAACGTGATTGTGCCCAATGCCGTAGGTGTGGATATCGGCTGCGGCATTTGTGCGGTTAAAACCGATTTGAAGATAAAGCCAAATATTCAGAAAAGGCTGAAGGAGATTGTAGGGGATATTGAGAAGAGGGTGCCGGTGGGTTTTAAGCACCATAAAAGGGCGCAGGATGAGGGTTTTATGCCTGAAGGTTATAAGGTTGGCAGTATGGAAGTGGTAAGCTCCGAGTATCAATCTGCCTTACGACAACTCGGAACTCTTGGAGGAGGTAATCATTTTATTGAGATTCAAAGGGATAAAGAGGGTTTTATTTGGATAATGATCCACTCGGGGAGTAGAAATATAGGCAAACAAGTTGCCGATCATTACAACAAGCTTGCTAAAAAACTAAATAAGCAATGGAACTCTTCCGTACCTCCAAACGCAGACCTTGCCTATCTCCCATTTACAACAGCAGAAGCACATAAGTATTATCAGGAAATGAATTATTGCATTGATTTTGCTTTAGCTAATCGCAAACTAATGCTCACAAGGGTACAAGAGATTTTGTCAGATTATTTCCCCAATATAAAGTTCGGTGAGATGATAAACATTGCTCATAACTATGCGAAATGGGAAAAGCATTTCGGCAAAAATGTGGTAGTTCATCGCAAAGGTGCCACTTCAGCACATAAGGGAGAGCTTGGAATTATCCCCGGTTCTCAAGGCACAAAATCCTATATCGTAGAAGGCTTGGGTAATCCTGAAAGCTTCTCAAGTTGCTCCCATGGAGCCGGCCGATTAATGGGACGTAATGAGGCCATCCGAAGTTTAAGTCTTGAGCATGAAATACGCAAACTCGACAAAAAAGGAATTCTACATTCAATTAGAACCCAAAGAGATCTTGATGAAGCCCCTTCCGCTTATAAAAATATTACTCAGGTCATGTCAGACCAGGAAGATTTAGTCAAAATAGCAGTAGAACTCTCGCCGCTTGCTGTGATTAAGGGGTAGTGAAGGAACGGTGCATAACTGCACCCTTTTTTGCATAAGGTGTTTTCTCATTCTGCTCAGTTTCACTTCCTCCGTATTGCTTGATCACATATATTTACGTCTAAAATTCATGTAAATCAAAAGTTATACTTTAAAAATACATGTAAAAATAAAGTTGCACTTTAGATTTACATAGAAATTTGTATTTTTGTGTGTTGTGATTTCAATAATTAAAAGAATAATTGAATATGCTATCACGAATAATAAATATTCAAGGTGTTGAAAATGAGAGTGTTTTCCTTTGGGGTGCCCGTCAAACCGGTAAAAGCACATTGCTGAAAATGCTGTTTCCTGACGTTCGTTATATTGATTTATTAAAATCAGATGAATTTGCCCGTTATAATCGTCGTCCGTCACTCTTGCGCGAAGAATTGAGTTTAATTCCTGAAAACGAATTGGTCATTATTGACGAAATTCAGAAAATACCTGCATTACACGACGAAGTGCATTGGCTGATAAGCAATCGTCATATTCGCTTTATTCTGAGCGGTTCAAGTGCTTGTAAACTACGTCGTAGCGGTGTAAATTTATTAGGCGGCAGAGCTATCAGGAAACATCTTTACCCGTTTGTTAGTGCCGAAATTCCCGATTTCGACCTTGTGAAAGCCTGTAATAACGGGATGCTGCCACGACATTATTTAGTGGAAAATCCCACCAATCGACTTGACGCTTATGTGGGGGATTATCTGCAACAGGAAATAAAGGCCGAAGCACTTACCAGAAACCTAAATACATTTATTCGGTTTATGGAAGTTGCCGCATTAAGCAACGGCGAAATCTTGAATTACAATAATATTGCTTCGGAATGTGGCATAAGTGCTCCTACTGTGAAAGAGTATTTTTCTATTTTGGAAGAAACGCTTATCGGTTATACCATTCCTGCTTTTACTCGAAATGTGAAACGTCGTGTTATCCAATCGCCTAAATTCTACTATTTCGACGTAGGTGTTGCTAATTTTCTCTTGAGAAGAGCAGCCCTTTCCCCGGGCTCTCCTGAGTTTGGACACGCTTTTGAGCATTTGATATTGCAAGAAATTATAGCTTACATCGGATATTTCAGACCGCGACAAAATCTCTCCTATTGGCGCACATCATCGGGTTACGAAGTAGATGCAATTATCGGAAATGCTGAAGTCGCCATAGAAGTTAAATCGTCTGATGAAGTACAATTACATCATCTAAAAGGGTTAAAGGCATTTTCAGAAGAATTTCCCGATTGTCGGTTGATCCTTGTGTCGTTGGATAAATATCCCCGCCTAATGAATAAGGTGGAAATTTATCCTGTATCAGAATTTTTGAAAATGTTATGGAATAGCGATTTGTTTTAAGACCTGTATTCTTGATGCCTAAATCTATCCACTACTAAATGTTGTTCTCAATCATTGTTTTAATCTTGTTATATATCTTTTCTGTTTCATTTTTATTTTTGAAATTAATGATAATTTTATCCCCGCTATTTTTCGTTATTATCAAATATGGCACTACATCAGAATGAATTAGCAGTCTGCTTTTGCCAAATTTATCAAGGATAAAAAATCCCTTTTTAACAAGACCAAAACTAAATCCATTGGTCCGTAATTTAATTGCCGGCAACTTGTCGGAAAGTTCAACATTTTCAATCTCACTAATACTTATTTCAAATCCGTGCATTCCTGAAAATCGAATTGTATCATTATGGTAAGTTGGTTTTGAAGGGCTAAATCCATAAGCTATTAATCCAATCACGATTGAAAATACCAATCCAAGAAAAAAATATGTCAATATAGCCCTCTTGGTCCTGTTGTGGTTAAATTTTTGAGCTTTTACAACCAAAATTGTTACTCCAACTAAAATTGCTATCAGCATCATTGAATTGGCAATCATTATAAAACCAATCCATTTAAAAATATAATATCCGATTATTATTGATAGTCCTATGGTGATTAATCCATTGCGCATAAAAGTCGACAAACCCTCAATGTCTACATTTTTCTTCTTTTCTTCTGACATGGTGTTGTATCCAGCAATCAAATCAGGTGAGGATTTAACTAAAAATCCTAAACCAATCATAAATAATCCAACTATCAAATTAATTATATCAATCATTGTCTGTCAGTTTTTTATAATTATTATGATCATTTTGGTGATATAGGGCGTTTTTAATTATTTGTATTTTATCCATTCGTTCTAAAGAATATGTTCTACTTTTCGAATTGCAAAGTTCATATTTTTGGCTCGTTATTGTTATAGTTGTTATTTTCTTGACATTGGATGAATTCTCAATAAAAAAGCACCTGCGCTTTCTCGCAAGTGCTTTATTGTGGGCCCAGCTGGACTTGAACCAGCGACCCCCTGATTATGAGTCAGGTGCTACTAACCGACTGAGCTATGGGCCCCCTTTTCGCGTACAAATATACACGAAAGGTATGTTAATATAAAATCCGGATCAAAGAACGTGTCAAACTTTGATTTCAACCTCAACGCCACTGGGCAGTTCCAGTTTCATCAGGGCATCTACCGTCTTGGGAGTGGAGCTGTAAATATCCAGCAAACGGCGGAAAGAGTTCAATTCAAACTGTTCCCTTGCTTTCTTATTTACAAAAGTAGCCCGGTTGACCGTAAAGATCTTCTTGTTGGTGGGCAGGGGAATGGGACCGCTGACCACAGCGCCTGTTGCTTTGACTGTTTTAACGATCTTATCGGCAGATTTGTCTACCAGCATGTGATCGTAGGATTTTAATTTGATTCTGATCTTTTGGCTCATTGTTTTAATGTGTTAACCAAGTATTATTTAAAATTCAACATTTGATGCATGAAAACCTTTGGACCACCCGGTCTTTTCAATGACCTCCCTGGCCAGGGTTCCGGGTAATTCTTCATATTCAAAGAACTCCATCGAACTGGTGGCCCGGCCTGAAGACAGTGTCCGGAGCGTTGTAATGTATCCGAACTGTTCTGCCAGCGGCACTTTGGCCTTAATAATACGGACATTGCCTTTGGAATCCATATCCGTTACTTGTCCGCGGCGTTTATTCAGATCACCTATAATGTCTCCCATATATTCCTCAGGGGTAACTACCTCCAGAGCCATAATGGGTTCCAGCAGTACCGGGGTCGCCTTGGGTGCGGCCTTGCGGAATGCCTGACGGGCACATATTTCAAATGACAAGGTGTCGGAATCTACCGTATGATAGGACCCGTCCGTAAGGGTCACTTTCATGCTGGTGACGGGATAGCCTGCCAAAACACCGTTTTCCATGGCAGCTTTAAATCCTTTTTCCACTGCCGGAATGAACTCTTTGGGAATATTGCCTCCTTTTACCTGGTCCACAAATTGCAGACCGGTTATACCGGGATCTGCAGGCTCCAGGGTAAAGACAATATCGGCAAATTTGCCACGTCCGCCTGTTTGTTTCTTGAACACTTCGCGGTGTGTAACGCTGCCCCGGATAGTCTCCCGGTAATTGACCTGAGGCACTCCCTGGTTGATCTCTACCCCGAATTCACGTTTCAGCCGGTCTACAATGATTTCGAGATGCAATTCACCCATCCCGCTGATGATCGTCTGAGCAGTTTCGGTATCGGTGCGGACGGTGAATGTGGGATCTTCTTCCGCAAGTTTGGAAAGAGCTACACCCAGTTTGTCCAAGTCCTTTTGGGTCTTGGGCTCAACGGCCAGACCAATTACAGGATCGGGAAAAGTAATAGCTTCCAGAACTATGGGATATTTGTCAACACAAATCGTGTCTCCCGTTCTCAGATCCCTGAAACCTACCCCGCTGCCAATGTCCCCGGCTCCCAGGAATTCAATGGGGTTCTGCTTGTTCGAATGCATCTGATACAGGCGGTTAACGCGCTCACGTTTACCTGTACGTACATTCAACACGGTCTTTCCCGTTTCAAGTACTCCCGAATATGTCCTGATATACGCCAGACGACCTACAAAGGGATCGGTGGCAATTTTAAATACCAGACCGCAGAAAGGTTCTTCAACCGAAGGGGCTCTTTTCTCATACTTTTGTGTATAGGGATTTACACCTACAACAGCATCAACGTCCAATGGGGACGGCAAGTATAGACAGATGGCGTTCAGCAGGAACTGGATTCCCTTGTTCTTAAGGGCAGATCCGCAGGTTACCGGAACGATCTTCATGGCAAGCGTTGCTTTACGCAGTGCTCCTATGACTTCTTCCTTACCTATGGAATCGGGATTATCAAAGAATTTTTCCATTAGCGAATCGTCAAATTCGGCTACTGCTTCTATGAGCTTACCCCTCCAGAAATCCACTTCTTCAAGCATGGATTCGGGGATTTCCGTTTCCTTATAATTAACCAGATCCATACTTTCGCTGTCATAGATCAGGGCTTTACGTGAAAGCAAATCTACGATCCCCTGAAACGATTCTTCGACTCCTATGGGAAGGCTGATGGGAATGGCGTTGGCACCCAATTTATGCTGTATCTCATCTACAACTGCAAGGAAATCGGCACCCACACGGTCCATCTTGTTGACAAAAGCCAACCGGGGGATCCGGTACTTGTCTGCCTGACGCCAGACAGTCTCGGATTGGGGCTGCACACGGCCAACGGCACAGAACGCAGCTACGGCACTGTCAAGCACGCGCAGCGAACGTTCCACTTCTACGGTAAAATCCACGTGTCCCGGAGTGTCTATGATATTGATCTGGTACCGGTTTTTGTTGCAATTCCAAAACGCGGTGGTAGCAGCCGAAGTAATGGTAATACCTCTTTCCTGCTCCTGGACCATCCAATCCATAGTGGCAGCTCCCTCGTGAACCTCCCCTATCTTATGGGTTTTGCCCGTATAATAGAGAATGCGTTCAGACGTGGTAGTCTTACCGGCATCAATATGCGCCATGATGCCAATGTTCCTTGTATATTGTAAATTACGTGACATTTTCAGGTGCTCAAAGATACCTTCTGCCTTTAAAAGCGGAAGTGTGCAAAAGCTTTGTTGGCTTCCGCCATCTTGTGCATATCTTCTTTACGCTTGAACGCTGCACCTTCGCTGTTGTAAGCAGCTATGATCTCTGCGGCCAGTTTTTCGGCCATGGAATGCGCTGAGCGTTTTCTTGCGTAGATGATCATGTTTTTCATGCTTAATGAAATCTTCCGCTCAGGACGCACTTCTGTAGGCACTTGGAAGTTGGCTCCCCCCACACGGCGACTCTTAACTTCTACCTGTGGCGTGATGTTTTCCAACGCTTTTTTCCAAATGTCTAAAGGAGCCTTTTCAGAATCTTTCATCTTCTCACCTACAATGTCCAATGCATCGTAAAAGATGCCGTAGGCAATACTCTTCTTCCCCTGAAGCATCAAATTGTTTACAAAACGTGTAACAAGCACGTCGTTGAACTTGGGATCAGGAAGTAGAATTCTCTTTTTAGGCTTTGTTTTTCTCATTTGATGTAATTAGTTATAAAGTTACTTTTTCTCTTTGGGCCGTTTGGTTCCATAGAGAGAACGGGACTGTGTCCTTCCTTCAACACCCGAAGTTTCCAAAGCACCTCTGAGCACGTGATAGCGGACACCGGGCAGGTCTTTCACACGACCTCCGCGAACCAATACGATGGAGTGCTCCTGAAGGTTGTGGCCTTCTCCTGGAATGTAAGCATTGACCTCTTTCTGGTTGGTCAGGCGTACACGAGCAACTTTACGCATAGCGGAGTTCGGTTTTTTAGGGGTAGTGGTATATACACGTACACAAACACCGCGTTTCTGAGGACAAGCGTCCAGAGCACGGGATTTGCTTTTTTCTACCACACGTTTCCTTCCTTTACGGACTAGTTGTTGAATTGTTGGCATAATGTATTGTTAGTCTTTACTTTATGTATTTTTTCTGCACGTAAAACGGGTTGCAAATATAGGATTATTTTTCTTATTTACAAACAAGTTGCTAACATTTTACCCTTATTACCAAATGAAAAGCGCAAGGTTGAGCAATAAGTTGAGTAATCATTATAGATTTCTTTTTTAAGAGCCATAAAATTCCATATCTTCGCAGCCATGAAATCTCAAGATTATATCACGCTCGAATCAATTTACGGAGCACACAATTACAATCCGCTCCCCGTTGTCTTAAACCGGGGAAAAGGACCCTATGTATGGGATGTTGAAGGAAAAAAATACTTCGATTTTCTGTCTGCCTATTCGGCTGTAAACCAGGGACATTGTCATCCAAAGATCGTAAAAGCCCTTACGGATCAGGCCAAACAACTATGCCTGACATCGCGTGCTTTTTACAATAACTGCCTGGGGCCTTATGAAGAGTATGTGACCCGCTTTTTCGGGTATGACAAAGTCCTGCCCATGAACTCCGGGGCTGAAGCCGTTGAAACGGCCCTCAAGCTGGCCCGCCGTTGGGGTTATACAAAAAAGAACATTCCGGAAAATGAGGCTTTGATCGTTTGTTGTGAAGGGAACTTCCACGGCCGTACCATTACCGTGATATCTCTTTCCACAGATCCCGATTCCTACGGGGGATTCGGGCCCTATACGCCGGGATTTATCAAGATACCCTATAACGATGCCGCCGCACTGGAAAAGGTTCTGAAAAAACACGGTCCGCACATAGCCGGTTTTCTTGTGGAACCCATACAGGGAGAAGCTGGGGTAATAGTTCCCGATGACGGTTATATTAAAAAATGCTTTGAGTTGTGTAAAGAACATAATGTGCTGTTTTTGGCCGATGAAATCCAAACGGGTATTGCACGTACCGGCAAGCGCATCTGCTGTGACCATGAAGGCGTACATCCCGATGTGCTGATCCTGGGGAAGGCTATTTCGGGGGGAGTGCTTCCCGTTTCGGCCGTTCTGGCAAGTGACGAGATCATGCTTACGATCAAACCGGGAGAACACGGATCTACCTTTGGCGGATTTCCGTTGGCCTGTAAAGTGGCACATGCCGCCCTGAAAGTAGTGGAAGAAGAAAAATTAGCTGAAAAAGCCGTTTATCTGGGTGAGATCGTACGTGATTTCCTGAAGGCGATCCCTTCCGAAAGGATATCGGCTGTTAGGGGAAAAGGACTTCTCAATGCTATCGTCATTACTCCGAAAAATGGAACGGAAGCCTGGGATATCTGCCTGGCAATGGCCAAAAACGGGGTACTTGCCAAACCTACACACCGGCATATAATACGCCTGGCCCCACCCCTGGTGATCAAGGAATCGCAATTGATGAACGCTCTGGAGATCATCCGAAAAACCATTCTGAGCTTTGATGAGTAAACTGTTAATGGTCCGGCCGTGCTGTTTCGGGTTCAATCCGCAAACCGCCGTCAATAATGCTTTTCAGGTTCCCTCCGGGGAAGATCCTGCCCTGGTCCGGGAAAAAGCCCTGCTGGAATTCGATCATTTTGTAGCACTCCTGCACAAACACAATGTAGATGTAATCGTGGTCCAGGACACGCCCGAACCCCATACCCCGGATTCCATCTTTCCCAACAACTGGATATCATTCCATCCGGGGAAAATGGCCATTCTGTATCCTATGTACGCCCCCAATCGGAGGCTCGAACGTAAAAAGACCGTATTCCAGGCCATACAGGAACATGCCCCGCGCATCCGCTGGATAGATATGAGTCCCCGGGAACGGGAAAACCGTTTTCTGGAAGGTACCGGGAGCATGGTTTTTGACAGGGAAAACAAAAGGGCCTATGCCTGCCGTTCCCAGCGGACCGATGAAGAATTGTTGCGACAGGTCTGTGATACCCTGGACTATGAACCGGTGTGCTTCGATGCCCTGGACAAAGGGGCCCCGATCTACCACACCAACGTCATGATGTGCATGGCCCGGCAGTATGTGGTCATCTGTCTGGAATCCGTCCCTTCGATGGCGGACAGACAAAAATTGTTGGAGACCTTCGAAAAAGACAAGAAGACGGTAGTGGAAATAACGGCTGCACAAATGAACGAGTTTGCCGGAAACATGTTCCAGGTATTTTCCCGCGACAACGAACCGTTCCTGGTTATGTCGCACCGTGCCCACAAATCCCTCACCAAGTCACAATTAAAAGTCCTTCGGTCGTTCAATAAAATGATTACCCCGGAACTGGACACCATTGAAATCCACGGGGGCGGATCGGCCCGCTGTATGATTGCCGAAGTTGTCTAAACAACCTCTTCTACAAGGTAAACCTTGTCGGAACGTCTAAGTTTCTCCTTTATAGGGATTGAACATAACGATCCCTGCGGTGCCGTCTGTACCACAGTCTCATCTTCAAGCCTTATCTCTCTTACGGTTTCCTCCAACACGCCCGTAGTAGGTCCTATGATCAGGATCTTGTCCCCCACATGAAGCGGAACGGCCTCCACCTTCAGTTCTGCCACCCCCGGCTTTGAGTAATAATTGGTGACACGTGCCACATACGTTTTCTTTTGCGTTGCCTGATTCCCATAAGCTTCACTCCATTGGCCCAGTTTCTCTCCCAAATAGTAACCGCCCCAGAACCCCCGGTTGAAAACGGTCCTCAGGTGTTCTTCCAGTTGTGCCGCCAGTGCAGGCGAATAAGTTCCTTCCATTATGGCATCTACAGCCCGGGAATATGCCTGAACCGTGACTTTGACGTATTCGGCAGACCGGGCGCGACCTTCGATCTTCAAAATATCTATTCCCGCATCCAGTATCTTGTCCAGGAACGTAACCGTGCAAAGGTCTTTGGGAGACATGATATATTTGTTGTCCACCCTCAGTTCAGCCCCCGTTTCATCATCCTTTGCCGTATAGGAACGGCGGCAAATTTGGTAACAGGAACCGCGATTGGCCGATTTATTGTACTCATGCAGGCTCAGATAACATTTCCCTGAAACGGCCATACACAGCGCCCCGTGACAGAAAAGCTCCAATCTGACCAGGTTTCCGGAAGGCCCTGTAATCCTGCGCTCTTTCACTTCACCAGCAATAGCCTTTATCTGGTCCAACGTCAGTTCCCGTGCCAATACCACCACTTCTGCGTATTGTGCATAAAAGGCCAGCGCTTCTATGTTTGATACATTCAATTGCGTGGAAATGTGCACTTCAATTCCCCGGGAACGTGCTTCGAGGATAGCCGCCATATCGGATGCGATCACAGCCGATATCCCGGCCCGGCGGGCTGCTTGTAGCAAAACCTTTAATTCTTCCAGGTCCTGATCGTAAAAGATCGTATTGACCGTCAGGTAGGAACGCATCCCGTGTTTTTGGCAAAAAGCAGCAACATCCTGCAAATCGTCCCGGGTAAAATTGTGGGCGGCATGCGCCCGCATATTCAATTTCCCGACACCAAAATAGACCGATCCGGCACCGGCCTGTGCGGCGGCTGTCAACGCAGCCCAATTGCCTGCGGGAGCCATAATCTCCGGTCTGATTCTACAAGGATCTGACATAATTAAGTACTTGTTCAACAGTTAGATCTTCCATACATTCATACGTTCCTTTCCGGCACGGTTTGGATCCGAAAATAGAGCAGGGACGGCAATCCAGGGACAATTGCACGGCCCTGTGCACATCTTGTCTCCATCCGTAAAATCCTGCCTTCGGATGCGTGGCACCCCAAATGGACAAAACCGGAATGCCCAGTGCCGAAGCAAAGTGCATATTGGCCGAATCCATGCTGATCATCACATCCAGATTGTTGATCACGGCCAGTTCCGTTTCAAAACCTTTTCCATTCTCCGCTGCCAGACGGATAAGGCTGTTATCCTTTGTCCATTCGGTCAGCTGCCGGGTTTCTTCTTCACCGCCTCCAAAAAGGAAAACCGACGTTCCCTCCGAAGCCAGTATCCCGGCAATCCGCCGCATCCTGGAGACCGGCCATTGTTTTCCCCTGTGGCGGGCAAACGGAGCGATCCCCACCCTTTTCCAGGGTCCTTTTTTAAGGGGAATCGTGTTGCCCGGGGTAAGCGAAGGGGCCTCAAAACCAAATTTGGCCAACGTGGAAGCATAACGCTCATACATTGGTGTCAGGGCTGGGGAGCCTGAGGGATTTTTAAGCATCCGGCGTCTTGAACAACGTCCCTTATTCAGGTATGATACCGGCAGGCCGCAAAAGAACAGGGCAGTACGCAGCAGGAAGGTCCTGATCACACTATGCAGGTCGGCAACATGGGTGGGCCGGACTTGCCTCAGAGTCCTTAAGATATGACCCAGCGGTTGTTTTTTGTCTATCGGCAACAGAGTCAGATTGGAGACTCCCTCAAATAAAGGAGCCAACAATCCGGGCCCGGCTAAAGTAAATAATACTTCCGGATTATCCCGGGCGAAAGCCTTCAGAACAACGGAAGCAATGGCTACATCGCCCAGTGCCGAAAATCGCAGGCACAAGACGTGCGGTTTCTTATTTTCCTTTCGCATACAGCACAGGGTTGAGGAGGGGATCGTTGTACATCTTCATCTGTTTGTACAATTTCATATATTTCTTTCCCGACCTCAGATCGGCCATTAACTGGTCAATGGCGGCAGACAGGTCTTTACGCTGTTCCAGGAGGACTTCCAACTTCTCCCTGCATGAAGCCGCTTTGGGGGAATCCTTTCTGTCCGCTTCAATCTGCATATGATATATTTTCAGGGAGAGGATCGATAAACGGTCAACAGCCCAGGCAGGGGTCTCCGTATTGAGTCCGGCTCCCTGCAAACGGGGTACTCCGGAAAATTCACGGTAAAACAGGACATCCAGCTGTTCCACCATATCTGTGCGCTCCTGGTTGGAAGCGTCTATCCTGCGTTTTATACGTAAAGCTTCCGACGGATCAATGGCCGGATCCCGGATGATGTCTTCCAGATGCCATTGTACCGTGTCAATCCAGTTTTTCCGGTAGAGCAAGCTATCTATAGAATGGGCAGGATACGGATCCTTACAGACGGAGTCCGTTGAATCCTGTATGTGATAATCCTTTATGACTTTGTCAAAAATACCGTTACAACGGGCACTGAAAGATGAACTGTCCATATTACCATTTTCTGTTTAAAAGACCCTGAATAAATTCCAGCAGCACCCCGGTCCTTCCCTGACGGACATCCAGATTGGCCAGGGCAGTCATAGTCTGATCCATATATTTTTTAATACATTCCTCGGCTGCCTGTTTTACCCCCAGTTTATCATACATCAAAACAACCTGCTCTACTTTATCGGAGACATTATCGTCGGCCAGCAAGCTATTAAGTTGTGAAAGGTCCTCTCCTGAAGCATGACGCAGGGCGTAGGTGAGCAACCATGTTTTTTTGTTGTTGGCGATATCCATCCCTATGGCCTTCCCAAACACAGCGGGATCACCGTAAACATCCAGATAGTCATCCTGGATCTGGAAAGCCATGCCCAGTGCCATCCCTGCTTTATACAGGCTGTCTACATTCTGGGGCGAAGCCTTTGCACACAATCCTCCTATCTCAAGGGAACAAGCGATCAACACTCCTGTTTTCCTGGATATCACATCAATATAATCATCCTCGGTAATGAACGTCTGTTTTTCGTAATCCATGTCCATTTGCTGTCCTTCAAAAACTTGTTCGGCTGCTTTGTGGAAAGATTCCAGCACAAGGGGCAATACAGACGGATCACATCTGGTGATGTTTTTGTAAGCCAGTATACACATAGCATCTCCCGACAAAATAGCCGTATTGACATCCCATTTTTTATGAACGGTCTGACGGTTCCTGCGCATATCCGCGTTATCTATCACATCATCATGTACCAGCGTAGAATTATGATACACCTCCAATCCCAGGGCCGGATGCAATACTGTAGGGGGCAAATTGTCGGAAAAGATATTGTAGGACAAGAGACAAAGTACGGGACGCAGCCTTTTACCGCCGGCAGAAAGTGCATATTCAACGGGCAAACGCAATCTGCTGTTGTCGTAAGATTCAATGAGACTTTGAATCCCTTGGTTTACAAAGCCTTGTATTTCCTTTACTGTAAACATACTACAAAGGTAGCCTTTTTTAAACATTTTCGTACCTTTGCTCCCCCTCAACCTCAGTTCATGGAACAGCAAGTTTTTCAGAATGCAACCGTTATTAAATTAACCGGTTCTATATGCCAGTTGACCCTGCTGCCGGCATGGGAACCTTTTACGGCAATTCTTAGCGGGAGGTTGAGACTTAGGGAAGACAAGCTGACAAATCCCGTTGCCGTAGGCGATCTGGTAAACGGATACCGGCAATCGTCCCGAAAGGTTTCGCGGGGACATGCGGTTATCACCGAAATCCTTCCCAGGAAAAATTACCTGATCCGTAAATCGGTAAATCTGTCCCGCCAGGCACATATTATTGCAGCCAATATGGACTGGGCATACGTGATCCTGAGCGCTACCGAACCGCAAACCCCCTATCAGTTCATAGATCGTTTTATGGTGACATGCCAGGCATACCGTGTGCCTGTTTCGATCATCCTGAACAAGATCGACGAGCTGGAATGGGCAGAAGGTTACCGGGATCAGGCGGAACGCTGTAAGGAAATTTATTTGCAGGCAGGGTACCAGGTTCTGGAGGTGTCTGCCAAAACGGGAAAGGGGATAGACGTTCTTGCACAAAGACTTAAAGGGAAGATTTCGCTTTTCTCGGGCATTTCGGGCGTGGGAAAATCAACGCTTGCCAACCGGCTGGACCCTTCGCTCAAATTAAAGACCGCTCCCATTTCCAGGGCTCATTTAACGGGAAGACACACCACTACATTTTATGAAATGCACCCCCTCCTTTCGGGAGGACACATAATAGACAGTCCGGGCATTAAGGGATTCGGGCTGTTCGATATGACAAAAGAAGAATTGTATCATTATTTTCCGGAAATATTCGCCGTTTCATCATCATGCCGTTTCAACGCGTGTCTTCATGCGGAAGAACCAGATTGTGCCGTGAAGGAAGCTGTGGAAAAAGGTCTTATCCCGGCCGAACGTTACGAAAACTACCTCAGGCTGCTGGAAGACCCTGAAGGAAGCAAATACCGCAGCTAAGAGACATGATGGGTGTCAAAAAAAGCCTGAACAGACAGATACTTGAACTGGCCATACCCAGCATGCTTGCAGGGATCACAATCCCCCTGGTAGGCATGGCCGATACAGCCATAGCGGGCCGGTTGGGCTCGGCAACGGCCATTGGCGGCATAGCCATCGGATCAACTCTCTTTGACCTGTTGTACTGGAATTTCGGGTTCCTTAGGGTCGGCACCGCCGGAATCACGGCACAGGCTTTCGGCAGAGGTGATCGGCACGATATCGTAAGGACAGGATTGCAGGGGATTGTCATTGCGTTGGCCTTTTCCCTGTTACTGATACTTATCCAGTGGCCCTTTGCCAACCTGGTCCTCTGGCTTTCGCCTTCATCCCCGGAAGTGGAAGCTATGGCGAAGGAATACTTCTTCATCAGGATATGGGCAGCTCCCGCCGTACTTTCTCTATTTGTTTTCAGGGGTTGGTTCATTGGGGTCCAGAATACTTTGGCCTCTATGATCATGGACGTAGTGATCAACATTGCCAATATAGGATTTAGTCTGTTTCTTGCCCTGAACCTGGGAATGGGGATAAAAGGGATCGCTTTGGGAACGGTTATCGCCCAATATATCGGGATCGTGTGCGGTATCTTTTTGCTGTTTGTCTATTACAGAAAAATGGTCCGTTATGTTTCACCGGCATTGGTTTTCAGAAAAGACGGCTGGAAGAAGTATTTCAACCTTAGCGGCAATCTTTTCGTAAGGTCGGTTTGTATGTTATTGATTTATACAGGCTTTACATTTTTAGCGGCAAAATATGGAGACACCTTGCTGGCCGTTGCCACCATCATGATGAAATTACTTCTTTTGTTTGCCTATTTTGTGGACGGATTTGCCTATGCGGGAGAAGCGTTGACCGGAAAGTTCATCGGTGCACGAAACAGACCAGCTCTCATGAAATCCATCAAACTCCTTTTGATCTGGGGTTCCGGAGTAGGGGTTGTATCAACTATTCTCTATATTGCCGGAGACCAGTTGTTCCTGCGTCTTATGACCTCAACTCCCGAAGTCATTCAGGCTGCACAACCGTTCCTTCCATGGCTGTACACCATGCCCTTGATATCATGCCTTACGTTTATGTGGGACGGGATCTTCATAGGAGCCACAGCCGGAAAGGCGCTGCGAAACACCATGATCATATCTGTAGCCGCTTTCTACGTCTTTTACCTGGCACTGGAAGGATCCCTGGGGATCCAATCCCTGTGGATAGGGTATGCCGCACACCTGGTGGCCCGTTCAGTCAGCCAAACGATAATGGCGCGGAAACATGTCTTCAATGCGATCTGATCCGATTACTTTTTTTTAGTTATCCTGATCATCGCCGGAGTTTCCTCTGATACGGGGGAAGGTTCGTCGGATCTTTTCTCACTGTTTTTTGTCAACTCGGGAGAAATAAGCTGTCCGTTGATACGGGCCGAAGGTTCTATGGATAGTTGGTCCGAATGAAGTTCCCCGGTAAAAATACATTTTCCGCGCAGAGAGGCAAGTTCCGATACTTTCAGAACGCCGTCAAAGTTGCCACTGATGTCAACGCACTTGCATTCTGCTTCCCCAACACATTTGCCGGTCTCCCCGATCACGAATTTGCCGTCTGTTTTAAGCTTTCCTTCCAAGTATCCGTCAATCCGGATATCGTGTTGCGTGATAATACTGCCTATGATCTTGGTGTTACCGCAAATGCGGGTGACGTTATTCATCAATGACGAACCGTTGCTTTTTTCTGTTGCCATAGGTTTTTTTTTATTTGAAAACAAATGTAACATTATTATTATTTCTTTGCTATCACCGATAAGGCTTTTTCCAATTGAAGATCGTCGCGTATCATACTTCTTAGGCGCCCCTCCTGCAGATAATAACGACAACATATCTCCTCTTCAAGAAGCGGCTGTATTTCTTTACGGTAATGGACAAGGTCTTTGGTTTTATCCGTCAGTAAACGTTCCCGTAATGCAGCAATCTCTCCGCCGAGCAGTTCTTCATATCCTTCCGCTTTTGCCGTACGGCTGAATGATTCAAGCAATATCTCGGTAGCACTCCGATCATCAAATTCCCTGGCTGCCGTAAATTGTACAAAATCGTCGTAATCAGCATCGGTCATATAAAATTCTCCGGCAGGCAAAATGGTCGCATGGCGGGTAAAATACCGGATAGAATAGTCGTAAAGGTAATCGCGTGCGACCAGTTCCATCGCTATCCGGCTGTACAGGGGCAGGGTAACGACGGAATCAGGGACAATTCCTCCGTTTTCATTCATTTCCGGGGTCCCGTCACCGTTTCGTTTTCCGTAATCAAGCGACTGTACACACCTGCCACTGGGAATATAATACTTGGCCGTCGTAATCTTCAGGTTGCTGTTATAACTCAGGGGACGTATAGTCTGTACCAGTCCTTTCCCAAACGTCTTTTCCCCAACGATCACCCCTCTCTTCAGATCTTGTACGGCTCCGGCAACGATCTCGGAAGACGAAGCCGATCCTTTATTGACCAGGACTACAAGCGGAGTTTCGGTGTCCAGCGGCTCTTCCTTGGTGTAATATTCCATATCAAAGCGTTCGATCCGCCCTTTAGCCGAAACGACCATGGTGTTTTTAGGCAAAAACACGGACAGCAGCTTCACGGCTTCGTCCATCAAGCCGCCTCCGTTTCCTCTCAAATCCAGTATAATGCCTTTTACTGTATGGTCTGTTTTTATTTTCTTGAGGACTTTTCGTACATCTGCCGCGCCACCTTGTGTAAAACCCGTCAAACGTATGTAGGCGATGTTGTCTTCGATCATACAGGCAAGGCCTACATCCGATATATGAACCTTTTCACGGACCACTTTAACGGAAACCGTGTCTTGTTGCATAAGTCGCCGTACCAGAAATTCAACTTCGGTTCCCGGAGTACCTTTCATCCGCGAACTGCATTCGTCGGCACTTAGTTCCAGGACAGATTTCCCGTCAATGGCAAGGATCACGTCCCCGGCTATCAAACCTGCCTTCACAGCCGGCGAACCGGCATAAGGTTCCGATACGAGTACCCCTTTCCCGGGACTTTTCTTAATCAGCGCACCCACTCCGCCATAACTCCCGGTCGTCATCATCTCTATGGATTCATTTTCTTCTTCGGGAATAAATTTTGTATAGGGATCCATGGTAGAGAGCATGGCTTCTATACCGGTGTATACCAATTGGTCAAGGGCTACCGAATCTACGTAATAGAGCGATATTTCACGAAGCAGGGAGTGGAAAATATCCAAACTTTTAGATGTGTTGAATTCGGCACTCTGGGCATTAAGCAAAAGAGGCAGAAACAGAGCTAGAAGTATCGCTTTGATTTTCATTTCAACCGGTTCTTGAGACAACAAATTTACTATAATTCTTCATATCTTTGTGTATGGAATTGCTGTTTGCTACCGCCAACGCTGACAAATATCACGAAGCCCGGACCATACTTGGACCTTCAGTTTCAATAATTATGCCGTCATCCCTGGGTTTTTCCGGAAACATACCGGAAACCGGTCTTACCCTAAAAGAAAACGCATTGCAAAAAGCCCTTTTCCTGTGGGAAAAATTTCATATACCCTGCTTTGCAGACGATACGGGACTTGAAGTTGACGGATTGAACGGAGCACCCGGGATTTGTTCTGCCCGTTACGCGGGTCCTGCCTGCCGGCCAGCCGACAATATAAGGAAACTCCTGGAGGAAATGAAAGATCTGACCAACAGGGCTGCCCGGTTTCGTTGTGTTATTGCATTGATCCTAGACGGAACGCCTCGTTTTTTTGAAGGGAGCGTAGAAGGGTCCATCCTCCGCACACCCAAAGGCAGGGGCGGATTCGGGTACGACCCCGTATTCCTTCCCGACGGTTTTGTCAAGACTTTTGCGGAAATGACCGAAGAGGAGAAAAACACAATATCACACAGAAAAAGAGCCCTTGAAAAAATGGCCCTCCTGTTTGCATGATTACACCGTTGACATTGATCGTTCTGAACACAAGACCTTACAGGGAGACGAGTCTGTTGGTCAATGCCTATACCGACGTCCTTGGGCGGGCCTCTTTTGTGGTGAAGGGGATTCGTACGGCCCGCAACAGGGCGGCTGCATCTGTGTTCCATCCACTGAGCATTCTCGACACCCGGACCTATCTACATACAAAAAAAGATCTGTACCAGTTGAAGGAATACAGCAAGATATACCTGCTGGATAACATCTGCACCAATGTGCTCAAAAGCAGCATAGGCCTGTTCATAGGTGAATTGTTATACAAAACGGTAAAGGAACAGGAGCAAAATCCGGCCCTTTTCCGTTATATAACCCAGGCCATATTACAACTGGACGGTGCCGGGGAGGAGTTGTCCGATCTGCACTTGTTTTTTACCGTACATTTGTGCCGTTTTCTGGGATATGCACCCGATCCGGAAAGTTTCTCCCCAAACAGAATCTATTTTGATATCGGAGCGGCCCGCTTCAGGGAATATCCCGATGCTTCCGGCGGCACCTTTGACAAGGAAGATTCATTGTTGCTGCATCGGATACTGACATGCCCGATTTCGGAAGCCCGTTCGCTATCCTGTTCCGGATCCCGCCGTTATCATTTCCTGAACAGCATGCTTCACTATTACGGTTATCATATGGGCAAGATCCCCGAGATCCGTTCTTTGGAAGTGTTGCATCAGGTTTTTCTTTAGTAACTTTGCCGCCCATGTCAATTGCCAACACCATCTATAGACTTTACAACAGAAGGTTGCTTACAGAGCTGGACCTTTCTTCCAAAGACCCTTTCCCCTTCCAGGAAGCGACTTTCCGTTATCTTATGGAAGGGGGGAAGGCTTCCGTTTTTGGAAAAAAATACAACATGGCGGAAATCAATGATATTGATACTTTTCAGCGAAGGGTCCCCCTGCATGACTACAACGCCCTGGAACCTTACATACAGCAAAGCCTCCGCGGACAGGAAAACGTACTCTGGAATGCTCCCATATACTGGTATGCCCTTTCCAGCGGCACTTCGTCGTCAAAATCCAAGTTTATCCCCATGAACAAGGAAAACCTGCAAATGTGCCATTACAAGGGAATGCTGACCATCCTTTCCAATTACGTAAGAACGTTCCCGAAATCACACTTATTCAGGGGTAAGACATTGACTTTGGGGGGGAACCGCCATATTGACAAAAGTGTGGAAACAAATTGCTACTATGGGGATTTGTCAGCCTTTCTGCTAATCAACACCCCCCTGCTTGCCAGGTTGTTCACAACCCCACCCAGGAAGATGAGCCTGATTCCCGATTTTGAGTACAAGGTAGAACAGGTAAGTAAGTTGATAGCTAAACAAAACCTGGTCGCTTTTTCGGGAGTGCCTTCGTGGAATCTGATTCTGATGCGCAAGGTGTTGGAACAGACCGGAGTGGAAAATTTATCCGACCTCTGGCCGCATATGGAACTTTTTATGCACGGAGGTATCAACTTTGAACCTTACCGTGTCCATTACCAATCATTGTTCCCATCTGAAAAAATGCGCTATCTTGAAACATATAATGCATCGGAAGGATTTTTTGCATTTCAAACCAATCTGAACGATCCGGGACTTCAATTGCTCCCCAACGTAAGTGTGTTTTATGAATTTATTCCCCTGGAAAAACTGCAGGCGGCGGAAAACGGATCCTATACGGATTTCCTGACAATGACCGAGGTAGAGGTAGACAAACCGTATGCCCTGGTAATATCTACCAATTCGGGACTCTGGCGTTATTTGATCGGAGATACGGTCAGGTTCACAGAACTTTACCCGCACAAGATAAGGATCACGGGACGCACGAAATTGTTCATCAACACATTCGGGGAGGAACTGATGATTGAGAATGCAGAAAGGGCCCTCTCGCGTGCTTGCAGCCTTACAGGGGCCAGTGTGCACGAATATACCGTGGCCCCTGTTTTTATGGACGGCAAACGCAAGGGATCACACCAATGGCTCATAGAATTTGAACAAATGCCTCCCGCTATGGATCAATTTACCCAGATCCTCGACGAATCCCTGATGGATCTGAATTCAGATTATGAAGCCAAGCGCCGTGATACCGGCACTATGGACCCGCCCACGATAACAGTTGTCAAAAAAGGCTGTTTTTACCGGTGGCTTGCCTTGAACGACAAACTGGGAGGACAGAATAAGGTCCCCCGCCTGTGGAGCACACGTGAATACGTGGAAGCACTACTAAAGATCAATGAAGGATTGTGATATATTAAAGGTTTTCCGTTACCAGGCAAAACATACGGCAGTCTATGCAAGGTATATGCAGCTGTTGGAAGTTGACCCTGAAAAGGTGAAGAGCCCGGAAGAGATCCCGTTCCTGCCTATCCGGTTCTTCAAATCACATACGGTTTACAATCGTCCCTCACCACCTGAACACATATTTACGAGTTCCGCCACAACGGGTATGGTCCCCTCCCGCCACCCGGTTGACAGTCTGGCCCGGTATGGAAAAAACGTCCTGGAAATATTCCGTTCCTTTTACGGCAATCCTTCCGATTACACAATCCTGGCATTGCTGCCTTCCTACCTGGAAAGGACCGGATCTTCCCTGGTTTATATGATGAAGGTGCTCATGGAAGAAAGCGGAGCGCAGGCTAACGGTTTTTATCTTCATGACCAGGATAGGCTCTATCATACCCTCTTGGCATTGGCACGCGACAAAAAACCTGTCTGGTTGATGGGGGTTAGTTTTGCTCTGCTCGATTTTGCGGCAAAATATACCGTTTCCCACCCCGGATTGATAGTGGTCGAAACGGGCGGAATGAAAGGCAGGAACATCGAATTGACCCGGGAAACGCTCCATGAACGGATCAGGAATGGATTTCCGGCAAGTCCCGTTCACAGTGAATACGGAATGGCCGAAATGTTCTCACAAGCCTATGCCTGCAGGGAAGATCTCCTTTTCAGTTGCCCCTCTTCTATGCGTGTGATAATCCGAAACCTGCAGGATCCTTTCCTCCAAGAACCCGACGGATCACGGGGCGGTATCAATATCATTGACTTGGCCAACAGTCACTCCTGCTCTTTCATAGAGACCCAGGACTTGGGTTACCGCTTATCCGACGGCCGGTTTCAAGTCTTAGGCAGGATCCCCGACACAGAACGCCGGGGATGCAATATGCTTACTGATATTTCTTGAAAAGTTCCTCTATCTGCGTCTTATATTTTTGGGCAAGTTCCTCGTCTTGATTGACCTTGAGGATGTCGTTCATGTGCACATAAGTGCTGATAGCCGACTCGGCATCTGCCGCAGACAAGAAACCACCTTTAAAGGGACTTAGGAAATATTCAATAGCCTTGTATGATTCTTCCAGGAACGGAACGGCAAGGGCCCGTGCTTTTTCAGGTTTTTCCAGAAAATAATACAACTCGACGGCTTCCATCACACCCACTTCGTTTAATGAAGGTTGTACCACAAAATTGAGCGGATACCTTTTCATGATCTCTATTCCCCGGTCCAGTACCGCTTCCGCCTTATCTGTCTTTCCCTCCAGTATCAGTGCCTTGGCGACCTGGGAATGCATATGTCGGACAGCTTGCTGTATAAGGTACAGATAAGTAACGTGATAATCCAGCAAAACACCCGGCTTGTCCATGTCACCCCAACGGTAAACATTCATCAGCAAATGGTACAGTTTGTCGGTATCCATATAAGGCACCTCCCCTTGGAGGGAATCCACCCTAAATGGCATAAGTTTATAAACCATTCCGTCAAAGCGCAGGTATTCCCGGATCCCGATGTTCAGATCGCCGCCTCTTGAAACGATGTATATGGGCCTGTCCCATTGATAGTTAGCCAGTAAATCCAGGAACATCATCTCTACTTTTACAAGCATGTTCTTCTCAGAGGGAATATCCAGGTTCATGTATTCCGGAATCAGGTGTGCGTCTTTTTCGGGAACGATACCGCTGGTCAGGACGTTTTCCCTGTTTACGGGAATGCGCAATTTCCGGGCAGGCAAATAATTGTACATCGTACCATCGGTCAGCTGCAGTTTTGCCCTGGGATTTCCCATGACACTTACCGCCTGTAGGGCGGAAACCCTGTCCGTAACCCGTTCGTAGATCGGAACAAATTCATTTGTGCCGTAAAAATAAGACTCCCTGGGAATGGATAACTTAACCGGAGCCGACTCGTAGGTACGCCATTGCATCTGATCAATATACCAGTCCGTACCCAGCAACGAGGTGTTCATCACCCTGACGTCGGTCCGGATACCTTCCACTTCCTGGGCATACCACAGGGGGAACGTATCATTGTCTCCATGGGTGACAATGATGGCATTGCAATCCTCACGACAGGTGTTCAGGAAGTTATAGGCAAAATCAGTCGCCGTGTAACGGCCGCTCCTGTCATGATCATCCCAGTTTTGTGCCAACATCTGAAACGGGACAAACAGGCAAAGTACGGCTGCCAGGAATCCTGCTGCTATCCGGGGCAGTTTCTTTTGCAGGAAATGATACAGGGCCAATACACCCAGTCCCACCCAAATGGAATAAGCGTAAAAAGAACCTGCATAGGCATAATCCCGTTCCCTGGGCTGGTACGGCGGTTGGTTCAGGTAAATTACAATGGCCAGTCCTGTCAGGAAGAACAACAGGAAAGTGATCCAGGCATTGCGCCGGTCTTTAGACGTCTGGTAGAACAAACCTGCCAGCCCCAACAAGAGGGGTAACAGATAGTAGTGATTCTTACCGTGATTGTTTTTGAGCATGTCCGGTGCCCCTGACTGGTCTCCCAACCGGGCCCTGTCCAGGAATCCGATTCCACTTTCCCAATTTCCGCGTACAGGATCCCCGGGGATGGTCCCCTGGATATCATTCTGACGTCCTGCAAAGTTCCACATGAAGTACCGCCAGTACATATAATTGATCTGATAATCGAAGAAGAACAGCATATTATCCCGGAACGTCGGCATGCGTTTGCCTTCCGAATTTAGTTTTCCCTTACCGGAGTTGTAAGAATCATAAAAAGAAGAATGACCTTCACGCTTGCTCCACATACGGGGAAAGAACATTTTGTCCGAATCTTTGAATATAGGTGCTTCCGGTCCTTTAATCCGGGCGTACCTGCCATCCTTTTTCACTACTTGCCTGGTGTCTTTCCAGGTCTCATAACCGGAACTGTATATCCCGTCATAAAACAGGGGGGACTTTCCATACTGTTCCCGTGACAGGTATTTTCCCAGGGCAAAAGGAGTGTCCGGCTGATTTTCATTCGTAGGCGTTTTGGCACTGGAACGGATTATTACCATGGCAAATGAAGAATACCCTATGATGATGACGGTCAGGCATAGAAATATCGTGTTCCATAGCACTTTTCTTTTCCGGTAAGTGGCAAACACTCCCCAGAAAAGAAGTACGATCAGGCTTACTACAAAAAACAACATGCCACTGTTGTAGGGCAATTTGAAAACATTGACGAACAACAGGTCAAACCAGCCTGATATGACGGGCACGCCCGGAATCACCCCATACAGGATGAACACTATGATCACCACCGATAAGAGCAGGGTGCCCAGCGCACCTTTCCATGAAAACGGATACTTTTTGTAATAATAAATAAACACCAGCGCCGGGATCGTCAACAGGTTGAGCAGATGTACCCCGATGGAAAGCCCCATAAGATACGCAATCAGGACTATCCAGCGATTGGCGTGAGGTTTGTCCGCGTTTTCCTCCCATTTGAGCATAGCCCAAAAAACGGCTGCGGTAAACAGAGAGGACATACCGTAAACTTCCGCCTCTACAGCTGAAAACCAGGCTGTGTCGGAAAATGAATATACCAATGATCCTACTGCTGCTGCCCCCCAGATCGCTATGGCATTACCCCATTGCAGGGGAATATTTTGTGCTTCCATAAGCCTTCTTCCCAGATGGGATATGGTCCAGAATAAAAAAAGAACGCAAAAGGCAGAAGCGAGTGCACTCATGGCATTGATCAACATGGCGGCTTTCAAGTTGCTCCCGAAAATGGAAAACAACCTGCCAAATAACTGGTATGTAGGATTCCCCGGAGGGTGCCCTATTTCCAATTTATAGGATGATGCTATAAATTCGCCGCAATCCCAGAAACTGGCAGTCGGTTCAATAGTCGCCAGGTAAACGGCAGCGGAAATGGCAAAGACCACCCATCCTATCAGGAGGTCCGTCCTTTTGAATGTCCTTGTTTCCATGCCACAAATGTAGGCTATTTTTTTTACCTTTACTGCCGGTTTTACTTTTAATTATGGATTATATAGTCCTGGGGCTTGTCGTTTCATTTTGTTTTATTCTCATCTTCACCCGCGCTCCTCTGACCATGCTGCTGACGGGATGTTTCCGTTATAACATCTCCATAGAAAATGAAGATCAGGAAAATATCAGGTTTTCACGCCTTGTTTTATGTTTCTTTACCATGACCGTGATCTCCTTCTTCTTTGCCTCCCACGACCGTTTGCTTTCCCCCCTGCCCTTCAACCTGACCGGAATGTCAAAACCGCTGGTTTTTCTGTCTGTCCTGGGTGTCTTGTGTGCCTGGATCTTATTTAAGATCATTCTGTTGAAGATCATCGGTTGGACGATCGACTCGCCTGCATTTATGAATTTTCTGGGTCGTACCGGACGGGATTACTGTATTCTGACAGGTTTTGCCTTTATCCCATTTCTGGTCCTTTTTCACATCCTGGGTGATCCGTCCGGAGCTGCCATACTTGTAGTTGCAGCAGTTCTGACTGTGTCCGGTTACCTTCTCTATGTCTTACGCTGTATAAGGATTTTTCTTTCCGCCGGTTATTCTCTTTTTTTCTGGATTTTGTATCTTTGTACCTTTGAAGTAATACCCTGTGGTGTATTAATTCATTATGTTATGGGGATATAACGATGAAAATCAGAAACATACTTATTTCACAACCCGCCCCAAACGGATGTTCCCCCTATGTTGAGGTCAAAGAAAAATTTGGTTTGAATATTGATTTCATTCCGTTTATTCGTGTCGTAGGTTTATCTGTAAAAGATTTCAGAACACAACGGATCAACATCCTGGATCATACTGCGATCATCTTCACTTCACGTTCTGCAATCGATTCTTTTTTCTTTCTTTGCGAAGAAACACGCATCACCGTACCCGAAACTATGAAATATTTTTGCATGACGGAAGCGGTTGCCTTCTACCTGCAGAAATATATCGTTTACAGAAAAAGAAGAATCTTTTTCGGGAAAGGGAATGTCCCGTCGTTAATCGAAACGATAGTACCAAAACATAAGAACGAGAAATTTTTGCTTACCCTGGCAGATTGTTATAATCCCGAATTACCTCTTTCCTTTGAAAAGGCCGGATTGAATCTTACCAGGGCTATCCTGACGCACACCGTCGCAGAAGACCTGTCTAAAGTTGACTTGAACAAATACCAAATGTTGGTTTTCTATTCCCCGGGAGACGTACGTTCACTACTGGAAAATTTCCCTAAATTCAAACAAAATGACGTTTTGTTCGGGACCTTTGGCAATGCAACGGCCGCCGCTTTGAAAGAGGCAAATCTTCAAACTTGTTTTGAAGCTCCCACGCCGGAAGCACCATCTATTGCACAGGCACTGATGCTCTATCTGGAAAAGAATAAATGATTATGAAACGGACATTGAGTCTGTGTTTTCTGTTACTTCCGGCTATGATGACCGTTTCCTGCCAGAAGAACTTCAATCATTACAGGGAGTTGGCCTATGGTAAATGGGAACTCGTTTCTGTTGACGGAAATGATCCTGCAGTCCCAGAACAACTTTATTTCAAAACAAGTTCTTCCGTAACCCTGACAAGGGAAGGGGCCTCCTATGACGGACAGTACGAGTTTTATTGCAATATCCTGAGCACTTATTTTGAATCGTATCAGAACTTGTTCCAGGAGTGGAGGGTGGAAACCATGAAAGATTCCCTGATGCGTGCTGTTGTGGAATTTAAGACGATGAACGGGGACTCCCTTGATACGGGCGCTGTCCTGGAATATCGAAAACTCCCGTTATGAAAACGGACGTTAACTTCACATTCCCTAAAAAAATGCGGCTTTCTTCCAAAAAAGAGATCGAATCCCTTTTTTCCGGAGCAAAATCTTTTGTTATCGGACCTTATCGTGTTTTTTACCGTGCCTTCAGTATGAAGGAAACGCATTCCGCACCGTGTGGCATGGCCGTTGCCGTACCCAAAAAACACCTAAAATTAGCCGTAAAGAGAAATCTGGTCAAACGGCGTATAAGGGAATCTTTCCGGCTGCACTATGCCCGGTTATTAAAACCTGTCCTTGCGGCCGGTAGAATAAGGCTCATTTTTTTATGTCTATATTTGCCTTATGAAGTCAAATCCTTCGATCTCCTGGAAATCAAGATGCAAGAACTGCTGGAACATTTTTCTGAGATCCTTGAAAAAGGGATTGACCTTTCCCCTGATCCTGCTGGTTAAATGTTATCAGCTCTGTATATCGCCTTTTACCCCGCCTTCCTGCCGCTTCACGCCCACCTGTTCCCAATACGCCCTCGAATCACTGCGCAGGCACGGACCGTTCAAAGGTCTGTATCTGGCCATACGGCGTTTCTTGCGCTGCAATCCCTGGGGAAGTAGCGGTTATGACCCGGTCCCTTGATTTATTATGAACTCCCTGATCTTTGCGGCAAGTTTTGCCGGTATGATCCGGGCTAATTCCGTTTCCGTTGCCAGGGTAATCCGTTTCAGACTTCCAAAATGACCGAGTAGTTTTTCCATGGTTCTGGGACCTACACCGGGAATATCCGATAAAACGGATCTGGCAAAACCGGCACTTCGCTTTGTCCGATGAAAAGCAATTCCAAAACGGTGGGCTTCGTTACGCAATTGCATCAATATCCTTAATGAGGAAGAGTTCTTATCCAGGAATAACGGAGTCTTGTCGGTCACCAGATAGATTTCCTCCAGTCTTTTGGCCAGGCCTATAACCGTAATCTTCTCCGCAAGCCCCAGGCTGTCAAGAGCAACAAAAGCAGCCGAGAGCTGTCCTTTTCCCCCGTCAATTACAACCAGCTGGGGCAGAGGGCTTTCTTCTTTCAGAAGACGGCTGTAACGGCGGGTGACAACTTCGGTCATAGAAGCAAAATCATCAGGTCCTTCAATACTTTTTATGGCAAAATGACGGTAGTCCTTTTTGCTTGGCACACCGTTACGGAAAACGACACAGGCAGCAACAGGGTGGCTCCCATGGAGGTTGGAGTTGTCAAAACATTCTATATGTACGGGCAGTTGCTCCATCCGCAGGTCTTCTTTCAACCGGACTAATATCTTATGTATTTTTTGCCCTCTGACGGTTCTTTTGTCCAGGGATTCCAGCAGCCGCAACTGTTCGTTCCTGTAATTAACGGCATTGCGCATACTTAGTGACACAAGGGTTTTTTTATCTCCTTTCTTAGGTATATATACGCGGTTGTCGCCCGGTACGGCTTCCGGGAGAAACGGCACCACTATCTCACGGGAAAGTGATCCCAACTGTTCTTTCATATCGGCCATAAACAGACTTAGCACGGCTGCCGGTTCTTCTTCTATGTTCAATTTATACTTTACATTAAGAGACTGTATGACGGCTCCGCCGGAAACACGCAGGAAATTTCCGAAAGCCATCGACACCTTATCCTCTACCACCAGGCTGAACACATCGATGTCGGACAGGCGCGGGCTTACAATCACCGACCTGGCCTGATACCGGGTCAATGCATCCCACTGTTCCTTGAATTTTTGCGCTTGTTCAAAATCGAGTATGTCGACTGCTGCTTTCATTTGTTCTTCAAGTAATTTGCGCACCGATGCCGCATCCCCTTTCAAAATGCTGACCACCGCCTGAATATACCCTTCGTAGTTCTGCTCAGACTCTTCCCCCACACAGGGAGCCTTGCAACGGCCGATGTGAGCCTGCAGGCACTTTCTGTATTTTCCTTGTGCTATCATCTGAGGGGCCAGCTGCAGCGTACAAGTACGCAACGGGTACAAGGTGTGAAACAGTTGCAGTAATTGTTTACAATAATAAGAACTTGTATAGGGCCCGAAATAGAGCGATCCGTCCCTTACCATCCTCCGTGTCTGCATAACGCGTGGGAACGGTTCGTTTTTCACGCAGATCCAGGGAAATGTCTTGTCATCCTTAAGTAAGATGTTATATCTGGGCTGTATGGTTTTGATCAGGTTGTTCTCAAGTAGTAAGGCGTCGCTTTCCGTTTCCACTACCGTATATTGGAGGGAATCTACCTGACTTACCATACGCCGTGTCTTAACAGACAGATTTCTACCTGGGGTAAAATATTGGGACACCCGTTTTTTAAGGTCTTTTGCCTTTCCCACATAGATCACTTTTCCGTCCTTGTTCAGGAACTTGTACACCCCGCTCTGGTGGGGCAATAGCGTTAATTGATCTGCCACGTTACTCATTACATCGTAAAAATACATATATTTGTCAAATCATTTATGAGAAAACTGATAGACACTAAAGATCTAAGGCAGATCTTCGGAGAAGAGTCAATTTTGGGTTTTTTTCTGGCACCGGCCCTGATGAAATTGATGAAGCTTGACAAAATCAACAAGCTTTATGACAAGGTGGCAGACTTTCAAGGTCGTGAATGTCTGGAGGCTTTTCTGACCGAAATGCGCATAACCTACGAGATCCCTTCAATAGATCTGGCAAACATTCCTAAGGAAGGTCCCTTTATAACCGTTTCAAACCATCCGTACGGAGGAGTGGACGGGATCATTCTTATGCATATTTTATCAGAAGAAAGACCTGATCTGAAAGTTATCGTCAATTATTTATTGTCACGTATCAAGACGGTAGAGAATTTCTTTTTGCCGGTAAATGCGTTTGACAAAAACGTTTCTTCCCGTTCCAGCATCAAAGGGATACGCCTTGCCAAAGAAACCCTGGAAAAAGGAAATCCCCTGGCCCTTTTTCCTGCCGGTGAAGTATCTCACGTAGGACCGTCCGGCCAGGTTGAAGACCTTCCCTGGCATACTCCGATCGTAAAGTTTATAATGAATGCGGGCGTTCCTGTATTACCCGTTTTTTTTGAAGGACATAATTCGGCCCGTTTCATGCGCAGGGCAAAGCTCCATCCCCTGTTGCAGACGGCCAGTCTTCCGTCGGAAGTGCTGAATAAAAAAGGACGGCGGATATCTGTTAGGATAGGAGCCCCCGTGAGTGTGGTGGAACAACAAAGGTATACAGACTACAAAGAGCTGGGAGATTTCCTGCGGGCCCGGACGTATGCCCTGGCAGCCAATATTGAGAAGGAAGACAAATACAAGGGATTGGAACATGCCGCACCTATAGCGCCGCCTAAACAACACGAACTTGCCGTTAGGGAGATCGAACAGTTGCCTTCCCGGAACTGCCTTTTTAAGATCAACAACTTTGCCGCCTATTTTGCGCCTTATACATTTATTCCCAACATTATGTACGAGGTCGGACGCAAAAGGGAAGAAGCGTTCCGTACGGTCGGAGAAGGAACCTACCAACCAATTGATTTGGATGCATTCGACAGAAATTACCACCACCTGATCCTGTGGGATATAGACAAAAAAGTCATTGTAGGATCATACCGCATCGGTATGGGGGCCGATCTGATGAAACGATTTGGGGTAACGGGGTTTTACAACAGTACGCTTTTTAAATTTGGTCAGAAGTTTGAACCTGTCCTAAAACAGAGTATGGAATTAGGACGGGCTTTCATAAGCAATGAATACCGTTACGAGACCATTCCCATGATGCTCTTGTTCAAGGGGTTGTTCCACATCATGCTCCGTAATGAGGATTACCGTTATTTCATTGGCCCGGTGAGCATTTCAGATTGGTATCCCAAATTGTACCAGTCCTTGATATATAAATACATCATGGAACATCACAGCACCATGGCTTATCAAGACTGTATTTATTCCAGGACGCCGTTTAAACCGGATTTCGGTCTGGTAGATCCCGATGTTCTGTTGCGTGATGTTCAGACTCCTGAACAACTTGACCGGTTGCTGATGCGTATGAGCAACAGACAGTACCGCCTTCCTTCACTTGTCAAACGGTATCTCAAACTGAATGCAAAGGTGGTCCTGTTCAACATTGACAGGGAATTCAACAATTCCCTGGACGGATTTATTGTATGTGACGTTCTGGATGTTTCCAAGGAAGAACTGGCAATGGTGACCAAAGATATTTCCAATCCGTCGATAATCGAAAAACGTTTTGGAAAGTCTCTTACAAGATAAATTCTTTATGCAAAAAGCGCTTGAAGAAGCGCGCATAGCCTCCGGAAAAGACGAGATCCCTGTAGGTGCCGTTATCGTGTGCAGGGGAAAAATCATAGCCAGGGGGCACAACCTTACGGAAACCTTGAACGATCCGACTGCTCATGCGGAAATGCAAGCCATTACCGCCGCTTGCAATACGTTGGGAGGAAAACACCTTGACCAGTGCACCATGTATGTAACGTTGGAACCCTGCCTGATGTGTGCCGGAGCGAGCGCATGGGCTCAACTGGGCCGCCTGGTTTACGCGGCTTCAGACCCTAAAAATGGTTTTTCTTTGTTTTCCAGCAGGATACTCCACCCAAAAACAGATGTATCAGCGGGCTTGATGGCTGAGCAGGCAGGAAAGTTATTAAAAGATTTTTTTGCCGGGAAACGCTAATATTATATCTTTGCACCCTCCATCCGATTGAGCTATGGTGTAATGGTAGCACTACAGATTTTGGTTCTGTCTGTCTAGGTTCGAGTCCTGGTAGCTCAACAAACACACATACTGAGCTATGGTGTAATGGTAGCACTACAGATTCTGGCTCTGTCGGTCTAGGTTCGAGTCCTGGTAGCTCAACTTTTATACAATCGGCTATCTTTACATCATGAAAAGACTGGTTGTTTTTCTTTTTCTCTTTCGGTTCCTGACAGGAATACCTATCATAGTGCTCGGACAGTATTACAAGACCGGTGAAGATCCTGCCCGTCTTAAATGGAACAGTATACAGCTAGATCATTTCCAGATTATTTATCCCCGGGGTGTCGATTCCCTGGCTTTTCGCTATGCCTGGCTTTTGGAGCAGGCAGCACCGCCGGTCCTGTCCTCCCTGCGTTCAAAAAATCCCTCAATTCCTGTTCTGATAAGGCCTTACGATGTTAACAGCAACGGTACCGTGGTCTGGGCACCGAAAAGGATGGAACTGAAAACCACTCCTCCCTCTGAGCACGCCACCCAAAACTGGGAAAAACAACTTGTCCTGCATGAAACAAGACATGTGGCACAGATGCAGCGTGTCGGGGAGAATTTTTTCCGCGTCCTGGGGTGGTTTATTGGACAACAATCAGAAGGAATAGCTGTAGGTCTCTATTTCCCCAAATGGATTCTGGAAGGAGATGCCGTCATAACCGAGACATTTTTCTCAAATGCGGGAAGGGGCCGGGAGGCTTCTTTTCTGATGCCTTACAAGGCCTATTTTGCTCAGGATAAATCGTTTTCATACAACAAATGGCGCCATGGTTCATTCCGGGATTATATTCCCGATCACTATGCCTTGGGTTATATGAAACTTTCGGTCGCGCGACTTTTTTCCGGAGAAGAAGCACTCAACCGCATATTTACCGATATCACCAAATATCCTTACTGGCCTCTTATGCACGGAAAGACCTTCCGCAGGAATTACGGATATCGTGCCGCAAAACTATGGGAACCCGCCGTTGAATTCTACAAAAACTTATGGAACGAACAGGATGCCCGGAAAGCACCTTTCCATGAAGGTGTTCAGATAAACAAACCGGTAAAAGATTATGTGAAATACGGTTCTCCGGCCTTTGTCCTGCATGGGGACGGCAGTCATGTCCTGTATGCGGTCAAGTCATCTTTGGCACAAACAAAAAGGCTGGTCCGTTTTCCGGATGAAGATCAGGTAAAGGAACAAACAGTCTGTCTGCTGGGACAGATCAATTCATCGCTGCATTCTGCCGGACCCGATCTTTATTGGAGCGAAACGGTGAGCGGTTACCGCTGGGCACATGAAAATTTTTCGGTGATCATGAATTACAATACGATTACCGGAAAAAAGAAAATGCTTCTTCCCGCCACCCGCTACTTTAATCCGAGCCCGAATCACAGCGGCCGTCTTCTTGCCGTGGTGCATTACCCGCCACAGGGAGGCTCGGAACTCCATCTGCTTGATCCCGAAACAGGTAAGATGCTGGAAAAATACACCGCCCCGGCAGGAGAACAGATGACCGATATCGCATGGTCCTGCGATAATTACCTGTTCCTGTTGATGACCGGCGAAAAAGGCTGCGGGATCTACCGCCTGGACAGAAGTTCCGGAAACTGGGAAACCGTTCTTCCCCCCGCTTTCCATTCCCTGACGGGTCTGCACGAACAAAAAGAAAATGGCCTGTTGTATTTTACAAGTGACAGGCTCTGTAATACGGACAATATCTTCAGTCTGGATCCGGAAAGCGGGCAAATCCTGCAACTGACGGATGTCCGTTTCGGAGCTTTTGACCCGGTTCCATCAGAAAAGGACGACTGTTTCCTGTATTATGTAAATTATACGGCACAGGGCTATCAGCTTGCCAAACTGCATCTGGATAGCCTGGCAAACAAGCCCGTAGACTTGCTTTCACCCCGGAAAGACCCCTTTATTCTGGCTTCTACTTCCGAATTCAATATTGACACCCTGAACGTTCCTTCGAATTTGTCTTATCCGGTCAAGAAGTACAATAAATTCCTGAATGCTTTCCGGTTCCATTCCTGGTTGCCGTTTTATTTCAATTTCGACAACATCGCGAATTTTACCTTTCAGCAATATTATCAAACCGTAGCTCTCGGAGCTGTGATCATGTCCCAGAATACATTGGGGACACTTACTTCTACATTGGGATATTCCTACCACAAGGGATTCCATGCCGGACATCTGAAAATGGATTTTTCAGGATGGCTGCCGGTCTTTTCACTGCAATTGGATATCAATGACAGATCCCGGACAAACACTTTTGTCACCCCGGACAACGATAATGGGAAATACAAATGGATTGCCGACACCGTGGATTTACCCCATGTGGAAGCGTCATTGCTGACGTACATACCCTTTATGTTTAACCGCCATGGATGGCGGCGCGGGCTGGTGCCCTCTCTCAGGTACCGCTTTTCAAATGACACATACCGGCTTCCCGGGAAGGGAGATCTTGTGTATTCCCAGACGTTACAGGCCGGAATCCAGTATTATCAGATGGTGAACCGCTCTCCCAGGGACATATTTCCCCGGTTGGGTTTCGGACTGAATATTCAATCTTCTTTTTTTCTGGGGACCGGAACGCTTTTTACCAACATGTTGTATACACAGGCCTACGGTTACCTGCCCGGAGTCTTCCGCAACCAGGCCCTTAAATGGAATGTGGGATGGCAGAGACAGGAAATGAAAGACCGGTATTTATACCTTGGAACGTTTATCCGGTCTCCGCGCGGTATGGAAGACAAAATATTTGCCCCGGAAACCTTTACCGCTTCTTTGGATTATGCCGTTCCGATCTGGGTTGGAGACCCATCCATACTTAACATTATTTACATCAAACGCCTGCAAATGATCCCATTTGCCGATTTTGTCCGGACAAAGCAACAGGACGGGATCAAAAACAAATATTGGTCGGTCGGGACAGATTTGCTGATGGATTTCCATCTTTTCAAGATCGGTATCATGATCACGGCCGGCGTGCGGTACGCCTATACATGTGAAAAGAAACACCGTGTTGAATTTTTATTTTCACTTCCCACGACTGATCGTCCATGAAATTTCTTCGCTTTTTCTCCCCTTACGAGTGGTTCCTGCTAATCACTATTATTACACTCAATTTTGTCGTATTCTTTATTACGGGAGAATGGGATGTATTGTCGGCCATTGCTACCATTTCCGGAGTTTTATGTGTGGTGCTGGTAGCTAAAGGACATATTTCAAATTACATCTTCGGACTTATTCAGGTCAGTCTTTATACATACCTTTCATGGGGAGTGGGCTATTGGGGAGAAGTCGCCCTGAATGGATTGTATTATGTTCCCATGCAGTTCATCGGGTTTTTCACGTGGCGCAAACGGACGCAGGAAGGAAGCCGTACCCGTGTGAAGGCAAAAAATCTGACAACCAGGCAAAGGATCGTATTATTTATCTTATGCACGGTATTGACAGTCTTAGGCGGATTGATTCTTAAACATTATGGAGATCCCGCCCCTTTCCTGGATTCCACCACTACCTTCCTTTCTGTTGTAGCCATGTTTCTAATGATTAAAACATATTCCGAACAATGGTATTTATGGATCACCGTCAATGTGGCGACGATCATTATGTGGAGTATGGCCTATATCAGGGAGGAGCAAGCAAGCCATCTTATCATTGCTTTCATGTGGTGTGTTTACCTGCTTAATTCCATTCACGGCCTGATCGGATGGAAAAAGGCTGCCAAAACGGCGTCGCTGACAAATTGACAGATACCCCGCCGTGGCATTGATTTTGCGCTAACACGATTCAAATACATTAATTTTACACTAAACAATTTTAAAACTTTATCAGAGATGAAAATCAAACCTTTAGCAGATCGAGTAGTCGTTCAGCCGCAGGAAGCGGAGACCAAGACCGCGTCGGGACTTTATATTCCCGACACCGCAAAAGAAAAGCCTCAACGTGGAAAAATCATAGCAGTAGGAGGCGGAAAAAAAGATGAGCCTATGGAATTGAAAAAAGGTGACATGGTTCTATACGGCAAATACGCCGGGACTGAGATCAATTTTGACGGGGAAGAATACCTCATTATGCGTCAATCTGATGTGCTGGCCATTATCTGAAATTAACCAAATAAAAAAACAATCATTATGGCAAAAGAAATAAAATATAATATTGAAGCCCGCTCCTTGATGAAAGAAGGAGTAGATGTTTTAGCAAATGCTGTAAAAGTCACATTAGGTCCCAAAGGACGCAATGTGGTCATTGACAAGAAGTACGGTGCTCCCCAAATCACCAAGGACGGCGTGACTGTAGCCAAGGAGATCGAATTGGAAGATCCGTTTGTAAATATGGGTGCACAAATCGTAAAGGAAGTTGCTTCCAAGACAAACGACCAGGCTGGTGACGGGACTACTACTGCTACCGTATTGGCACAATCCATTATCAATGTCGGACTGAAAAACGTAACGGCAGGAGCCAATCCCATGAACCTGAAACGTGGTATTGACAAAGCCGTTGAAACGGTTGTGGCCAGTCTGAAAAAGCAAAGCCAGAAAGTAGGCGACGATCTGTCCAAGATCGAACAGGTTGCCGCCGTTTCGGCCAATAACGACCATACCATCGGCAGGCTGATCGCCGAAGCCATGAGTAAAGTAAAAAAAGAAGGCGTTGTTACCGTTGAAGAAGCTAAAGGCACCGAAACGGAAGTAAAGGTTGTGGAAGGGATGCAGTTTGACCGCGGATACATTTCAGCCTACTTTATAACAAATTCAGAGAAGATGGAGGCCGTTCTGGAAAATCCGTTGGTGCTGATCACTGATAAAAAGATCTCGACCATGAAAGACCTGATGCCCCTGCTGGAGCCTGTGGCACAGAACGGACGCTCCCTGCTGATCATAGCCGAAGATGTTGACGGGGAAGCCCTGGCAACTTTAGTTGTCAACCGCCTGCGCGGAACATTGAAGATCGCTGCTGTAAAAGCTCCCGGTTTTGGTGACCGCCGCAAGGAAATGTTGGAAGACATAGCCGTCCTTACCGGCGGCACTGTCATAACCGAAGACAAGGGTATCCGTCTTGAATCTGCTACGATGGATATGCTGGGATCGGCAGAAAAAGTAGTTATCGATAAGGAAAATACTACCATAGTAAACGGTGGCGGCGAAAAGGAAGCCATTAATCAGCGCGTGGCACAAATCCGCAAGCAAATGGATGTCTCTACTAGCGATTATGACAAGGAAAAACTCCAGGAGCGTTTGGCAAAACTTTCCGGTGGTGTAGCAGTCCTTTACGTCGGTGCTGCTTCCGAAGTGGAAATGAAATCCAAAAAAGACCTTGTGGAAGACGCCCTTAACGCCACACGGGCAGCTATTGAGGAAGGATTCGTGCCCGGTGGTGGTGTAGCCTATATCCGTGCCATCGAAGAGCTGAAGAAACTGAAGACGGAAAACGATGATGAAGCAACAGGTATTGCCATCGTGGCACGTGCCATTGAAGAGCCTCTGCGCATGATCGTAGAAAATGCCGGAATGGAAGGCAGCATTGTAGTACAAAAAGTGCGCGAAGGTAAAAACGACTTCGGATACAATGCCTGGACCAATGCCTACGAGAACCTTTTCGCCTCCGGTGTCATAGATCCTACAAAAGTGGCCCGCGTTGCGTTGGAAAATGCAGGTTCGGTAGCCGGTATGTTCCTTACTACGGAATGCGTTCTGGCAGAAAAGAAAGAAGAAACCCCGCCAATGCCCGCAGGAAGTCCTGGGATGGGCGGAATGATGTAATAATCAATTAAATACAACGAAAAGAACACGGGAGGCTTATTCTTTCCGTGTTCTTTTTTTTTGTATCTTCGTTTTATGAAATACATACGCCTCCTGCCATGGTTTTCTCTTTTGCTGGCAGGTTGCCAGGCAGACCTTCTTTCAGAACCTCAGGGTCTTGCACTGGTCTTTGACCGGCCCGCAACTATCTGGGAAGAAAGACTTCCTCTCGGTAACGGGAGGATAGGCGCCATGCCGGACGGAGGTGTGTTTACGGAACATATCCTGCTCAACGAGATTTCGCTATGGTCCGGATCCCCTGCCAACGATCTTCGTCCCGGAACCCATCGTTATCTTCCGCTCATCCGTGAACAAATCTATAAAGAACGTGTTCCCCTGGCACAGGAACTAATGTACCGCCATTTCTCGGCAGCAACCACAGGTTCCGACGGAAGCAGCGGGGCCGAAACTACCTTTGGCAGTTACCAGGTCTTGGGATCCGCCCTGTTTCAGTTTACATACAACTCGCCTGCACCGGAAGCATCTAATTACGACAGGATGCTCGACATAGCCACGGCCACCCACTTCACCACATATGACATAGACGGGATAACTTATACAAGAGAATGTTTCACCTCTATGGAGGATGATGTGATGATTCTGCGCTTTACTGCTTCTCAGCCTCGTGCGTTGACATTCAGAGCGACTTTGTCGCGACAGGAAAAGGGATGCGTTTTTGTGGCAGACAGTTCGCTTGTAATGGAAGGAATGCTGGATTCCGGACAGGAAGGGGTTGCGGGAATGCGTTTTTATACACGCATGACGGTCATTCCGGGGAAGGAGGGAACACTCTCTTTTAGCGATGATGCCATAAACCTTAGCAGGGCGACAGAGGCCTATGTGATCGTTTCCGCCGCAACCGATTATGATGTAAGCACCATGTCCCTGCGACAGGATTCTACTTTCATGCTCCGGACCGATTCACTGGCCCGGAAGGCTTGCCGGATACCTTTCCACGAACTGAAGAAAAACCATGTTGACAAGTACCAGTCGTTCTTTCACCGGGTAAGTCTGCAACTCCCGGATTCTTCTGAGTTTTATTTCCAGTACGGCAGATACCTGCTTATTGCTTCCACCCGTCCCGGTTCACTTCCACCCAATTTACAGGGTTTATGGACCCCTTCGGTACAAACGCCGTGGAACGGAGCATACGATCTGAATATGCACCTGCAAATGAATTTCTGGCCGGCCCTGACTACAAACCTGGCAGAATTGCATCTGCCACTTCTTAATTTCACAGCTTGGCTGTCTGAACAGGGCAAAAAAACGGCCCGCGAATATTATGATGCCCCCGGATGGGTAGTGCATTCCAAGACAAATCCATGGGGATTCACAGCCCCCGGACGCAATACGGCCTGGGGAGCATATAACGCGGGAGGTGCCTGGTTATGTGCACATCTGTGGAATCACTACACTTATACATTGGATGTGGAAATCCTACGACAGTTTTATCCGGCCATGATCCAAGCCGCCCGTTTTTATCTGTCCACTCTTATGGAAGATCCGCATTTCGGATGGTGGGTACCCGCCCCTTCCATGTCTTACGGAAACACCTATTACGTTCCCGATGAAGAAGCCCCCAATAAACTTTCCGGCCCCCTGTTCCTGTGTATGGGTTCAACAGCAGATATCCAGATGATAAAAGAATTGTTTTCCAATGTAATCTCAGCCAATAGGATATTGCGCAACACAGATGATTTCCCTTTGATCAACCGGTTGAAAGAAGCCTTGGACCGTTTGCCGCCGTACAAGATTAATGCTTTGGGAAGCCTGCAGCGATGGCTATATGATCATCCGGAAGAAAACCTGCAGCTGCGCAATGTCCCGCATCTTTACGGACTATATCCGTGGCATGACATTACCACAGGTGATACTGTCCTTGCAACGGCTTGCATCAACACACTGGAAAGAAGAGGGTTCGGCGGTTCGGGGTGGCAAATGGCCTGGAACATGAACCTCAGGGCAAGGCTCGGGGACGGTGCAGGAGCATATAAAGTGCTGGGCAACATGATGTCCCCGGCGCTTGAAGAAAGTATATCACCCTATCTGTCCGGGGATATTGCATCCATTACCCTGCTCAGTTCAGGAAGATATCCCAACGGTTTTTCTTCCAACCCGCCGTTCCAGATCGACGGCAATCTGGGCGGTTGTGCCGGTGTGGCGGAAATGCTGCTTCAAAGCCATAGGGGATTCATCCATGTGCTACCGGCTATTCCGCCCGAATGGGAATCCGGTGGTTCGTTCTCCGGCCTTTGTGCGCGGGGGGGAGCCAGGGTGTCCTGCACATGGAAAGACGGACAGGTCCTGGAGATCATCATCAACGCCACGACGGACAACACGTTCCTGCTGAAGGTCCCTGCTAATTTCCGGCACATTAAGGAAGATTTCATAAAGGTTTCCCTGAAAAAGGGGGAACAAGCAAAATTCCATCCAAAAAGTACCATCTAAACCATCAACAAACAGACTACAATGAATAAAGAAAAAAAATCCCCGGAGTTCCGTATAGGTTGTCACCTCTCTATAGCCAATGGATATCTTTCCATGGCAAAGACTGCCGTAGAGATCGGAGCCAATGTTTTTCAGTTCTTTACACGTAATCCCCGGGGAGGAGCAGCAAAACCCATTGATCCGGACGATATTGCCGCTTTTCTGGCTTATTCTCAAGAAAACGATATCGGTCCCATACTGGCTCACGCTCCCTATACCATGAACTTATGTGCAGCGGAAGAACGTATCAGGGATTTTGCCCTCAACACAATGATGGACGATCTCTACAGGATGGAATATACCCCAGGGAATATGTATAATTTGCATCCGGGGAGTCATGTACAGCAAGGGGTGGAAAAGGGTATTGAATTGATAGCAGATGCCCTGAATACGGCCATAACAAATGATCAGACCACTTGGGTCCTTCTGGAAACGATGGCGGGAAAGGGGACCGAAATAGGCCGTACATTTGAGGAATTAAAGGCAATTATGGACCGTATAAAGATCCGGGATCGTCTGGGGGTTTGTCTTGATACGTGTCATATTTTCGATGCCGGATATGACATTGTAAATGATTTGGACGGCGTGCTGGAACATTTTGACAAGATCATTGGCTTAGACAAGCTTAAAGCCATACACCTAAACGACACCAAAAATCCTTTTAAAAGCCACAAAGACAGACACGAGACCATAGGGAACGGGTACCTGGGAATTGAAACGCTACGCAAGGTGATCAATCATCCGGTATTGCGTCATCTGCCTTTTTATCTGGAAACGCCCAATGAACTTCCGGGATATGCCAGAGAAATTGCTTTGCTGAAAACGGAACGCACCGGTATATAAGCAGCAAGGAATCCTATCCCCAATACTACAACGGACACCAGTATCATATCAGTCCATTGTGTGTCCACCGGGTAATCTGTCACTACAAAACTACCCGGAAGGGATATCAGTCCAAACCGCTCCTGTATCCAGCATAGGAGCAATCCCAGGATCATTCCCAGGGCCCATCCCCAGATGGAGATCAGCCAGCCCTCCATGATAAAGATCTTCCGTATAAGTCCCGGACGTGCTCCCATGCTGGCAAGCAAGGCAATATCTTCTTTTTTTTCAAGGATGAGCATGCTCAGTGAATTCAATATGTTACTTGATATGATGACAAGAATAAAACCAAGCAAGACAAAGATGATAACCTTCTCTGTGGTCATCATCCTGTAGAGGGTTTCATTCTGCTGATAACGTGTCAGAACACGGTAAGAGGTTCCCAGCTCGTTTTCCAGGTCCTTTTTAAGCGATTTAAGGGCTTTTTTACCATCAACCCTGATTTCTATATAAGAAACCTGTTCGGAGTAATCCAGGAGCCTGCGGGCCGTTTGCAGAGGTACCAGTAAATGGCTGGCATCGTAACGCTGTTCAACGGCAAATATCCCACCCGGGAACAATTTTTCCCGTTTCAGGGACGCCATCGGGTTGAGAGGGGAGAATACCACGTCTTTCCTCGGGTAATAGACCCACAAAGGATCCACAAAAGCCACATTCATCCCCAGATCGTTAGCCAGACTTCTGCCTACAACGGCTTCTTCTACCTGTCCGAAATACACATTGAACGAACCGCTTGTGATATGTTCCTTTAAAGGGGATGTGGCTATAAAAACACTGTCCACACCTTTCATTGTGGCTACGGAGTGCCGGTTTCTGTACTGAAGAAAAACGGTTTCTTCTATTACGGGGCAGAAAGCCGTTATCCGGGAATCTTTCTTCAGCTCTTCGAATACGTGTAAGCCCGGGATGGTCTTTCCTTCCACACTTTTAATGATCAGATCGGGATCGAACGTATTGTACATACCCTTTACCAGGTTGTCGAATCCGTTGTACACAGACATGACCACAACCAGAGCCATGGTCCCCAGGATGATCCCAATGGCGCTGATGGCTGAAATCACATTGATGACCTGCCTGGATTTTTTTGCCAGCAAATACCTCCACGCTATGAAGAAAGCGACTTTCAATGTTTATTCTTTCAATAAATCGTCAATATGTTGGGCATAATCCAGGGAATCGTCAAGAAAAAAGACAAGTTCGGGGACGATACGCAGTTGCTTGCCCACCCGACGTCCCAGTTGTCCCCTGATAGACTTGGATTGTTCCTGTACCTGTTTCAACACTTCCTCTGCCTTTTGGGAAGGAAAAACACTGATCCAGGCATGTGCCACAGACAGATCGGGACTAATACGCACGTGTACTACAGAAATCATAGCTCCGCCGTATACGTTCATGCCCTTTGTCTGGAAAATCTCCGACAGGTCCTTCTGGATCTGCCGGGCAACTTTCAATTGTCTTGTAGAGGTAGTATCGGATCCCGGTGCTTTCATGTTCAATAGATTTTAATGATAAAATAATTCTTCTTTCCTTTCTGTACCAGCAGGTATTTATTACGGATCAGAAAACTTTGGTCAATGTCCATGTCGGAAGCAATGACCTTTTCCTTGTTCAGGCTCAGGCCGCCGCCTTGTATCAGTTTGCGGCATTCCCCTTTAGAAGGCATAACCGATGTATGTACTGCCAGCAGGTCGATCAGGGGAACCGGGAACAGGCTGCGCTTTACATCAAATTGCGGGACGCCTTCAAAAACCGACAGGAATGTTTTTTCGTCCATATCCATCAATTGTTCCTTGGTGCCGTCCCCAAAGAGAACCCTCGAAGCGGTAACAGCTCTGTTATATTCATTTTCTCCGTGTACCATAATTGTTACATGCTCGGCTAAAATGTTTTGTAGTAACCTTTTGTGCGGTTCTTTCCTGTGTTCTCCGATATGCTTCTCTATAGTCTCTTTTGATAACAGGGTAAATATTTTGATATATTTTTCCGCATCCTCATCACTAACGTTCATCCAAAACTGGTAAAATGCGTAAGGCGTTGTCCGTTTCGGATCAAGCCAGACATTGCCCGATTCGGTCTTTCCGAATTTTCCTCCGTCCGACTTGGTAATAAGCGGACACGTGAGCGCATAGCTTTCCCCGCCTTCTTTCTTGCGTATCAATTCAGAACCTGTCGTTATATTGCCCCATTGGTCCGATCCCCCCATCTGCAATTTGCATTGGTAATGCTTGTATAAATACAGGTAATCGTAACCTTGCAGCAGCTGGTATGTGAATTCGGTGAACGACATCCCTTCCGCATCTTCCCCAAAAAGTCTTTTGCGGACTGAATCTTTATTCATCATATAATTGACCGTAATGTGCTTCCCTATATCTCTGGCAAAATTCAGGAACGTATAGTCTTTTGTCCAGTCGTAATTGTTCAGCAGCAGGGCTCCGTTCGGTTTTGCCCGGTCAAAATCAAGGAACCGCATCAATTGTTTTTTGATGCCTTCCTGATTACGACGCAGGGTCTTCTCGTCAAGAAGGTTACGTTCAGCCGATTTCATGGAAGGATCCCCTATCATTCCCGTAGCACCACCTATCAGGGCAATGGGCCTGTGACCGGACCGTTGGAAATGCTTCAGCATCATTACACCCACCAAGTGTCCTATATGCAGGGAATCTGCAGTGGGATCTATCCCGACATAGGCCGTTGTCATTTCTTTGTTTAACAAATCTTCCGTACCCGGCATCATGTCATGGATCATTCCCCTCCATCTGAGCTCTTCTACAAAATTATTCTTTATCATCCTCTGTCTTGGTATGTTTTGTGCAAAGGTAAAGAATAAAAATTTGTACTTTAGCAGGATAATTCAATTTTATGGTCAAGAGGTTTTTTTTACTGACAGCGCTTTTGTTTCTTTTCTCTTCCTGTGACCGGAATATTGAACCGCCAAGGGAAGAGGCTCCGAAGATCACCCAAAAGGTCAATGCTTATATGCTCGACGTTATGGAGGAAGTCTATTTATGGGAAAAACATATCCCCGATACGTTCGACATAAGATATGAGTTTGATGAATTTGAATTTTATGAAAAATTATGCTACCGAAAGGAAGACCGGTGGTCGTTCATTACCAACGATGTGAAGACCCTCCTGGAAGGAGGTGAAGGTGTGGAAACAACATTTGGTTATTCCCTGGCCTTCGGGACGTTTTCCAATACGGGAAACTATTTTGCTATTGTCCAGTATGTATATCCCGATACCCCCGCTACCGAAGCCGGCCTGGAAAGGGGAAGTATCCTGACAGAGATCAACGGAAAGCCTATCACCAAAGACAATTACACCGACCTGTACTATGCACCCTCGCTTAAGATTACAATTGGCACTTTGGAAGACGGAACCGTTCACAAAGCGGGGTCGGTATCTCTGACTGCGCGCAAACAGAACCTGAATCCTATTATCGCCTATAACATCATTGAAGAAGGAGATAAAAAAGTAGGCTACATCTGTTATTCGGACTTTTTCGGCAATTCACAGGATCTGTTCTTTCCCGTTTTTCAGGAATTCAAATCTCAGGGGGTGACCGATGTGGTATTGGACCTGCGTTATAATTTAGGCGGTTATCTAAGTACTGCCCGTGCCCTGGTCGGTGTGTTGTGCCCCGTAGAATGCCTCAACGGCAACACCGTGCTGATAGCCAAATATTGGAACGACCTGTATCAGAAATACTGGAAAGACAACAACCGTAACGACAGGCTTTATGAATATTTTCCCAGTCTTTCCGAAATACCCGTCAATCTAAATCTGTCGCGTCTTTTTGTCCTCACGGGAAAAAACACGGCAAGTGCCTCGGAACTTACCATTTGCGGATTGGAACCCTATATGGATGTGATCAAGATCGGAAACGTCACCAGAGGTAAGTATACTGCCGCCATGGTATTTCATCCTGAAGAAAATACGCAAATTGCGAACTGGGGAACGCAGGCTATCGTTTATAAATATGCAAATGCTTTAGGCGTAACCGATTTTAAGGATGGTTTTACGCCGGATTACCCGGCAAACGATGTGCTGCTTGGGAATGTCTGCCAGCTGGGAGACCCGAATGAAGAACTTCTTTCCCGTGCCCTCTCCCTGATAGGAGTACGAGCCGTTGCACCTTTGGATGTATCCGTAATGTCCATGGACGTTATTTTTATACCGGACTATTCATTGATATCTAAACCCACCGGACTGAACAACCATTTGATTAATAAATAATCTTCATATTGATGAAACTACATAAATCTATCGTGGCTCTTGCCATCCTGACCGTTATTGCTACTACATCACCTTCTTTTTCGCAAATTTTACAAACATCGCGTACGCAAATTGAAACGCAACTGTCATCAATCCCGGAAGTGACGGAGGTTTTCAGGCTGGAAAGTACCGAATTTGGAGAAAAATACAGGATACGTGTACGCCAGATGGTTCATCATGATGATATCCTCTACGGTTTTTTCGAGCAGACCGTGTTTGTTATGCATGTCGGATATGACAGGCCTACCGTACTTGTCACGGAAGGTTACGCTGCCCGCTACGCAGCCAATCCCCGTTACAGGGAAGAATTGTCCCGGATGTTCAATACCAATCTGATCGTGGTGGAGCACCGTTATTTTGGAGAATCCGTCCCGTCTCCGCGCAGGTGGGAATACCTCAACGCAAAGGAAGCTATGACCGATCTGCATAAAATAAGGGAAATGTTTGCCCCGTTTTATCCGGGAAAATGGATCGCAACAGGTATTAGCAAGGGAGGACAGACAGCACTGATGTACCGCACGCTTTATCCCAATGACGTAGACATTACCGTCTGTTACGTAGCCCCCCTGTGTCATGGTGCGGAAGACGGCAGACACGAACCTTTCATTGCCAAAAAAGTCGGAACACCCGAATCGAGACAAAAAGTACTCGAGTTCCAAAAAGAAATACTCATCCGCAGGGACAGTCTTATGCCCCTTTTTGAAAAATACTGCGATTCCACCGCCCTGAAATTTGCAAGACCTGTTAAAGAAATATTTGATTATTGCGTGCTGGAATATTCTTTTGCATTTTGGCAACGGGGAAATAATCCCGACGATATCCCCGATTTAAAGTCCGAGGACAGACATTTGTTCGCACATCTGATGAAAGTCTCCTCTCCCGATTATTTTGTCAAGGATACCCCCATAATGCCCTTTTTCGTTCAGGCGGCAAAAGAATTGGGTTATTACGGTTATGACACAAGTCCGTTTCGTTTTAAAGTAACCCGCACCCGTTATGTCCCTGCAAAGGAAAAGAAGAGCCTTTTTGGCAAAAAGAAAGAAAAAAAGGATTCCCTGGCAACTCCCGCAGGAGAATGGGTAACTAAAAAATTTCCGGCCATGGAATTGAAAAACACGAAAGGCTACATGAAAGATTTATTCCTGCCCGATTTCTATAAGCCGCGATTCAAGCGGTCTCTGTACCGTCTTCAAAGGGATTTTGTCAAACAGACAGATGCCCGTCTTGTTTTTATATACGGGGAATGGGATCCCTGGACCGCCGCTGCTGTGTCCGATCCGCACAAACCTAATGTATTGTATTGTGTGCAGCCCGGCGGCAGTCACCGTGCCCGTATCAGCACACTACCCGAACCCATGCGTAACGAACTGCAAGAGCAATTGAATTCCTGGTTGAAGGAATGATTTTTATGGATCCTTTTTTACCACTTACCCTGAACGATAAAGGTCTGATAGACCCTTTCCTGCAAAAGACGGGCAAAGCAGGTGCAGAATACAGTTTTACCACATTATACATGTGGTCCGTAATTTATAAAACCCACTACAAGATAATGTCATACCGGGACAACGACCTGCTCCTGGTCAGAAGCCGGAAAGATAAACATGCCCCATTCCATTTTTTGTATCCCATGGGACTCGATGGTCCCTTACCGGCAATGGAGGTAAAGAAGGTCCTGACTGAAGCCGCCGGGGAAGAACCGTTCCTTGTAGGATGCCTTTCCCAGGAAGAAGCCCGGCAATTGGCCGCTACCGATCCACATCATATAGAGATACAACCGGTAAGAAATGCATTTGACTATATCTACAACGCCTCTGACCTGGCAGAACTGAAAGGAAAGAAATACCAGACAAAACGAAATCACCTGAATGCTTTTCTTAACGAATATCAGGGCTTTGAAGTCAGGACCATTGGCCCCGGAGATATTCCCGCATGTATTGCCATGAATGATAAATGGTGCCAAATAATGGGTTGTAACAAGTATCCCGAACTGGGACAGGAAGCCTGTGCGGTGCGCAGGGTATATTCCGGATTTACGGAACTGGGGCTGGAAGGTATGATAATGCTCGTAAACAAGGAGATCATCGCCTGTACGGTAGGTGAACTCTTTAACAGGAACACCTGGCTTGTGCATATAGAAAAAGCTTTTCCCCAATACCGGGGTGCCTATCAGGCCATCAATCAGATGTTCTTGCGTTATGCAATGAAAAACCATCCCGGGATTGAATACGTAAACCGGGAGGACGATTCGGGGGATGAAGGATTGCGTCAGGCAAAACTCAGTTACCGTCCTGTATCGTTTGTGGAAAAATACACGGCTTCATTCACTCAACTACCCACACCATAACATGATCGTCAACCAGCCTGTATCCCAGGATGAAAGTTTCTTCTATTCCGTCCCGATGATAAAAAACGGCTTCGATCTCACCTTCTTCCCTGGGTGTAAACCTGCTGATCTCCATCTGTTCTACATAGTCAACTTCAGTCTGTGAGACATATTTGAACAAAGCCTCTTTGGCAGACCAGATCAAAGCCAGTTGCAATTGGCGCACTTCGGGTTTGTCTGAAAGAAAATCCTTTTCGGATTCACCCAGCGCCTTTTTTTCCACTGGTACAAAATTGCGTCCAAGGGATTCGATATCTATCCCAACACTGTTTTCCGGATGGGTCAGTACACAGGCAAAACGGCGTGTATGGGCAATGCTTATTTCTACAATCGAGTTTTGCAGAAACGGCCTTCCGTTCTCATGGTATCCCAAGTATACTTTTTCCTGGAATAGTATATCGAGTATGGCTCTTACCGCAAGTCGTTCCAAACGTCTCTGGGGATTGGTGATGTAGGAAAGTTCTTCCAATTCATCATTGGGAATGACACACATCTCTTTCAGCTGTTCCTCAGACTCTGTGATCTCCCAAACAACGATCTCCGATCCGTTTTTGAATTGTTCTCTATAATACAGTCCCATAATAAAGCCGTGGTAAAGATAAGAACAAATCCTAAATCCTGAAAAGTCCGAATACGGCAGATCCGCTCCCTGTCATAGATGCGTAAACCGCCCCTTCCCGGTAGAGTTCCTGCTTGTATTGCCTTATCAGGGGATATTTCTCAAATACCGTTTCTTCAAAATCGTTCTCCACAACAAATTTCCATGTATCGACCGGCTGTTCTAGCAAATCACGTAAAGCCATCCTTTGTAACCGGGGCCTGACGTTTGCATAAGCTTCCGCAGTAGAAACAGATAGGGGTGGAAAACGTAATTCCACACGGTATGGACTTAAATTGAGGGGAAAAGGTTCCAGGACATCTCCCTTTCCTGTGGCCAGTGCAGGCAAAAGCGGAGGCTGTTGAATAAAGAACGGGACATCACTGCCCAACTGCGCTGCAAAAGAGTGCAATGCTTCCTGCGTCAGTCCCAGAGAAAAATGCCTGTTGAGCAATTGCAGGGTGAAAGCACCGTCAGAAGATCCGCCTCCTAATCCCGTTCCGGATGGTATCTGTTTGTATAAATGAATATCTACCGGTGAGAGAGGGTGCCGTTCAGCAAGCAAACGGTATGCTTTCACGCAAAGATTTGATGTTACCGGTCCGGGGATAGAATTCCCATAGATAAAAAGCCGGACATCTTCCGGACTGTCCGGTGCATCTGTTATCTCAAGTATATCACACAAGGAATGCGGAAACAAAAGCGTTTCTATATTGTGATAACCGTCCGTGCGTTTTTCAAGCACGTGTAATCCTATATTAATCTTGGAACAAGGATATACGACAGTCGTGGCCATAAACTAAGCTTTAACCGCACTTGGAGTAGCCGCAACTCATGCACAACAAGCACCCTTCCTGATATATCAGGTTCTTGCCCCCGCATTTTTCACATTCAATACCTGAAGTGTCCTTAGTCCCGTTGGGAATATATCTTTTTAGCGCCCTTTCCACTCCGGTGCGCCAATTGTTTATCGTCTGGCTGTCCAGTTCCAGCGAGGAAACAAGGTGAACGACCTCTTCAACGGGCAGGCCGTTACGCAAAACACCTGAAATCAGTTTGGCATAATTCCAGTATGCCTGGTCGAACATATGAGATATACCTCCTACAGTATTGGGATAGCCGTATTTGTCAATGAAACGGAAATCATAACGGGAACCTTTAGCCTCAATAACTTTTACTACCTCTCCCATTGTCACGGACTTAGGTATTACCCTGGTATCTTCGTCCAGTTTCCCCGTAAAGATCTCGTACGGTCTTCCTTCATACAGACCTACAAAAGCGATCCATTGTTCATTGGCATTTTTAAACCTGATAACCTCAGCTTCCAGGGCCTCCGGCCTTTCCTTTGGCATTGATCTCTTTGCTTTTCCTCCTTTTTCCGGAGAATCCGCCCCTACCAACACGCCGGTACGGCTACCGTCGCGGTACACGGTTACTCCTTTACAACCCCACTCCCATGCGGTTTTATACACCTTTGCCACCATTTCTTCCGTTATATCGGAAGGCAAGTTTACGGTCACGCTAATGGAGTGGTCCACCCATTTTTGCATTTGTCCCTGCATCTTGACCTTTGCAACCCAGTCCACATCGTTGGCCGTGGCCTTATAATAGGGTGACTTCTGAACCAAATCCTCCAACTCTTCCTTGTTCATGGCCATGACCTTATTCCTGTCATACCCGTTAATTTCGGCCCAGTCAAGAAATTTGTGATGGAATACGTTGTATTCTTCAAACGCATCCCCCATTTTATCAGTAAAAGTAACGTTTGCGTTCTTATCGTTTGGATTAACCTTTTTACGACGTTGATATACAGGTAGAAAGACCTGTTCAATTCCACTTGTGGTTTGTGTCATCAAACTCGTCGTTCCCGTCGGGGCTATGGTCAGCATGGAAATATTGCGGCGTCCCGATTTGACCATTAGCTGATACAACTCTTCATCTTCCTGACGGATGCGTTCTATCATGGGATTGCGCAATTCCCTGTTGGCATCGTATATAGGGAAAGCCCCTCTCTCCTGTGCCATCGTCACCGACGAACGGTATGCAGCCAATGCGAGCGTTTTCTGTATCTGTACCCCGACCTGAATGGCTTCTTCGGATCCATAACGCAAACCCAGGGCGGCAAGCATATCACCTTCCGCAGTGATCCCAAGGCCCGTACGTCTTCCTCCCAGGGTTTTCTCTTTGATCTTGGTCCACAATTCCTTTTCAGTCCTTTTAATTACTTCATCCTCCGGATCACGGATGATCTTTGATATGATCGCATCGATCTTTTCCATTTCCAAGTCTACCAGATCGTCATTCAGCCGCATGGCTTTTTCTACATGGTCCCTGAAAAGAGATACGTCGAACTTGGCTTCTGAAGTAAACGGTTTCTCTACATAGGAATAAAGGTTGATGGCTATAAGCCGGCAAGAGTCGTATGGACACAAGGGTATCTCCCCACAAGGATTCGTGCTGACGGTCCTGTAGCCAAGATCTGCATAACAGTCGGGAACAGACTCGCGTATGATCGTATCCCAGAACAACACGCCGGGTTCGGCCGATCTCCATGCGTTGTGAATGATCTTTTTCCACAGGGAAGCGGCATCGGTTTCCTTTTTATATTTCGGATCCTTGGCATCTACCGGATATTGCTGCACATAGGTTTTTTCTGCCAGTGCGGCTTTCATAAAATCATCGTCTATCTTGACAGAAACATTCGCACCTGTCACTTTATTTTGTTCGAGCTTTGCGTTTATGAAATCTTCAGCATCGGGATGCTTTATGGAAATGGTCAACATAAGCGCCCCACGTCTGCCATCCTGGGCCACTTCACGTGTCGAATTGGAATACCTTTCCATAAAAGGCACAACCCCGGTTGATGTCAGAGCGGAGTTCAGTACGGGAGAGCCGCCCGGACGGATATGGGACAGGTCATGACCCACACCACCCCTGCGCTTCATCAATTGAACCTGTTCTTCATCAATTTTAAGTATCCCTCCATACGAATCAGCCGGGTTTTCATGGCCGATCACAAAACAATTGGACAACGAAGCGATCTGATAGTCATTCCCTATCCCTGACATGGGACCGCCTTGGGGTACAACATACTTAAAACGGTCCAACAACTTGAATATTTCCTCTTCGCTCATTGGATTCGGGTACTTCTTTTCTATTCTGGCAAATTCTTTAGCCAGCCTTCGATGCATGTCTTCAGGGGTGCATTCGTAAAGGTTCCCAAAAGAATCTTTCATGGCATATTTATTAATCCAGACCGAGGCGGCAAGTTCATCACCATTGAAGTATTCCTTTGTCTTGGCTAACGCTTCCTCATAGGGAAAGATTGCCTTTGCATTCTTTTCTACAGAATCCATCATATCAGTAATAAGAAGGTTACTTAATAATTAGGTTGTGTTCCTTTTTAGGAAATGGGAATCGCAAGTTAACTTAATCATCCCGTTATTAACAGAGACGACAATAAAAGATATGCACAAAATTTTAACAACAATGCATCGTACAATGGGAACATTTTGTGAATTCCCCGCGTAATCTGCTCTCCACCATCCTTTCCAGTCTGGAGCGTATGGCGTCGTTACGGACCCTGTCCAATACATCTTGTACAAAAGCCATTTGTTGCAACATCCTGGCTTCAGCCAGAGGGATCCCTCTGGAACGCAGATAAAAAAGTTCCAGTTCGTCCAATCGTCCTATAGTAGCTCCATGTGAACACTTTACATCATCTGCATATATCTCCAACTGTGGTTTTGTGGTTATCCGGGCATCATGGGTCAGGAGCAGATTGTGGTTGGCCTGGTAGGCTTCTGTTTTCTGGGCCCCCGGAGCCACATGTATTGTCCCGTCGAAAGATGCCCTGGCATGGTTGTCCAGGATGCCCTTGAACAATTGCCGTGAATCACAACCGGGACTGTCATGCCGTACGGTGATATCATAAAGGACTTCCTGTTCACCGTCGGCCAGGTACAGGCCGTCCAAATTGCACACGGCTCCCGGTCGTTGCATATTTACATGTAATGTGTTTTGGATAACACCCCCGTATAAGCTCAATATATGGCAATCCAGGCCGGATAGTTCGTTTAGTTGCGCATCGATGTCAAGCCGGTAGTTGGAACGGTGGTGCTCATTCTGCATGAAGAGGATATCCAGGTGTGCCCCATCCCCCACTTTTATTTGTGAATAACGGAAAGTCTTGTACAGATACTCCTGCATTGTATGATCACATACGATGATTTGTGCCACAGCACCCGGAGCCAGTTCCCACCGGTTAGAAAACTCCAGGGGCCTGGGCAGGTCTTCATTCCGGACACTGATAACCTGGATGGGTTCCTGCGAATGGTCTCCGCTGATATGCAACTTCAGCCCCATTTGGTTCGTCCCTCTTTGCAATACGATCCCGTTACGCTCATTTTCCTCTTCCTGCAATATCCCGTCTACAAGGAATACCTGCCTGATATTCTCATTGGGAACAGTACAGCGGAAAACGCGCCTGACTTCGGGCATATAAGTGTATTTTGTCATAATCAGTTAATGATGTGATCGTACCCTTTGGTCTCCACTTCCAATGCCAGTTCTTTTCCGGCCGTTTTGACGATCCGTCCCTTATACAACACATGAACCATATCGGGTACGATATAATCGAGCAAACGCTGATAATGCGTTATCACAACAAATGCATTCTCTTTTGTTTTCAGCTTGTTGACGCCTCGCGCCACTACCCTCAAGGCATCCACATCCAACCCGCTGTCCGTCTCATCCAAAAAGGCGAGTTTCGGTTCCAGCATGGCCATCTGGAATATTTCATTACGTTTTTTTTCTCCTCCGGAAAAACCCACGTTCACGCCCCTCCCCACAAAAGAAGGATCCATTTTTACGATAGCCATCTTTTCGCGCATTAGTTTAAGAAATTCCCCGGATGTTAACAAAGGCAAATCCTGATATTTTCGTTGTTCGTTCACTGCGGCCTTCATAAAATTTACGTTTGTAAGACCGGGAATTTCCACAGGATACTGGAATCCCAGGAACAATCCCATTCGGGCTCTTTCCTCGGGAGCAAGTTCAAACAGGTCTTTACCCATAAAAACTGCCGATCCCTGGGTGACGGTAAAAGTCTCTCTTCCTGCAAGTACGGCTGCCAGCGTCGATTTTCCGGATCCGTTGGGTCCCATAATAGCGTGGATCTCTCCCGGTTTAACCTCCAGGTTCACTCCACTGAGGATTTCCTTATCCCCGATCTTAACGTATAAATCTTTTATACTTAACATAACTGTTTTTGTTTTTCCCATTCCTTCTTCCAATGGATTATCCCTATAATATTGAACGCCAGGAAGAAGACTGCAACTATAGGCATGAATACCAACCCGGCGGATATATACAATATGATGTTCCCTATGTTTAGTGCAGCCCAAAATATCCAGCATTCCCATTTCTTCTGTGCAGCCAGGATTTGTGCCGTAAGCAGCAATCCGGCAACGGACGCATCCAGATAAGGGGTACGTGCCGGGGGGAACACTTCCGATATCAGGTGAAGCCTGGTAAGGATAAAACCCCAGACCAGAACGATACCAAGGAGCAGAAAGACGTACATAAGACGTTGGCGGTTGTTCAGGAACGTGATCAGCAATTCGTTTTGTTCGTTCTTTTCCTCCTTGCGCGGCCTTGTCCAACGATAGAGGCCATATATGTTTATCCCCACTGATACGGGTTGAAGCAACATGTTTGTGTACAAGTTCTTTTGCAGGAACATCATAAAGAGAATGGCACTGTAAATAAATCCTATCCAATAATTAATAGAACGTGCCAGGCTGGCCATAAAGACTGAAGTCAACCCAAACAGGACAGCACAAAATTCCAGGTAGGATATCCCTTGTCCCCCTACTACAAAAAAAACATTGTCCAGATTAAAAAATTCTTTCATCATCCAACAGTTCCTTTCAAAGAGAGACTCAATAATTTTTGTGCTTCAACGGCAAATTCCATGGGCAGTTTATTCAACACTTCACGGGCATAACCGTTGACTATCAGTCCGACTGCATCTTCAGCCCCTATACCCCGCTGCAGGCAGTAAAAAAGCTGGTCTTCCCCGATCTTTGACGTAGTGGCTTCATGTTCCACTACGGAAGTTTCATTTCCGTTTTCGATTACCGGGAAAGTGTGTGCCCCACATTTGTCTCCCAGTAATAACGAATCACATTGAGAGTGGTTCCTTGCATTGTCCGCGCCCGGAAGTACCTTGACCAATCCGCGGTAAGAATTCTGGCTAAACCCGGCCGATATTCCTTTGCTTACTATACGACTGCGGGTGTTTTTCCCCTTGTGGATCATTTTGGTTCCCGTGTCCGCCTGCTGGTAATTGTTGGTCACGGCAACCGAATAAAACTCACTGACCGAATTGTCCCCCTGAAGAATGGTTGAAGGATATTTCCAGGTTATGGCGGACCCTGTTTCTACCTGCGTCCAGTAAAGCCGTGAATTGTCCCCTTTACAGATCCCCCTTTTCGTCACAAAGTTGTAAATGCCTCCTTTGCCCTCGGCATCGCCGGGATACCAATTTTGGACAGTGGAATACTTTACTTCCGCATCTTGCATGACCACGATCTCTACAACTGCCGCATGCAGCTGGTTCTCATCCCTTTGCGGTGCAGTACAACCCTCCAGGTAGCTTAGATAGGATCCTTCTTCGGCCACAATAAGCGTTCTTTCAAACTGTCCCGTACCACGGGCATTGATCCGGAAATAACTGGACAATTCCATGGGACAACGCACTTCTTTTGGGATATAACAGAAAGATCCGTCCGAAAATACGGCGGAATTAAGGGCCGAAAAGAAATTGTCCCCGACCGGCACTACGGTAGCCAGGTATTTTCTTACAAGCGAAGGGTAATCTCTAACCGCTTCTGAAAAGGAGCAAAAAATGATCCCCTTCTCTGCAAGTGTTTCCTTAAAAGTCGTTTTGACAGATACGGAATCAAAAATGGCGTCAACGGCCATACCGGCCAAAATATTCCTTTCGTGCAGCGGAATACCCAGTTTGTCAAAAGTTTCAGCGAGCTTTGGATCTATTTCACCTGTGCCGCCATCTGTTCCCTTCTGTTTGGGAGCTGCATAATAGATTATATCCTGGTAATCAATAGGCGGAATGGTCAGATGCGCCCACTGGGGCATTTTCATTGTCCGCCATTTTCTAAAAGCTTTTAGCCGAAATTCGAGTAACCACTCCGGTTCTTCCTTCCTGGAAGAGATAAGCCGTATGATATCTTCGTTAAGGCCTTTGGGAAAAGCTTCCTGTTCCAGGTCCGTCACAAAGCCATGCTCGTATTCACTTTCAGCTATCTTTTTTAGAATGGATTCCTGATTTTCTTTCATAGCCAGCAAATATACCATCTTTTCCGTATTTTTGCGGTATGGATACTAAAAAAGAGTCTCAAAAAACACCCATCCGCGATCTGGGGAAATACAAGCTGACAGACAGGGTTTCAGCACGCTTTATTTCAAGTAATGAAGCAACACTTCAAGGTCTTGGGGACGACGCTTCCGTCAGCTGTTTTCGTGAGCCGCTGACCGTTTCCGCTCAAAAGCTGTCATTGGAAGGAGTTGACTTTGACCTGAGCTACTTTCCGCTTAAATTTATCGGTTATAAAACCGTTATCCAAGCGATGGGACAAGTAATGGCCATGAACGCCGTCCCTTTGCAACTTCTTGTATGTGCTGGGGTTTCCCAGCGTTTTTACGTAGAGGACATTGATGAACTTTTCCTGGGAATAGAAGTAGCGGCACGGATCTATGGTGCCGATGTCACGGCAATAGACATACAATCTTCCTACACCGGTCTTTCTCTTGCGGTGACGGCGGTGGGAGAAGGCGATGCCGGCTTGTTGACGCGCAGAAGCGGTGCCCGGGACAATGACCTGCTCTGCCTTAGCGGGAATGTAGGCGCTGCTTATATGGGATTAAAACTCCTGGAGAGGGAGAAACGCGTATTTACGGGAGAAAGCGGGGAAGACCAGCTTCCTGACCTAAAGGGATATGAATATATACTGGAACGTTACCTAAAACCGGAATTACCTAAACAGTTGTTGGAGAACCTTCGAGAAGACGATTTAGTGCCAACATCTATGTGTTTACTCACCAACGGATTAGCGCACGGCGTTTTAAGTATTGCTAAAGCATCTGGAACAGGAGCTAAACTATTTGTGGAAAAGATACCTATAGCCAGGGAATGCTTTGATCTTGCACAAAAAGACAAAGACCTGTCTCCATTGGTGGCCGCCCTTAACGGGGGCGACGATTATGAAATGCTTTTTTCTCTCCCCCTTAAGGCATACGAATCCCTGAGCAAAGAATACAACATCGATATCATAGGACATATCTGTGATGCGTCCCACGGATGCATGATGATCACACCTGACGGACGGGAGATCAAGCTGGAAAGTCCGGGATTCTGATGCTTAGAACTCCACAACCGGAGGGATTTCGGTTCCTTCGGCAGCTTTGAAATAAGCTTTGGATTCAAAATTCCTGATCCCCGCAACAATCGAATGGGGAAATTTGCGGATCAGTACGTTGTATTCCTGAACTACCAGGTTGAAGGTCCTTCTTTCCACAGCTATCCTGTTCTCTGTCCCTTCCAACTGCGCCTGCAATTCCAGGAAGTTCTGGTTTGCCTTCAGTGCGGGATATTGTTCGACAACGACCATCAACCGTCCCAGCGATCTGCTCAGTTCATCCTGGGCATTCTGAAATGCCGCCATGTTTTCTTCGGTGAGATTGGTCGGATCGACGGTAATCGATGTAGCCCTGGAACGGGCTTCGATAACGGCTTCCAATGTTCCTCTTTCGAAATCGGCAGCTCCTTTTACGGTGTTAACCAGGTTGGGAATAAGATCTGCCCGACGCTGGTAAACGTTTTCTACCTGTGCCCAGGCCTGGACTGTCTTTTCTTCGGATTCAACCATCCTGTTGTTGATCTTGACAAACCACATGACCACCAATGCTATGATGGCAATAATAATGATCCAAATAGTGCCTTTTTTCATATTTTAGTTTGTTAATTGAAAATCCAATTGTTTTTGTTCGAGATTTGCTCTTGAAACACGTATGCGGACCTTTTGACCCAAAATATATTGCTTGTTGCTATGAGTTCCGGTAAGGGTCATGGCATCCTTGTCATAAACGTAATAATCGTCCTGCATATCCCGTAGAGCCACCATCCCTTCCACATGCGTTTCTTCAAGTTCTACATACATGCCCCATTCTGTCAGGCCAACAATGATCCCCTCAAATTCCTGTCCGACCTTATCCTGCATATATTCCACCATCTTGTATTTAATACTGGCTCTTTCAGCTTCAGTTGCCAGTTGTTCCGTTTGTGAAAGATGGATGCAACGCGTTTCCATTTCCCCAACCGGCATGCTCTTTCCGCCACTGAGATAATGAATCAGAAGACGGTGCACCATCAGGTCAGAATACCTCCGGATGGGTGATGTGAAATGGGTATAATGATCAAAGGCAAGACCGTAATGACCCACGTTGTTGGTCGTATAGTGGGCACGTGCCATAGACCGCAGTGCCATGATCACAATCCCTCCCGCTTCGGGCTTTTCTTTTGCTTTGTCAAGCAACTTGTTCAATTCCCTGGCATAATCCCTCACTGTTTTGGTTTGTTTCATTTGATACCCGAAATGGTGTACAAAATTGCGGAAAGCAATCATTTTGTCCTCGGCAGGCGGTTCATGAACACGGTATACAAATGCGGGTATTTTGCCGGTACCTTTATCTTTCTTTTTATTTATAAACTCGGCCACTTCGCGGTTTGCCAGCAACATAAACTCCTCTATAAGCCAATGTGAATCCAGTTGTTCCTTCAAATGAATGTTTACCGGTATGCCTTTTTGATCTACCTCCACTTTTACCTCAGGGCTCTCAAAAGCTATGGCTCCCCTTGAAAGGCGTTCCTTTCTGAGTTTATCTGCCAAAGTGTGCAGGAAAAATAAACTGTCGCGAATGGGGGCCGGAACAGGTCCTGAATCCGTCAACACCTCCGGAACCTTATCCAGAACCGCCTGGGCTTCTTCGTAGGACATACGGCACGATGAGCGTATCACGGTCTTTCCGAACCAGCGGGAAACTACATTGTAATTATCGTCGAACTGAAATACGGCTGAAAAACAGAGTTTGTCTTCATTGGGACGAAGGGAGCAAAGTCTGTTGGACAGTTTTTTAGGCAACATGGGCACGGTTCTGTCTACCAGATAGACTGAATTCCCTCTTTCATAGGCCGCCTGATCCAGCAAGGATCCGGGATCTATATAATAACTGACATCGGCAATGTGAATGCCCACTTCCATAAACTCATTCCTTTCTCCTATCCGGCGGAACGACAATGCATCGTCATAATCCTTGGCATCGGACGGATCTATGGTAAATGTGGGCACTTCCCGGAAATCAACCCTTTCTTTGATTTCTTCCTTTAGTATTTGGTCGCGCAGGCTTTCCGTTTCTGCTTCCACTTCTTTTGCAAATCTGTAAGGCAACCCGTATTCTGCCAGTATGGCATGCATTTCCGTATCATTCTCCCCCGGAACACCCAACACGTCGGTTACATGACCGACAGGCATATTGCTCTTTTTGTCCCATCCTGAAACCAAAACGGCTACTTTCTGACCGTTCCGTGCTCCAGACAATCCCCCTTTGGCCAAGGTTATATCAAAGGGCATGTTCTTGGAATCCGTTATTACATATGCCTGATGGTCAACGATTTGAACAATCCCAATATAAGGTTTTGAGGATCGCTCCACAATGTGGATCACCTCACCCTCTACCCTGCGGCCTTTTCCCGGTCGGGCGGGAAACGAGGCTACACGAACGATGTCCCCGTGCAATGCCCCACCCAGCTTTCTGGCAGGAATAAATATATCTTCTACCGGAGACTCGCCTTCCCTGGCAGATACCAGAAGAAAAGCAAAGCCCTCCCTTGTCATACTTAATTTTCCTTCGTATTCAATGGCCCGTGAAGATTTCCGGTTTGATTTTCTTCTGTGGTCATTTCCTGACCGGACTTTTTTGTTGTTTCTTTTATTCATAATATCCGGCAAAGGTACACAAAATCTTTTCGTACCTTTGTGAGTTAAGTTACGTATCTATGAAAAATGTACTTTTAATGATCCTGGATGGCTGGGGAGAAGGAAAACACGATCATACCAATGCCATTTATACTGCCGGTCAGCCACATATAGAAAAGCTCCGTTCAACATACCCCAACAGCACACTTAGCGCCAGCGGTGAAGACGTAGGGCTTCCCAAAGGACAAATGGGGAACTCAGAAGTCGGGCACCTGAATATCGGTGCAGGTCGTATAGTTTACCAGGATCTGGTCAAAATCAACAGGGCTTGCAGAGATGGGTCAATCCGGGAAAATAAAGAAGTCAAAGGTGTTTATCAATACGTCAAAAATTCCGGGAAGGCTCTACATCTGATGGGTCTTGTTTCCGATGGCGGCGTCCATTCTTCCATGGAACATCTTTTTACTTTCCTAGATATAGCACATGAATACGGCCTGAAAAAGGTTTACGTTCATTGCCTTATGGACGGACGCGATACGGATCCTATGAACGGTAAAGGGTACATTGAACAATTGGAAGACCATCTTGCCCGCAGTACGGGAAAGATAGCAAGTGTCATCGGCAGGTACTATACGATGGACCGGGACAAAAGATGGGACAGGGTTAAGGTCGGTTACGACCTGGCCGTGCACGGCATAGGAACTCCTTTCAGGAGTGCGGCTGAAGGAATAGCTGAAAGTTACCGTCAGGGAGTTACCGATGAGTTCATCAAGCCTATCGTTTGCGTTGACAGTTCAGGTGTTCCTGTAGGGACCATAGGGAAAGACGACGCTATGATCTTTTTCAATTTCAGAAATGACCGCGCACGCGAGATCACCCGTGTCCTGACCCAAGAGGATATGCCTGAATACGAAATGTACACCATTCCTTTGTACTATTGCTGTCTGACCCCTTATGACGATACTTTCAAAGGGCTCCACATTCTTTTTGATAAAGAGAACGTTGAGGACACCATAGGGGAAGTGATAAGCCGCAACGGGCTCAGACAATTGAGAATAGCCGAAACTGAAAAATACGCGCACGTGACCTTTTTCTTTTCCGGCGGACGGGAAGAAGCGTTCCCTCTGGAAGATAGGATTCTTGTTCCATCCCCTAAGGTGGCCACCTACGACCTGAAGCCCGAAATGAGCGCTCCCGAAGTGACCGATAAGGTTATCCGGGCGTTGAAGAAAAAGGAATACAACTTCATCGTCCTGAATTTTGCCAATGGGGATATGATCGGTCATACCGGGGTTTACGAAGCCATCTGCCAGGCTGTGAAAATCGTTGACCAATTGGCATACCAGGTGACCGAAACGGCCATAGAAAACGGTTATTCGGTGATCATCACTGCTGACCACGGAAATGCCGACAATGCCTTAAACCGGGACGGCTCACCAAATACCGCCCATTCCCTGAACCCCGTGCCTTTCATTGTTGTGGACCCTGACGTTGCTGCTGTAGATAAGGGAATCCTGGCTGACATTGCCCCAACCATACTGGATCTGATGGAGATCCCGGCCCCCGCCAAAATGACCGGAAAATCCCTTATCCATAAAAAGTAATTCCCCATGTCTTCTTTCGTTCACCTGCACGTTCATACACAATATTCCATACTTGACGGAGCGGCTTTTATTCCGGATCTCTTTGCCAAAGCAGAAGCCGATAAGCAACCGGCCCTTGCCATAACGGATCATGGAAATATGTTTGGTGTGAAGGAGTTCCTGAATATTGCACAGAAACATCCTTCCGTTAAACCCATTATCGGCTGTGAGGTCTATGTCGCCCCGGAAGGCAGGTTGTTGCGGAAAAACAAAGAAGAGGCTACCACATGCCACCTGGTGTTGCTTGCAAAAAACCATACCGGTTATTTGAATCTGATAAAACTGGTTTCACAGGCCTGGATAGACGGTTTTTACTACAAACCGCGCATCGACCATGAATTGCTCAAACAGCACCATCAGGGACTCATAGCCTTGAGTGCCTGTCTGGCCGGAGAACTTCCCCGGCTAATTCTGGCCGGTAAGATGGATGAGGCATCACAGTTGGTAGCATGGTATAAAAAGTTGTTCGGCGACGATTACTATATTGAGCTTCAACGCCACAAAACACGCCTAAATACACAAAATGCCAAGACATGTTATGAGTTGCAAAAACAAATCGAGCCTCATCTGCTCTCCCTTGCACGGGAACATCATGTCAAAGTGGTAGCTACCAACGATGTGCATTTTGTAAATTACGAAGATGCTCCTGCGCATGACCGCCTGATCTGTATTGCCATCAATGAGGATGTGACCGATGAAAACAGGAAGCTCAAGTACACAGAAGAAGAATATTTGAAATCTTCCCAGGAAATGACCCGGCTGTTCTCCGATATTCCTGAAGCCCTGGCCACAACCCTTGAGATCGCCGACAAAGTAGAACCGTTTGATCTGGACCGCAAACCCCTCCTTCCTCATTTCCCGATTCCCGAAGAATTCTCCGATGCCAACGCTTATCTGCGACACCTGACCATTCGGGGAGCAGAACGCCTCTACGGCCAGATCACCCCGGAACTGAAAGAACGGATAGATTTTGAACTGGAGACCATTGCCTATATGGGTTATCCCGATTATTTCCTTATTGTCAGCGATTTTATCCAAGCTGCCAGGAATATGGACGTATGGGTGGGACCCGGAAGGGGTTCTGTGGCAGGATCGGTAGTCGCCTATTGTTTGGGCATCACACTGGTGGACCCCATACGTTACGGATTGCTATTCGAGCGTTTTTTGAATGCAGACAGGATTTCCCTGCCCGATATGGATATTGATTTTGCCGATGACGGACGTAGTAAGATATTTCAGTATGTAGAGAATAAATACGGGAAGGACCATGTGGCCCGTGTCGTTACATTTGGTACCATGGCAGCCCGCAGTGCCATCAGGGACGTGGCGCGCGTACAACGCCTGCCGTTGTCCGAAGCAGAACGGCTGGCCAAACTTATTCCGGATAGGCTTCCTGAAAAGGATGGAAAATCACAAATAATCAATATCGACAATTCCCTGAAATATGTCCCGGAACTACAGGCTGCCCTCAAATCAGAAGATCCCCTTGTGAGCACTACTCTGAAATATGCACGAAGACTGGAAGGTTCCATAAGAAATACAGGTATTCATGCCTGCGCCATCATCATTGGCCCGGATAATCTGACAAACCATATCCCTCTTTCAACAGGAAAAGATAAAGACACGGGGGAAGATATGCTTGTCTCACAATTTGAAGGTTCACTTATTGAACAGGTGGGAATGCTTAAAATGGATTTCCTGGCGCTGAAGACATTAAGTATCCTGAAAACGTCGGTTGAAAACATCAAGACCAACCATAATATTAATATAGATATCAACAACATTCCCCTAACCGACGGACCAACCTACGAATTGTTCAGCCGCGGCGACACGGTAGGTGTCTTCCAGTTTGAAAGCGACGGAATGCGCAAATGGCTCAGAGAGCTCAAACCCACTTGTATTGAAGACCTTATAGCCATGACAGCATTGTACCGCCCCGGTCCCATGGAGTATATCCCCGATTTCATTGACCGCAAACATGGTCGCAAGACCATAACCTACGATGTGCCCCAAATGGAAAAATACCTGAAAGAGACGTATGGGATCACGGTCTACCAGGAACAGGTGATGCTTCTTTCTCAGGAACTGGCGGGTTTTTCAGGATTTAAGGCCGATTCCCTCCGGTATGCAATGGGGAAGAAGAAGCCCCAGGAAATGGAAACGATGAAGCAGGAATTCCTGGACGGTGGGAAAGCCCGTGGTTTTGATGAAGCCATCCTAAAGAAGATCTGGGTAGACTGGACTGCTTTTTCCCAATATGCTTTCAATAAGTCCCATGCCACCAGCTACTCTATATTAAGTTATCAGACAGGATACCTGAAAGCCAATTATCCTGCAGAGTTCATGGCAGCCGTTTTGTCCAAGAGCCGTGATAACATAGAGGAAGTAGGCAAGTTTATGGACGAGTGCAAACGTATGGAGCTTAACGTGCTGGGACCCGATGTCAATGAGTCGATGCATGATTTTACGGTCAACAAACATGGTGACATCCGTTTTGGCATGGCCGGTATAAAAGGTGTCGGTTACCGTGCCGTTGAAAACATCATTCAAGCCAGGCAGGATGGAGAACCGTTCAGGGATATTTATGATTTCGTAGAACGGATCAATCTTAACACTTGTAACAGAAGGGTTCTTGAAAGTCTTGTTTATGCGGGTGCTTTCGATTCTTTTACCGATATCAAAAGGCATCAGTACTTCTTGCCTTTCAATAAGGATGGCCTGTTTCTGGACAGTCTCATAAGATACGGGTCAAAAATACAAGAAGATAAGAATAAAGACATGTTGAGCCTTTTCGGAACGGGATCAGATTCACTGGCGCCGGTAGAAAAACCGGCACCCCCGCATATAAACCTGGAAGTCCAGGAAGATTTTCTGAAAAAAGAGAGAGAAATGGTGGGTATCTACCTCTCTGCCCATCCGCTGGATCGGTTCAGTTTTGAAATGAAACACTTTACAAACCGCAGCTTACAGCAAATACAGGAAATCCTGGACGACGGACAGTATGAAGAACCTTTTGTGGCAAGGGAAGTCCGGGTTGGAGGTATTGTTACCAACGTCACTTCTGCTCTTTCTAGAAGTTCGGGAAGACCCTGGGGTACTTTTACCGTTGAAGATTATACCGCAAGCAGGAAATTTACTCTTTTCGGGAAAGAATACGAACAATTCCTGCCTTATATGCGAGAGGGGGAAGCCTTGTTGATCCACGGTTCCCTTCAGGAACGTATTCAATATAGAAGAAGAGGACAAGATCCGAAGACAGTTGACGGTCCCAAAGAAAAGGAATTCCGGATCCTGGCCATATCGTTGTTGGCCAATGCCAGGGAATCGCTCCATTCCCTTACCTTAAATCTAAATGTGGAAAATATCTCCGGTTCATTCCGGAGCGAACTGGTTAAGGTTATGACGGATAATCCCGGAAAGATAACTGTCCATTTCATTCTTAAGGACAAATCGAACAAAATGGCGGTAAAGCTGTTTTCCCGCTCACATCGCATTGATCTGACACCGGATCTGTTAAGCTGGATCCATAAGAAAGGTATTGAATTCTCTGTGGAATAAAGAGTTAGTCTATCCAGTGTGCAAGGATGTCCAGGTCGCCGGGATAAGTAATCTTTAGATTTTTTTCTTCTCCCTGCACAATAAAGATCTTTTCCCTGGGAAGATATCTTTTTACTACGCCGCAATCGTCCGTTGCCGAAAAACCCGGATCATTCGATGCATATTTATAAGCCTTCGACAGGATCGATATCCGGAATCCCTGAGGTGTCTGGGCTCTTTGAAAAAAGTTCCTGTCGGGAACTCTCAGGATCTGGTCATTTCTGGGTCCCGTAAAAAACAAGGTGTCGGTTACAGGAACCGCTACACCGACTGCTACATAACGCTTGAGCGCTTCCAGCACATCCCCAATGATCCGTTCGCTGACCAAAGGTCTTGCCGCATCATGGAGGAGCAGATTGTCGTTTGGCCTGTCGGCAAAAGCTTTTACAGCTGCCTGGGAAGACTGAAACCGCTGTACTCCGCCTTCTACTATGCGGGTCACCTTTTTCCAGGAGTTTCCTGCAATGATTTCGTTTATCCTGTCTTTTTCCCCGGGATCTACTACTATGGCAACCTGATCAATGCCGGGATGGGAGTCAAAGGCATCTACAGCCCTTTCCAACACCATGCGTCCTTTCAGGTCCTGATATTGTTTGGGTATGGAAAATCCTGCACGCAGACCTTTCCCTGCCGCCATGATAACAGCTATGTTTGCACATTTTTTCATTTAAATATCCTCACAAACGGACCCAAATCATCCCCGAAATCTATCGTAAAGGAATCTGCCCAGCCCGGTTTTGTGTTAACAATGAAAGTTATATCAAAGGCTTCATCCCGTGCACGGAAATGAAATGTGTTACCTGTTTTATGTTCTAATTTTGTATCTATGTCATTGATTTTTAAACACAAACTCCCTTCGTCTTCGTATACTGAAACTTCTCCGAACAAATTCTTGAAATAAGTGCCTGTATAAATCTCGTTGTCAAGTGGTTCAACATATTCTTCCTCTTCTTTTGGTTTACGCTCTGCCGGTGGGCGCATATACTCGTCGTAAATCTTTGATATCCAATCTGATTTAACATCTCTATACAGGTCTATGATCTGTCTGATTATAGCCGTTTGCGGGGAAGTGGTGCTGCCCTGATTCATTAAAACGCTCACTCCCAGGTTCAGTTCCGGAACAAGAACTACCCATGCCGTATACCCTCCGGCCAAACCGGTGTGGTTGATCAGTTTCCCCTGTACTCCCTGCTCAATACGCCAGCCCTGTGCATACAGGACAACCCGTTCGTTATCCCAGGAACAGATGGTTTGGGGACTGAACAGGTATTTTACCGTCTCTTCCGACAGGATCTGTTTGTCTTTATACTTCCCGTTGGCAAGCCACATTTTCATCCATTGACCCATATCGTTTGCATTGGACATAACGAAAGCTGCGGGAGAGACCGCCTGGAGCCATGCATATGAATCATCGCGATCGTCACGGGGAGTCAGCATAAGTCCTTGACTGGTCTTGCTCAAACGGTAACCGTATGCAAAGTTTTCTGCCGTGAAATAATGGTCTTTCCCCGTCGTTGTATGGTCCATTTCCAGTGGTTTGAAAATATACTCCTCAAGCGCTTTTTCCCAGGTTAGTCCGGTATATTTTTCAACTATGCGGGCTGCAATGGTATATAACGCATTGCAATAAGAATAAGTGGTCCTGAAACTGGAAGATGGCCTGACCAGCCTGAACATATGATAAAGATCATCCCTCCCATACCCCAGGGCGGGAATAACGTCGAGGGCCTGTGGTAGAAATCCCGTCTTGTGGTTCATGATATCTTGCACAAGATAGTTCTCAGTCACCCACGGGTCATATAATTGAAAGTCGGAAAGATGGTCTGTTACGCGGTCCGTCCATTTTACATATCCCATGTCTACCACAATGCCCAGTAAGGCGGCAGTAAATGCCTTACTGGTAGACGCGTTTACAAACAAAGTATAAGCATCTGCCAGGGGTGCGTTTTCTTCTGCCCTTAATTTCCCCATGCCTTGTGCAAAAATTGTTTCACCGTCTTTGACCACGGTTACGGCCATGGCGGGAACATTCCACATTTTCTGTACACGGGTGGCAATATTCTTTATCTCTCTCACCTGATGGGCGGGAGCGTGCTGTGCCTGCAAGGAAACAACGCCGAGTAAAAGAAAAAGTAAAAATGCAGTAAAACGCGTATGCTTCATCATTTCCTGTTTTTATACAAAAATACAAAGAAATCAGTAATTTTACCTTGAATGATCGTTTCTTTCCCCCATATTGAAACCAAGCAGCAGATAACCCTTCTGTGTGAAATGGCCTCTGTTATCTGGAAAGAGGCCTACCGTGATTTGTTGTCCCCGGCACAGATAGCTTATATGCTCGATCTGTTCTTTAATCCATCAGTCGTTGATAACCAGATATCCGAAGAACATTATGTGTACCATTTTATAACGGCAGACGGGATTACAGCGGGATTTTTTGGGGTTCAGCCCCGTCTGAAAGAGAACTCTCTTTTCCTGAGTAAAATATATTTATTACAGAAATTTCGTGGAAAAGGCCTGTTCGGCCAGGCCATGCACAAGATAATTGGAATAGCCCGGGAAAACGGTCTGCCTGTCATCAGGCTACAGGTAAACAAAAACAATACGGTGGCCATAAATGCATACATCCGGTCCGGGTTCTATATAGCCGGATCGGATGTATTTGATATTGGAAGCGGTTATGTTATGGATGACTACATTATGGAATATGTAATCTCCCGCTGATCTTTCATTTTTTGGACTTGCTCTTGCCTTTTAATTCCTTTTTTTCTCCTTTTCTGCCAATATATTTCCATATATCATAAACAACAGGCGTGGAAATAGTAACAGAAGTAAAGGGACAGATAGCTACCCCGATGGCCAGTGCAACGGCAAATCCACGAATCACCTCTCCCCCGAATATGGCAATGGCCAGCAATACAACAAGTGTTGTGGCCCCCGTATTGACTGTACGGGACAAGGTGGAATTAAGCGCTTCATCTATATTTTCAGCAAGACCGCGTTTTGGATAAAGTGTCCTGTATTCGCGGATCCTGTCAAAAATAACTACCGTATCGTTGAGTGAATACCCTATAATCGTCAATATGGCCGCAATGAATTGTTGATCCACGTCCAGGTTAAAGGGCAGTATCCCCGTAAATATAGAGAAAAAGGACAGCACAAAAATGGTGTTGAAAATCAGAGATAAAAGTCCTCCGGTTCCCCATGACCAGTTGCGGAAACGGGCAGCAATATAAAGGAAGATGGCAAGACAGGAAAGCAGGATGGCGATTACGGCATCCCGTTTTATATCGCTCGCTACCGTAGGTCCTACTTTTTCCGAACTGATTATCCCGTTCGGATTATTCAAGGTGGAAAGGAAATCCTCAAATGAAATAGGTGTCAGGAAAAATTCCTTGACGGCATTATATAACATTTCGTCTACTATGGCATCTGCTTCTGCACTTTCATCTTCGATCAGATACTTGGTAGTAACGCGCATCTGGCTGTTCCCGCCAAATTCCTTCACTTCAACCCCACCCTGGAAAGCTTCGGTTACATTTTCGCGTATCTCTTCCGCTGAAACTTCCTGGTCAAAGCGCAACACATAGGTCCTTCCCCCGGTAAAATCAACCCCATACGTAAATCCTTTCGTAAATATGAACACAAGTCCTATTACCATCAAAGAGATTGCAGTAATGTAAAAATACTTCCTGTTCTTGACAAATTTGATCTTGGTATGCTGCAGGAACTCACGGGTGAGACTGTTGTCAAAAGAGATATGTTTATTTTTGGACAGACGTCTTTCTATCATTAACCTGGTAATGAATATGGAAGTCAGGAGCGAAGTGATGATCCCAATAACGAGCGTTGTGGCAAATCCCTGTACGGGACCAGAACCGAAAAACATCAGGATAATCCCGGTAATAAGTGTGGTAATATTACCGTCCAGAATAGCTGAATAAGCGTTCTTGTAGCCGTCGGCTACAGCCAATCGCACTGCCTTCCCGGCACGTATTTCTTCCTTGATTCGTTCGTATATGATCACGTTGGCATCCACCGCCATCCCCATTGTCAGAACAATACCGGCAATCCCGGGCAATGTCAATACCGCCCCGAACGACACCAGTGTCCCAAAGAGGAATAACAGGTTCCCCAACAATGCTACCGAAGCAATAACCCCGGCCCTGTTGTAGAAAAATATCATATAGGCCAGTACCAGAAGGAACGCAAGGACGAAAGAAATCAAACCGGAACTGATGGAGTGTGATCCCAGGGACGGACCTACTATGCTTTCTTGTACGATACTGGTGGGAGCAGGCAATTTCCCTGATTTTAAGACGTTGGCCAAGTCATCGGCTTCTTCTGATGAAAAATCGCCGGTGATCAATGAACGTCCCCCGGTAATCTCCGTATTTACTCTTGGAAAGGAATAAACCATATCATCCAGAACGACGGCTATGCTTTTACCAATATTGTCTGCCGTCATCCTGGCCCAAATACGGGCACCTTCTGCGTTCATCCCCATGTCAACCGAAGGGTATCCGCCTCCCGTCTGATCAAATTGCTTGCGCGCATCGGTCACAACGCCTCCGTCAAGGGGAGCGCGCCCGTCACGTGTATTGGCCTTAATGGCTATCAATTCATAATAAACTTCATTAGCCCTGGCCGGTTTAACAGACCACAAAGGACGCATGTCAACCGGGAGGACGGCCTGCACCTGTGGCAGGGCCAGCCAGGTGTTTATCAGGGCCGTATCACGGTAATGTGCCCGCCCTATACAAGGTCCGGGGCCCAACTGTCCATCGTAAATATTAGGATTAAGCACATTGAATAAGGGATTTTGCCTGGCCCATGCAGCCATGTCTTCCGACAGGGAATCTTCTCTGGCTAATTGGGCAAGCAGGTCTTCTTCATCGGCTTCGACTTCTGTCTTGGCCTGCTCTTCTTCTGCAGAAACGGCCTTCATATCATCCAGGTAATCACGGAGGATCCTGTTGGCTTCTTCCAGAGCGGGATATATCTCGGAGTTTTCATAGGTTTCCCAGAACTCAAGGGATGCGGTCCCTTTAAGCAGATTTCGGACACGTTCCGGTTCCTTGATACCCGGCAATTCCACCAATATGCGTCCCGTTGTCCCCAAACGTTGGATATTTGGCTGTGTGACCCCAAAGCGGTCAATACGGTTGCGCAACACATTAAATGAATTTGCCATGGCAGATTCGGCTTCCGTACGGATAATCCGGATAATTTCTTCATTTGAAGTTTCCGGCTTGATCCTTTCACGCAGATCGTACGTCCCGAATATCCTGGAAAGTCTATCCCCGGGAGCAACCTGTTCCCATGCCTGGGCAAATAATGTCACATAATCCGTACGGGATCCGGCTTTCACATTTTCGTTCGCCAGAAGGATTGCTTCGTTAAAAACGGGATCCTGGCTGTTGTCAGCCATGGCACGAATCAGGCTTTCGAGTTTTACCTCCATCATCACGTTCATTCCGCCTTTAAGGTCAAGTCCCAGGTTGATCTCTCTTTCCTTGACTTCCTTATAGGTGAATGACAGATATACTTTCTCCGAGGTTATGGAATCAATATAAAAGCTGTTTTTGGCATTCCTGAGCGAATCCAGGACAAAAGCCTGGTCAAGTTCGCTTATGTTCTGATATTCAGATGTTTTTTGAAATTCAAGAACGGCCCTTTCGGCATAGTCGGCTGCCTTTCTTTCCTGAATCCTGGTTACCGCAGTGAAAGACAACTGATAAATACAAGCTGCTGCGATGAGTAACATCACCAGACGGATGGCACCTTTACTTTGCATAATCTAATTATTTATAAATTTGTATAAGTCAGGTAAAATAGGGTGCAAATGTAATATTTTTTCCCTAATTAATTAACTTTGTAGTTCGCATTTGCCCCATTATGGTTAATAAACTTCTCATAAAAGCATGTTTGATCGCGGGTCTTCTGTTTCCCGCATCTGTTTTATATGCCCAACTATCACCTGCCGATGCATTGTTTAGGGAAGGAGAACGGCTTAGAAAAGCGTATGAATTTGAGAGGGCAAAGGAAGCTTTTATCCGGGCAACAAGCTTGTCCAATGACTCTTTGTTGATTGCACAGGCGGAGCAACGCCGTGTCCTGTGCGAAAATGGAATGATCCTGAGCAATTATATCGTAAGACCCCTTGTATTGGGACGTACCGTGATACCGCTTCATGATTTTGTACTGCATTATGACCTTGCCCCGTCGGGCTCCTGGGTATTCCCTCCCTTGCAACTCCTTGCATTTGTCAATGATGACGGCCAGAAGCGTCAGCCCATGCTATACAGGCAATCCCTGGACCGGCTAGTCTTTGCTGCCCGTGACACAACCCTGGGAACGGGATGGGATATTTACATGATTTGCAAGAAAGACACGCTCAGTAGCCGTATAACATATTGGGATCCGCCTGTTCGCCTGGGACCAGGGATAAATACTTCCGGTAATGAGGTATACCCCGTTTTGAGTGCCGATGGAAACACCCTTTTTTTCAGTTCTGACGGCCTTGCGGGAATGGGAGACAGAGATCTGTTCACAAGTTCCTGGAACAGCGAACTGCAACAATGGGAACCAGCTCAAAATATGGGTATTCCTTTTTCTTCCACTTCAGACGATCTGCTATATATTCTTTCGGACGATCCCGGATACTTCTACTTTGCTTCGGACAGGGCCGCACCTAAAGACTCCCTGATTTTATATAAGGTGGAATATGAAAGTTCACCGGTAAAGATCAAACCTTCATCGGTACAGGAATTGCAGCAGATCGCCTCTCTCCCGCCGCCGCACCTGAAACTTACATCCCCGAAGGAGGAAACGACCCACGAAACGGCAAGACAACTCGTCCATGATACGTTGTTGCAGGAAACGCGCCAGGCAATTGCACATTATGCAGATTTGATCGGGACTGTGAGGAACTTCACAGATCAGGTAACGGGACATGAATGGAGACTGGATAGTCTGAGAAGGCTCTACGGATCGCTGTCAAGAGAAGAAGACCGGCTGGTCATTGCCAACACTATAAGGGAAGAGGAAATCATCTTGATGGAATTGCAACAATCCCTGCGTGATGCCCGTAAATCTGCCCAATCAATAGAAGACCTGTTCCTTTCGCACGGTGTTTTGCCCCCTGTGGCAACACCTGCTTCCACACAGCCCGCTCCGGCTCATGATCCCCCGCAACAGGAAGCTCCCTTCAATCCCGTCAGACAAAAATACGTTAATCTTGAAAATCACATATTTGAAGCCCCTGTTCCCGTAATACCGCCGGTTGATCTTACATTCCGTATTGAAAAAGAATCCGTGATCGTTCCCTGGGAGAATGAACCCAAAGGATTATATTACCGCATACAATTGTTTACTGTTGTAAGAAAGGCCGTACCCGGCCAGTTAAAAGGTATCTGCCCGGTGTTTGAAGTGAGGGCAGGCAGTCGCTATGTCTATTATGCAGGTCAGTTCAATAGCTATGCAGATGCCTCTAAAGCACTTACTTTAGTTAAAAAACAAAATATTTCCGGGGCCATAATTGTGGCTTATTACCAAGGTAAATCCATCTCTGTGCAGGAAGGACGGCGAAGGGAAGCACAAAACAAAACGGCCCCAGAAGGGATAAAAGCATTCCAGGTATATCTGGGAAGTAATGAAATACCTCCCGGGCTCGTTTCCCTGGTAAATGAGTTTTCGGATAAGGATATTATTAGGGTCATTGCCGGCACCGGTGCCGATTATTTCATTGGTCCCTTCAATTCTATGGAGGAGGCACAGGCTCTTGCAGCAGCCCTCCAGGAAAAAGGATACGTAAATGTAACCGTTCAACCCGTCACTAAATAAAACAATAATATAATATGGGAATAGGTTTAATCATAACACTCATAATCATAGGCCTTCTGCTACTGATAGCCGAAATGGTTATCCTTCCGGGATTCGGTATAGCCGGCATCCTGGGGCTGGCAAGCTTCATTGGTGCCATAGTGGCAGCTTTCGTACAATTCGGAAATACAGTCGGTTTTCTTTTTTTGTTCGGATCCTTGATCCTGTGCGGTGTTCTGGTGTTTTTTGCCCTGCGCTCCAAAACGTGGCGCAAAATCACCCTTAAGCACAATATTGAAGAAAAAGCCATTCCCTCCCCGGAAGACAAAGGCATTACCGTGGGTATGGAAGGGATCAGCCTGACACGCCTGAACCCTGCCGGCAACGGCCGCTTTGGAAATATTACGGTAGAAGTCCGTTCATCCCAGGGGCTCATTCAGCCCAAAACACCCATCAGGGTCGTCTATATTGAGGGATTGAGTATCTTTGTGTCTCCTATTGAAAACATCTAAAAGAAAATATTATGTCAAGTGCAGCTGCAACGTTAATTTGGATAGCCATCGGGATCGTTGGTTTATTCATCCTTTTATGGTTCTTCCCCATTACTTTATGGTTCCAGGCTTTGATTTCCGGAGTACGGGTCAGTCTGATACAATTGGTACTGATGCGATGGAGAAAAGTTCCCCCAAGCACCATTGTCATGGCAATGGTCACCGGCACAAAAGCCGGTTTAACGCTTGATGTGAATGCCCTGGAAGCACACTATCTGGCTAAGGGAAATGTAACTAAAGTAGTAAACGCTCTGATCTCAGCCGACAAAGCCAATATCCCCCTGGACTTTAAAATGGCGGCAGCCATTGACCTGGCCGGACGTGACGTGTTTGAGGCAGTACAAATGTCTGTAAATCCCAGAGTGATCAACACCCCACCCGTGTCTGCTGTAGCCAAGGACGGCATCCAACTCATAGCCAAGGCACGTGTAACGGTACGGGCCAACATCAAACAACTGGTGGGAGGGGCCGGTGAAGAAACGGTTCTGGCCCGTGTGGGCGAAGGGATCGTTTCGAGTATAGGATCGTCTAATTCCCATAAGTCAGTCCTGGAAAATCCCGACTATATTTCCAAGGTTGTTTTGGAAAAAGGCCTTGATTCTGGAACTGCCTTTGAAATCCTTTCCATTGATATTGCCGACATAGACGTAGGGAAGAATATCGGGGCCGTCTTGCAAATGGACCAGGCCAATGCCGATAAGAATATTGCCCAGGCCCGTGCTGAAGAACGCCGTGCCATGGCTGTTGCCCTGGAACAGGAAATGAAGGCCGCAGCTCAGGAGGCCCGCGCCAAAGTCATCCTGGCTGAAGCCGAGATCCCTTTGGCTATGGCAGAAGCTTTCCGCAAAGGCAACATCGGTATCATGGATTATTACCGGATGAAGAACATCCAGGCCGACACCGATATGCGCGAGCAGATCGCTAAATAATAAGAAGGCATCCCTGACTTGCAATGCCCGGCCGGACAGAAAAGTCTTTATGGATTGTAAAATAAATTATATACCTTTGCACTCCCTAAAAGTAAAGGTTTGGTGAGGTGGGTGAGTGGCTGAAACCATCAGTTTGCTAAACTGACGTACTCGCGAGGGTATCGGGGGTTCGAATCCCCCCCTCACCGCCAAGAAAAACAGTAACGACCGTCCGAATTTGCTTGAGACGGTCTTTTTTTTGCTCTTATTACTACTGCAGGCAACAGCTTCGATTTTGGCAGAAAAGGAGAAGGAACCCTATCGTACCATATTTTCAGACAAAACCACAAACCTCTGCTAATAAGTTATTTAAAAAATCTCTGTCGGATTTTGGCGTAGTAGGTTTCATCTCCCGTGCCTTCTGGCATATTATGTGTAATTCTAATGTTTTCAAACTAATAAGAAAACACTGCTATGAAAACATTACAACTAACGCTTACCCTAATCCTGGCCGGATTAACGGGTCTGCCATACAGCCTGGGGGCTCAGACCGCTCCCCGGATCGCATCTCAACATTTTGTTTTCCAACCCCTTCCCTATGCTTACGACGCATTGGAACCTTACATAGACGCCATGACCATGGAGATCCATTACAGTCGTCATCACCGGGCGTATTACAACAATTTCATTAAGGCCGTGGAAGGAACGGAAATGACAACGATGCCCATTGAGGACATTTTTGCCAATATCAGTAAATATCCTGCAGCCGTCCGTAACAATGGCGGTGGTTATTACAATCATACCCTTTTCTGGGAAAACATGACCCCTTCGGGTGCAGATAAACCCTCCGGAAAACTCGCCAAAGCCATTGATAAGACCTTCGGATCACTTGCCGAAATGAAAACGGCTTTTGCCGCTGCCGGTGCCACCCGTTTTGGTAGCGGCTGGGCATGGCTGAGCCTGGACGCCGGGGGCAATTTGTTTATTAGCTCGACACCCAATCAGGACAACCCCCTGATGGATGTGGTTGAGAGAAGGGGTATTCCCCTGCTGGGAATAGATGTTTGGGAACACGCCTATTACCTGAAATATCAAAACAAAAGGGCAGACTATATAGATGCTTTCTGGAACGTAATCAACTGGAAAGAAGTCGAAGAAAGATACGAAAAAGCTCTGAAATATATTAAATAGAAAAAAATCCCTATCTTCGCAGCCCAAACTTGGCGGGGTGTGGCGCAGTTGGCTAGCGTGCCTGCTTTGGGAGCAGGTGGTCGTCCGTTCGAGTCGGACCACCCCGACTACAAAAACCGGGTTAATTTGCCCGGTTTTTTGTTTATTCACCTTTTAGTAAATCTTATATCTACTTCTTTCTTTTGTTATCTTTGTGTAATGCCAAACAGAAAAAGACGCCGGCGAATGTCAGCCTTACCTCCTATGGAAGGTTACCGTCCTTATGGGATCTCAAGAAAGAACCGGGGTTCGGTCGATTTGTTATTTGAAGAGTATGAGGCCATTCGGCTGGCTGACTATGAGAATTTGACTCAGGAGGAAGCGGCGCAGCGCATGAATATATCCCGCCCGACCTTCACCCGTCTGTATGACAAGGCACGTAAAACCATTGCCCGCGCCTTCATTGAAAGCAAAAGCATTGTGATCCGGGGCGGAGACTATGAAATTGACAATCATTGGTACCGTTGCCGCCATTGCCGCCAAGTGAATTATTCTCCGGATCCTGTTGATAATTGTAAGAATTGTCATTCAGAGGACATTTTATCGTTGAATGAACAATCGTCCGGATCATACAAATGACGGAATTTTTCAGACAACAAGTCCTTGGTTGTACAAGTTGCGAACTGTCGAAAACCCGTAAACATGTGATTTTCGGGGAAGGCAATCCCAATGCAGATATTTTGATCATAGGAGAAGCTCCGGGCAGGGACGAAGATCTGATGGGGAGGCCTTTTGTAGGTGCTTCAGGGCAATTGCTGGATAAAATCCTGGATGCCTGTAATTTTACCAGGCAAAAACATGTTTTCATCAGTAATGTCGTGAAATGCCGGCCTCCCGGGAACCGCGTCCCGTCAGCCGAGGAGGTTGCCCGTTGTATTCCCTGGTTATATGAACAGATAAAACGTATAGATCCCAAGATAATGATCCTGTTGGGCGCAACCAGCCTGCTTTATATGGCCGGAGCAGGATACAAGATCACGCGTGATCACGGACAATGGTTCAATTGTATGGGACGTCAGACTATGGCAGTTTACCATCCGGCTGCTCTGTTACGAAATCCCAATCTAAAAAGGGACACATGGACTGATTTCAAGAATATAGTAGTTAAATACAGGGAAGTATCCGATCCGCAACATCTCTGCCAGTACATTTAAATCGTTGTGTGTTTTTTCTTGTGAACACTTAGACAACGCTATTTTGTAGCTTTAATGCTGCTCGTAATAAGCATTTATTTATTTATCAGAACTATACGATTGTTAATCTTTACTATGTATTCAATATAGTTCCTGCCGGCTTTGGTTTCTGGCAAAGCGAACAGATTAAGCCTGAAAGGAACGGTCGTTTATAATGTTGTACGCTTGTCTTTCCAATAATACAGAATCAGAAAAGGGATCCCCAGAAGACTTCCCACTATGTCTGCTGCTACATCAGCTATGTCTCCCGTGCAGTAAGGAAGATAAGATTGGACAATTTCGGTAATCACCCCAAAAATGAACCCGGACCACAGTATTAAAACTTTTGTGACAATATTCCGGGGTCTGATTGCAACCCAGGCCAGGGGAATTATGGGAATAAAAAGTATGGCATGTAGTACTTTATCGGGCTTTACGTTCAAAACGGATGCCATCCATATAAAAAACACGTGTGGGGTACCACGTCCTTTTGAAAAGAGTAAATAAGCACATACCCCCAGGTAAATAATAAAGATAATAAGAAAGAAATACTTCTTTCCGGATGTTTTTTTTATGTGAGTTTTCCTAGCCAATGCTTCATGTTTAATTTGTCGTCCATTATCCCGGGAAGGTTGTCAATCGGTATCCGTTCCTGTAACATCGTGTCCCTGTCACGCAAGGTAACCGTTTTATCATCAAGTGTTTGATGGTCAACCGTAATACAGAACGGCGTGCCAATCGCATCCATCCTACGGTAACGTTTCCCTATGCTGTCTTTCTCGTCATACAGGCAATTGTATTCCAACCGGAGTATTTTTAAGATTTCCTGGGCAATCTCAGGTAATCCGTCCTTTTTGATCAGCGGGAAAACAGCCAGTTTGACAGGGGCCAGAAACGGCGGGATACGCATAACTACGCGTGTTTCTCCGTTTTCCAACTCCTCTTCCCTGTATGAAGCAGACAACACTGCAAGGAATGTTCGGTCAAGTCCTATGGAAGTTTCAACAACATAAGGTATATAACTTTCGTTAGTCTCCGGATCAAAATACCGCAATTTACGGCCCGAGTATTCTTCATGACTGGCCAGGTCAAAATCGGTCCGGGAGTGGATCCCTTCCAGTTCCTTGAACCCAAAAGGAAAACGAAATTCTATATCGCTGGCCGCATTGGCATAATGGGCCAATTTTTCATGATCGTGAAACCGGTACAAATCCTCACCCAGTCCAAGTGACAGATGCCAGCGTAACCGCATCTGTTTCCAGTATTCGTACCATTTCATTTCCTCTCCGGGTTTAACAAAGAACTGCATCTCCATTTGCTCGAATTCACGCATCCTGAAGATAAACTGCCTGGCAACGATCTCATTCCGAAAGGCCTTTCCTGTCTGTGCTATACCAAAGGGGACCTTCATACGTCCGCTTTTTTGGACATTCAAAAAGTTTACAAAAATCCCTTGAGCCGTTTCAGGTCTCAGGAAGATCTGCGAGGCTCCTTCACTGTTGCTGCCCAGCGGTGTGCTGAACATCAGGTTGAATTGGCGGACGTCCGTCCAGTTTCTCGTACCCGAAACGGGACAAACGATCCCGCAATCCAGGATCAGCTGATGCAGGGCAGCCAAATCGTTTTCGTTCAGGGCCTTGTTCATTTCTAAACGGATCTGGTCGATCTTGGCTTGTTCACGCAATACATTCGGATTTGTAGTGCGGAATTGTTCTTCATCAAAACTTTCCGCAAAACGTTTCCTGCCTTTTGCCACTTCCTTGGCAATCTTTTCTTCCAGCCGGACAATGTGATCTTCCAGCAACACATCTGCCCTGTATCTTTTCTTGGAGTCTTTGTTATCTATCAGCGGATCGTTGAATGCAGCCACATGCCCGCTGGCTTCCCAGATCCTGGGGTGCATGAAAATTGCAGAATCAAGGCCTACTATATTGTCATGCAGCTTTACAAGGGAATCCCACCAGTACTTTTTTATGTTGTCCTTCAACTCAACACCGTTCTGACCATAATCGTACACTGCGCTCAATCCGTCATAGATTTCACTGGACGGAAAAATGAAACCATACTCCTTGGCGTGCGCAATAATGTTTTTGAATAAGTCTTCCTGTGTCATAAGATCATTCAGTAAAAATCTTTCAAAGATAGGTTTTTTGGTAGAATCTCCCGAAGCAGTTCCATGGCAAAAGGTCTTTCCCTTAACCGGGGATGCGGCAGGATCAGCTGTTTTGTGTTTAGTTTCAGGTTGTCATACAGAAGGATATCAATGTCTATCAAGCGCGAATAATAGGTTTTTTTTTCTGTAGATGGCAGTTGCCGTTTCTCTCTTTTTCTTCCCAATACCCGTTCAATCTCCAGGCATTGTTCCATGAGCTTTTCAGGATCAAGAGCAGTTTCCAGGCATACAGCCTGATTTAGGAAACTTGTCACAGGCTCCTCAAATCCCCATGGTTCCGTTTCCTTTCTTGCAGACATGGCCGTAATCCGGCCTATCTTCCCCAGTTCTTCCAGGGCCCGCTCCAGCATCAACGCCCTGTCTCCCATATTGCTGCCTAATAGCAGATATGCCTTATGCATAAACGTTAGATTTAGTATATTCCGTAAAGGCCTGTGTCAAGCAGGGCTTCTTCACTCATCCGGGAAGGATCCCAGGGGGGATCAAAAGTGAGCACGACAGTGACTTTCCCTACTCCGGGAACCTGGCTTACCGCCATCTTTACATCTTCCACCATTTCGTCGGCCAGGGGACAATGGGGTGCCGTAAGTGTCATGGTCACAGTTACCAGACGGCCTTGTTTTACTGCTTCGCCTATGGCTATATCGTATATGAGTCCCAGATCTACTATGTTGACTTGTATTTCAGGATCATATACCTGTTTGAGAGCCAGTCTAATGTTTTGTTCAAGTTCCATATCAGGCGGGATTTTCAGCACTTGCGGCCAGAGCATACATTTGGATTTGTCGTATCATGGATAACAAACCATTGGCCCTTGTGGGGGAAAGGTGTTCCCTTAAGCCTATCTGATCGATAAAAGATATGTCGGCATCCAGGATCTCCCTGGGGGTATGACCCGAAAAGACAATTACAAGCAGGGATACGATACCTTTTGTGATCAAGGCATCACTATCTGCCCTGAAATAAAGACGGCCGTCCTCTCTTTTGACATCCAGCCACACCCTGGACTGGCATCCCTTGATAAGGTTCTTTTCAGTTTTAGAGGCATCTTCCAGCGGAGGCAGTTTTCTCCCCAGTTCTATCAAATACTCGTATTTGTCCATCCAATCTTCCATAAAGGAAAATTCTTCCACGATCTGAGCCTGCTTATCTTTAATGGTCATTACTGGTAAAGGTTTTTATCGCAGTATTTTCAAAACTTTTTTCAGGGATTCTACAAAAAAGTCAAGTTCTTCCAATGTGTTGTAGAGGGCAAACGATGCCCGCAGAACGGAAGTGATCCCGAACCGTTCCAGCAACGGTTCCGCACATAACATGCCTGAACGGACCGCTATCCCCATTCTATCAAGCAATGTAGCTATATCGGAAGGATGAGCCCCCTCGATCGTCATTGAAAAAACGGGGATCTTCTCATACGTCTTACCGTAGTATGTCCCGGGAATACCAAGGATCTTGCAACCGTCTATCTGTCCGAGGGCTTCTATCGCCTTTTGGGTGATCTCGTTTTCATGGTCCTCAATAAGTTTGATATTTAGCCCGTTAATAAATTCAATAGCGGCTCCGAGCCCGGCAATCCCTATGAAATTAGCCGTACCCGCTTCAAACTTAAGGGGAGGTTGTGCATAGGTAGTTCCTTTTCGCAGGGAAACCGTTTCTATCATATCGCCTCCGCCCTGCCAAGGGGCCATTTCTTCCAGATATTTGACTTTACCGTATAATACGCCTGTTCCTGTCGGACCATATAGTTTATGTCCTGAAAACGCGTAAAAATCGGCATCAAGACTCCTTACGTCAACCTTCTTGTGAACGATCCCTTGTGCCCCGTCTACGGCAACCGGGACATTGTAGTAATGAGCGATCTGAATGATTTCAGCCAGAGGGTTGACAAGACCCAGGACGTTGGAAATATGTGTTATGGCAAGCAGTTTGGGCACTTCTTCGGATTTATCCAGGATCTGCTCCAGTTTTTTGGGGTCTAATGCACCAGTGTCGTCTACCTCCCAGATTTCCAGCAGGGCCCCTGTACGCTGGCACATCATTTGCCAAGGAACTATGTTGGAATGATGTTCCGCTTCGGTCACAATGATCCTGTCCCCGGGACGAACATACGTCTGTCCAAATGAGAAAGCCAGCAGGTTCAACGATGCGGTAGTGCCGCTTGTAAAGATGATTTCGTCCTCGGAGTCGGCATTGAGGAAATCTTTAACGACGGTTCTTGCTTTCTCGTACCTTTCCGTACACTGCGCACTCAGATAGTGCACGGCCCTGTGAATATTACCGTTTATCTTGCCCTCCATTTCCTGCAAGACGTCCAGGACCATTTTTGGTTTTTGTGATGTAGCCCCGTTATCCAGATACACCAGAGGTTTCCCATGAACTTTTTGGTGCAGGGCGGGAAACTGCTCCCTGATATGTGCTATATTCATACTTCAAAGATAATAAATGTATATTTGCAGCGTGTATCAACCGTTACTAAAATGTACGAATATATAAAAGGACCTCTGATCAGTGTAGATCCGGCACAGGCAGTAGTAGAAAGCAGCGGGATAGGTTATCATGTCCTTATTTCACTGCAGACATATTCTGCCATACATAATCAAAAAGAAGTCCGGCTGTGGCTGCATTTTCTTGTAAGGGAAGACGCCCATTTGTTGTACGGATTTGCCACCCGGGACGAACGCGAGATCTTCAGGTTGCTCATAAGCGTTTCCGGAGTGGGCCCCAATACGGCAAGGATGATCCTTTCTGCCATGAACAATATAGAACTGCGCAACGCCCTGATCACAGCCGATGTGCCCAAGATCAAAAGCATTAAGGGGATCGGTACAAAAACAGCTGAAAGGATGATCGTTGAACTCAGGGACAAAATGCTCAAAGTAGATCTGGAATCCGATGGCGATGATCATACGGCTCAGCCTGTCTCGGAAACTGGTGCTGAAGCTGCAGCGGCTCTGCAACAACTCGGATTTCAGCGGGCAGCTGTTGAAAAAGTCATTTCACGCCTGCAAAAAGAGAATCCTTCCTGTAGTCTGGAGGATCTGATCCGGCAAGCCCTCAAACTCTTGTAATTTATCTTAAATAGCTATATTTGCGCTAATAAAATTTTAATTTTAACACTATGAATATTCCGGCCAACCTTAAGTACTCAGAAGAGCACGAATGGTTAAAAATTGAAGGTAATCTGGCAATTGTGGGTATAACTGATTATGCCCAGTCCCAATTGGGCGATATCGTTTTTGTTGATATTCAGACCGAAGGTGAAACACTAGAGCGGAATGAAGTATTCGGGGCCGTTGAAGCTGTCAAAACAGTAGCCGATCTATTTATGCCGGTATCTGGGACTATCGAGAAGTGGAACGAATCACTTGAGGCGGAACCCCAGAAAGTTAACGAAGATCCCTATGGTGCGGGTTGGATGGTGAAGATCAGAATGTCAGATCCCCATGAAGCCGAAGAGTTGTTGAACGCAGAGGCCTACGGGAAATTGATCTCGTAAGTGCCCATTATAATATTTTATGAAAACAAGCTTCGGAAGTGACAATCACTCCGGGGTGCATCCATTTGTGCTGAAAGCACTTGCCAAGGCCAACGAGGGATACAGCCTTTCTTACGGAGAAGATGACCATACCCTGCGTGCGCAGACGGTATTTCGGTCTGTTTTCGGTGAACACACACGTATGTTTTTTGCTTTTAACGGAACCGGTGCCAACGTGTTGTGTCTTCAGGCTCTTACCAAGCCTTATCATGCGGTAATCTGTGCACGTACAGCCCATATCAGTCAGGACGAATGCGGGGCCCCCGAACGTTTTACCGGTTGCAAACTCATCACTATCGATACTCCTGACGGGAAACTGCGACCTGCAGACATCCGGCCCGTTCTTCACGGGTTTGGGTTCCAGCACCATTCACAGCCGAAAGTTATTTCCATTTCCCAGGCTACGGAGCTTGGAACGGTTTACAGGCCAGAAGAGATCCGTGCCCTGGCCGATCTTGCACATAGCTACGGCATGTACCTGCACATGGACGGGGCCCGCCTGGCCAATGCCGCCGCATACCTGGATGTTTCTTTTGCCGACCTGACCACGGCTTGCGGTGTTGATGCACTTTCCTTTGGCGGCACTAAAAACGGTATGCTCCTGGGTGAATCAGTGGTACTGTTCGATCCTGCTCTTGCAAATGACTTTCCTTATATTCGCAAACAATGTATGCAGCTCTTTTCCAAGAGCCGTTTTGTGGCAGCACAATACCTGGCATACCTGGAAAACGGATTGTGGCTTGAAAATGCACGTCATGCCAATAAAATGGCTCAATATCTTGCGGCCGGCGTCCGGGATCTGCCCGGAGTTACCATAACCCAAAAAGTGGAAAGTAACGCCGTTTTTGCCACTATCCCGGAAACTGTTTATAAAAAACTGATAGAAAAATATTTTTTTTACACCTGGGATGAATCCATCGGAGAAGTTCGCTGGATGTGTTCCTTTAACACCCGGGAATCACACATTGATGAATTCTTAAAAGATTTAAAAACATCCTTAATATGAAAGAAGAAGTAAAAATCACAAGGTTGTTCGATTTGTTGGAACGTTTGCAGAAAACGTATCCCAAGGAAGATATACTGGCTGGAAAAGTAAGTGGTGCATGGAGAAAATACAGCTCTAAAGAATATGCGGAAATATCACATACTTTTGCTTACGGATTTTTGGAATTGGGTCTTAAACCGGGTGACAAGGTCATTACCGTAATGAACAATCGTCCCGAATGGAATTTTGTGGATATGGGGACCGCCCTCGCAGGAATTGTCCACGTACCCATCTATACCACTCTTAGTGAAGACGATTACCTCTATATCATTCCTCATTCCGACGCAAAAGTCATGATCATCGGAAGCGCAACCCTGTACAAACATCTTGCCCCGACAATCGCCAAACTTGACAATCCCCCCACAGTATTTACGATAGATCAGGTGGAGGGTGTAAATAATATTGAACAAATACGTCTTTCGGGTGAAAAGAATAAAGACAAATGGAAATCCGTCATTGAGGACAATAAAAAGAATATAACACCCGATACCTTACTCACGATAATCTATACTTCAGGTACTACCGGAACGCCAAAAGGTGTAATGCATGCCCATAGCAGCATTGTGTTCAACTTCCTGGGTCATGCTGCGCAGCAGACCATGAACGAAACGCACCGCTACCTGAGTTTCCTGCCCCTTTGCCATATTTATGAAAGAACCATGAACTATGAATTCCAGGCCCTGGGGATAAGCATCTATTATGCAGAAAACATGGGAACTATTGCCCGGGACCTGAAAGACATACAGGCAGACGGATTTTGTGCGGTTCCGCGGGTTATTGAAATGATGTACAAGAAACTGGAAGACGCCGGCAAGACGCTCAAAGGAATAAAACGTGTGATCTATAGATGGGCGTGGAATTTTGGGAATACTTTCGATTACGAGAACCTTACGTTTTGGCGTGTAATGCTCAATAAAATATTTGATAAACTTGTTTACAGCAAATGGAGGGCAAACCTGGGCGGTCATGAAATGATTATCGTTACAGGCGGTTCTTCCATCCGTGCCTGTGTGATCCGGTTGTTTTCAGCAGCTAAATTGTATATTTATGAAGGGTACGGTCTTACTGAAACCGCCCCTGTGATCGCTGTGAACAACCCCAAGGACAAGATCCGCAAGATAGGAACAGTAGGAAAGGTTATGGATGGTACCGAATTGAAATTTGCAGACGACGGAGAAATCCTGACAAGAGGGCCCCATATTATGATGGGTTACTATAAGGATCCTGAAGCTACAAAAGCTGCTATAGATGACGAAGGATGGTTCTATACCGGTGATGTGGGGGAAATAGTCGACGGGATATTCTTACGCATTACCGACCGTAAAAAAGAGATATTCAAGCTTTCGAACGGCAAGTACGTCGCTCCGCAAATGGTTGAGAATAAGCTTAATGAGTCTCCATTTATAGAAAGCTCATTGGTCATAGGCAGCAACCAGAAAGTGGCTTCGGCTATTATTATCCCCAATTCGGTGCTCATTCAGGATTGGGCCGCACGTCACCGGATGGTTTTCCAGGATCTGGAAAACCTATATAAAACAAAAGAAGTCAATGATCTCATTCATAAAGAAATAGAGCGTATAAACAAAACGCTTGCCCCCCATGAACAGATCAAATTCTTCCGCTTGGTAAACGATGAATGGACGACTGCCAACGGACTGCTCTCGCAAACCTTGAAATTGCGCAGGAATCAATTAAACAAACACTACGAGAAACTCATAGCAGAGATCTACTCGTGATACGTAAGGCAAATGATCGGGATAAGACAGCACTCCGGGACATTTGGAGTGCTGCTTTTAACGAAACGCCCGGTTATGCCGAATTTGTCATTGCTTATTGCCTTACACTCGGAACCGTCCTGTATCACCCCGATGGAATGTCCTTTCTGACACTTTTTCCTTTAGCTCTTCATCACAAGGGAAAAAGGATCCTGCAAGGTGTTTATGTGTACGGGGTGGCGACGCATCCCATGCAACAGAGAAAAGGATACAGCACCCTGCTGCTGTCCAAAGCTTCGGAGATGGCCCCGTTTCTGTTGCTTTTTCCCGTTACGCAGGATCTGCAACGTTTTTACAGCAAAAGAGGATTCACCGTCAAAGTAAATGTTCCCGCTCCTGTTGTCAGGATGGATCTCTCTGCTGAAAAGACGCCAGGGCGTTTTGATCCCGTCCCCTTTGAAGAATATGTGGAAGATGCCGCACAACGGGAATTTACCTTTCTTTGGCCTTCTTCAATGTTTGATTTTGCTTACCGGGAATGTCTTTTCAGGGACGGATTCGTCAGTCCGCCCTGGTTTTGTTATCCCATGGATGGTGAGGTCGTTTGCAAACCCTATAGGAGTGATCGTAAGATAATGCACGCATCTTTTCTGCCTGCATTGGTCCGGTTTAATGCGGCAGTTCCCGGATTTATACCGGCAGATGCGTTGTTTTATCTTCCGTTAGACTAATCGTCAAAACGTCACCCTGTAATATCCAAGAGGAAGCAAGCCTGTCTGGTATGAGGTTCTCATATCTTCAAGCTTCACGTCGTATTCATATGAATAGACGTTTTTTCTATTAATGAAGTTCCTTATTTCAACCCCGATCTCATGGGTTACCTTGCGCTGCTGGATCTTGGCCCAGACCTTCAGATCTCCCCTCATATAGAAAGGATGCCTTGGCAGAAAAGCCTGTTCGTAGATATATACAGTCGAACCGGCTTGTCTGGACGCTTCCACATCCACCGGTATATACCGCTGGCCTCCTGCAAAAGCGAATTTGATATCGCCACCGACCGACCATATGTTCTTTGCTGATGGTTTTCTGGTTAATTCAAACTCCCTTCCAATAAGAATATTGCCTACAAAATTGCTGTTGTAACGAGTGTTCCGCAAGATGTTGTCAATGCTCCTGAACTTACTTTCAAAGACAGATACCGTCCCCATATAATACCAGCCCTGGGACAGAAAACGTTCCAGGGTAAGTTCCAATCCGTAATTGTAACCTGTCCCATCACTGACATAAACCCTTCCGTATTTATCAAAATTCATCCCGCTCAAATTGATCACGGAATAATACGGTTCATAAAGATCGACCGGTATATTATAAAGATATTGGTAATAGGCCTCTGCTTTTAAACGCGTGGAAGGGGCAAGACGCCATTGATATCCCAGTACCAGGTGGTGCGCTCTTGTCATATCCAGGAATTTATTGGGATAAATCTTACTATCCACTGCCTGTGAGAACAATTTGGTCATATAGATCTCCAAACCCTGGTATTGGCTGTGAAGCCCGTAACCAAAGGTCAATTCATGTTTGGGACTGAATTTCCATGACAAGCCCAACCTGGGATCTACATTCCAGGTTTGGTTCAAAAAGAGGAACTGAGCATTTACCCCTGCATCCAGGCTCAATTGAGCTGATACCCTATATGAGATTTCTGAAAATCCTTGTAAAAGAAAGGTATATCCTATTTCGTTCACATCTTTCGGATAAGTGGTTTTTGAATAATCATTGGATATGAATTTGTAGGCCATTCTTTTACCGGTCAAACCGGAACGCATAGACAACCTGCTGCCAAATTTAATATTATGTACGGCTTGCAGGCTTTGGAATTCACGCATAAGCATGGCGTCCTGACTGCGATCTTTCTGGAACGTTTCAGCATTTAACGAATCTATTTGTGCTGCAAAAGAAGAATAAGAGCCTGCCAGTGATATTTTGAGTGATTGGTTATGCCCCAGTGTTTTTTGATACTGGATTCCGCCTACTGCCATTCCGGACTGACTGGATATGTCGTCGGCATAATTATAAAAATCTGATTCTCCGTCAACTATGCTGACTTTTCCTACCCCTCCAATTGTAAATAAAGAAAATGTTCCGCTTTTTGGGGTGGGTACATTGATCTTGGCTGTCCAGTCCTGATATCTTGGGAGTGCCGATCCCGCTCCAAAATCAAAACCCAGATAGGCCAGGGCATCCAGGAATGAATACCTGTAAGAAGCCATATATGACGCTTTCAGTTTCCTGGAAACAGGTCCCTCCACTCCAAATTCAAGTCCGTTTATACCAATTTGTCCCGTAAATTCATGTATATCATAATTCCCCTCTCTCAGGTGTATATCAAAAACACCCGAGTATGCATTGACATATTCTGCCGGAAAAGCGCTGGTATAGAAATCTGAATTTGATAACGTGTTTACATTCAGCATGCTGATTGCACCGCCTGTGGCTCCTCCGTCAGCAAAATGGTTGGGATTGTAGATGTCCACACCTTCCATGCGCCATAACAGCCCAAACGGAGAATTACCCCGTATCACGATATCGTTGCTTGAGTCATCCGGTGTTCCTACCCCTGCAAAATTCTGTGCCATTCTGGAAATATCGCTCATAGCCCCGGCATATCTTTCGGCATCGGCCACGGAGAAAGTCCTGGCGGAAACCGAAGCCATATCGTTTACCGGGCGAAGTTTGTCCCTTTCGGCAGTGACCACCAGTTCCTGAACGGTCATTACCTCTTCCCTCATCGTGAGGTTTATAACCAACTCCTTCCCGGAATTGAGAGAGACATTCTCCATATATACAGTCTCCATGCCTATACTTGAAAACAATATGGAAATCCTGCCTACGGGAACGTTAGGGATGTTGTAATATCCGTCAATATCCGTATATGTAGCCAGATAGCCGTCATTGTTGATCACCACACCAACCCCGACCAGGGGTTGGCCCGATATATCATCGACCACCCTGCCCTTGACCGTTTGCTTCATTTGTTGCGCCTGAAGAGGAAGAATGGAAAAGAGGCAGATCAACAATGGAAAAATTCTTTTCAAAATATCTTCGGAATTGGTATAAATGGACAAAAATAGTACAATTTTTTAGTTCTGTATTTTATTCTTACATCGGAATAAAGCATCCTTTATTTAAATAAAACATTGTTTCTGTCTATATATTAATTGTTTGAATAATCTTACCGGCCTAAATACAGCAGTAATATTGAAATATCAGCCGGCGACACGCCGGGAATCCTGGAAGCCTGTCCGATTGTCCCGGGCTTTACTTTTTGTAGTTTTTGTCTTGACTCTATTGACAATGAAGCCACTTTTGAATAATCAAAGGATCCCGGAATCGGGACCGAGTCCAGTCTTAATATCTTACGCGCAAAAGCTTTTTCTCTTTCAATATAACCTCTATACTTTATAGCAATAACTACTGATTCATAAATCTCCCGGGAAAGGGGATGTTTCCCATACAGTGTTCCACGTGGAACAAATGGCTCAATGTCTTCCCATGATACCTGAGGTCTGACTATAATATCTGCAAAACGCTTTTTTGTACTAATTGGTGTTGATCTTACTCTTTCGAGCATTTGATTGATCTGATCCGGCTCTAATGAATTATCCTCCAGCCAATGCAACAGAACGTCTCTCTTTTGAATTTTGTCTATAAACAATTTGTATCTGTCTTCGTCTGCCATCCCGATAGAAAAGGCAAGGGGTGTCAGTCGTTCGTCGGCATTATCCTGTCGCAGAAGGATCCTGTATTCAGCTCTCGATGTAAACATCCTGTAAGGTTCGTCCACCCCCTTGGTGATAAGATCATCAATAAGCACTCCAATATATGCCTGATTTCTTTTAAGGATGACAGACTCCTGCCGGTTAATCTTCCGGTGGGCGTTTATACCTGCCATTATTCCTTGCGCTGCAGCCTCTTCATACCCTGTAGTTCCGTTTATCTGCCCTGCAAAAAATAAGTTTGGGATATTTTTTACTTCGAGTGTGTGTAGTAATTGAGTCGGGAGAAAGTAATCGTATTCAATAGCATAACCGGGACGGTAAAAAAGGGCGTTCTCCATACCCTTTACTTTCCTGACTGCCTGAAGTTGTATATCTATAGGCAAAGAAGATGAAAAACCTTGTAAATAGTATTCGTTGGTATCCCAACCTTCCGGTTCCAGAAATAAAGGATGTTGTTCTTTATCTGCAAATGTTTTGAGCTTGTCTTCAATGCTCGGACAATACCGCGGTCCTTTTCCCGATATTCTTCCTGAAAACAGCGGAGAATCATCAAATCCCTCTCTTAGTTTATCATGAACGGCAGAATTGGTATATACCATATAACAATTCATTTGCTTTTGTTTTTCTTGTATAGCGGAAGGGTTATCCAGAAAAGAAAACTTATTGGGATCTTTATCCCCTTGTTGTATCTCAAATTTTGAAAAATCAACAGATCTTCCGTCAATACGCGGCGGCGTTCCGGTTTTCATACGGTCAACCTGGATTCCGCGTTCCTGTAACTGTTTACTTAATCCTATAGCCGGCGACTCACCTATTCTTCCTGCCGGAGTAGAGTTCCATCCGATAAATATTTTCCCGTTCAGAAATGTCCCGTTTGTTAATATGATGGCTTTTGCATGGAATTCCTGTCCAAACTCCGTTCTTACGCCAGAAACGCCGTCCCCGTTGAAAAGCAGGGAAACTACCTGATCTTGCCACATATGCAAATTAGGGGTATTCTCAAGTAAATTTCTCCATACGGCAGAGTATAGGGTGTTATCGCATTGAGCACGCGGGCTCCACATGGCAGGTCCTTTCGAGCGGTTTAACATTCTAAATTGTATTGTACATTTGTCGGTTACAATACCCATAGCTCCGCCGAGCGCATCTATTTCTCTTACGATCTGGCCTTTTGCAATACCACCAATCGCAGGATTACACGACATATGAGCCATTTTTGTCATATCCATGGTGATGAGCAATGTTTTTGATCCAAGCTTTGAGGTTGCATAAGCCGCCTCACAACCTGCATGTCCGGCCCCTACAACTATGATGTCGTATTGTTTGATCATTTTAGTGGATTGATTTTGATCTGAGAGAGAGCCTTTTCCTCAGCTTCGCGCATTTTTTTAATTTCCTTTTCGTTAGTATCGTTTTCTCCCAGCAAATGTAAAACGCCATGAACCATGACCCTTAATATTTCCTTTTCAAAGGGTTGTGAATACATAACTGCATTGGCACGAACCGTTTCCACATCAATGAAAATATCTCCGCTAATTTTTGGATTGTTAATGTCCGTATAGGGAAAAGTAATAATATCCGTGTAATGGTCATGACCCAGATATTTTCTGTTCATTTGTAATAAGTAGTCAGACTCACAGAATATTATACTGATCTCTCCGGGTACTTTGTCATATGAGTTTATCAGATCTTTTAGCCACGATTTTATGGCACGTCTATTGCTTATTTTAAAATTGGCCGTTTTAATGTGAAAAAGTATCATAACTTGTTTTGTACCGCAACAAAAGTACGAAATTGTTTATTAAAATATTTTTTCTACATTTGTACGCCTTGACGGGCCATTAGCTCAGTTGGCTAGAGCGCTTGCATGGCATGCACGAGGTCGTCGGTTCGATTCCGACATGGTCCACAAAATTAAAATTTTGATCTAATGGAAATTAAAAAAAGCTCTAAGGCAAATCTTGAAAACAAGAGAGTGCTTTTTGTTGAGATCGGATTGATCATTATTCTTGCTGTAATTCTTGCTGCTTTTGAATACAAGACCTACGATAAAAGTGTCAGTCTGATCACGGCTGAAGTTCAGCAGGTTATTGAAGAAGAACAGATTCCTATTACTATGGAGACTCCGCCGCCACCGCCTGAAATACCTCAGGCTCCTGTTCTTTCAGATGCAATCGAAATTGTCGATGACGATATAACCATTGAAGAAGATATTATCATTGACACGGAAGATGATAAAGATTTTGCAATTGAAATACGGGATTATATTTCCTATACAGCAGAAGAAGAGGCTGTTGAAGAAGAAGAGATTCCCCTGGCGATTGTGGAAGAAAAGCCGTCATTTATGGGCGGAGATGAAAACACCTTTACCAAATGGGTACACGAACGTATCGTTTATCCTGAGGTTGCTAAAGAAAACGGTGTCCAGGGACGTGTCGTCCTTTCATTTATTGTAGATGCTGACGGATATGTTAAAAATGTTACGGTTCTTCGTGGGGTTGACCCTTTGATCGATAAGGAGGCCGTTCGCGTAGTATCTTCATCCCCTAAATGGAAACCCGGAAGACAACGTGACAAGACCGTAAGGGTGCGGTATAATTTCCCCATCAATTTTCAGCTTAGATAAGTGTCTTTTTTCTGAATTATAGGAAGCGCTCCTTTTAAAGAGCGCTTTTTTTACACTATATGGAACCTGTTACTAAAGATAAAGCCGTGTTCGTAGGAGTTTTAAGACCTTCCGTCGATCCGGCTCTTTTTAACGACTATCTGGACGAACTTGAATTTTTGGCAGATACAGCCGGCCTTGAGCCGGGAGGCAGGTTTATTCAACGCCTTGAAAGACCTCATCCGAACACCTACCTGGGTAGCGGTAAGCTTCAGGAACTAAGTGCTTTTATAAAGTCTGAAAATATTTCCGTAGCGGTTTTTGATGATGAACTGACGCCCTCACAACTTAGAGATCTGGACAAGATCCTTGAGTGCAAAATTTTAGACAGAACGAATCTTATCCTGGATATTTTTGCCCAACGCGCTAAAACCGCTTATGCAAAAACACAGGTAGAACTCGCTCAATATCAATATCTTCTTCCCCGACTTACACGTATGTGGACGCACCTGGAAAGACAGCGTGGCGGTATAGGCATGCGTGGCCCCGGAGAGGCTCAGCTCGAGACGGACCGACGCATTATCTTGGACAAAATCTCATTACTTAAGGAAAAGTTAAAAAAGATCGATCGACAGATGATGTCCCAGCGAAGTAACCGGGGAGCACTCGTCAGAATGGCACTTGTTGGCTATACGAATGTGGGAAAAAGTACTTTGCTGAACCTGTTGGCCAAAACAGAAGTTTTTGCAGAAAACAAGCTTTTTGCAACTCTCGATACGACCGTACGCAAAGTGGTTGTTGACAATATTCCATTCCTTATAAGCGATACTGTGGGTTTTATCCGAAAACTGCCTACACAACTCGTAGAGTCTTTTAAAAGCACACTGGACGAAGTCCGGGAGAGTGATATCCTGCTGCATATTGTAGATATTTCACATCCCCATTTTGAGGAAATGATGCACGTTGTCAATGAAACGTTGCGTGAAATCGGCTGTGCAGACAAACCTATTTATCTTATATTCAACAAGATTGATGCTTTTAGGGAAGATGAAACCAATGAGGAAAAATTAGAGCTTGAAGACCTTAAAAGAACCTGGATGTCCAGACTTCACGATCCCTGCATATTCATCTCTGCTAAAGAAAAAACCAATATTGACCGGTTGCGCAAAGATCTTTACGGTATGGCAGCTGAAATACAGGCCGGCAGGTATCCTTTCGGGACATTCCTGTGGTAGGTTTTATTATCCTGATATTGGTAAACGGTACCGACCGGACTTTTACATGGTCCGTCAGGTTAAGATTCTATATTTCGCATGTTTACAGGTGGTAGAGAAGCAGCACAAGGGACATTTTTTCCGTCTTTGTATCTGAAATGAGTACCGGGATTGGTTTGAGTATGTAAAACGCATTCATTTTTAATTATTTGTTACATTTGCACATAGTATGGTTGCTGTGTACCATAAAAGCCTGAAACGGATCCTTGCGGCGGCGGCTCTGATCCTGTTTTTATACGGATGCGGAGGAAATCCTTCAAAATTCGTAGACAACATTTATGTAGGTACATGGCATATAGATACATCCAGGGTAAGTATTTCCGTTACCATAGATGCGGGAGATGCTGCCGATCTCAAGATTTTTATGCCTTTTGTTACGGACAATTATCAGAAAATAAGAACATTGCTTAAGGATCCCTATACTATTTATGTATCCGGCTCTTCAAATAATGACCCTTATTCCGGATCTTATTCCCTTCACTTCTCTTCCGGTAACGTTTATACCAATTCCTATAAACTTGTACGCAATATACTGTTTATCACTTTTTCCGATAAATCGGGAAATAAATACACCATTCCATGCCAGGCAGACGGGAACACCCTTCAGATCGTTTATTCAACCCCTTATATGCAAGCCCTGTTTGCTGATTTCATTAAAGACAACTATCCCGAACAAGCTAAAGAATTTCTCCCCATACTTTCTTCCATTACCGTGACTATAGAAGGTCGCAGCGTTTACAATACAAGAACTCGCGGTTCAGTCTTGCAATATGAGCAACCGTAATATTTTTGGGACATTCCATTTGGCACGATCCAATATTAGTGCATGATCCGAATCCCAACTCGTCCATTTTTGACACCATAGCACGTGCTCTACGGCTGGCTTCCGGCTTTCCTTGTGGCAGGAGCGACAATGCGCTTACCCGCGATGCCACGAACAAAAGGGCCGATCCGTTTTTGCATGTGGCCACACATGCTCCGCATCCGATACAGGCCGAAGCGTCCATGCTTTCCTTTGCTTTCTCCGCAGAAACGGGTAAGGTGTGGGCTTCGGGAGCACTTCCGGTGTTAACGCTAATAAAACCACCCGCCTGCAGGATCTTATCGAAGGCTCTCCGATCTACCATCAAGTCCCTTATAACAGGGAACGCTGCACTCCGCCAGGGTTCCACCGTTATTTGACTTCCGTCCGGAAAACGGCGCATATATAACTGGCATGTAGTAATCCCTTCGTCAGGTCCGTGTGGTCTTCCGTTGATAAATAATCCGCAAGCTCCGCATATCCCTTCCCTGCAATCGTGATCGAATGCGATCGTTTCCTTACCCTGCTCAACCAGACTGTTGTTAAGGATGTCAAGCATTTCGAGAAAAGAGGTGTCTTCCGTGATATCATTGATTTCAAAACGCTCAAAATATCCTTTGGACCGGGGACCTGCCTGTCTCCATATTTTCAATACAAAATGCATCTTATGTATATTTTCGTTCCGTAACGGGAATATTTTCAAATACCAGTTGTTCCTTGTGCAAAATGGGACCTCCGCCTTTATGATCGTATTGCCATGCTGCCACATGTTGAAAATGCTCGTCATCCCTGAGGGTTTCCCCGTCTTTTGTCGTGCTTTCGGTACGAAAATGACTTCCACACGATTCTTTACGGTATAAAGCATCGGTTACCATCAATTTGGCAAGGGTAAAATAGTCTTCCAGATGAATGGCCTTTTCGAGCTCCTGGTTCACCGTATTGCTGTTTCCCGGAATTCCCGCTTCTTCTCTGAAAGATGTCTCCAGTTGATCTATCAGGGGCATAGCTTCTTTCAACAGATCGGCCGACCTTACGATTCCGGCATGATCCCACATCAGTTTACCCAGCTTGCGGTGAAAACGATCTATAGGAACATGACCTTTTATGTTCATCAATCTGTCTATCCGATCCTGAACTTCCGACCTGGCTTGAATAAAAACAGCAGAAGTGGGGTCGGGACAAGGTTCGTCAACTTTATCCGCTAAAAAGTCAGGCAATGTATAAGGCAAAATAAAGAATCCGTCGGCCAACCCCTGCATCAGGGCTGAAGCACCCAGCCGGTTTGCCCCGTGATCGCTGAAATTGGCTTCACCTATGGCAAATAATCCATCAATGGTAGTCATCAGGTTATAGTCAACCCATAGTCCTCCCATCGTATAATGCATGGCAGGATATATTTGCATAGGCTCCTTCCAGGGATCTTCCCCTGTTATCTTTTCATATATTTGGAACAAGTTCCCGTATTTCTCTTCGATCGTTTTTCTGCCCTGTGTAGAAAGGGCAAGGGAAAAATCCAGATATACAGCTCTTCCTGTTTTGCTGACTCCCAGACCGGCCTCACACCGTTCCCTGGCAACGCGCGAAGCGATATCCCTGGGTACCAGGTTGCCGTAAGCGGGATATTTGCGTTCCAGGTAATAATCCCTGTCCTGTTCAGGTATCTGGGAAGGTTTCTTTTTCCCTTCGCGTAGAGCCAAGGCGTCTTCTTTTTTGGACGGGACCCAAATTCTTCCGTCATTCCGCAGCGATTCGCTCATTAGCGTAAGCTTGGACTGATATTCTCCCTGAACGGGAATACACGTAGGGTGAATCTGAGCAAAGCCGGGATTGGCAAAAAAAGCTCCTTTCTTCCAACATTGCACCAAAGCAGAAGCATTGGAGTACAGTGCATTTGTAGATAAAAAATAAACATTCGCGTATCCTCCCGTAGCCAGTACAACGGCATGAGCCGGATAAACGTCGATCTTTCCTGTAACCATGTCACGGGTAATAATCCCCTTTGCCCGACCATCCTCAACCACAAGGTCCATCATCTGTTGCCTGCTGTGGACCGTTACGGTTCCCCGGGCTACTTGCCGGTTCAAAGATGAACAGGCTGCCAGCAGCAACTGTTGGCCGGTTTGCCCTCTGGCATAAAACGTCCTGCTTACCAGCGAACCGCCAAAAGAACGATTGTCCAGGTATCCCGCGTAATCCCTCGCAAAGGGAACGCCAAGTGCAACACAATGATCTATAATCGCATTGCTTATCTGTGCAAGCCTGTACACATTTGATTCCCTGGACCTGAAATCCCCGCCTTTAATGGTGTCCAGGAACAGCCGGTATACCGAATCATTGTCATTTCTATAATTCTTTGCCGCATTGATACCTCCCTGGGCTGATACCGAGTGTGCTCGGCGGGGTGAATCATTCATGCAAAAAACATTCACCCGATATCCCTGCTCACCTAATGCTGCAGCTGCCGAAGCCCCGGCCAATCCCGTTCCCACTACAACGACATGCATCCGTTCCCTGTTGGCGGGAGAAACACTTCTCAGTGTTTCCTTATGGGAAGACCATTTTTCTTCAAGCGGTCCTTCAGGAATCTTTGCATTAAGTATACCGGCCATAATCTTTTTGTTTGTTCGACAAAAATACAAAACAATGTCAAGATCCAATTTTTTCCTAACTTAGACGTATGAAATGCTTGTTTTATTATATCGGAATTATAGGATTATTCCTGCTCTCCGTTTCCTGCGGGAATAGATGGAATAATGAACCGCTTCGCACCGGAGCGGAAAATACGGATACCTACCTTTCCCTGCTTGAGGGAAAAAGGGTGGGGATGCTTACAAACCATACGGCCCTTATAGACGAAACACATCTGGTAGACAGCCTGATCTCCCTGGGTGTTGACATCCGCATGATCTTTGCTCCGGAGCATGGCTTCCGGGGAAATGAAGATGCGGGGACACGTATTGATCACCATACAGACGGGGCTACAGGTGTTCCCATAGTCTCTGTATACGGAGCGGGGTTTATCCCCGCCGACAGCCTGATGCAGCAATTGGATATTGCCATTTTTGATATACAGGATGTAGGTCTTAGGTTTTATACCTATCTCTCTTCTATGTATTATTTTATGGTAGCCTGTGCCCGGAATGATGTTCCGCTTATCGTTCTGGACCGGCCCAATCCTAACGGTCATATTGTTTCCGGTCCCGTTCTGGATATGCAGTACCGGTCTTTTGTAGGGATCATCCCCATCCCGGTCGTTCATGGTATGACCTTGGGCGAACTGGCTTGTATGATCAATGGTGAATTGTGGCTTCCGGACAGCCTGCAGGTCAGCCTGACAGTCGTTCCGTGCTTGAATTACACCCATTCCACGCACTATGAACTGCCTGTAAAACCGTCTCCGAACCTGCCTAACAACCGCTCCATTTACCTGTATCCTTCCCTATGCCTTTTCGAAGGTACCCGGGTAAGTCTGGGAAGGGGTACCGAATTTCCTTTTCAGGTGTACGGACACCCAAAAATGAGCGGATATGATTTTTCCTTTACTCCGCTACCTGTCCCGGGAGCCATGAATCCTCCGCAAAAAGGCAATTTGTGTTACGGAGTGGACCTCAGGACTTCTCCGCCCGATGATATAATATGGGCTAACGGATTTGATCTGACCTATGTAATTGACGCCTTCAGGAACCTGCAAGAAAATGATGGAATGGGAGAAGATTTCTTTACTCCGTATTTCGAAAAACTAGTCGGTGTGAACTATGTTCGCACAATGATCCTGGAAGGAAAAGAGGCTGACCAGATTGCTGCTATGTGGTATGAAGATCTGGAGTCATTTAAACAAAAAAGAAAAGAATATCTGATCTATCCCTGACATTATGAAAAAGTTTATCGTCATTTCATTATGCATGCTGATTTTTATACCGTTCGGTGCTTCCGGCCAGTCTCAACAGGAAGCAAGGGATGCAAAAAAGGTTGCCGTTGAAGAACAAGTGAGAATGCTTGTAGAAAGCGGAACGTTTGAGATCTCTTTCGATAGAGCGAACCCGGTAAGAGGAAGGTCTGTCATACTTTCCCCGGTTTATGAAATGAAATTTAACAACAATTGTGTTTCTACATACCTGCCTTATTTTGGACGGTCTTATACGGCTCCCGCCAATCCTGCTAAACTAGCCATTGAGCTTAATGAAACCGTGGTGGAAACTGAAACGGTAAAAGACCGCAAGAAAGGATATACCATCATTTTTTCCGCAAGAACAGAAACCAACGAAAACATTACCTTTTACCTTAGAATTAGTGCCAGCGGTATGGCAAGTCTTTCTATTAACAGCAGTTCCAGAACAGCTATCACCTACCTGGGCTATTTAAAAATGTAACTTTTTATGAATACTTTGATCGCATTATTGATGACCTCTTTAATCCACCTTATTCCGGCACCTGTAGAAATGATCCCCGGTAAAGGCAGTTTTATACTCCAAAACGGTACTGCTTTGTATATTCAGGATCCTTCCAAGGCAAAAGATGCAGTCTCGTTCCTTACGAGCACGCTGGAACCTTCTACCGGTATTGTCCCGGCAGTTGTAAAACAGTATCCCGCTGCGGGAGCCGTATTATTTGTATGCAACGACTCCCTGCCTGCAGAAGGATATACGTTGACCGTAACTAAAGATTTGATTGAAATTGCCGCCAACGATCCGGCAGGTTATTTTTACGGGGTACAGACTTTGTTGCAACTGTTGCCTCCGGAAGTTTACCGGCCCGTTTACCAGCCTGATCAATACACCCCTGCTCTTGAACTACAAGTGCCTTGTGTCAGGATCCGCGATTATCCCAGGTTTTCGCACCGTGGTATGATGTTGGACGTGAGCCGTCAATTCTTCACCGTTGATTATGTGATGCGGTTTATAGACTGGATGGCAAAACACAAGCTGAACCGCTTTCACTGGCATCTGGCAGACGACAACGGATGGCGCATTGAGATAAAAAAATATCCATATCTGACTAAAAAGGGAGCCTGGCGTGGTCCCGGAGAAGTGCTTCCTACCATGTACGGACACGCCGGTGAAAGATACGGAGGTTATTACACCCAGGAAGATATTCGCAGGATCGTGGCTTATGCATCGGCACGTCAGGTAGAGATCATCCCGGAAATTGACCTTCCCGGACATTCCGCAGCGGCCATTGGTAGTTATCCGGACATCCTGTGCGATTTGACAACGGAAAAAGGGGAATTGAGCGCACAGGGGATGAGTAACAATGTCTGGTGTGCCTCATATGAGAAGAATTACAAAATGCTCGAAGATATTATCCGGGAAATGGTCCAATTGTTCCCTTCCCAATATTTTCACATTGGAGGTGATGAGGTTGTGACCAGCCAATGGACAAACTGCACCCGTTGTACAGCTTTCATGCATGAACACAATATGAAAGATCCCATGGAGATGCAATTCTATTTTGTGCAACGCATGCAACAGATCCTCAATAAATTCGGAAAAACGCTTGTGGGATGGGATGAGATCATGGAAGGAGGGGAACTGGATCGGGAAAAGACCGTTATTCTTGCCTGGCGACGCGCCGCCAATATTAAGGAAGCAACCAGTGCAGGATACAAGGTTATAGTACAACCCGCACAATATTACTACCTGGACATGAAACACACGCTGGCAGAAAGAGGCATGACATGGGCCGCGATATTTGATATTGATAAAGTTTATTCTTTCGATCCTGTCGAAACTCCCGGATTGACTGCCGATGAGGCCTCTAAAGTTTTGGGTATCCAGGGGGGATTGTGGGCGGAATTATTGAATATGCCGCCCCGTATTGCAGAATATCAGACATATCCCCGGCTTTGTGCCCTTGCCGAAACAGCTTGGAGTCCAAAGGAAAATAAGAATTGGGAAGATTTTAAGACCCGCCTAAGCGAAACCCATTTTGACCGGTTATATCATATGGGAATCCGTTTTCGCATACCGCCTCCCCTGGCAGATTACGTAAACGGATATATCTGCGCTCAAAACGAATACCCCTGGATGGTAATACGTTATACTTGCGACGGGACCGATCCCGATTCGCGTTCTCCGCTCTATACGGGGCCTATAAGCACCAAAACACCCGAATCATACCGTTTTGCATCCTTCTTCCGGGATGATATCCGCAGTATAGTCCGTGAAGCAAACCTTCCCTATGAACGCTATCAAAAACCGATAACCCACGTTACCGGAAATATCAATATTCATCCACGTACTCCCCTTTCGCTGCTCGGAGACAATAATCGCTCGACATATGTAAGATGCTTCGGTCCCCTCAAAGAAGGTCAATCGTTATTATACACTTTTGAAGAACCGCTCAAAACAAAAGGCATTACTATTCAAACCGGTCTGCCATATGCAGAAATTAATATAGTGGATTTTGCATACGTGGAATATTCGCCGGACGGTACATCTTTTAAAAAAGCTGACTGCCCATGGAAAGACGGCGGATGTCGTTTTGTACCGGAAGGTCCTGTTAAAGCGGTACGCATCGTTTTTGAGAATGGAAACCAGATACCTACTTATTTTTTACAGGATCTTTTAATAGAAAATCAATAACTTACTCTTTTTCAAATATTTTACACATCAACTTTACTGTTTATAACTACCCTCCTGCTTGTGCAAAACCTGTTTACTAAACTGAAGATAAAAAAGTGATTTTTGTTAATAATTTTTGATTTGTGGATAAATGGTGTTTTATCTATATTTACCAACAATGATATAAACATCACTTTTATATAAATAATTGGTTATAATGCTGATTTATAAATAATTATTTTATTTATCAACAAATCAACAAACAAACAATACATACAATAATCTTAAAAAGAAATTATTTATTTATTTAATTGCTTCTATGGTTGATTTTGACCCCCATAAAAATAATAAGGAAACCGTTGACAAGGATTTTGAGGAACAGATACGACCAAGGGAATTTAAGCAATTTGCCGGTCAAGATAAGATAACAGACAATTTAAAAGTGTTCGTAAAAGCTGCACTTTTAAGGGGGGAGTCTCTTGATCATGTTTTATTACACGGTCCTCCCGGATTGGGTAAAACTACGCTTGCGCACATTATTGCCAATGAACTGGATGTAGGAATGCGGATTACCTCCGGCCCCGTTTTAGATAAACCGGGCGATCTGGCCGGTTTGTTGACAGGCCTTGAAACCGGGGATGTTCTTTTTATTGATGAGATACACAGGTTATCCCCCGTGGTGGAAGAATATCTCTATTCTGCAATGGAGGATTTTACTATTGATATAATGCTGGACAAAGGTCCCGGAGCCCGTTCCGTGCAAATAGCCCTGCAACCTTTTACACTGATTGGAGCAACGACGCGAAGCGGGCTGCTTACAGCACCACTGAGGGCACGTTTTGGGATACAATGCCATCTTGAGTATTACGATACTCCCGTATTATTACAAATAGTACTTCGTTCGGCATCTATCCTTCAGGTTGAAATCGACACCCATGCCGCACAGGAAATAGCTTCTCGCAGCCGCGGTACCCCAAGGATAGCCAACTCGTTATTGAGAAGGGTGAGAGATTTTGCCCAGGTCAGGGGATCCGGAAAAATAGATAACGCCATAACACAGTATGCCCTCGATGCACTTCATATTGATAAAAGGGGTCTGGATCAGATGGATAATAAGATCCTTTCCACAATCATACACAAATTCAAAGGCGGACCTGTAGGAATAGGTACTATAGCTACGGCTGTAAGTGAAGAAATCGGGACTTTGGAGGAAGTGTATGAACCTTTCCTGATCAAAGAAGGTCTATTACAGAGAACACCCAGAGGAAGAGAGGCAACCCAGCTTGCTTATGAACACCTGGGTGTATTGTCTGCAGATAAAAATAATATATCATTGTTTTAAATAAAAAGTCATGAAACATAAAAGTCTGTTTTTTACCGTTTTTATCTTTATTATCTTATTATCCAATAATTCACAGGCTTGTACGTCTGCCATTATAACCGGTAAGGTTACGGCAAACGGAAAGCCTCTTTTGTGGAAACACAGGGATACGGGAGAGGAACAAAACCGTATAGAATATTTCACTACGGGAAAGTATGCATTTCTTGCTCTTGTTAACGCTCCCGATAAAGGAGGAACGGCATGGATAGGTACTAACAATGCTGGTTTTTCCATTATGAACACGGCTTCCTATAATTTAAAGGATGATGACGTAAAGGAAATGGACCGGGAAGGTAAATTTATGTACAGGGCACTGGAAATATGTGCTGATTTAAATGACTTTGAAAAAATGCTGGACACCTTGTCAAGACCTATCGGTGTAGAAGCCAATTTCGGCGTGATAGACGCATTGGGAGGCGCTGCCTATTATGAAGTCAATAATCATTCATGGGTAAAAGTTGATGCTAACGATCCGACTGTCGCTCCCTACGGTTACCTGATCTATACGAATTTTTCCTATACCGGAAGAATGGATGAGGGTATGGGATATATGCGTTACCAGACGGCAAGCGAATTGTTTTTGCAAAAATCGTCCGTTTCTGGTTTTACACCGTCATGGATTTTTTCCCATGTTTCCCGGTCGTTTTACCATGCCTTTTTAGGTATAGATCTTTGTGATCATAATTCTTTTCCGGAAAAAGCCAACGGGTGGTTCGTAGAACAGGATTTCATTTCCCGCCGTTCCAGCACCTGTTCCATAGTGATAGAAGGGGTCAAAAAGGGAGAAGACCCGCTCAATACGATCATGTGGACCGTTATGGGATATCCCCCGACCGGAGTATGTATTCCTCTTTGGGTGCAGATGGGATCCGATCAGCCTTATCTCCTGTTGGGACAGGGAGAAAATAACAGATCTCCCTTATGTGAAGAGGCCGTAAGGCTTAAACACCTTGTATTTCCGGTAAAAAGGGGTAACGGACCGCGTTATATGCATTTTTCGCTTTTATGGAACAGTCAGGGAACGGGCTTTATGCAACAGCTTGCCCGGTTGGAAGAAATACTTTTTGATAAATACGGGATACTTATAGAAACACTGGAAAAAGAAGGATTAACCGGAAAAAAACTGGATAAAAAACGTATAAAGGAATTATACCGTGAAATATCTCCTATGATCGAAGAGGTATATGACAGACTTTGATGTACGGGAAATCCAGCAATTTTTAAAAGATTCATTATCGGGAAAAGGTTCGGGTATTCTTTCTCTGCGTGGCCTTTCCGGTTCGGCATCGTATTTTCCGGTTGCTTCCCTGGTTAAGAAAAAACCGGGGAAGATCCATGTACTGATAAAGGAAAATTCATCGGAAGCTTCCTATGCAGTTGCAGATCTTAGCATATTACTGGGATACGAACAGGTATACTTATTCCCCGCTTCCTACAGGGGTACCGGAAAAACAGCCCGTGACGATGAATCCTTCCAGGTGCAAAGGACTTCCGCTCTGCGCGCCGTGGCCCGGTTTAATAAGCAACGGGAAGATGTAGTCCTTGTCACTTATCCCAAAGCTTTAAATGAAGGCATACCCGGGACGGATCTTCTGGATTCGGGATCACTGGATATCGAAACAGGTGTTTCCTTTTCACACCGGGACATCAAAGAATATCTTTTACAGGCAGGATTTGAAAAAACGGATTTTGTAAGCAACCCGGGACAATTTGCCGTCAGGGGAAGTATTATAGATGTTTTTTCGTATTCGGAAAACCGGCCTTTCAGGATCAATTTCTTTGGGGACAGGATTGAAAGTATCAGGATCTTCGATCAAAATACGCAATTATCGATAGAAGAACGCTCCTTTATATCTGTAATTCCACGATTACACGGTAATGAATCGTTACTCCCGGGGATCGCTTCCCATGCACTTGTGTGGTCTTTTGTAGAAGCATTCAAGGACATTCCCCCGCAGATCCCGCAGATTGCCATGATTCCGTTATTACAGGAAGGACCCGCAGTACATTACAATACTACTCCGCAACCGTCGTTCAACAAGAATTTCGAACTTCTTGTGAATGATATCCGGAAAAGGAAAGAAATGGGATACCGGGTTTTTATTTTAAGTGAGAACCCGGCACAAATAAGAAGGCTGGAAGACATTTTCAGGAGCCTTGACTGTTCAATGCCTTTTGTAGAGTATAAAAAGGTTTCTTTGCATGAAGGATTTTCAGACCACATTAATAAAATATGCTATTATACCGATCATCAGCTTTTCGAAAGGATCCACAGGGTTTATTTAAAACGGGCCGTCCTGAAAAGCGAAAGGATTACGATCAATGATCTTACAGGATTTAAGATAGGGGATTATGTAGTTCATATAGATCACGGGGTAGGCATTTTTGGGGGACTGGTCAAGACCAATATCAATGGCAAGATACAGGAGGCTGTTAAACTCATTTACCGAGACAACGACTTGCTTTATGTGAGCATTCACGGACTTCACAGGATTGCCAGATATAAAAGTAAAGACAGCTCTCCTCCCAGGATTTACAAACTTGGATCGGGGGCCTGGAACAGGATCAAGCAACAAACAAAGAAAAAAGTAAAGGATATTGCCCGGGATCTGATAGTGTTGTATTCACAAAGGCTTGCCTCTAAGGGTTTTGCCTTTTCTGCAGATACATATCTCCAAAATCAGCTTGAAGCTTCGTTCCTTTTTGAAGATACCCCGGATCAACTTTTGGCAACACAACAGGTAAAGAGCGATATGGAAAAACCTTATCCCATGGACAGGCTTATATGCGGCGATGTGGGATTTGGAAAAACCGAAGTCGCCATCCGGGCTGCCTTCAAGGCAGTAACGGACGGAAAACAAGTTGCATTTTTGGTTCCCACAACCATACTGGCACTGCAGCACTACCATACGATTTCCGAACGGCTTGCCGATTTTCCCGTAGAGATCGATTTTATTTCAAGGCTTAAGACGCCCTCACAAACAAAGGAAATACTCGGTAAACTTTCTGCCGGGAAGATTGACATTATCATAGGGACCCACCGGCTTCTTAACAAGGACATACAATTTAAGGATTTGGGACTGCTTGTCATAGACGAAGAACAGAAGTTTGGGGTTGCTGCGAAGGAAAAACTTAAGCTAATGAAGATCAACGTAGATACGCTAACTATGACCGCGACACCCATACCGCGCACACTCCAATTTTCATTGATGGGGGCAAGAGATCTTTCCATTATCCAGACGCCTCCTGCCAACAGACTTCCCATACATACTGAAATACAGATATTTGATGAAGATATTATCCGTGAGGCAATAGACCGGGAGCTTGACCGGGACGGACAGATCTTCTTTATACATAACAGGATCAACGACATTGAAGCGGTCGCCGACATATTGCACGGAATACGGCCGGGACTGCGGATCGCCACGGGTCACGGGCAAATGCCCCCAAAGGCCATGGAAAAGGTGCTGTTGGATTTCATTTACGGAGATTATGACCTGTTGCTTTCCACTTCTATCATTGAAAACGGAATAGACATACCCAACGCTAATACGATCATCATCAACGGAGCCCACCGGTTTGGGCTAAGCGACCTGCATCAGATGAGGGGCAGGGTGGGGCGTTCCAACCGCAAGGCATATTGTTACCTTCTGGTGCCGCGGGATACGAACCTGACCGAAGATGCCAACCGCAGGTTAAAGGCTTTGGAATCCTTTACGGAACTGGGAAGCGGATTCAACATCGCTATGCAGGACCTGGACATTCGTGGGGCAGGAAATCTGTTAGGTGGAGAACAGAGCGGATTTATTGCCGAAATAGGTTTTGAAACCTACCAACGTATCCTCGAAGAAGCATTTGCTGAATTGAGCCAGGATGATACTGTCGCTCTACCCCGGAACATACAAAAACCGTCCTTTGCCGCTTCTTTTGTCTCTGATTGCACGATCGAGACCGATCTGGAGGTTATGATACCCGACGAATATATTTCCCAGGTATCGGAGAAAATACGCCTTTACAAGGAACTTGACAACATGAAAGAAGAAAGCCGGCTGCAATCATTTTTCACAGCTATTGAAGACCGGTTCGGACCTATTCCGGAACCGTTCAGGCAATTAGGCTACATTGTAAGACTAAGGCAATTGGCAGTCCAGGCAGGATTTGAGCGTATTGTCCTGAAAAACGGCATAATGCTTGCATATTTCTTTTCAGATCCGCAGTCTGATTATTACAAAACAGAGATTTTTACGAATATTTTAAATTACATTTCATCACACCCAAAAGACTTTCAAGTGAAGGAGCAAAAAAACAAACTATTTGTAAAAATATCTCATGTAAAGAGTGTTGAAGCGGCCTATAATTTTTTAAAAATATTTGCAAAACCCTGAAAAAGTGCGACATTTGCAAGCTATGCGAAAAACCGGAATCCGTTTCTTTGTCCTGTGCTCAATATTTTTACTGACCGGGACGGTCAGATCTGCAGGGCAAAACATGGATGCATTAGGAACATTTACACCGTATTCCATGTTTGGCGTGGGAGAGCTAACCCGCCCCGGTACCTCATTGAACAGGGCTATGGGAGGGATCGGAGCAGGATTGCGGGATAACCGTTATATCAATTACCTGAATCCTGCGTCAGCTTCAGCACGGGATACGCTTTCATTCATGCTTGATTTTGGTTTGATGCAGAGGAATTTTATAAATACGGACGGAAAGCTTTCTTCTGCCTACAATGCATTTAATATGCACCATATCATAATGTCATTTCCCATTTGGAAAAGTTCTGCCATGCAAATGGGGATCATTCCCTACAGCAATGTAGGATACCGTTTTGTGGAAGATGAGAGTAGGGATGAGATATTGGGCACAATAGGAGCTTTTCGTTATTATCATTTTGGACAAGGGAGCATCAACCAGGCTTTTGCTGCGTTTTCGGCCACCTTTTTCCGTCACCTTGCAGTGGGGGTGCAGGGAATGTACTTCTTTGGAAATATTGAAAAAAACGCACAGGCCATATCTGTCACTTCTCCGGAATTATACGGTACACTTAAGACAGGCTATGACATTGTGATAAGATCTTTCGGGGCACAATTCGGATTGCAGGTTTTTGGGAATTTTTCACCCTCCACATCTTTTACCGTGGGGGCCACCTTCCAGCCTTCGGCAACCCTGAGAGGGGATGTCACCCGTTTTGCCAAGATGGAAAAAGGCTCTGTCATAGATACGGTTTATTCAGTTGTGAACGAAGGCTCACAAATGGCAATTCCTATGGAATATTCGGTAGGTTTTTCCGTTCGCAAACACGATAAATGGGTATTTGGGATTGATTATACCCAGGCAGACTGGCGCAAATCCAATTTTGCCGAAACTCCCGGTATTAATTTTCAACCGGCACTTAGCCGAACGCTCAAGGCCGGATTTGAATTTACCCCCGACCGTTACAGCATTCGTTATTTCATGCGCAGGTGGACATACCGGATGGGAGCCTATTACGATCAATCCTATATAATGTTCAACGGCCATCAGGTAAAAGCTGTCGGTGTTACGCTCGGCTTTACCGTCCCAATATACCGTTGGTATAATTCAATCGGGGTATCCATAGATGCGGGGCAACGGGGCAGTATTGAAAACAATCTTATCCGCGAACGATATATTATGTTAATTTTGAACTTTAATTTGCACGATATTTGGTTTGTTAAACATAGATACAATTAAAAACAATAACAATGAAAAAACTTGGAATCCTTATCTCTTTGATCATGTTTGTTTTCGTAACCCAGGGCTATGCTCAGTCCGGAAGGTTCGGTGCAACACCTGAAGACAGCGTGGAATGTGTGAGATATTTAAATTTTTACAAAGAGTATTTCAAGAACGGGAACATAAGGGAAGCCCTGCCATCCTGGAGGGGAGCCTTAAGGGTGTGTCCCGTGGGGGTTACACAATCCTTATACCAGGACGGGCAGAACATTATAAAGTTCTTGATCAATCAGACTAAAGATCCCGACCGCAGAAAAGAACTGGTAGATTCGTTGATTTTGATGTACAACATCAGAATAGACAAGTTCCCTTCTCCCAAGGCCCGGTTAAGTGCCTATACTTTCAAGGCCTATGATATGCTCACCTATTACAAGGGAGATGCCATTGAAGTGTTCTCTGCCCTGCAGGATGTCGTTAAGTTCGGGAAAGAGAATACCGATCAGAATATACTTGTCCTGAATATGCAGTATGCATCAGACCTTTTCAAGGATAATAAACTTGAAGCAGATGATGTGATCAATATATATGAGCAACTCAGCGAAATATTTGACAAGAAATTACAATCCGGCACCAACGATGCTTTGGAAGAAGCACGCAATAATTTTGAGACCGTATTTGCTATAAGCGGAGTGGCAGACTGCGACAACCTGCTAGCCCTTTTCGAACCCCGTTTCGATCAAAATGCATCGGATATTACCTATGTAAGGCGCGTAGTTCAACTGCTTTCCAATGCAGGATGCGAAAGCTCCGACCTGTTTCTTAAAGCAGTGAAATGTCTCTATGAAATAGAACCGTCCTACAACTCAGCTTATTATCTGTACCGGCTGTACTCTTCCAGGGATGACGGCGAAAATGCAACCATGTTTCTGAAACGTGCCATCGATTCAGATTCTATAGATAACAAGACAAAGGCAGATTATTTACTGGAACTGGGTACTTTCTATTTCAAGAAAATGAGTAATTATTCGGCTGCTGCACAACATGCACTTCAATCCTTTGAATTCAATGAAGAAACGAAAGGACGCGCCTATCTGTTGATGGGTCACATTTGGGCAATGGCCAAGGTTAGGGACGGCGAGATGCCCGATATTGATGCCCGTGCCAATTTCTGGGTTGCAGTAGATTATTTTGTCAGGGCAAAACAGGCCGATTCTTCTCTTGCAGAAGAATGTGACCGCCTGATATCCACCTACAGACAGTACTTCCCTGCGGCGGAAGAAGCCTTTATGCACGATCTGGCAGATGGGTCGAGCTATACGGTAAGGGCCAACGGCCTGTCGGCAACGACAACTGTCAGAACAAATAAATAATGGGATTCATTTCCCGGACGACGACTGGAGTTATGGTAGCAATGGGTTTGTCTGTTGCTACCATATTTGTCTCCTGTAAAAACCGGGTAACAACGATAGAGTCGTTACAAAACCTGGACAGCATTCCTACTCAGATCATTGAGAATATGGAAGGATGGCAGGTTGAGGGTGGTGTGCTCCGGGGACGTCTGACTGCCCCGTATATGGAAAAATACACCCGGGGTTCTGACCCGTATGAAATTTTCCCCCATGCTTTCCGTGTAGAAGCCTATACACCGGAGGGAGATCTGGAAACGATTATTACAGCGGATAGGGCCATGCACCGTACCGGCGAAGAACAAATTTGGATAGCGACCGGCAATGTAATAATCCGGAACCTACTGAAAGAAGAGACCGTGGAAACAGATACTTTGTACTGGGACCAACAGCAAAAGACCATTTATACACATTGTTACGTAAGGTTGACATCCCCGGACTTTTTTGCGCAGGGCTATGGGATGGAATCCGACGAAAGGGCTGCAAATGCAAAAATCCTGAGGCCGTTCGATTCTTACGGATACATTAAACAGGACACCTTGTCCAATGAAGAAAAAGAATTAACTTCGCGCTCTGATATACAACCACAGCAATAAAACTTACAAAATGGCAGTTCTGGAGAAGATTCGAGTACAAATGGGTATATTCATTACCGTGCTCATAGCTATTGCCTTAATATCTTTCATTATAGATCCGGGCACTTTACAATCCGCCGTGTCCATGTTTTCTTCCAAAAACGACGTGGGGGAAATGAATGGACAAAGCATTACATACATGGAATACAGCAAAAAATTGCAGTATTACCAAAACCTGCAGCAGGCACTGACCGGATCCTCTTCCCTGGACGAGAAGGGGCAGGAGGCTGTTGAACAAGGGACCTGGCAATTGTTTCTGAAAGATCTGGTGTATCTTCCTGCCATTGAAAAAGCCGGGATAAAACTTGGAAACGAAGAAACGTTTGACATGGTTCAGGGACGGGATATTTCCCCCGTTATCATGAACGACGCTCTGTTTTTGGCGGAAGACGGAACCTTTGACCGTTCCAAATTAACGATGTTGGTACAAAGCGCAACATCCGATCCCAATGGGGTTACAGCAATGTATTGGCAATTTTTACAGGACAACATGCAAACCGAAAGGCTGTTCACAAAATACAGCGCCTTGTTGTCTAAGAGCAACATCATCACCCCCGTTGAATTACGCAGGAATATGGAGGATAACAATATTACCTCCAATGTAAGTTTTTCACTTACGCCCGTATCATTTGCCAGGGACACCACCATAACCGTAACACAGGAAGAAATACGCCAATATTACAATGCTCACAAACACCTCTATCGGCAGATCGCAACGCGAGACCTGGAATATGTGGTCTTTCCCATAATCCCGTCAGAACAAGACATAGAAGTTGCCCGGGAAGATATTGAGAAAGTTTACGATGAGTTCGTCTCTACAAATAATTTGAGACAATTCCTGGCTCGCAATTCAGATAAACCGTTTGATACATATTATTACAAACAAGGGGAACTGACCTCCGTATCTGCAGCACTGGACAGCTTTGCCTTTAAAGCCACTAGGCGTGACGTGTTGCCCGTATACAAGGACGGGGATTTCTTCCGTGCAGCCAGGATAGTTGATATAAAACAATTGCCCGATTCGGTATTCGTACACCACATATTGCTTCAAGGTACGGCCGCGGAATCCAAAAGGATAGCCGACAGCCTGATCACTATCCTGAAACGTGCACCGGGCCGCTTTAGCGAACTTGCCCTTGAATTTTCCGTCGACAAAAATCCCAATGTAGAACCGGGTGTAATCGGCTGGTTCAATAATGTCGCCTTCATTCCCGGTATGGAATCCGTGTTTGAAGCTCCGCTCAACAAGCCGTATGTCCTTGAAACGCAATATGGTCTACACGTAATGAAAGTCAGCGAACGTACACGTTTGCACAAGAAAGTGCAACTGGCGGTATTGGTGAAAGAAGCTATTGCCGGAAAGGAAACATACCAGACCATTTATTCCATTGCAAACAGCTTGTCTACGGAAAGCAACAATATAGAAGAATTCAACAGGGTGGCAAGACAGAAGAATTTGTACGCCGTACCGGCTATGGGCATAACCGAAGATGCAAAAACCATTTCAGGCTACGAACATATGCGCGAACTGGTCCGTTGGGCATTTGATGCCAAACAAGGTGAAATATCCCCCGTTATATCTGTTGACAACAAATATTTCTTTGTAGCCGCCGTTTCGGATATTCATGAAAAAGGAACAGCTACGCTCCGGGAAAAACAGTCTGAAATAGAGTCCATTCTTATACTCGAAAAAAAGTTGGAACGTACATATGATCAGATCCAAGAGGAATTGCCCGGATACACCACACTTGAATCATGGGCCGAAGCCACCGGAAAGACCGTTTCTACCCTTACAGGATTGGCTTTCGGATCTTCGCAGCAGACAGATCCCAAATTTATAGGAGTCGTATCGGTTGCACCTGAGCAGGTTTTATGCGGACCGGTAAAAGGAGAAATAGGGGTATATGTTTTCCGGGTAGATGAACGGCTGGACGGAGCCTATTATACGGAGAACGATGCGTTGCAATACGCCGCCTATCTTTCCAATATCCAGGTACAGATGGTTCCTATGGTATTGCAGGAAACTGCGAAAGTAGAAGACTACCGTGCCCGGTTCTTTTAACGGTTGAAAAGAAAGTGTATGAAGTCCCCGTCCTGCACAACGTAATTCTTACCTTCTACAGCTATTTTTCCGGCTTCGCGGCAGGCAGCCTCTGAGCCGTAATACATAAAATCATTAAACTTAATTACTTCTGCACGGATGAAACCGTGTTCAAAGTCGGAGTGAATAAGCCCTGCAGCTTGCGGGGCTTTTGTTCCTTTACGGTATGTCCAGGCTTTTAGTTCGATACGGTTGGTAGTGAAAAACGATTCCAGACTAAGCAATTGAAAGGCAGCCCTGACCAAACGTGAAACCCCGGATTCTTCCAGACCTATTGCCTGCAGGAACATCTGTCTTTCTTCCCATGTTTCCAATTCGGCGATTTCGGCCTCAATGCGGCCGGCGATCACCAGATACGGCAACCCTTCCTTTTCCAGTAATTGTATTACTTCCCTGGTATATTTATTCCCGTCCCGGGCCGAATCTTCATCTACATTACATACGTAAAGAACAGGCTTGTTTGTAAGCAAAAACAATTCACGGGCCATCTTTTCCTCGTCTTGCCCGGAAAGAACTACCGTACAGGCATCCTTTCCCTGATCCAATACTTCCCGGTAACGGGCCAGTAAACCGGCTAATTTGGCGGCCTGTTTATCTCCCCCCGCTACGGCTTGTTTTTCCACTTTGGCAAGCCGGTTTTCCACCGTTTCCAGATCTTTGAGCTGTAGTTCGGTATTGACGATCTCCTTATCCCTGACCGGATCCACCGATCCATCTATATGTGCAACGTCGGGATCGTCAAAACACCTTAAAACATGGAGAATGGCATCTGTTTCCCTGATATTGGCCAGAAACTGGTTGCCCAACCCTTCACCTTTGCTTGCCCCCTTGACCAACCCGGCAATATCTACAAAATCCACCGTTGACGGCACAATATGTTTTGGACGGATCAATGATGCCAGTTGTTCCAGCCTCGGATCAGGCACCTGGGTAGATCCCAGGTTCGGTTCAATGGTACAGAACGGAAAATTCGCAGCCTGTGCCTTTCCCGACGAAACACAATTGAAAAGGGTTGATTTACCCACATTGGGAAGTCCGACAATACCACATCTTAAGGCCATGAAATCTGTTTTACTAAGGACACAAAACTAACAACTTTTTTACGAATTGTCCGTTTCTTTCATTCCGGACGGTCTATCTTCAGGCCATGATACGCTTTATTCTGTGTTTGGTAATATTCTGGAATGTAGAGAATTATTTTGATCCTTTTGACGATCCGCTCACCAATGACAATGATTTTACACCTAGGGGAAGTTACTCCTGGACATGGCACAGGTTTGTTAAAAAACGCAATGACATTGCCAAAACGCTCATTGCATGCGGTACCATCGGTGGAAAAAAATGGGAGGCACCGTGCATTATCGGTTTATGCGAAATTGAGAACCGCTTTGTCCTGCATCAGCTGGTCAACGATTCCCCATTGGCTCCTATGGGCTACGGCATTGTTCATCGCGATTCCCCCGATCCCCGCGGCATAGATGTGGCCCTTTTATACAGGAAAGCACGTTTCCGTCCCTTAAAAGTCATACATTATTCCATTCCGGGGCAGGATTCCTTAGCTGTCGGTACCCGTACGATTCTTTATGTAAAAGGGGAACTTGACCGGTGTGATACCGTACATTTCCTGGTAAACCATTGGCCCTCCAAACGCGGAGGAATCCAGGCCGAAAAGCGCCGCATGATCGCAGCGGAGATCCTGCTTACCATTACAGACAGCATTTTCCTGACTTCTCCCGGAGCCCGGATACTGGTGATGGGAGATTTCAACGATCCGCCCGGTTCACCGCCTTTGCGCCGTCTGGAATCGGGAGCCCTGACAAATGTTTCCGCCGGTGATACATACAAATACAAGGGTGCCTGGGAATGTCCGGATCAATTCCTTGTCAGTCCGTCCATCAAACAAGATTTGGAATATGTAAAAGTGGCACGTCTGCCGCATCTGCTTGAGCGGGACCGGACCCATATGGGGAACAAACCCAGGCGGACCTACCAAGGCCCGGTTTATAAAGGCGGGATCAGTGATCACCTGCCGATAACTCTAAAATTTATTACCTTTGTTTCTTATGGCTTCCCAACGCGTTAAAACACCCCTAATGAACCAGTACTATGCAATCAAGGCAGAGTATCCCAACGCTTTGTTGCTATTCAGGGTAGGGGATTTTTACGAGACTTTCGGGGAAGATGCCATCAAGGCTTCAAAGGCATTGGGAATAGTCCTGACACGGCGTGCCAACGGAGCGGCTTCATCGGTAGAACTGGCAGGATTTCCTCACCATGCCATAGATACATATCTGCCCAAACTGGTACGTGCCGGATACAAGGTTGCAGTCTGCGATCAGTTGGAAGATCCCAAGCTGGCTAAAAAGATCGTTAAAAGAGGCATTACCGAAGTAGTAACACCCGGACTTTCCTATAACCCTCAGCTGCTGGAGGCTTCTGAACATAATTTTCTGGCCTGCCTTTATTGTGATCAAGACACTGTAGGCATTGCTTTTACGGATATATCTACAGGGACCATTCAGATCGCACAAGGTGATATGGCTTATGCGGAAAGCCTTTTATCCCAATATACACCCAAAGAAATCCTCATACAGCGGGGGAATGAAAAACAATGGAAGGCAAGAACCGGCGATACAGCTTTTTTTTCGACTATTGATGATTGGGCTTTCGTACATTCTGCTGCCCAGGAAAAGGTAAAGACACATTTTGGGGTAGATAGCCTGAAGGGTTTCGGAGCGGAAGATCTTCCACTGGCCATTTCAGCCGTTGGGGCGATGCTGTTCTATCTTGAAATGAACAAATATGCCAGTTACGGACATCTGTGCACCCTGCAACGTATCGATTCGGAGCAATTGATGTGGCTTGATAAATACAGTATCCGCAACCTGGAACTTTTTCCCAGGCAGGAGAACCATCAAAAAGGGGCCAGCTTGATAGAGGTCATTGACAGGACACATACTCCTATGGGTGCCAGACTGTTGCGACAATGGCTTGTCATGCCCTTAAGGGACCGGGCTGCTATTGAGGAAAGACATAATATAGTGGGTGCGTTCCTGGAAAACTGGGATATAACGGGAAAATTGCGCAAGCTCCTGTCGCAGACGGGCGATATGGAAAGAATCATTTCAAGGGCTGCAGCCGGGAGGATCAATCCAAAGGAAGTCGTTCAATTGGGAATAGGTCTGGTACAGACTTCGCGCATCCGGCAACTTATAGCTGGAACGCCCGGAATGGAAGTACTCAGCACCTGGATCGGGAAACTGGATGACTGCAATCAACTGGTTGATACACTGCACAGGATGCTTGTACCCTCACCTCCCGCCCAGCTGGGAAAAGGACAGGTTATCGCTTCCGGGGTCGATGAACAACTGGATCAACTGCGTCATATCGTTTCTCATAACAAGGAGTACCTTCAGGAAATGCAGCAAAAAGCGGCAGAACAAACGGGTATATCTTCGCTCCGGATAAGTTTCAACAACGTCTTCGGCTATTATATTGAAGTCCGGAATACACACAAAGACAAAGTCCCCCCGTCCTGGATACGAAAACAAACGCTTGTCAATGCGGAAAGATACATTACGGAAGAACTTAAATTATACGAGGAAAAGATTTTAGGAGCGGAAGAGCGCATAGCGCAACTGGAACAAGACCTTTTCAACACCCTGATTGAAATGCTGGGCCGGTATGTAAAGCCTATACAGGAAAACGCCCGCATACTGGCACGTTTGGATTGCTTACTGGGCTATGCCATCCTGGCCAGGGAACAAAAGTATATCCGTCCCCTTATGCAGGAAAACGACGTAATTGATATCCGGCAGGGACGCCATCCCGTATTGGAAACACTGATGCTTCCCGGGGAAGCTTATATCCCAAATGATGTTTACCTGGACAACAGCACACAGCAGATCATTATCCTTACCGGTCCCAATATGGCCGGAAAATCCGCCCTGCTGCGCCAGACGGGGCTGATAGTACTGTTGGCGCAAATCGGCTCCTATGTGCCGGCAAAAGAAGCGACTTTAGGTATTGTAGATAAATTATTCACCAGAGTTGGTGCTTCGGACAACATTGCCCGCCGGGAATCCACTTTCATGGTGGAAATGCTCGAATCGGCAGCTATTCTGAACAATGTATCGGATCGTTCGCTTGTGCTTTTTGATGAGATCGGGCGGGGGACCAGTACATACGACGGGATATCCATTGCCTGGGCTATTGTGGAATATTTGCACGAAAAGGCCGGAGCTCAGGCCAAAACGCTTTTTGCCACCCATTACCATGAATTGAATCAAATGGCGGAACAATACCAAAGGGTAAAGAATTTCCATATTGCCGTGAAAAAACGAGGTCAAAAGGTATTATTTTTGCGCAAGATGATATCCGGAGGCGTAGAACACAGTTTTGGGATTCATGTGGCAGGAATGGCCGGAATGCCCCGCAGGGTGATTCTTACGGCACAGGAAGTACTCAAGAGGATGGAAGCAGGCAAAGAGCAACCCCCATCCCCTGAAAGACCCCGGCAATTGTCGTTCTTCCAGTTGGAAGATCCCCTTTTGCAGGCGTTGAAAAGAGATATCGAATCGGTTGACCTGGACAGGATGACACCTTTGGAAGCATTTGACGCCTTACGGGAATTAAAAAGAAAAATCGGACAAAAGGAATGAAAAAGATATTTAAGAACATCAACATCTTCTTAAAGCTTCTGGGAGAAAGTTTTGTATTTGCATACGATTCGGTTAAGGGAGACAAATTCAGGGCATTCCTGTCCCTGCTGGGGGTAACGATCGGGATATTTTCCATCGTTGGCGTATTTACGGCCATAGAAGGACTGGAGAAAAACGTACGGGAAATGTTTTCCTCTCTGGGGACAGACGTAGTCTATATTGACAAAATATCCTGGGAATCGATAGCGGAAGGAGAAGGTTTTAAATGGTGGGAGTTCAGGCAGCGCCCAAACAACACATATGAAGAATTTCTTTTCCTGCAGAAAAACGTTACCCTGTCGGATATGTCGGCTCTTTCCGCCTTTACTACTACCAATGTACAGTACGGACGCAACACGCTCCGCAATATCTCCCTTTATGGGGTAACCTATTACTGGAACAAGATCTCTTATTTTGAGATAGACCAAGGCAGGTATTTCACCCCTGCTGAAGCGGCGGAGAACATCCCGCTGGCCGTGATAGGACAAAATATTGCCGATCAATTATTTCTTGAAGGACAGACGGCCGTGAACAGCAATATCAAGATTGGAGGCTTCACGGTCAGGGTGGTCGGTGTGATCAAGAAAAAAGGAGAGTCCATGTTCGATCCGGTCAGCTACGATGATGCCATTATCATTCCTTTGCCGTTTATTCGCAATTACCTGGATCTGCGCCGCACTTCTCCCAGCATAGTAGTGCATAAGGATCCCCGGGCAGATGAAGAAGAATTTATGGCACAGCTGCGCAATGCCATGCGGGTGGTACGGCGGTTGAGGCCCATCCAAAATGATAATTTTGCCCTTAATAAAATGTCATTCCTGGATGACGCCATTTCACAGCTTTTCAACGTCATATTTATCGCGGGTTGGGTCATAGGGGGCTTTTCTATCCTGATAGGTGCCTTTGGCGTGGCTAATATTATGTTCGTATCGGTCAAGGAGAGGACCCATATCATTGGAATTGAAAAAGCCATGGGAGCCAAAAGCTCTTTTATACTGATGCAATTCCTTTTTGAAGCCGCACTGTTGGCCATAGTAGGTGGACTGATTGGAATCCTTGTTGTATGGGGACTGACCATTTTTGTTACCAGGCAATATGACTTTGTCCTCACCATGTCCGCAAAGAATATCTTGCGTGGCGTATTGATCTCAGGATTGGTCGGCGTAGTTGCCGGGTTTATCCCCTCGCTGCAGGCGGCTAAGATGGATCCTGTAGAAGCAATGAATCAGCATTGAGAACAGCCTCCACCTGAAGGGTAAGGTCAATAAACTCTTCAATATTCAACTGTTCGGGTCTCAGGTCAAGGAGTTTGGATGAAAGGATCTTTTTATCGCCAAGCAGCGGTCTCAGACTGTTGCGGATGGTCTTGCGTCTTTTATTGAAGGTGGTTTTGATCACTTTCAGGAACAACGATTCAGGACATTCCAGGGAAGTCCTGTTATTACGCAGAAGCCGGATAACTCCCGAATTTACTTTTGGAGGGGGGACGAAAACCCCAGGCGGTACAGTGAAAAGGTATTCAATATCATACCAGGTTTGCAGCAGAACGCTCAGGATGCCGTAGGTACGGGACCCCGGTCCGGCACAAAACCGTTCGGCCACTTCTTTTTGCACCGTTCCCACTACCTGCGGGATCGCATTGCGCCATTCGAGTATCCTGAAAAAAATCTGTGAAGAGATATTGTACGGGAAATTTCCGATTAAAAAGAATTTATCAGGCAAACTTGTCGCCGGAAGCTTTAAAAAATCCCCTTCTATCAGCCGCTCGTTCAGATGCGGATACTTTTGCCGGAGCAGAGAAACAGCCTCTCTATCCAGCTCTACGGCATAATAGTCAATGGTTGGATCTTCCAGAAGAAGGCCGGTAAGAACGCCTGTACCGGGCCCCACTTCCACCACAGGGATACGTTCCCGTATAGAAAGATCCTCCTCCCGTAAGAGGCTTTTTACAATTTTGAGAGCCGTTGCTCCATCACGAAGAAAATGCTGCCCCAGCGCTTTTTTAGGCCTTATCTCCATGAAACAAAGGTAGTTTTTTATATCTTTATACAAATCTAATTTATAACCTATGAAAAAAATTGTCTTCATACTGACCTCCATGCTGGTTCTTATTTCCTGTTCCGCGATCAGGACAAAGAAAGCAGATGATCGCTTGGAAGAGATCAGACAAGAACTCGGTGCGGTTGGATTGTCGGTTGCCGTCATACGTGACAACCGGATAGTATATACTGGGGCGTTCGGGATGAGTGACCTGGAAACGGGCCGGGAGTTGCAAACTACCGATTTGATGCGCATAGCCTCCATATCCAAGAGTTTTACTGCAACTGCCATTATGCAGTTATACGAAGCATATTGCTTTGATCTGGATGATGATATCAGTATTGCACTCGGCTTCCCGGTACGCAATCCGTCTTTTCCGGATATTCCCATAACTTACAGAATGCTTCTCTCGCACACATCAAGCCTGAGCGATAAAGGCGGATATTTTACACTAGATGTGATCCGTCCCGACATTACCCCGGATGTTTCGGAATCGTTCAACGACTATGCTCCGGGAACAAAGTATCAGTATTGCAACCTGGGATTCAACACCCTTGGCACATTGGTAGAAATTCACTCACACGAAAGATTTGACGAATATATACGCAACAACATCCTGGACCCTTTGGGGGTTTATGCTTCATTCAACGTGAACGATCTGGACTCTACCCGCTTTGCCACTATTTATACCTGGGAGGACGGGTGTTTTGTGCCCTCACCGCAAGCCTATAATCCCAGAAAACAGGAAATCGAGAAATACAAATGGGGTCGTTCTACGACACTGTTTTCTCCTACGGGAGGAATGAAGATCAGTGCCCCTGATCTGGCCCGCCATGCACTGGTTCAGATCAATGACGGATTCCTGGACGGACGGGAGATTCTTTCTGCTGAAAGCGTTGCTCTGATGCAAACACCGCAAAGCCCGGGAGGACGCGACACTAAAAACAAAACCTGCGGTTACGGATTGGCATTGGAAAAGACCGACGCTCTGATAAAAGGGGAGATTATGACCGGTCACACCGGGAGCGCATACGGGCTTTATTCAGCCATGTTCTTCCAAAAGGAAAAAAAGTTCGGGTTTGTCGTGTTGTGCAACGGCTGTGACACGTCAATTCCCAGAAGGGATAACGGTTTTATGCCCATCCAGACGGATGTGATCAACGCATTGTACGAACTATTTATACGCTAAAGACCTAATTCCTTTTTTTGCCCGGCATCAATTTCTGCGGGGGCGTCAAGCATGACATCCCTGCCTGAGTTGTTTTTTGGGAAGGCAATGAAATCCCGAATGCTTTCCGAACCTCCGAAGAGGGAACACCAGCGGTCAAACCCGAAAGCGATCCCCCCATGCGGAGGAGCTCCGTAACGAAAGGCGTTTATGATGAAAGAGAATTTGGCATTGACTTCTTCTTCCGACATGCCCAATACCCGGAACATCCTTTCCTGCATAAGAGAATCGTGTATCCTTATGGATCCGCCTCCCACTTCGGTGCCGTTAAGAACAAAATCATAAGCATTCGCATTGACCTGTTCCAGGTCCCGGGGGTCATCACTGTAGAATTTATCCAGGTCTTCCGGTTTGGGAGCCGTGAACGGATGGTGTTTGGCATAGAAGCGTTGTGTTTCATCATCCCATTCCAGTAACGGGAAGTCATATACCCACAATGGGGCATACACGTCTTTGGCCCTCAGACCCAAACGGTTCCCCATTTCTAAACGCAAGCTGCCCAATGCTTCCAGGGTTTTTTTCCTGGGTCCGCTCAGTACCAGGAGCAGATCTCCGTCCGCCGCTCCGGTGATTTGGGCCCAACCCTCGAGTGCCTGGCGGTCAAAGAATTTATCAACCGAAGATTTATAACTTAAATTCCCGTCATCTTCTGCCGTACAACGTACATATACAAGTCCGGAAGCCCCTATCTGAGGTCTTTTGACCCATTCGGTCAGTTCGTCTAACTGTTTTCGGGTATACCCGGCGGCTCCCTTAACGCAAATGGCTCCCACGTAGTCAGCGTTCCTAAAAACGCTGAATTCCGTATCTCTTGTCAATGGCGTCAGATCGTGTATCAGCATCTCAAACCGCATATCAGGCTTGTCACTGCCATACTTTTCCATTGCCATACTGTAGGTTATGCGGGGAAGGGGGGAAGGTATTTCAATATCAAGGACCGTTTTGAAAAGATGACGGATCAATCCTTCAAATTGCGCCAGGACATCATCCCGTTCCACAAAGGACATTTCACAGTCTATTTGTGTAAATTCCGGTTGTCGGTCCGCCCTCAGGTCTTCATCCCGGAAACAGCGAACGATCTGGAAGTATTTGTCGTAACCGGCTATCATGAGTAACTGCTTAAATTGTTGAGGGCTCTGTGGCAGGGCATAAAACTGTCCCTGGTTCATACGTGAAGGAACCACAAAATCCCGGGCCCCTTCCGGAGTCGATTTGATCAAAAAAGGAGTTTCAATCTCCAGGAATCCGCACCGGCTCAAATAACTGCGTGTTTCCTGAGCCATCAGGTGTCTTAACATCATCGCTTTCTGGAGCGGGGTCCTTCTCAGGTCCAGATAGCGGTAACGGGCTCGCAATTCTTCTCCGCCGTCGGACTCTTCTTCGATAGTAAACGGGGGTACCTGTGAAGGATTCAGCACATCAATGCCGGTAAGGGCTATTTCGATCTCTCCGGTAGGAATATTCATATTCTTGTTGCTCCGCTCGAGAACGGTTCCACAAACCGTAACCACATATTCCCTGCCCAGCGATTCAGTCGTTTCTTTTACCAGGGCCGGGGAATCTTCTTTGACCACAAGTTGTGTAATACCATACCGGTCACGCAGGTCGATGAAGGTCATACCACCCAGTTTTCTGATTCTCTGAATCCATCCGGCCAGTTGAACCTGCCGGCCGGCGTACGAAAGATCAAGCTCCCCGCACGTATGTGTCCTGTACATTGCCATACTGTTTTAAATAACAAAGGTAATGAGAAAATGGCTACATTTGTGTTATCATGAGAAACTATTTGGACTTGTTGCAATACATCCTGGATAAAGGGGTTGACAAGGAAGACAGAACGGGGACCGGAACTCGCAGTATCTTCGGGTATCAGCTGCGCTGTTCCCTGGCTGAAGGATTTCCCTTGCTTACTACGAAAAAGATACACCTTCGTTCCGTTATTCATGAATTATTGTGGTTTCTCCGGGGTGATACCAACATCGGCTACCTTAACCGAAACGGAGTGACTATATGGGATGAATGGGCAGATGAACGCGGCGACCTGGGACCGGTTTACGGAAAACAATGGCGAGCCTGGGAAACATCAAAAGGAGAGACTATAGACCAGATAGAAGCCCTAATAGACGGTCTTAAAAAAAATCCCGACGGACGACGGCATATAGTCAGTGCCTGGAATGTGGGAGAAATCCCACGTATGGCCTTGCCGCCCTGTCACACATTGTTCCAGTTCTATGTTGCTGACGGGAAATTGTCCTGTCAGCTATATCAACGTAGTGCCGACGTATTCCTTGGCGTGCCGTTCAATATTGCATCGTATGCCCTGCTAACATTAATGGTGGCACAAGTATGCGGTTTTGAACCCGGCGATTATGTACACACATTTGGGGATGTACACATTTACAAAAACCATCTGGACCAGGTGCACCTGCAGCTCACACGTGCTCCCCGCAAACTGCCTGTTATGAATATTGAACCTTCCCGCCGGGATATTTTCGCCTTTGAATATTCTGATTTCTCTCTGATCGGTTATGATCCCTATCCTGCCATCAAAGCACCGGTTGCCGTATGAAAACAGAGCTAACGAAAAAATCTTTCACGCTTTCTATTGTAGCCGTTTTAGGACCCGGCCGGGAACTTGGTGCATCCAATAAATTGTTATGGCATATTTCGGAAGACCTGAAACATTTCAAGGCGTTGACCATGGGCCATACCATCATCATGGGGCGGAAGACTTATGAATCGTTGGGGAAGCCGCTTCCGGGGCGCAACAACGTCGTAGTTTCAAGATCGGGCAGAGATCTGGCAGACGTACTTGCCGGACTTACCGACAGCGGAGAAGTCTTTATTATCGGCGGTGCTGAAATATACCGTCAGACCATCGACCTGGTTGACAAACTCTATATCACCCATGTACAGGCACCTCTTCCAGAAGGAGGGGCTGATGTTTTTTTCCCCCCTATTGATCCCGGCGAATGGAAAGAGACCGAGCGTACAGATCATCCCCGGGGGGTTACATTTCCTTTTCCTTTTTCCTTCGTAACATACCAACGCATTGGAAAACAATAGCTGCAAGCAGGGAAAGAAGTAAGCCTGCGGAACTGAACCGCGAGATCATAACACCGGTAGTATAGGAAGAGGGCAAATAAGCGAACCGGATCCGGTGTTCTCCTTTGGGTACATACAAGGTGCGGGTAATGTAATTGGATCTGAGGATAGGAACTTCATCCCCGTCAATCCAGGCTTTCCACCCCTTTGGGTAGAAGATCTCCCCAAAGACTACAATTCCGTCTTTTTCCATAGAAGCGTTGTATTCCAATACATTGGGTGAATATGATGTTAGCAGGACTGTTGATCCCGAAGGGGTTGCAGTCCGTACCCAATCTTCCGGGGGATCTTGCATCACGGCCGTTGTCCTTAGGTCCACACGGGTAATGGCTCCGATCTCTTCTGCCGGACCGGTTACAGGTTGAATGGCAGATACAACCCAGGCATTGCCCAATGCATAGGGATTGGTTATGGGCATTCCTTCGCCGGTAAAGATAATGTACCTGGTATTGAGCATGTTCATTACAGGCATTCTTGTATTGCTTCCATGGTAGGCAAATATTTCAGAGGCTTCCTCAAGGGTCTGACATTGCCGGAGCTTGTCTATGAAATATTGCATTTCAGGCATCAGGTGCCTTTCGATTATATCCTGGTACCTTTGCAGCTTTGCGGCATTGTACCCTCCTATGGATTTGTGGTAGTAGCTGGCCGCAGCATCGCTAAAAGGACTTCCCGTAAGATCAAGCACCCTGTAATACAGGTCGTTGTCCTGTTTGATATATTTATCTACGGGCCGTTCTGTGAAACGGTTCCGGTATACGGAACGGGATATGAAATGAGAATCGTTCAGATAGCGTTTTCCGGCCGGAAGGTAATCCACAAGCAATAACAGACCCAATATCCCAATGATCCTAACCTGTTTTATCTTCTTGTTTAGGCCTACCCAGATCACTCCTGCAGCTCCCAGAATCAGCACGACTGAACGCAACGCATCCTGACGCAACAAGGCTTTGCGGTCGGTTATCAGGGCAGGTATAAGTTCACCCGGGAGGGAACGGTCGGCAGGTCCTGTGAAAGTGCCGGCCAATGTAGGTACCAGGACCGCTAACAAGCAAAAACCGGCAGTAATGCCCAACCCCCAGTATAGGGCCTTGTTGGCCTTTTTGACCGGGTATTTGTTTTCCAAAAGATTCCATAGAGCGTATATGCCCAATGCCGGGACAACCATTTGCCAGATTACCAGGATCATACTGACGGTCCGGAATTTATCGTATAAGGGAACGTACCGGAAAAACAACAACGAGAACCATTCCAGGTGGTATCCCCAAGATAACAGGAGAGACAGCAAACTAACCCCCATCAGGGCCCACTTGATTGGTCCTTTTACCAGGATCAAACCCAGGATAAACAGAAAGAGCATGATAGCTCCCATATACATGGGACCGGCGGTAAAGGGTTGTTCTCCCCAGTAAAGAGGCATATTGGAGATGACACTGTCGGCATTGTATCCCATCTGGGTGAGTTTGTTGTAAGTATGGGAATTCTTATCCAATGCACCTACGGATGATCCCCCGTAAAAATCAGGGATCATCATATTGAACGATTCCATCCTGGAATAACTCCACTGGGTGGCATAATCAATGTCCAGACCGGTTCCGGAAGACCTTCCTTCGGCTGCACCGAGCTCGGATCCGCCACGCATGGAATACCTGGTATATTCATAGGTGGGAAGCAGGTGGTTGGCAGAAGTCGTCAGTCCCAGCAGACCGGCAATCAGGATCAGTACGGTAGTTTTGGCAAATTGCGGAAATCGCCGGTTAATAATGGCCTTTATCATTAGCCCGGCAAGTGCGAATAACAGGATGATTCCAAGGTAATATGTAATCTGCGGATGGTTGGCAGATACCTGAAAACTTACGGTCAATGCACAGAATAATGATCCGAGGAGGGCGTTTTTCCGGTAAGCATATACTACCGACGCCAAAACCCATGGCATATAGGCTATGGCAATCATTTTGGTAACATGCCCTGCCTGGATAATCTGCATGTTATACGAACAAAATGTCATGCCGATCCCTCCCAGGATGGCTATCCACGGGTTAAGACCCAAGGCAAGGAAAAACAAAAAACCGCCGACGAGCGATAAAAACAAATAAGAAGCGGGCGTCATACCGGCCTCCAGAATGCGGCTGATGATCCGGGTATAATTTCCCCGGGTGATCTTATTGATGGTTACTGTAGGCATGCCGCTGAACATGGAATTGGTCCACAAGGCTTCATCATCATGGGTTTTGTTATAATCGCCGGCCTCTTTAGCCATTGCCTGCCAGGCGGTTATATCTCCCTGATTGAGGACTTTCCCCTGGAAGATCTGTGGAACAAAACCATAAGAAAGCACAAGAAAAAACAGGACGGCAACCGGATAAACAATCCACTTTTTAACGGCAATCTTTTGCATAGTGTTGTTGTTTTTAACAAAGGTAACAAGAAAAGGATTTATATTTGTGTAAAACTATTTGATTATGAAGCGTGACGAATTCTCAGGATTTTTCGGGGTTCTGGTAGCTGCGGTAGGTTCTGCCGTAGGGCTAGGCAATTTATGGCGTTTCCCTTATTTGGTGGGACAAAACGGAGGAGCCGCCTTTATCCTCATTTATCTTGCCTTTGTGATGATAATCTGCTTGCCTATAATTATTTCCGAATTCATTATCGGTCGCAGGAGCAGAGCTAATACGGTGAAGGCATTTCAGATACTGGCACCAAATACTCCCTGGAGTATCATCGGAGTTGTGGGAGTATTGGCTTCGTTTTGTATTATGGCCTTTTATACGGTAGTCGGGGGATGGACGCTCGATTACCTGTTTCGTTCCCTGATCCATTTATTTTCAAAACCCGATATATCTTCCCTGGAAAGTCAGTTTACCAACCTGGTGACCTCTCCCGTCCGGCCCATCCTATGGACCGTAGTATTCATGATCTTCAATGCTTTTATTGTCATGTCCGGTGTCAAGAAAGGGATTGAAAAGTATTCAAAGATCATGATGCCCGTTCTTTTTCTGATGATCGTAATCCTGATGATACAGTCGTTTACCCTGCCGGGCGCTGCCAAGGGAGTGGAATTTCTGGTAAAACCTGATTTTTCAAAGATCAACACGCAAGTAGTGCTGGCTGCGCTGGGACAAGCTTTTTTCTCGCTCAGTCTGGGGATGGGATGCATGATCACCTACGGATCTTATATTCCAAGCAGGGAGAATTTGAGTAAACTTAGCTTTACTACAGCCATATCCGATACGTTATTTGCCATATTAGCCGGACTGGCCATCATGCCGGCCGTTTTTGCCTTTGGGATATCGCCCCAGGAAGGTCCGGGGCTTGTTTTTATTGTACTACCCAGGATCTTTGCACAGATCCCTCTGGGGAACCTTTTTGCCGTCATATTTTTTATCATCTTATTCATAGCGGCTATTACATCGGTCATTTCCCTGCTGGAAGTGATAACCGCCTATGTTACGGAGAGACTGAAAATGAAAAGAACGATTGCGGTACTCCTTATTTCCCTGATGGTAACCGTTTGTGCCTCGTTCAGTTCACTATCTCAGGGGGTGTTGAAAGAGGTGAAACTTTTCGGTAGAACAATATTTGATTTTTTCGATCACCTGTCGGCAAACATCCTGCTTCCCCTCGGAGGTTTGTTCATTGTCCTGTTTGTAGGATGGTATATGAAAAAGTCCCAGGTATACGACGAATTTACAAATCAGGGCACCCTGAAGGGTACCCTGTTCGGTGCATTTTATTTTATTATACGTTATGTGGCACCGGTGGCCATAGCAGCCGTCTTCCTGGACCTTATTTTACGGTAATGCCCAGGTGCCAGTTTCCGTTATAGCCCAGATCGCTCAACGCGGTTACATTCTTATCCGAAGAAACTACCAGAAGATTCCCTCCATCCCTGGCCGGTCCGTTCCCGTCCGTCATCAAAACGGGTTGTGAGCCCCGTTGTTGGACAATCATATTAAGAAGTACGGGGTCTCCCTCCTGGAGCTGTATATTGTATGTTTCTGTAATAAAGCCTTTAACAAGATCCCACTTTCCTGAATCTTTCAACGCTTCTACCATGATTTTTTTAAAGTTGGTTGAATGTTGCGGGATTAAGTTGGTCTGTCCTGTGTGAACGTCCTTTACGAAAATAATGCGTTTTGACAATTCTTCTATAAAGTTAAGGAATTGCATAGGATCGGCCGGTTGTTGGGGATTCCCTTCTTCATCGGTCAACGACAGGAATATTTCATAGATCTGTTCCAGCTGATCTGTATCTTTGGCGGCTATGACGATTGATGTAGTTGTATCCATGGGATACAGCATGATATTCTCCAGGATCTTGCCTTTCCATTCCTTCGCGTAATCGGCCGACATGTTGACCATTACCATCAGGTTGTCGTTGGCTGCGGGCGACACAAAAGGCCGGATCGTAAGATTCGGATGAAATAACGATAAAGTCCCGGAGTTAACGGCCAACAGGGGTATATTGGTTACATTAATATTGGAAACTCCATCAGGAACAACCAAGGTGGTATAGAAATCCCGAACATGACCGTATCCGATGATCCTGACGGCGTATGTACCTGAAACGATATCCCTGATTTGAGCCTCACCTGAACTCGAACTTATAGCCTTATAATCGTAATCCTGGTCGGCGTTTTGTCTTCTGACGACAGGCATCCGATCCGGTATGGAACCCAACATATTCAGATTATTCCGGATGCTTTTTTGATAGGGTTTCAGGTAAGATGACAACCATGCTGTAGTGGAAAACAACACCTCTTCCCGGGAACTTCCCTTAATTACAGGGGTTATGCTTTTTGGTAAGGCATTTGCGGTCTTGGCAGGTGCTGCAGGTTCGTCTCCGATACGTTTGAGATAAATATCGGCATAATCTACCAGGGCTCCTTCGTTGTTGCTAAGGACAAGATTCAGCTCATTATATAGCGGGGTGGTTACGGATATCTGGGGTCCGTAGGCTGTCCCTGCCTGGCTGGTAGCATAAGCCTTGATGGTATAGACCGTATTTTCATTAATGTTGTTGACGAAGTTGGTCGCGAAGTCACCTATTCCGGAACCGACCCTTCGGATAGTAGTGTTGATAACAAACCCGCGGTCCGTTACTTCATGGCTGCCTTGTTTGAGCACTTCGGCGGAAACGCTTATTTTGTTATATAAAAGTTCTGTTACCGTAACTTCGCCGACTGTGGGCAATACGCCTTCCAGTTGCAGGAAAACACCGTTCTGCTGGGTCCGGATATAATGTATATCGGCGTCTTTCCACTTATCCCACTTGTCCTGAGTCCACGACGGGTGCTTTACAATCACATCCGGGACAGGTTCGGTTAATTTATTGCCATATACGCGCAATTGCGTCGATACGGCCGGAATATTTCCCCAAGAAGCCGGGATGCCGCCGGTAAAATTGCAATCATACAGATGGATATTAAAACGCGCCTGTGTGGTGGTCATATTGCCCAATCCTTCAGGCAGGGGACCGGTCAGGTTGGGATTGCTGTTCATCAGAAAGGTGGCTATGTTTTTCCACCCTGCAAAGATCTCTGCGGGTATGGGACCGGATATTTTTGTCTCATACAACCCGAAATTGTTTAGCGAAGTCATTCCCGCCCATTCTTTGGGGATGGTCCCGGAGATCTGATTTTTGTTCAATTGCAGGTTGGTCAGTTTGTTTAGGTTACCCATTTCCTTTGGCAGCGGACCTTCCAGACCTGTATTTACGGCCATCAGGGCTGTCAGGTTAATCAGGTTTCCTATCTCTGTGGGCAGGGGTCCGGTCAGGTTGGGATTAGCACCCAGGTTTAAAGTTTTGAGTGCGGTCAATTCTCCTATTTGAGGGGGCAACTGTCCCCTCAGCCCAAATCCATTCAGGCTAAGAGCGGTTATGGCCTCATCGGTTACCGTAACTCCTTCCCAGGTGCTGATATCCTCGGCTGTGTTCCAGTTTGCTCCCTTAATCCAGTTGGGTCCGTCCAAAGCATTGTATAGGGCCATCAGACGGTCACGCTGGGCGTCGGGAACCTGTTCCAATTCCAGGAAAACACCGTCCTGCTGTGTCCGGACAAAATGTATACCGGCATCTTTCCACTTATCCCACCTGTCCGGAGTCCATGAGGGGTGATTCTGAATGGCCAGGGGGACCGGTTCGGTCAGCCTGTTCCCATACAGATATAGTTGTTTTGAAACATTTGGAATGCCTGCCCATTCTTCAGGGATCCCCCCTTCAAAATTACAACTGTGCATCTGCACATTGAAAAGTGTATTGTCGGTTTCCATTTGACCCAGTTTAGCTGGCAGGGGACCGGTTAAGTTGGGATTGTTGTTAAGCAGTATGGAACCTATATGTTTCCAATTTGTAAATATCGATTCAGGTAACGGGCTGGAAATATTCGTATTGAACATACCGAAGTTCTTCAAGGCTTCCATTCCTCCCCATTCCTCCGGGATCGTGCCGCTGATATTATTGTTGTTCAGCTGGAGGTTGGTTAATTTTTTGAGATTGCCCATTTCTTTGGGTAACTCTCCTTCCAATCCGGTAGTAACCGCCATCAGGGCTTCCAGGTTTTCCAGGTTCCCGATGGTGGAGGGGAGCGGTCCCGTCAGATTCTTATTGGACCCAATATTTAATCTTGTCAGATCCGTCAAGGATCCGATAGATGCCGGTAATTGTCCGGTAAGTCCAAATCCGTTTAGATTCAACTGGGTGATTTTTCCTTCTTCCATAGTCACCCCGCCCCATGTTTCTAGAGGTTCGTTCGTATTCCAGTTGTTTTTCTTGTCTACAAGCCAGTTGTCCCCACCCAATTGATTGTACAAATCAAGAAGAATGGTCCGCAAAGGATTTTCTTTTTGCTGGAAAGTGAATGTCTGGGTCTGGGCAATCCCGGCATTGTCACGCACTGAAACTTGTCCGGAACGCGGAGCGCCTGCATTCGGGGCGATCAGGAATTGAAGGGTAGCCGTAGAAAGTGCCTTGGTTCCTGAGTACTGGATCCATGACTTGGCTCCTTCTTCTATTTCCACGGTATAGTCCGTATTGTATTGCAAATTGAGGGTATAGGTACCTCCTGCCGCTTCCACCGTATTTGTGCCGTTAAGAATTAAGGTGTTGCGGGCACTTTGAGTAATGGCGACAGAGGCCTGCATGGTGCCGCTTTTAATTGTAAGCGTACCGGTCTGGTCATTTGGCGAAACGGAAGCTGCCGCAGTCAATTGTAACGTTGCATTTCCCGCCCCGGAAGAGGGGGATACGGAGAATCCTTTACCTGAGACTGAAGCAGTCCAGGACATACTGTTGGTTGAGAGATTGATGGTCTGAGTCCCGCCTTCCTGGGGGAAAGTAACACTGGTCGGAGAGGCTTCAATAAAAGGGATTTCAGGTTTGCAGCTGGAACCGGAAATAAAAACAAGAACAGCTGCAGTAATTATTAATGATGCGATCTTTTTCATAGTCGAAAGACGTAAATTATTAAGATTTGGCTGCTTTAAATTAATAAAGAAATTATTTTTTCCGCCAGGTCCATAAACGCTTTACCTGCGGCGCTTTGATCATTGGCGACAGGTATTCCGGAGTCTCCGCGTTTACAAACACCCTGAACGAGTGGAATTTGTGCCAATATAGGCAAGCCGTATTTTTCGGCCAGCACCTGGGCGCCACCCTCCCCGAAAATAAAATATTTATTGTCGGGTAATTCCTCGGGCGTAAACCAGGCCATGTTCTCTACCAGACCAAAAACACGCTTATTCAGATCAGGGTGGAAAAACATGTTCAGACATTTTTCAACGTCAGAGACGGAAACTTGTTGAGGTGTGGTAACTACTATCCCACCGCTCAGGGGAATATCCTGCATCAGGCTCAGGTGGATATCTCCCGTTCCGGGAGGAAGGTCAATGAGCAGAAAGTCAAGTTCGCCCCACTTGGTTTGCCGTAACAGTTGCTTGAGAGCGCTGCTGGCCAGGGGACCTCTCCAGATCAGGGCTTGTTCCGGCTTGGCAAAATACCCTATAGAGATCCACTTTACACCAAATTTTTCTATAGGTTCGAAGACCTGTACGTTTTCATCTATCATATCGACCTTAGGTTGCCGGTCCTGCGTACCGGTAAGGATCGGGACCGAAGGTCCGTAGATGTCTGCATCGGCCAATCCCACCCGGTATCCTTCCAGGGCCAGGGCAACGGCCAGATTTACGGCAACCGTGGATTTCCCTACACCGCCCTTCCCGCTTGCTATGGCAATGATATTTTTTACGCCTTTCATCCCATCTATCTGGACGGTTTCTTGTTCATCCTTTTTATCTCCTTTCGGGGGTTGGACAGGCCTTATAGTTGCATAATCGATCTTTTTCATGCTTTTATTTTCTAATATCCATCTCTTCCAGCAAATATCCTGCCTCACCATATTTATCCATAATGAAAAGAACATAGCGGATGTCTACGGCTATGCAACGTTGCAGTTCCGGTTCAAAGATCACGTCCCCGCTCATAGATTCCCAATTGCCGTCAAAAGCCAGCCCTATGAGTTCGCCTTTTGCGTTCAGCACGGGAGATCCGGAGTTGCCTCCCGTAATATCGGTATTGGCAATAAATCCCGTGACAACCTCCTTTCCCGGTTGTGCATATTGTCCGTAGTCTTTTTTCTCGTAGAGCCGTTTCAGTTTTTCAGGTACAACGAACTCCCAGTTATCTGGATTTTCTTTTTCCATCACTCCGGTTAAGGTTGTATAATAATCATAGATCACACCGTCCCGGGGCCTGTAGTTCAGCACATGGCCATAAGTAAGGCGCATGGATGAGTTAGCATCCGGATACAGAGCTTCTCCCTTTCTCATTTCCATCATGCCGGCAATGAAGTTCCGGCGTCCTCTGTAGTATTGTGGATAAAATGGGTTAACGGCCTCCTGGCATTCTTTTGTTTTATCTGCCACTGAACTGCCCAGTATCCAGGCGGGATCGTTCCTGACCTCTTCCCATGCCTCTTCACGTGTATTTTCCGTAACCAGCCTGTCAATAAGATTGTGCAGCTTCTTTTCGTCGGCAAATGCCGTTTTGGCAAACAGATCTTCCACATAGGCATCAATGTTGCCTGCATAGTCGTTTTCAATGATCCCGTATACGGTGGGATAATGGTCTTTGTTTACCCGTTGGGCAAAGATTTTAAGCATGGCTTTAGCCACTTTGACATCGGTAGGCTTGTTGTAATTGGCAAAAAAACGGTCCGACTGTGTTTTCAGGCTTTCCCCGTTCATTTCTTCCTGCCCGCCGGCCCTGGCGAATATCCGTGACGCAAAGCTGCTCACTTCTATATTACGTAAAGCTTCTCCCAGATAGCGGCTTACGTAAAGCATATCCCATATTCCGCGAACGGCTTCTTCAATGTCGCCCAAGGCAGTACCGTATTTTTCCTGCCGTTTTTTATCATTATTGACCCAATTGGAAAAGACGATCTCTTCTTCTGCCCGGCGGGCTTTCACATTCAATTTTTTAAACGTTTCATTCATACCCGTCCATTTTTTCCAGGCATTCGTGCTACCTGAATATTTGCTGGCATATTGCAGTTGCACTTTGGGATCGGAGAGCATATCCCCGAGTAAAATATTCTGGCGGATGGTCCGCACTTCTATCCCAATGTTATTGGTTAGCTGTTCCTGCCTGTCGACTTCTATTGATGTCATATAGCGGGAAGTAGTCCCCGGATAGCCCAACGTCATCACAAAATCGTCCTGTTCTACACCTTTAAGGCTTACCGGCAAAGAGTATTTGGCCTTGTAGGGACGGTTTTCCGGAGCGTATCCGGCCGGCTCATTGTCCGGTCCGGCATATATGCGGAACATGGAAAAGTCACAAGTATGGCGGGGCCAAATCCAGTTGTCGGTATCTGCCCCGAATTTCCCGATAGAAGAAGGGGGAGCACCCACAAACCGTACATCGGTATATACTTTATAAACGACCAGGTAGTATTGATTGCCTCCGTACATACTGTACAAACGGCCCGTAAAATGAGGATTCTCCTGCTTGACTTTTTCTCCCCATTCCCTCATCAGCCTGCCTTCGGCAGCCGAACGGCTTTCTTCGCTGGTACATGTGTCCAGAACGGCATATACCTCTTTGGTCACATCGGTCATTCTTTCCATGAATGTTACCCGTAATCCCGGTGCAGGAATTTCCTCTTCCCGGCTCCGTGCCCAGAACCCGTCCCTGAGGTAATTGTGCTCCACACTGCTAAGCGCTTGGATCACACCATAGCCGCAATGGTGGTTGGTCAGAAGCAGGCCGTCAGGGGAAACGACTTCTCCGGTACACCCTCCTCCAAATATAACAATGGCATCTTTCAGGCTTGACCGGTTGATATTATAGATGTCGTCGGCATCAAGCCTAAGTCCGGCATCTTTCATTTTTTGAATGTTAAGTTGTTTCAGAAGGGGTAGTAACCACATCCCTTCATCTGCACGTATATTACCGCCCAGGAGCAGTACGGTGCACAGGATTAAGCATATTTTTTTCATGTGTATTATTTGTTGTTTATATTGCATTATGCGTATAACCTACAAAGGTAATTATAAATGATAAAAAAAAGATTTTCTGTGATGAACGGTAAGTCCTGAATTAAAAATCGCTTCCTTGTGTTTTCTGGTCGGGTATCCTTTGTTGTTTGCCCACCCGTACTGTGGAAACTCCCGGTCCATCTTTATCATATATTCATCGCGAAATGTTTTGGCCAATACTGAAGCGGCGGCAATCGCCGCAAACCGCCGATCACCCTTTACAACACAAAGATGGGGGATTACCGGGTTGAGAAAGGGTTTCTTGTTCCGGGGCAGGTAGGGATAAAAATGTTTTCCGTCAACCAGAATGAATTCGGGTACTTGGGACAAGTTATCCAACGCCCTGTGCATAGCCGTGATCGAAGCTCGCAATATGTTCCACCGGTCAATTTCCTTAGGGGAACACCAGCCGACACCCCAGGAAACGGCTTTTTCCAGGATCAGATCCCTGACCTCCAACCGTTGTTTTTCGTTCATCAGTTTAGAATCCTGCAACAAGGGATGGTGGAATCCGGGGGGAAGTATGACTGCAGCGGCATATACGGGACCTGCCAGCGATCCCCTTCCGGCTTCGTCACATCCCGCTTCAAGCCTTCCGGCCTCAAGATGCGGAAACAAAGGAAAATACATATACAAAAGTAAAGGAAAAATTATTACCTTTGTCGCCCTGAAATATCCCATAAAACATAAACAAATATATAATCTTAATGAAAACTTATACTACAGAACAGATTCGCAATGTGGTTCTGATGGGAAATACCAAATCCGGTAAGACAACCCTTGCAGAAGCCATGATGTTGGAAGGCAAGGTGATTGATCGCCGTGGAACCGTAGAGGCCAAGAACACCGTATGCGATAACACCGAAATTGAACAATTGTACCAGAGATCTATTTATCCAACGCTATTCTATACGAAATATAATGATTACAAATTAAACGTTATAGATACTCCGGGATCCGATGATTTCATAGGCGGTCTTATTTCGGCATTCAGGGTTGTGGACTCGGGAATCATGCTGGTTAACGCTCAGCAAGGGGTGGAAGTAGGGACTGAAATATTCTCCCGTTATGCAGAACAGCACAACAAGCCATTATTCCTGGCAGTCAGTCAGCTTGACCACGAAAAGGCCAACTGGGATGCTTGCATTGATTCATTACACGAGACTTTCGGGAATAAGGTATGTCCCATTCAGTTCCCCATAGACGTGGGCATGGGGTTCAACTCTTTTGTGGACGTTGTAAACATGAAGATGTACCGTTTTAATGAAGCCAACGGCACCTGTGAAGAGCTGGACATCCCGGCTGACCAAAAGGACAAGGCGGAAGCTATGCATGCGGAACTGGCAGAAAGGGCTGCGGAAGCAGATGAACCCCTGATGGAGAAATTCTTTGAAAATGGCACCCTTACATCCGAAGAAATCATTCAGGGACTGATCATAGGATTTCATAAATGTGAGATTATGCCCTTAGTTATCGTTTCGGGGAAAAAAGATATTGGCGTAAAACGTTTGATGGAACTGATTACCCTCATATCACCGCATCCGGGACTGACAAGCAACATGACCGTGTCCGGCGAGGAAATTCCCTGTGACGTAAAAGGAGCACCATCACTTTATATCTATAAAACTACCCAGGAGCAGCATCTCGGAGATGTGGCTTTCTTCCGGGTAATGTCAGGAAAAATCACTGAATTGATGGACCTGGTCAACGCCAATAACGGGAGCCGGGAAAGAATATCAGGACTTTTTATAGTTGCGGGGAAGAAACGCGATAAAGTGACCGAATTGGTTGCCGGAGATATGGGATGTACCGTGAAGCTTAAAAATGCCAAATCAGATCATACGCTCAACGGTGACGGCAAGAATTGGGAGTTTAAGCCGATTACCTTCCCGCCTTCCAAATTCAGAACGGCTATCAAAGCCAAATCGGAAAAGGACGATGAAAAATTAGGTGAAATCCTAAACAAGGCAGCTGCAGAGGATCCTACCATAATAGTGGAATATTCCAAGGAACTCAAACAGGTTATTTTGAGCGGACAGGGTGAACACCATATCAATACGCTCAAATGGCATATCAACAATACTTACAAGATGGAAGTTGATTTACTGCCGCCCAGGATCCCCTACAGGGAAACCATTACAAAAATGGCCGCTTCAAGCTACCGTCATAAAAAGCAATCGGGTGGTGCAGGACAATTCGGGGAAGTGCATATGTTGATAGAACCGTACATTGAAGGAGCACCCGAAAATAACCGCTTTAAAGTAGATGGAAAAGATCTGGTGCTCACCATCAGGGGACGCGAGGATTATGATATGGAATGGGGCGGAAAACTCATTTATTACAATTGTATTGTAGGTGGGTCCATAGATGGGCGTTTCATGCCTGCCATCCTGAAAGGTATTATGGAAAAAATGGAAGAAGGCCCCCTTACCGGATCTTATGCAAGGGATATCAAGTGTTATGTTTATGATGGGAAAATGCACCCGGTCGATTCCAATGAGATCTCATTCAAGCTGGCCGGACGAAATGCATTTAGGGATGCCTTCAAAAAAGCAAATCCCAAGATCATGGAGCCCATTTATATGGTAGAAGTAATGGTCCCTTCGGACTGCATGGGAGACGTTATGGGAGATCTGCAGAACCGTCGCGCCCTGATAGAAGGCATGAGCAGCGAGAAAGGCTTCCAGATCCTCAAAGCGAGAGTACCCCTGGCCGAACTGAACAAATACTCCACTACACTCAGCTCCCTCACATCGGGGCGGGCCAGTTTTACCATGAATTTCCTTGAATATGTACAGGTCCCTGCCGATGTTCAGGATAAACTTCTGAAAGAATACGAAGAAGAGGAAAAAGACGAGTAATTGAATTTCCGCCATATGATCAAAGCGGACTATATAACCAAATCATTTGGCAGTGTGCAGGTTCTCAAAGGTATATCCCTGGAAGTTGCACCTGCCGAAGTGGTTTGTATAACAGGGGCCAGCGGGGCGGGAAAGACCACTTTTCTACAGATCATTGGGACCTTGTCCAGGCCCGATTCCGGTCAGATATGGATAGACGGTACGCCTGTCTTTGAACTGAAAAAGGACCATCTGGCCGATTTCCGTAACAGGCATATAGGATTTGTTTTTCAGTTCCACCACTTGCTCCCGGAATTTACTGCATTGGAAAACGTATGCATTCCGGGCTTTATTAGTGGTGACCCGACCGACAAGGTACGTGCCAGGGCAAAAGAACTGCTCGATTTCCTGGGGCTTGTGCACAGGATGGAACATAAACCTGCAGAGTTGAGCGGAGGGGAACAACAACGCGTAGCCGTGGCCCGGGCCCTGGTGAATCGACCCAAAGTTCTGCTGGCAGATGAACCATCGGGAAACCTGGATTCCCATAACAAGCAGGAACTCCATAAATTGTTTTTCAAGTTGCGCGACGCATACGGTCAGACCATTATACTGGTTACTCATGATCACTCTCTGACAAGTCTAAGCGATCGCAGTCTTACCATGTGCGATGGACTTTTTGTTCAAAAGCATGGAGCCGTTCCGGTTTAAATATTTTACTGTCAGACACGGTCGTTCAGTAATGCCCGTCAATACGGACAGTGTATTGCTGGGTGCCTGGACCGCCTATCCCGGCGAAGGACCTTCCAGGATACTCGATATAGGGACCGGATGCGGACTACTGGCCCTGATGATGGCCCAGCGTTTTTTACAGGCTACCATAGATGCCCTGGAAATAGACGATGATTCTGCAGAAGAAGCAGCTGCCAACATTTCCGCTTCCCCCTGGGCTGACCGGATGAATCTGATAAAGGGGGATTTCCGGGAGTATGATTTTCCCGGGAAATACGACCTGATCATAAGCAATCCCCCTTATTTTACCCGGTCGCTTGCAAGTCCCGATGTACGTCGCACCCGGGCCCGGCATAGTGATCGCGAGAGTCTTCCGCACAAAGAACTTCTCTCCGGCGTGGCTTCCCTTCTTACAGATAAAGGTCTTTTTTCCCTGATCCTTCCGACGGGATCGTATAAGGATTTTTTAATCCTTGCAGGTCTGATGGATAACCCTTTATTTCCCTCCAGGATCACAACCGTCCATACGAAAATGAATAAGCCTGCCGTCAGGGTCCTGATAGAAATGGGTAAAACACAGGCAACGCTGACAGAAGATACGATCTCCCTATATTCCGGTATTAAAGAAGAATACAGTCCGCAATACGTGCGCCTGGTACGTGATTTCTATTTATGGGCCTGAGAATTACCGGGACTTTTCGTTTATTTTCCTGTTAATATACTCACGAAAGAGTTTGTTGCTGAAATGTTCTTCTGCAAGGTAAAAGCGAGCTACTTGTTCTGCGGACAGAACGTTGAGAAATTTACGATGGTATTCCATCCTAACCTGATTTTCTTCTTCAAAAGTCATTATAAACGTTTCCAGCACATCTTCAACAGCTGTGGCAGGTCCTTTGGGTGATGTCGCGACTTTTTCAGGGAGGGCCAGATCCCGGTGATCCCCCGCCGCAGTACGACCCTGGGATGATCCAGGCGGAGTGGCTCCTTTTCTCTGCCTGCCTTCATCTGAAGGTTCCAGCAGGCGGTACATCTCTGCTTTGGCACGGCCGCGTTTGTGTACAACTACCCGGATCTTGCCTTCCATTTCATTATACAGGGGCCAAAACTTTTCAGCTTCTTCTGCCGTGAATCCCACTTTCTGTGTAATAAAAGCAACTTTCTGCGCCTGAACTGCCTCACGTTCTGCCCTGCGCTCCTGATCGCTTTTACGCGGACGCTGTTCCTGGGCATAAACACAGACCGGCATAAGGCATAAAAGAAATACGATTAACGAACGGTTCATGGCAATAGAGTTATTATTTATTATTTGTTTCAATATGAAAATCTACCGGATCAAATCCCGGGTAGTTCATGTAATCTACCAGATCATCAATATCCGGATCTATACGATCCAGGTGATCCTGCTGTTCCATAAAATCTTCCAGAACAAGTTCGGACACCATACGGTGATCAAATCCCCTAAAGGACCATTCACTCAGGAATGACAGTTCTTCCGTCTCCCGTACGGCTTCCTTGTTTTTCCCTATTATTGTCACCAGTGCGTACCCGATCCCAAAAAGGATCAGAAACGCAGCAGCGAGCTGCAACTGCGGCTTTAACAGACGAATAAAGCGATCGCCTTTCCTCTCCGGAACTTCGCGGATTTCCTCAAGAATGTTTTCCCGGACAGTCCAACAGGCCAGGATCTGTTCAAAATAACCGTCGGGAACTTTGAACGGATTTTCTTTCAGATGCGGATTATGTAATGCTTTGTCGCTCATTTTCAACTATTAGATGCTCCAAATATAAAAAGGTTTAAAGGAGTAGCTCTTTCAGAGATTCCTGCACTTTTGCAGCAGCATGATGGTATGAAGCCTTTAGTGCACCTACTGACGTTCCCAGAATGCGGGACATATCTTCATAACGGATCTCATCAAAATAACGCATATTGAAGACCAGACGTTGCTTGGGAGGCAGGCGCAGAATGGCTTTCTGCAACGCTTTCTGTATCTGGTCTCCGTTGAAAAGCGGAGGGTCCGCATTTAGCCGGTCTTCCAAAGGAAGCTGCTTAACGGATCTGCTTTTTTTGAGGAATGTAAGGACTTCGTTGGTGGCGATTCGGTAAAGCCAGGTGAAGATCTGCGATTTCCACCTGAAGGCGGGTAGTCCCGTCCATGCTTTCAACAGGGTATTTTGCAGGATGTCGTCGGCATCGTCGTGCAACAATACCATTTTCCGGATATGCCAATACAAACGCTGACTGTACAGACGCACAATTTCCTGGAAAGCACGTTCATACTGACCGCTTTCACACCATGCATACAGTTCCTTATCTGAGCTCACATACTTTGTTTACAATACTTGCGGCGTTCAATCCGTAGTGATCCATCAATTCACGTGGCGTCCCGCTTTGTCCGAATCCGTCGTTCATGGCGACCATCCGCATGGGAACGGGGAAGTGCCGGGACAGCAGGCCGGCTACGAGTTCGCCCAATCCTCCCGCCAACAGGTGTTCTTCCGCCGTTACGACCGCTCCGGTCTTGCGTGCCGAATCAATAATGGCTTTCTCATCTAGGGGTTTGAGGGTGTGAATGTTTATCAACTCAGCCCGGATCCCTTTTTCTGCCAGGATCTTAACGGCTTCGAGTGCTTCCCAGACCATATGGCCCGTAGCCAGGATCGTAACATCTTCTCCCGGATGTATCATCCAGGCTTCCCCGATCTTAAAAGGTCCGTCCACAGGGGTGAAATTAGGTACGGAAGGCCTTCCAAAACGCAGGTATAGCGGGCCGTCCCAACTTGCAGCCGCAAGGGTGGCAAGCCGTGTCTGGTTGTAATCACAAGGATTGATAACGGTCATGTTCGGCAGGACCCTTGCCAGGGCCAGGTCTTCCATAGTCTGATGTGTGGCTCCGTCCTCACCAAGGGTTATTCCTGCATGGGAGGCAGCGATCTTTACATTGGCCTGTGAATAACAGATGGATTGTCTCACCTGGTCATAGACGCGTCCGGTGGCAAATTCGGCAAAAGTTCCTACAAAAGGGATCAGGCCGGAAAGGGCCATTCCGGCAGCTACACCCATCATATTGGCTTCGGCAATCCCACATTGGAAAAACCGTTGGGGATACGTTTCAGCGAATTTTTCCATTTTCACCGAACCGGTCAGATCGGCGCACAAAGCAACTACGGCAGGGTTCAGGCTTCCCAGTTCGTATAATCCGGCACCGAAGCCGGAACGGGTATCTTTATTTCCAGTATTTGTCATCATTTCAGAATTCGTTAAAAATCTCCTAAAGTTTCAGGTAATTGAGCCAGTGCCAGGGCTTCCTGTTCGGCAGAAGGGGCTTTTCCGTGCCAAAGATGGGACCCGGTCATAAAATCCACTCCTTGTCCCATCTGGGTATGCATCAGAATCATAACAGGTTTGTCTCCCGGCTCCAGGGACCGGTTGAAAGTTGTACGGATAGCGTTGTGATCGTGTCCGTCACACTCCAGAACACGCCAGCCGAATGCGCTCCACTTGGCAACGAGGTCCCCTACACCGGCAACCTCATTTACCGGGCCGTCTATCTGTTGCCCGTTCCAGTCCGTTATAGCGGTCAGGTTCCCGATCTTGTAATGTGAAGCGAACATGGCTGCTTCCCAGATCTGGCCTTCCTCGCTCTCGCCGTCACCTATCAATACATAAACTTTATGTGGATCCCCTGCCAGACTTTTGCTCAATGCGGCGCCGCAGGCAACGGACAATCCCTGGCCAAGCGATCCGCTGGCCACATGGACACCCGGCAGCCCGTATTCTATACTGGGATGACCTTGCAGTCTGGACCCAAGTTTGCGGAAAGTAGCCAATTCCTGAACGGGAAAATAACCCATCCGGGCAAGAAGGCTGTAGAATAAAGGAGAGACATGTCCGATGGACAGGAAGAACATATCCATTCCCTTGCCGTCCCGTTTCCATTGTGCAGGATCCTGTTTTAAAAATTCAGCAAAAAGTATTGTCAAGAAATCAGCGCTGCTGAGCGATCCGCCGGGGTGACCGCTTTTGGCTGCTGCTACCATTCGGATAATGTCCCGTCGAATCTGTGTTATAAGATCCGGGACAGGATGGTGGATTGTCGGATTCATATTGTCTGTAATTGATTATCTGACAAAGATAAAAATTATATTTACCTTTGCCCAACCGATGAAAAACATTAGAAATTTCTGCATTATTGCCCATATAGATCATGGGAAAAGCACCTTGGCTGACCGGTTGCTGGAACTGACCCATACCGTTGAACAACGGGATATGGAAGCCCAGGTATTGGACAGCATGGACCTGGAAAAGGAAAAGGGGATTACCATAAAATCACATGCCATACAAATGGATTACCGGTATAAAGAAGAACAATATGTGTTGAACCTGCTGGACACTCCGGGACATGTAGATTTTTCCTATGAGGTCTCACGTGCTATTGCCTCCTGCGAAGGAGCTCTCCTGGTTGTGGATGCCACACAGGGAGTACAGGCACAGACCATTTCCAACTTGTATCTTGCTATTTCCCATAACCTGGAGATCATTCCTGTCTTGAACAAGATCGATATGGATTCGGCCATGGTCGAAATGGTCCGGGAGCAGGTGGTAGATCTGCTTGGCTGTAAGCCGGAAGAAGTGTTTTGCATCAGTGCCCGTACGGGTCAGGGTGTACAGGACGTGCTCGACGCGGTCATAGAACGTATTCCCCCACCTAAAGGAGATCCGGCGGCTCCGCTCCAGGCGCTTATATTTGACTCTGTTTTTAACTCATTCCGGGGCATCATCGCCTACTTCAGGGTAATGAACGGATCGGTAAGACAAGGAGACAAGGTCAAGTTTTTCAATACAGGAAAAGTATACGATGCCGACGAAGTGGGTATCCTGAAAATTAAAATGATCCCCCGCGAAGAGATCTCGACCGGAGATGTAGGATACATCATCTCCGGCATCAAGACCGTTTCCGAGGTGAAAGTGGGGGATACCATAACGCATGTGACCAAGCCCTGCCGGGAGGCGATTGCCGGATTTGAAGAGGTAAAACCTATGGTTTTTGCAGGAATGTACCCGGTAGATACCGACGGCTATGAGGACTTGCGCTCTGCCCTGGAAAAATTACAGCTTAACGACGCTTCCCTCACCTATGAACCGGAATCGTCATTGGCACTTGGATTTGGATTTCGTTGCGGATTCCTGGGATTACTTCATATGGAGATAGTACAGGAAAGGCTTTTTCGCGAATTTGACTGTGATGTGATCACAACCGTACCGAACGTGTCCTATAAAGTGTACACCACCCAAGGAGAAGTCTTAGATGTGCATAATCCATCCGGATTACCGGCCATAACGCTGATAGATCATATAGAAGAACCGTATATAAGGGCACAAGTTATTTCAAAAGCAGAATATTTTGGCGTCATCATGAAACTCTGCCTTGACAAACGCGGCGTATTGAGCAATCAACATTACCTGACTGCTGACCGTGTGGAACTAACCTTCAAAATGCCCCTATCCGAAATCGTTTTTGATTTTTACGATAAACTCAAAAGCATTTCCCGCGGCTATGCTTCTTTCGATTATCATATCACAGGTTATGAAAGAGCCGACTTGGTCAAACTCGATATTTTGCTCAACGGAGAACCGGTTGACGCACTGTCCAGTCTGATCCATCGCGGACACTCCTATAACTTTGGCAGAAAGATGTGTGAAAAGCTTAAGGAACTCATTCCACGCCAGCAATTTGACATAGCTATTCAGGCTGCTATCGGGGCCAAGATCATTGCCCGCGAGACAGTAAAGGCCGTTCGTAAAGATGTCACGGCCAAATGTTACGGGGGAGACATTACCCGAAAACGCAAACTCCTGGAAAAACAAAAGAGGGGGAAACGTCGTATGCGCCAGATAGGTAATGTGGAAGTACCACAATCGGCGTTCATGGCCGTACTTAAGCTGGATTAATTGTACGACTTTTATTCATATTCCTGTTACATCTTTTGGCTTCCCGTATGATACCGTATAAAAAAATAGGATGACCGGTGAGTCATCCTATTCTCTGTAAGGTGTGAGGTTAAACGGGTTTAACGGTATTTTGCAAATTCTATGTCTTTGGCAGCTCTTTCAGCCAAAGCGGGAATCTTGTTGATCTCTGCCATAAGTTCATGGACCTTTGAGGTCTGTCCCTTACGGGCGGCGATAACGGCTTTTACATATTTGGTCTTCATGCAGGTGCACTCCGACAAAGCTTCTTCTGCTTTGTTCAGGTTGCCGTTGAACAATTGTGCCAGGGCGGCGTTCATATGCTTTTTGCCGTCCAGTTTGGTAAGGGCTTCTTTATAACGGCCATTCAGGATATCCAAGGCACCTTCATTGACTTTTGCCGTCGGGCAATCGGATTTTGCAAAGAATTCGGCAGCCTTATCAAAATTACCTTTACGCATTTCAATAACGCCCAGGTTGTTGACCACTACAGGATTAGACGGATCGCATTTGGCAATGGCGGAAATGGCTTCATTCACCTTGTTCGCTTTGAGGTAAGCAACTGCCAGGTTGTTGCGGCCCCTTGCGGAATTGAATTTATCCGCAGCTTTCTTGTAAAGAGCTATTTTGGTATCGTTATCGTTTGTGAGGGTGGCTGCATACAGCAGGGCCTCCTCATTCATAGCATCCATATTGCTGGTTGTCAGCTCTTTCAACTCTTCATCCGAATAGTTAACAAATTCAACATTGGCGATCAGACGGGCACGGCGAAGTTCGGGCAACACCTTTTCTTCCAGCGTTTTGTAAACGGCTGACATATTGCGGATCTCACGGTCGCGTACCATAGGATCTGAATACATGGACAGAACGCGCAGGATGAGTTCTTTGTCACCCAGGTTGCTCTTACTTACCAGTTCCTGAAACCCTTCCCAGTCTTCACCTTTGGTTTTAAGGTTCAGGGGACCTTCTGTCTGGATCCTGCGGGTCAGGCTCTGGAATGCCTTTTCGGCACTTTTCATACGGTTCTCCGACAGTTTCTCATTGAAATCTACGGGTCCTTCAGGCGAAGCATAGGCAACAATATCGGTTCCGGTATGTGTTCTTCTCTCGTCAGCCGGCAGGTTTTTCAGAAAATCCTGGAAATTCTTGATCTCCTGTTTAGTCAGTTCACGAGCGCGGACTTGTGCAGAATTCTTGGCATACATGATATTTACCTCTTCTGCTTCCTTAATGATCTTTTGGTAGTTGTCAGGCATCAGGACCGGTTCACCGTGGAGTTCCACCCATTTGTAGGTAATGTTGGCACCGTCGGCGATCTTGTAGGCTACCGGAAATTCCCAGACATTGTCATTGTAGAGGACGGCACCCCTGAGCTCCAGGTGTGATTTTGCCATTCCGTCTACATAATCAAACTGGATCTTGTGTTGAATATCATCTCCTGCAACAGGAATGACATTGTAATTATCCAGAACTTTTTCTCCCTGAAGCTTTAGCGTAGGAGCAGCTACTTCACCACCTTCATAGACCAATACAGGGGTGATTTCCAACATTGCTTTGGGATGGAAGTAACCATCGAGGAATTTTAACGTATACATTACATCGATTTTATCAGCTATAACTTCGAGAATTTCGGGAGTACATGATTTCTCAATGTCATCGGCATATTTCACCATGTCCTTGGGATTGTTACAAGCTATAAGCATAATACCAAAAACGGCAATGCCCAGTAAGCGCAATAAAGATTTTTTCATAACAAGTAGTTTATTTTATGTATGTTCAGGTTAAGTATTCATTCAGTTACACTGGTTTAACTTACAAATATAGTACAAAATTTATATCTTTGCAAAGATGGATGTTACAGCAATAAAACAGAAGTTTGATATAATAGGTAACAGTCCCCAGTTGGACCGTGCTATTGATATAGCGGCGCAAGTTGCCACGACGGATCTGTCCGTACTTGTAACCGGAGAAACGGGTGTGGGAAAGGAATTCATTCCCAAGATCATACACACCAATAGCGCCCGTAAGCACGGCAATTATTTTGCCATTAACTGCGGTGCGATCCCCGAGGGGACCATAGATTCGGAATTGTTCGGACACCGCAAGGGATCTTTTACCGGAGCCCATGAGGACAGGATGGGATATTTTGAAGTAGCTGACGGAGGGACGCTTTTCCTTGACGAAGTGGCTGAACTGCCCCTTTCCACACAGGTTCGTCTGTTACGTGCTCTGGAAACAGGCGAATTTATAAGGGTCGGTTCCTCCAAGGTCCAGAAAACGGATGTCCGGGTTATAGCGGCCACAAACGTCAACCTGCCCCACGCTATCAAGATCGGCAAATTCAGGGAAGACCTTTATTACCGCCTGAATACCGTTCCTATAATGGTACCTGCACTGAGGGAACGTCCCGGAGACATCCATCTGCTGTTCCGCAAATTTGCAGCTGATTTTGCCGAGAAATACAAAATGCCGGTAATCCGCCTGACCGATGATGCCAGAAACCTTCTTGAGCATTACCGGTGGCCCGGGAATGTACGTCAGCTAAAGAATGTGGCCGAACAGTTGAGCGTACTTGAACAAACACGATTGGTCACATCCGATACGCTGCAACGGTATCTTCCCCCCGACAGCCCCCTGCACCTTCCGGTAGTTTACGGTACTGAAAAGGGTGGAGGAAATGATATTCTTTCCGAAAGGGATATCTTATACAAGATCCTTTTCCAATTACGGTCCGATATGGATGTAATGAAGAAAAAGCTGGACGATCTGGAAGAACACGGTCTGTTGTCCGTACCGGGGCGGGGAACAATGCTTACTCCTCCCGGAAGCGGTCATGCTGCAGAAGAAGAAGTGACAGAAGGAGAGATCCTTCCCTTGGAAATTGTCGAGGAAAGTCCGGACCTCTCGCTGAATTCACTGGAAAAGGAATTGATCATTAAAGTTTTGCGTAAGAATAAAGGACACCGGAAATCCACTGCCAAAGAATTGGGCATTGCTGAAAGGACCCTTTACCGCAAGATCAAGGAATACGAAATAGAATAAATGAAAAAGATAAGTTCCCATACCGGGCGGATCATAACACTGTTGCTGCCACTGCTGTTGACCCAATGCTGGTGGTATTCATTTTCGGGGACATCCATACATCCCGACGCACAGACCATCAGCGTATCTTATATTGAAAACAGGGCAGAACGCATCAATCCGGCCTTGAGCAATATCCTGACAGAAGCCCTGATGGATAAATATACGAAACTCACTCGCTTATCTGTTACCCAGGAGGGAGGGGACTATTCGGTATCGGGAGAGATCACCGGTTATACGATCGCTCCCATGGCCGTGACTTCCGACGAAGTTGCCTCTATGACACGACTGACGGTCAGTGTAAGGATCGTATTTCAGAACAAACTGGAACCTTCCGAGAATTTTGACAAGAGCTTTTCTTCCTATGAAGACTTTGATTCTGCCATGTCCTTTGATGCCGCGGAAAGCAGCCTTGTAGACGCCATAGTGGAAAAGATTGTGGAAGACATATTTAATGCTACAGTAGCCAACTGGTAAAAGTTATGCAGATAGATATATCATCATTTTATGAAACATACCTGGACGCGTCTCCGCAGGAACTGGCACCGCATGGATACATTCTGCAGGATATGGTCCGTCAGTATCCGTGGTTTTCCCTGGGCCATCTACTGCTTTTTAAATCCCTCTGTGGCCTGGGTGGAGAAGCTTGTCTCTCCGAATCTGAAAAAACGGCAGCATATGTTTATTCCAGAAGCAGACCCTATTTCATATTACAGGAAAGTATCAGGATACAGGAAAAACAATCCGAAGAAGAGTTTTTCACGCTTGATCTTACCCAGGAAATTGAAAAGGAAGAGACTCCGTCTCCTTCTTCTGTGACGGTGACGACTTCTGAATATGTATTGGAAGCACCGGGGGAAAGAACTTTTTATCCCGGAGCCGATTATTTTGGAAAAGCAGATATGTCTGCCCTGGAACTGGACATTACCGTTCCCATAGACAAATTCATTAGTGAAAATCCACGTTTTACTCAGGTCCTCAAGCGTTCGGGAGAAAATATTGATACGCAGGGCCAAGATACGCCGCCCGTACTGGACGACGATGATTTTGTAACGGAAACACTTGCAAGGATATATGCCGAACAAGGTTACCACAAACTGGCCATTGCCTGTTACGGCAAACTTATTTTGCTATATCCGGAAAAAAGCGCTTACTTTGCGTCCCTTGTTCAAGAAATCAAGCAAAAAACAAATTCATAACATGTATACAGCAACCGCCATTCTCATAGTTATTGCAAGCATACTGCTGACACTGGTTGTTTTGGTACAAAATTCCAAAGGCGGCGGGTTGGCAGCTAATTTTGCAACAGGTAACACAACTTTTGGCGTACGTCAGACGGCCGATTTTCTGGAAAAAACGACCTGGACCCTGGCTATTGCCATTTTAGTACTTTGCCTGTTGGGTACGACATTTATTTCGACTGGCAGAAATAAGAAAAACTCCAATCTGGAACAGCGTTTGGAAGAGACGCAGCAGCCCGTGGGGATGCCGCAATTCCCGACAGGGGCAGGAGGTCCCACACCGCTGTTACCCACAGAATGATCAGCCATGTATTCTTCTTTCCAAAAACACCTTAGCCGGGAACTCGAAGAGATCCGTGAAGCCGGTTTATATAAGGAAGAAAGGATCATCATTTCACCGCAGGGTCCATCCATTACCGTTAAGGAAAAAGAGGTCCTTAATTTCTGTGCAAACAATTACCTGGGATTATCCAACCATCCCCAATTGCTACAAGCAGCTGCAGAAGCGCTCCAACAGCGCGGATACGGCATGTCAAGCGTACGTTTTATCTGTGGCACACAAGACCTTCACAAAGAGTTGGAACATACTATTTCCCGTTTTTTCGGCACAGAGGACACCATCTTGTATGCATCGTGTTTCGATGCCAACGGGGGAGTATTCGAACCTTTGCTGGACCGGGAGGATGCCGTCATATCCGATGCACTGAACCATGCCTCAATCATAGACGGAGTACGTTTGTGCAAAGCGCAGCGCTACCGTTATGCCAATGCAGATATGACAGATCTGGAAAACTGCTTGCAGCAGGCACAGCAACAACGTTTTCGTTTAATCGTGACCGACGGTGTATTTTCCATGGACGGCAATGTCGCGCCTCTTGACAAAATATGTGCCCTTGCCAGCCGATACAACGCCATGGTAATGGTTGACGAATCACATTCGGCAGGTGTCGTGGGGAATACAGGCCGTGGTACGACAGAACTGTACAACCTGATGGGCCGGGTTGAGATTTTAACCGGAACACTTGGGAAAGCTTTTGGAGGAGCCATCGGAGGCTTCACTACAGGGAAAAAAGAGATCGTAGAATTACTTCGTCAGCGTTCACGTCCGTACCTGTTTTCCAATTCCATACCTCCCATGGTGGCAGCAGCAGGCATAGCTGCTTTCAATCTATTGGACAAGGACAACACACTGCAGGATAAACTGCACGGGAATACATCTTATTTTGTCCGGAAGATGCAGGAAGCAGGCTTTGACATCAAACCCACGCAAAGTGCCATTTGTGCCGTGATGCTCTACGATGCCCGTCTTGCCCAGGAATTTGCAGCCTTATTGCAAGAAGAAGGAATTTATGTCACCGGTTTTTCCTATCCGGTCGTGCCAAAAGGCGAGGCTCGCATTCGCGTTCAAATATCTGCGGCACACGAGCCTTGGCAATTGGACGACTGTATTCAGGCCTTCTGCAAGGTCGGGAAGGAACTGAAGGTCATTTAGAACGGATAATATTCACTTTTCTGGAACGTGAGACCCCGAATTCGTGATACACGGGTTTGCGGACAATTATTACCTGATTCCCCGGCACATAGAGCCTGAGAGAAGCGGTGTTGCCTTCCCAGGGATTATCCCGGGTAACTTCTATGGCATGTATAAAAAGGACATTCTCGTTTACTTCGAGTATGGGTTTTAACGATTCCGCATCCCTTTTCGCACTGTACTCCGATCTGCCAAACGAACGGGATCTGACCAAAACGGAAGGCGTTTCACTTTCCGCCTGCCGGACAATCGTCAACGGAGGGAAAGCCACCAAGTTCACATTGTGCCGGTCTCCGTCTATCCATCCCAGTTTATAATGTGAATTGTCAGCATGGAGCCAGTAACGTTCAAACATAAAATCATTCTGTGACTCCATTTCTATATAAAGGGTATCCGAAGTCAGTTCCAATGGAATACTTTCATCAAACGTTGCGTGATACCGGAAATTCCTGGCCTCCCGCGATCCTATTAAAACAAGCCCTATGAGGGAGGCCAGCCATACGAAGAACAAGGTGGCTCCTATCCACCGGTGTCCTTTTATATTGAATACCAAGACAGATCCCAGATGAATGAAACCCAGCGCGGGAATGATCAGAGTCAATAAGGTAAATGTTTTAAACCAGAACATATCGGCAGGGAAAGCAACAATATCCAGCAATGCAGTCGGAAAGAAATGAAGTGCATACCCGGTAGCAAAAAATGCCACTATGATTGCTATCAATACTACCGAACTTGAGATCAGGAAAAACAATCCCACCAAAACGGCAAAAATACGACCCAGGACACCCCAAAATCTGTTTCTTTCGGCAGAGACTGATTTCGGCTCATAACTGTAACGGGGAACCGTTGAGGATCTGCGTGAACGCTGCACACCACGTGCCGAGAGGGGTTCTCCCCTCATGGCATATTTTTCTTCTACCGTGCGGGCGGCAGGAATTATGATCCACATAATCAGATAAAGCAATACAAAGAACCAAGGGAAATTAAAACCCAGAAATCCCCAGTGTCTTATATGAGTCGTTACATGAATGACGGAAGGAATGAAAAGGAAGGCCAGGTAAAGCACACGGATAATGATCACGTCTATATTCAAATAGGCAGCCAGACCGGAACATACGCCTCCTGCAATCTTGTGGTCAATATCGCGGTAAAGTTTTTTAGGTGGTTTCAAACCGTTTTTATATGTTCCCAAACCGGTCCCCTCACTTTCTTCTTCAATGACTTCGGGAGGTCCTATAATCTCCAGAACATTGTCAATATCTGCTTTGGATACAACGTGGGCACCCATATCGGTACGTTCAGCCAACAATTCAGCAATACGCTCTTCAATGCCGTCTACAACTTCAAAACCTCCCTCCTTCCCGGAATAATACCGGAGCAGATGATCCAGATAAGTTTTCAAGACGCGGTAAGCATCTTCAGCTAGTGTAAAGGGCATTTTATTAATGCTTACTTTTATAACCTTTTTCATTTTCTCAGAATATCAATTGTTTCAACGATTTCGCCCCACGCCTTATCCATTTCCTTCAAAAGATCACGTCCTTTGTCGGTCAGCGTGTAGTATTTTCTGGGAGGTCCCTGGCTGGACTCTTCCCACCGGTATGTCAGGAGTCCCTGGTTTTTCTGGCGGGTCAGCAACGGATACAACGTTCCTTCCACAACGATGATCCGGGCATCTTTCAACTTGCCTATAAGTTCGGAAGCATAAGCATCGTTTTTGTCGAGCATGCTTAAAATGCAGTATTCCAGCACACCTCTGCGCATCTGCGATTTGATGTTTTCAATATTATTTTCACTCATAACTGCGATCTTTAAATTCGTATTCAGGATGTTTAACGTCTCCCGCTGAACCGGCGCAGGTTTTCTGCCGTTACGGGCAATCCCCTCATTTCAAGTTTTTCCGCTGCCGTACGGGCCATGGGTACGGCTATCCATAAAATAATATAGATCCAGAAACTCGCTGTGCCCATAAAAAACGTAACAACTGCCAATACCCGGATCAGGACGGGGTCGCAATTGATATAAGCCGCAAGACCGCTACAAACACCTCCTATAATGGTGTTGTCAGGGTCACGGAAAAGTCTTTTACGGGGTTTTTCACCAAGCCCGTCATAACGTTCATAACCGGAGTATCCATTACGGCGTTTTGATTTGCTTGTTGTTTCCTCCAAATCGGGGTCGTCCTCCGAATCGTTGGGATAACCCAGTTGCCGGATCACACGTTCTACAACCTCTAAGGTGACCACTTCACTTTTGTTGTTGGTATACTCATAGAAGAGTTCGGCAATTCGTTGTTCCACATCTTCCATGACCTCACCGGCGTCACGGCTGTCCATTTTATTGCGGAAACGCTCCAGATAGAGATCAAGTCTTTGATCGGCGTCTTCCTCAATGATAAAGCTGCTTCTGCCAATTCCAACATGCATTACTTTTTTCATAGTTTTATTCAGTATTGGTTTTTTATTAGAACTTTACGCCGCAAAGATATATAAAAATTTTGATACCTTGTACCGCAAGGTACTAAAAACTTTAAAAATCTTTACAGAAATCTAAATATCGCTATCTTTGTAATCGATGGAGAGCATTAAAGAGATTTTCAAAATAGGTAACGGACCTTCAAGTTCACATACGATGGCACCCAGAAGAGCAGCCTTGGACTTTGCCATCCGAAACCCTTTGGCCGAAAGCTTTTCCGTCACTCTTTACGGAAGCCTTGCCGCTACAGGTAAAGGACATTTCACCGACAAAGCCCTCTATGATGCTTTTAGTCCAAGGCCCGTGGACATTGTCTGGGATTCTACTACGGTACTTAAACAACATCCCAACGGGATGGAATTCCGGGCCCTTGATGGTGAAGGAAAAATCCTGGACACCTGGCTGACCTTTAGCATAGGCGGCGGAGATCTTTCTGATACAGGAAAAAGGACTTCGCGCAAAATCGTCTACCCTTTGAATAAAATGGAAGATATTTTGAAATATTGCCAGGAAAAAGGATTGCATTTTTGGGAGTATGTGGCCATGTTTGAAGGCCAGGAAATTTTGGATTACCTGGAAGTTGTCTGGCAGACCATGAAAGCGGCCATACTACGGGGGCTCGAAAATGAAGGCGTGCTTCCGGGTCCGCTCCATTTGGCACGCAGGGCCGCCTCCTATTATATAAAAGGGCAGGGATACAGAGGGTCTATGCAACGGAGGGCAATGGCTTTTTCATATGCGCTTGCGGTGGCGGAAGAAAATGCTTCAGGATCTGTTATTGTCACGGCACCCACATGTGGCAGTTGCGGTGTACTGCCTTCAGTCTTGTACTTGAATCAAACTTCTTACAATTTTTCAAAAAAAAGGATTTTGCGGGCATTGGCGACGGCAGGGTTGATAGGTACATTGATAAAAAGCAATGCCTCTATTTCGGGGGCCGAAGTCGGATGCCAGGGGGAGATAGGTACGGCTTGTTCCATGTCTGCCGCCGCAGCCGTGCAGCTTTTCGGCGGTAGCATTGCTCAGGCAGAATATGCCGCCAGCATGGGGATAGAACATTTTTTAGGACTTACGTGTGATCCGGTCTGCGGACTGGTTCAGATTCCCTGTATTGAAAGGAATGCTTTTGGAGCCACCAGAGCTATTGATGCCAATATGTACGCATTGCTCTCGGATGGAACACACCGCATTAGTTTTGACACGGTTGTTGAAACGATGAAACGGACCGGTCACGATTTACCCTCTCTTTATAAAGAGACGGCAGAGGGAGGGTTGGCCCTTGTGTCGAATAAATGAATTTTTTGTAAATTTACATAACACAACGTTGGTAATTAATAACTAAAACATTATGAGTCAAATAGTAACAGACGACAACTTTAATACGGTTGTATTAAAATCCACGATTCCGGTACTGGTTGATTTCTGGGCTGCCTGGTGTGGCCCCTGCCGTCAGATCGCACCTATCGTAGATGAAATATCCCGTGAAATGGAAGGTCAGGTACTGGTGTGCAAATGTGATGTGGATACTGCGACCGAAGTACCTGCCAAATATATGATCCGCAGTATCCCGACTTTACTTTTCTTCCGGAACGGAGAATTAGTTCATAAGATCGTAGGAGCAACAAACAAACAAACAATAGAAGATAAATTGAAATCCTTAATAACAGAATGATATGAAAAAACACCTGATCGCATTAACGCTTATGCTGTGCATAGCCTCAGCAGCCCTGGCCCAGGGAAGTTTTGTGGTAAAAGCGGGTCTGAATTTCAACAAACTTCAAGACATCAAAATCGACAACCTGGAACAATCCTGGAATTCCCAAACTGGTTTTCATGCCGGTATAGGCGGACAATACAGAATACCTGTGATAGGATTATCCTTCCAGCCTGAAGTTCTTTACAGCCGGATACGGACCGACATTATCGGAAAAGTAGGAGAGAAGTCTTACGGTTTCAGGGTGGACTATATTGATGTCCCAATCAATGTGCAATGGGGGATCAATATCCTTTTTCTGAGGCCTTATATTTTTGCTGCGCCGTATATCAGGTACGCCATAGCAAAGGGAGACCTTCTGGAGCACGTGGACTGGAAAGATCTGAACAGGCTGGATTACGGACTAAGTCTGGGTGCAGGACTTGAAATATGGAAATTCCAGATATCGGGTAAATACAGCTGGAGTTTCGGACCACTAGCCCCGAACGGATCGCTTCGCATAGATTCAAAAGATTGGAAGCTGGAAGACTCCAATATGAGGGGATTTGAAATTTCCGTAGCATTTCTGTTTTAACAGGCAATGTACGATACAACATGGATCAAGCAGTCTTTGGGCTCCGACTGGAAAGCTTTTGAAGATATCCTGAAGACTGCCCTTGATTCTTCGTATTCGTTTCTTTCCTCCATTGACACTTACATACTCAACAAGCCCGGAAAACAACTGAGGCCTGCCCTCGCTTTATGTTCGGCCAGGATCTGCGGGACTCCCGTTCCTCTGAGCCATGCGGTGGCTGCCGTGGCAGAAATGATCCACACGGCATCGTTACTACATGACGATGTGGCTGACAATGCCGAAATGCGAAGAGGTGTTCTAAGCGTACAAAAACAATTTGGGGCAAGGGCATCGGTCCTGCTGGGGGATTACTGGTTTGGACGTGCTTTCAAGATCCTGCTGCAATATGAAGGGATGCATCTCCTGCCGCTATATGTCAATGTCATTGACTCATTGAGCGAAGGGGAGATACTACAAATGGAAAAAGCCCGAACGCTGGACCTGACCTTAAACGAGTATTATACCATATGTGAAAACAAGACAGCCTCACTATTCAGGACTTCCATGCTATCGGGAGCGCTGTCCGTTCCCCAAAAGGAGATATCGTCAGTATACCGCCCTGTTTTTGAAAAAGTGGCGTTCCACATGGGTATGGCTTTCCAGATACATGATGATATGACAGACTACCGGCCGGTCGTTGATTCCAAAAAACAAGCTTATCTGGATATTACAGATTCCAAGATCACATTACCCTTGCTGGGGGCGTTGGCCAATGCGGGAGATGTCAGATACCGTCCCCATATAGTTGAATGGGTGCGGGAACTGGGACAAGGGGACCAGACCGCCTTAGACCGGATCGTATCATTTATAGATAAATATGAAGGGATGGAATATGCCGCCCGGGTGCTTGATTATCATATATTGCAGGCACAGGATCAGCTCAGTCGTCTGCCCGATTCCCAGTGGAGAGATTACCTGCTGAAAATTTCAGGTATGTAATGGGTTTTCCTTCTTCAAGGAACATGCGTTCATAAAATGTTCTCACTTCAATAACAGGGTCCCACTCCGGTCTGTCGCTGTTGTAAATATCCGTATCTGCATCTATCAATTGCATACCCGGCCATTGCTCCACGATCTGCCGGGTATAGTCGTGTAACGGTCTGCTATCTGTTTTCAGATGTATAAATGCCCCGGGCGAAAGAAATTTCAGGTAACACTCCAGGAAACGCGGTGAAGTGAGCCGCTTGTTCTCTTTTCTGGGTTGTGGATCGGGGAATGTGATCCAGATCCCGGATATTTCTCCGGGACCGAAGAAACTTTCTATTAATTCGATCCGTGTACGGACAAATGCCACGTTCCCGATTTTTTCTTCCAGTGCCGTTTTGGCTCCACGCCACAAACGTGCCCCCTTAATATCTATACCTATATAATTATGTTGCTTATTGCGTCTGGCCAGAGCAAGGGTGTACTCTCCCTTGCCGCAACCCAGTTCCAGAATAAGAGGGTTGTCGTTCCCAAATACTTCTTTGGCCCAACGGCCTTTCAGGGGATGGTCTTTCCTGTAAACTTCTTCAAAAGACGTTTCATACAGATTTGAGAAACTTTTGTTTTCCTCAAAACGGCGTAATTTATTTTTGCCCATTCCGTTGTTTTTTCATCAGCAACCCTATGGTGACGATCCCAGGGAGGGTTTGTTCAGGCATATTGTGCGCCAGACGCCATTGATAAAAAGACTGATTTGCCGGAAATCCAAGTGTGTCCACAGAGAACCTGTAATCCAGAAAATGGCCGGAATGTATGGCCCTGTCCGGATTGAGGGGAAGCCATAGAGTGTCCCGGCGACCCGGACGCGCAACGATGACGGAAAGGTAGGAATAACCGTATTGGGCGGTAACCCTTATATCCAACCATGCATTGTATCTGGCCGAAGTGTCGGGTACCGGAAGTGTCAATTCCAGTATATTATATTTGTTCCATACCCCGTCGGTCAGATTCAGCTGCATCTGGCTTGAATCGGGAGGGGAGCATGATGCGGTCATCAAGATCAATCCGCAGAGGAGACCGGCAATGGACTTATGATCTGGCAGATTCATTTTTTTCTGCGAGTGTTTTTCCGCCTTTTGTTTTTTTGTTTCTTATCGAATCGTGTTATGCTTTCTTCTCCGGCAGCAGATTTGAAACCGTTCTGCTCTCCGTTGTTCTTTAGCCGGGGCAGCAGGGAGGGGACCTTTTTACCAAGGCGGTTGGCCTCTATCATTTCCTTCACCCTGGCGGCCGCTACCGGTTGCATATTGGCCATGCTATGCTGATCGTAGCTGAACCACATGGTTCCTTTCAAAACGTCTGTTTTGACTAAAAAAACAGGTCCGTCTTCCGTTTCTATAGGTTGTGTCACATCTGGGATGTCTTTTAAGGCATCCATATAGACAGGCGTTTCGTAATCTATACAGCATTTAAGTTTGGAGCACTGTCCTGCGAGTTTTTGCGGATTCAGGGAAAGGTCCTGGATTCTGGCCGCCTGTGTGGTCACCGAATTAAAATCGGCCATCCACCGGCTGCAGCAGAGTTCCTGACCGCAAACGCCAAGGCCACCTATGAGCCCGGCTTCCTGCCTGGCCCCAAATTGTCGCATCTCTATACGAATGCAGAATTCAGCAGCAAAAAGTTTGATCAGTCTTCTGAAGTCCACCCTTTCATCGGCAATGTAATAAAAGATCGCCTTGGTCCCGTCCCCCTGGAACTCCACATCACCTATCTTCATTTGCAAACCTTCGCTGGCAGCTATCTGCCGGGAACGGATCATGACATGATGTTCCCTCGCAATGGCTTCCTGCCATTTTTCCAGGTCAAGCAACTTGGCTTTCCGGTATATCTTTTTGAAATCATATGTTTCCGGATTCAATTTGTGGCGTTTCATCTGCGACAGTACAAGCGGCCCGGTCAAATTGATAAACCCGATGTCATGTCCTGTTGTCGCCTCTACAGCAACGATATCACCCACTTTGAGGGGGGTGCCGGAATCATTCCGGTAGAAACCTTTATGCGTGTTCTTGAAACGTACTTCAAAAATATCGTCGCATTGTCTTTCTCCAAGTCCGTCCAGCCAGTCATGCGTTGCCAGTTTGCAGCAAGTATAATCCATGGTACACTTAAGATCTCCCGTCAGGGTCCTTTCTACCATGCATCCGCGTGAACAATCGTATTGTGTGTTTTTTTCTTCCATGTATATTCAGAACTATCTCTGTAAAGATAGAAAAAAGTCAAGAGCCAGAGAACAGAACAACACTTTGGCATTGACATTACGCTCCAGCTGGCCGGAAGCCGTATTCAGACGATCGTATATCCTTTGAAAGAAAGTTTCGGACATCCGAGCAGCATACCTTTTGGCAGACACTTCCGAGGCCCGATCCAAAAAAGCCAACTGCGGCAGGTTCAGGAATACCATATAATATTGCCGCAGGATCCTTAAGGCGGCACTAATGAACGCTTTCTGCGACTCCCTTCCTTGCGAGGCCATATCTTCAGCCCAGTCTAAAATGCCGGATGGTTTACCGGCCAGGCAGAGATCAAGTAGGGTTTCCAGGTTTTCGTATGCTTGCGGGGGAAGAGGTCTATGTTCTTTCGGAGGTACCTGAACCATCATACAGCGACTCCTGATAGTAGGCAGCAATTGATCCGGGCGGTGGCTCACCAGCAGAAAATATGTGCCAAGAGCAGGTTCTTCCAGGATCTTGAGTAGTTTGTTGGCTGCCGAAGGATGCATACGTTCAGGCAACCATATAATCATTACCCTTGCCCCACCTTCAAATGAGCGGAACTGAAGCTTTCTGATTATGTTTCCGGCTTCGGCAGTCCCTATGGCACCCTGCTTATTTTCAATTTCCAGTCTTTTGTACCAGTCTTGTTCCGTTATGTCCGGGTTTTCATGATAAGAAGTACGCCACAGATCCAAAAAATCATCGGTTACGGGTGAACGTGTGGAGGACATATTGCCGGGACGGTTCACAGGAACGACAAAATGCAGGTCGGGATGTGTGAGTTGTGCCGTTTTCCGGCATGAAGCACAAACACCGCAAGCAGTTCCATCTTCCGATTTCCCGGGACAGAGTATGTATTTAGCCAGAGAGAGGGCCTGCGGTAAAGTACCTGAGCCCTCTTCTCCACTAAACAATATGGCGTGAGATAAATTCTCTATTCGCACTTTAATTCGGTTTTGATCTTGTATTCGGCAATGGATTTAAAATTGGGGTCGTTCAGGATCTTATTGTAAAATGCACAGGCATTGGCTTTATCCCCCATTCCTTCATAAACAACGGCAAGACGGTAATAAGTGGTATTAATGTCCTTTGCGTTCGGATTTGCTCTCATTACTTTTTCCCATGCAGTGAGTGCTTCGGGAAAACGTTTCAGCTCAATGGCGGCCAGCCCAAGCAGTTTGTTGGATTGTACATTATCTGCAAATTCAACGGCTTTTCCGGAAGCCTGATATACTTGTTCCCAATCTTTGTTTTTTTGTGCATTGACGGCTTTTCTCAGATAGATGGAAGCCATCAGGCGGCGGGCGTTGTCTTCCTGCCCCAATTCAGCGGCTTTTTCAAGAGCCGCAATGGCTTCATCTTCCATACCGCTATTTGCCGATGCCTGTCCTATACGCAGGTATGCAATACCGTTTGCAGGATCCAGTTCCAATACTTTCTTGTAATTATCTATAGCCAGGTCAAATTCTTTGTTCCCGAATGCTTCGTTGGCAATGATGTAATAAACTTTTGATTTGAGGTCGTTGACTTCGACTTCGATACCCGTTTGGTCTCCGTAGGCTGCTGCTGTTTCGGCAGCTTTATCAAGAATGGGCAGTGATGCCGGACCTTCTCCGCCGGCTGCCAGTTCTTTTGCCTGGCGCAGATACAACTGGGGGATCAGGTTTTTGCAATCCGTAACGACAGATGCCCCTTCTTCTCCCAAAGTGATGCCCAGTTCCATAGCGCGGTTCAGATGTTCAATGGCGGTAATATAATTGCCATCCTGTGCGGCCGTGGCTCCAAGGTTATATGCTTCGATAGCGGTATTAAGATCTTGTGCCTGTATAAAACCGGTACAGGTGGCAACGAGTGCTGCAATGGCAATAAAGTGCTTGAATTTTTTCATTATTCTTATATTAATATTGAGTTAGAATGTGCTATTTCTCAAGCGGACAAAGATAGAGCTTTTTTTATACCTTTGCAATTACAGATAACATAAATTGTGCCATATGAAAATGCGTGGTTTGTCATTGATTATCCTACTGTTCATTTCGTTGACGGTGATAAGTTCTGCTCCATCGCTTTCTGCGGTTCCTCAGGACAGCCGGTTCCGTACCGGCCAGCTTCTTAACGGGCTTACTTATTACATTCAAACAAATGATCTTCCCAGGGGACAGATGCATTTTGCCATTGTTCAAAAACCTGACAAAACACCATTTTTCCGTAGGGTTCTCACTTCCCCGACAGGACTGGAGGATGGAGTTGCCATGCTGGTCAGGGCCCTGAGAGAACAACATGTGACCTCTCCGGACAGATACAGGCCGCATCTGCAGGGGATCATTCTGGTGGGACCTTTCCATGCCGACTCGGCCGAACGGCTGGTCCGCAGAGAATTATCGATCCTGCCTGCAACGGTTGACGTAATGCAGGCCCAAGAAGTTCCCCAGGGTATAGATTCTGCGTTTGCAGCCCGTACTTTTTCGGCAAAGCCGCTGCCCCCCGTGCTGCAGGATGGGTATCCGCGCATAGAGATCGTTTTCCCCCTGCCCGTGCTTCCCAGAGAAATGCGTGAGGGGAGTGAATATTTTGTCATGGATTTCTTGCGTCACGTTATGGAGTATGCAGCGGCCGGCACCTTGGAATATCCTTCCTGTGCCTATACGGACAAAAATATGGTATGGGCTTCACGGGTACATCCTGACAGTTTGACCAATTCTTTCTGCAATCTGGCCGCCCAATGTGCCAGCCTGGCCCGGAATGGTGTTTCCCGGGAAACATACGAGAGAGCCAGAAGGGATTATCTTCTGAGGGAACATTGGCGTTATCAAAACAGGAACTCCCGTTCCAACGACTATTATCTGCAGGAATGTATTCGTCATTTTTTTGATGGCATCCCTTTGCCGGCGGCCACCTGGCGCTATCGGTTCGTAAACGAGATGGTCAAATATATCACTACAAATCATGTGAACCGCTATGTCAGGGGTGTTCTGCTTTCCTCTCCTCCCGGATTTACCCTCTACCGTGCCATTACTGCTGCCGACAGCCTGATAGAACCGGTCAGGTTCATACCGGAAGACTTGTTGGAAGAGCGGGACCGTCTCACCCAAGAGCTCTCCGGCATGTTGTTTCCCTTTGAAGATACCCGTCTGCTTGAATTGGCTGCCAGAATCCTGGACATTGATCTGAGGCTCCAACTCGACAGTTTGGAACGCAGTCAGGTAATTCCTGTAGTAAACGCCGACAGCCTTAGTTTGCTGTTCAGGTATGTATGGGAGGATCCTGCCCCGGCACCTGCCCGGCAACGGGTAGCATTCCCGGAGGACACCTCTGCCAGGGGAAAGGTAGTACGGCAAATGGATACGGCACACGAAGGTGTTTCGGTTTGGCAATTGTCTGGTGGGTCCCTGTTATACGTAAGACCGGATACGCTTTCCCGCGGAGAGATCCATTTTACCGCGGTAGAAAGAGAACCCCAGGTTTTCATGCCTTTTGTCCCCCAGGAGGAATTCCGTAAAGGCAAAGGTCCGTTGTTCTGGAATCAGACTACACAGGGGCTTCTGTTAAAACACGTCACCACATCCGATTCCCTGCGCACCTTCTTGAAAGAAGCTTCATCCCAGGTCAACAGACTGCTGCTCGATCCCGACCAGATGCAGGATATGTGGAAGGAAAGGGGAAAAAACGTACAGTCTTCCCGGGATCTGTCCCGAACCATTTTGCTGGACACCCTCCGCGCCATGCTATTTGACAGGCGTCCGCCGGGGAAGCCTTCGACACCCAAGGGATTTGACTTCATATGCACCGGCGACATATATCCCGATTCGTTAATCGTTCTGGCTGAAGAGTTCCTTGCCGGCATATCCAATCGCGAAATACGTACTTCTGATTCGGAGCCTTCACACGAAGGCATTCGCAGGGGATTGCATGAACATACGATAACTTTTCCCAATCCGGCTATGGAAAGCAAAGAGGCCCGGATTTATTCCGGCCCCTGTCCCTATACCCTGGAACAGTACGTTTTATTGCAGATGCTGGAAAGACTGATACTGCAGGCAGTTGACCAATGTGTTTATGTGCAGTCTTCGCTTGAATATTATCCCAGGGGTCATTATTTTCTTTATATAGGATTCGCTTCGCCATCAAGTGATCTGGTCTACAACCAACACCGGCTGGAACAGATCTTGGCAGACCTGGCGGCTTACGGTCCTTCCGCCGACCAATTGGAACAGGCCCGCCATTCCCTGCTGGTAGAACACCATGCCGGCCTGGCCGATCCGGCATACCATTGCCGGATGCTAATCCTGTTCAGTCGCAGCGGCAGGGATTTTGTCACGGGTTTTGACAACATGCTGAAACAGACAGACACAGCCATGGTCAGGGATTTTGTAAGGCAGATCATGGAATACGGTAATGCCTTCAGGGTAGAGCTTTCCGGTGCAACAAATACCCCGGAAGATACGTCTTATTCAAAAAATCCGTAACTTGCACCCCCTTACGTAAATTTTCCTAAAAAAGAAACTTATGTTACGTATTATAAAACGGATGACCCTTCTTGTATTCGTGCTGTTACTGAACGGGTGCATCCGGCCCGGGCACGACGAAGTGTTGGTCACTCCGTATACAAAAATAGACTTCCCGGCGAAAGGTCAGGGAAGTGAATTTTCCATATCTTCCAATTTCCTCTGGACTATTGAAATCTCGGATACCTGGATCACCATTAATCCCATGAAGGGATATGGTGACAAGGACATTACCGTAACGGCTTTGCCCAATACCGACCTTGAAGCCCGCCAATCATCCTTTTTTATAGTAGGAGAAAAGATACGCAGGGAAATTTCCGTTACCCAGGAAGGGGAAGCACCATTACTGGCAATTGACAATTCCCAGAGAACGGTGAAAGCAGCCGGTGATACGGTATCTGTCGGTGTTACTACCAATGTGGAATTGAACGTTGTTCCGGAAAAGGACTGGGTGTCCTTTAAGGAAACAAAAACCGTTACCACAAAAAGGTATATTTTCACGGTACAACAAAATACAAGCCTTGAAAGCAGGTCTTGCCGCGTACAATTTGCCCAGAAGGACGGACCGCTCTCAGCCGTCTTTACGATTCTGCAGGACGGTGAAAGCCCGGCCATAGAAATAGAGACAAATTCCATAACTGCAGCAGCCACCGGGGGGCAGTACAAGGTAACGGTGCTGTCCAATATTGAATGGGAAGCCGTTACGGAAACATCCTGGATCCACCTTACGGGTACCCGTCTGATGCAGCCGAAGGACTGTGTTTTCATGGTGGATGAAAATCCCCGCGTTGAATCCCGTCAAGGAAGCCTTACCATATCTGCTCCCGGACATCCCAATCTGGGACAGTCCGTGGTGACCGTTACCCAGGAAGGAGCCGAGCCGCAAGCCGTGCTGGATCCGTCTGCCCTGGAAAATATCCCGGCTCTCGGAGGCACTTACACCATAGCTGTACAGGCCAATTTCAACTGGGAAAAAGATCTTTCAAAAACAGCAGAATGGATCTCAAATGTTGTCCGCCTGGATGACGGGCTGCGTATTACCATAGACAAGAATGAAGACGTACAGCCAAGATCGACCACCCTGGGCATATACCAGGAAAACGGCACCTATACAAAGAGCATATCTATAAGTCAGCTGGCAGGAGAAAGGGTGTTACACCTGCCTGCCCAGGAAAATATACCTAAAGCAAAAGCTGAGGGTGAGATCCTTTCCATTCCCGTGCTTTCCAATGTGCCGTGGAAAGCTTCGGTTTCTGAAGAATGGATTTCCGTTGTGGAAACAAAAGCTATGGAAGTCAAGATGCTTACATTGCAGGTGCAGCCAAATACACGTATTGAAGCACGTCAGGCCCGGCTTACTGTAACAACCCTGGAAGAGGAGGCCCCGTTGATGGTGATCAGGACCATACACCAGGAAGGGGCTCAGCCATTCATAACTTGTGATCCCGACACCCTGGAGGTCCCCGCACCCGGGGCCGAGTACACCATCCCCGTGCAGGCCAACGTCCCTTGGGATGTGCTTTCCTATCCCACATGGGTGGCAGGAGTTACGGTGGAAAAGACAGGAGAATATGACGGGACCATTACTTTTACGGTGCAACCCAATTTGCAGACAGTAGCACGGTCTTCTAAGATAGAACTGGCCCATATAGGGGGCACGCTCCGCACAACACTGATGATCAATCAGGCGCCGGAAGCCGTTTTTGTGAACGCTTCTGTCGCTGCGCCGGAGATCCTGCATAATGAAGGGGATACTTTTACCCTTACCGTAGAATCCAACATATCTGCCGAATACGTAACGGAAGCCGGATGGGTGGTCAACACGGACAAAACGGTCAATGGCAGGACGACAACATGGGTGTTTAACGTGCTGCCCACAACAACCCTTAACACCCGCAATGCGATCCTGCACGTACGGGGAACGGGGACGGACCAGGTTTATAAGACTTTCACCCTTACACAGCGCGGTGCCCGCATTGCACAAAGGGACAGCACCGCTCTGGTGCGGTTCTACAAGAATATGCACGGGGAAAACTGGAGAGACACCCATGTGTGGAACCTGCAACTTCCAGCCGAGACATGGGCCGGAGTGACTTTGGAATCGGCTATCAGGAACGGTGCCCGATATGTGAAAAAAATAGTTTTATCCAACGGCCGGTTGGAAGGATCCATTGGGGACGGACAAAATAAAGATCCGCTGTCGGTACTGACGTATCTGGAAGAAATCAACCTGTCGGATAACAGCGGCATAACGGGCTGGCTCCCGATTTCCTGGAAAGATCTGAATAATCTGGAGACTATAAATCTGGAGAATTGCAATCTGACCAATTTCGTGCTGGTCGGATATAACATTCCTGCGCAGTATGCCGCAGGGTTAAGGAACCTGACTACATTTATCATTCGCAACAACCTTTTAAACGGTGTGATCCCGGCGGAAATACTTGATCATCCGCATTTTGAAAAATGGAATTTTGCCGAAAACATGCAGCCCCAGAAAGGGACCAACCTACTTTCCCTGCCCGCTGCACCCCCGGAACCTTAAAAAATATAAGGGTTATTAACAGGTTTTCAACAAAAAAAGTTTTGCTAATTCAAATTATCGTTTAACTTTGCATTTATTATGCTATATATTATATAGTCGAAAAATAACAATCTGATAAATTAAATTCTAAAACTTTTGTTTAACTTAAAATTTTTAATGCATGAAAAAATTTTTGAAATGGAGTGCAGCCTTTCTGGTACTGGGTGTACTCGCAGTAGGCTGTATTAAGAATGAGCCTAGCCCGGGCATTGAAGCCATGCGTGACGCAAAGGCTGCTTTGCTGCTTGCTCAGGCTGATCTTACAAAGGCCAAGATACAGGTAGAAGCGGCCAACGCTGCTTTTACACTGGCTCAGGCTAGTTATCTCAAGGCACAGGAAGCTGTTGTAGCTGCCACAGCCAGGAAAATAGATGCTGAGACAGCTCTTATAATGGCGCAAGTTGAATGGGAGAAGGCTCTGACTGCTTTTCACAAAGAAGCATGGGCTCTAAGGATAGCTGAACTGGAAATAGAACTCGAGGTAATTCGAGCAGAAGCCGATGCCGCCATTGCCGCGTGGGAGCTTATAGTCGCCCAGTTACAGGCAGATATGGTTCGAGCTATGCAGGATTACGAAGCAGCTCTTCTTGCCTTTGAACAATGGAAGATCGAAAATGCCGATACATTGGGTCAGGCTCTCCTGGCTAAATTGAATGATATCGTATTCCAGATTCAGATGGTGATTTTAGACATGGCCCAGGCCAATATAAACCTGAACTTTGCCAAGGCTGCATACCACTGGTATGTAAATGTTGTTTATCCCGAAGACGTTGAACGGGTCCTCCTGTATATGCAAGCTGAGAAAATGAGATTGGAATGTCTGATAGAGTATCTGTCCAGCGTAGCAGAGGCTTACGAAGCCATCTACAATGAATATCACGGCGAATTCGACGAAATGATAGCCGAATTCCAAGAAGTGATCAACGGTCTGCGTGTTCAAATTGCAGAAGCCGAGATCGCTTTCATACAGCTGCAGAAAGAATGGTTGGAGTTTGACCATGCAGCTCTTGAAGCCGCTAACAGAGCACTGGCCAGAGTCAGGACAGTTACTATTCCCAATGTATTCAGCGACGGCGGAGATGATCCCAACATTCACGTTTTCAACGGGACATACAGAATCAGAGCTCCCTGGACAGGTGCCAATAGCATGTTCAATATGATGGAGCGTGATATGCGTGTTATTGAAGATACCCGTGTTGAATTTGAAGATCAGGATTCCGGAGTTATCGAACGTAACATCGCAGCTAAAAAGAAACAATCCGATGACGCTGCTGCCAGGTATATAAAGAATTGGAATGATTGGCAGAAATATTATCAGGAAGCACGTATTTCCGGCAGCCATGTAGGTATCCGCTATACTACCTGGGTAAATGCATGGAATGACTGGAACACTGCTATGATTAATTTCAACGCCCATTCCAAGATCTATGGAGACATGTATGAAAGAGCCCAATTTCTGATAGGTGAATACATGTACTACCTTAACGGTATTCTCGATGCAGAGAAAGAAGGTTTGCTTGTGCTACCAGGCGGTGCCACTCTTTCCCAGGTGCTCGGAGGCATTTATTTTGATGCCGCTAATTTGGCAACATATATTTTCGGACCCAGCGGAAAAGATTTTCTTGATGTGATCAATGCGATTTTCGTTATGTTGGAGATTCCCGGCAAGATGGACGCCATTGTCACAGAACTGAAGGCCATCATGGATGGTACCCACGCCGAAGGTTGGCCCGCATTCTGGGATCATGCCACTGCATGGACCTACACGACAAAACCGCTGCCGCCGCCTTACGGTGATATCATGCGTGCCGTGTATGACAAATCCAATCGCGAAATTACCGATATGTCCAAAGAAGAATGGACAACATGGCTGTTCCTGTACTGGTTGTTCCAGAAGAGAACCGTTGAGATCGGTCTGGAAGGCGCAGGAACCGTTATAACCATTAATGTAGCCCAATATACCGATGCTGCTCCGGTTGTTTTAGAAGACTTCTTTGGAGAACTGGATAGGGCTGAGTATAGAAGCTATATGGTTGGTGTCAGCACCAAACCTATAGAGAATGCAATCAATATTTACTACGATGCTGTAGAGGGTCTAGGAAACTTGGAAAGAGCCATGTTCAGACCATTTCACAGGGAGTGGAGAGCCAAAAAGAATGTATTTGACTCTAAAGGCAAGGTAATTGGTAATATTGATTGGTCCAGGACTGAAGCTTTGGCTGATGTAACTGAAAAACCGGCTATTACTCACATTTATTCAATACCTTCTCAATACAATCCTCCTGTATACGATGACGCACCGCATTGGAACGAAACCCAACCCAGACCAGTAGATGCTAACGACTTCTTCTTCGTTCTGGAAGGTCGTGACAAATTAGGTCGTACCGTCGTCAGTCCGTCACTTGACTTTGACATTACCTATCTGAATGAAGTTTGTGACCTGTACGTATCGTACGCCGCCCTGTTGAATGCAGGTGAAGACTGCGGTGACCAATGGTCACAGTGGGCAGGAGACCTTCCCCTGTGGTTGTGGAGTGAAAGAGATGGTTACGGTCTCGGTCACTACTTCTATGCCATTTGGCAGGCCCGCGATTACCAGGCTTACCAGGATACTTACAACCGCGTAATTAATGGTGAATATGCCGCTCTGATAGACAAGATCCAGGCATTGTACGATGCCCAGAGGGCACTGTATCTTGAAGTCAGAGATCGTAGGGATGCACTTCAGGATGAGCTTGATGCTATTGAAGAGGCACTGCTGACACTCGGTGGTTACTATGACTCTGTAAATGGTGTATGGGTATTAGGTTTAGTCGAAATCTATGAACTGTGGATTGATGAATACCAATGGCTGATCGATCAAGCTATATGGGCACACAATGAAGGCAATCTTGCTTGGGAATGGTATTGGGAAGACGGACTGCTCGCGGCATGGCTTAGAGCTAAGGACAACCTCCTTGAAGCACAGCAGGCGCTCCGCAGGATTAATGAAGCCTTTGCTCTCTACGAACAGGGTCTGCCAATGCCTGACCTCATTTTCTGGGGGAATGTGATAGAGAATGAGACTCTTCTCTACCAGGCAGAGATCGACTTCTGGCTGCTAGAGATCGGGAAATTGCAGAATGAACTTACTGTATTGGAAGGCATCAGAGCTAAACTTCTGGAAGACTATCTATAATAATACGGATAAGAATTGCGTATAATGATAAAAAAACTTAGCATATTTCTGATAGCTGTTCTAACGGTTGCGTCCCTTGGGGCGCAACCGGTGGAACGCTCCGGAAGTGCTGTATATGCTCCACGTGCGGGACAGTTTCAAGTCTCTGCGGTGTTGGGTGGCGGATTATACTTTGACTATTTGGATAATTTAACCCCACTTCTGCCCAAATACATGGCGAATGAAGAACTGGGGATAGATCCGACGGACAAAGGTCCGGGATATTACCTGCAGATGGGCAGTATGAATAACAATTCCATTGTCAACCTAGCAGGAATCCAGGGCAAATTCTTCGCTACGAACCGCATTGCAATAAACGCCATGTTTGCCATGCAAATAGACGTAACTCCCAAGCGTGATTATATTGAAGGTGTTGAATTGGAGAGCAGCAGTCTTACCCCTTCCTATTCTTCCGTACGTTCCAGTTCCGGATTATTGAATATGGGAGGCATTCAGTGGGTTGAAGGCAGGTTGACCAACAAGTACCTTGTGACTGTTGGTTCAGACTATTATTTCAACAACTGCAACGGAAGGCTGTTCCCCTACATTGGTGTACTGGGCGGTTTTCAGCATGCAAGAGTACAGGCATATCTACCCTATACGGGAATAGAAGTGTCAACAGAAGAAGGGACAGATCCCATTGAACTTTATGCGTTGGAAAATCGTGCAGGAGAAGCATATGCAATATCCGGGGCGATCACAGCCGGTGTGGAATACAATTTCCTGCCCGGTATGAACATTGCTCTTGAGGTACGCCCTTTCAATTATTACTATTCAGCGATCCGTATGTATGCAGACGGCCTAGAATATAATGCATATGAAATGCAGTTTAAATTCTTTGCCTTCCCGCAACTTAAGATAGGATTCCGTTTTTAGTGATCATTGAATGAACTTATATGAGACCGCTCCTTTCCGGGGCGGTTTTTTTATTACCTTTGTGTTGTTAATTAACAGAATTATGAAAAAGATCGTCTTATTAGTTATGATGACTGCAGGCCTTGTTTCCTGCAATACACCGTCCGATGTTCCCCAACTTGACCTGCCCCTATCCAAGGCATTGAAGGATAATAAAGAATTAAAGGAATTTGTTAGTGAAACCATTGAAAGCGTAAACACCCTGGCTCGCGAATGTGTGAAAATGCATGCCCAGGCAGAGGAGTTTATAAATGTGGATTTCGATTCACTTACGTCAGCCCAGCAGCAGGAACTTGTCAGAAAAGACTATGAATACGTTGAACTGTGGTATAACTTCAATGTCTTATATACTGCCAGGACTATAAAATTGTTAGAGTATCTAAAAGACTCTTCCATGCCGAAGGAACAGATCGCGGACCTGGGAAAGATCTTCGTGGAGATCAATAAATTTGTCCAGAATTTAAAAGAAACCTACGGCGAGGACCTGAAGCTTGATCCTTATCCGACACCAGTAGAGTGATCATCATTTCAGATAAGATCATTGTCAGTGACGGGGTACTGACCGGGCATTTTTGTTGTGACCTGCCTGTTTGCAAAGGTATCTGCTGTGTCATAGGCGAGAGCGGGGCACCCGTTACCTCTGACGAATCCCATCTGCTGGAACGGGAATGGGAACGGTATATCCCTTTTATGCAAAACAAAGGTGTACGTACGGTTAAGACACAGGGGCCCTGGGTCAAAGATTGTGATGACGATGCCGTAACTCCCCTGATAGAGGGGGGAGAATGTGCCTACGCTTACTTCAGTGACGGAAATTGTATGTGTGCCATAGAAAAGGCATGGAATGAAGGGATCTCTTCCCTGCGAAAGCCCATGTCGTGCTGGCTGTATCCCATCCGGATCCAGAAACTTTCAGGCGATACGATAGGACTCAATTACCACCAATCGTATTTGTGCGGTGGGGCCCGCATACTGGGAGAAAAGAAAAAAGTAAGGGTATTTGAATTCCTTAAAGAACCCCTGATCCATTATTTTGGGCAGGAGGTATATCGCGCTATTGAGGAGGCAGCAAACAATCCCGTATGATATTGTCCGAAATGAAAAGGTGATCGGCCGGAATGTAAATCCGGTCGTTTTTTTTGATAAGCAGTCCCCGTTCCAACAACGGGGCTGTTCGTTTTAACAGATGCTCCACTGCAAGGGGTCCTTCATGTTCCTCTATCCGGGAAAGCGACAATCCCTGCACGGTCCTGAGCTGCAACATGATGTACTCGTTATGTACATCGCGGGCCTTCAGGCGGTCATAAGTCCGTACCGGTTTGTCGTTCCGGATCCCTTCTATATACCGTTCCAGGTGTGCCACATTGGCATAGCGGTTACGACCGTCAAAAGAATGGGCTGCAGGCCCCAATCCCAAATAGGGGATCCGTAACCAGTACCCGCTATTGTGCTGCGACTCCCTGCCCGGCAGAGAAAAACTGGATACTTCGTACTGGATATATCCCGCCTTTTGCAGGATTGCCTGTAACAGGGCGTATTGTCGGGCACATTCCTCCTGCGGTGGGAGAATCCCTTTCCGGCCCCAAGGGGAAGAAGGTTCCAGGCTTAGCTGATAGGCAGAAATATGTTCCGGCCCCAGGTTGATAGTTTGATATAAGGTCTCTTCCCACTTGGATATCGAAAGTCCAGGGAACCCGAATAGCAAGTCTATGCTGATGTTGCGAAAACCGGCCATCCGGGCATCTTGGAACGATCTTATGGCAGTATGGCCCATATGCCGACGCCTCATGGCTTTCAGGTGATCATCGTCAAAAGACTGGATCCCGATGCTCAGCCGGTTGACTCCGGAGTCAAGCAAGGCAGTACAGTAATCTGTGGTAATATCTCCCGGATTTACTTCCACGGTGACTTCGGAAGGCTCCATTTCGGCCTTTTTCATGTCAGTGGTCAACATGTCCAGTAACGGATGCAATTGACGGACAGAACATACGGAAGGAGTTCCCCCGCCCAGATAAATGGTATGGCGCAACGGGAACTGTCCGCTGCGCCATATGGTAATCCAGGAATTCTGTTCCCGTTCCCATTCCCGTTGAATGGAAGCCAATATCACGGGAATCTCCCGTGTATTGGTAGTGGAATAGAAATTACAATAGGAGCAAAAACTCCGGCAAAAGGGAATATGAACGTATATCAACGCAGGAGTATGTCGGCTGCGCCAATTTGTCCGTCAACGGTATATGCTTCTGCCTTGTATATGCCACGACTGAAGCTAACTCCGCCAAAATAGATGCAGAATTCCACTTCCGTTCCTTGGTAGTCGATCTCCCGGACGGCCGAATAGATCATTTGTTCTCCGGCAGTATTGAACACTCCCTGGTCGGGATTGGTCAATAAAATACCATCCGGTCCTTTGACACGCAGGTAAATGTTGTGAGGCCCTTTCCGTGCAATAGAGTTTTCTATAAGGCTCCCACACAATTTAAGCTTGGAGATCCGGCTGGATCGCTCGGATTCTTTGCCGCTTTCGGTTATTCCGGTAAGTATGAAGTTACGTCCCTTGATCTGGGCCCCAATTTCAACCTGACGGGCATACTCTTCGGTCGTAGTGCGGAGCTCTTCGTATTGCTGTGTTGCCCTTGAAGCCTCTTCCCTTGCCTGGGTGGCATCCTGCCGTAGCGCCAGATTCAGGGTGTTGAGTGAATCTATTTGGTGGATATAGCTACGCATGATGCTACGCAAAGTCCCCAGTTCCCTCTCGTATTCACGGATACGGGCACGGTTGGTAGCTTCGGTCTTGTTGATACGTTGTATAAGCAGATCGATCTTTTCCCGCTCTTCTGTCAGGCGCAGGTTGAGCGTATCGTTGGTCGTGCTCAAAGAATCATATTCGGAACGCAATTGTATCGTTTGCCGGGTAAGTTCCTCTTTTTCCAGGTTCAGTTCTTTTATCATACCGCCACGGTCTATCCAAACCCAGGCCAGAGCTCCTATCAGTAAGGCTGCCACTACTGACAGGATAATGATAATGGTTTTAAGATTCTTTTCCATAATTAAAAATTAAAAAGTTCCATGAAAGAATAAAAGCTTTCCGGAGTTGCTCCGGAAATAACCAATTTTCCATTTGCTACGGCGTCTTTAGGATTGAGCTTCGCCAGAACCAGTTGCTTCCAGGTCAGCGAGTCGGTCACGATCTCGAACTCTCCCTTGCTCGCAGATGGGGGATTCACCTCGAGGATGCCCTTACGAACGTTGAAAGTGTAGTGATCTGACGCCTTGGGGTCATTTGTCTTGATGTCGGTCAACTGAAGGCTAACGACGATGTCCTTCTCCATCGATTTCGATGCATTGAGACTGACGGCCATGATGCGATGCAGGGTTGCCATGGGCATCAACTTAACAAATCTATCTTCGATCCTCGAAAAAACAAGCTTTGGATCAGCGAGTGCAAAGTTCCTACGGGTCTGACCGGTCATCAACAAGTAGTCGGACAGAAGCATGTTGCGCGCCTGCGAATTCATCGTGTTTTCTGCCAGGGTCAGCATGGCCGCTTTTTTGGTCTCAAATGCCACAGGGTTATCCGGGTCCAGCAAGAGCGCATCATCGGCGAATCTCAATGCCCATTGCGGGTTAATATTCAGAGCCGCCTGGGCTTTGCTTGCCAGATCACCATCGCCTTCAGCGAGGAAGGCCGACATTTCTGCCTCACTCTGGGTAGTTTGAGGAAACAGATCCCTTATTTTGCCGGTGTAGTAACCGCGGTAATAGCGGAAGATGTGGACGATATTCCATTCTTTCGATCCATAAACTTCCTGCAAATAGGGACTGGAGGCAAGATGGGGCGGCAACACGATCAGGTCCATCATCTCCCCCGCCGTATAGCCTTTGTTCATGTAGTGGAGTGTTTGGTCATTCACGAACTGGATTGCATCGCTGAAGTTGGTGAGGTATTGGTTGACGTTTTCTTTTCCGCCGGTGACGGGATTGGGCCCATGGATCGTCACAAGGTATTCGGGATTGAGTCCTCTGGCAATCTTCAGACTATTGACGTAATCCAGCGGATCCCTCAGGCGGCTACCTCGCATGGTCGATATAGCCGGAAATGCCTCGTAGACGACGGCGATCTGGATCAGGGCTTCTTTTTGCGGCAACCACACTAAGAGGACATCTGTCGTCTCACCGGCTACGGGAATGAGATCTACATCAACACCGGCGATTGTCAACCTTGTCTCTTCCTTGATGGTCTTTGTCGGCGCCAGGAAGCCTGATGGCCCGAAAACCTGCGGCCCGGCAAGTACGTAGCCGGAATACCAACCTTCTCCGTTCCGGACGGGTGCGTCCTGGAACATAATGCCTACCATCTTGAGGCCGCCCTCTACTCGCGACGGATAGACCGGGCCAAACCACTCGCTAAACATGTTACTCAGCAGGCTATGGTGACCGATGATCTCCGTTTGCTCGTCGGCAAAAACAGAGGCGCCGTTGACATGGCAGTCATGGTGATGGGTGTAGATGATTGCTTTGACGGGTTTCTTGTCAAAGATATTATCCAGGTCGGCATTGAAAGCATCCTTGACCTTCTGTGCTGCGGGAATGCTCTCCCCGGGATCTACGACAATCAAGCCGTCGATGCCTTCGATAAGCACGGGATTGTCCCGGTTGTATCCTCTGGCAACCCAGACACCGTCCGTTACTTTTAACACTGCGGGTGGAAAGAATTCCTCATACTTGGCAAGGAGCGTCGGATGGACGGGTACTGCCTCCGGCTGATATGGCACCGGCACTGTTACAGGTTCTTGTGCCGCTACGTAACCAGCTGTCCCGACCAGAGCCAGGATAGTCACGAGGACAAAAAGTTGGCATTTCGTTTTCATTGTATTTCTCTTTATCTTTTCTAAAACTATCTTGAACCGTTTAAAAATTTAATTAACACAAAAGTAATAAAAAAGACCTACATTTGTCAGCAACAAATCATTATACACATGAAATTTAATATAGGAATTTATTTACGCCGCGTATTTAAATATATCATATTTTATACGGTCCTGATAGTAGCCATGCTGGCTATTGTATATTATACCAGCGACCATCCTGATATCACTTTCATGGAACTGATACGACCCGGGCAGCAGAAAAACCTGATCATACTGATCATAGCCTTTTCAGCCCTGTATCCTTTCATCGGGTTTTCAAAGAAAGAGATCCATACCAACCGGCCTATGGCAGAAGATAAAGATTCGGTAATCCGCATTGTCGGTGAATCCGGGTTTATTTTGACTTCGGACGAAAACGGCAAAATGATCTTTAAAGCCAAACGCATAGCCATGCGCATCTTTCGTGTTTTTGAGGATAAGATAACGATCGATTACAACGACAATCCCGTGATCATTGAGGGCATGCGCCGGGATATGCAACGGATCGCCCGTCATTTGGAGTTTTATTTTCGACAATCACAGGGAGATTAACCGTTCTCAGAAAAACAAGCACCAGACTACAATAAGCGTAAATCCCGCAAACAGCAGGGTGGAATACACAAATGACACCTTTCTGAGTACGGGAAGCAGGTTTTGGTTATTTAGCCCCAGTGTCTGAAATGCAGACCAGAATCCATGGTTTATGTGGAACCATAGGGACATGAACCAGAGTATATAACAGGCACCGATCCATGGCGTGCTCAGATACTCCTTTACCAACGTGTATCCGTCTTGCGCTTCCCCGCCCAAGATCTGCTGCCATTGCATTTTTGTCCAGAAATGCGAAAGATGCAAGATCAGAAATCCCAGGATAATAAAACCAAGCACCAGCATGTTGCGGGCTGCCCAATAGTCCGTTCCCAGGCCCCTGGATCGGTTCCCGGCAGCATACGCAACAGGACGCATTTTACGGTTGCGCAGGGTAATAATAAAAGAGTAACCTATATGTACTATGAATCCCAGGGCCAGAACAGGAACCATCATCTGTATGAAAGGGTTCGTTCCCATAAATTCCGTAACGGCCCGGTAAGCTTCGGGACCTGCCAATATGGTCAGGTTTGCTGTTACATGAAGGGTCAGGAACAGGATCAGGAACAGTCCCGTTACGCTCATGATCGCTTTTTTGACAATAGATGATGCCATATGTAAATGGGTGTATGACGCAAAGATACACGGATTTTTATTTATCTTTGTAATATATGAAGGACAAATCTATGAAGTACTCTTCTATATTACTGAAATTAAGCGGAGAAAGTCTTGGCGGCGTGGACGGACAAGGACTTGATCCAAAGGTGCTTGAACGTTATGCCCTGGAGATTAAACCCCTGACTAAAGCAGGGATCCGCGTAGCCATTGTCGTTGGTGGCGGCAACATATTCAGGGGACTGCAGGGAGCGGGAAAAGGTTTTGACCGTGTACACGGGGACCAGATGGGGATGCTTGCCACGACCATCAACAGCATAGCCCTAGCCGGAGCGCTTCGCTCGCAGGGAATGAATGCTCTGGTATATACGGCCACCCCCATGCAGGCCATTGCCCGGTATTACCGGCGTGACGAAGTATTGTGTGAAATGGAAAAAGGGACCGTAGTCCTGCTTTCCGGCGGAACGGGAAATCCCTTTTTTACAACGGATTCCGCCGCAGCCCTGAGGGCGGTGGAACTGGGAGTGGACGCAGTCCTGAAAGGCACCCGTGTGGATGGCGTATATAGTGCCGATCCTGAAAAGGATCCGCATGCCGTAAAATTTGAATCATTGACATTTGACCAGGTTTTACAGAAGAACCTGAAGGTCATGGATATGACCGCCTTTACCCTATGCAGGGAGAACAATATGCCCATCGTTGTATTCAACATGAACGTCAAGGGTAACCTGAACAGACTGATAAGCGGACAAAAAACAGGTACAATCGTAAAATAATATACGTTATGGAAATCAGCGAAGTATTGGAACAGGCTAGAGAAAAAATGCAGAAAGCCATAGAATACCTTGAAAATGAACTGGCCACCTATCGTGTTGGGAAAGCCAACCCCGCCATCTTTTCAGGAGTTTATGTTGACTACTACGGGACATCCACACCTATGGTGCAAGTTGCCAGTATTTCGGTACCGGATGCCCGCACTATGATCATACAGCCATGGGAAAAGAGCCTGATACCTACTATCGAAAAAGCTATTATGGCTGCTAACCTGGGTTTTACACCGCAAAACAACGGGGAGATCATTCGCATTCTTGTACCTCCGCTGACCGAAGAGCGGCGCCGGGAACTGGTGAAGAAAGCCAGAGCCGAAGGAGAAAACGCCCGCATCAGCATCCGTAACGCCCGCCGGGACGGGGTGGATACGCTTAAAAAATATCAAAAAGACGGATTGGCTGAAGATATAGTCAAGGATAACGAAGTCCTCATCCAGAAAGAAGTGGACAACTTTTCAAAAAAAGTGGAAGAGATCCTTGTAGCGAAGGAAAAAGAGATCATGACGGTCTAATGTCCCGCCTTATTCACGAATAGCCTGAATGCCCGGCAGGACTTTTCCTTCCAGGTATTCCAACATGGCACCGCCACCCGTCGATACATAGCTTACCTTGTCTGCATAGCCCATCTGAGTAATTGCAGCTACCGAATCACCGCCACCGACCAGAGAGAAGGAGCCTTTGGCTGTAGCCCGGGCCACAAATTCCGCCAGGTGTAACGTCCCGCTGGCAAAGGCCGGCATTTCAAAGACACCGACAGGACCGTTCCAGAGTATGGTTTTTGAATTCATGATCATTTTTTCCCACGTTTCCAAGGTGCGGGGTCCTGCGTCCATTCCCATCCAGCCGTCCGGAATCCTGTCAACCGGGCAAATCCTGGTGTTGGCATTGTTGTCAAAAGCATCGGCGGCTATTACATCTTCGGTTATATAGATCTTTACGCCTTTTTCTTTAGCTTTTCGCAAGATCTCCAGGGCAAGCGTCATCTGGTCGTCTTCACACAGGGAATCGCCTATATTACCTCCGCCGGCTTTTATAAAGGTAAAGCTCATCCCACCTCCTATGATTATATTGTCCACTTTGTTCAGCAAATGTTCTATAATCGCAATTTTGCTCGAAACTTTCGCTCCTCCCAAGATGGCAGTCATGGGATGCTCCGGAGATTTCAGCACTTTATCGATAGCCCTGATCTCATTTTCCATCAGGAATCCAAACATCTTGTCATTGGGAAAATGGGCTGCGATCAATGTGGTAGATGCATGTGCCCGGTGCGCAGTGCCAAAGGCATCGTTAATATAACAATCGGCATATGATGCCAGTGTAGCCGTAAATTTCTTCTGACTTTCCTTTATTGCGGCTTTTGCCGTTTTCTTTTCCTCTTCTGAAGCGTCTTCTGCCAGATTGCGGGGCTTGCCTTCTTCTTCGGCATAAAAACGGAGGTTTTCAAGCAGAAGGATTTGCCCGGGTTTCAGGTTTGCTGCCATTCGGGCAGCTTCTTTTCCCATACAGTCTGGTGCGAAAAGAACAGGGACCTCCAGTTGTTTTTCAATTTCCGAAATGATATGTCGGAGAGAAAACTTATCCTCAGCTTTCTTGGGACGTCCCAGGTGAGACATCAGGATAAGAGATCCGCCTTGTTCCAGTACTTTTTTCAGACTGGGGACGGCGGCCCGGATTCGGGTGTTGTCGGTCACCTGAAAATCTGCGTTCAGAGGCACATTGAAATCTACGCGTACAATAGCGCGTTTTCCTTTAAAATCATAAGTGTTGATGTTTTGCATTTCTACCGGTATTTGAGAAGAACAAAGATACTTTTTTTATATATCTTTACTCTATGCAACTATTATGCCCTGTGTCCTGGCCTGATTACCAGCTGGTGGATTGTGGGAATGGACAGAAACTGGAAAGGTTCGGACCGTATCTTATTATACGCCCGGAACCGAAGGCATTGTGGACAAGTTCGGTCCCGTATCGGGAGTGGACGGACCGTGCCCACATCCGTTTTGCCCAGGGATCCGGATTGGGAAAGGTAGGGAAAGAGGATAGCGGCACCTGGGAAAAACTGAAAAAGGTACCAGATCAATGGATCATCCGGTACAAAAAGCTGTTCAGTTTACACCTGCGGCTGACAGTTTTCAAGCATGTGGGAATGTTCCCCGAACAGGCTCCCAACTGGGATTATATATACCGGTCCGTACGAAGGATCAGGGAAAAAGAACCGCAGGCCGTCCCCAAGGTTTTAAACTTGTTTGCCTATACGGGGGCATCGTCGTTGGCAGCCCGTGCCGCAGGGGCGGAAGTAGTCCATCTGGATGCGGTACGGCAGGTGATTACCTGGAGCCATGAAAACATGGAACTGAGCGGGATGTCGGGGATCCGTTGGATCCTGGAAGACGCTTTTAAGTTTGTAAAAAGGGAAGTTCGCAGGGGCAATACATACCAGGGGCTTATTTTGGATCCGCCTGCATACGGATACGGTCCGGAAGGGGAGAGATGGAAACTTGACGATTGTCTTTATACCCTTTTACAGGAATGCTCCCGCGTTCTTGCCGGTAAAAACGCCTTTTTGGTCCTGAATTTGTATTCTAACGGGTATTCGGCCCTGCTGGCCGATTCATTGGTCAGGCAATGTTTTTCCGGGAAGGGGAATTATACGTTCGGGGAGCTGTACCTGAAGGATGATCATGACAAAAGATTGCCTATGAGCGTATTCTCAAGACTTGAATTGTAAATCGCATAAATGTATAAGTAATGAATATTTTAGCTGTTTACTGGGATGTGGATCCCGTCATTTTCTCGCTGGGAAAATTAGAAGTCCGTTATTACGGGTTATTCTTCGTTATAGCTTTTACCATAGGATATTATATTTTTAAGTATTTCTTTAAACGGGAAGAAATTTCGCTCAAACTGCTGGACCCCCTGCTCTATACCTTGATTATAGGAACGTTGGTAGGAGCCCGTTTGGGCCATTGCCTGTTTTACCAGCCCGATTATTATCTGGCCAATCCCATAGAAATACTTTATGTATGGGAAGGAGGTCTTGCCTCACATGGTGGAGCGATCGCCCTGCTCCTGGCCATGTGGTGGTTTGCCCGGCGTTATGGAAGGAAAAATCAGTTTAATTTTCTATGGATTCTGGATCGGCTGGGTATTACCGTTGCTTTGGCAGGATTTTTCATACGTATGGGGAACCTCATGAATTCAGAGATCTATGGAAATGAAACAACATTACCCTGGGGATTCGTTTTTCTGCGCAAGGGAGAACTTGTTGCCAAACATCCCACCCAAATCTACGAAGCCCTGGCCTATCTGCTCCTCTTTGTGTTTTTGATTTTCCTGTACCGCAAAAAGCTCCCGAAGCTCAAGGAAGGAACGCTTTTCGGGATATTTCTGCTGGTATTGTTCGCAGCCCGCTTCTTTATTGAATATATTAAAGAGCCTCAGGTGACTTTTGAAGAGAACATGGTGTTGAACATGGGGCAGATATTGAGCATTCCTTTTATCTTTGCAGGCGCTATCTTGTTACTTTATAGCATTATGCGCGGCAAACCGGCCATGCGTACGATTCCGCAGGAAAAGAAACAGAATAAGCAACCACCCCTCAGTACTACACGGGGCACCTATTGATTCCATAACGTAATATTATGCCCAAAGCAAAGTCCGGAATCGTGATCAAGAATAAACGCGCATTCTATGAATATGAACTCATAGATACGTATACGGCCGGTATTGTCCTTAGCGGAACAGAGATAAAATCCATCCGGGCGGGGAAAGCCTCACTCGTCGATTCATACTGTTACTTTGTGGGGAATGAACTGTATGTCAAAAACATGAACATTTCCGATTACTTTTGGGGTTCGTTTAACAAACATGATCCCCGTCGGGACCGGAAACTACTTCTGACACGACATGAACTGAAAAAGCTTTATAGGGCCACACGTGAAAAGGGGTTCACCATTGTGGTAACCAAACTGTTTATCGCCGATAACGGCTATGCGAAACTCAATATCGCATTAGCACGCGGGAAACGCAAATACGATAAGAGAGAATCTATCAAAGAAAAGGATCAGAAAAGGGAATCAGATCGGATGAACCGGGTCTGATCTCTTTTTTGAAATCACTCCTGTACCTCTTTGGGAAAAGGAACAAAGAAAGCCAGTCCAAAGACAAACAGCAGTACAACGGTCGATATGATCAACGGCCATAATATGCCCATGGATTGCAAAGCGGACCACAAACCATTTTCAAGGTATTCAAGATACCATTCTCCGGGTGTTGATAAAGGAATAATCATAGTTCTGTTTATTTATATATAAAGATACAGTTTTAGTTTATAATGTTGCACAACAGACAAGATTTCTGTCTCCATACCCGCTATCGACGCGGGTAACGATGGGCCAGAACTTGTGGGAAACAATCCAGGGGAGCGGGTATGCCGCCCTTTCACGCGAATAGGGGTGTGTCCAATTATCGGAACAAACCTCAACAGCCGTATGCGGAGCGTTTTTCAGGAGGTTGTCATGGGCTGTCCCGCATCCTGCCTCGCCACGGGCCAGGGTCTCGCATTCTTCCAGAATTGCAATCATGGCTTCGGCAAAACGGTCCAACTCTTCTTTTGATTCGCTTTCAGTAGGTTCAATCATCAGCGTTTCGTGTACCGGGAAAGAAAGAGTAGGTGCATGAAAACCATAGTCCATAAGGCGTTTGGCAACATCTGTGGCATCTACGCCGTATGTTTTGGCAAAATGACGCAGGTCTATGATGCATTCGTGCGCTACATAACCGTTTTCCCCGGTATAGAGGGTAGTAAATCCGGGTGCCAGTTTTTTAGATAAGTAATTGGCATTGAGAATAGCGTATTCCGATGCGTGCCGCAGACCGTCCCTGCCCAGCATTTTAATATAACCATAAGTAATAGGGAGTAAAAGCGGGAATCCGTACGGTGAAGCTGCCACGGGGCTTCCTCCTCTGCTTGCTACCAGGGGATGGCCCGGAAGGTAAGGAGCCAGCTGTTTGGTGCAGCATATGGGTCCGACACCCGGCCCTCCACCGCCGTGAGGCATAGCAAACGTCTTGTGCAGGTTCAAATGGCAAACGTCCGCACCTATTATGCCCGGATTGGTAATGCCGACCTGGGCGTTCATATTGGCCCCGTCAATGTAAACAAGTCCTCCGTTGCGATGTACGATGTCACAGATCTCACAGATAGCCGTTTCGAACACTCCGTGCGTTGAAGGATAAGTTATCATCATACAGGAAAGGTGATCGCGGTGAGCGCTTGCCTTTTCACGCAATTGTCCGACGTCTATATTCCCCTGTTCGTCACATCCCACGATCACAATTTCCAGGCCTGCAAGGGCAGCACTGGCAGGATTGGTCCCATGGGCAGAGGAAGGAATAAGGACAATGTTCCGGTGTCCCTGTCCGTTGTTTTTCTGCCAGTCCCTGATGACCATCAGTCCGGCATATTCCCCGGCGGCACCGGAATTGGGCTGAAGCGAACAGGCATCGAGTCCCGTAATTACGGACAGATCATGTTCTATTTCTTTGATCAATTGCAGATAGCCTTCAACTTGCCAGGCCGGGGCAAAAGGATGTACGGAACTCCATTCGCTCCAGCTTAACGGCATCATTTCAGCTGCAGCATTCAGTTTCATGGTACAGGATCCCAGGGGGATCATGGAATGGGTCAGCGATATATCCCTTGTTTCAAGGGTTTTGATATAACGCATCATTTCCGTCTCTGAATGATAACTGTTGAACAGAGATTCTTCCAGTACCGGGGAGGTACGTACCATTAAATCAGGGAGCGTCGTGTCTGCCTGATTGTTATCATATTCAATATTAAATACCTTCAGCACTTTTTCCAGTTCCCGGTCATCTGTTAGTTCGTCAAAGGACATCCTTACGCTTTGGGTGTAGGGATAATAGAAGTTGATACGGAGGGCTTCTGCATTTGCCTTGATGCGCGCCGTATCTACGCCGGTCAGTTCTATGGTGTCAAAGAAATGCTTATGCCGGAGGGTAAATCCGTTTTTGACAAAAGCATCGGCTGCTGCATGGGCATAATACCTGCCGTTTTGGGCGATCCGGCGAATGCCTTTACTCCCATGATAAACGGCAAACATACCGGCCATGGTGGCCATCAGGGCAGTCGCCGTACAAATATTGGATGTAGCCCGCTCACGTTTTATATGCTGTTCGCGGGTCTGCAAAGCCAGCCGGTAAGCAGGATTGCCCAGCCGGTCAACTGAAAGACCTACGATACGTCCGGGCAGATTACGTTTGTATGTATCCGAACAGGCTATATATCCTGCCGTGGGCCCTCCGAATCCCATGGGCAGTCCAAAACGTTGTGCACTGCCTACGGCGATGTCGGCACCCCATGCTGCGGGTTCGTGCAGAACGGCCAGTGACAACAAGTCACATACAGCCGTTACAAGGAGTTCTTTTTCATGTGCCAGTCTGCATAAGTCGGTGTGATCGCACAATTGTCCGTCAGCACCCGGATACTGCACCACAATGCCAAACGATCGTGATCCGTATTTCTCTATGAACCCGTGAGGGCCGGATCCCAAGTCTGCTGTGATGATCTCTATGCCCAGTCCGGATGATCTGGTTTTCATGACAGCCAATGTCTGGGGAAAAATGTTTTTATCTACCAACAGGACGTTCCGGCCTTCTTTGATCAAAACCCGGGACCGGAGTTCGAACATCATACGCATGGCTTCTGCTGCTGCGGTGGCCTCATCCAAAAGGGAGCTGTTGGCCATATTAAAGCCGGTCAGGCTGCATACCATGGTTTGAAAATTGAAAAGGGCTTCCAGGCGTCCCTGGGAAATTTCAGCTTGATAGGGTGTATAGGAAGTATACCATCCCGGATTTTCGAAAATATTTCTTAAGATGACAGGAAGTGAAGCCGTGCCGTAATATCCCATACCTATGAGTGAACGGAAAGGCAGGTTTTTGGAAGCCAGTTCTTTCAGATGCGTGGTGAATTCATATTCGCTCATTCCTTCAGGCAATGCAAGGGGTTCCCTCATCCGGATCGCATCTGGAACGGTCTTGTCTATGAGTGAATCCAGGGAATCCACCCCTATGAGCTGCAACATTTCCTGAATTTGTTCAGGACGGGGACCGATATGTCTTTCTGTAAATGATAGTGCCATATATGATATGTGAGTTGATTATTCGTTGGAAGCGTCTATTTTTAGTAGAATGAACAAAAGTAATGTAAAAGTCCATAAAGAGGAACCCCCGTAGCTGATAAAGGGGAGCGGAATGCCAATGACGGGCGTAATACCGATGGTCATCCCGATATTTATAAAGACATGGAAAAAAATACAGGAAGCTACCCCGTATCCATAGATGCGTCCGAAAGAATGTCTCTGTCTTTCCGATATTTGGATAATACGTATCAACAGGAACATATACAGGGCAATTACCAGGATCGCTCCCAAGAAGCCCCATTCCTCACCAATAGAGCAAAATATGAAATCGGTGCTCTGTTCCGGGACAAAGTTGAACTTGGTCTGCGTTCCCTTCAGAAATCCTTTTCCGGTCAATCCACCCGAACCGATCGCAATCTTGGATTGATGAACGTTGTATCCCGAGCCGTAGATGTCGTCGTCAATTCCCAGCAGTGTTTCTATTCGTGCCTGTTGGTGCGGTTTGAGGATGTTGTTGAATACGTATCCTACTGAAAAGATTAGAATAATACTGCTTACAAAAGCCAGCAGGAGGGTTTTCAAATACACGATCCGCCGGCGGAAAGCAACAATAAGCAGAACGACAACAAGGGGAGCGGCAACCAGCAGAAACCACTGGTAGCGTTCCAGGTGGGCAAAGAGGTCAATAGAAAACAACTCTAAAAGCATAGGGATCAGGAAGTAGGCACCTGTTAATAAAGCAACGGTGATCAGAACGGGTAATTTTTTACCGGCCAGCAGGAACCCTATGAAAAAACTTATGCCTGCACAAAGCCAAAGAACATATAACGGATCCCATATAATGGACAACAGGAACAATATGATGGCTATAATGCCTGTAACAGGAATCCATCCGGGCAGCCCTTCACGGTATAACACTATGACAAATGCAGATAAGACCAGAGCCAGTCCCGTTTCTTTTTCCAGCAGGATTAATGCTGCCGGGATCAGGATCATGGCGGCAACCTGGAATATGCCGCGCCATGTTTTGATATGGAAATGCGGCCGGCTCATAATCCCTGCCAGACCCACAGATACAAAGACCTTTATCATTTCTGCCGGCTGAAATTGAATGGGACCCATAACAAGCCAGGAACTGGACCCCCCACGTTCCACTCCAAAGACAAGTACAATGATCAGGAGCAATAGCCCGAACGAGTATATCAGGTTAGAGAACAAGGCATAGATGCGGGCTGGAATTAACAAGATGACAACGGCCAGGAACCAGGCTCCGAGGATCCAGATTAATTGCATTCCGTAACGTTGTGTTGTATCAAAGATCTGTCCGTGTTCGGGATCATACACGGCTGAAAAAATACTTAGCCATCCGATCAGGACCAGCACTATGTATATGGTCACGACCCACCAGTCAATCTTTTTTAAAACTGAACGATTTCTTCTTCTCATTGCAGATGCCGTGTTAGCAGGTCCTGTTCCAGTGTTCTTTCATATAGCCATTGCCGGGAGGGATGTATCTGCCCGGTAAGGTATTTTTCTACGAGAAGGGAGGCCACAGGGGCTGCCTGAGAAGCCCCGAAACCGCCTTGTTCGATATATACGGCAACAGCTATCGTGGGATTCTCCCTGGGGGCAAAACATATGAAAACCGAGTGGTCTTCCCCATGCGGATTTTGTGCCGTTCCCGTCTTACCGCACAGATCCACCCCGGGAATGGCGGCCAGCCGGGCAGTAGCTCCCGAACCGGCCGGGGCATTGACCGCCTGGTACATGCCTTCTACAATAACGGAAAAGTGTTCCTCATCTACCATCACTTCTTTCCGTTCCACTTCGGGACTAAAAGAAGGGTCTTCGGGGATCTCCCTTACCAGGTGGGGCGTGTAGAAGTGTCCCCTATTGGCCATAATGGCAGCCAGATTGGCCAGTTGAAGCGGGGTCGTCCCAATTTCCCCTTGCCCTATTGACAGGGATATGACAGTCAGTGAACGCCAGCTGTTTTTCCCATAGATTTGGTCATACAGTGCTGTTCCCGGGAGTGAGCCGGACAATTCTCCCGGGATATCTATGCCCAGACGCATGCCAAAACCAAAGCTTTTTAGATATTCTTGCCAACGATCCATTGCCTGACCTATGTTTTCGTAGACAGGATTGTCCAGAATACTTCTGAACACATTGCAATAATAAGCATTACAGGACATCATGACCGATTGCATCAGATTGGTCGGTGAAGGGTGTCTGTGACATCCCACGGTCAGCGATCCCACTTTGTATCCCATGTTACAGGAATATCTGGTTTCCGGTTTCAGAACACCCTCCTGCAATCCAATAAGACCGTTTACCAGCTTGAAGACCGATCCCGGCGGATAGGCAGACATGATGGCACGATTGAATAATGGTTTAAGCGGGTTGGATATGACCTGTGAGTAATAAGCTCCAAAATTAGTAAGGTGTTTCGTGGGAAGTCCGACAGACGTGATCAGCGTGAGGATCTCTCCTGTGGAAGGATCCAGGGCGATGACAGATCCCACCTTGTTATGCATGAGTTCTTCCGCAAAGGTTTGCAATGACAGGTCTATGGTGGTGATCATATCCTTGCCGGGTACGGAAGGTTTGTCGTATTCCCCATCCTCGTAGGGGGACTTGATACGGTTGTGAACGTCCCGCAGGTAAATGGAATACCCTTTTTCTCCTTTAAGCCACTTTTCGTAATATTCTTCCAACCCCGTTCTGCCTATATAGTCACCGAGGCGGTATTCCGGATTTTTTTCCAAGAAGGACGGGTCGGCCTCTATGATATACCCCAGCAGATTACCGCAAATGGCAGAAGGGTAATTGCGCACACTGCGCGTCTGTACTGAAAATCCGGGGAACCTGTAGGATTTCTCCAGAAAACGGGTGTATTGCTCATTGGTCACCTGGCGAAGGAATATGACAGATTGGTATCCGATAGACCTGCGACGTTCATGTATTTCGGATAACATCTGATCAAGCCGTTCGGAAGACAGATCAAAGATGGCACAGAACCCGGTGGTGTCAAATGCTTCCAGCTCCCGGGGCGTAATCATGATATCGTATGCAGACTGATTGTCAACCAAGATCTGGCCGTTACGGTCCAGAATAAGTCCCCGGGACGGATAAATGATCTCGTAACGTAATACGTTATTGGTCGCTGTGATCTTATACTCCTTGTTGATAAGTTGGAGAAAAAAAAGCCGGATGACCAAGATCAGCACGCAAACGGTAAAAAAAGTTATGATGATATTTTTCTGTCTTACCTTATAGCCCATAAGATTACCTTCTTTTTTCGTAAAAAGCCCTTTTAAACAACAGGACCAGAAATACGTTAAGCAGCAAGCTGCACAGGAAACGGGCAAATGTATGCCAGAAAAGGAAAAAGCTCATACTTTCCAGGGTGAAGTATATCAGATGGTGTGTAAGAACACAGAGAAGGACAAAGAATCCGAACCGGACATTGCCAAATTGGACAAATCCCGGGACAGACATATTGTCCAGGTCTCCCTTGACTACTACCGTTTTGATCAGGCTGTTACGTAATGCGGCCATCAGGACAAAGGAAGAGGTGTGCAATCCCATGATGCCGGTGCCCAGCAGATCAAGCCCGACGCCAAAAGCAAATGCCCAAAGCATCAGCCATGCCGTCGAATAGGTACAAGGGAAAAGGATTAGGAACAGGAGATATGGCATGGGATAGAGGTATGTTCCCAGGTTGAGCCCTTCAAAAAACAACAACTGGATTGCCATAATCAGCAGAAAGCGCAGAACGTATTTAAGGGTATCACTCATAGAACATCCTCCTTTTCCGTATCTGTAAGCCGGTTTAGTTCTTCTGCGCCACTATGGGATACCACATTGACATAACGCAGTGTCTTAAAGTCGGAGAACAGTTCGACTTCGAGTTCCAGAAAAGTCCCTCTCTTCAGACTCCCCGATTTAACCGAACCGATAGGTATTCCAGGGGGAAATATCAGTGAAAAGTGGCTGCTAACTACCGTATCTCCTTTATTAAAATTAATATGTTGAGGGATCTCGGAAAGTAATACTTTCCTGTAATGCACTCCGTCCCAGTGCAGGGTCCCGAAAGTACCTGTTTTCAGGAGTTCGGCCGTGAAAGATTGCTCTGTATTAAGCAGTGATATGATCATTGCATAATGGTCAGAAACGTGGGAAATCACCCCGACGATTCCACGGTCACTGATCACTCCCATATCCGGACGGACCCCGTCGGCCGTTCCTTTGTTTATGATAATGTGGTTGTGTTGTCGGCTGACAGAATTGCGGATTACCAGAGCAGGGATGAAGGAAAATGAATCTGAAATCATCCTTTTCCCTTCCTCCGTTTCAGTCAGAACGTTTTCCAAAGCGGAAAGCTTAGCCAGTTCGGTTCTTAGCCGTGTGTTTTCCAGGGCCAGGTCGTTATTGGTAAATCTGAGATTTGTAAAGGCTGTCCACGAGGACCGCTTTTCCCACCAGTTCATCTGCCAGGTACGGACTGTCCTGAGAATGGTATTCTGCTGAAAATAACTGTTATTGACAAGCAGTATAACAGCCCCCGCCTGCAGAACAAGGAATAGCAGCAGGATTAAAAGTTTCCTTAGCAACAGGGGAAAGTTGTACATGCACGACTTTTGTTTTTATCTTAACAAGAACGGGAATTTTCCAATATTTTTCAATGCGATTCCGGTACCTCTAGCCACCGAATGCAACGGACCTTCGGAGATGTGGAACGGAATATTAATCTTGTCCCGGAACCTTTTGTCGAAGCCACGCAACAAGGCGCCGCCACCGGTCAGGAATATGCCACGTTGTACGATATCCGAATACAATTCGGGCGGTGTCTGTTCCAGGACAGACAGTACAGCAGTTTCTATCTTAACCAGGGATTTATCCAGGCAATGAGCGATCTCCTGGGATGTCACCGAAACTTCTACGGGAAGTGCCGTCATTAAGTTGGGACCGCGCACCAGCATGGGTTCCGGCGGATTATCCAGGTCTGAGAGAGCGGAACCGACACAGATCTTGATATCTTCTGCCGTTCGCTCCCCGATCTTGATATTGTGCTGGTGACGCATATATTGCTGAATTTCTGTAGTAAATACATCACCTGCCACGCGGATGCTCTGGTTACAAACGATCCCCCCTAATGCTATGACGGCGATTTCAGTCGTACCTCCGCCAATATCTACCACCATATTGCCTTCAGGGGCAGTTACGTCAATACCAATCCCAAGCGCAGCAGCCATGGGTTCATATATCATATAGACATCACGGCCTCCCGCATGTTCTGACGAGTCACGTACGGCACGGATCTCAACTTCAGTACTGCCCGAGGGGATGCAGACTACCATCCGCAGACTGGGCATAAAAACCCTGTTCTGGGGATTGATCATTTTGATCATCCCGCGAACCATTTGTTCTGCAGCGTTGAAGTCAGCAATTACACCGTCACGCAGCGGACGTATGGTTTTGATATTCTCGTGGGTCTTTCCCTGCATCATCCGGGCAGTCTTCCCTATGGCAAGCGGTTTTCCCGTATTTTGATCTATAGCGACAATAGACGGTTCATCCACCACGATCTTATCGTTATGAATAATTATGGTATTGGCAGTACCCAGGTCAATGGCCAGCTTTTGAGTTAAAAATGAAAAAGCCATATATAATTCTAATGTTTAAAATGACGTATGCCTGTAAAGACCATAGCCATATTGTTAACGTTGCAATAATCTATACTTAACTGATCCTTGATGGAACCTCCCGGCTGGACCACAGCGGTGATTCCTTCTTTATGCGCCAGTTCAACACAATCTGGAAAGGGGAAAAAAGCATCTGAAGCCATAACGGCATTTTTTAGGGAGAGCCCGTTTTCCCGGGCTTTCTCAATGGCATGCTTAAGTGCATCCACCCTCGAAGTCTGTCCCATGCCGCTGGCCAGGAGCATCTCATTGGCAGCAAGCACTATCGCATTTGATTTTGTGTGCTTAACCAACTTGTTGGCAAACACCAGGTCTTTGAGCTGGGCTTTGGATGGGGCGCGGTGCGTGACCTGGGTGAAGGAAAATACATTTTCCACCGAGATGTCACGATCCTGCACAATGACACCGTTCATCAGAGAACGGAATTCCTTTCCGGGCAGCTGCAGCCCTTGATCGTAAACCAGAATGATCCTGTTTTTTTTACTTTTGAGCACTTCCAGAGCTTCCTGTTCAAATGACGGCGCCAGAACGATCTCGAAAAAGAGCTTGTCCATCTTATGGGCAAGTATTTCAGTAACGGGGCGGTTTACTACGATGATCCCTCCGAAGGCACTCGCCGGATCTGCTTTAAGGGCCTGTTCCCAGGCTGTGACCAGGTCGTCGCAGCAAGAACACCCGCAGGCGTTGTTATGTTTTAGAATGGCAATAGCAGGTCTGTCAAAATCACTGATAAGCCTGAGGGCGGCCTCAATGTCCAGCAGGTTGTTGTAAGAGATCTCTTTGCCGTGCAGCTGTTTTGGAAGTTTGCCGGCCTGCCCGAAATACATGGCACCCTGATGGGGGTTTTCTCCGTAACGCAAAGACACCGGGGTTTCAAAGAGGCTGTAGCTGAAAGCGGGAAGGTTTATGTCCTTGTTGAAATACCGGAAGATTCCCGTGTCGTAATGGGAGCTGATCTTGAAAGCTTGTGAGGCAAAGTACATTCTGTCGCTCAGGGTTGTTTGACATTTCCGGGATTGCAACAGGTTCAGGAATTCTGCATACAGCGACTTGTCGGGGACAACCATTACGTCCCGGTAATTTTTCGCTGCGGCACGGATAAGAGATATTCCTCCGATATCTATTTTTTCTATGATATCCGAATGTGATGCACCTGAAGCTACTGTTTCGTCAAAGGGATAAAGGTCTACGATCACAAGGTCCAAGGGTCCTATGTCCCAATGTTCCATATCTTCCTTGTCCCGGGGATCATCCCTTCTGCTGAGAATACCTCCGAAAACCTTGGGATGGAGTGTTTTGACCCGTCCGCCCAGGATAGACGGATATCCGGTCAGATCTTCGACAGGTATGGCGTCTGCTCCCAGGTTCCTGATATATTCAAGACTTCCCCCGGTAGAATATAACTGTACTCCCGCCCCGGCAAGTTGTTCAATGATTGGGGCAAGTCCCTCTTTGTGATAAACAGATATGAGGGCGTTGCGAATAGGTATATTCCGCAGATTGTTTGTCATTGTTTAACCCAAACCTGACGTTCGATTGCCTGATCTAGAGATATGAGTGTTTCGGTCTGGATTACCGAAGGGATATTCCGGACGATATTAATGAGAACTTCCATCAAATGGTCGTGATCACGACAATACAGTTTTAACCACAAAGCGTATTTTCCTGTAACAAAATGGCATTCGACCACTTCTGAAATACTTTTCAGTGCCTCTATCACAGTAGGGTACTGGTTTGCCTGTGCAAGCTGGATGCCCACAAAAGCACATACGTTCAAACCAAGGGTCTGTGGCTTTACAAGCAACCTGGAACCGGTAATGATTCCTAAGGCTTCCATTTTTTTAACCCGCTGATGTATGGCAGCCCCTGAAACCCCGCATTCACGAGCGATTTCGAGAAAAGGCATACGTGCATTATTGACCAGAAACGCCAAAATTTTCTGGTCCGTGGCATCAATTTGATACTTGGACATAATAATTTTTCGTTAGGTCTGTAAAGTTATGAAAAATTATTAGACTTCTGATAGTAAAACAGCCATTTTAAGGGCACTTCCCCCTTGCATGCCAATTCGTATTCCCCGATGGAACAAGAAATGTAGAACGGAGTGTCAGGTTGCTTACTATTTGGAACCTCCATCCACCATCTTCCGCTTTTTCTCGATTGCAAAAAAACGAGTTCCTGTCCGTCCTCACCCATCTGGACCGCTTTTCTGTGAAAAAAGGCAGGATCGTCCTGCGGATGTTCGTTTGTCGAGATGGCCAACCCTTCCGTAAGGTGCCAGATAATCTGGGCGTTCAGGCGGGCTATCTGTGAGCCGTTCTTACATGTGTCCGGGTACCCGTAAACGACGGCCAGGCGAACATGACGGGAAAGTCCCATATATCTTGCCAACATACAGATCTCTTCTGCATACAGCCCATTGGGTGTCGTATCGTTCCCGTCGGGGATATCGGCATGACGAACACACCGCATATCTATCAGGTGTATGGACGCTTCCCTGAGCAGGGGTTCGGCTGAGCCGGGATCATCCCTGAATTCCCCCAACCGAAGCGTTTCCATGTATTTGTCGGCAAGTGTATCCAGGATCGTCCGGTCGGTCAGATACCGCTGAAATCCCAGCCAAACGAAATAGGCGGGTTCCGTTCGCTCAAGGAGTTCCCTGACAGGATCCGGGTCCTCCGTACCTCTTGACACCAGGCTGACACGTGACCGGTCCGACAGGAATGTCGCAGTTTGCAGGGACTCGTTCCCGTTCATGACTATACAAGGGATACCCAATTTTTCTGCAACGGATAAAACTACCGGCATTTGGGTCTCCAGCGTGTCTTCAATATAGTAAATACGGGAATGGCTTTGCGGATAAAGGCGTTCCAGTTCCTTCAGGATTGCTCCTCCTTTGCCTCTAAAGATCACTATAGCCGTGCAGGAAGGTATATTTTCGCAGAGGGCGTCTGCGTGAAGTTGTTCCAGGGGAAAACGTTTTTCACTCATTGTCTTTCTTTTGAATAATATTCCTGCAATCCTCCAAGGTTAAGCTTTCAGGGTCTGTCCCCTTGGGGATTCTGTAGTTTTTCTTGTTGTGACTGATATAGGGACCATACCGTCCCTTGAGCACCCGGATATCCTGTTCCGGAAATTCCAGGATGGATTTTTTTGCCTCCTGAGCCAATGCCTGTTCTATCAAAGCGATGCTCCGTTCTTGTGTGATTGTATAGGGATCATCTGTTTTGGGCAGGGATACATATTTGTCCTGCCATTTTACATAGGGTCCGAACCGGCCTGAGGATACGACCATCGGATGGTCTTTGTATTGACCCAGTTCACGTGGCAGACGGAACAGCTGCAAGGCTTCTTCCAGCGTGATGGATTCCAACAACTGTCCTTTCTGCAATCCGGCGTAACGTTTTTCAGGGTCATCGTTGTTGCCCAGTTGGGCCATGGCTCCGAATTTTCCCAGTCTTACCGTAACAGGTTTGCCTGTGACGGGATCATTCCCCAGAGCTCTTTCCTTATTGCCGGGGCGTGAAGTTTCGAGGGCCTGGTCCAGGGTTTTCCGGAAAGGTTTGTAAAAATCGTCAAGCATTTTATTCCAAACCAATTCCCCGGTTGCAATAAGGTCAAAATCCTCTTCAACCCTGGCCGTGAAGTTATAGTCGACGATGGACGGAAAATGTTCTACCAAAAAGTCATTGACCAGCATCCCGATATCTTCGGGGAGCAGTTTTGCCCTTTCTTCCCCATAATTCTCGGTGCATTCCTTACTTATGACCTTATCCCCTTCGAGCAGGAGTTCGGTATATTTTCTTTTTTTAGCCGGGCGGTCTCCTTTAACCACATATTGTCGTTGTATGATGGTCGAGATGGTGGGAGCATAAGTAGAAGGACGTCCAATGCCCAGTTCTTCCAATTTTTTGACCAGACTGGCCTCTGTGTAACGGAATGGGGATTGGGTAAAACGTTCTACAGCCTTGATACAGGAGGCGTCCATGTTGTCGCCTTTTTCAAGGTAAGGCAGCTTGGCGGTATGTTTCCCGTCGGACTTTTCCTGATCATCGTCTGACGATTCGCGGTAAACTTTCAAAAAACCGTCAAAGGTCACTACTTCCCCTGTGGCTGTAAAAAATCCGGAGGTCTTTCCGCTTGTAATGGTTATCTGTGTTTTGTCCACCTGGGCATCGGCCATTTGCGATGCCAGCGTCCTTTTCCAGATCAGTTCGTACAATTTTTTCTCAAGGGCGGTTCCTTCTATACTGGTTTGTTCCATAAAAGTAGGCCGGATGGCCTCGTGGGCTTCCTGTGCTCCTTTGGTGCGGGTGGCATATTGTCTTGTCTTGCTGTATTCGGGCCCGAAGGAACCGGTGATTACTTTTTTAATCGAAGCAAGGGCTAATTTGGATAACTGAGTAGAGTCGGTTCGCATGTAAGTGATGCGTCCGGATTCATAAAGGCGTTGTGCCACGTTCATGGTCTGACTTACTGAAAACCCCAGTTTGCGGGCAGCTTCCTGTTGCAGGGTGGAAGTAGTAAAAGGAGGAGCCGGACTTTTCCGTCCTTCCTTTTTTTCTATGTCCGATACCGTATAATCCGCTCCGACCAGAGACTTTAGAAATTCTTCTGCCTGGTCTGCCGTACGGAACCGGGTGTTGCATTCTGCTTTGAAAGGTTCTGTTTTTCTGGCAGGACAACTGAACATTCCTTCTATGCGGAACGAAGGGGATGAAACGAATTGCAAGATCTCCCGCTCCCGTTCCACAATAAGCCGCAGGGCGACTGACTGTACCCTGCCTGCAGAAAGACCCGGCTTCACCTTTTTCCATAGAATGGGTGAGACTTTATAACCTACCAGCCTGTCCAGGACGCGCCTGGCCTGCTGTGCCATGACCAGGTTCATATCTATATCCCTGGGATTGGCAATGGCCTGCAGGATCGCATCTTTGGTGATCTCGTGGAAGGCTATGCGCCGTACCTTTTCGTCGGGGATGTTCAATGTTTCTTTCAAATGCCATGCAATGGCCTCACCTTCCCGGTCTTCATCCGAGGCGAGCCACACCAAAGAGGCCTTGTCGGCATCTTTGGTAAGGTTTTTGATCAACTCTTTCTTGTCGGGAGAAACGACATACAATGGAGTAAAACCCTGATCCAGGTCAATCCCCAGATTTTTCTTTGACAGGTCTCTTATATGACCAAAACATGATGTGACCAAATATCCCTCTCCCAGTGCCTTGGCAATGGTCTTGGCCTTTGCCGGCGACTCAACAATAACCAGGTTCTTCTCCATATGCATTCTTTATCAGACGGTGCAAAGTAAGACATAAAGTAAGGTATATTCCAAATATTTATACGTAATTTTGCACAGCGACATATTTATCTTATGAAGGAAAAGACAAAGAAAGTGTTTTGCAAATGGTTGTGGATCATAGTCTTGGTTCCTATAGCGGGGTTTTTTCTCACGTTATTTCTGGTGGGCACCTTTACTAATGTACCTTCTTTCCGGGTACTTGAAAATCCCAGGAACAACCTGGCTACGGAACTAATTTCAGAAGATGGCGTTGTCATTGCGACATTTCATGTGGAAAATCGCTCCTATGTACAGTATGAAGATCTGTCGGAATCTTTGAAAAATGCCGTTTTAGCAACGGAAGACATTCGTTTTTACCGTCATTCGGGTATTGATTTCCGCGCCTTGGCCCGGGTAGCTGTCAAATCCATAATTTTAAGGCAAAGCAGTTCGGGAGGCGGTAGCACGCTTACCCAACAGGTGGCCAAAACGCTTTATCCAAGGGATACGACCGTATATCGGTTTCCCGGCGGTGCTGCGGTCAAAATGCTGATAATCAAAATGAAGGAATGGATTACTGCCGTTAAATTGGAACGTAACTATACTAAAGAAGAACTGCTGACCATGTATTTGAATTCAGTCTTCTTTGGCAGCAATGCATACGGTATCCGTACGGCGGCTTCAACTTTTTTTGATAAGCATCCTTCACAATTGGCCGTTGAAGAGGCGGCCACTTTAGTGGGAATGGTGAACAAACCCACCCGGTATAATCCCATATTGAATTATGAGTCTTCTTTGCGTAGGCGGAACCATGTGTTATCGCAAATGAAGAAATATAAATTCATAGGCCGGCAGGAGGCGGATTCCTTAATGGACTTGCCTATTGTGCTCAATTATTCAACACAGGACCACAATGCCGGACTGGCACCGTATTTCCGGGATATGCTCAAGCGGGTGATGAGTGCCAGAGAGCCCGAAAGGAAGAACTACACCTATGAGGAACATTATCTGGAAGAACTTGACCTTTGGGAAAATGATCCCCTGTACGGCTGGTTGAACAAAAATCTGAAACCGGACGGATCTGTTTACGATCTGGACCGGGACGGGCTGAAGATCTATACTACGATCAATGCCCGGATGCAGCTTTATGCCAATCAGGCCGTTGAGGAGCACTTGAGCACTTATTTGCAGCCCACTTTTAACCATGAGTTGAGGTCTAAGCTTAACAAGCCTTTTTCAGATGACGTTCCACCGGAGATCATTGACTTGGTCATGAAACAGGCCATTCGCTGGAGTGACCGGTATCGCAATATGAAAGCAGACGGAGCCGGTGACCAGGAAATTGATAGAGCCTTCAAAATAAAAGTACCTATGCGGGTGTTTTCCTGGAACGGGAAGGACGGTTCATATGCCACAGATACCGTGTTGAGTCCCATAGACTCTATTCTTTACTACAAATCGTTTCTGCGCGGGGCGATTATGGCTATGGAAACGGGAACCGGACACGTAAAGGCTTATGTAGGAGGCCCTAATTACAGGTATTTCAAATACGACAATGCACGCCAGGGAAGACGCCAGGTAGGTTCTACCATCAAACCGTTCCTCTACTCCCTGGCCATGCAGGAAGGATGGACACCCTGCGACATGGTGGTCAATGTGCCTCAGACCTTTATTGTGGGGGACACTACCTGGACTCCGGAAAGTGTTGACAGACCCGAATGGATAGGAAGAAAGGTCACGTTAAAGTGGGGATTGACCAGGAGCAGCAACAATATTTCAGCATACCTTATGAAACAGTTCGGTCCCGAAGCGATGGTAGCCATGAGCCATAAGCTGGGGATCAAAAGTTTTCTTGACCCCGTGGTATCTTTATGCCTGGGACCGGCGGACTTGCGACTGTATGAGATGGTCGCAGCCTATAATACATTTTCCAACAAAGGTGTTTACGTAGAACCGTTCCTGGTTACCCGTATCGAAGACAATAGCGGCAATCTGCTCGGTTCGTTCAGTCCCCGTAAACGGGAAGCCATAGGCGAACATACCGCTTTTCTGATGATAAACCTGTTAGAGGGTGTTGTCAATGAAGGAACTGCCATAAGGATACGGGCATTGTACCTGCCTCAGGGAAGTGTTGCCGGTAAGACCGGGACTACCAATGACCAGGCTGACGGATGGTTTATGGGGATTACTCCAAAACTTACGGCAGGAGTATGGGTAGGAGCGGAAGATCGTCAGGTGCATTTTGAATCGCTGGCTCTGGGTGGCGGCTCCAATATGGCCCTGCCTATATGGGGTATATTTATGAAAAAAGTTATAAACGACCCGTCGTTGGGATTTTCCGTGGATGACCAATTCATTGCGCCTCCGGGATTTAACATATCCCTGAATTGTGACGGTTCGGACCAAGATATTGACCAACAGCAACGCCGGACCGACGGCTTTTTCAATTGACCATGAACGTTGCCCTGATTTACGGAGGCAATTCCTCCGAACGTGAGATTTCCGTTATGAGCGGGAAGCATATTGCCGGACATTTAAACGGCAGCCACAATGTATTCGAGATAGATATCTACCAGACCAAATGGAAGTTGGTGGCAGTAAACGGAAAGGAGATACAGCCCGTAGAGGTGGATAAGAACGCTTTTACGGTAATGTGGGAAGGGGAACGGGTCTTTTTTGACGTTGCCCTGTTGATGATCCACGGGACTCCCGGAGAAGACGGACTGTTCATTTCCTATCTTGAAATGATGGGAATTCCTCATACGGGATGTCCTGCCAGGGTGGCTTTTCTGGCGTTCGACAAATATGCCTGTAAATGTTTTCTGCGCAGAGAGGGGGTGCGAATGCCCCGGGATGTCAGAATTACCAAAGAGACACCGGCTGACACATGGCTAGAACAAGCTGACCGGATGCTGGGCCCCATGCCATGGTTTGTTAAGCCTGTAGCCGGCGGATCCAGTTTTGGGATATCCAAGGTGTGTGATGCTGCAGAATTGTTACCTGCCGTGGAAAAAGCGCTAAAAGAAGACAAGGTGGTGCTAATAGAAGAGTTTATAGACGGAACAGAAGTTACCAACGGGTATATGAAGACGGAAACAAAAGAGTATGTACTGCCTGTTACCGAGATCGTACCCCACAGTCAGTGTGACTTCTTTGATTATAATGCCAAATATAAAGGAGCCTCTACCGAGATCACTCCTGCACGTATTTCCCCCGAAATGACCGGTTTGGTGCAACAGACCACGAAATTGATCTATGACGCCCTTTTGTGTAAAGGGGTAATACGGGTGGATTACATCATTCGCGGTTCCGACTTGTTTTTCCTGGAAGTCAATACAGTTCCCGGTATGACGTCGCTGAGTCTGGTACCCCAGGAAATAGAAGCGGCAGGAATGACGTTGCATGAATTTCTGGAAGAACTGATTCATTCGGCTATAAATGAACATCAGGGAATTTAAGGAATATGCCCGGTCACGGCTGAAATCTTCCCATGAACGTCCTGAACTGCGTTTTCTGGTAGGCGCCCTTCTGTCCCATCTGGCCAATGTCCCCCATTACTGGTACCACACCAGGGAAGATCATGTTATTTCTCCCGATGTCGAAAAAGCGTTGCTGCAAGCTATTGATCAGGCTGCATTGGGAAAACCCCTGCAATATATATTGGGCTATGTTTCTTTTGGAGATTGTCGGATAAAGGTAGATCGGCGCGTATTGATACCGCGGCCGGAAACGGAAGAAATGTGGTACAAGGCAAAAAACATTCCGGGTATCGTCTTGGACGCCTGTACCGGAAGCGGTTGCCTGGCCATAGCTCTTAAAAAGAAAAGACCCGGGACACCGGTCTTTGCTTTTGATATCAGTCAGGATGCTTTGGATCTGGCTATTGAAAATGCAGCCCTGAACGAAGTGGAAGTAAGTTTTTTCCGTGCCGATCTTTTAAATTTGTCCCGGGTGGAACAGGCGGCTTTGTCAACCGGTCTGCATAAACATTCGATCGGATTGCTTGTCGCCAATCCTCCTTATGTGACGGAAAAGGAAAAAAAAGAAATGTCTACCGGAGTGTTGTCCTTTGAACCCCACCACGCACTTTTCGTTCCCGATCACAATCCGCTTTGTTATTACAGGCAGTTGGCCGTCCTGGGACGCCTTTATCTGAAGCCACAGGGGCGGTTGCTGGTAGAGATCAATCAGGCTTATGGGAAGGAGATCTGTTCGCTGATGCGGGAAGAAGGGTATAAGGACATTCGTTTGCATAAAGATATGAATGAAAAAGACAGATTTATTGAGGCCATGTGGGTGCGATGAAAAAGTATTTTTATTATATTTGCTCAATAATGAGGAATTTTACTATGATAAACAGATGGTGGTGGCAGGGAGAAGATCCCTTCTGCGTCGCATTTGTGGCATAGTATAAATAACCCGATTTATTAACAGTAAGTGCCCTCTTGCCACGCAAGGGGGCTTTTTTTATTTAATTATAAAACCATGAAAACGACTAAAAAGTTTTTGCTTCCCGACCAGGAAATTCCCAGGCAATGGTACAACGTACTGGCCGACATTCCATCTTTGCAGCCGATGTTGCATCCTGAAACACGTCAGCCGGTCCGTCCCTCCGACCTGGAACCGCTCTTTGCAAAAGGACTCATTGAACAGGAATTTTCCAGGGAACGATGGATCGAAATACCTGAAGAAGTACGCACATTGTACAAAATATACCGGCCTACCCCACTTGTCCGTGCCAGCGGATTGGAAAAAGCACTGGATACGCCTGCCCGGATTTATTTTAAGAATGAAAGCGTATCCCCGGTCGGATCGCATAAACTGAATTCCGCCCTGCCTCAGGCTTATTTCAATAAGGTTGAAGGTATCCGCCGTCTGACGACGGAAACCGGCGCAGGCCAATGGGGTGCGGCTATCAGCATTGCCGCCAGGCATTTTGGCCTGGATATGGAAGTCTTTATGGTACGGCTGAGTTATGATCAAAAGCCCTACCGCAAATTGGTCATGCAGACTTACGGGAGCAAGGTAATTCCTTCTCCCAGTAATACTACGGAAGCCGGTCGAAAATTCCTGGCCCGCAAACCCGATACTAACGGGTCACTTGGGATGGCCATTTCCGAAGCTTGTGAAAGAGCCGTCCTTGATCCTGATACAAAATACACCCTGGGGAGTGTCCTGAACATGGTGATGTTACATCAGACCATTATAGGACTGGAGGCCGAACGCCAATTTGAAATGGCCCAGGATTATCCCGATACCATTATAGGATGTTTTGGGGGCGGTTCCAATTTTGGGGGGATCAGTCTTCCTTTTCTCAGGCACCAGCTGGCCGGGAAAGCCAAATTTGATCTGATTGCCGTAGAAAGTACGGGATGCCCGAAATTGACAAAAGGGACATTTCGTTACGATTATGGGGATTCTGCAGGACTGACACCGCTCATACCCATGTATACATTGGGATCTGACTATGAACCGGCGGCCATACATGCCGGAGGACTGCGGTATCATGGGGCAGGTGCCATCATGAGCCAATTGCTGAAAGACAATATAATCCGTGCAGTGACTATTGATCAGCATGAATGTTTTGAAGTAGGTAAATTATTTGCCCGGAGTGAAGGGATCATTTCCGCTCCCGAATCGAATCATGCTATTGCGGCTACTGTCCGGGAAGCGTTGAAGGCAAAAGAAGAAGGCCGCGAGAAAGTGATCCTGTTCAATCTTTCCGGTCACGGCCTTCTTGATCTGGGTGCCTATGAGGCTTATCTTAGCGGGCGGCTTTAATCAGGTGCAGGAACAGGGAAAGCAAACGATCATCCCCCTGTGAAACGGGACCTTCGGGGTGGAATTGCACTCCCAACACATTGGGATTGCCTTCCATCTCGATGGCTTCTATTACTCCGTCCCGGGCAACGGCCGAAACGACAAATCCCGGCGCCACGTCTTTGACCGCCTGATGGTGGTATGAATTTACCCTGTAAGAGTTGTCCTTGTCCAGGACATCTTTAAGTATGTCAAACAGTGTGGTTTCCCGTGTGACAATAATCGAATGCGTGCCGTATTCCCTCGGAGCGTTCTGACGGTGCTTGACCGGCTTGTCTGATTTTACCTGTGACGGGATATCCTGATACAGGGTGCCGCCGAAAGCGACGTTCAGGACTTGTTCTCCCCGGCATATACCCAGAACGGGGATCCCCCTTTCCACGGCAGCCCGGGCCAGATGAATGTCAAAGAAATCCCTTATCGGAACAATACCTCCCATTGCAGGAATAGGTTCTTCTCCGTACCAACGTAGGGGATCCACGTCTTCTCCACCTGTAAGAATCAATCCGTCAATGGATTCTACCATCCGTGCAATTACCTGCGGATCGTCCGTGACCGGAAGAATTACCGGTATGCCTCCCGCTTTCCTTACAGAGATAATATATGTGTTGGGTACATTGTTTTCTCCTGTTTCATAGGTGGCGGAAAGACCTATGACCGGAGCCTTTTCCTGTGCCTGTACCGCAGACGCGAAAAGGATTGCGGTAAATATGTATAATAATCTGATTCTCATTTCCGGGCCCTCCAAAGCCCCATATTTTCATTTTGTTTCAAATCAAGATCGAATGTAACAAGATGGTCCTCCATCCCAAATGTTAAAGTAAAAGCCGATCCGCCTGAACGAAATCGGAATACTTTCCCATTAACGTGCGTCATCAGATGTTTCCGGTAAGGAAAGTCTTCCGGGCCCAGGGTAATGTACAGTTCTCCGTTTTCCAGGGTGACTACGGCCTCTCCCAGGGACGGGTGGTCATATACGCCCGTATATTCGTTATAGGGGGCAGGAGGTTCTACAACAAGATTCGCTTTTTCTTGTTGTTCCTTTTGTTCCCTTTCCCTGGCGGCGGCAAGGTATTTTTCAAGAGCCTGGCCGCTGTAATCTTGTGGCGGCAGGTCCATGTAATAGTCTATAACGTGACGCATGATAGCATAGCGGGGATCGGACGGCGGTTCACAGTTGCTAAGCCACATCAGGCCCAGATTAAGTTCGGGGACAAAAGCACATATGGCGGTAAATCCCCATGTAGTGCCCGTGTGGAACCACACACGGTAGCGGTTGTTTTGTTCCACAAACCAACACGGTGCATAAATATTGGTTTTGTTGTCGGTTTGCGATGTGATGAACTGCCCCTTGTGAAGGTATTCCATCTGGGCTGAGGAAAGGAGCGTATCTCCATCAAGAACCCCGTCTGACAAATGAAGACGGCACCATTGCATCATATCGGTTACCGTAGAGTTGATCCCTCCGGCAGCTCCTATGACGGTGAGCCAGTGAAGGGCCCGTTCTTCCCCTTCCATGGGTGCAGTCCGAATGCTGCCGTCACGATAGGAAGTTTCGTGGGGGGTGTTCCCGTCGGCAGAGGCCAGAAATCCTTCTTCATTTACCGAAGTGTTATGCATTCCCAGGGGAAGGAAAATCCTTTCCTTCAGATTTTCCTCCCAGCTTTTTCCGGTAACGGCTTCGATGATCTTCTGTCCCACGATGAATAACACATTGTTATAACCGTATGTTGTCCTAAAGCTGTTTGTCGGAGGGATATACTTTAACATGGCATAGATATCGTCCCGGTCATATCCCAGGCAGGGGATATAGGTGCCTGCCTGTGCAGGCAGACCGGACCGGTGCAGGAACAGGTCCCTGACCTGCATATTGTCCGTTACCCAGGGATCATACATAGCAAAATCGGGAAGGTACCATTTGATAGGATCATCCCAGTTTACCAATCCGTCGTCAACCATCATGGCCATAAGCGTAGCCGTAAAAGATTTACTGACCGATCCAATTTGGAACACCGTATTCCCGTCGACAGGCAAACCGCTTCCATTGCGTTTTTCACCGAAACCGCCTGTAAAAACAACGGAATCATTCTTAATGACGGCCAAGGCAGAGCCGGTGATATTCCAATCTTTTGCCACTTTTTGGGCATAGGGGGAAAAGTCCTGGGCCCATGATAAAATGGGGACCAGGAGCAGTGTAAGTAAGATCTGTTTTTTCATATAGTAAAGATAGAATAAATTATCTTTGCATTATGAGTAAAATAAAAAAGGCTTGGTTTTGTCAGAATTGCGGGGTCGAATCAGCCAAATGGCTGGGACGATGTCCTTCCTGCGGAGAATGGAACACTTTTGCAGAGGAGGTAATAAGTACTGCGCCTGACAGAACGGGAAAGGTCATGACCGCGTCAAAAGCTGTATCTATAAGGGATATCCCGACAAAGCTACAGGAAAGGATATCCCTCAACAACGCGGAATTGGAACGGATTTTAGGCGGAGGTCTTGTCCCGGGTTCGGTCGTACTCATAGGAGGCGAACCGGGCATAGGCAAATCTACACTTAGTCTTCAGATTCCGCTCTACTCCCCGCACTTGAAGACCTTGTACGTTTCCGGTGAAGAGTCGGCACGCCAGATCAAAATGCGGGCTGAAAGGCTTGCTCCGTTCCGGAACAAAGACGATGTACAGGATAATTGCCTGGTATTATGTGAGACCATGCTTGAGAACATCCTGGATCAAGCCAATGAAATACAACCGTCCCTGCTGATAGTAGATTCCATTCAGACCGTCTATTCCCAACGGCTGGATCCTTCCCCCGGGAGCGTTACCCAGGTCAGGGAATGTGCTGCCCAATTGTTAAGATATGCCAAGGAAACCCACATTCCGGTAATCCTGGTCGGGCATATAACAAAAGAAGGGAGCATAGCCGGGCCGAAAGTGTTGGAACACATTGTAGATGTGGTCCTTCAGTTTGAAGGCGACAATACCCATACGTACCGCATATTGCGGAGTATAAAAAACAGGTTCGGATCGACAGCCGAATTGGCTCTGTTTGAAATGACGCAAAAAGGACTCAGGGAAGTGGAAAATCCTTCGGAAATGCTTATTCCCATGCATGATGAGAACCTGAGCGGCATTGCGGTAGCCGCCATGCTGGACGGGACCCGTCCGTTCCTGATAGAAACCCAGGCTCTGGTTAGTACGGCTGTGTACGGAACGCCCCAAAGATCGGCTACCGGCTTTGATACACGTCGGATGAATATGTTATTGGCCGTTTTGGAAAAAAGGGCGGGATTTCGTCTTTCGGCCAAAGATGTATTCCTGAACATGGCCGGCGGTCTGAAAGTGGCAGATCCTGCCGTGGACCTGGCCGTGGCTTCGGCAGTCCTTTCTTCATCCCTTGATCTGGCCATCCCTTCGCGTTGGTGTTTTGCTGCTGAGTTGGGGCTGAGCGGTGAGATCCGTCCGGTACCCCACCTGGAACGAAGGATTGCCGAAGCAGATCGCCTGGGATTTGAAAAGATATTCGTTTCGGCCTATGTTTCATCGCTTCATATTCCCAAGGGAACGCGTATTGAGGTGGAAAAAGTGACCGGAATAGGACCGTTAGGCCGCAAGATTTTTAAAACTTGACGGAAAATCCCATATTAAAGATACCTTTATAACCCAGTCCAAGATCTGCAAACAGTCCAAAAGTACCGCCCCACCTTATATGCAGGGGGCTCAGATGATAGGCGAACCTCCATTTGACCGTATCCCTTGAAATATCCCGGGATGAAGAGATGATCATTTCCTGATCATCCGTCCACTTGGTAATCCCTGCTGCCGCATGGGCCGATATTTCCCATAGTCCTGTACGGTAATAGATCCAGTGGGCCGTTATAAGGCCGGTAAGGCTCAAAACCCTACTCTTGAAAACGACCTTACCGGTGTCTTTGCCGGCCATTTCCATCATAGCGGCACTAATCCCCAGGTAGCCGCCAAAACTCATGTAAGGTGATGTGTAATACTTATATCCTAAAGCGGCAACGCCGGTATAAGCAAAACGTTCCGGGACATAGATCTTTCCGTCTTTTGCCACAGACGTTTCATGCCGGATCCGGGTACTTAGTTCCTGGAATGTGGGTGCACCATACTGCAGAAATATTTCATGTCGGGTATATGTAATGTAATCGTAGTGATCCTGCTGTGCCGGAAGCATTTGTACAGAGGTAAACATAATGGCAATTGCCGTGAACAGTGGCAGAGTAAACGATCGTTTCATTGTTTTACCCGTTTGGTTTTATTGGTAACGCTCATATAAATGATGGCGAACAACCCTGTCAGAAGCATGGTAAAAGCCTGTGATTCGTGGCTAATGGTGGCAAAGACCATCCCACCGGTCTGTGTCAGGCCGTAAACGGCCATCAATGCCAATGATACAATGAAATGGAAAGCTCCTATCCCTCCCTGTACCGGGACAACCCAGCCAAAACTTCCGACAACCATCAAAAAGAGGGCATCAATCAAAGTCAGTTGTCCCCGTAGCGATGTGGCCAGGATAGTGCAGTAACTGGTACATACGTAAAGAAACCACATGAGAACGGTTAGAAAGAAGAAATAACCCTTACGGGGCATTTTAAAGCTTTGGACCAACCCTTTCCAGATCCCGGCAAAGAATTCGCAGATCTTTCTTGTGATCGTCAGCTTCCCGAGTTGTTTGCGGAATATGTAACCTATGACAATCAACAGCAGCGGAATACTTATCACCAAAACAACAGCTGTCAGGGCGGATCCGCCTAACCGCTCAATAAAAGGGTCCCAGATCCGGGTGATCATAAAATGTCCGAACACATCCATGCGGAGGAAAGCCACTGCAACAGTGATGATCAAAAGGCACAGCACGTCGAAAGTCCTTTCCATCACAACGGTTCCCAGGACCTTATCAAAACCCAGTCCGGTACGTTGCGCCACCACACCGCAACGGGCAACCTCACCTGCCCGGGGCAATGCAAAATTAGTCAGATAAGCCATCCCCACACCGTTGAAGGTATCTATCCTTTTGACGGGCTTTCCCAGACCCAAGAGGATGATCCTCCATCGGGCCGCCCTCACATAAAAGGAAAAAGCTCCCACCAATATAGACATCACGATCCAGAAATAATCTACCGAACGCAGGCCGTTTATAAAATCGCTCCAATGAATCCCCCTGAAAGAAAAATACAACAACACCAGGGCCAGTGTGGCGAACAATAATACTTTTAAGGTTTTTTTCCACTTCATGACCGTGTAAAGGTACAAAAGAACATTTGGAAAAAATAGATTAAATTTGCCGTAAATAACGGCATTATGAAATCCATTCTTGGGATCGGGAATGCCTTAACGGACATTCTCGCTTTGTTACCGGATGAATCCCTGCTGGAACGTTTCCATCTTCCGCACGGCAGTATGCAACATGTAGATGCGTTGACTGCCGAAAAGATCTGGCAGAGTCTCAAACCAATAGGAGTGCAATATGTGGCCGGAGGTTCGGCCGCCAATACCATAACGGGGACGGCCGTACTGGGCATGCCCTCAGGATTTATTGGCAAGGTAGGGGACGATGAACTGGGATCGCTCTTCTATGCCGACCAGCAACGCAACGGGATCAAATCCTGCCTGCTCAAGGGAGTCCATTCTTCAGGCAGGGCAATGGTCTTTGTAACCGGACCCGATGCCGACCGCACGTTTGCCGTTTATTTGGGTGCCGCACTCGAACTGGTGCCTGATGACCTTACGCCGGAAATGTTCCGGGGATACGATTATGTACACATTGAAGGTTACCTGGTCCAGAACCAGCATCTTGTCAGAAAGGCAGTAAAGTTGGCAAAAGAGGCGGATGCGATTATATCTATAGATATGGCCAGTTATAATGTGGTGGAAAGCAACAATTCCTTTTTACACGATATAGTGGAAAATTATGTGAACATAGTTTTTGCCAATGAAACCGAAGCTTTTACTTTTACCGGCAAGGAGCCCCGGGAGGCATTGAGGGATATATCGCAGATCTGCGACATAGCCGTGGTTAAGCTGGGAAAACAGGGATCAATGGTCAGAAGCGGTAACAAGGAATATGATATCATCGCATGGCCCGGTGAGCCGATTGATGCCACGGGAGCAGGAGATCTGTATGCCGCAGGCTTTCTGTATGCCCATTCTCTGGGGTTGTCCCTGCAGAAATGCGGTGATATAGGTTCAATGATCGCGGCCAAAGTCGTGGAAGTCATAGGTCCCAAAATAGACATACCGCGCTGGAAAATAGTCAAGCAAGAAATTCGTCAACGTATCCAGGACCCTGAATAATGAACCATCCGATTATCATAGCAGGTCCTTGCAGTGCCGAAACGCAGGAACAAGTACGGTCAGCCGCCGGACAACTTAAAGACTTCCGGTTGCCTCAAATTGCCGGAGGTGGGAGAATCTCATTTTTCCGTTGCGGTATATGGAAACCCAGAACACGTCCAGGGATGTTCGAGGGAGTGGGGGAAGCGGGACTTCCCTGGTTGACGGCCATACAGGAAGAACTGGGGTTGCCCGTATGTACGGAAGTGGCTTCTGCTCACCACGTAGAACTGGTACTTAAAGCCGGTTTGCAGGCAGTCTGGATAGGAGCGCGTACAACGGCCAATCCGTTTCTGGTAGAAGAGATTGCAAAAGCCCTGGAGGGAACTTCCCTACACGTTTTTGTTAAAAACCCCATCAGTCCCGACCTGAACCTGTGGATAGGGGCCGTACAGCGTGTGCTAAGGTATGGTCCGCAGCATGTATATGCCATACACAGGGGTTTTAGCGATTACCACCTGGGACAGTTACGGAACGCTCCCCTGTGGAGAGTCGCCATTGAGTTCAAAGTACAAATGCCGGAGATACCGTTGCTTTGTGATCCCTCGCATCTTTCGGGGGATACGGCTTTTATTTCGGAGTTGGCACAAAGGGCGCTTGATCTCAACTTTGACGGACTGATGTTGGAAGTGCATCCCAGGCCGTGTGAAGCATTGTGTGATGCCCGGCAGCAGCTGGATCCCGACTCCTTTAAGGATTTGATGTGTTCCCTGTCCTGGAGGAGATCGTCACCGTCCGACGATTCGTTGTCGGAAGAAAAGATTATCATAGACGCCATACGTACCCGGATAGATGTACTGGATGATGACCTGGTAGATATTCTGGCACAGCGGATGTCCCTGGTTGATCAGATAGGTCAGGTAAAAAAACGGGGAGGGATAGGGATTATACAGATAGAAAGGTGGAACACCGTTTCTTCCCGTACCCGCAACCTGGCGGCAGCAAAGGGACTGGATGACGCTTTTATAGAAGAAGTATATAAGGCTATCCATCAGCAATCGATCAGAAGGCAGGAAAAAATCATCAGGGAATGAATCAAATCATCTTATCGGACGATTTCACCGTTATGCGCGGGCTGGTTCCTGCCGGAGCACCGACAGTGGTACTCTATGACCGGAACGTACAGGACTGGATGCAACAGGCCGTTGATCCCGGTTGGAAGACGATCCCGCTTGACGGGGGTGAAGAACTCAAGCAATGGGAACACGTAGCACGGATCATACAAAAACTGATGGATCTGCAGGTTGACCGTTCCTGGTTCCTGATCGGTATGGGCGGCGGTACCGTATGCGATTTTGTCGGTTTTGTAGGGTCTGTCTACATGCGCGGGATACCTTTCGGGCTTGTGCCCACATCGCTGTTGGCACAGGTAGATGCCGCCCTGGGGGGAAAGAACGGGATCCATTTCGGCCCCTACAAAAACATCGTCGGTACTACGGTCCTTCCCGGGTGGGTGTTTTGTAACCCAATAGTCCTGAAGACTCTTCCTCCGGAGGAATTCAGTTGCGGACTGGCCGAATGCATCAAACACGGAGCGATCGCTTCGGGTCCGTATTTTCGTTTTATAGAAGAAGAAATTGCACCGTGCCCGGATTATAAAGACCTATCGTTAAAGGTGCTGGAAAAGCTCATTTCGTGGTCCCAGGAGATCAAAATGCAGATCGTACGTGAAGACTTGTATGAGAAAGGTGTTCGCAGGGCACTCAATTTCGGGCATACCTTCGGTCATGCTCTGGCAGCCTGCGTACCTACCCTGTCACACGGGCAGGCCATTGCAAAAGGCATGGTCATGGCAGCCGCTTATTCTGTAACAAAAGGATTGTTGCCGGCAGAGGACCTGCAGCGGCTGTCCGGTCTTTTGAATTCTTGCGGATTGGACACAGCCCTCCCCTGTCCCGAAAGGGAAATCATTCCCTACATGCTCCATGACAAGAAAAAACGTAACAGGGACCTGAAGTTGGTATTACTCGGGGATATCGGGAAATATGAACTGGTAAGCGAACCGGTGGAAAAATGGTTAAACCGCTCCCGCAATCCCGGTGTAAGTCTGGGGAAGAATATAAACAAAAACGTTGCCTACTGGATAGACGCAGCACCCTGGATAGAACTCAGGTTGGATATGATGGAAGATCTTTCGCCTGTTGGTATGGTTGCTTTGCGCATGCAATGTATGGGAAAAGAAAAAAAACTCCTGTTGACCTATCCTGTTGCGGCAGGACGGCAGGACATCCCGGACATTCTCAGCGAGATGATTTCATGGGGACCGGGATGGGTGGACATTCCCCTGGATGCCGGTGCGGATTATCAACGCCAACTGACAGAGTTAGCCCGGGAAAACGGGGTACAGGTGATTCACTCGGCACATTTCTGGAAAGATCCTACAGTAGAGGGTGTGGATGAAGGGCTTCTGGACACTCTGGCAGAAAAGGCTTTTTCATCAGGGGCGGATTTTCTGAAGATCGCAGTTTATTCGGACACTCCGCAACAGTCGGATATCTTGCTATCCTGGTGTGACAAGCAAAATGAATGTGTAGAAACCGCTTTCAGGATAACCGTAATGATCATGGGAGGGGATGCCCTCAGGGCCAGAAAACATGCCTTGTTGAACGGATATCCGTTTGTGTATGCGGCTCCCGCATACAATGAGACTACTGCACCCGGGCAGCCATCTTTTCAAGAATTAGCCGGGTAGCTCCCGTGTTTTTTAGCACGTAATTCCGTCCTGCTTTGCCTGCTTTTTCTCGCAGGGACGGATCTTCAATCCAGGGCCTGATCGCTTCCAGGCAAGTCTTACGGTCCCGGAAACTTATAGCGGCACCAAGACTGACCAGGTCACACGCTTCCCCGAATTTTTCGTAGTTAGGCCCAAATAATAACGGTTTGCCGTAAACGGCGGCTTCCAGTGTGTTATGAATCCCTGAAGGATTGAATCCGCCGCCTATGTAGCAAACGGTCCCATACCGGTATAAAGACGATAGTATACCTATGGTGTCTATCACCAGTATTTTGGGTTGCCGGCCTTTTGTTGCCGCAGAGAAAAAAACAGGGTCCCATTTGGCAAACAGACGCGCTATGGAAGATAAATGTGAGGGATGGAGCTCATGGGGAGCAATAACAAGTTGCCATTCGGGAAATTCTCCTGCCCAGTGCTCCAGGATCTCTTCGTCCCGGGGCCATGTACTGCCTGCTATCAGAACAGGCTCCCGGACAAGCTCCTTGAACAGTTCCGGTGTATTGTCACTTGCCGCAACACTGACAACCCGGTCAAACCGCGTATCGCCTGTCATCGTTACTGGCAAAGGCATTTTTGAAAGGGAAGCCAGCAGATCGAGCGATCTGCCGTCCTGGACAAAAAGATGATCGAAACAACGCAACATACGGCGGAAAGGGGCTCCGTATTTTTTAAAAAATGGCTGGTCCGGTCTGAATCGGGCAGAGACCAGATATGTGGGAATGTTTCTTTTTTTTAATGCAGTCAGATAAAAGTACCAGAATTCATATTTGACAAAGATGGCGGCAACGGGACGTACCAGGTCCAGGAATTTGCGTGCGTTACGGGGGGTATCCAGGGGTAGGTAAAAAACATGATCTGCCTGGGGCGTGTTTTTGCAGATCTCATATCCCGACGGAGAAAAAAAAGTGAGCAGGATCTTTTTTCCGGGATACTTTTGCCGGTATGCTTCCATAATGGGACGTCCTTGTTCAAATTCTCCCAATGAAGCACAATGTACCCACAGGGGAGGGTTGTTCCGGTCTTCGTTCCGGAAAGCAGCGGACAACCGTTTCCACTGACCCATTCTACCTGAAAAGAAGCGCAGTGTTTTATTCATTACACAAAGGTATTTATTTTACTTTATCTTTGCGGCATGTGTAAAAAACGTAAAACGTTCCGGAGCTTGATATGGGCAGGATCGCTTTCAGCCCTTTTTCTTCTTATCCGCATGCTACCCCTCTACAAACCGGTGCCCGAAGATCCTTTTTCCGGACCGCACTGGTACAATCCATATGAACATGCTGTGCCCGGAGGGCGCTGGCTGAGGGCCAATTTTCATGCCCACTCCAATGCTTGGGGTATTGTTACCAACGGCAGGAAAAACACGGTCGGGGACATTCTCTGCAAATACGATTCACTGGGATATGATATTGTCGGAATATCTGACTATCAGCATATTACGCAGACAGGGAAAGAGCTTTACATTCCGTGCTACGAACATGGTTTCAATATACTTAAAACACACCAGGGTTCCATTGGAGCCAGGGATGTTTACCATAACGATTATATCTTGCCGCAGACCAGATCTCAGAAACAACATGTGATCAACCGGCTTGCCCGGCGATCGGAACTGGTGGTGCTGAATCATCCGGACTGGATGGGCGGTTATTCCCAAAAAGATATCAGGCAGCTTACCGGATACGATCTCTTTGAAGTGCTTAATGATTTCTGGATCTCCGAGGAACTCTGGGACGTTGCCTTGTCCGCGGGAAAGCCGGCTATGCTTTTGGGCGGTGATGACGCACATAATGTTTTTAAACAAACAGACCTGGCCCGTGATCTGACCGTGATTTACACAAACTCCGATACGGTAACACCTGCTGCTGTTTACAATGCACTTCGTAACGGAACGGCTTATGGCATAGAAGTGACCGGAAATCTTGCCCGGGCTACGGTCACGGAAAAACGTGCCGGCCTGGATGCTATGCCTTTGTTAACATCATGCAAGATCATCCATGACAGCCTGATAGTGACGTTGACAGGGAAAGCCGATCATTTCAGTTTTATCGGGCAGAACGGGAGACTGCTCAGCAAGGTCTCCGATACCGGGAACGGTCTGAGTTCTGCTCATTATATGCTTCAACCTGAAGATACGTATGTCAGGGTAAGGATCTCCCTGCCCGACAGTACCCGGTTGTATCTGAATCCCGTCATGCGGACCGGCAGGGAAAGAGAAAAACCCCTGATGCCTGCATCACAAAAACGTTGGTTATTTACTATCTTTGACAAATGATCAAGAAAACCCTGGAGCTTGTGGGAGAATACTTCCTGCTTATGAAACGAGTCTTTACCAGGCCTGAAAAATGGCGTATTTTCTGGAAACAGTGCCTGGTGGAAACGGTAAATCTTGGTCTGACGTCTGTCCCGTTGATCGGGATCATTTCCATTGCCATAGGGGCCGTACTGGTTATCCAGACCGCATATAACATTGAAAATCCGTTCATTCCCAAAATGTATGTCGGTTATATGGTACGGGAGAGCCTGATCCTGGAATTCTCGTGCACCATGGTTGCTTTGATCCTTGCCGGCAAGGTGGGGTCGAATATTTCATCCGACATCGGAACCATGAGGCTGACCGAACAGATAGATGCCATGGAGATGATGGGCATCAATTCTGCCAACTACCTGATCCTGCCCAAGGTGGTGTCTATATGCCTATTCAATCCGATACTCATGTTTTTCAGCTTTATGGTCGGGATATTGGGAGGTTGGCTGATCGTGGCGGCAACCGGACTCATCACATTGAGCCAGTACATTACGGGTTTGCGTTTTGCGTTCAACGGTTATTATATTGTATATGCCGCAACAAAGATGGTCGTTTTCAGTTTTATTATTGTAACGGTGTCGGCTCTTTACGGTTATTTCCCAAAAGAAAATTCTATGGAGGTAGGACGTGCCAGTACACGTTCTATTGTGACGATTTGCCTGCTGATCCTGATCTCTGACCTGATGTTAACCCAAATGATGCTGAACTGATGATTTACGTGGATAACATTAGCAAGTCCTTTGGCAAACAGCAGGTCCTGTCCGGTATATCGGTTCAATTCATGGAGGGGAAGACGAACCTGATCATCGGAGCCAGTGGATCGGGCAAGACAGTTCTGCTCAAAGCCATTGCCGGTCTTCACAATATTGATTCGGGAAAGATCTTATACGACAACGTTGATTTTACCGGATTAGACAAAAAACAACAAAAAGAGATACATAAGCAAATGGGCATGTTGTTTCAGGGCGCTGCGCTTTTTGATTTTGCCACAGCCCGGGAAAACGTGCGATTCCCCCTTGATTTTTTCACAGACTGGTCAATGGCCCAGAAAAATGAAAGGGTGGATTTTTGTCTGCATCAGGTGAATCTGAGTGATGTCGGTAACAAATACCCGTCCGAGCTGAGCGGTGGCATGAAGAAAAGGGTTGGCATAGCCAGGGCCATAGTGATGAATCCCAGCTACTTGTTTTGTGATGAGCCCAATTCGGGGTTGGATCCGCAAACGGCCATTGTCATCGACCAGTTGATAAGTAAACTGACTCACGAATACAACATGACTACCATCATCAACACCCATGACATGAACTCGGTGATGGCAATAGGTGAAAAACTTGTTTTTCTGTACCAGGGGAAAAAAGAATGGGAGGGTAGCAAGGATGATATCCTGCATGCGGATAACAAAGCCTTGAACGATTTTGTATTTGCTTCCGAAATGGCGCGTCTGATAAAGAAACCTAGATCCTGAAACGTATCCCGAGTTCCATCTTGAACTGTGTGGGCTGTATGGTCCGGATGCTCTTAGGCTGGTTGTTGTCAAAGTAATGCGACACGGTAGGTTCAATATAGATGCCCATCAACTCCGACCATTTGTATTCAATTCCCAGTCCCCCGAATAAAGACCATTGGAATCCCTTTACCGGCACGTATTGACGGGTAGCTACGTCATTGAGTTGACAAATATATTCGTCGGCCACCGCCCGGTCTATCGCTCCTCCGCCTACGGCATATACAGTCAGGTGGGGAGTATTTACTGCCCGGAAATATATGCTGACGGGAATGCCGATATAATGTGTGTTTTGATTTACGATATATGATTTGTCTGCCGTATGTACCTGGTATTCTCCGCGCAGGAGCGTGTAGGTCAGAGAGGCACCGACTGACAGCCATTTGTTAAATTCTTTCTGGACATTGATCCCGGCCGAAATGGGGGTCGAAAAATGTGCCGAAATATGATTCACATCATCTTCATCAAAATTGGGTTTCATATAGTCGGGAACTCCCAGGTTGGAAAGATCACTGCTGGCCAGGCTCAGGGGCGTTTCCCATTTAGTGGTATAAGTGGAAGGGGTAAACAGGTAAGTACCGTTTATGGCTCCCTGGTATGAGAAATTAGCTGCCGTGATCCATTTTTTATTCAGACGGATTTTTTCTGGAGGATCAACAGGGAAAACACTGCTCCTGGTCTGATCTTTTTTCTCTGCAGGCTCCTGTACAGGGACATCCCCGTGGATCGCTTTTTCTTTCAATTCGTGCATGAAGGGCTCAGGTTCAGTCATAGCCGGGGGTGGGGTCTCTGTCCGGACTCCGGTGACCTCGGATGTAAGGGGTATGACAGATGCGGTGCGGAGTATGTCAAGACGCGCCTGGGTATACAATTCTGCTATATGCTGCGGATAATCATTCATTTTAATCGCAGCAGGACAATCGGCTATCCGGCATATAGTTACCTGTTCCGGGATGGTCCGGGTTTGATATGGCATGAATAAAACAAGCAGCAACAACAGACATGCCGCTGCAGCTGTTCCTAAGAATATAATCCGTCTGCGCCGACGCAGCACAGCACGATGTGACATACGCGTCGCAAGAGCTTCCCAGTCTCCCGTTTCTTCTGTAATGGAAAACCCGTATAGTTTCTCCCGTATTATTTTATCAAAAAGATCTTCAGTCATGTTCCAGGGGAGTTAAAATTTTATTGATTGTCATATAAGTCCTTCCAAAAAACTCTGGTCCGTGTTCCAGGACGTCTTCCCGTGTCAGTTGGAAGGTAGGCAGCATAAAATGTACATATAAAGTTTCCGGTTCATACAACGGGTTAAAATGCTCCCCGTATGCATTGAACAATATGCGAAACTCCTGGGAAATAGGGAAGGCTACCGTTTGCGTATGGAAAGCTCCTTCTTCGTCAGTAAATACGGATTCCTCCATACGCAGATTAACAGATATACCCGAAATAGGTTCCTGCGACAGTGAATCCAGGATCTTTCCTTCCACTATGAAAAAGGCATGCGGATACTTTCTGGTCGCAAGCGAGTCGGTATTAGGGTGATAACTGAAAGGAATAGTATCCCGGCAGGAAACCGCCAGCCCGGTCAGAACGACAAATCCTATGAGAAGTATCCGTTTCATTTAAGATCGTTCAGTTTGTGCTGCAGCCAAGACCTGGCCCTTGAATATTGGGACCGGGAGGTGCTTTCGCTAATGTTCAGCATTTTTGCTATTTCGTTGTGTGAGTATCCTTCAATGGCATACATGTTAAAAATAGTGCGGAAACCTGGGGGCATCTGTTCTATGCAGCGAAGTATATCATCAGCAGAGATCTTTTCAAGGACAAGTCCTGTGGTAACCGGTCTAACGGAAGTGCTCTCTATCTGTTCGCTGTATCGCAGGGCATCGTTTTTGCGCAGATAGGAAAGAGAAATGTTTACAAAAATTTTCCGTACCCAACCCTCAAAAGAACCTAATCCTGCATACGTTCCAATCTTTTCAAACAAAATGACAAATCCGTCCTGTACCATATCTTTGGCTGTCTCGCGGTTTCCTGTATACCGTTGACAAACCGCCAGCATTTTCGAATAAAAACGCTCATATATAACACGTTGCGCTGCAGGGTCTTTTTTTATGCAGGCAGCAATGAGGTCACTTTCCGGAATGTCTTTATTTAGATGAAAATTACGACCGGAATGTTGCATGGATGTAAGAAAATTCAACAGGCTAAACAAATGTAAAATAAATAATTGAATTGAACGAATTATGGTAACTTTGTAAGTCCCGCAATATATTGGTATCATGTGGAAGCGAGTTTTATTGTTCATGTCTTTGGTTGTCGTGACAGCCTGTGGTTACCGTGCCGGGATTACCGCAGAAGAATCCCAGATATTGTTCCATCAGGGATTGAAAATGTTTTATTTGGGAGATATGCTCCGGGCTTGGGATTGTTTTCAGCGGGTCGTATCACGCGACAAAGACAACGATGCGGCATTTTATTACCTTGTTCAGATAGCCGGTTATGCAGGCAGGTGGGAAGAAGCGAATGCAAATCTTCAGAAAGCCCTGAAATTACAACCTAATAATTACTGGTACCGGCTCCAGGAGGCAAAGTTGGCTATAGCTTCGGGAAATCCGGAAAAAGCGGAATCTCTTTATGAAATCCTGTGGCGGGATTATCCCAATAAAACGGAATTGTTATACGACCGTATAGGGTTGTATATGAACGGCAAGAAAACAGCCCGGGCGCTGGAGCTGCTGGATACCCTGGAGGGAATGGACGGTGTACATGAATCAAGCCTTTTGCTCCGTTTCAATCTGTTGATGCAAAATGACCGGGAGGAGGCGGTAAAAATGCTGAATGATCATGCCGTGGACAATTCCACACCCAGGGTTCTGAGCATTTTGGGAGATCTTGAGGCGGAAGAAGACCGGATAGATAAGGCAAATGAATATTACCAGCGAGCATTGGAAATAGATCCTATATTTATGCCGGCTGTTTTTGGACTGGCAGAAACATACAGAATGAGAAGGCAGTTTGATCTGTACTTTGAGAATATTAACGTTTTTCTGGCTTATCCAGATATTGAAGCCCGGATGAAGACCGATTACCTGAAACAGATCCTGGATGCAAGGGGATTTGTTACCACATTCCAGCCACAGGTTGACACGCTTTTTAGGAGCACCCGCAGTGCCCATCCGGCAGACAGTTCCCTGGCATACATCTATGCAGGATACCTTGTTCAGACACAACGGCCTGAACAGGCCAAAGAGGTAATGACAGAAAACCTGGATCATTACCCATACGATTATCTGGCATGGTATCAAACATTAGGTCTGATCTATTACCTTAAGGATTGGCCCCTGTTATGTGATTATGGAGCCAGGGCTCTGGAGGTGTTCCGGAATGATGTGGATTTCGGCAGTCTGTACGGGTTGGCATTATGGCAGACAGGCAAGATTGGGGAAGCCGTTTCACGTTTTGAGCTGATCCTGAGCCTGCTCAAAAAGGAAGACATAAAGAACAAGATACAGACCATGTCTCTTCTGGGAGATCTGTACCATGAAAAGGGAGACTGGAAAAGATCTTTCCGCCTGTATGAAAAGGTCCTGAGACTGGACCGGGAAAATCTGCCTGTGCTTAACAATTATGCCTATTTCCTTTCGCTTCGTAAAGAAAAATTGGAAAAGGCATTGTCCATGAGCTCAATCACAATAGAAAAAGAACCCAATAATTCCACCTATCTGGATACTTACGGTTGGATCCTTCACCAACTGGGACGTTCGGCTGAAGCTAAAAATGTTTTAAGACAGGCGCTGGCATATGGGGGCAAGGAAAGTGCAGAGATACTGGATCATTACGGCGATGTGCTCAACGCACTCAATGAACCGCTCATGGCCATTGTTTACTGGCAACAGGCATACGATATAGAACCCCGTGAAGAGATCCTTCTAAAAATTGAGACCAATAAGAAAACGGGACAATAAACAATGAAGCGGCTACTGCTGATCATATCCATTCTTATTTCTATAACCGGGACACTTCATGCCCAGGGGGTAGAGGATATGCAGGCGCGCAACCGCCGTCTGAAGGAAGAAATCGCCACCCTGGAAAAACGGATTGGTACCACTGCTGAAGACATCAAAGGACAACTCAACCAATACAGAATGGGTCAACGACTGTTGTCAAACCGACAGGAATTGATCAAAGGTATGGAGGAAGAACTTGCTGGACTCAACGTCAGCATCGCAGAAAAAAATCATATGATTGCAGAGCTGAAACAAAAGCGCCAGGAACTGGTTACGGCTTATGGTTCTTTGCTCCGTCAGGCTTACAGGCACCGTGACAAAAAACTATGGATCATGCATGTTCTCTCGAGTGAGAGCGCCTCTCAGGCATACCGCAGGTGGCGCTATTTTCGTAATTACAGCGATTACATGCGTACACAGGAAAAAGCGATCAGGGAAACGGAGATGCTTTTACGCCAGGAGGAAGCCCGTCTTGTCGCTTTACAACAGGAGCGGGTAAATGCACGGGACCAGTTGGCCGGCGAAATAACCAAGATGCAGAACGACCAGCGTAAGCTGGACGGAAACATTAAGAAATTGCAACAAAACGAAAAGCAATTAAAGGCAGAACTGCGGAAACGCATTCAGGAACAGCGCAAACTGGACAATGAAATTCAAAAAGCCCTGGCTGCCCTGGAAAAGAAAGATAAGGCAAGGGATGCGGGAGCCATTGAGGCAGCACGGGTTTTGTCGGCGGATTTTGCAGCCAATAAAGGAAACCTCCCATGGCCCCTGAAAGAGGCTGTAATTATAGAACGGTTCGGACGGATAACCGACCCCAAATGGGGCTTCGTGTTTGACAACAAGGGAGTTACACTATCCGGACCCAAGGGAGGGAATGTCAGCTCCGTATTCAACGGGACTGTAGCAAGCATCTGGATGGACAACAGGGACAGTTACCTGATCAGGGTCCTGGTCACGCATGGGGAATTCAGTACCATATACTGCCATATGACAGATGTCGTAGTTAAGGAAGGTGATCAGGTGACGACCGGACAAAAGATAGGAACACTCTCTCCCCGGGGAGAAGGGAACAGCTATTTTCAACTGCTTCGTAACGGTATTCCCGTCAACCCTGCTGATTGGTGCCGATAAATTCCCTGATGACCGAAGCGTATGGTATATACCGCTCGTCCCGGGGGTGCACCGGAGTAAAATAACTCAAAAAGTTCAATAGACGGACGGCTTCCGGGTAAGCCGGCGAAACGGGAGGAATACGGTGCAACAACGGCTCTGCATGTGATTTAAGAACTGCCAGTTCATAAGGCAGTGCCGAGTTAAACATTACATCTGCCTCTTCTTGGAATGGAAAGATGTTCTGACGTTCTCCGTAACTAATGCTGGGCCAACGAAGGATGGTATCTTCTGCAGAGAGGCCGCGGAACTGTGAATCACGCACCATCCGGCGAATCATCCGGGTGTCGGTCGTAGAGATCCTGTTGTTCTCGTCCATAGACAGGGAGGTAAGTGCAGAAGCGTAGATCTTGAATTTATTGTTGGCAGGGATATCCCGGGTCAGGACCGGGTTAAGGGCATGGATTCCTTCCATGATCAGGATCTCATTTTCTGCCAGCTTCATTTTTTTGCCGCTTGGAGTGCGCTGGCCGGTAAGAAAATCAAAAAACGGGATCTCCACTTCTTTTCCGTCCAACAGCTCAAACAGTTGTTTGTTCAGAAATTGTACATCCAGGGCTTGCAGGGATTCAAAATCATAATCCCCTTTTTCGTCACGCGGCGTATCTTCCCGATTGACAAAGTAGTTGTCCATCTCCAGCACTACGGGTTTCATGCCCAACACCTTCAGCTGTGTGGCGATCCTTTTGGACGTAGTAGTTTTTCCGCTACTTGACGGACCGGCTATCAGCACCAGTTTAATGCGATCACGGTGTTCGGCAATCCTGTCGGCAATACCTGCGTATCGTCTGCCGTGGAAGGCTTCTCCGGTAAGGATCAGATCTTTGACCTGTTCTTGTTGGATTTTCTGATTGAGACTCCCGATATCTTTTATTCCCATAATATTGCCCCAGTGAACATATTCTTCGAATACTTCCACTAATTTGTTCAAATTAGGGGCGCCGTCCAGTTTTTCAGGATTGTCAGGTTGCGGGTATTGCAACAGAAAGCCTTTGTGAAAGCGGCACAGGTCGAACAATTTAAGGTAACCGGTCGAAGGTACGAGTGGACCGTAGAATGTGTCTGCATGATCTTCAAGGTAATAAACAGAGGTAAAGAAATGACCCCGTGTTTTTTGTAACAGGGCTTTTTGCGGAAATCCGTTTGCAGCAAATATATTTTGTGCCTCATTGGTAGGGAGCTTTTCCCGTCTGAAAGGAATATCTTTTTCCACCAGTCGCATCATGGCAGAACGGAGAAGGGCCATGTCTTCTTCCGTTTCCTCCCGCTTCTTGGGAAAGACCATATCGCAATAAAGGGAATTACCTGCTGAATAGGCGATCCTGAGCCGGGTCCCGGGGAATACTTCCCGTACTGCTTTTTGCAATATAAAAGACAATGACCGGATGTATGTCCTTCTTCCGTCCGGATGTGAATAATCGACGAATTGGATCTCATGGGGATTGTACAGAATGTAGTCCAGGCTCTTTAGTCTGTTGTCTACCAGTGCAGCAAGGTATTTGCCTGCTTTCGCTCCGTTCCGTTCCCTGTTTAGATCTTGTAAAGTTTTCATTTGATAATATTTAATGTAACCACTCCCTGAGCAGCCTGCCGGTATAAGACTGCAAATTCTCTGCCAATACCTCAGGCGTACCGCAACCTACGACCTGTCCCCCCTCTTCTCCGCCTTCGGGACCCAAGTCTATGATATAATCTGCCGAAAGGATAATGTCGGGATGGTGTTCTATGATCAGTACCGTATTGCCTTTGTCCGTAAGCTGGTGCAAAATGTTGAGCAATACCCTCACATCCTCAAAGTGCAGCCCTGTAGTCGGCTCATCAAGGATGTATAAGGTATTGCCGGTTGAAACGCGGGACAATTCTGCTGCCAGTTTTACGCGTTGGCATTCTCCACCGCTTAAAGTTGTGGAAGGTTGCCCTAGTTTGATGTATCCCAGGCCTACATCTTGCAGTGTTTTGATCTTTTGGATGATAGAGGGTATATGCCTGAAAAATTCAACGGCTTCGTTAACCGACATGTCAAGGACTTGATAAATATTCTTGTTCTTGTAACGGACGGCCAGGGTGTCGCTTTTATATCTTTTTCCCTGGCACTCCGGGCAAGTAATGTGAACATCAGGCAGGAAGTTCATTTCTATTAGCTGGATCCCGGCTCCCTTACAAGATTCGCAGCGACCTCCCCGTATATTGAATGAAAAACGGGAAGCCTTAAAGCCCCGTGTTTTGGCATCCGCAGAAGAAGCAAAAAGTTTACGTATTTCTGCAAATACATTTGTATAGGTTGCCGGATTGCTGCGGGGTGTCTTTCCGATGGGGGACTGGTCAACTTCCACGACTTTGTCTATATGCTGGATCCCGGTGACCGATTCATACGGCAGGGGATGTTTCTTGGACCGGTAGAACTTTCTTGTCAATATAGGCAGAAGTGTTTCATTTACCAGCGAGGATTTGCCGCTGCCGCTTACGCCGGTGATACAAATAAAACAACCCAGGGGAAAATCTACCGTGATATTCTTAAGGTTATTTCCGCTGGCTCCGCAAATGTGTAACACATGACCATTCCCTTGCCTTCTGGAAACAGGGACGGGGATATTGCGTACCCCTTTGAGGTATTGCCAGGTCAGGCTTTCCTCATGGGATTGTTCCAGGAATTTGTCCAGGGGTCCCGAGTAGAGCAGGTTCCCGCCTTTACGTCCCGCGCCCGGGCCCAGGTCTACAAGCCAGTCTGCGCTCCGGATCGTTTCCTCATCATGTTCCACTATGATGACCGAATTGCCGGAATCACGCAATTTCATCAGAGCTTGTATCAAGCGGCGGTTGTCCCGCTGGTGTAATCCTATGCTGGGTTCGTCAAGGATATAGAGTACATTAACCAGTGTAGAACCTATTTGCGTGGCCAGACGGATACGCTGGCTTTCTCCTCCGCTCAACGTACGGGTCCCCCGGTCCAGAGAAAGGTAGGAAAGGCCTACGTCGATCAAAAATTGCAGCCTGTCCCGGATTTCTTTCAACAGATCCGAAGCAATGGCTTTCTGACGGGCCGAAATCCGGTCTTCGATCCCGTCCAGCCAAGAGGTGAGCGGTTGTATGTCCATTGCTGAAAGTTCGGCAATGGTCTTATCTTCAAAACGGAAACAAAGAGCAGTCTGATTCAGGCGGCTTCCGTGACATGCCGGACATTCGATTTCTTCAAGGTATCTTTCCCGATCGGCCGTTTTCCCTTCCGATTCACCGCTCATTTGCTCCATACGGTTGATCAGCCCTGGGAACGTAATGGTGTAGGTGCCACCTATAGACGAATGGACGTAGATCAGGTCTTCGCTTCCGTACAAAAGTGTATCCATTGCTTCTTCAGGGATTTCCGCTATGGGGGAGTGAAGGGAGAACCCATATTTTTTGGCGACTCCTTGCAAATGGTGAAAAAGTGTGTTATCCCGGTATTTGCCAAAAGGTTCGATTCCTCCTTGTGCGATGGACAGCGAAGGATCGGGTATGATCTTTTTCAGATCAATCCGGGTAGTAAATCCCAATCCCTTACATTTGGGACATGCCCCAAGGGGGGAGTTAAAGGAAAAACTGTGAGGCGCCGGCTCGGAAAACGAAAGTCCGCTCTCGGGACACATCAGGTGTTTGCTGAAATGGCAGACTTCTTCGGTATCCGGATCCAGGACGGCAAAAGACCCGTTCCCGTGATACAGGGCGGTATTGACAGAATCGCGCAAACGGGGCAGAAAGACATTCTCTTTATCTTGTCCTTTGGCAGGGATCAGTTTATCGATGACTATTTCTATGAAATGGACCTTGTAACGGTCCAGCATCATGTTATGGGTGATCTGTGTAATGGTTCCGTCAATACGCACTTCCAGGAAACCTTTTTTCAGGATCTGATCGAATAGCTCGCGGTAATGTCCTTTTCTTCCTTTTACTACTGGAGCCAGAAGAATGCACTTTTTCCCGTCATATTGTTCTGCAATAAGCGATACCATCTGTTCTGCCGTATAGCGTATCATAGGTTTCCCCGTTACGGGAGAATATGCGATGGATGCCCTGGCATAAAGAAGTCGCAGAAAATCGTAGATTTCCGTAATTGTCCCGACAGTAGATCGCGGATTACGTGTTGTTGTTTTTTGTTCAATAGCAATAATGGGGCTAAGACCTGAGATATGGTCCATATCGGGACGTTGCAGGGTCCCCAGGTATTGACGTGCGTAAGCCGAAAGTGTTTCCAGATATCGTCTCTGACCTTCTGCGTGCAATGTGTCAAAAGCCAGGGATGACTTTCCGCTTCCGCTTAACCCGGTAACGATGCATAAGGCGTTACGTGGTATTTCAAGGCTGATGTTCTTGAGATTGTTAACACGTGCGCCTTCTATCCTGATATAGCTTTTTGGCATTGTAATCAGACTAAATGTTGCAGATAGGGGTTGACGGCAAACTCATCTGCCAGGGTGGAGGATGGGCCGTGTCCCGGATAGATGCGTGTCTGGTGGGGTAACACCCCGATCTTTTTTGACAGGGAATCCATAAGCTGATCGTAGTCTCCTCCGGGCAGATCCGTCCGTCCGACACTCCCTGCGAAAAGAAGATCACCTGTGAACAATACGTCTCCTTTGGTGTCATACAGACAAACGCTACCGGGACTGTGTCCCGGGGTGTGGATCACTTTGAGCTCCGAATTACCGAAGGTCAGGACCTCTCCGTCACTAAGGGCCGTATAATCACTGCCTGGCTGGATCATGTAAAATCCAAAGAGTTGTGCATAATTGGCTGCACGCTTCAAGTTTTCAATCTCCAGGGGATGCATCCGAAATGGGATGTTAAATGTTTTACGTACGAAACCCAATCCCATCAGGTGGTCAAAATGACAATGGGTATTTACGATATACAGAGGATTCAAATTGTTGTTCAGGATGTATCCGGCAAGGCGTTGTTCTTCTGTGTGTCCAAAGCAGCCGGGATCTATAATGATGCAATGGCCTGTCTGGTCGTAAACCAAATAACAACAGGTGCGCAATGCATTGAAATAAAATGTTTTGAGCTCCATAAGCTTTTATTTTTGGGTTCCACTCAGCATAGGAACAAATTGGTAGGCCCCAAAGTCCTCAATCTCGTAATTATCCCGGTCTGTTCTGGTGATGCGTAACATACGCTGTTCATTATGGCCGACGGGAATGACCATTTTTCCGTTAATGTCCAACTGTTCCTTAAGTACGACGGGTATTTCCGGGGCGCCGCAAGCCACCAGGATTCCTTTAAAAGGAGCAAATTGGGGAAGACCGGAAAAACCGTCCCCGTAAAAAAGCCCGGACGGATCATATCCGGCAGCCACCAGGTTTTTCTGGGCCAGGATAAATAATTCCCTGATCCGCTCAATGGAATAGACATGGTATCCCATAGCCATGAGAATGGCAGCCTGGTATCCGCAACCTGTCCCAATCTCAAGTACCTTGTCCCTTTTATGGCAATCTAGCAGATCTGTTTGCATGGCAACGGTGTATGGCTGCGAGATGGTCTGACGGGCTGCAATGGGCAGGGGTCTGTCTTTGTAAGCCAGGTGTTCCAGTCCCTTTTCCACAAATAAATGACGTGGCACACGTTCCATTGCATTCAGGACCTCCGGATCGAATTCATATTTTCGGGCCAGCTCTTCTACCAATAGCCTTCTTTGTCCTTTTTGTTTTAAGGTGTCTAACATTTCAAAAGTAAAGGAGCAAATGATTAAGCCCCCTCTCTTACGGGAGGAGGCTTTCATCCAGTTTAGGAAAATGGGTCTAGTTATCTAGATATCTTAAAGATGGATCAAGTTGGAAAGCTTTGGCTTTATATTCCGCAGCTTTGGCATTTTCATTGAGTCTTCCGTAGGCCAGACCTGTTACGTATAGCGTATAGGCACAATCCTGATCCAGACCCTGAAGCACATTAAGAGCTTCTTTAACCTTATTATTGTTCAGAAGGGCAATGGCATAGTTGATATCCTTGCTTCCTGAGAGCAGATTAAGGGCCTTCTCGTTTTCTTGCTGATATACGGCAAGAACGCCGCGATAATAACGGGAGGCTTCTTTGTCCGAAATCTCATTAAGTGCAGAGGCAGCCTCGTCGTATTGACCCTGTTTCATAGCTATGCAGGCACGTTGCAACTGTATCATATCCTTTTCGCTCTGTTGGTCGGCAACCAGCATTCCTTCTGCCAGGGTTTGTTGTGCTGCCTCCAGTTCGTTTTTCTGTATCTGGTTATATGCCAGGTTTACGTACAGTTCAACGGCTTCCGGATAACGTACCAGGGACCTCTTGTACAGGATAATGGCCTGGTCGGGATCCATTTCCATACCTGCCTGGATAATATCATTGGGAGTCAGATATTCGGGCTGGTTGTCGGCAATAATGCGGATCTCGTCGGCACTCAGCGTTATGGGTTCAAAATTAACGGCAATTGATCCATAGCGTAACAGAGGAAACATAACGTTTTTAACTTCTGCATTGGTGGCGATTTCAATACGGATCTGGCGTTCAGCTTCAACAGGATCGGAAGCCAGGCGGATGAACTTTTCTGCCAGCTGGTCCTTGTTGCTGATGTTTGATTCTTTCATTGTCGTATAGAATTCATTCCAGAATCCCATTCCTGTGGTACTGGTCACTATCCAGGCACTGGCCGGCACTTCTTTTGTATAGCCTTGATCTTTCAAAGCCTTGGCAAAGAAATTGCGCGTATTGTCGGCACGTCTTTTTGCCAGTGGTTCATTGACACGGGAGGTGCCTTCCGGAGAAGCGTTGCCTTCTATCTCTATGCGTGTGATCTGGAAATCTTCGCGGCTTGACAGCTGTCTGAGTGAATTCAGAACGCGGGTGATCTCAGGTTGTGTGGCAACGGTGTTGGTCACGGTATAGCCATTAACCGGGAAGTAAACTTTTCCTCTGAGGGCAGCCCTGGCTTCCGATTCGGATGCTACGTGAGCCATATAGACCGGGAGAACAGGGGTCAGTGGTACGGCAACTGCCCAGTTGCACAATGGCAGGTACAGTTCTTCTTTGCTCAGACAGTTGTATGTCCATCCTTTTATTTGAAGTGTGGCTGTTGCCAAACCGTCATGGTAGGGAATAGTTGTGCTGTAACATAGAACCTGCTGAACAGACCAATCAACTACAGGGTAATCAGTGTCAATAACGCCATATCCCTGTACGGTATAGTAAGGCAATTCTTTCACGTCACCGTTAGCGTAAAGTATGGAAGGCATTATGGAGAAAGTAATCCTTTTTTCGAAATAGCCGGCGGGAATTTCCACACAGAAAGAAACCTTTACGGTTCCGTTCGGTTGTACGTCAAAAACAGTTTCTCCGCAAACAATTCCGGAATAATCGGCTGGGATCCTCGTTGTTGCACAGGATATCGTCATCAAAGATACTGCGCCAAGGAGGAGAAGATTTAAAATTTTCTTCATGGTAAATAAGATTATGAATAGTAGATATCTATCAGGTTATCATATGCAAAGTTATGTAAAATATTTCCACGTAACAACAATTTTTGTTAATTACCTGTTAATTGTTTTAAAGGAGCAAAATTTCGTATATTTGCTATAGTTAAATCATTGTGTATGCATATAGCAGTTGCCGGGAATATAGGAAGCGGAAAAACCACCCTTACAAGACTCCTGTCCAAACACTACGGATGGATCTCCAAATATGAAGAAGTAGTGGACAATCCTTATCTGACGGATTTCTATAAAGACATGCAGCGTTGGTCCTTCAATCTGCAGATCTTCTTTTTGAACCGCCGTTTGGCAGGTATTGTAGAGATACAAAGAGCGGGTCATACCGTTATACAAGACCGCACCATCTACGAAGATGCCTGTATCTTTGCAACCAACCTGCATGCAATGGGACTTATGTCCACCCGCGATTTTGACAACTACATCAAGCTCTATGAGCTTATGATATCGCTTATTCCCGCTCCCGATTTGATCATATACTTGAGGGCTTCTGTTCCTACACTGGTAAAACGCATTCAAAAAAGAGGCAGGGAATATGAAAGTTCCATCCGGCTGGATTACTTAACCGGTCTGAACGAAAGATATGAAGCCTGGATCAATAGTTATGAAGGGGCCAAATTGATTTTGGAAGTAGACAACCTCCAGGTAGAGGAGAATCCGGAAGATTTCAGTAAAGTGATCGACAAGATTGACGCCCGGCTTCACGGACTGTTTTAATCTGGTATACCTAAACGTGTTGATTTTTATGTATTGTATGTTGATCAAGGCATACCGGAAGTATTGTGTGTGGTATGAAAGCTGTTGCCGTAATGCAGATCCGGAGTTTAGGGTGTCAAAATGCTTATGAGTTATGTATGTAATTCATATCTTTACATCGTGGAAATTGTTTTTTCTCTGGACAACATAAAGAAAGCAGCGGAAACCCTTTTAAAACATACGGGCAAGGAAGGGGTGATTGCTTTTTATGGGCAGATGGGCGCCGGAAAGACTACCTTTATCAGAGCATTGTGCGAAGTCCTGGGGACCGGGGACTGGGTGAACAGCCCTACATTTACCCTGATCAATGAATACCTTTCCAACGAAGGGATTCCCGTCTATCATTTTGATTTTTATCGCATCAAAAATATTCATGAAGCGGTAGATATTGGCTGTGAAGAGTATTTTGACACTCCCGGGGCCTTGTCTTTAATTGAGTGGCCTGAGTTGATCACTTCCCTGCTGCCGCCGGAAACATGGCAGGTACATCTGCAGGAGCTTCCCTCCGGGGAACGAAAACTGACCGTAAACCGGGATTGAAGCAGTAAAGTCAGTGCCTTTTGCTCATCGCTGAAAGTCGGAAAAAGAAATGCCCGCAGGACATAACTTTTTTTATATTCCACGGGCGTTCCGGCACACCATAAAGGTATGCCTTTTTTATTGTTTGCGTTCAATAAAATATGCTACAAGCAGACCTATGCCGCCAAAAAGCAGGGGGCTGGCCAGCATCAGGAATCCGTTCAGGGCATCGTAGGGAGATCCGAACCCCGATCCGGGGAACCAAACGGTAAGTCCAAGCCATACGATCAGCAGGCCTATACCCAGACCAATAAGCAAACAAGCAGATCTGATGTTGCTTTTGGGGTCTTTCTTCACATGGAGATCCCATTGGGGGGTGATCTCCTTCATAGCGTTCAGGGAATCGGGTTGCATTGAAGACAGGGTTTCCATAAAGAATAAGCGTTCCTTTTTTGTTGCGGAGCGGTTCCATACCGCATAAATAAAATAAAAGACGGTCGCAACGATTAAAACAGGGGTAAGTTCCATTTTTTAATAATTTTAACGTTAAACTTTTTATACATTCACCTCTTTGACGTAACCTGGCAGTTTTGGTTACATTAATTGTAACGTTTTTCCCCCTTTTGCGTCAAAAAGACGAAGTAAGCGAAGTACTTTGCAGGACGTTGCTGATATACAAAGGGTACTGAGAGGGGATATGCGTGCCTATGCCGCTTTGGTAAACAGATACCAAAGCATGGTTTTTGTATTGGTGCGCAGTGTATGCCGGAGCACCGAAGACGCACAGGAAATCACACAGGACGTGTTCCTGAAGGTTTACCGGCAACTGTATACTTTTAAAGGGAATGCTTCTTTCAGAACCTGGCTGTACCGGATAGCATACAATACGGCCATAAGCTGGAAGAGGAAGTCAAAAGTACGGGAAAAGGCTGAAGATGCATACACCCGGAATGAAGTGTATTCCGCACGCCCGGCCGACGAAGAACCGGATCCGGAACGCGAAGAACAATATGAACGACTTCGCGGACTGGTTGAAGAACTCCCGCCACAGGAAAAGATGCTCATTGAACTGTATTATTATAAAGATTTGAAAATGGAAGAAGTGGCCTACATCAGCGGAATGACCCTATCCAATGCGAAAGTCCGTATTTTCAGGATAAGGCAAAAGTTGCAGCAGGCCATGACTCAGGCATAAAAGGAAATACTATGGATAGCTTAAGGAAATTTTTCGAAGATGAACGCAACAGGCGCGAAAAAGAGGCGGCCTCAATAATGCCTGCAGGAGATCTTATCGCAGCCATGATACGAAAACAGAGGGGTTTTACATATAGAAAACGTTTGATGTCCCGGTTGTTGGGGGGTGTAGGATTTGTTTTTGTTGCCGCGGCCTCCATTGTTTATTTCCGGGAATTCGTCGCGGAAGCTTTTCTTTGGATAGAAAACGTTGCCGGACAGGTGTCGGGGAAGATCGCGGAAATATATGCAAACACAAAACCTGCCCTTCTTTCCTGGTCAGCAGGTATAAGCGGGACGGCAGAGACCGGGATCATTGAAAAGGCCACCTCGGAAATTTCCGGATGGCCTGTTCAAATATGGTATATGGTCTTTCTGGCTGCCGGGGTTGGGCTGCTCCTGGGAGCCGACCGTCTGATCCGTAGCCGTAAATCCTTTTAGTCGTTATACATCTGTGGAATATCTACGGTGTTCTCGTAATCTCCCAGTAAATAGCGGGCAAAGTAATCTGACATCCTCCAGAAGAAATATTCTGTCATATCTCCAAATCCGTGGCGTTGTCCCGGCAGAATAAGCATATCAAAACGTTTGTTGGCTCTTATAAGGGTATTGGCCAGGCGCAACGTGTTACCCGGATGGACATTGTTATCAATGTCTCCGTGGATCAACAGAAGCCTTCCTTTCAGGTTTTTAGCCAATTGTGAATTGGTACCTATGCTGTATTTGAAGGTCGTATCTCCTTTGGCCGTTATTTCTTCCAGTACACCATGGTGTTTTTCGCTCCACCAGCGGTTGTAGATATTGTTTTCGTGGTTCCCGGCGCAGGAAACGGCCACTTTGAAGAAATACGGGTATTGCAATATGGCAGCTGAAGACATGAATCCGCCTCCCGAATGACCGTGGATCCCGACCCTCGACAGATCAATGAAGGGATAACGTGCGGCCAATTGTTCAATGGCGTATTTTTGGTCTTCAAGTCCGTAGTCGCGGAGATTTCCGTATCCGAAATTATGATACCACTTTGAACGGTTTGGATGGCCTCCGCGGTTTCCGACGGAAATGACTATAAATCCTATTTGTGCCAGGCGGTCCAGCCGGTCCATGGAACGGCTCCAGCTCTGGCCGGGTCCTTCTACCTGAGGTCCGGGATAAACGTAAGTAATAATAGGATATTTTTTTGCCGGGTCAAAATCAAAAGGTTTATACATGACCCCGTATAGGTTGGTGATTCCGTCGGCAGCCTTTACGCAGAAACGTTCCGGGAATACATATCCGGCCTGGAACAACAGACTCAGATCGGTCTCCTGAAGGGTCAGGAGTTTTTTCCCTGTATTGTCGTACAATTCGGAGATCGGAGCAACGTCCACACGGGAGCGGTTCATTACAAAGAACTTCCGGGTGTCGCTCATATTGGCCGTATGGTGGAAATCGCCTGGAGTAAGCATCTTGAGCTGGCTTCCGTCAAGGCGTACGGAATAAAGATGCTGATAATACGGATCCAATCCCGCTTCCTTTCCGCATGCCATAAAATAAAGGGTACGCGTAGCTTCGTCCACACCCAGGATCTCTTCTACGTGCCAGGGACCGGACGTGATCGCATTCTTTTCATTTCCTTTATCGTCGTAAAGGTACAGATGACCCCAGCCGCTTTTTTCGGACCAATGGATGAGTTCTTTTCCATTGTTCACAAGGCAAAGGGGTCTTACCTCAACATAGGTGTTCAGTCGTTCTTCAATGATGGTCAATGCGGTATCCTTTCCAATTTCTGCACGGCAAAGATCAATTCTTTTCAAGTCCCGGCTGGTGCGGTAAAAATAAAATCCGGCATTGTCCCCCAACCATTTCCGGTATCGGATCTCGTCGGACATGGTTCGCTTTTCAACAGGCGCGTAGCCCAGGTTGAGCGATTGGTCTTTAAATGCAGCGGTCTGAATGGTCTTCCATGTTTTGTCCTCCATATTGAAAACGACCAGCGACTGTTGCGGAATATTTTCTTCTCCGGGCATCTCGTATTTATAACGTTCCAGTTTGGGACGCGGTTCGGCAAGAACGTTGATCACGAACAGGTCTTTGACTTTGGTCTCATCGGAACGGATGATGGCAAAATGACGGGAATCGGGGCTCCATAACAATCCGCCCGCCCCTGTACGTTTGTTCAGTTCGGTGGAGTCGGCATAAAAATCTTCGGATCCCGATCCGAAAGGAAAATCCCGTGTTCCGGTAGTTGTCAGGCGATGTTCCACAATAGTAGAATCTTTTTCGTCCTTGCGGGCTTTCTCAAAGTTTTCCCAATCCATCCAGTAGAGGTCAAAATTTCTGGAAAAGACAACATACTCCCTGTTAGGAGAAATGTTAGCCCATCTGGGAAGCGGATCTTTTTTCTCTTCATCTTCAAGCCATTTGAGCGTTCCACTCTTCCATGCGTATTCGAAAAAGAACAGACGGGGTTCTTTACCGCTCTTTTTATTGCTGTTTTTTTCGTCGTCCTTTTTCTTCTTTTCCACCATTTCGGTACTTTGAACGTAGAAAGTAAACGTATCGTCATCTTTGAGCTTCAGTTCTTTCAGGGGCAGATTCTGGGCATCAAAAGGATCCTTGACGATCCGGGTCAGATCGGCGGCAAGCTTTACCCTATCAAACAGTTCTTGATGTGTTCCCTTTACAGGGTCCGCCACATACCACGCTTCCCCCAAGGAAGTTTTGTATTCATACCAGAAAAGATCTGAGTTTTTGAACCAATTGGGTCTGACAGAAGTGGAAAATACCATTTTGTCAACTTTCTTGCGGGAAAAACGCGCAGCCAATTCATAATTGACCTTTTCACGGACACCGTCCCGCTGAGGTTGTGCCTGAAGGGATATGCCGGCAAAAATTGCCAGGCAAATCATTAGTATCCTTTTATTAGTCATAAGATATATTTTTAGGGTTTATATTTTAATGATAATTTTTCGTTTATACAGGATAATAGCCATAAATGTAAAAATAGCCACATAAATGATAGCATAGGCGAGTGATCCCGCCGGATTGTCCCCGAAAACGGGAACACAAACATTGTTGTAAAGCCAGCCCAGCGGGGTCAGTGTTCTTCCCGAGTCCGTTTGCCAGTATATGATCCTTCCAAAGAGCTTGGCAAAAAGACCGGAAAGGACAAAGGCAAACAATGGATTCATTCCCAAGGCCCTAAAGGGCATGAACCATTTTTCCTTTCCTTTGATATCGATCAGATATACAAAGAAACCGAGCATTAGGAGCGTCCAGCCTCCTGCATACAATACATAGGAAGCGGTCCACAGCGGTTTGCTTATAGGTAGCCAGATGCTCCAGATCATACCGGCACCCAGGCTTACCAATCCCCAGGTATAGAGACTGCCTACAGCTTCAATTTTTTCCGTGTTTTTTCGGATACGAATTCCTGCCAGGTATCCCATCAATACGGTTCCGGCTCCGGAGATCATACCCAATACGCCTTCAGGATCAAAAGGCAAACCATAGCCCCGGTACAGATGATCGGAACCGACCAGGAACAGATCTACTGTCCGGGCGAAATTCATTTCCCTGGAATAGGGATCGTTGCCTCCAAAAAAGTATAGAAGTCCCCAATGCAACAATAGTACTAAAACGAAAGCCCATGCGATGCGGCACGGTTTTTTAAGCCACAGGGCCAGAGTTCCACCCAGGGCATAAGCCATGGCAATGCGTTGAAGTACACCGAATATGCGCAGACGGGAATAATAAGATCCCAGATTTTCCCAGAACGTTAAACCGGGATCCGGTCTGACGAGGAAAAAAGGGAAGGCGTTTAACAACAGGCCAACCAGAAAAATGAGTGCCGCCCTTTTATACAATTTGGCAAAACCGCTTCCCAAAGAAAGGGTCCCGTCCAAATAACGTGAAAAAGAAAAGGCCATGGCCGTTCCGACAATGAACAGAAAAAAGGGAAATACCAGGTCGGTAGGAGTACAGCCGAACCATTCGGCATGACGTAACGGAGGAAAGATTTTGCTCCAGGTCCCGGGATTGTTTACCAGGATCATCCCGGCAATAGTCATTCCCCGCAGGACGTCCAGGGCCACATACCTTTGTTTTGCAGATGTTGACATTAATCAGATAGTTTTTACAAATATAATTACTTGTAGGCAGCAAGGAACACAGTACTCAGGGCAGCAGTTTCCGTTCTTAACACGGATTCTCCCAGGTCAATGGGCGCACAACCGGCATCTATGGCTTCCCGAATCTCCCGTGGAGAAAAATCCCCTTCGGGTCCGATCAAAAAAAGAATGTTGTTCCCGGCCTTTTGTATCCATTCTTTTACGGGAATGCGTCTTTGATCAGTCCAAACACAAGCAATGGCGGCAGAGGTTTCTTGCAGGACCCGGGACCGGAGAAAACCGGCAAACGGTACCGCCTGGTTAATAACGGGCATCTGGGCGCGTTTGCATTGCTTCATGGCGGCTATGGCTATCCGTTCCGAACGTTCCGTGTTGCAATGTCTTCTTTCTGAATGTTCGCAGATCAGGGGCGTGATCATATCCACGCCTACCTCTGTGGCTTTTTCCACGAACCATTCAAACCGTTCCATATTCTTGGGCGGGGCTACAGCCACATGCAAATGATAAGGCCTGGATCCGTAATTTTCTTGTTTGTCTGTAATGCGAATGCGGCATCCCCGGGGATCAGGGTCAATGATCTCTCCCGTACACAAGGTCTCTTTTCCGTCGGCCAGAAAAACAGTGTCGGACTTCTGCAGTCTCAACACGCGTATGCAATGCGTGCTTTCCTGAAGGGAAAGGGTGTGTTCGGGTGTTTGGATATCGGGTGCATAAAATAAATGCATATAAATCTATAAGGTTAACCATTCTTTGGGTAAAGGGAAAGACTTTCCGGTGGCTTTGTCAAAAGTGGACATAACACTCCGGGATCTTACCCGGACAATTCCCTTTTCATCTACGATCTCCTGCAGGAAATGCAGGCTGCGTTGCCCTTTCTTTTCAATGCATGTCTGAACAAAAAGCTTGTCGGTCATAAAGCACGGTATTATGAAATCATATTCCGTATGAACCAAGATAAGCATTTTATCATCTTTGAAAAAGTCGGGACGGTAGATGGTTGTGTTTAAAAAGAAATCGGAACGTGCCACGTCGCAATAATGCCCGAACATGACATTGTTTACATGTCCCAACATATCAATGTCATTAAAGCGGATCTGGATGGGGGTTTTGTGCATGGTCTGTATTTTTTAAGGTCTGATAATCTCGATCTCATTTTGAGACCCCACACGAATGATGGATGAAGGTTTACCTGTTGTCCCTTCTTCCAGGAAAGGGGGTGATGTCCAGTCCGCCATTCTGATCAGTTCTTTGTCAATTGCCTCATACCTGGCGGGAGAACCGGAGCCGCTGATATTGGCCGAAGTGGAAAGCAAGGGCCTTTTCAGTTTTTTGATCAATGCACGGCAAAATGGGTGAGCGGGAATACGGATGGCAACACTGCCGTCGGCGGCAATTACCCCGGGAGCCAGATTGATTCCCTGCGGGTAGACGATCGTCAGGGGTTTGTTGGCTACGCTTATCAGATCATAGGCAATATCCGGGATCTGTACCACATAGCGGGCCAACATATTCAGATCTGCTGCCAGGATGATGTAATTTTTGACAGCCGGTCTGTTTTTTAGCACAGTGACTTTCTCTACGGCTTTTTCATTGCAGGCATCGCAGCCGATCCCCCATACCGTATCGGTCGGGTACAGGATTATTCCGCCTTTGCGGAGTACTTCCGCTGCCGTTTCTGTATGCCGGAATATGTCATTGTCTTTGTTCATGTGCCTATCAGTAATAAAGCCGGTTCCTTTTCTTCCAGTAACGGATAAGTATGAACCCGAAGATCATCCCCCCCAGATGGGCAAAATGAGCGATGTTCCCACCTCCCACAAGGCCTAGAATGAGTTCAATAACAGCGAATATGATAACAAAATATTTGGCTTTTAATACGACGGGTAAAAATATGATCTGTAGTTTATTGTTGGGGAATAATAAACCGTAGGCCAGTAAAATGCCGTAGACAGCGCCGGATGCACCTACGGTCGGTGTATTCATCAATATGCGGTAATTTGTCAAGGCCCCTATCGCCTCTATCCCATTCTGGTTGATGTTCTTAACAAGCAAGGCAGCTTCAATCCACTGTACGCCCATATGTATGGCAGCAGCTCCCAACCCTGTGACCAGGTAATACAACAGGAATTTTTTAGGACCCCAAAGATGTTCCAATACGGACCCGAACATCCAGAGTGCATACATATTGAAAAGCAAATGCGCAAAGTTGCCGTGCATGAATATATGGGTAACGATCTGCCATGGTCTGAAATGTTGCGAAGCCGGATAAAACAGGGCAAACCGTTGTAACATGAATTCCCGGTTTATCATCGTAAGGATCAACATAAAAACGTTGATTATGATGATATTCCGTATTACTAGGGGTATGTTGGCAAAAAATCCGCCCCGATAGTTCTGATACATAGTCTAATTAAAATATTTGTCAATTTCTTCCATTGGAACGATGGTCATACACCTTCTTCCGTCAGGGGTGTTGTTCGGCTCATTGCAGGTAAACAGGCGGTCTATCAGGGACTGGTACGCAGCCCGGCTGTCCTGATGATCTTCTGCAGCCATCCTTTTTGCCAGCAACATTGAAAGCCGTTCCCCGTATTTGTATTCAGGAACCTTTTCATATGACCCCGACAAAATCTCCTGAACAGAAGCAATCACAGATGGTCCGTCTGTAGGGTGCTCCGGCGGTACGGCAGTAACATTGTCCTGTTCATCCATCTCAAAACCCATGCGTAACAGCTCTTCACGACTTTGTTTCAGGAGGATAGCCAATGAAGGCTGCAAGTTTAATGCCACGGGAAAATAAAGTTTTTCAGGAACAGGTTTGCGATCTTTGAACTTCGGAAGCAGTTCTTCGTAATAAATGCGTTCCAGGGCACGTTGTCTGTGAACGACCAGCAATCCCGACGCCACCGGTGTGACCAGGTATTTTTTTCTTAAGGGGATTACAGGGGTTTCATATGTCTGCAGGGGCCGTTCTTCAAAAATAGCGGCAGGAGGTTCTTCCTCCGTTTTCCGGAAAGGATCGAACAAGGGATCGTAACGCAACCGGGGAGGCGAAACATGTTGACCCGGAGCAGGTGGGACCGGTATATGATGTTGCATGGCCCCAATCTCAAAGTCAATGCTCGGTCCTAGAGCAAATTTGCCTAGTGTTTCACGTATTACGGCCTGAAGCATCTGAAATATTACGTCCTCATCCTGGAATTTGACCTCCGTCTTGGTAGGATGTATATTAACGTCTATGATCCCGGGATCCGCTTCCAGATAAATGAAATAAGAAGGCATCCTGTCTTCCGGGATCAATTTTCCGTAAGCTTTGATCACCGCTTTATGCAAATAGGCGCTTTTAAAAAATCTTCCGTTCACAAAAAAATACCGGTGTCCTCCCTTTTTGTAGGTCTCGCGGGGATGTCCTATATAACCCCTGATGCATACCATGGACGTGTCTACATTTAGATCCAGCAGCCGGGCATTTAGTTCTTTGCCCAGCGTTGCGGTAATACGGGTGCGCAGGTTGTCGCATGCGGGCAGGTAATAAACCGTATTTCCGTTATGGGTCAGGGTGAAAGTCTTTTCGGGGTGACAGAGGATAACCCGGTGGAACTCTTCCAGGATGTGCCTTAGCTCTACGGCTTCGGATTTGAGGAACCGCCTCCGTGCGGGAACGTTATAGAAAAGATTCCTGACACTGAAATCCGAACCCGCGGGACAGACGACTTCTTCTTGAGAGGTTACGGCCGAACCGGCTATGGAAATTTCAGTTCCCATCTCATCTTCTTTCCTTCGGGTACGGAGCTTCACATGGGCCACCGAAGCGATCGAGGCGAGCGCTTCTCCCCTGAATCCGAAGGTGTTTATATTCTGCAGATCATCCACCTGGCGGATCTTTGAAGTGGCATGTCGTTCAAATGCCAGTAGGGCATCGTCCGGTCCCATGCCGCAGCCGTTATCGGTAACCTGCATCAGGGTGGCACCACCGTCTGTTAATACGACATCAATCCTGTCTGCTCCCGAGTCCACAGCGTTCTCCATCAGTTCTTTGATGACGGAGGCAGGTCGTTGAATGACTTCACCGGCAGCGATTTGGCTGGCAATATGGGGAGGAAGTACGTGGATCATCAGATGATACTGTAAAGATAACCGATAAACTTGGAAAAGTATAGAGCCATAATCAGGATAATAGCGATCGTGATTATGAAGACAAAACGTATCAGCTTCTGCCGTTTGGGAAGCCGGCGCACCACCTCATGGCGTTTTTGGAAAGAACCGCGTATGGAACTGCCGGGCACATAGGGTCTGTTCTCGTCCCCTTTTTCTAAACCGGCCTTTTCTCTGGCTCTTCTGACCCGTTCTTCAAATTCTTCCTTTTCAGGATTCCAGAATCTGGGCTTGTAATTAAACACCCTGTGTTTGGGTGTGTTGAAAAAAGATATTTTAAGTGCCATAACGGTAAAGTTTTAAAGGAGTGTGTTCGGATAACACGGTTGTATTCTTATTTCCTTGCCTTTTTAAAATATGTGTGTTCACATTTCATACGGCAGGGTCTTTAAAAAGTTGTTTCAGATAATCATCCACTACTTTCGGGAAACGGAGTTGCTCCAGAAAATGTATTCTCAGGGCAATGGTTTTGGGTGTATCCGAGCTGTATATCTGAAAGGATTCCTGATAAATGATGTGTCCGTGATCGTATTGGGGGTCCACAATGTGGATGGTTATGCCTGTTTCTTTTTCACCGTTTTCCATGACAGCTTTATGGACATGGTCGCCGTACATGCCCGGTCCCCCGTATTTGGGAAGTAAAGCCGGATGGATGTTTACGATCTTTTTCGGCCAGGCGCGGATCATATCTTCCGGGATCTTCCAAAGGAATCCTGCCAGTATGATAAAGTCAATTTTATGGGTTTTCAATAATTTGAGAACACTGTATTCATGAGAGGGATCTTCCAGTTCTTCCTTGGAAAACAGAACGGTGGGGATGTGTAGGCGCTTTGCCCGTTGGAGGACATATGCCTGGGGGTTGTTGCATAAAAGAAGCACCACACGGCCGTGCGTAAGATTACGGATCAGGTTTTCGGCATTGGATCCGTTCCCCGATGCAAAAATGGCAATTCTTGTCATGACTTGCAAAGGTATGGAAAAAACGTTACTTTCGTATAATGAAAAACACAGCAGCAACAAATACGCGGGCCTCTAACGGGAATGGTTTTCCCGTGTCCGGGAAGACAGACCCCTTGCCTGCAAATACAGCCTTTTGCATTGATTCCCTTCCACGTATTGGCAACGGATTTGACGTACATACCCTGGCTCCGGGCCTGCCTTTCTTTCTGGGAGGCATACGGATCAAGCATTCCAAAGGATGTGTCGCTCATTCAGACGGGGATTGTCTGCTTCATGCCTTGTGCGATGCCATGCTGGGTGCCTTGGCTCTGGGTGATATCGGGAAACATTTTCCGGACACATCTGATGAGTACAAGGGAATTGACAGCAAGATCCTGTTGAAAAAGACTTACCAGTTGATCAGGAAAGCAGGATACAGGCCGGGAAACGTAGATTGCACGGTTTGTCTGCAGGCACCGAAGATATCCGACAAGATAGCCAAAATGCGTGAGGTTATAGCCGGGATCCTGGAAATGACACCCGGTACCGTTTCCATTAAGGCCACCACTACAGAACGTCTGGGTTTTGTAGGCCGGGAAGAAGGCGTAGCCACATATGCCACCGTGCTGCTGTATCCTGAAGTCTGAATGTGAGCTTCCGTTTGTGTGTTTAAAAATAATTCTTACTTTTGCAGCTCCAAAGCGGCGAGGTAGCTCAGTCGGTTAGAGCGCATGATTCATAATCATGAGGTCACGAGTTCAATTCTCGTCCTCGCTACTCAAAAATCACCTGCATAGTAATAGGGCGGGTGATTTTTTTAGATAGTAGGGTAAGAAGATGGGATCTCATGCGTTAAAATCCTATATTTACAATATGGAATTAAAAGAACTAATAAAACATCGCCAAAGTGACCGGAGCTATACCGGTCAGGAGATTGAAAAGGAAAAGATCGTCCAGTGCCTGGAAGCGGCAAGACTGGCCCCTTCGGCAAACAATTCACAACCATGGAAATTTATAGTGGTGGATGATCCGGATCTGAAAGACCGTGTTGCAGACTGTTCGGCCAGTCTGGGAATGAACAAATTTACGTTTCAGGCACCGGTATTGGTAGTGGTTGTTCTGGAGAAGGAGAATATTTTGTCATCTATTGGCGGAAAAATTAAAGACAAAGTCTTTTGTCATTATGACATAGGAATTGCCGTCAGTCATTTCTGCCTGCAAGCAGCCGAACTAGGGCTAGGCAGTTGCATCATCGGCTGGTTTAATGAAAAGAAGGTCAAGAAATTATTGAACATCAACAGGAAAAGACGTGTACCGCTGATCATTTCACTTGGCTATCCCGGTGCACCGGTACGTCCCAAAAAACGCAAATCCCTAAGTGAGATCAGCAGCTGGAATATCTATTGAAACAAGCCGGATAGTTGATATAACTTGTAGTGGATACCATCTGAACTCGGTATAAATGACCGTTGGGTTTTGGATAGTGTCCCATAAAAAAGTGAAATCAAGTAATGTAATGTAAACCAAAAAGGCTGGGGGTAACATTCCTCCAGCCTTTTACAGTTAGTTCACTGCTACATTTGTTTGCTTAGTGCATTCTAAGTGCCTATATGCTCTGTAACATTTTTTGTGCACACTTAATAATCCCGGATACAACGAACAGAATACCCGTAATCCTTTTTTCCGACTTCTTGCACAAAAAACTCAATCTGCGCACAGCTTATACCCGTGCTCCAGACATTATCTGCATCTATCATCGTAGAACTCCACCAATTCCCTACAGAACCGAGTTGCCAGAATTTGTTAGGCAAATCGAAACGCCCCCCCGGAAGGGCTGAAAAACCCGACTTATTTCTAACTTCTTCGTACCCATCGTTAGTATTGCCGGGTGCTCCTACAATGCCTGAAGAATTCCATCCGGTAGCACTCATTGATTTAGCAATTTTATTATTACTTGTAGTGCCATCATAATTGTAGCCGTTGGCAATCAGGTAATCTTTCAATTGTATCCACTCTGCCTGACTGGGTAAATGCCAGCCCGTTGGACAAGCACCCATGGCTGCCGGCCAGTTATACAACACGCCATAGGTTCGATAATTATGTGTGTTTTTAGCCAGTTCTACATCCAAATCCATGAAAACATAACCGTAAACGTAATAATGAGGTGCTGTTTTTGATCCGTGGGTATAATGACTTATTATCGGCAGATACGCCAGGTTTCTTTTCATCCAAGTCTGAGTGCCAAGCGTGACATATTCGTATGGCTCATCATCACGGAAATCCTTAAAGGTAGTCTTCCATCCCGGATCCGCTGTGTTCAGTGTTACCATATATTTCATACCACGCACAAATTTTCCTCCCGGTGGTGCTTTAGATATGTCTTTCCAGGTACCATCATCAAAGTTCAAAGCAATCTGCAAGTTTTTATCTTGTGTCCCCGAAAGTACCATCATGTATACCCTGGTAGTATCTGACATGGAAAGTATAGCAGGAGTGGTTAGCGTAACAGTTACATATTTGGAATAGGAAGGGATATACGGATCTATGTTATAACAGATTCCTGGTGCCGGATTTTGGTTCAAATTAATCTCACCTCCGCATGCCAACAGATCGGCTCCATGAAGTCTGATCTTTTTCAGAGTCCCAGTACCGATGATCTTGAATTCAATCATGGCAAAAACATGGTTAAACGTCAAAGCTACCGGTCCTGGAGGGCTAGCTGTTGTGGGAATCGCCACCATATAATCCAATGCCCCAATATGATCCGTATTATTTGCTGCAGACTGTGTCTGTTCCGAAGGCAGGGAAAAGGGCACGGTGGTGTGATCTCTGGCATATCCCATGTTATAAGGGTAATAGGCGTAAAAATTATGAACTCCTGTACCCCAGAATAAAGAACCTGTAAAAGCCGAACTTTTTCCATTGCTTTGTGCTGTATAACGCACGTTTTCCTTTGTGCCTGTTGCCTCTGGTGAAAAGATCCCGATCTTATCCACATTTTTCACCCAGTGAGTTTCATTGCCCATCAATGTGGTTTTCGTTCCGACTCGTTCCTCTACGGTACGGGCTGTAACGGTAATGGTTCCGGCAGTAGGAGCGGGAGTATCCGGTATTTCTTGCTGGGAACACGCATTCAAAGC
>MWER01000005.1 GCA_002071175.1 Bacteroidetes bacterium ADurb.Bin037
CCGCTTGTGCGGGCCCCCGTCAATTCCTTTGAGTTTCAACCTTGCGGTCGTACTCCCCAGGTGGATAACTTATCGCTTTCGCTTGGCCACCGACACTATATCGCCGACAGCGAGTTATCATCGTTTACAGTGTGGACTACCAGGGTATCTAATCCTGTTTGATCCCCACACTTTCGTGCATCAGCGTCAATCGTGGCTTTGTGAGCTGCCTTCGCAATCGATATTCTGTGTGATATCTATGCATTTCACCGCTACACCACACATTCCACTCACAGCAACCAAATACTAGCCTCACAGTATCAACGGCACGCTTACAGTTAAGCTGCAAAATTTCACCGCTGACTTACAAAGCCGCCTACGCACCCTTTAAACCCAATAAATCCGGATAACGCTCGCATCCTCCGTATTACCGCGGCTGCTGGCACGGAGTTAGCCGATGCTTATTCCTACGGTACTCTCATCAGTCTACTAGTAAACCTTATTGCTCCCGTAGAAAAGCAGTTTACAACCCATAGGGCTCTCTTCCTGCACGCGGCATGGCTGGATCAGATTTGCATCCATTGTCCAATATTCCTCACTGCTGCCTCCCGTAGGAGTCTGGGCCGTGTCTCAGTCCCAGTGTGGGGGACCTTCCTCTCAGAACCCCTAGACATCGTAGCCATGGGGAGCCGTTACCTCACCATCTAGCTAATGTCACGCGAGCCAATCCTATACCACCGAAGCTTTAAATTATATGTGATGCCACTTATAATTCACATGGAGTATTAAACCAAGTTTCCCTGGCGTATCCCCCTGTATAGGGCATGTTGCTCACGCGTTACGCACCCTTACGCCGGTCGCCACCAAGTATTGCTACCTGTGATGCCCCTCGACTTGCATGTGTTAAGCCTGCCGCTAGCGTTCATCCTGAGCCAGGATCAAACTCTCCATTGTATAATTGTAATTATAGCTTGTCCCGTTACGCTCTAATATTAATTCACCAGGAATTAACGCTCTACTCTTTGTACTTGTTGTACGTAATTGTTATTCTTCCAATTTTGTCAATGAACTTGTCTAATAATATCCCCCCCCCTAAAAGAAAAGGGATGCAAAGATAAGTTTTTTATTTCTTCTTTACCAATATTTTTTAAAAAAAATTTTTCAAAACCGATCATAAAAAATGTATTTAACACATAATCAACGACAAAATTTTTACAAAATTTATACCTATCTTTGATGTCTCGTTGAAACCCGAGTACTATAACATATGCAAGAAAAAAAACTGGTTGTAATTCCTACCTATAATGAAAAGGAAAACGCAGAGAAAATCGTCCGGAAGGTTTTCTCGTTGAATGAACCTTTTGATATCCTAGTAGTAGATGACGGATCTCCTGACGGGACTGCAGATATTATCCGCAATCTGATAAATGAATTCCCAGACCGCCTGCATCTGTTGGAACGTAAGGGCAAGCTGGGACTGGGCACTGCCTATATGGATGGATTTCGTTTAGGTCTAGAAAAAGGTTATACATACCTTATAGAAATGGATGCCGATTTTTCCCATAATCCCGAAGACCTTCCCCGTCTGGTAGATGCCTGCCGTAAAGGAGCCGATGTATCTATAGGATCACGCTACTGCAAAGGGATCAGTGTGATCAACTGGCCCATTGGCCGTGTACTCATGTCGTGGTTCGCATCGGTCTTTGTACGCACGGTGCTTAACATGCCCGTTTACGATTGTACCGCAGGGTTTATCTGTTATCACCGCAAAGTTTTGGAAGCCATTGATTTTGATTGGATAAGGATGAAAGGATACGGATTCCAGATATCTATGAAGTATTACGCCTACAGACTGGGCTTCAAGGTGGTGGAGATCCCTATTATTTTCGTTGACAGGACCGAGGGTACTTCCAAAATGAGCAGCAGTATCTTTGGAGAGGCTTTCTGGGGGGTTATCAAGCTCCGTTTTCGCAGGATCCGCAAGAAATAGCGCCTTATTATGCAAATTCTTATAAGGAACGCAAAGATCGTAAACGAAGGGTCTGTTTTTAAGGGATGCGTAGTTCTGAAAGACAAACGCATAATTAAGATCTTTAAAGGAGCTAATGCCCAGCAGGAAGCCGGCGCTTATTGTAAAACCCGGGATATGGACATTGATGCAGAGGGTAAGATTTTGATCCCCGGGATTATTGACGACCACGTACATTTTCGTGAGCCCGGACAACCCTGGAAAGGCACCATGACCCAGGAGAGCCGTGCGGCTTTGCTCGGGGGCGTAACATCGGTCATGGATATGCCCAACAACTCCCCTGCCATCACAACTGCAGAAACCCTTGAAGAAAAATACAGGTTTGCGGCCGAGCGGATGTACGTCAATTATGCGTTCTATATGGGATCTACCAATACGAACGTTGACCAAGTGCTGAATCTTCGGAAACGTGGGTGTGGTCTGAAGATATTCATGGGGTCTTCCACCGGGAATATGTTGGTTGACGATCCGATTGCCCTGGAAACTTTTTTCATGAAATTCGGTGGAGTTATTGCCGCACATTGCGAAGATGAGACCATCATCAGGGAAAATACACGGAAGGCAAAATCAAGATACGGAAATGATATTCCGGTGATCCTACACAGTACAATCAGGAGCCGGGAAGCCTGCATTGCATCAACACAAAAAGCCCTTGACCTGGCTCTCAAGCACAGGACCCGCCTGCACATTCTCCATGTTTCGACAAGGGAAGAGGTGGAACTTATCCGAAAAGCACGTCGCATTCATCACGGGATCAGTTGCGAAGCCTCTCTGCCGCATATTTGGTTCACACAAGCTGATTACGTACGTTACGGCACACAGATCAAATGCAATCCTTCCGTCAAGACAACCGAAGACCGCGATGCCATCCTTGAGGCCATTGACAAAAGAGATATCCAGACTATAGGATCGGACCATGCTCCCCACACTTGGGAAGAAAAGCAAAACAACTATATGAATGCCCCATCTGGCATTCCCCTGATCCAGCATACATGCCAGATGCTCATGGAATGCGTAAGGCAGGAAAGGATCGGGATCACATCTTTTGTAGATGCATGTTGTCATACCCCTGCACATATATTCGGCATCAGTGAACGTGGTTTTATAAAGGAAGGCTATTATGCGGACCTGGTGCTGATAGATCCGGAAAAAGAACACCTTGTAACTAAGTCTCAATTGGAATACACGTGTGGCTGGAGTCCGTTGGAAGGACATCTTTTTCCCTCATCAATCACTCATGTATTTGTTAACGGAATGCTTACCGTAGAAAACGGTCAGATTATCCAAAAACCCCCTACCCTGCCAATATTGTAATATGACCAGACAACGCATCAAAGCATATCTGCTGATATGTGCTACGATATTTCTCTGGGGGATATCGTTTTTATGGACCAACAAGCTACTGATCAACCATGTGCCTGTCTTTTTCCTGATATTCACCAGGATAGCGATCGCAGCCGTCATCCTTTTCTTTGTAGGAAAACTGACAGGTTCAATACAGCGTTTGAAAAACAGAACAGATATTCTGTGGTTCCTTACCCTTGCACTGCTGGAACCATTTTTTTACTTCATCAGTGAAACATATGGGATTAAACTGACAGGCAGTCCCAACCTGAGTTCGGTTATCGTTTCCAGCATACCGATATTCGGGTTGATTGCAGGCGTTACCTTCTACAGGGAAAAAGTCAATATCAAAAACATTGTTGGGATATTCCTTACGGTACCGGGATTGCTGTTGGTAGTGCTCGGAAAACGGAGCTTGGATCTGTTACGTCCGGCAGACCTGCCTGGGACTAACCTGACTGCAGGTATCATATTCCTTTTCATAGCAGTCTTTTCAGCAGTAGGACACACGGTAATCCTTAAAAGGCTGACCATGTCATACAATGCATTTACCGTGACGTTCTACCAGCATGCCCTGGGAGCGGTTTATCTTTTAGTCCCCTTTCTATTGTTAGATTTGAGACATACGAATATAACACAGTTCCTGACCGACGGAGAATTCTGGTATCCGATAATCATATTGTCAGTTTTTTGCTCAAGCATTGCTTTCATGATGTTCACTTCTGTGATCAAGGAACTGGGTGTGACAAGGACCAGTACCTTTACCGCTGTCATACCCATTATTACGGCTGCCACTGGATTTTTCCTGGGCATTGAGTCTCTGAATTGGATTCAGATAACCGGAATACTGATCGTTGTGACAGGAGTTATTCTGTCTCAATTACGTTCAAGGCGGAGCTGAATCCTATTGCGCTCCAGATCCACTTTGAGTACCCTTACCATGACGTGCTGATGCAGTTTGATCACATCGAGAGGATTACGCACATATTTTTTCCCCATCTGGGATACATGTATTAATCCATCCTGTTTCAGTCCGATATTGACGAACGCCCCAAAGTTTGTCACATTGCTGACTATCCCGGGTAAAACCATGCCTTCTTTCAAGTCTTCAATAGAAGAAACCGATTCATCAAATTCCAACACCTTAATGGCCGACCTGGGATCACGGCCCGGTTTGTCCAACTCTGTCATGATATCACGGAGGGTGGGCATTCCCGTTCCTTCCGAGATATAATCCTGCAGGTTGATCTTCCTGCGGAGCTCTTCGCGCCCGACCAGCTCGTTCACACCCACTCCCATGTCATGGGCCATACGTCTGACAACCGGATAGCTTTCGGGATGTACCCCGGTGTTGTCCAGGATATCGGGAGCACCGGGGATACGTAGAAAACCTGCGCATTGTTCAAAAGCTTTTTCACCCAATCTTTTTACCTGTTTGAGCTGTTCCCGGCTGGTAAAGGGTCCGTTTTCCTGTCTGTACTCAATAATATTCCTGGCAAGCTGGGGGCCCAGTCCCGAAACGTAAGTGAGCAACTGTTGGCTGGCAGTGTTCAGGTTCACTCCTACATGGTTGACACACAATTCGACTGTCTGATCCAAACTTTCTTTCAAAAGCGTCTGATTGACATCGTACTGGTATTGTCCGACACCCAAAGATTTGGGATCGATCTTAACGAGTTCTGCCAGGGGGTCCATTAACCTTCTGCCTATGGATACTGCACCGCGTACCGATACATCGTAATCGGGAAATTCATCCCGTCCCGCCTGAGAGGCAGAATATACGCTTGCACCGTCCTCATTTACAGAGAAAACCTGCACTTTATGCGGAAATGCGATCTTCTTGAGGAACTGCTCCGTTTCACGGCCTGCGGTACCGTTTCCGACTGCAATGACCTGTATATTGTAAGCCTCGACCATTTGCGAGATCTTGCGCATGGCCGTAGTGCGTTCGTTCTGGGGAGGATGCGGGTAAATGGTATCGTTGTGGAGTAGGTCTCCCTGTGGCGAAAGGCACACTACTTTGCAACCTGTACGAAATCCAGGATCGATAGCCAGCACCCTTTTCTGACCCAGCGGGGGTGCCAGCAAAAGCTGACGGAGGTTTGCCGAAAAGACTCCGATGGATTCCAGGTCGGCCTTCTCCTTATAATAATTGAGCACCTCATTTTCAATCGACGGATGGATCAACCTGCGATAGGCATCGGTCATGGCTTCCCTAACGTGAAAAATGCTCCCGGCAGGTCCCGGGGGAAAAGAAATCCGGTCCTTTTTTGCAATAAACATCCGCTCCATCTCTGCCAGTGGAATTGTGTCGGAATGAGGCTTTAGGGCCAGAGATACCACACCTTCATTAGAGGCCCTAAGCAAGGCCAGTAATCTGTGCGATGCCATAGAACGGATGGATTCGCTGTAATCAAAATAATTGCGGTATTTGATCCCTTCCTCCTCTTTTCCTTTTTGAACCTTAGCGGTAACCTTCCCTTCCCTAAGGTAAGCGTGCCGTATCCTCTGACGGAGCTCTGCATTCTGGCTTACCGTTTCCGCAATGATATCCCTGGCTCCCGAAAGGGCATCTTCAACGGTGTCGATCCCGTCCCGGAGGAAAGTTTCGGCTGCTTCCAGGCAATTGCACGTGTCAAGGTTCATAATGGCAAGAGCAAGCGGTTCCAGACCTTTCTCCCGTGCCACGGAAGCCCTTGTTTTCCTTTTGGGGCGGTAAGGAAGATACAAATCTTCCAAACGATTCATCTGCCAGCAGTTCTCTATGGCTGAACGCAGTTCAGGCGTCAATTTGTCCTGCTCCTCTATAGACCGGAGTATGGCGGTTTTTCTTTTATCCAGCTCCTGGTAATTATTCCACAGGGTTTTTACGGCCGCAAGCTGCACCTCGTCCAGAGATCCCGTAGCTTCTTTACGGTAACGGCTCACAAAAGGAATGGTAGCTCCGTCCTGGAATAGCGTTATGGCATGTTCCACCTGCCAGTCCTTTACATGCAGTTCTCCGGCTATCAGCTCTATGTACTTCTTATTCATGGGATACCTGTGACAACTGTTCCCGGTAAGCTGAAAAAATCCGTGATTTTGAAACGAAACCCATATAACGGAACCGGTCATCGAGCACAGGCAGATTCCAGGCACCGGACCGCTCGAATTTGTCCATCACACTTTCCATTCGCTCATCAATAAAGACATAGTTCAAAGGTCTGTGCATCAATTCATATACGAATACGTTTCCGTATAATTCCCGGTGAAACATAATCGAACGGATATCATCCAGGGTAACTATTCCCTGAAGAATTCCCTCCTTGTCTACGACGGGAAAAATGTTTCTTTTGCTGTTTTCAACCACTTTTACAAGTCGATCCAACGGATCATGCGGATTGACCGCTAAAAAATCATTTTCTATGACCTCTGAAGTCTTGAGCAACGTAAGTACCGCCTGATCGCTGTCGTGCGTCAGCAATTTACCTTCCTTGGCAAGACGTTTTGTATAAATGGAATACGGTTCAAAATTCCGGACAGTAACATAAGAGCAAACAGAAGTAATGATCAGGGGCATGAGCAACTGGTATCCTCCGGTGATCTCTGCTATCAGAAATATAGCCGTCAAGGGAGCCTGCATAACACCTGCCATAAGGCCGCCCATCCCTACCAGGGCAAAATTCGATTCGGGAAGGAGCGATACCCCTGTCAGATTAAGCACTCGTGAAATGACAAATCCAAGGATACCGCCCATAAAGAGGGTGGGCCCAAACGTACCCCCTACGCCTCCTCCGGCATTGGTCAGAGCCATGGCAAAAACCTTGAACAGAAGAACGGCTGTAAAAAAAATAGGGATGAACCAAACGTTCCTGCTTAGGGAACCGTAAATCAGACTATCAACGGCTCCTTCCACATTATTGTTAAGCAGTGCACTGAGCGAACCGTAACCTTCTCCGTACAAAGGGGGGAACAGCAGAATAAGCGCACCCAGGAGCAATGCAGAAACGGCCCAGCGGGAATAAATGTTTCCGATCTTTTTAATGCGGCTTTCCATCATGAGTGTGGTCCTGGTGAAAAACAGACTTACAAAACCGCATGCAATACCGAGTATCAGATAATAAGGGATGTTTGACAGGGTAAAGGGATCAATGGAACTGACAAAACTGACCTGACTGCCCGTAATGAGCGAAGATATTGCCGTAGCCGTTATGGATGCCGTAAGCAGAGGGATGATCGAACCCATTGTCAGGTTAAAAAGCAATATTTCAAAGCAGAACAGTACTCCGGCCAGAGGTGCTTTGAAAATTCCTGCGATAGCCGAAGCAGCCCCGCAACACACCAGCAGGGTAATGCTTCTGTAGTTCAGTCCTAAAGTGCGTCCCACATTAGAGCCAATGGCCGCTCCGGTGTAAACGATAGGTGCCTCAGCCCCGACCGAACCTCCGAACCCTATTGTCATTGCACTCGATATGATAGAAGTATAGCAATTGTGCGGCCTGATCCGGGATTTTTCGACAGAAATGGATTCCAGCACCCGGGTCACTCCGTGCGAGATATTATCCTTCACAAAATACTTTACAAATAGAAGTGACAGGAGCATACCTGTCCCTGGCAGCAGGAAATACGCCAGACTTTCTGCCTGAATGCTAACATGCGTTGTTAACAGATTCTTTACAAACTCAATGGATATCTTGAGCACTACAGCAGCAAGACCGCTGAATAGCCCGATAACCAGGGATAACACCAAAAGCAGTGTGGGCTCGGGTAAATGCCTAATCTTCGTCCATATCTTCTTCAGCATCCGCAAAGTTTGAATCATCCGTTTCGGGAAAATCGACCCCGTCGTCATCTCCCTCCATATCATCTTCCGAACCGAAGATGTCTTTTTCAACCTCGTCGTAATCGTCAATCTTTACTTCAACTTTCACCAGATATATGGCTTCCGGGATTTCCAGCGTTACGGCATAGAAGAAAGTACCGTCCGCTTTGTCAATCTTCATTATATCTTCCATATAATCGGCATAGCCCCGGGGATATTTTTCTTTCCATATATCCATCAGTTGCGGGGGCATATTCATATATCCGATCACAAGTCTTTTTTTATTGACAGTTGGTTTTTGCACCGGAGTCTTTTTCATAGGACAAATTAAAAAAAACAGATTTTGCTGCAATAATACAATAATATTTTGAATTGCAAATTACATCCTTTCCGGTAATGTTATTCCGAGTAATCCCATAGAAGATTCCAACAGCCGTGCCACCTGTTTCAGAAGCAGCAGTCGCTGATCACGTAACTCCCTGTCTTCTTCATGAAGTACAGTGACTTCATGATAATATTGATTGAATTCCCTGGCCAGGTCGAAACTGAAATTTGCTATTTGTGCAGGTGAATAATCACGACCGGATTCTTCTATTATCTGCGGATAATTCGCCATCAATTTGATTAGTCTCAATTCTTTTTCCAACATGGGTCTGCCATACATACGGGAATGATAACCCCGACTGGCAGCCTTACGGAGAATTGATCGTATCCTGGCAAAAGTATATTGAATAAAAGGTCCTGTATTCCCATTGAAATCAATTGATTCCCGGGGATCGAACAACATGGTTTTGCGCGGGTCAACTTTAAGTATGAAATACTTTAGGGCACCCAGGCCAAGGATCTCGAACAGGTGTTCCTGTCCTTCAGGGCTCATATCCTCAAGCTTACCCGATTCCAGGGAGGTTTCACGGGCCGTCTCGATCATATTGTCCATCAGGTCATCGGCATCGACAACCGTTCCTTCCCGGGATTTCATCCTCCCTTCCGGAAGTTCCACCATGCCGTACGAAAGATGTATAATGTCATCCGCCCAGGAAAATCCCAGTTTTTTAAGCAAAAGCTTCAGTACCTGAAAATGGTAGTTCTGCTCGTTTCCCACAACATATACATGCGTATCGAATCCATATTCCTGGTAACGGCTTACTGCAGTTCCCAGGTCCTGGGTGATGTATACCGATGTGCCGTCTGCACGGAGAAGGAGTTTGCGATCCAGTCCTTCGGAGGTCAAATCACACCAGATGGAGCCGTCAGGATCCCTGAAAAACACCCCGTCTTTCAATCCCTTCATCACCAGTTCCTTTCCCAATAAATAGGTTTCCGATTCGTAATATATCTTATCGAAAGTGATCCCCATCCTTTTGTAGGTAATGTCAAATCCCTGGTAAACCCAGCCATTCATCTTTTTCCACAGGTTCAAAACCTGTTCGTCTCCCTGTTCCCATTTTACAAGCATAGACTGTGCTTCCTGCAGAATGGGAGCTTCTCTGAGAGCTTGTTCCTCTTCCATTCCCCCGTTTACCAGTTCCTTAACCTCTTCCTTATACTGTTTGTCAAAACGGACGTAATAATCACCTACCAGGTGATCTCCCTTAATCCCGGAAGATTCAGGTGTTACATTCTGACCGTATCTGAGCCATGACAACATGGATTTGCATATATGTATTCCCCTGTCATTTACCAGATTGACTTTTACGACCTTATGACCGTTAGCTTCCATTATCCTGGAAACGGACCAACCGAGCAGGTTGTTGCGGATATGACCAAGATGGAGCGGTTTATTTGTATTTGGGGAAGAGAACTCTATCATAACCGTCCTGCCGGAAGGAGATCCCATACCATAATTTTTCGTCAGGGCAATGTCCTGCAACCGGTTCATCCAATATGAAGACGACATTTTCAGGTTCAGAAATCCCTTGATGACCTGGAATGATTCAATTTCAGGGAGACTGTCAAGGATCTCCCGGCCGATTTCAGATCCCGTCTGTTCTGGGGATTTTCTGCTGATACGCAGTAAGGGAAATACCACTACCGTATAATCTCCTTCAAATTCCTTCCTGGTCGTCTGCACCTGTAACAGTTCAGGTGCGGGAACAGACCCATAGAGTTTTTCAACCACTTTACCCAGGGCTTCGGTGATGATTATTTCTGCGTTCATTTTTTAAAATATAGTTTAATGGCGGCAACCGCTTTGGGAGAAAGGACTATCATGGTAAATACCGTGCAGAATGCCATAAACGCAAAAGCAATGTCTATAATATCTACAACGGCTGTCAGTGGGATAACAGCACCCATGACCAATGTAGCAAGGAATAGATAATTGTAGTAATGTGCTCTGTGGGCGCCAAACAAAAAACCCGTACACTTGGTACCGTAATACGAATAGGAAAACATGGTGGAAAAAGCGAATACAAGCACTACTACCATCAACAGGTAAGTGCCCCATCCGGGGATGGAGCGTTCAAAGGATTCCATTACCATTTGCATTCCCTGCACATTGGATACGGTATATTGTGCATTGATCAGTACGGCAAGAGCTGTCAGGGTGCATACCAATCCCGAATCGATTGTAGGAGCTATCATGGCAACCAGTCCTTCCCTGACAGGTTCACTGTTACGGGAAGCACCATGCATCATCGTTGCGGTCCCTACTCCTGCTTCGTTCACAAATGCAGCCCGGCGTGCACCAATCACTATTACCGATCCGGCAAAGCCGCCTGCACCGGCTTTCAGATCGAAAGCATTGCTAAATATGGAACGAAACACATCCGGGACTACACCCAGGTTGGAAAAAATAATATACAAGACCAACAGAAAATAGAATCCTACCATAAAAGGTACGATTAGCGAGGCTACCTTTCCAATACGGCTGATACCTCCAAGCACAACAATCGAAACTATCCCCGCTATGCATATACCCACAATGAAACGCAAAAGGAGGGTGTTCTCTATTCCTGCAGGCGTGAAGACGACCGTCTGTAAAGCCTCGGTAAGTTGATTGGACTGCATCAGGCAAAAAGTCCCGATCATCCCAAAGAGGGAAAAAAGTACGGCCAGAGGCTTCCATTTCTTTCCCATACCTTCGGTTATCATATACATGGTTCCTCCCTGCATTTCTCCGGCACTGTCCTTTCCCTTGAACATCACAGAAAGGGTACCTTCAAAAAACTTTGTAGCCATACCCAGGCAGGCACTTACCCACATCCAAAAAATAGCCCCGGGTCCGCCTATGGTTATGGCTACGGCGACTCCCGATATGTTTCCCAATCCGACAGTAGCGGCAATGGCAGAAGTCAGGGCCTGAAAAGAACTCAATTGCCCGGATACGTTTTCTTCCTTTACTCCTACAGCTTTAAGACCTTTTGTGTAATAGCGCAGGGGAATGAATCTGGAGCGGACCATAAAGAACAATCCGCCACCAATGAGGGTGATGAATAACGGCAGATTCAGCCATGAGCTGAAAGAATGCAGTGCATTGCCTATTGTTCTGAACATAGACTAACCCAGATAAGCTTTCAGTAATTTGCTACGGGCACTGTGACGCAACCTGCGAATGGCCTTTTCCTTGATCTGCCGTACCCGTTCTCTTGTAAGCCCGAATTCTTCTCCTATCTCTTCCAACGTCATTTCCTGCGTGCCAATACCAAAGAAATATTTAATGATGTCTCTTTCCCTTTTAGATAATGTGGACAATGCCCGTTCTATCTCCTTGTTGAGACTTTCGTTTACCAGTCCGTAGTCGGCGTTTGGAGAATCGCTGTTTACCAACACATCCAAAAGGCTGTTATCTTCTCCGTCTACGAAAGGAGCATCTACCGATACATGTCGCCCCGACACACGAAGCGTATCAGATATCTTTTCACTGGGAATATCCAGGATCTCTGATAATTCTTCGGGAGAAGGGACACGTTCGTGTTCCTGTTCAAATTTGGCAAGTGCCCTGTTTATCTTATTTAGTGATCCAACCTGGTTCAGGGGCAGCCTTACGATACGGCTTTGCTCGGCAAGGGCCTGCAGTATCGATTGCCTGATCCACCATACAGCATAAGATATGAATTTAAAACCACGTGTCTCATCAAATTTTTCGGCAGCTTTAATCAAACCCAGGTTTCCCTCGTTAATCAGATCAGGCAGGCTAAGCCCTTGGTTTTGATACTGTTTTGCCACTGAAACAACAAACCTGAGATTTGCTCTTGTTAGTTTTTCAAGAGCATCCTGATCTCCCTTCCTGATCCGTTGTGCCAATTCAACTTCTTCCTCAACAGAGATCAGATCTTCCCTTCCGATTTCCTGCAAATATTTGTCCAGGGAAGCACTTTCCCTGTTTGTAATAGATTTTGTGATCTTTAATTGTCTCATCCGCGATAAAAAATAAATAAACTGCCCTCTTATATACGTAAAAGGGCAGCTTTAGTTTCAAATTTGGCTACAAAAATGAAAAATTAATTGCCTAATGCATAATAATACACCGATCCGTCCGGATATTTACCTTCGATCAATATGCCACGTTGTGCCGATTGTATGGCCAGGGCCAATTGTTGCACCGTAGCTACCGGCTTCTGGTTAACATGTGTGATAACGAACCCCTTACGGATCCCGGCTTCTTTAAATTTGCCTTCATTGACGGAAATCACTTCTATACCTGCACGGATCTTCAACCTATCCTTTACCTCTTTTCCTGCAGGACGCAACTGAGCTCCCAGGAAATTGGTGATATTTCCGTCACTTTCCTGTAACAGTTCCGTATTTCCCGACTGATTTTGCAATGTAGCCGTTACTTCTACCTGCTTATTATCCCTGAGCAACAATAGCTTGACCTTATCTCCGGGGCTCAACCGGCTAATCTGTTCTTGTACCGATGTTCCGGAGTTTACAGCCACATCCCCCACTTCAAGCAGGATATCGCCCGCTTTCACCCCTGCCTTTTGAGCAGCACCGCCTTCCATCAATTGATGGATATAGACGCCCCTGATCTCTTTAATGTCCTTTTCCTTTGCCAGGTCACCAGTAATATCCTGCATGGTTATGCCAAGCAGGGCACGTTGTACGATCCCGTATTTACGAATATCGTCCACAACCTTGCGGGCAATGGTGCTTGGCACTGCAAAGGAATAGCCCGAAAAAGATCCGGTGCGTGTGGCAATAGCCGTATTGATACCCACCAATTCTCCTTTTGCATTGACAAGTGCACCTCCTGAATTGCCCGGATTAACGGCGGCATCGGTCTGAATGAACGCCTCAATCTTAAAATCCTCGTCATAAGAAGGCAAGCTCCGGCCTTTGGCACTTACAATGCCGGCCGTGATCGTTGAACGCAATTCATAGGGATTGCCTATGGCTATGACCCATTGTCCCAGGCGAAGTGCATCGGAGTCCCCGAAGTCCAGATGAGGCAGGTCCGTCGCCTCGATCTTGAGCAACGCTATATCGGTAGCCGGGTCCTTGCCTATGACCCTGCCCTCGTACTGACGTTTATCATCCAGCGTTACAACGACTTCGTCGGCCCCTTCAATAACGTGTGTGGCTGTGATAATATACCCGTCGGAGGAGATAATGACCCCCGATCCGGATCCCACTTGAGGCCGTGGTTGCAGTGAAGGAGACCCGTATCCGAAAAAAAAGTCGAAAAGGCTCTGGGGACCTTGAATCTGTTGTCCGATCTTAACGACCTTAACGTGTACCACTGCCTTTACACCCGTTTCTGCAGCATACGTAAAGTCAGGATATTGCACTTCCGGCAATGAGACCTTTTTAATAACAGGTTGCTGTCCCGTTGTTACGTAAACACTTTCAATATTTTCTTTTTTTCCGGCAAAATGGTTAACCAATAATGTGGCTCCTGTACTGATCAATGCCGTAACTACGATAATGAGTCCGATTTTTCTTTTCATATATTAATATCTCTTTAAATTTAACTACTTTTGATAGGAATATTTCAAAATTCATACCAATTCATGAAACTGCCATTTTGTAAATACCACGGAGCCGGAAATGACTTTATTCTGATAGATAACATGTCAGGAGATCACCAGTTATCAGGGAATCAGATCAATACTATGTGTCACAGACGTTTTGGCATAGGTGCCGACGGATTGATGCTGATTGAGTCAGCTCCACTGCCCTACAGCTACTCAATGAATTTTTACAATTCTGACGGAACGGCAGGTACTATGTGCGGTAACGGAGGACGTTGTCTTGTTGCTTTTGCAGAAAGCCTGGGTCTGAAAGACCATTTTTTCTATTCCATAGACGGAGCTCATAGGGCATATATCTTGGAAAAATCAGGCAACTACACAAAAGTACGCTTAGAGCTGAACGATGTGGAAGGAGTAAGGAATTACGACGGAAACAGTTTTGTCGTAGACACCGGTTCCCTGCATCTTGTCAAATTCGTATCGGATGTTCAGGCAGTCGATGTGGCCTCTGAGGGAAAATTCTGGAGATGGCACAAGGATTTTGGAAAGGAAGGTATTAATGTGAATTTTGTAGAGATATTGGATCGGGGATATCTGTTTGTACGGACTTTTGAAAGAGGAGTGGAAGACGAAACATGGGCTTGCGGAACGGGTTCGACGGCAGCCGCTATTGCCACGTCGGTTTTTACGGGAAACGATCTTACCCGTTGGTTCATACAGACAAAAGGAGGTAATCTGGAAGTCGAATTTCAAAAAAAAGACAACTCTTTCAGAGATGTTTTCCTGACAGGAGGTGCTGTCAGGGTTTTTGAGGGCGAGGTGGAAATATAGCGCTGCCTACGCGTACCATGGTACTGCCTTCTTCCAAGGCAATATCAAAGTCGCCTGTCATTCCCATGGAACAATGTACAAAAGCCTGATCCCCGGCAAAAGGGCCGGCTTTGAAGGTGTCGAAAAGGCTTCTGAGCATCCTGAACTCATTTCTTACCAATTCTTTGTCATCGGTGAAGGTAGCCATTCCCATCAGACCGCAGATCCTCACGTTAGGTAAGGACAAGCGGAAAACGGCAGATAACTCTGCGGGCGAAAAACCATGTTTTGTATCTTCCCTGGCAATATGTACCTGTAAAAGTATGTCCTGAATTATACCCAATTGCCGGGCATATACCTGAATGGCGTTCAAAAGCCTTATCCTGTCAACCGACTGGATAAGCACTGCATTTCCCACCACTTCTTTGACCTTGTTTGTCTGCAAATGTCCAATGAAATGCCATTGTATATCATCCGGCAATAGGGGGATCTTCTGCAGCATTTCCCGGGAACGGTTCTCTCCAAAAATATGTTGTCCGGCATTGTATGCCTCAAGTATCAGGGATATGGGCTGCAGTTTTGAGACAGCCACCAAGGATACTTCACCCGGGATCCTTTCACGCAATCGTTTCAAATTCCCGGCAATCATTATCTTTTGTTCCTCATCTGCTGTTGCTGTCGGCGTTGCATTTCTTCCAACCTCTGCTGGAATTTGGATTTTTTGACCACGGCAGGCGCCTTGTCAGCTTTTTCTTTTAGTTTTTTGTACAATTTTTCCTCATCCACAAAGAATCTCTTGATCACCCATGTTTGTAACATGGTGATCAGGTTGGAAAGCAGGTAATAATAACTTAGAGCAGACGAAAGGTTGTTACAAACGACCAACATCATCAAAGGCATGAAATAAAGCATCATACCCTGCATTCCAGGCATTTGCTGATCGGCAGACTGCTGTTTCATGTTCATTCTGGAGTAGAAGAACATAGAAAGAGCCATTAACAAAGCAAAGAGGCTCACATGATCTCCGTAAAGAGGTATTTTAAAGGGAAGATTCAGAATGGAATCGTATCCGCTAAGATCATCCGCCCAGAGAAAAGGTTCCTGTCGTAATTCAATGGATCCGGGGAAAAACCGGAACATGGCAAAAAGAATGGGCATCTGGAACAACATGGGCCAGCATCCCCCCATGACATTGACTCCTGTTTTCCTGTATAAGGCCATGGTTTCCTGCTGTTTTTTCATGGCATCTTCTTTCTTGGGATACTTGGCATTGATCTTGTCAATCTCGGGTTTGAGCACACGCATCTTGACCGACGACATATGGGATTTGAAGGTAAAGGGGGATATGATCAGCTTTATGAAAATGGTCATTATCAAAATAATAAGACCAAAATTACTGATAAACCTGTTCAAGAAATTAAAGATCGGGATGATCAGAAAACGGTTGATCCAATTGATCAGAAATCCGCCCAGGGGAATGATCTGTTCAAATGACCGGTCGTAAGCCTTTAAGGAATAAAAACCGTTGGGGCCGAAATAAAATTGTAGCTGTATGCTCTGCTCGGGTGCTGCCTGATAAGGGATTTGCATATATGCCCGGCAATTCATCAGCAGGGTGTCTGCATTTTCAGGCTCGTAAAAACGGAATGATATATCCCCGCTGTTGAAACTGTCATCTGCTATAATAATTGCAGAAAAGAATTGCTGCTGAAAAGCCACCCATTCCACACGCGTTTTAAGCGATTCACCGGCATTAGGCTTCCTCAGACCAAGTTTTTCAACATCTTTGGTATTCGGATATTTGTAGGCAATGGTAGAATAGTTCTTTTCGTTGTTAAAGCCTTTTTCAAGGTGACGTATGTCCACCGTCCAGTCCAGATCAAGTTGTGTTACGTTCCTGGGAATGAAGCGATCCATCCCCACCAGGTTTATGCTCAGATTCAGCAGGTGTGAATCCTCTTCCAGAGTATATACGTACTCAATGTAGGAACCCTTGTCAAAATAGAGAGAGAAGGTTATCAGATTTCCCTCCGTAACATTGTTGGGGATAAAGAAAAAATCGTCTGTATTGATCTGTTCTCCGGCATAAAGGTCCAACATCAGTTTATTGGATGGACCATTGAAGAAGATCAGGCTGTCTCCCTGGTATGTCTTGAAATTCTTTATCTGAACACTATACGGTTGTCCTCCCTTATTGGTAAAGGTGATCCGGAGCTTGTTATTCTCCAACACGTGCAGGGATTCGGTACCTTCCAGTGACCGGTTCAGATAGGCATTGGAATATGTACCGGTCCTAGTATCAGCTGCTTGCGGTATAGGAACAGAATCGTTTGCCTTTTCATGACGGATCGCTTCCATTGCCTCCTGCCGGGCAATCGAATCGCGTACAGACTGTTCTCTTTGTTGCTGCTTGGCCACTTTGGAATTGTACAGGCTGAACGCTATCAATATAATGCCGATCAGCAAAATGGCCCAAATCGTATTTTTATTCATTGTCTTCCAGGTGTTTGATCTTCACTTCCAATTCTCCAAGTTCCCGTTTGGCATCTTCTATTTTTTTGCATGTATCGGCAATAATCTTATCTGCATTTCTGGATTTGGCAAAGAATCCCATATTGTTTTCCCAAACAGTGATTTCCGATTCAAGCTGGCGGAAACGTTGTATGAGCTTGTCACGACCGCTGCGGGATTCATCGGAACGCCCCCGGCTAGTGCGGTAAGTACCACGTCTTTCGGAAACGGCTGGACCCAGATGTCCAAAATGCTTGTTGATAAGGTTCCTGTATTCATTCTGTATCCGGTCTTTATCTTTGCTCGGTACAAATCCTATCTTGTTCCACCTGTTCTGGAATTCACGCATCACAGCCGGTAGGTTGTCAATGCCGGAAGGATCGAAAGAAGCCAGATCTTTCAACAGGGCTTCCTTGGCAACCAGGTTCTCTTCGTAAGAAATTTCAATCCTCGAAAAATGCTCGGCCTTACGGGTAAAAAAGACATCACAGGCTGTACGGAACCGTTTCCAGATTGTTTCTGCCTGTTTTCGGGGAACGGGACCAATTTCTTTCCACTGTTTCTGAAAATGTATGAGCTGATCCGTTGTACGTCTCCAGTCATCGCTCATATTTATGGCTTCTGCCTGTTCGCAAAGTGCTATCTTGCGATCCAGGTTTTCCTGCATATCCTTTTTGAAACGTGAGTAGAATTCACGTTTATCGCCATAAAACTTGTCGCATGCGGCACGGAACCGGTCATAAACTTTCTGGTTTTCCTTTTTAGTGGCAAACCCGATTGTCCTCCATTCCTTTTGCAGAGCTTCCAGATCTTTTGCTTTTTTATTCCAGTTTACGTCATCGGCATCTATTTCCTGAACTATGAACTCTGCTTTTTCACATAGTATTATTTTTGCTTCGAGATTCTGCTTTTGAATCTTTTTTTGCTCCTCAAAGTAATCCTGGTGCCGTTTGTTAATGGCCGTAGTACTCTTTTTAAAACGTTCCCACATGGGTTCCCGCAACTCACGGGCAATCGGGCCTGTTTCACGCCATTCTTCGTGCAGCTTTTGCAATTTATGGAAAGCAGAAACTACGTTTGGCTCATCAACCAGTGCCTCTGCCTTTTGGCATAGCACTTCCTTGATCTCCTGGTTACGTTTAAAATCAAGATCCCTTAATTCGTTGTTGATCTTAACATAATCATAAAACTTTTCAACGTAATGCTGGTAGGTCTCCCAGATATCTTTTGTTCTGGACAACGGAACCGGACCAACCTCTTTCCAACGGAGCTGTAACGCTCTGAACTCGGGAAAAGTATGATTGATATCCTCCTGCTTTTCCAATAATGATTTAATACCTTCAATAATGGTAAGCTTTTCTTCCAGATTCCTTTCTTTTTGCAATTCAATATTTCGTAAAAGGTCAGCCCGAAGGACCTTATAGCGGGCATACAATTTTTTGAACGCAGTCTCTTCCGAACTCTCCTGAACCAGCTCCGGAGTCTCCTGGTCCGGGACTGCCAGAGGTTGATCTTTTTTGAGCAATTTATAGAAAGAAGACTTGATGATATCCGCGTTTTTGTGCATTTCTGTTTTGTCTTCAGCTTCTATAAGTCGCTCAAATTCAGCAAGAAGCTCAGAAATAGTCATAGACGAATAATCTATGACCTCTGAATGTCGGGTAGATTCGACAACTTCATTTTTTTGCGGTTTTGTGTTGTCGAATTGCTCTTCGGGAGCAGAGTTGTTCTTTTCAGGATCCATTGTAGTACTAGAAAGGAATTAGTGTTTATAGCCTGCAAATGTAATGAAAAACTCAGATATATTGAATAATGATTAATTTTGTCTCACTATGAGAATTGATATCATCACAGTGCTTCCCGAATTGCTGAAAAGCCCCCTATCCTATTCCATTATCAAAAGGGCCCGGGATAAATCACTGGCCGAGATCGTCATACATGATCTGCGCCGGTACGGCAAAGGAAAATACAGACAAGTGGATGACTATTCCTTCGGAGGAGATGCCGGAATGGTATTGATGATCGAACCGGTCTGCCGGCTGATGGAAGAATTGAAAAAAGAACGCCCTTACGATGAAATCATATATACATCTCCCGACGGTGTCCCATTTAACCAGAAAGAAGCCAACAGGATCTCCTGCCTGAAGAACATCATAATCCTGTGCGGCCATTACAAAGGAGTGGACCAGCGGATCCGCGATCACCTGATCACCAAGGAAATATCTATAGGCGATTACGTGTTGAGCGGAGGGGAACTGGCAGCTGCGGTGATCACCGATGCTGTAGTCAGGCTCCTGCCGGGTGCACTTAATGACGAAACCTCTGCCCTTACGGACAGTTTCCAGGATGATTTGCTGGCTCCTCCGGTTTATACCCGTCCGTCCGAATTCATGGGCTGGAAAGTTCCCGATGTGCTACTGAGCGGCAATCCGGAAAAGATCCGTCAGTGGCAGGAAGAAAAAAGTCTTGACCGTACTGAACGGCTCAGACCTGATCTGTTGCACAATACTGACAACGGTTAAAATTCGGAACCGTCAACTTCCACTTTTGTTTTGGTTTCTGTAACCGGTGCATCGGCCAGGCGCTGTTCCGACATGGGAACGACCTCAATAGCTTTTGGAGTGGCCGGACATATGAATTCACAACCCCCACAGCCAATACATATCCGGGGATTTGTCTTGGGGAAGACTTTGCCGGTACCTTCACGGGGTATCATCTGCACCGCCTTGACGGGACAATGTTCATCGCATGCGCCGCAATCGGTTCCAAATCTTTCAATAATGCAATGTTCCAACTTCAACCTGACTACACCTATTCTCACCCGTTTCTTCTCCTCCAGCGGCATCAAGCGTAAAGCTCCCGTAGGACAGGCTTCCTGGCATTTCCGGCAATCATATCCGCAAAAACCGTTTTTATAAGAGATGGCAGGTAACAGAAAACCCTGCCACCCAAAATCTCCCATGGCAGGTCTGATGATATGCGGAGGACAGGCTGCGATACAGGCATGGCAGGCAACACAGGTGTCTTTCAATCGTTCCAGGCTCCCGGCTCCCGGAGGCATGGGACTGGGAATACGGACCCTTTTCTTTTCTGTAAAACGGTTCAGCAGAACAATTCCTGCACCGGCTCCGATTGCCGCAACAAGAAATGCCCTTCTACCTTTTTCTATACCGGGTTGTTCTATTTGTTGTTTTGAAGGTACCGTCCTCTTTTTCCATGCAAAGCGGTAATGTATGCCCTGACGTGAACATTTGGATATGCAATCCAGACATACAACACAACGGGAATGATCTATGAAGGTGTTGTTACAGTCAATACAGCCGGACTTACACGACATGCCGCAGAGCCTGCAATGTGTACAGACACTCTCATCTATCTGCACCCTGAACATGGAATATCCGGATATAATTCCCAGAAGCGATCCTACAGGACATATTGCATTACAGTATAACCTTCCCTTGAATATGGCTACAAGGGAAATCGCAACAAACAAAACTGCCGCAACAAAGGTTGCTGCAGGATTCCAGATCTCACGGACCGAACCGGTTATCAGGGAAACGAGAGGTCTTCCCAGATTGACTGCCATTTTGCCAAACAAACCGTAAGGATCAAGCCATACTAACGGCAAAACGAATGAAAAGGCCACACACAACACAACAATGATCAGGATAGAATATCTAAGTACATTGTGGGCTTTGGTATATTGCATCCTGCATTTTTTCCTGTTCCGGAAAAAAAGTCCTGTCCTGTAAACGATATCCTGCCATATGCCCAGCGGGCATAAGACAGAGCAGTAGATCCGGCCGAAGATCAGGGTGATCAGAAGAACAAGCAGGACCGTAAGCAAACCTCCGGATGCTATGCCAAGAATAGCCGGGACTATCTGCAATCCCAAAAGAGCATGCCATAATACGGTGGCTTTAGCAGAAAAAGAAAGAAAAAAACAGACAAGTCCCAGAAATACGGCCAAGGCCGTTATCCGGCGAATCCAGCGTAAAAATCCATACAGTTGCATCAGAAGCGTATACGTTTGATATTCAGCTTATCATAAAATATTCCATTTAAACCCCTTTCCAATGTCTTCTTGCCATAACCGCTACATTTTATTACGTTTAATGGCTGCCTGCAATGTGTTTTTCAATAAGGACAATCGTGTCATGGGGCCGACTCCTCCCGGGACAGGGGTTATGTAACTGCAGCGGGGTGCGACTTGCTCAAAATCCACATCTCCAACCAACCGGAAACCAGATTTTGCCGTATTATCCTCCACACGCGATATACCCACATCAATCACCACTGCACCTTCTTTAACCATATCAGCCTTTAAAAAACGAGGCCGTCCCAGGGCGGCGACTACTATATCGGCCCGGCAGCATACTTTGGCCAGATCGACGGTGTGACTATGGCACAAAGTCACGGTGCAATCACCAACCCCACCTTTCCTGGACAGAAGATTAGCCAGGGGTTTACCTACGATATTGCTCCTTCCGATGATCACACATTCTTTGCCCCTTGTAGTTACGTTATAATACTGAAGCAAATCGACTATACCGGCCGGTGTAGCCGGGACGAATGACGGCAATCCCAGGACCATCCGTCCCACATTGACAGGATGGAATCCGTCCACATCCTTTGACGGATCAATAGTCTCAATGATTTCCTGTTCGGAAAAATGAGCGGGAAGCGGCAATTGTACTATCAGACCGTCTATATCGGGATCTTCATTAATTGTTTTTACACATTCAATCAGTCTTTCCTTGCTGATATCAGATGAAAACCTGTAAACAGATGAATTGATTCCCACCTGATTGCAATCTTTTTCCTTATTCCTTACATACGTCTGACTAGCCGGATCATCTCCTACCAAAATGGCAGCCAGATGAGGTTTTTTGCCCCATTCAAGGGTCCACCGGGACACCTCTCCGGCAATATCTTTTTTTATGGCCTCAGACGCAATCTTACCATCGAGCAGTATCATTACCTTATTTTTTTATTTTTTAATGCATTTACCATTGAAGCTCCTCCGCCGGAACGAAGGTTCTTCATCATTTTCCTTGTATCGTCAAATTGTTTGATCAAACGGTTTACTTCAGTAAGGGAGGTTCCGCTGCCGGCAGCAATCCGTTTACGGCGACTACCGTTGAGCAGTGACGGATCTTCCCGTTCATCGGGGGTCATAGATGTAATGATAGCCTCTATACCCTTAAATGCGTCATCGTCAATGTCAACATCCCTGATGGCTTTGGAGACACCCGGTATCATTGCCGCCAGATCTTTGATGTTGCCCATCTTTTTGACTTGTTTGATCTGAGAAAGAAAATCGTTGAAATTGAAGCGGTCCTGTGCCAGTTTCTTGCGCAGTTTCTTGCTTTCTTCCTCGTCAAACTGTTCCTGAGCCTTTTCAACCAGGCTGACAATATCCCCCATACCCAAGATACGATCTGCAATACGTGAAGGATAAAACACATCAAGGGCATCCATTTTTTCACCTGTGCTCACAAATTTTATGGGTTTGCTTACAACGGCACGTATGGAAAGGGCTGCCCCTCCTCGGGTATCACCATCGAGCTTGGTTAACACCACTCCGTCAAACTGAAGCTGTTCATGGAATGTGCGTGCCGTCTCCACAGCATCCTGACCTGTCATGGAATCCACTACAAACAGTGTCTCTGTAGGATTGACCGCTTTCTTGATGGCTGTGATCTCCTGCATCATGACTTCATCTATGGCAAGCCGTCCGGCCGTATCTATGATCACTACACCATATTTTTCCTTCTTTGCCCTTTCAACGGCATTTTTGGAAATGTTAACGGGATCCCTGTTCTCTTCCTCAATATGGACATCAACGCCTATCTGTTGTCCCAGGATTTTTAATTGCTCCATAGCTGCAGGGCGGTATATGTCACCGGCTACCAGCAAGGGACGGACACCTTTTTTCTTTTTGATATGTGAAGCCAGTTTTGCCGAAAAAGTGGTCTTGCCCGATCCCTGCAGTCCTGCTATAAGAACGATGCCGGGAGTTCCTTTAATATTGATGCCCGCGGCATCCCCTCCCATCAAGGCAACCAGCCTGTCATGGACTATCTTGGTCATCATCTGCCCAGGGCGGACAGATCTCAGGACATCCTGTCCCAAGGCCATTTCTTTCACCTCATCACAGAAACCTTTGGCTACCTTGTAGCTGACATCCGCATCGAGCAACGCCCTGCGTACATCCTTAAGGGTCTCCGCAATATTGATCTCGGTGATCCTCCCTTCTCCCCTAAGCAGTTTGAACGATCGTTCCAGTCTTTCAGTAAGGTTTTCGAACATATAAAAAACTATTTATCGAGTAAAGGTTTAGGGCCTTCTCTGATTACCAGCGGTTCAGGTCCCGTACAATCAATAATGGCCGACGGATCAAGACCTCCCGGACCTCCGTCTATCACAATGTCCACCAGATCCCCGAACCGTTCATTGATAAAATCGGGATCGTTCGCATATTCCGGTTCCGTTTCATCCCACGGAAGCGAAGTGGAAACGATGGGAACGGCCAATTCCCTCAGGATCGTCTGCAAAATGGGATTGTCCGGTACACGTATTCCCACCTTATGCTTTTTTCCTTTAAACAACTTGGGAACCTGGCTGTTACCCTGAAGCAGGAAAGTATAGGGTCCGGGCAGATTTTTTTTCATCAGACGAAAAATACTGTTATTCAAAGGTCTGCAATAATTTGACAATTGGGAAAGGTCATAACAGAGAAACGACAGACGTGTAGACGGTGTATAGTACCCTTTTATCCTTTCCATCCGGGGAACACTGGCAAGGTTATCAATCGAGCAACCCATACCATATACGCTGTCTGTCGGGTATATAACGATCCCTCCTTTTTGCAAGGTGGAAACCGTCAACTGTATCAGACGATCTTGCGGATTTTCAGGGTAGATCTTTATATACATGTCCGGTTTACAAATCGGGTGAATAGTATGCCTGAGCCAGATCCCTCTGGTTATAGCGCATACTCATGACTTGTCCGTAGGCACCGGCGGAACATATTGCCACCAAATCACCCCGGTCGGTTTCAGGCATTGTGACGGCAACACCAAAGCGGTCGGCAGACTCGCAGACAGGACCCACAACATCATAAACTTCCTGCTTTTCCGATACGGAAGTTATGTTGCAGATCGCGTGACTGGCCCCGTAAAGGGCAGGACGTATCATATCGTTCATTCCGGCATCCAGTATTGCAAATTGCTTGCCTTTTCCCGCTTTTATATATAAAACCCTGGAAATAAGAAATCCGCATTGAGCTACCAGGGCCCGCCCCGGTTCAAAATGGACTTTTTGTCCCTTTCTGATCTCCAGTTTATCGTCAATGGTCTGAAAGTATGTTTCGAAAGGACTGAACGGATTACCCAGCGGATCTTGGTAATCAACGGCAATGCCTCCTCCCAGGTTGATGTGTTCCAAGCAAATATCCCGCTGCCCGAACCAACGCTGAAAACCATTTACCTTATCGCATAACTTTTCAAAAACCTTCATATCCGTAATCTGTGATCCTATATGAAAATGGAGCCCTATGAGTTTGATGTTGCCGCATGCGGCGATTACCTCAAGGACCTCACTTAACATCCATTGACTGATCCCGAACTTATCCTTGGAACGTCCTGTTGTAATATGTTTGTTAGTCTGGGCATCAATGTTGGGGTTCAGACGCAATGAGATCCGGGCGGTCTTGCCCATTTGTGACGCCAGATCGTTAATGACCCGTATCTCAGGAACCGATTCGCAATTGAAACAAAATATATCTCCCTGCAAGGCGGTACGTATCTCCCTGTCGGATTTGCCGACACCGGCATAAACAATCGTATCGGGATCAAAACCCATATCCAGGGCAAGCTGCACTTCATTTCCGCTGACACAATCGGCTCCCAGTCCGGAACGGTGGATCATCTCCAATATACGGGGATTTGCATTTGCTTTCATAGCATAATGTGCCTTGAAACCGTATTTTCTCAGGAACTTGGTGTACAATCTGAGGGTTTGATCCAGGATATCGAGATCGTAAAAATAAAAAGGCGTTTCCAAACGCTTGAAGGCATTGATATAACGTAAGAATTGCATATTAATCCGAACTGAAATATCCGGCTAAATTAACATTTTTTTCAATAAAAGCCGTACCTTTGCAGTGTACATAAAGACACTGATATGGCTGATAATAAAAAAGACTTGCTTAAAGATGTGATCAAACACATTGACATCACAAAGATCAATTCGCTTGAGATCATTGACTCGATGAGAGAAATGTCCTTTTCATCAAGGGAGACGGCACGTGCGAGTGACATTCTACAAATGATGATCAGGGACAAGGATTGTACGAACTGGCTGACATTGGCCGGGAGTTCAAGTGCCGGAGGATGCATGCAGGTATATGCGGACATGGTCCGTTATAATATGATAGACTGCATTGTGGCAACCGGGGCCTCCGTGATCGATATGGACTTCTTTGAAGCATTAGGATATAAGCACTATAAAGGAACTCCCTTCGTCGATGACAATATGCTGCGGAGCGTATATATTGACCGTATTTACGATACTTATATAGATGAGGAGGAACTGCAACTTTGCGATGCGACCATCAAAAAGATTGCAGATTCACTCGAGCCCAGACCTTATTCTTCACGTGAGTTTCTATGGGAAACAGGCAAATGGCTGGTGAAACATTCCGTAAAAAAAGACTCCCTGCTGCAAATCTGTTACGAACACGGTGTCCCCGTATTCGTACCGGCTTTTTCCGATTGCAGTGCCGGTTTCGGTCTGGTTATGCACCAGACCGAACGCATAAAGAAAAACAAACCTTATGTAACTATAGATTCCGTTGCGGACTTCCGTGAACTGACGGAGATTAAGATGAAAGCCAAAACGAGTGGACTGTTTATGATCGGAGGAGGGGTGCCTAAGAATTTTGCACAGGATACAGTAGTATGTGCCGAGTGTTTAGGTAAGGACGTGCCCATGCATCAATACGCCGTTCAGATTACCGTAGCCGATGCCAGGGATGGTTCCTGTTCCAGCTCCACGCTTAAAGAAGCCTCTTCCTGGGGTAAGGTAAGCACCATGTACGAACAGATGGTTTACGCCGAGGCTACGACCGTTGTTCCGCTGATTGCCAGTTATGCTTATCACAAAGGCGACTGGAAAAACAGGAAACGTTACCGCTGGGCAGATATTTTTTAATAAGAAGTAATAAAAAAGACCTTGGTGTTGTTAATACAAAAAAGGCGAACATGCTGCAGCATATCCGCCTTTCTTTGTCTTGTTATTTCTTGCTAGGGTAGCATACGACTCCGTATCAGGGCATATAACTCTTTATCAAATTAACAGCACCTACGATTATCGCCAGCAAAACTGCCCCTAATCCAAGAAATGCAATAACAAATCCACCTTCCATATTCAGGAGGCCGTTCCACACATCATTCCAAATTGCAGTTATAACTTCTAACATTTTAATTCGAATTAAATGATTAATTTTTTGCCTACTCTTAAGGATTTTCGGCTGCTCCCCTTACTCTTTCAAGGATTTTCAGGATACTCCTTAAATAGTTACTGTACTATTCTTCGGTAAAAAAGACTCCCATAATCAAGGGGATAATCATTCCCAGAATCACAAGAACCAATGCAAAGATGCCCATGGTATCTGGATTAGCAATGAGTTGGTCAAAAAAAGCTTTAAGATCTGTCATGGTTTTATTTATTAGTTAAATGGTTAAAAATTCAATGAACAAGGCAAAGTTATAAATCTTTTTTTAACTACCAAACACAATACCGTTAATTATTATGCTCTTTTCGCAACAAATCCATAACGGTTTTCACGGGATTGAAAGTGCAAATGGGAACTTCCACGAAAGCGGTATTCCATCTGCTCATGCCGCCGTTCCATAACCCCGGCAGTTCCAGGGCCTTCAATTCCCTACCCTCCAGACTTTTAAATGATATGAAGCCCGTGTCATCGTCACGGAAGTCAGGCAGTTTGTACGTAGTACCGTCATAAGCCTTGAAAGAACAAACGATATCTACCGGGTTGAAGTGGGTTGATTCGTACCTTTTGCCTTGCAGTTGAACGCTTTCCAGTATCTGTAGAGATACGCCCCCGTCCTTGTCCCTGACACGGAAAGGTCCGCCACCCGGTTCTCCTGTTACGGGAACCATGCCACAAACCCTTACAGGTCTGCTCAGCCTGGAGAAAAGATAGGACCGGAATTCTTCTTCCTCCACGGACGGATGGGTAAGTCCAAAGGTTTTTTCCAGAAATACGGCCATCTCTTTCAACCGTAATGCTTCGGCACCTTGTTTGAGCTCGTTGATGTATGTATAAACTTGTCTTCTACACCGGAGCAGGTATCCTGCCATCACCTTCCGCCAGTGAATGATCGGTTCGAGTAACGATTCGGGAACTACATTGTCAATATTACGTATGATGACCATGTCTTCTTTCAAAGTATTCAGGTTTTCAAGCAGTGCCCCGTGCCCTCCCGGACGGAAGACCAAAGAACCGTCATTGCGGCGGAAAGGCAGGTTATCCATATCGGCAGCCACGGTATCAGTAGCAGGACTTTGCGTGGAAAAAGTGATTACGAACCTGACACCAAACCTTTCTTCGTAACGCTTGCCCACGTTATTCCATAGCTCCTCAAACAAATGCATATGTTCCTCAGAAACAGTATAATGTACCCTGACCGTCCTATCCGGCTGGACAGAACTCAAGGCAGCTTCTACCAAATGTTCTTCGAACGGTGTTCTGGCCGCAAACGGATATTTATGGAATGGTATAAGTCCTTTGGGTAAAAAGGAATAATTAAGACCGTCCTTATCGAGTAAAAGGTTCAGGATGCCGACCCTGTCCTGAGGATCAAATCCTTCCATAAGAGATAGTGTGGGATAAAAAGCAAATTCCTTTAATCTGTCAAAGAATTCTTCCACATGTTCGGAAAGCCGGATATGCCTGTCCTTTACAAGCAATTCCCTGGCTTCAAAAAGATCTTTGAACATCCGGCTGGCAGCACCAGAGGCAGGTACAAATTTAATACGGCTTCCATTCCATTGTTCGTACATTCCTGCCAGCTCATCCTGTTCTTCCCTGTCAAGACATACGATCCCGTTCCCCGGAACGGCAGGTTCTATTATATCCAACGGGGGAAATCCTTTCTCAAAAGATTGGAGTTGTGATTCAATGTTTTCGACAGTTAACCCCTTACGGGTGATTAACTGGAGATCTTGTGCGGTAAACATAAAGTCAGTTGCCTGTATTGATCCGGTGTCCATTCCCTTCGGAAAACATATGCGTTTCTCTGGTGTTCAAATTGTTCAGGCGCTGCACGCAACTGTTTATCCTCCACAAAAATAGGAAAACATCGCGTGAAAAGCAAATCCTGCGACACCTCCCGGGGCGGAGGCAAAGAAACGGAATAGTCTTTCAGATCATCCCATCCGAAATGTTCTGCCAGAGCCCTTACCACCATTTGTGAAGCATTTCTCTTTCCCTCCAGCGAATACCCTGCTATATGCGGTGTGGCAATGTCGGTAATCCTCACAGTGGCCGGATCAATATGCGGTTCACCATGCCAGACATCCAGAATGATACCCCCTAAGCGTAGCGATGCTTCCCTCAAAGTTTCCTCATCTACCACATCACCTCTGGAAGTATTTATAAAACAAGCTCCCTTTTTCATAGCACCGAAGAAATCCTTATGTGCCATACCCCGTGTAGTCCGGTCCAGGGGTACGTGCATGGTTACAATATCGGATTTGTCAAGCAAAAAACCGAGGTCTGAAAATCCCTCCGGACCTTCGGCCAATGCCCTTGGGGGATCATTAAGAATGGTTTGCATGCCCAGGTGACCGGCCAACGCGGCGACCTTTTTGCCGACATGCCCTACCCCTATGATCCCCAACGTCATGTTACACAGGTCACGTTTTCTGGAACCCGCCCAGGCGACAAGCGCCGTAAATACATACTGCATTACTGCCAAAGAGTTGCAACCGGGAGCATTGGCAACTGCTATCCCTTTTGATCTGCAGAATTCCATATCAATGTGATCCGTCCCGATGGTAGGTGAGCCTATAAACGATACGGAACTGTCCTGCAATAAAGCCGCCGAACAGATGGTGCGTGTCCTTACAATAAGGGCATCTGCTTTGCGTATATCACCAGATCGTATCAAATGTCCCGGCATCCTGGTGATCCGGGCATGCTTACCGGTTATGCCTTCCAAAAAAGGCACCTGCTGGTCAATTACAATATGTGGCCTGGTATCCACTTTTAGTAAATAATGATTTCTGTTACCAACGGTTTGCTAAGTAAAGCATTAAGCTTTCCGGTCAGGACAGTTTTCTGCATATCCAACTGGCATCTGAGCACTGAAGACCTTACCTTTATTGAATATATGCCATCCCGGAAAGAACGCTGACTGCACTCCTTTGCAGCAGTCTCTCCAATAAGTTGATCCCATGCATGATGGATTCGAAGGATCTCCAATCCCTTGCTCAGACCGGTATCCTTGAGCGTTTGGTCAAGGACCTCCTGTAATGTTTTTGTCCTTTGTCTTTTCATGTGTAAAAAACGCCTTCTTTTACCCTGTATATCCTATGTGATCCGCCCAGGGCATGGATGATCTCCTCTACACGGACTTTATTGCTGTCAGTAAGAAAAATCTGTCCAAAACCATTTTCCGTTACCAGGTGCAACAAATGAGATACCCTATGGATGTCAAGCTTGTCAAAAACGTCATCCAGTAACAGGATGGGAGCCAATCCTTTCATTTGCCGGATGAGGACAAATTGCGCCAGTTTCAAAGCCAGCAGGTACGTCTTTTGCTGTCCCTGCGATCCGCATACCTTGAGTGGATGTTCCCCGAGAGAAAAAAAGACATCGTCACGTTGTATGCCGGTACCGGTATATTGTAACATGAGGTCTTTCTGCCTGTTTTTTACAAGAAGGTTCGCCATACAGTCCCGGTTCAGGTCGGAATCGTAACGCAGGCCCACTCGTTCCTTTCCGGCCGAAAGAAGTTCATAGTAATGGGTAACATGAGGATGGAGCAGCAGGCAAAGTTCGGTCCTGCGAGCATGTATTTGATCACCTCTGGACGATAGCGCAACATCTACCGCCTCGAGCACATCGTAAGGTACTTTATCCGATTTAAGAAGCCTGTTCCTCTGTTGGAGGAGCGTTTTGTATTCAAGGATCATTTGCAGGTAGTCCGGCTCTGTCTGGGATAAAAGAAAATTCATATACTTGCGTCTCTCTTCGCCTGACCCGTATACAAGTGACGTGTCCTGAGGCGAGACCATCACCACGGGTATGAGCCCCACATGCGCGGAAAGCTTATCGTAACGCTTTCCATTCCTTTTAAATATCTTGCCCCCCTGACGGGATATGGTACAGGAAATTTTTTCCGTGACACCGGAATCCATGTTGTACTCACCAAAAAGCGTTGATTCCTGATTCTCATGCTTGATTACATCTCTATCCAGTACTGAAAGAGAACTCTTACAAACACTTAGATAATAAATCCCATCCAACAGATTCGTTTTGCCCTCTCCGTTATCTCCGTAGAGCACATTGATCCGGGGAGAAAATTCCAGAGAGGCGCTATCAATGTTTTTAAAATGAGAAAGCAACAAACGAGACAAATGCATAGAGATTCCTTCAACCAAGTATGCAAACATAGCAAAATTTGCGTATATTTGCCGACTCAAATTACAGGACCTATGTCAAAAAAGAATACCGGCTCAAAAAGCAAGCAAACGAAAAAAGAAACGGCAATCGTTGCCGAAGCTATCAGCAAATCGGAAGAATTTCTGAACAAGTACAAAAAACACCTGATCTACCTCATTACAGGGATCATCGTACTGCTCGGATTCGGGTTCGGGTACATGAAACTGATCAGGGAACCCCGGCGTGAGGAAGCCTTGGCCCAATTGTTCCCGGCAGAGCAATATTTCCGGGTCGATTCGTTCTACCTAGCCCTGAACGGCGACGGGAACGTTTTAGGCTTTAAGGACATTATTGATGAATATAAAGCAATTTCCGGACAGGTGGTCTATTTTTATGCCGGTGTTTGCGAACTAAAGCTGGGTAATTATAACGAGGCTATTGACTATCTTAAAAAATACAGATCCAGGGATGAGATCATACAGGCCCGCGCCTATTGCAATATTGCAGATGCCTATGCCTGTCTTGACCAACTGGACGAAGCCATCACCTGGTACCTGAAGGCTGCCCGTTACAGGGACAATGCTTATGCTGCAGGTTATTACAAAAAAGCAGCCATCCTTATGGAAGAAAAAGAAAATTACCAGGATGCCCTGAAATTGTACCGTACCATTAAGGACAAGTACCCCCAGACTATTGAGGGATTTGATATTGATAAATACATCGCACGTCTGGAAATGTTGATGCAACAATAATCTTTTGTCATGGGAAGGGCGTTTGAATACAGGAAGGCTAGAAAATTAAAACGCTGGGGCAACATGTCCCGTACTTTCACAAGACTGGGCAAGGAATTGACCATAGCCGCAAAACAAGGCGGCACAGATCCAGAGAACAATCCCAGGCTAAGGGCAATCATACAAAGCGCCCGGTCCGAGAACATGCCGAAGGACAATATCGAAAGGGCTATCCGCAGGGCAGAGGAAAAGGATAAGGGAGATTACCGCGAAGTCGTTTATGAAGGATACGGGCCGCACGGTATTGCCATTATCATTGAAACAGCCACGGACAATACAACCAGGACAGTTGCCAATATCCGCTCCTATTTCAATAAAAGCGGCGGGAGTCTTGGTACTTCCGGAAGTGTGGAGTTCATGTTCGATCATAAATGTATGTTCCGTATCAAGGCAAACCAGGATATGGATTTGGAAGCGCTGGAACTGGACCTGATCGATTACGGTGGAGAAGAAGTCTTCCTGGATGATGAAGAGGAAGTGATCATGATTTACGGCTCCTTTGAATCCTACGGATCCATACAAAAATTCATAGAAGAAAAGGAACTGGAATTGGTCAGCGGAGGTTTTGACCGTATTGTAAACGGAGAATTGAAAGAATTGACCCCCGAACAAAAAGCAGACGTTGAAAAACTTCTGGAACGCATAGAAGATGATGACGATGTCCAGAACGTCTATACCAATATGGCTTAAATCCCGCTATGTAAAAGATCATCCAGCAACCTGTTGTTATATTGCTGGCGAAATGCTTTAAGAAAGAGCTCATTGGAGGGCTCTTTTTCTTTTGGATCTCTCATGACATTGAACAAGGCCGGATAATTAACCACAAAAGGCGTAGTCAACGTATCGAGGATACTTCTGCCAAAGGCAAAAAAACCGGACGGAACATCCAGGATATCCAGCAAAGTAGGCATAATATCAATCTGCTGTGTATATTCCCTATAGGTTTCTCCTCCTTGTATTGTATCCCCTGACGGATCATAATATATGATAGGTATTGACATGCTTTCCGTATGGGTCTGATACCGTGGATCGATCTGTGAGTACGATCCGTGGTCAGCTACCAGAACGAACAATGTATTCTTGTACCATTGGCTTTCTTTTGCCCTGTTGAAAAACAGTCTGAGGGCGTGATCCGTATAACCGATACACTGGTGCACAGGGAGGCTGCCCTTGTCGAACATCCCTTCATATTGGCGCGGTACAATAAAAGGATGATGGGAAGACAATGTAAAAAAGGCCGTTGCAAACGGTTGCGGAAAACCATCCAGTGTCCGTGCAAAGAACTGTAAAAAAGGTTCATCCCAAATACCCCAGTATCTGTCATGACGGGATCTGTCCCCAAATTCATCCATTCCATAATAATCATCAAATCCAAAATGACGCGACATACCGTCCAGTCCCAGTGAACCGTTTGGTGCACCGTGGAAAAAAGCGGTGTAATACCCCATAGTTTTGAGTACATTCCCTAAACCCTCAACCCGATTAAGTGCAAAGGGAGTCAGGGCAAAAGACTGTTCCAGGCTGGGGATGCTTCCCAATATAGACGGAATGGCATCGACTGATTTTCGGCCGTTGGCATAGGCATTAGTACATGTAAGAGATGATGCCATGAGTGAATCCAGAAAAGGCATATAGGACGGGTATCCCGGCGGATTCAAGTATGAGCTGTACTCTTTTGAAAAACTCTCCAGAATGATTATCACAACGTTCTTTTGCCGCCGGGCGGTAATACGGTCTGCAACGACTGTATCCTTCAGATGCAATGGGGAATAAATACGGTTGAGTTCTTCCTGGTCATGAAAAAAGTCAAGCCTGTCGAGGGACGGTTTTCCGAAAGTACGCAGGATGCAGAAAGGAGTGTTCAGAACAATTCCCATTTCCAGGGGTTCGGTAACATAAGCGGCGGCATTGCCCAAAGTAATCGGCCTGGTCGTTCTGTCGGTTCCTCCCCGAATCGCAACAACCGATATACACATGGCAATACCCAGAACAAGCAGTCTTAAAGAAAAAAAACGAAAAGTCAGGGTCGGTCTTTGATCATAGCGGGACCTTCCGTAACACAACCATAACAATACAATCAAAGCTATCCAGACAAGGAAAAAAACTATGTATTGCTTCAAACCTTGCAGGAAAATACCTCCCAAATTTATTTCATTTTTGAATTCTCTGAAGAAGGAAAAATCGATCCTGCGCAATGTCGTCCGGAAATAAATAAAATCAAAAAGCTGGAAAAAGAAACCGGCTGCATTTACAGCTACAAAAAACATTTTGAGAACAATCTGCCAGATACGTGAAAAAACAAAAGGAAAGGGCAATAGTGCCAAGATCAGGTATGCTCCGTTAAGATAGAACAGGGCAGCCAGATCAAAACGCAAACCTCCACGGAAGATCAATGGTAAGTCCTCCCAGCCTGTTCCGGGAAAAAGATATTTGTTATAGAAATAAAAAGCGAACCTGCTCAACAACAGTAAAAGAAGAACCAGTGCAAGCCGTCCGGCCAGGGCAAGAAAATATGAAATCCCGGTATAATTTTTGGAGCTGTATATGCTTTTCATATTATTGGATGCAAATGTAAAGAATCTATACTATTTATATCTATTTTATGATATTTATTTCAGATAAATTTTATACTTTTGCCGATTGTAGTTTAACTTTCGCATATCAAAATCCATTTATAAATGAAGATTACTCATATAGAGCACATTGGTATTGCCGTAAAGTCTCTCGAAACGGCTATTTCCTTTTATGAAACAAAACTGGGCTTAAAGTGTTATGCCGTTGAAGAAGTCTTCGATCAGAAAGTAAAAACGGCTTTTTTCCAGGTCGGACAGACCAAGGTGGAATTGCTGGAAAGCACAGATCCTGAAGGGCCTATTGGAAAATTCATTGCCAACAAAGGTGAGGGTGTTCATCACATTGCCTTTGCCACTGAAGGACTTCAGGAGAACCTGGACGAACTGGCAGAAAACGGCATTCGCCTTATAGATAAAAATCCCCGTAAAGGGGCAGAAGGACTACAGATCGCATTCCTGCATCCGAAAGACACCTTGGGAGTACTGATCGAATTATGTGAAAAATCAAAATAATAATTCAATACATTGTAAGATAACATGAGCAATCAGTTGGAACAGATCAAGGAGTTGATACAACTCCGCGAAAAAGCCCGCCTTGGAGGTGGTCAGAAACGAATAGATGCACAACATGCAAAAGGAAAATGTACTGCACGTGAACGCATTTCCATGCTGTTGGACGAAGGCAGTTTTGAAGAGTTTGACATGTTCGTCACGCATCGTTGCACCAATTTTGATATGCAAGATAAGACCTTCCTGGGAGACGGCGTTGTCACAGGTTACGGCACCATTGAAGGACGGCTTGTATATGTTTTTGCACAGGACTTCACTGTTTTTGGAGGTTCTCTTTCAGAGACCATGTCTATGAAGATCTGCAAAATAATGCAGCAGGCTATGAAAGTGGGAGCACCCCTGATCGGGATTAACGACTCGGGAGGTGCACGTATCCAGGAAGGCGTCAACGCATTGGCCGGCTATGGGGATATATTCCAAAACAACATCATCGGATCCGGAGTGATCCCGCAGATCTCTGCCCTGTTTGGACCTTGTGCCGGCGGAGCCGTCTATTCCCCTGCCCTGACCGATTTCACCATTATGATGAGAGGTTCCAGCTATATGTTCCTTACAGGTCCCAAGGTGGTAAAGACCGTTACCGGCGAAGACGTTACCCAGGAAGAGTTGGGCGGAGCGAACGTACATGCCAGCAAAAGCGGTGTGGCACATTTTTCAGTGGATACGGAAGAAGAGGGTGTGGAACTGATACGGGAATTGCTTAGCTACATCCCTCAGAACAATATGGAAGAACCTCCCCATCTGGAATGTTCGGATCCTATCGACCGCCTGGATGATTCACTCAATGACATTATTCCCGACAGCCCCAACAAACCATATAATATGTATGAAGTCATACACAGTCTGGTGGATCACGGAAAATTTCTGGAAGTACATAAAGATTATGCCACAAATATAATAATAGGTTTTGCCCGGTTTAACGGGACTTCCGTCGGCATAGTTGCCAACCAGCCCCGTGTATTGGCAGGTGTGCTGGATATCAATGCATCACGTAAAGCTGCCCGTTTTGTTCGTTTCTGCGATGCTTTCAACATTCCGTTGGTAACTCTGGTAGACGTACCCGGATTTTTACCCGGAACGCAACAGGAATACGGCGGGGTGATCCTGCACGGGGCAAAATTGCTCTACGCTTACGGAGAAGCCACCGTTCCCAAGATTACAGTCATTCTCAGGAAAGCCTATGGAGGTGCATACATCGTTATGAGTTCCAAGCATCTGGGCGGCGATTTGAACTATGCATGGCCTTCTGCGGAAATCGCCGTAATGGGTCCTTCGGGAGCTATAGAAGTCCTTTACGGGAAAGAACTGGCAAATACAGAAGATCCTGCGCTGTTCGTAGCGGAGAAAGAAAAGGAATACCGGGACACCCTGGCCAATCCTTATACCACCGCACGCTATGGATATATTGACGACATCATTGAGCCCAGGAACACCCGTTTCAGGATCATCAGGTCGTTGCAATTACTCGCTACAAAAAAGCAGACCCTTCCTCCCAAAAAACACGATAACCTTCCTTTATAGCCTGAGTATTATGAAACGATATAACAAATTCATATGTACCGGTTTATTATTGTTGTTTCACTTTTCTCTTTCCGGTCAGAATGTGATAGATCTGCGTCTGAATGAGTTGTTGATAATCAACACAGAAGATTTTCAGGATGATTTTGGCGTTCAAAGCAGCTGGTTTGAGATATTCAACATCAGTTACGGGACTGTGGATATCGGCGGATGCTATCTGAGCAACGATCCAAACGACCTGAAAAAATACACCATCCCCCGCGGGGATGTCCTTACAAAGATCAAACCCAGGCAACATGTTCTTTTCTGGGCAGACAACAAGCCATACAGGGGCTCGTTCCATGTGAATTTTACCCTGGAAGACTCCCCGGTCCTGATCCTGACAAGCAGTGACGGAAAAACCATATTGGATATGGTTACCCTCCCAACGGACATGGAGCCCAATCAATCTTACGGCCGCGTTGTGGACGGTGAAGGATCTTTCGGTCCCAATTCAGACGATTCCGGCTGGGCTGTACTTTCAAGGACATCGCCAAGCACCAATAACTATACCCTGGATGGAAAATCCCGTAGTGAAATGATGAAAGAAACCGACCCGTATGGTTTGTTGATGGCCATACTTGCCATGTCGGTAGTTTTTATAGCCCTGATAATTTTAACCTTTGTGTTTAAGGGTACAGGCAGTATCGCTCTTAAGTCATTTCAGAAAAAGGCAGATGCCTATAACAAAACGAAAAAAGTATCGCTTGCCGAGACTTCGGCAGAGACTTTCGCTGCCATAGCCATGGCTATACATCTGTATGCAAACGAGAATGAAGTCCATGATATAGAAACGACTATCCTGACTATTGAGCGGGGCAGAAAGAATTATTCTCCCTGGAGTTCAAAATTCTATACTTTGAGGAAAATGCCTGAAAGGAGAAACAAATAACACCGATAACACAATGTACTATGAAAGAATATAATTTAATAATTAACGGGAATAACTACAGCGTGATAATCAACGAATTGGAAGACACGCTGGCAGAAGTCGAGGTTAATGGAACGCCTTTCCAGGTTACTATAGACAAACCAATAAAGAAAAGTGCTCCTGCTCCCGCTATCCGTGCTCCAAGAGCTGCAGCACCCTCTGCTGCCAAAGCACCCAGTGTCCAGGCATCATCGGGCGGATCGCACACCATAAATTCTCCACTGCCCGGAGTCATCCTTGAGGTCAGTGTAAAAGAAGGCGATACAGTTAAAGCAGGTCAAAAACTGATCGTACTGGAAGCTATGAAAATGGAGAACAATATTGAAGCCGACAGAGATGGAGTCGTGTCAGCGATCAAGGTGAACAAAGGGGATTCAGTCCTGGAAGGTGCCCCACTCATAATTTTAAACTAATATGGACCAGATAATCAATAACCTTCAGCAGTTTTGGGACTATACCGGTTTTGCAAATACCACTTACCAGCATATCCTGATGATATGCATAGGTCTGGGTTTTATTGCCATGGGTATAATCAAGGAGTGGGAACCGCTTTTACTTATACCCATAGGATTTGGAATGATCATAGGTAATATTCCGCTTTACCCGGGTCTCAGCGTAGGCATTTATGAAGAAGGATCCGTATTCAACATTCTCTACCATGGTGTGACACAAGGCTGGTATCCACCTCTGATCTTTCTGGGGATAGGTGCTATGACAGATTTTTCATCACTCATATCCAACCCAAAACTTTTATTGATAGGAGCTGCTGCACAATTTGGCATATTTGCCGCTTATTCGATCGCCCTGTTATTGGGTTTTGAAGCAAATGCGGCTGGTGCCATCGGTATTATCGGTGGGGCAGACGGTCCGACGGCTATATTTCTTTCTTCAAGGCTTGCTCCCGACCTGATGGGAGCCATTGCCGTTTCAGCTTATTCCTATATGGCGCTGGTGCCTCTGATCCAACCTCCGATTATGCTTTTATTTACAACAAAGAAAGAAAGGCTCATCAGAATGAAAGCGCCCAGGGTAGTTTCCAAGATGGAAAAGGTCATATTCCCTATCGTAGGATTGCTCCTGACCGCTTTCATCGTACCATCGGCCCTTCCTTTACTGGGTATGCTCTTCTTCGGAAACCTGCTGAAAGAAAGCGGAGTTACCAGGCGTCTGGCAGAAACAGCCCGTGGACCTATGATCGATATCGTTACCATTCTCATTGGTCTGACAGTGGGTTGTTCCACACAGGCAGACAAATTTCTCCAACTGGAATCAGTTCTCATATTCGGTCTGGGAGCCTTCTCATTTATTGTGGCAACAGCAGCCGGGGTACTGTTTGTCAAAATCCTGAACCTGTTCCTGAAACCGGAGAACAAGATCAACCCCCTGATCGGGAATGCCGGAGTATCTGCCGTTCCCGACTCTGCCCGTGTATCACAACTTGTAGGACTGACTTTTGACCGTACCAACCACCTGCTGATGCACGCCATGGGGCCCAATGTGGCCGGAGTGATCGGGTCGGCCGTTGCAGCAGGTATCTTACTTGGATTCTTATCATAATAATTAAATAGACTGTTTCAACTATATGGAAAACAAACTGCAAGAACTAACCAACAAGCTTTACCAGGAAGGCCTGACCCGTGGCAGGGAAGAAGCAGATGCAATCATTGCCAAAGCCAAAGAGGAAGCCCAGGCTATCGTCAAGGAAGCCAAAAAAGAGGCGACCTGCATGATTGAACGGGCTGAACAAGAGGCTGCCGAACATAAGGAACAGGTAGAAAATGAGATCAGGATGGCTTCTCGCCACACCATTTCGGTATTGAAAAAGAAAATCCAGGACCTGGTAGTATTTAAGTCCCTGGAAGGTCCTACAAAGAAAGCAATGGAAGATGATGCCTTTGTACAGGATATCATCATGATGTTGATCAAGGCTTTCAACCCGAGCGATGCCACTTCCACGGATATTGAACTGGTATTGCCCCAAGCGAAAAAAGACTCATTTGCCGAATTCCTGAAGTCCAGAATTTCAAAAGTACTGCAGGAGAAAATAAAGGTAACCTTCAGCCCAGAAATGGAGAATGGTTTTGTGATTGGAACGGCGGAAGGAGGATATCATATCCGCTTCTCGGACAAGGATTTCATGGCATTGTTTAACAAATATGTAAGTCCAAGGACACAGCAGCTGATCTATGGCGAATAATTATGCATTCATCATTGCCGGATTGCCACAGTTGGCGCTTGATTTTCAATCGGGCAGTTTTGACCTTGAAGAACTGAGCGGTTCCCTGAGAGCCATGCTCAGTAAAAAGGACAACCGCCTGCTCGACTGGATGGAAAAAGGGCTGAAAGCAAAATTTATGAACGTTCATTTTTATCGTGCAGTTCAACGTTGTAACAATTCTTTCATCCGGGATTATTTTTCCTTTGACCAGGAAATCCGAAACATCATAGCTGCTTATACTGCCAAGAAATACGGCAGCAACCTTAGTGACCACCTGGTTGGCGACAGTGTCGTGACCAGGCAACTGTTGCAATCCAAGGCAGAAGATTTTAAACTTGAATTTATAACGGAATATGCTACAGTCCTGAACAGGATCATGCAATTGAAAGATCCCCTGGAAAGGGAACAGAAAATTGACAGTCTCCGATGGGAAAAGGCATCGGAACTATGTACATTTCATTATTTGGATATACATGTCATACTCGCTTTTTTACTCAAAGCTTCCCTCGTTGCCCGCTGGGCCCGTCTGGATAAAGAAACCGGTACAAGGATGTTCAGGGAACTGGTAGATGAAGTAAAAGGCACATACAAAAGCAATTAAGAATAATTATGCAAACACAAACCACCGGTAAAGTAAGAGGCATCATTTCAAATCTGGTAACCATTGAAGTTGACGGACCGGTTGCTCAAAACGAGATTTGTTACATTCATCTGGAAGATACGCGGTTAATGGCAGAGGTCATTAAAGTAGTAGGAAAAAATGCCCAGGTACAAGTTTTTGAAAGTACACGCGGTCTGCGTGTAGGAGATTACGTGACTTTTGAAGGCCATTTGCTGGAAGTTGCACTGGGACCCGGACTCCTGTCCAGCAAATACGACGGGCTGCAAAACAACCTGGCTACTATGGAAGACATCTTCCTGAAAAGGGGAGAATATACAGAACCCATAGACAGGGAGAAAAAATGGGATTTTGAACCTCTTGCACAAAAAGGCGACACCGTAACAGCAGGAGACTGGTTGGGCCAGGTGATGGAGGGATGGATGGAGCACCGTATCATGGTACCTTTTGTGATGACAGGCACTTATACCATTGAAGAAATGGCATCACAGGGTTCTTACACTGTTGACCAAAAGATAGCCACATTAAAAGACGGTGACGGAAAAAGTCATGAAGTCACCATGGTACAAAAATGGCCTGTAAAGCGCGCTATTACAGCATACAAGGAAAAACCAAGACCTGACAAAGTGATGGAAACGGGTGTGCGGACAATAGACACCTTCAACCCTATTGCTGAGGGAGGAACCGGTTTTATCCCCGGACCCTTTGGCAGCGGAAAGACTGTTTTACAACATGCCCTGGCAAAACAAGCCGAGGCCGATATCATTGTCATGGCGGCCTGTGGTGAACGGGCAAATGAAGTAGTAGAGATTTTTACGGAATTTCCAAAGCTTATTGACCCCCGTTCCAATCGTCACCTGATGGAACGTACGACCATCATATGCAACACCTCTAACATGCCCGTTGCTGCCCGTGAAGCATCTGTGTACACTGCCATTACAATTTGTGAGTATTACCGGGCCATGGGACACCGTGCCCTGTTGCTTGCAGACTCTACTTCCCGCTGGGCACAAGCCTTGCGAGAAATGAGCAACCGTATGGAAGAATTACCCGGACAGGATGCTTTCCCCATGGACCTGCCTGCGATTATTTCCAACTTTTATTCCCGTGCAGGAATTGTTAAGCTGAATAACGGACAGACAGGATCTGTCACCATTATCGGTACCGTATCCCCTGCAGGGGGTAACCTTAAAGAACCGGTTACCGAAGCGACCCAAAAAGCCACCCGTTGTTTTTATGCCTTGTCGCAGAACCGTGCAGACAGGAAGCGTTACCCGGCCGTTGATCCCATGGATAGCTATTCCAAATATTTGGAATACCCGGAGATCATGTCCTATTATGCAGAAAAGGTCGGACCCGACTGGATTGGAAAAATTCTGGAAGGTAAGAACTACGTAAGACGTGGAAAGGAATCGTATGAACAGATCAATATTTTGGGAGATGACGGCGTACCTCTGGATTATCATATCAGCTATTGGAAATCAGAGCTCATCGATTTCATCATCCTGCAACAGGATGCCTTTGACAAGGTTGATGCTTCCACACCCATGGAACGCCAGGTATATATGTATTCCAAAGTAATTGACGTATGCCGGATGCAGGTTACATTTGAAGACTTTGAAGAATGTTCGGCTTTTTACAAAAAATTGATCAACCTGTTCCGGCAGATGAATTATCAGGAATTTCATTCCGATGAATTTAAACGCTATGAAAGCGAAATTGATGAACTTCTGACCCAAAAGGTTCAGGCTTAATATAAAAGATTATGGCACAAGCTTTTCAACGTATATATACCCGCCTGGAAGGTATAACCAAGGCTACCGTCGTTTTGAATGCCCAACGTGTGATGAACGATGAACTGGCCACTGTGGACGGTCGACTGGCCCAAGTAGTTAAAATCGTCGGAGACCGTGTGACCTTACAGGTATTTGAAGGCACAGAAGGAATTGCCACCAACTCGGAAGTTGTTTTCTGGGGAGAAGCCCCTTCCCTTAATGTAGGTGAGGAATTATCCGGCCGCTTTTTCAATGCATACGGCAAACCCATAGATGGAGGACCCGAAGTGCAGGGAGATCGCCGTGAAATTGGAGGTCCTTCAGTCAATCCTTATAAAAGAATGCAACCTTCTCAGCTCATACCCACCGGCATAGCAGGTATTGACCTGAATAACACACTGGTATCGGGACAAAAAATACCTTTTTTTGCCGACCCTGATCAACCTTTCAACCCTGTTATGGCAACCGTTGCCCTCAGAGCCGATGTGGACAAGATCATCCTTGCCGGTATGGGACTTACCAACGATGATTACCTGTTCTTCCGCAAATCATTTGAAAATGCCGGAAAACTATCCAAAATCATCAGTTTTGTGAACACCACGGATGATCCCCCGGTAGAACGTCTGTTGATCCCCGACATGGCATTGACTGCAGCTGAGTATTTTGCCGTGGAAAAAAACGAGAAAGTATTGGTCCTGCTTACCGATATGACCCTATACGCAGACGCGCTGAGTATTGTCAGCAACCGTATGGATCAGATCCCATCCAAGGATTCCATGCCCGGTTCACTGTATTCGGACCTGGCAAAAATTTATGAAAAGGCAGTACAGCTCCCTTCAGGAGGTTCCATTACCATCATAGCCGTGACTACGCTCAGCGGAGGAGACATTACACACGCCATTCCGGACAATACGGGTTATATTACGGAAGGCCAGCTTTTCCTGCGGTATGATACCGATACGGGCAAGGTTATCGTAGACCCCTTCCGCTCGCTCTCAAGACTTAAACAGCTGGTAATCGGTAAACAGACCCGTGAAGATCACAACCAGGTTATGAATACAGCCATCCGGCTGTATGCAGATGCTGCAGACGCCAAGACAAAACTGGAAAATGGATTTGACCTGAGTGATTACGACCTGCGTGCTTTGGAATTTGCCAAGGAATATTCATTGAAATTACTTTCAATTGACGTAAATATAAACGTGACCCAGATGTTGGAAACTGCCTGGGAACTTTTTGCTAAATATTTCAGCAAAGAAGAGGTCAGCATACGTGAGGACCTGATTAAAAAATACTGGCCGGAACAGGCATAAAGAAAAACAACATGGCCATTAAATACCAGTTTAACAAAACGTCCCTTCACACTCTCCAGAAACAGCTCAAGATAAGGCAAAGAGCTCTCCCTACGCTGAAAAACAAAGAAAGCGCCCTGCGTATGGAGGTCAAGCGTGCCAAACAGCGGTCGGACGAGTTACTGGAAAAACTGGACAAATCCCTGTCTTCCTACAGGAATATGGCTGCCTTGTGGAATGAATTTACCCCTGGCCTGATAGCCGTTAAAGATGTGGAGCTTGAAACGGTCAAAATTGCAGGAATAAAGACCCCTGCCCTCAGGCAAGTGCTGTTTGAAGTAAAACCTTTCTCCCTTTTCTCAGAGCCCCAGTGGTATGCCCAAGGGGTTCAAATCCTGAAAGATATGGCACAGATTGGGATAGAAAGTGAAATTTACCTGGAAAAGAAAAACCTGCTGGATTTTGCGCGTAAGAAAACGACACAAAAGGTAAATCTTTACGAAAAAGTTCAAATTCCAGGATACGAGGAAGCTATACGCAAAATCAAACGATTTATTGAAGACGAGGAAACGTTGTCCAAAGCCAGTCAGAAGATAGTTAAAACACGGCAACAAAACGAGGAGGAACAGCTATGATCACAAAAATGACAAAGTATTCCTTTGTTTTGCTTAGCGAGCAGACAACAGATTTTTTAAACAAGTTGCAGGATCTGGGAATGGTAGATATCAACCGACATGAAAAAGCGGTGGACCAACATTCCAGGGATCTTACAGACAAGCTTTTGCACATCAACCAAACTGTAATAAAACTCGGCCTTGTTGCCAAAGAAAAAACAGATAAGAAAATTGAGCCTTTCCAGGGCGATGGTGATTCACTGCTTAAAGAAGCGACTGAGTTGTTTTCCAAAAGGGAATCCCTTAAAACAACCCTCCACTCTTTATCCGAACAAATGAAGGCTGCAGAACCGTGGGGACCTTTCAACCTGCAGGATGTGGAAAAGATCCGGGACCTGGGTTATGCAATACATGCCTATTCACAACCTGTACGCCATTTTAATACGAAATGGGAAAAACAGTATCCCCTACATGTTTTGAAAAAGACAGATAAGCAAATCAACTTCATTGTCCTGGAAGTTCCTGGAGAACAACCTTATAACTTTCCGGTAAATGAAGCTGTATTTCCTGCTGTTCCCTGCAATTTGCTTGAGGAGGAAATTCTTGAAAAAGAAGCTGAGCTGCAGCAATGCAATACCCGGTTGGATATACTTTCGGACCACATTCCCCTACTTAAATCGTATGCCAACGAATTGTCGTCAAAACTGGATCTTTACCTGGCCGGGGTTTCGGCAGAAAAACAGGTAGAGGACCATATTAACCTCTTGACAGGATTTGCACCCACAGAAAACTCAGCTGAGTTGGAAGCATTCCTGGAAAAGGAAAGTCTTTACTATTTAAGCACGCCGGCAGAAAGCAGCGACAACCCACCCGTTAAGTTAAAAAACTCCTGGTTTGGGAGTCTTTTCGAACCGATCGGCAATATGTACATGCTTCCTCTTTACGACGAGTTGGATCTGACCCCGTACTTTCCTCCGTTCTACATGCTTTTCTTCGGCTTTTGCCTGGGAGACATGGGATATGGGCTATTGCTCATGATCCTTGGATTTGCAGGAAGGTATTTCCTTCCAAAAATGAAGGGTTATCTTAACCTTGTCTTTTTCCTGGGACTTGGGGCAGTCATTATGGCGGCGCTGCCCGGTGTATTCTTTGGAATGAAAGTCACGGATCTTTTTCCATCGGTTACAAAAAACCAGGATTTTTTATTCCAGTTCAACGACATGCAAATGTTTTGGTTTGCAATCCTATTTGGTTTATTCCAAATTGTGTTTGCCCGCGTACTGACAGGTATCGACTCCATTAAAAGAAAAGGCTGGCAACATGGGATGGCCCCATTCGGCTGGGCAATTCTCATTGTATGGGCAACTATAGCCTATGCTTCTACCATGGTGGAGAATCTTAACTTACCGAAACCCGTTTCAACAACCATGCTCGTGGTAAGCATTTCCCTGATCGTACTGTTCTCCAACCCGGAAGGTCCTGTTTACAAACGCTTTGGGAAAGGACTCTGGGCGATGTACGACATTACCGGAATTTTCGGTGATATGCTTTCCTATATCCGGTTATTTGGACTGGGAACTTCAGGCGGGATCCTGGGAATGGTTGTCAACACCCTGGCCCTCAGTCTCTCAGGAATCCCCTATATCGGATGGCTATTCACCTTAGTCTTGCTACTTTTCGGTCACGCCCTGGTCTTAGGGCTTAGTGCTCTGGGAGCCTTTGTCCACCCAATGCGTCTGACCTTTGTGGAATTCTACAAGAATGCCAGTTTTACAGGAGGCGGACGAGAATATAAACCTTTGAGAGTAAAAGAATAAACAATACTATATTTTAACATTAGTCAACTTATTATGAACACATTACCATTGATTTTAGCCTATATAGGCACTGCTCTTATGTTGATCCCTTCAGGAGTAGGAAGTGCTGTAGGGACTGTATTGGCAGGAAATGCCACCGTTGCAGCCATGAAAAAGAATCCTAATATTTTCGGATCTTCCATGATATTGAGCGCGCTGGCTTCGACACAGGGACTGTACGGTTTTGCTGCTTTCTTCCTGAACCTGGGAGCCATTAACGGTTTAAACGGAGTAATCACCATGAACCAGGCATTGGCTGTATTGGCAGCCGGTACAGCCATGGGTGTGGTAGGTCTTATTTCTGCCATCAAACAAGCTCAGATCGCTGCCAACGGAATTGTGGAAATGAGCAACGGGCATAACGTATTCAGTAAAACGCTGGTCTTAGCAGTATTCCCGGAACTATACGCCATCCTGGCCTTTGCTTCGTGCTTCCTGGCAATGCCCAGCTAAGCCAATGAGCCTGATTAAGTCCATCTCAGGAATAAGGGGTACTATCGGTGGATTGCCGGGAGTATCCCTTTCTCCTCTGGATATTGTGTCGTTCACCTCAGCTTATGCCCGCATAATAAGGGAATCATACGGCAGGAAACGTCACTCGATCGTGGTTGGTCGTGATGCACGTATATCGGGAGATATGGTCCGGCAGATCGTCTGTGGAACGTTGCGTGCCAGCGGGATGGATGTTATTGACATAGGTCTTGCCAGCACCCCCACCACAGAGATGGCAGTGGTCTTCTCTGGATCTTCCGGCGGGATCGTCCTGAGTGCAAGTCACAATCCAAGGGAGTGGAACGCACTCAAACTTCTCAACTCCAAAGGTGAATTTCTGAATGCAACGGAGGGAGAGCGCCTTCTGGCCCTTGTCCGGGAGCATGTTTTTGAATTTGCAGATGTGGATTCCCTGGGGAAATACACCTGTGACGACTACTCCGCCAGACACGTAGAAGCCGTGCTTAACCATCCGCTTGTCAATGTGGAAGCCATTTACCGCGCAGGATTCCGTGTCGTGCTTGACGGGATCAACTCCGTTGGAGGTCTGATCATGCCAAAACTCCTCGAATCGCTTGGGGTAACCTGCTATCAGATCCATTGTGAACCGACCGGTGATTTTGCACACAATCCGGAACCGCTGCCCCATAATCTGACAGATCTGTCTGCAGAAGTCATCGCACGGAATGCGACAATGGGCATTTCGGTAGATCCCGATGTGGACCGGCTGGCACTGGTATGTGAGGACGGAAGTATGTTTGGTGAAGAGTACACACTGGTTGCCTGTGCCGATTATGTCCTGGGTAAACATAAAGCCGCAAATCCGGGAGACCGGTTACATACAGTCTCGAACCTTTCTTCCACCCGTGCCCTGAAAGATATTACGGTCAAACACAAAGGAACGTACTCGGCTGCCGCCGTCGGGGAAGTCCATGTAGTGGAAGAGATGAAACGTACCGGCAGCATCATTGGCGGTGAAGGGAACGGCGGTGTCATCCTGCCTTCACTCCACTACGGAAGGGATGCTTTAATCGGAACCGCTTTGTTTCTCTCACTGCTGGCTGAAAGGGGCCTGTCCATGACACAGCTCAGGAGCACTTATCCCGTTTACCATATGAATAAAAAACGCTTTGAACTGAAAGAAGAAGTCAATATGGAAGTACTGACCTCCCGTATCAGAAAAGCATATCCCGGAGCAGCAGTCAACGATATTGACGGCTTGCGATTGGATTTTGAAAACGACAAAAAATGGGTATCCCTGCGTAAATCAAATACTGAACCCATACTGCGTATCTATTCGGAAGCCCCGTCAAGGGAGCAGGCAGATTCTTTAGCCTCGGAAATCCTGGCATTGCTGTGATTTTATTTGTCCGAGCCGAAAAATTGTGTACCTTTGCTGCCCATTTGTAAAGAAAAATATAAAAATACATATAATGAAACAAGGAATTCACCCCGACACTTACAGACTGGTCGCTTTCAAAGATATGTCCAACGACCATGTATTCATTACCCGTTCCTGTGTAAACACCAAAGAAACCATTACGCTGGACGGTGTTGAGTACCCTTTGTACAAACTTGAGATATCGAACACCTCACATCCCTTCTATACAGGAAAGATGAAACTGGTAGACACGGCAGGCCGTGTGGACAAATTCAGAAGCCGTTATGGCGAACGCAAAAAATAAGCAGATGCAACGAAAAACAAAAAGCTGTCCCCCTAAGGACGGCTTTTTTGATGATCTTTCTGCACAGGTGGTCATGACAGAGGACGGTTTCTCCACACTCAAAGGGCCGTGGGGAGAAACATACCATTCCATATCGGGAGCTGTGCTGGAGTCACAGTATATTTATGTAGATAACGGATTGGGGTACTTTATACATCTAAACATCCTTGAAGGAACGCTTCCTTCCAGGATACATATACTGGAAATGGGACTGGGAACCGGGCTCAATGCGCTGCTGACATACCGCCAGATGATTCGCGGCACTTTTCCTGCAGCGGACGGTATCTTTTACGAAGGGGTTGAATTGTTTCCTCCTGAAGAAAAAATCCTGGAACCATTACACTATACTGCTTCGGATAAGGAAGAGGATTTTTTCCGGAAGATGCACCGGGGTCCGTGGAATGAACCCTTTTGCCCGGCTCCGGGATTTACCATGCTAAAGCGAAAGGAAAATTTTGTAAATTACGTCCCCGAAAAGGAGATCCATCTGATCTATTATGACCCTTTCTCCCCTGCTGTACAACCTGAATTATGGAGTGCGGATATCTTGGGAAAGATTACGCCGACACTGGTGCGAAACGCCGTTTTTACTACTTATTGCTGCAGGAGATCTGTAAAAAACAATCTGAAAGATGCCGGTTTTTTAACTGAAAGGCTGCCGGGTCCGGGGAAAAAGCGTCACATATTAAGGGCAGTCTACGGTGTGCAAAGTCTGCGAATAACGGGAGTAATCAATTCTTCCATCATGAAATAAGCATCCGCATAAGGATGTACCCCGTCGGGCGAAAGCTCCTGCTTCATGCCTTTGTTCCCATCTGACATGGGAGTCCAGAAATCCACATATTCACAATCATTTTCAAAGGCATATTCCCGAATCATGTCATTGAGCCTTTCAATGGCCTGACCGGGAGCTACCATTCGGTTGAATTCCTCGGGCCGCCACCGGTAAGCACCGGCAGGAAGTACGGAACAGAGAACGACCCGGATGTGGTGACATTTCGCCAGATCGGCCATGGAGGCAATATTGTCCATGATCTGAGCGTGTGTAACGTATCCCTGGTTTTGGGCTATATCGTTCGTACCAGCCAGAATAACCACAACTTTTGGGTTAAGTCTGATAACATCCCGCCTGAAACGGACCAGCATCTGCGAAGTGACTTCACCTCCAATACCCTTGTTCACATAATTATTTTCGGTAAAAAATCCCGGATGGAAATGCCTCCAGTTCTGGGTAATGGAATTACCCATAAACACCGCATCAGGACGGATGTTTTGCACGTCCCCCTTTTGTGCCATGGCTGTCACTACGGAACATACCACCAGAATAAAAACAGATAAATGTTTCATATGCTTTTGTTTTGATCGGTCATTTTTTTGAAAGGCTCTATTGCCCTGTGAAAGACTCCCTGCGTAAAGGCTATGGCCAGGCCGTAGTTGCTTACCGGAACGCCTGCTTTTTGTGTTTCCCGGATCCTGGACATTACCTGCCTTTGCGTAATCATACAGCCCCCACATTGAATGATCAGGGCATAATCCTTCAAGGGTCTTTTTGGCCGGTCGAGTCCTGAGATCATTTCACAGACAAGTTTCTTCCCGGTATATTTTTGTAGCATTCCGGGCAACTTTACCCTTCCTATATCTTCACACGTACTGTGATGCGAACATGATTCTATAAACAGTACACGGTCTCCGTCCCTGAGCCCGTCTATGGCCTGCGTTCCTTCCATGTATGCATTGAAATCGCCTTTGGAGCGGGCAAGTAAAATGCTGAACCCGGTCAATGGCTGATCAGGCGGAATCATTTGCTCAACCCTGCCAAACAGCTGGCTGTCCGTCACCACCAAGACAGGTTGCCGATCTTGTTCCTTTCCGGTATTACGAAAATACGACGGCAGTTGTGTTTCCTGAAGGACTACGGCTATTGCACGCCTGTCCAACACTTCCCTGATGACCTGTACCTGAGGCAGGATAAGACGTCCCTCAGGAGCCTGGGTATCTATGGGACAGACCAGTATAACCTTGTCGTTCTCGCCCACAAGTCCGTCCAGCATGGGAATCGTTTTGAAAGGTGACGGTCCAAGGTTTTTTGAGATCATGGAAATAAGCTGTTCCATATTATCCGGCTCCTTGCAACTGAAATCCATCACTTCTGCCTTAAGGTCACGGATAATCTCTCCTTCAATTCCGGGATCTAGGGGAACCTTGTCGGACATATTGTGCAATAAAAAAAAGGGGACTTCCTGAAGCCGGAAGTCCTTTATCAGATTTTTTTCGTATGCTCCCAGAAAATTTTCCGTAAAGATCAAAATGGCCAGATTGACTTGCCAGATGATCTCCTTGCTGCGCAAAACACGCTTTTCACCCAGCATCCCTTCATCATCCATACCCGCCGTATCTATCAACACCACCGGTCCAATCCCGTGTATTTCCATGATTTTGCGTACGGGATCGGTAGTTGTCCCGGGGACATCGGATACTATGGAAACATCCTGACCGGAGAGCACATTGATCAGGGAACTTTTACCGGTATTACGCCGGCCAAATATCCCGATCTGTGGGCGCCTTGCCATAGGCACGATCAATAGTTATTCTTTTTCTCCTCAAAGTAAGCCCTTGGATGAACACAGGCAGGACAGGTCTCAGGTGCCGTTTTTCCTTTAGTAACATATCCACAGTTGCGGCATTGCCAAAGGATATCCTCTTTCCTATCGAAGAATTTCCCGTCTTCTACCCTTTTCAACAATTTACGGTAACGTGCTTCATGTTCCATTTCTGCCTGGGCCACGGCTAGGAAAGTAGCAGCTATTTTGGGAAATCCTTCTTCAGTTGCAATTTTGGCAAATTCAGGATACAACACGGCGTGTTCTTCGTATTCGCCTTCTGCGGCAGCTTTAAGGTTTTCGGCTGTCGTCCCGATTATACCTGCAGGGTATTTCGAAGTGATCTCGACCATCCCGCCTTCAAGGAATTTAAAAAAACGTTTGGCATGTTCCTTCTCCTGGTTGGCAGTCTCCTCAAATACGCCGGCAATTTGTTCAAAACCTTCCTTTTTTGCTACAGAGGCAAAAAAAGTATAGCGGTTGCGTGCTTGTGATTCTCCTGCAAAAGCGTCCAGGAGGTTTTTTTCCGTTCTTGTCCCTTTAATAGATTTCATAGGAAGTATTTGTTAATCATTATGTTGTAGCCCCAACAGGACTCGAACCTGTATCTGAAGTTTAGGAAACTTCCGTTCTATCCCTTGAACTATAGGGCCAAACCGTCTGAAACGTATCAGACAATTTTCTTTTCCAGGATCTGCCTTCCGCGATAATAACCGCATTCAGGACATACCCTGTGATATAAAACGGCTGATCCGCAATTGGAACAAGCAGCCAAAGTGGGTGTTTTCAGTTTATAGTGCGTTCTGCGTTTGTCTCTTCTCTGTTTCGAAACCTTGCGTTTAGGATGTGCCATATCTCAATCTCCTTTGTATTTTATATTATTGTTTCTTCAAGTCCATCAATTTCCCGAATGCTCCGGTATCTGTCCCTTCATGCTGAACGGATCTTTCTTTCCATATGCGGAGCATTTCCGGATCACACTCTTTTTCAGATCTGTGGATCCGTTGTATGGGTAAGGCAAGACATATGTTATCGTATATGTATTGCGTAAAATCAAGCTGCCCGGTAAATTCATTCAGGCATTCCGCTCTCTCTTCTTCATCTAATACGCCCTCGTATAAGAGGGGGACTGTAAGTCTATCCAGGCAGCGGTCACACAAAAGTACTACAGAGCCTGAGATCTTTACCGAAATATCCCACTCCTGTTCCTGATCCCTGTCAATATGAATGTCGGCTCGAAGATCAGCATCCAGGATTTCCGTATTTTCAAATAAGGTAAAGAATTGCTTGTCCAAATGGAAATTATAGTCGTATGTTCCTTTTGTAAGCTTCTTTCCCGCTACGGTCAGTCTTGTATTTATCTTGCGTTCCATCCGGCCGGAAAATGAGCCGACAAAGATAAACAAATATTTTAGATAATCGTTGTTTTGTTTTACTTTTGCACCTTTATACGAACTGGTTTTCACATGAACGAAAAAATCCTGATTCTTGATTTCGGCTCTCAACTTACACAATTGATAGGCAGGCGATTGCGAGAGTTAAACGTCTATTGCGAAATTTTTCCTTACCATCATTTTCCCAAACCCGATAAATCGGTCAAAGGAGTAATCCTTTCAGGAAGTCCCTATTCTGTGACGGATAAGGAGACACCTAAAGTTGACCTTTCCGGCATTAAAGGACACATCCCGCTGCTGGGTGTCTGCTTTGGCGCACAATACCTTGCCTTTCACTACGGAGGAGCTGTACACTCATCCCTCTCACGTGAATACGGACGGGCTATGCTCGAAATCACAGAACCCGGATCGCCGCTTTTCAAAAACATTCCCTCCCCCACTACCGTATGGATGTCCCACAAAGACAGCATCCATGTGCTTCCGTCAGGAGCCGTCAAGCTGGCATCTACTCCCGACGTGGAATATGCCGCGTTCCGTTTTGAAGGAGAAGACACATATGCCGTGCAATTTCATCCGGAAATTTATCATTCGGCACACGGCACACAAATCTTTGAAAACTTTGCCAGGAACATATGCGGATGTAAAGGAGACTGGACACCCTCCAGTTTTATTGAAACGACGATTGCCGAATTGCAGGAAAAAATTGGGAAGGAACATGTGATACTTGCTTTATCGGGAGGTGTGGATAGTACCGTAGCTGCTGTTTTACTGCACAAGGCCATAGGAAAACAATTGCACTGTATCTTTGTAGATACGGGACTGTTGCGATTGAATGAATTCGCATCTGTCATGAGATCTTACGAAGAATTAGGTTTAAATTTCAGTGGTGTAGATGCTTCCGGTATTTTTCTGTCCGCGCTGCGTGGCATAACAGATCCCGAAACAAAGCGAAAGACTATAGGTCGCCTATTCATAGAGGTGTTTGACAGAGAAGCTTCCCGGATCAATAATGCGACCTGGCTGGCACAAGGTACCATATATCCAGATGTCATTGAGTCTGTTTCCGTTCACGGGCATTCTTCCGTAATCAAATCACACCATAATGTGGGTGGGCTTCCGGAGCATGTACGGTTTAAGATCGTGGAACCTTTACGCATGCTCTTCAAGGATGAAGTGCGCCGCATCGGACTTTCCCTGGGAATAAAAAAAGAATTCATCAACCGCCATCCGTTTCCCGGTCCGGGGCTTGCCATCAGGTTATTGGGAGAGATTACCCCGGAAAAACTGGAGATCCTCAGGCAGGCAGACGATATTTTCATAGATTCATTGAAAAAGGAAGGACTGTATGATTCAGTTTGGCAGGCAGGAGCCGTTCTTTTGCCTGTAAAAAGCGTAGGCGTAATGGGAGATGAGCGTACGTACGAATATACGGTGGCATTGCGTGCCGTGGACTCCACAGACGGTATGACTGCTGACTGGGTTGACCTGCCCTATGATTTTCTGCGTAAGGTATCCAACGAGATAATAAATAAAGTCAACGGTGTCAACCGGGTAGTTTACGATATATCTTCCAAGCCGCCCGCCACTATTGAATGGGAATGATCCAGGATCAAACGGTCCTCACTGCTAAAAGCTACCAGAATTACCTTTTCAATACTTTCATCCCCGGACAGGAACTTGGCTATGGTTTCTAAGGCAGTTATTGCTGCCAGATCTGAAGGAAATCCATATACCCCCGTACTTATGCAGGGAAATGCTATGGTCTTCAGACCGTGTTTTACGGCAAGCGTCAAACTGTTAAAATAACAGGAAGCCAGTAATTCCCTTTCATTATATTTTCCTCCCCTCCAGACAGGTCCTACCGTATGGATGACATACCGGGCAGGAAGTCTGTATCCTTTGGTTATTTTAGCTTCTCCGGTCCTGCAACCGTTCAACGTTCTGCATTCTTCAAGCAATTCCTTACCGGCAGCACGGTGAATCGCCCCGTCAACCCCACCCCCGCCAAGTAATGTGGAATTGGCAGCATTGACAATGGCATCTGCCTGAATACGGGTAATATCCCCCGTTATGATCTGTATACGTTTCATAACAATTCTGTAAACATTTTCCTGTAATAAGAGGCTTTTCTATCCAGGGACATGGGATACGCTCTTGATGAGGAGATCATCCTGTAAAACCTTAATGTTTTTCCCTTGTAATGGAAAAGCACATACTCTCCTGCAAGGGGAAGCATCAACTGCTGGCCAAAACCGTCCCCGGCTATTACCTGGAGCAATATATCAGCCGCCTTTTGTCCCGTAACTGCCACACTCTTGCATAAAGGCAACCTGTCCAGAAGCCATGCAAGATCAACAGGCTCTATGACTTCAAGATATTTATCCGAAGCATTGCCCGCACCACGAATGACCTTTACTGCCGTATCGTAGAGAGCCAATCCCTTCTCAATACAAAAAGATTGTATCCGTTCTTTGCAAAAGGTATTACCCTGAACGAATATTTCCGGATCGTTGTAAAATATCAGACCCATTATCCTCCACATGTCGTTTCGGAAATTGGGGTAAAAAAAATCCATGGACCAACGTGCCTGCGGAGGCGGAAAACTTCCTAAAAGAAGAAAGCGTGCCTCTGCCGGCAGAAAGGGATCCATTGGATGAATTTCCGGATCAGATACCAATATATTTGAATATTTCATAAACCATTACAGCAGGCCTTCCGACACACCCAACACCCCTGCCCGAAAACCTGTTGCCTGAATGGTGAAATAGACCACGGTACCGATAAAACCGATACCGTGAATTGCTCCTGAGTGAGGAACAATTTTTGATATTTCACACTTGATTTGCACTTAAAAAAATAATTTATTTAAATAATTTATCTATAAGAGGAGCAACGAATTAATAAAAGTAGTAATATCGCATATTATTTTAAAAAATCAAATTTATAAAATTTATGGCAGTCCCGTTGAGCCCGGGAACTGATGAAATGAAAATAGGTCTTACCTATGATTTGTGTTCTGAATATCTGTCTTTGGGATACTCAGAAGAAGACACGGCAGAACTTGACACAACAGAGACAATCGAGGGCATTGAAATTGCTCTTCATTCATTAGGTTATAAAACCGAACGCATCGGAAATGCAAAATCGCTGATGATGCGTCTTTTAAACGGGAACAGATGGGATCTGGTTTTTAATATCTGTGAAGGTATCTTCGGAGACGGCAGGGAATCGCTTGTTCCGGCCATCCTGGATGACTGGCAGATACCCTATGTTTTTTCAAGTGCCGCAACCATGGCCCTAACGTTGAACAAGGCATTATGCAAAAGAGTCGTCAGGGATGCGGGAATACCTACTCCTGATTTTTGCCTGGTCCGCAACGTGGATGATCTGGAAAATTCAAAACCGGAATTTCCGCTTTTCCTTAAACCGGTGATGGAAGGTTCCGGTAAGGGGATCGGGGAACATTCGCTGGTATGGACCGAAGAAGAATTCAATACGGTATGCCGTCATCTTCTCCGGCGTTATGAACAACCTGTTCTTGTAGAGACTTACCTGCCCGGAAGGGAATTTACCGTGGGTGTATGCGGAAACGGACCGGATGCACGTGTAATAGGCGTTATGGAGGTAACCTTTAACAAGGAGGTTATGGAAATCTACTCTTACGAGAACAAACAGAATTACAAAGAGGTTGTGGTTTATCATAAAGTGGAGGGAGAAATGGCCGAAAAATGCGGACGTCTGGCACTTCAGGTATGGGAAGCCACCGGCTCGAGGGACAGTGGACGGATAGATATGAAACTTAACAAACTGGGACAGCCAGAATTTATGGAGATCAATCCCCTGGCCGGGCTGAACTTCAAGAATTCGGACCTGCCTATCCTGGCCCGTATGAATGGCATGAATTTTACACAGTTGATTGATGCCATCATGCAGGCCGCTCTGAAACGGATCTTCTTAGGTAGCGAAGCCCATTCGGTCATGATGAAAAATGAGCAATACAGTTATTATCCTACATAACCGGCTTTCCGACAATCCTACCCCGGATGAACAGGATGTGATGGACCAGGTGAAACTGGTCGGAGATGCACTCGGGGAACTTGGATACGAATCTCAAGTATGCGATGTGGGAACGGATCTGTACGGCGATCTGTTCCCATTGACGGTTAAACGACCATCTTTCATCTTCAACCTGGTCGAATCAGTCCTGGAAAAGACCGCTTTATTGCACATAGTGCCATCTATTCTTAGTGCATGGAAGATCCCTTACACCGGAGCGGGAGAAGAAAGCCTTTATCTTACTACCCGTAAAACCCTGGCAAAAAAGATTATGCGTAATTACGGCATACCTACTCCAGAATGGTTCTCACCCCTTGAATCTGAACTCCTTGATCGTTGTAACAAATATATAGTCAAACCGATTGCCGAGGAGGGTTCGGCAGGTCTTGATGAACATCATGTATTCGATCCTTCTGTCCCCGGAATTACCACCTGGCTCAAATCGTTCGATCCGGGAGCATATTTTGTGGAAGAATATATTGAAGGGAGGGAATTCAATATCAGTGTTACGGGATATCCCGGCCGTTATGACATATATCCGATACCGGAAATGATCTTCAGTGACTATCCCCCAGAAAAGGCAAAGATCCTGGGATACAGGTCAAAATGGGACGAAGATTCTTTTGAATACAAACATACTTTCAGACAATTCGGGACATTGAAACAGACTCCTGAACTTGAACACAAATTAAAGGATACGGCCATTGCATGCGGAAATATTTTCGGTTTGTCCGGTTATTTCAGGGTAGACGTCAGGGTAAGTCATGACAATTTACCAATGGTCCTGGAAATCAATGCTAATCCGTGCATTGCTCCTGACAGCGGATTTGTGGCGGCCGGGCGTCAGGCCGGATTATCAATTCAAGAAATCATAGGTCAGATCATTGCATGTCTTAATCATTAATGAATAAATGAATATATGTCCATATCCTTTCGCAATATATTACGTACGGCTGATCTGGAAGACCTTGAGAGACTAATGGTATCCACCGATCTGTTCTACGATTTCGAGATCACGGTGGCTCTTGAAGTCTTGGAATCTGCCCTGGAACGGGGAGAAGAATCGGGGTATCATTGCCTCATAGCCGAAAAAGATGACCAATGCGCCGGATATGCCATCTTTGGCCCTACTCCATGCACCCGTTCAGGATGGGATATTTACTGGATGGTAGTAAGGAAAGATCTCCAGGGTTTGGGACTGGGTTCTCAAATGATGAAGATCATTGAAGATCAGGTTATTGCAAAAAAGGGCTCACAGATATGGATAGAGACGTCGGGAAGAAAGGAATACCTTCCTACCAGGAAATTCTATGAAAAGCATCATTACCGTATCATGGCCAATTTACCTGACTTTTATGCTCCAAACGACAGCAAGGTCATTTACGGGAAAACAATTTCTTTTTCCCGAACAGGTAATAATCAATTGAAAAACTCCCGGCTCCCGAAATCAATAAAACGGTAAAGAGCCCCATATTCAACAGGGCCGGTTCCCTTACAGCAAAAGGGTCCCCTGCATGTATTATAAAGGCGGCAACAGCCATGGCAAAGATTATGGGTATGGTGGCAAGACGGGTCAGCAGCCCGGCAATTATCAAAATGCTGCATCCTATTTCCGCAAACAGGATCAGGATCAGGGAAATGTTACCGCCTATTCCCAAAGGATCGGGAAATGCAGTTTTAAGGTTTTCGTAATGGAGTAGTTTTGTCAAACCGTGATAAAGCATCAGCGAAGCTATAAGCACGCGAAACAGTAAAAGTGCAAAGTCAATACTTCTTTTCATAATTCAAATTTAGGAAGATTATTTTTATATGGGAATTATAGAAAAGCCGTTTTGACAGGTAGTCACAGGAATGAGTCCCCAGGCAGGAACATTCCTGTAACCGGTCTACCAGCAAACAGGAGGGTCCGTCGCGCAAATTCCTCCGTTCCTGTAACTGCCGGCTATTCCATTTTATGGAGTAATTTAAGTGCCCTCGCATGGTATCCTATTCTAAACATCTCTTCGCGGTGTTTCAGGTCGTAGACATTAAAACCCGCCATTTCCACATCTTCGATAACCAGGTCGGCAAGGTTTGTATCGTATGAAGCACTCGCATGGAACATTAGAGTTACACAACGTTCAGTGATATATCTCATGGAGCCTGTATATTCCATATCTTTAGCAGGTACCGGGAAGAGGTTCACCGCCATCACCTTCTTACATTTTTCCCTTATTACCGAAACGGGGACATTCCTTACGACTCCGCCATCCACATAATGTTTGCCCTGAATCACTACAGGGGGAAAAATAACGGGAATGCTGCAGGAGGCCATAACGGCATCTATGAGCGGACCGCTTTCAAAAACGACCTCTTTAGCTGTTTCCAGGCAAGTAGCTACGATTTTCAACGGGATGTCGAGTTCTTCAAAGGTCCTGGCTTTGAAAGCATTTTCGAGGATCTTTCTGAGAGGTTTTGAATCTACCAGGTATTCCCTACGGATCCGGGATCTCAGAAAATCTTTAAGAAGCAGGTGACGGAAAGCTTCAATCATCCGATCGACTGTAAGCCCCTGGGCATACATGGCTGCAACAATGGCCCCTGCACTCGTACCGGAAACGATGTCCGGCTTATATCCAAGTTCCAGCAGGCGTTTTAAAACCCCTGCATGATAATAGCCTCTGGCACCGCCACCGCCAAAGGCTATTCCCAAATTATATTTCTTTTCCATATTTCTATGACGTCTTTACCGTATACCTCCTGATGTACCGGTAGATATGCCTGAGGAAGTATCTACACGGGATGCTTCTTCCATATCCCCCACTTTCCTTGCACGCGTCGCCTGCCTCTGTCCGAAACGGATACTGAAACTCAACCGGATCTTTTGCTGGTTGATCTTTTGGTCTAAGGCATATTGAACGTTATCGTCCGATTTGTATTCCAGGTTGCTATTATTGGTACCAAAAATATCATTTATATTGAGACTCAATGTTGCCCTGTTATCCATAAAGTTCTTCTTTATACCTCCGTTCATCATATAGATGGGCTCAACAATAAAATAACCGTAAGGGATCTTACCCTGGTACATTCCCGAAAGTTCAATTTTCCAGTTCCGGGGCAAAAGGAAGGTCAGCTGTCCATATGCGTTGGTCAACAGTCCGTCGTTGATGTATTGTCCGGTCCCCGCCTGATCTGTATTTGCCGTGTTGCCCATATAGAGGCATACTCCGCTGAGGGTAAGGTACAACCATTCGGCCACAGGCAATTCACTTATGGATAAAGAACCACCGGCCATATTTTGGTTCCCGAAATTTCCCCAAACAAACATTTTGGTCCCTATCTGATTCTGAGTCTGATCGTAATAAGGATTCTGAATGATCAAATTTCTTGTATTGATATAGACCATTGACAAACTATAATGAGATTTGAAGGTGACACTCAGGGCCACCTGGTTGGATAACTGCGGGCCCAGGTCAGGATTTCCTTCAACGTACGTATTAGCATCTATGTAATAGCGGAAAGGGGTCAGTTGGCTGAAAGAAGGCCTTCCGATACGGCTGGTATAGGACAAGGCTAAACGCCAATTGGGCGAAGGGTTATACCCGGCAAAAACGGTAGGAAACAAATTAAAATATTTTTTCGTTGTCTCCTTTTGTACTGTAATCCAGTCTCCCAAAGCATAAGTAAATTCTCCCCGTAAACCCAGTTTGAGCATCCATTTGGTCCCCAGCATCCTGCCCGCCGATGCATAGACTGCTGCAATATGTTCTGTATAAATGAATTCATTGAACATCCGGGTATTCGGTTTCCACATATTGTCCAGAAAATCTTCCCGTTTCAGATTGTTGTCAGTCCGGGTCATGGCCCATTTCAGTCCGGTTTCCAACAGACCCGTTTTCCAGAATGATTGTTGGTAATCCAACCGTCCGGACACAAGATTGATATATTGCCGGCTGTTTTGACGGAACATTTCGTCCAAACCGATCCCTGACACGATGCTATTGTCCTGAAAATTCCTAGACATGATATCATAATAAGCATAATCAGCATTAAAAGTCAGTTCCTGTGCCTTTTCCTCATTGAAAATGCCAGTATAATTGAGATTGGTTGTTATATTGTCATAATCGCTTCCGGTCTCAATAATACTTTTCCTGCTACTGATAAGTTGCTTGTTCAGGTATGTATCCGTTATATTCTGATCACCGTAATTATCCTGTGACTGATCACGGAACATCGTAGTGACAATAAACCCGACCGTATTCTTTTTATTCAGGAAAAAGTCATTAGCCAATTTTACGGTATGGCTTTGCGAACCGAACATAAAATCCGAATGGGAGATTTGTTTAAAGTCGATCCCGTTTTTAAAACTTGTCCAAGAATCCAGTACAGCCCCGGTATTGTCGTACCGGCCGCTGTAATTGAGCATAGTATTGGTCTTTTCCGTACGCAGGTTCAGGTTCACACCCCCTCCGGCTTCCTGTTCGTATTTTTTGTGTTTCATTCCACCGTAATAGGTGTTGACTGTACCACTAAATCCCTTAAGCAGGTTTTTTTTCATCCGGATATTTATGATCCCTCCGCTGCCTTCAGCATCATAACGGGCTGAAGGGTGCGCCATCAGCTCAATTTTATCAATGGTGGTACCGTCCGTGGAACGAAGGAGCGCTTCGAGTTCCAGACCGCTCAGGTAGGACGGCCGACCGTCTATCCATATGCTCACCGCCTGTCCGTTAAGCTTCACATTCCCGTCCATGTCTATGGTCACTCCGGGAGCTTTGCGCAACACTTCAAGGGCATTGCTCCCTTCCGTTGACACCGCTTCGGCCACATTCATGACAATTTTATCGATCTTCTGTTCAATGACAGGTACCCTGGCGGTGATAACGGCCGTTTCAAGTGTATGTACGTCTTCTTCCATCTCTATAACCCCGATATCCACCTGTGTTTCCTTCAATTCAACATCCCTTGCATTCTCTTTGTATCCGATAAAAGTCGCTACCAAACGATATGAGCCGTAGGGTATTCTGTCTACCCAGAAAGAACCGTTCTCGTCAGCCGTTGCTGCCGCTACGACAACGTGGTTGGTATCCCTGACTGCAAGTGTGGCAAAGGCCAGCGGATGGCGCGTTTCCTTATCTATTACAGTGCCTCTGATCACAGAAGTATTTGATAGGGCCGTAAGCTGTACAGTCCCCGTTATGAGAAACAGTGTAAAAGATAAAAACCGTTTCATTTCATTACTTTTTTATAATATTCTTCGATCTCATTAAATGGTATGGACAACAGTTTCAGCCGTTTGAAAAATACAGGTAACTCTTCCTGCAAAAAGTTATCCTTGAGCGTTTTCAGTATCTCATGCTTGGCACTGGGAGTAACAAAATATCCTATACCTCTTTTGTTGTATATAATCTCCCGTTGTTGCAGGTAGTCATAGGTTCTTGCTACGGTATTGGGATTTACACCCAGTGTGGCACCCAGTTCCCTTACGGAAGGGATCCGGTCTTCAGCGTCCCATTTGCCGTTCAGTATGCGTTCACATAACGAGTCGGCTATCTGAAGATATATGGCCTTATGATCCTTGAATTCCATAACGATCAATATTTAGCGGTTTTAATCAGGCGATACGTGCCAATCCAGCAGGCAGTAAGAATAATCCCGTATATTGAATAGCTTATCAATAATATATTTCTGACAACGGGCAATTGCCTGTACGCACTGTTAAAAGCATTATAATTGAATACATTCCTATTGTCCATCCCTTCCGGAATCTGTGATACAATGGTATCGAAAAAGCGTTCTACGGTTTCATATCCTATAATCCGGACAACAATAAACACAAACAGTATCAGCAGAAAGAAAATGCCTATAAGAGAGATAGATGTCAGGGCTACTTTATGTCTTTTGAACAACACATTGCCAAATATGAATAATGACTGCAGCAGGAACAGGTTAATCAATTTTTCACCCAGCAGGGTTGTTGTGGCCCCGTCTATCAGGAATCCGCTCATGTGTGAGGGTATGATCAGGTACAGCAACACATCTGCTACAAACAGTCCGACCAGAATAAGAAATGTCGTGCAAATGGAGTTGAGAACGAACATGCTCAGGGTCTTTTCCAAAGACGACACAGGCAGTAGTACATAACTCAATCCTTTTTTGTTGTGATTGACCGTTCCGTGCAATTTGGAAGGAGCAAATATCAAGGCTATGGCAGTTAATGCCATGATTGTTGTCATTCTGGTTAAAGGAGAGAATGTCAGTCCGGTCAGCATGAATAATATAAGGAATATCATATATCCTCCCACTATGCTTAATATTGACAATCCGTATTTTCCCGGCAGTTCCCTGCACTCTTTGCGTACCAGTGCGCAAAATCGTTTTATATTGAATACATTGCTCATGATTATACTCTTTTAAAATGATCCTGGAACCATTCTTTATGTATCAGTACGGCATTGAACAAAGTCTCCAGGTTAACTTTTGTATCAACACCCTCTGTATTGTCCTTCACCAGTGAATAACCCATTGGGGTTTCTTCCGAATAAAGGGCATCTTCCTGGTTATCGGAAGATGTCTGGAAACAGATCCTGGCAGCAATCTCCTCTATTGAAGCATGCAGGAGAATTCCCTTATTATCCAGGATTATGATGGGATCGATCAGGTTTTCCAGATCACGGACCTGGTGTGTAGATATCACTATCAGTCGTTCATCACTGATGTGACCGGCAACAATACTGCGAAAGATCGATTTGGAAGGGATGTCCAATCCGTTGCTCGGTTCGTCCAGAAGTAAAACTTTTGTATTTAAAGACAAGGCATAAGATATGTGTGCCTTTTTCTGTTGCCCGACCGATAGGTTCTTAAAACGTTTATCCGGACGTAATTCAAAACGATCCAGCAATGAATAGAACATTTCTTTGTTAAAACCCGGGTAGAAAAATCCGTTGTTCTCTGCATAATGGGCTACCGTTTCCAGTGGACAGGCCGGTTCTTCAGGCAGATAAAAAACATCCTGAAGAAAATCCGGTTGACGTTTATAGGGGTGAAAACCGTTTACCTGGCAGGCCTCCGCTTTACTTGCAAGCAACCCGGCCATAAGCTTGAGTAAAGTAGTCTTTCCCACTCCATTTTGTCCCAGGAGCCCATACACGTTACCTTGCTCAAGAGACAAAGACAAGCCGTTAAAGACATTGTTCCTCGAATAGCTAAAAGATAAATTCCTGATTTGTATCATTATAATAGTGTATTAGTATATTAGTACACTGCAAAGGTAAAGTCTTTTTTCAATAATCCAAAAAAAAAGCATCTTTTTTCTAGTATTGTGATTTATTATCTTTGTTGAAAATTGAAAATATGTCATTAATAGCACTGTCCGGAGTCGATATTGTCAAGGACTCCAACCTGATCCTTGAAGGAGTCGATCTGTCACTTGATAAAGGAGATTTCGCTTATATTGTGGGCCGTGTGGGTACGGGAAAAACATCTCTTGTCAAAACACTTATAGGGGAATTCCCGGTAAAAAAGGGAGATGCCAAGGTGGCCGGATTTGATCTTATCAAACTAAAAAAAAGACAAATACCTTACCTGAGAAGGAAGATAGGTGTTGTTTTCCAGGATTTTCAATTACTGCAGGACCGCTCAGCCTATGACAACCTTGAATTTGTGCTCCGGTCAACGGGATGGAAGAACAAGAAAGAAATCCGGCAGCGCATTGACATGGCATTGGACAGTGTAGGTATGCTTTACAAAAAAAATAAATTGCCTTATCAGCTCTCAGGCGGAGAGCAACAACGAGTTGCCATAGCCCGTGCCATATTGAACGACCCCCAGATCATACTTGCCGATGAACCTACCGGGAATCTGGACAGCGATACCCAACAAGAAATCATGCAGTTGTTCATGGAGATCCACGATAAACAAAAACCTGCCATGATGGTGGTAACGCACAACCTGAGCCTGCTGCAGCGATATCCGGGACGGATATTCAAATGTGAAGCCGGTAAATGTACAGAAGTGGAAAACCGGCAAGAAATTGATTTTTCCGTTTTTATGGAATCATGAAGAACAAGAAAGATATCGACGGGATCATCAATTGGTTCAAAACCCATTTGCCGGATCCTAAAACAGAGTTGCACTATTCAGATCCTTACGGGCTGCTTGTTGCCGTAATGTTGTCGGCTCAGTGCACGGACAAAAGGGTCAACATGACCACCCCTGCCCTGCTGGAGCGTTTTCCGACACCCCAATCCATGGCAGCTGCCACGGCAGAAGAAGTACTCCCTTATATAAAGTCAATCTCCTATCCCAATAACAAAGCCAGGCACCTTACCGGAATGGCTCGCGTCCTGATGGAAAAGTTCCAGGGCCGTGTACCGCAGGATCCTGAAGAATTGCAACAATTACCGGGAGTGGGCAGAAAGACGGCCAATGTGATCGCATCTGTGATCTATAATAAAGAGGTCATGCCTGTAGATACGCATGTTTTCCGTATTTCGCGCCGGTTGGGATTATCAAAAGGGAAAACCCCCCTTGCAGTGGAAAAAGACCTGAACATTCATTTTCCGCCCGAACTCAGGATCAAGGCCCATCATTGGCTGATCCTGCACGGAAGGTATGTATGTACGGCAAGAAAACCCAAATGTATATCCTGCGGGCTGGCACCCTGGTGCGACACCTTTAAAACGGAGAACAAAACATGAAACCGCTGTCGGGCATCAGCAAAGAATGGTCAGAGGCTATAAATGATTTTTTGATCTATTTGCGGCTGGAACGATCTCTGTCTGACAACACACGCGATGCCTATCTTCGTGATATTAAATTTTTCCTGAACCACCTAATGCCAAAGGACCCGAAAGATAGGAATCTGTTACCCGATCCCTCCGCCATATCTACCCGTCATATAGAATCTTTCCTGAAGGCCATGACCGATTCAGGATCATCTCCCAGGACACAGGCACGGACCCTTTCGGGGCTAAATGCTTTTTTTCGTTTTCTGACCATGGAAAAACGTATTCCGGGAAATCCCTGTTCTTCCATCGAAGCCCCAAAAATGGGCAGACGTCTTCCGGTGGTCCTCTCTCTGAAGGAAATAGAAGCCATGCTCGATTCGGTAGATCTAAGCATTCCGGAAGGACACCGAAATAAGGCTATCCTGGAAGTACTTTACGGTTGCGGACTGCGCGTGAGTGAACTCAGGGAAATGAAATTCACACAGATGTTCCCCGATCAGGGGTTTATCCGGGTGATTGGAAAAGGGAACAAACAACGGCTGGTACCTATCGGATCTCATGCGCTCAAGGCTTTGGACTTGTATTATTATTGGAGAAATTCTTTGAAAATAATGCCTGCATATGAAGATTACGTATTTCTAAACAGGTACGGAAGACCCATAACACGTAATATGGTATTTCTGATAGTCCGGTCCCAGGCACAAAAAGCAGGGATAAAAAAGACCGTTTCACCTCATACTTTCAGGCATTCATTTGCCACACATATGATAGAGAACGGAGCAGACCTGCGTGTTGTCCAGGAAATATTGGGTCACAGCAGCATCCTGACCACAGAGATATATACGCACCTGGACACGGCTTTCTGGCAACAGACCATATTAAGTCATCATCCGCGCCCGTGATTTGGGTATGATTTTTGAAAAACCTTATATTTGTTCAGATTTTATTCCAACAAAATGAAACGTTCAATACGCATTTCAATACTTGTCGTAATGCTGCTGAGTACGGCCGTACTATATGGCCAGGAAAGGGAACGTTACGACGGTGACCTATTCAATACGGCTGTTGAATTATTCAAGCAGGAACAGTACTGGAGCGCGTATGATCTTTTCAACAGAATCCAGGATTCTGACCGGCAAGCCCACCCTTCCCTTGTTGCTTCCTACAAATTGCTGTGCCAAATAGCTCTTAACGACCCTTCCGTGGGTCAAAGCATTGACCGTTGGGAACAAGAGTACCCTTCAGCTCCTTTACGACATCAGATATATTTCAAATGGGGCAATTTGCTTTCTTCTGAAAACCGTTTCAATGAGGCAGTCAGTGCCTATGAAAAGGTTCAAGTGAACCAGCTTCCCAAAAAAGACCGTTCCGCTTATGCGTTCAAAAAGGGATATGCTTACTTTCAGTCAGGTGATCCGGCAAGGGCTGAAAATCTTTTTACCGAAGCTGAAAATTATGCACAGGGCGAATCTTCATACAAATGGGCTTCCAGGTATTACCGGGGATATATTCATTATGCCGCAGGTCGTTTTGAGCAGGCCGTACCGCTGTTGGAACCCCTAAGGAATGTGCCGCAGTATGCCGGTCTTTCTTCGGCTTATTTGCTACAGGCACTGCTTTATATGAAAAGGTACGAACAGGTCATAGAAACGGGGGTCCCGCTATACCAGGATGCCGATCCTGCTCTGCGGACCACTATTGCCAAAACGTTATCAGAAGCTTACTATGCCCTGGATAGAACCGGTGAAGCACGTAGTTTTTTTGATGATTACCTCAATAATGTAACCAAGATGTCATTGACGGACAGGTATTTTTCGGGAATCCTGTACTTCAAGCTGGGTGATTATGAGCGTGCCGTTGAACAACTTTCCATTGTTGGGGAAAGACCTGACAGTCTGGGACAGAGCGCCTTGTATCATCTGGGAGAATCCTATATAAGATTGCGAAACAAGGTCGACGCCATGGAATCCTTCAAAAGAGCCAGTGCCCTGGATTATGACCCGGCGATCAGGGAAGATGCTTTCTTCAATTACGCCAAACTCTCTTTTGACTTAAACAGGGATATTCAGGCATTGTCACTTTACCGGAAAAATTATCCCGAATCTGAAAAGCTTGATGAGATACAAACATATATTGCTGCCAATTATTTTCTCAACCAGGATTATGCCTCGGCTGTAGAAGCGCTACAGGCCCTCAGGAATTTAACCCCCGAAAACAGGGAGGATCTGAAAAGGGCTGCCTATTTAAGGGGTATCCAGCTTTATAAAACGGGGTCTTTCAGAGATGCGGAACATTATTTTTCCCTTGCACAGGAACCATACTGGGTGGCAGAATGTCTCTATCGCAGCAATCAAAACAACAATGCCATCAACATATGGAAACAGTTCATCCAAAGCAGCGGATCATTCCAAAATCCTGAAAAATACCGTACCAGTCATTATAACATTGGATATGCTTATTTTAAGATGAAGGACTATTCCAATGCGGCAGAATGGTTCCGCAGGTATTTAAAACTGGGCCAAAGCGACAGGGCTTTGGTGGCAGACACCTACCTGAGACTGGGAGACTGTGCCTTTGCACAATACCAGCACCGGCAGGCAACCGAAGAGTATCAGAATGCTTTGGATAACAAAACGGCAGTACCTGATTATGCTCTGTTTCAGATCGCCATGGCCCAAGGCGTATTAAACCAGGAATCTCTGAAGATCTTAACCCTTGACCGGCTGATGCAGGAATATCCCTCTTCCTCGTTCTATTCGTCGGCTCTTTTTGAGCAGGGTCGGACCTTTGTTCAGACAAACCAGTATGATAACGCAGAAGAACGTTTTCGTACCATTCTCTCCTTTGGCATACACAGCGCATTCCATGCAAAAGCGCTCGTAGAACTGGGACTGATATGTATCAACCGGCAGGATCCCAATGCCGCCCTGGATCACTACAAGGAAGTAATACGCCGGTTTCCCGATTCACCTGATGCGGTGAATGCATTGGCAGGGATCGAAAATGTATACCTGTCACGTAATGATTCAAAAGGCTTTTTCGATTACCTGGAAAGTCTGGGAATCGATTCGAAAAAAAGTCCGGATGAAAAGGAAATGATGATATTCGCTTCGGCCGAACAATTATACCTGAACGGACCCTCTGCAGCGGCAGCAGCCGTAACTGCCCTGAATAACTTTATCAGGGACTATCCGGCCAGTGAAAAAATACCCGCTGCCCACTTTTATCTTGGAGAATGTTACACCCACCTGAAAAAGATGCAGTTGGCAGCTGATGCATACCTGGTAGTCATGAAAAATCCTTCCGGTTCGTATACAGAACTTGCCACAAAGCATTATGCTGCAATTCAATACGACCTGGAACAATATGCCAATGCAGTGGATGCCTACATGAGCCTCTACGATATAGCCGTAATTGAGAACAACCGGCTTGAAGCGCTCAGGGGCCTGATGTGGTCATTCTTCAGGAACAAGCAATTCCGCAATGCCATTATTCATTCGCACAAAGTATCGGAAAACAAGGCATTCGGAGAAAATGACCAGGCAGATGCCCTATACGTCAGGGCGTTAAGCCACCTGGCATTGGGTGAAAGGACGCAAGCCCTGCCGTTATTGGAAGAATTGTCGAAAAACAACCATACCGCTACGGGAGCAGAAGCCTATTATCTGCTGTGCAAGGATGCCTTTGACTCAGGAGATTTCGATAAGGCAGAGACAATGATATACAATTTTGCAGATACAGAATCACCCCAGGAATACTGGATCGCGCGTGCATTCATCCTGCTTGGGGATATCTTTGCAGAAAAGGGTGAATGGACACAGGCAAAGGCAACCTACGAAAGTGTCCAGAAAGGATACACTCCTTCCGGGTCTGACGATATTGCACAAATTGTCGCACTCCGGATTAAAAGATGTAAGGAAGAAGAAGAATAATAATGAAAAAATGGTTATTCATAGGATACTGCTTTGCCAACCTTTCATTGGCAGCACAGACCCAGATCAATCCGGTGATCCAGGTGGAACGTTTATACGATGCCGATCTCATAGAAGTTACCAAACCGCCTCTTGATACGAGTGTGCCTGATTCCCTGCAGATATCCCAGACACTTATTCAATACAGCATACTGGACAAACCCCTGTTAAACCTTTACGAGTTCATACCGCTGTCTCCGGCAGTAGTCAGATCATATGAGGAACCTGGTACCCGCTACGGATATTTAGACCTTGCAATAGGATATCCCTGGACACCCCGTGGGGACATCCTGCTGCAAGCCCCTATCAGATCACGTTGGTACATTGGACTTCAGGCCCGTCACCGCTCACTGCTGCATCAGGACAGACGCATGACCACTGACGGCAGGATCACCCTGGAACACAGGGGAAAGAAAAACACATTCAGAATAAATGTTCTGGGAGAACATCTGAACAACAAGTTTGCCGTTGTGGATATGCTATCGTTACCGGGTTTGGATTACCAGAATTACTATAAGGCAGGCACAGAGATGGAAGCCTATTCCCTTAACAACATACCCGGGTCGTGGCATTATCACCTGAAATTTGGTTATCATCACGCAAAAAACAGGATTACAGGTCCTTACGATAGTCTCCCGGTAATAAGGGAAAATATTCTTAATATAGAAGCAAGCACCGGTTACAACCTTGCAAAAGGACTTTCTCTGAACCTGGAGGCAAATGCACGTTTTGCCAGCAATCGCTGGACATTGAACGGTATTTCGGCTTCCCGCGCAGTAATAAATGCTTTTCCCCATGTAGTATGGAGCGGAGAAAGATTTAAGGCAGGCATCGGATTACGTGTGGGATACCTTCTGGAATCCGACAATAATAAATTGGGAATATTTCCCTGGTTTGATGCACATTTCAAGTTGATCCGGGACTGGCTTACATTATATGCCAAAACGAACGGATACCATCTGCTCAATACTTACCAGGACAGAATCACAGAAAATCCCTGGATCTTTGCCGACCAGATGTACGATGCTACCGTTCCGTGGGATGTTCAGGCCGGATTTACAGGAACTGTCGGGGATCTTTTCCATTACAGGATCTACGGCGCTTACCGCTATACAAAGAACCAGTTCTTCTTCGGGACACAGATCTTACAACAGGGTTATCCGGGCCTGTATATGCTCCATTACTCCGATGAAACAAGATACACTGCAGGAAGTTCCTTGTCTTTCCACTCCCGCCGTTTTGGAATGGGAATATCAGGGGAATGGCATCAATATATACTGAGTTCCAACAATCCCCCCTGGCATAAGCCTGTATGGGAGGTCAGAGGATATGCAAGATACAACTGGAGGGAGCGGATCATTTTAACGGCTACGGGATATTGGCGGGATACCTGTTTTGCCCCCGACTGGAGCGCCGCTTCATCTGTCGTTACCATTCCGGGATTCCTTGATCTGGGTGTCCGCCTTGAGTATGTCATCAACAAGATGTTTTCCGCTTATTTTATGGGGAGCAACCTGCTCAACAGAGAGATCTCGTATTATTATCTGTATCGCAATCCCGGCTTGACTTTCGGAGGGGGTCTCACATTCCGTTTTTGATTAGGATTTCTGATGCTTTTTGTGTATCTTTGTTCGTTATTCAAAGATCGAAAAAGTGAGTAAAGAGAATCAGTATTCTGCAGATAGTATTCAGGTGCTGGAAGGCCTGGATGCTGTCCGAAAACGTCCCTCCATGTATATTGGGGACATCGGATCCCGGGGATTGCATCATCTTGTTTATGAAGTCGTGGATAACTCCATAGACGAAGCACTTGCCGGTTATTGCGACAATATAAAGGTGACCATCAATCCTGATAACAGCATAACAGTCGTCGACAACGGACGAGGCATTCCGACAGGTATGCATGAAAAAGAAAAGAGGTCAGCCCTCGAGGTAGTCCTTACCGTATTGCATGCCGGAGGAAAATTCTCTAAAGATTCCTATAAAGTTTCAGGCGGTTTACACGGGGTGGGACTTTCATGTGTCAATGCCCTGTCCGGTAAACTTGTGGCTACCATATACCGGGAAGGTAAGATATTCAGACAGGAATACGCACGCGGCACGCCCCAAACACCCGTAGAGATCATTGGCAATACGGACATTACCGGTACCGAAATTTACTTTATGCCCGATAAGGAGATATTTACCTTGGGCATTGAATACAGCTACGAGATCCTCTCTGCACGACTGAGGGAACTCTCCTTCCTAAACAAGGGAGTCCGTCTTTCAATAGAAGATCAGAGAATACATACCCAGGATGATGACGATACAGAAGACAGTGAAGAAAATGTAGCTTTAACCAAAAAATTCAGGACTAATGAATTCTACTCCGAAACCGGATTGTTGGATTTTATCAAATTCCTGGACAAAACACGGGATCCCCTGACCGAAAATCCGATATACCTGGAGACAAAAAAAACCAATATTCCCATTGAAATTGCAATGCAATACAATACGGGTTTTTCAGAAAATATCCACTCCTACGTAAACAATATCAATACCATAGAAGGAGGTACCCATCTGACGGGATTTCGGAGGGGACTCACTACAACGCTTAAGAGTTATGCAGAAAAGAGCGGTATGCTCAGCAAGCTTAAGTTCGACATCGATCCGGCTGATTTCCGGGAAGGTCTGACAGCCATCATCTCGATCATGGTAAACGAACCCCAGTTTGAAGGCCAGACCAAGACAAAGCTGGGCAACAGCGAAGTTATGGGTGCCGTTTCCCAAGCTGTAAGTACTGCCCTGGAAAACTACCTGGAAGAGAACCCGAAGGACGCAAAAACCATTGTGGAAAAAGTAATCACGGCCGCAACGGCACGCCATGCAGCCAGAAAAGCACGTGAACTGGTTCAACGCAAGACGGTAATGTCCGGTGCCGGACTTCCCGGCAAACTGGCCGACTGCTCCAACAGGGATCCGGAATCATGTGAGATCTTCCTGGTGGAAGGTGACTCGGCAGGCGGCACGGCCAAGAGTGGAAGAGACCGCTCTTTCCAGGCCATTCTCCCCCTGCGCGGTAAGATCCTGAATGTGGAAAAGGCACAGGAATACCGGGTTTTTGAAAATGAAGAAATCCGCAATATATATACTGCGTTTGGGGTTACCAGAGGTACTGATGAAGATAGCAAGGCCCTAAACATGAGCAAGCTCAGATACCATCGTGTGATTATTATGACCGACGCCGACGTAGACGGGAGCCATATTGATACGCTTTTGCTGACATTCTTTTTCCGCCATATGCCTGACCTGATCCGGGAAGGGCATGTATATATTGCCTCTCCCCCACTTTACCTTGTTAAGAAAGGCAAGGAAGAGAGGTATTGCTGGACCGAGGAGCAAAGACGCCAGGCTGTGGAAGAATTTGGCAAAGGAAAAGACAGTTCCGTTACCGTTCAGCGCTACAAGGGTCTGGGAGAAATGGACGCATCGCAGTTATGGGAAACGACCATGAATCCGGAAAAAAGGATCTTGCGGCAAATCACCATTGACAATGCTGCAGAAGCAGACCGCATCTTTTCCATGCTCATGGGAGATGAAGTGCCACCTCGCAGGGAATTTATTGAACAACACGCAAAATACGCTAACATAGACGTTTAATTATGGATATTTTTGAAAGGATAAGAAAAGACGAAGGCGGCCCTCTGGGACAGTACCGTAAAAAAGCTCATGGTTATTTCATGTTCCCCAAGCTGGAAGGTCCGATAGAACCCTACATGATGTTCCAAGGGAAAAAAGTGCTGGCCTGGACGTTCAATAATTATTTGGGACTGGCAAACCATCCGGAAATCAGAAAAGTTGATATGGAAGCGGCAGAAAAATGGGGACTGGCATACCCTATGGGAGCACGGATGATGAGCGGACACACTTCCCTGCACGAGAAACTGGAAAGGGAACTGGCCGATTTTGAAAAAAAGGAAGATGCTTATCTTTTCAATTATGGTTACCAGGGTATGGTCTCGACCATCGATGCCCTGCTCAACCGCCGCGATGTTGTAGTATACGATTCACAGGCTCATGCCTGTATCATGGACGGTATGCGTTTGCATATGGGCCAACGGATCGTATATCTGCACAATAATCTGGAGAAATGTGAAAAAGCACTGGAACGTGCCACCCGTCTTACTGAAAAAAGCGGCGGTGGTATTCTGCTCATAACGGAAGGGGTTTATGGAATGACGGGAGCCCTGGGTTTCCTGGATAAGATAGTAGAACTTAAAAAGAAATACGATTTCCGCATATTGATAGACGACGCACACGGTTTTGGCGTTATGGGTGAGAACGGACGGGGCGCATCTGAGCATTTCAATGTCATGGATCAGGTTGACCTGTATTTTGGCGCTTTTGCCAAATCTATGGCAGGTATAGGAGGATTCGTAGCAGGACCTGCCGACATCATTAATTATCTTCGTTATAACCTGCGTTCACAGATATATGCCAAGAGCCTCCCTATGGCTATGGTGGAAGGATTGCTCAAACGTCTGGAAATGATCAGGACCAGACCTGAACTGAGGGAAAAGTTATGGCTTATTACCAGAACGCTGCAAGAAGGCCTGCGTAAGAGCGGCTTTGACATAGGACCTGCAGAAGCATGTGTTACTCCCGTATTTTTGAAAGGGGGAGTTACAGAGGCAACCAATATACTGATAGATCTGAGGGAGAATTACAACATATTCTGTTCTGTAGTTGTCTACCCGGTTGTTCCCAGGGATGTAATCATGTTCCGGCTTATCCCTACAGCCATGCATTCACTCGAACATGTTGAATATACACTCAATGCCTTCAGTGAGATACATAAAAAGCTCCGACAAGGATTATACAAAGGTGATGAGATGAAAAATATGGCAATACATTGACTATGAGATTACAAGGTAAGGTGGCCATTATAACGGGTGCCTCTTCCGGCATTGGACTGGAATGTGCACGTGTTTTTTCTGAGGCGGGAGCTGCAGTAGTCATTGCCGCCCGTTCCGCTGACAAACTCAAAGCCCTGGAGGAAGAGTTGGGAAACCGGCCTGTTTTGGCAGTCATAACCGATGTTACAGTCGAATCCGATTGCAAGCATCTGATAGAAGAAACGATCAACCGTTTTGGACGGATCGATATCCTGATCAATAATGCAGGTCTTTCCATGCGTGCCCTGTTTAAGGACCTGGACCTGGCGGTTATGAAAAGACTGATGGATGTCAATTTTTGGGGATGCGTATATTGCACCAAATATGCATTGCCCTGGCTGCTTGAAAGCAAAGGATCGGTTGTCGGCGTCACGTCCATTGCCGGATTTAAGGGACTTCCTGCACGGACGGGATATTCCGCCTCGAAATTTGCCATGAACGGATTTCTGGACACCTTGCGCACCGAACATATCTACGACGGTTTGCATGTCATGACCTTTGCTCCGGGTTTTACGGCTTCCAATGTACGTATTTCGGCTCTTACGGCTGATGGGACACCGCAAGGTGTGACTCCCAGGAAAGAAGAAAAGATGATGCCCGCCCGAACTGTTGCACTGCGTATGCTAAAAGGGATCAGGATGAGGAAAGATTTTGTTATCCTTACTCCGCTTGGGAAAATAACCGTCTGGGCATCCAAGTTTTTTCAACGGTTCGTTTCAAAGTTGGAATACCGCCTTATGGCCAAAGAACCCGATTCTCCCCTCAGCAGAAAACGCTAAGCAGGGAAGCTTCCTTAACCGGTTTAAGGTAAAAGATCTCGTGTTCCTTTTTGAAGCGGGCTTCACCCCCACCGGTAATATTGAGCATGATAACGGCAGAACGACACACCTTTCCGTTTTTCACGTTTTTCATTAAACTGGCTGTTGCCACTGCAGCTGCCGGATCAATATCAATGCCTTCCAGTTCCTCAAAAGTTGACAGGGCCCGTTCCAACTCTTCATTGGTGGCATAATCCATAAATCCGTCTGAATCTATTAGGGCATCGTACAATCCCCCGGGGATCCCGTATGGAGGTTTGCGATTGGAAAGCACTTTGGCTTTTATTGATGATGATTTTTTTCTTGCCTCGCTTGCTTCCATAGTATCCATGTGGCGACCCGTTGTCATCCAAGCCTCATATATGGGAATAAAAGGGGCATTCTGGGAAGGGATAAGGCACATGAGGTGATCCCCAAAACGTCCGTCTTTTATAAGACGCTTGTTAGCTTCCCAGGCGGCAATCACTCCCGTACCGCTGCCTACTGCCTGGAAGTAATAATCAGGAATTCTTCCAATGAAAGTCGTGGCAGATAACACGGTAGTTCCCATGCCATCCCTGCGGGCTATGTTTTTGGCCCCCCCTTCAGCAAAATAACGCGAAGCATCTTCACAGTAACGATTACTCATTTCAATGGCATCATAGTAATCGCTCCCGGGAGGTGAACACAGCAGTTGTACGCAAGGATCAAGTTCCTTTTCAAACCAAAGGCTATCCAGATTGTCATATGGTACAAAGAGCAGTAAAGGGATCTTATTTTCCGAGCATACTCTGGCAAAAGCACGGGCCGTATTGCCGGCAGAAGCCACTACCATGGTCCTCTTTTCATTTTTAGGGATATAGGCACAAACGGAAAAGGCTTCGGTTTCCTTGAAGGAACACGTTCTCATAAAAGCACTCCTTTCCGGCCAGTAACCGCTGAAAGTTATGTAGAGGTTATCAAGCCCCAGATAAGGGCCAAGTCCTTCGCTCTTGTATGTAACAGGTGCTGCAGAACCTTTCAGCATTCTGTTTACGGGCAACCAGTCCGCAAAACGGTACAATCCCTTGTCAACGTCCTGATATTCTATCTGCTTTTTTCTGTATAAAGCCCGTATAAGAGAAGGTCCTTTACACATGGGATCTGAAAGAAGCCAGCCCGTATCTTCAAATATTCTTCCCGTGGCATGATTCTGCAAAAGATAATCTTTACCCATACTTATTTCTTTTGTAACAGTTTTTTCATATTCTTGTTCAATTTGTTCAAGACCTCGACCACCGTATTCAGTTCTTCGGTAGGGATACCACCCAGAATGTTGTCGGCGGCATCAATGGCAATGCGGGTTATCTCCTGCTTTTTTGCCTGTCCCATTTCAGTTACCATCACCAGGTTTTTCCTGCGATCCTCCGTATCCGTTTCCCGGATCACATAACCTTTCTTCTCCAATCCGTCAATCAATCTGGTAATGGAATTCTTGTCCTTTTGCATTTGGTTGGCAATCTGCTGTTGCGTCAGGGGACCTTCATCCCAAAGCAAATCTATAAGCAGGTATTGTTCCGGAGTAAGATTGACATTGCTGGCCACCAATTCTGCTAGAAAACACTGCTTAAACAGAAAATGTGCCTGATTCAGATATACTCCTATTTTCTTACTTAGTAACATATTATATAGTAAATGCTGTTACAAATATACAAATCTTACTATTGATCCACAAGAATATATAGAGTTCTCAACCCTTATCCCTTTAGATCACAACAAAGGACTTAGTAAACGTGTAAACTGCTCATTGGCCTTTTGGCGGAAGGATCTCCTGTTCCAGCTCTTACTGACTATCAGGCGTGAATCGTTCAGATATTTGTCAAACTGATCTTCCATTTCCATGCTTACATGGGGATTATAAATGATAGCCCCCACTTCAAAATGGTGTTCCAGACTCCTGTTGTCCAGGTTGGCCGAACCTATCACACAACACGAACCGTCTATACTTATGGTCTTGGAATGGATAAAACCTTTTGTATAAAGATACACTTTGATGCCCGCATCAAGAAGCTCACTCACATAAGACAGGCTGGCATAATGGACAAAGCGGGTGTCAGCTTCTTCAGGCAGCATGATGCGTACTTCAACACCTCCCAGAGCAGCTGTTTTGAGAGCATTTAGAATTGTTTCGTTCGGAATGAAATACGGCGTGGTGATACTTATTCGCATACGGGCCTCGGTGATGATCGTAAGGTACAATTGCATGATATCTGCCCAGTCACTGTCCGGACCCGAACTCACTATTTGCATATAGCAGGTTTCGGGTACAGCATTCTCTTCAAGGTCAGGCGGGCTGTAGGCATATCGTTTTCTTCTTCTCAGGTTTTTTTGCGTAATGAAATACCAGTCCATCAGGAAACTGGATTCAAGCTGCCTGACAGCTTCTCCTTTAATCCGTATCTGGGTGTCCCTCCACTCCAGGCTTGTACCTCCGTCATAATACCTGTCTGCGATGTTCACTCCACCCAGGAATCCTTCCATCCCATCTACAATCAGTAGTTTGCGGTGGTTCCGGTAATTGACCATTGCCCTCATCCCAGGAAACCTCACCTTTCCGAAAGGCTCTATATAAACACCCGCATTACGCATGTCCTTTATGAAAGACCGGGGCAAATGCCAACTTCCGAAATCATCATAAATCACATAAACATCCACTCCTTCCTTTGCTTTATTTATGAGCAGGTTCTTCCACATGGTGCCCACAGAATCATTTTCTATGATGAATGATTGCAGATGAATATGATGTTGTGCATTGAGAGCACTTTCGTACATGGCTTCCAGTGCTTCCTTGCCGGTGAAGTAGAGTTGCGTGATGTTATGCCTGGTCAATATGCTACGGCTGTTATTCAATGCAAGAAAGATCAGCTTCTTATGATTGGCAATATCTGCCGGGAGTTTCCCCTTGGCTTCAATAAGCTGGTTCACCTGGAGGGCGGATAATTCTTTTTTCAGCTTTTCATCGTGCAGGCCCTTACGGCTATACATCTTATTTTTCCTGAAATCCCGACCTACATAGATATAAATGATCAGACCGACATACGGCAGCAAAAGCATGACAACGATCCAGGAAAGCGATTTTATGGGATTGTGTTTTTTGAATATCAGATCGTAAATAAAATAAAAAGCCAGCCCCATATAAAAAACATAGAGCAACAGACTGATTATCGATCCGAAATTAAAATCTGTCATCATTTTCCTTTTGACCCGTGAACAATACTGCAACACCCGGAACAAGCCGCACATGTTCCACATTAATAAAGCCTATCCCGGCCATCTGATGGCATATATCTCCCGGGGACGGGAACGACTCTACCGAATCCCTCAGATACCGGTATGATCTCTTTTCTCCTGTACTCAACCATCCTAACAAAGGCAGCAAGTTGTGAATATAAAAACGCTGGAACGCAAACTGTGCCCCGCTCCCTCCTTTTAGCGAAAACTCCAGAACGAAGATGTATCCCCCCGGTCTAAGCACACGCAGCGCCTGGCGGAACGAAGCTTCCCTATCTGCAAAATTTCTGATTCCGTAAGAGATCGTGATCACCTCAAAGGAATTGTCGGGAAAGGGAAGCGATTCGGCATACCCTTCACAATAATCAATATTTGCTTTACCCTCAATCCCTCGTTTTGCTACAGACAGCATATTGACCGATGGATCCAGCCCGGTAACCATTGCTCCTTCCAGTTCCCCCAGTTTCCGGGTAAGCTGCCCGGTACCACAAGCAAGGTCAAGGATCCTGTTGTGGGAAACCTTTTGCACTTCCTGAACCAGTTTTCGTTGCCACAGCCGGTCAAAACCTAGAGAGATCAAGGTGTTTGTCCGGTCGTACCTTCCGGCAATGGCGTCAAAAATGCTGTTTGTCAGATCATAACTGACGGATATTTCCGTAGGAATGGTCATCAATGCGAATATCCCCTTTTGTTACATGACCCAGCGTCATAACTGTCACACAATTATCAAATAGGAACTGCACCAGTTCCTCATCCTTTTCTATGGGAACCGTAACGACAGCACAAGTCCCGGGATCATCAAAAAGAAACTGTTCTTCCGGTATCTCGGAATCAGTAGTAATATCGAATCCCAGTCCCGTAGGCATGGCTGCTCTCAGCAATGCTTCAAAAAGCCCTCCCTCGGATATTTCCTGAACACATGATACAAGGTCCCTGCGCATGGCGGAAAGCATAACCTTTTGAATGCGGTAATCGTTATCCAAGTTTACCTCTTTGGAGTCCGTATCCCCTACAAGATAGATCATATCTCCTTTGTGCTTGAACAAACTATATGATTCCTCGGGAGCCGGTCTATCAGCCCCCTCACTGCGTAGTTTTGCCGCTATCTGAACAGCTTTGCGCAAAAGTGTGTTGTGAATATCCATACCAAGACAATTACTGAACAAATATAGGAAGAATAAGGAAATTTGTCTTATATTTGCCCCGCAAATTGCCCAGGTGGTGGAATTGGTAGACACGCCACTTTGAGGGGGTGGTGCCGGTTACGGTGTGCAAGTTCGATTCTTGTCCTGGGCACAATGTAAAACCACAAGCTAGTTATAAATCAACTGCTTGTGGTTTTTCCATTTCATAATAATAAAAAAGCATCCCAAGAAAAGTTACCCCGGAATGCTTCATGTATACAAAAATTATAATACTCCCCCGACCTACTTGTCTGTTAAAATTTAGAATCTAAGGGAGTATCATGGAATTGATTCAAAATCTATAGCCTACCGATATTTTAAGGATCCGATTATTTGTGCACCTTCCCCTTTCCTGATAAGGAGAAATATTGTACAAACCAAGATCGTAAGAAACACCAACTAAGATAGATCTGATTTCAACACCGCCACCAAAAGTTACACCCCAATCAAACCTTTTGAAATGATCATCAGCTTCATCATTACCCCATTTAATTTTGGTCTTTCCAGATTCTTCCCCCATTCCGGATTTACCTATTACAACCAAATCACCCCCCAATCCAAACCCAACATAGGGACCTGCCGTTCCAAACAATTTAAAGCCATTAAATATTTCATAAGACAGTTTAAGTGCTACAGGAATATCAAGATAATAAGTATTCGCTTTGGTTGTCAGACTAACACCTAATATACTCTGCTTATATCTATATCCTTTTGTTGTGAAAAAAATCCCCGGTTCAACGGATAAAAAGCCGTTAAAAGGCACATCAACTGTAAATCCCAGATGAAACCCCGGATTCATATCGTAATGAATTTGTTCAATATCATCATCATCTTGATATACCACATATCTCTGATTTGCAAGAGTTAATCCTCCATTTACTCCAATTGTCTGTGCATTTGCCTGATAACAAAAATTCGTAATCAATAGAACAGTTAATACTTTGGTCAAATTTTTCATTTTCTTATTTTTTTATAGCATGAAGTTAATTTTGTCACTTTTTACCCTGTTTCATTCCAGTACCATACTCACCACCGGGTGCCTGCCTTCGTAGTAATGCATATTCAGAACCTCCAGCGATACTTCCCGCTGATTTGCAGGCACGGTAATTTGAATGGATGATCCGGCATCGAGCATGTACTGTGCAGTACCTATGGTAAATGTATAATTGATCCCGGAAAGGTTGGTCATTCTATAAAACGATGTTTTTTCTTTTTTTAATATTTTTTCCAGTTTTACCGAAGCCAAAAAAAGCGATTTGAGCCACTTCTCTTCTCCGGCCACATTGTCATAAAAATAGGCCAGGGTACGTCCGTTTTCCAAGGCTTCCCGGACCGCTTCCTGAGTTTTTTCTTTTACGAACACCAGGGTCATGGGACGGGTTGCAGCCGAATAGGGTACACCAAGATCCTCATTGATAGTCCCGTGAACATCCGAGGTAGCAAAAACGGTCAGTTTTTGGTCACGGCTCCAGGAAAGCGCCCTGGGATAAAACTCGTTGTTGTTGAACACTTCAATCCCTTTGACAATACCTTTGTCTATCATAGCCTGTTGAAATTCCGTTAACAAACAGGTGTCCAACGCCCAGCCCGGATGGTTATACATAATGAAAGCTCCCTGGTCATAAGCGGTTTGCAGGGCTTTTTCCGGGTCGGATTGATCAATGGGATTGGCATCTTTAATAAATAGCGCATTGAAATGACCAATTACGCCTTGCTTGCGAGTAACTTCAGTTCCTTTTACAAGCATGATACCGTATTGCTGTGCTACGGGCAAAGCCAATTCATGCGAGGTGTTCAGATCTCCACCTACATATTCCTTAAAGGGACGGTATTCAATATGGTCGGTAATGGCCAGCACATCCATCCCCTGTATCCAAGCTTCCCTTACCCGGTAAGTCGGCCAGACCAAACCATCGGAAAAAACAGTATGGGTATGAAAGTCACACTTCAACACAGTATACCCGTTCACCACGGGCAAAGTTATTTCCACCCTGTTCACGCTTTTCTTCTCAGGGACATTCTGTTTGTTCACATTTTGAGCAAATAGTCCCAAATGAACAGTAATTAATAAAATGAAAGACAGTAAGCAGCGCATAGTTTATTGTTTTAATTTAAGTTATTCGGATTCTTCATTTTGGCAAAAGACAGGATCAGTCCCAACACAATGGACAACGATGCGGCAAATAGCACCCTGTACTGGCCGGGCAGTAGAAACGTAATGGTATGTGCAGGGATCCAGAATACCGGAATGGTCACCCCCACGATCTCCCTGATGAATCTACCCCAGTCAATCAGCGGAATGACACGGGCAAAGGTCACTTTTTCCCCCGAATACCGCTTGTCAATATATACATCAATTATGCGGTGAGCCGCCATAAACACCGGACCAAAGGTAAGATTCATGATGGCCGAAATAAACAACGCCCGGCGTAACCTGGAAATAAACTGTACTACCAACGGACAAGTATCACTACATTCAGAGATCAGCAATCCCTGTGAGGCGGCACTGTCCACTCCCCCCGAAAATACGGCAAACATCAGCACGATCAGCATCCCCAAAATTCCCCAGACCAGCATCTTGGGTAATACACCCTTGATCCCGACCCACTTTTTATGTACCAGCCGGGCTGCCAGAAATTCGCCCATCATAGAAAGAATAGCAAATTTTACAAACCCCATGATATAGGGAAACTTTGCCGTAAGCTCCACAAACACCTTGTGTGTAGGGGTCCAGATCAGGAAACCGGTAATCAGTGCCAGCAATCCTACCCAAATAACAGTACCGTATTTTGACATGGTGCAAAGTTAGAGAATCTTTCAGATAATAATTTGGACGAAAAATAGTAAATAAGTAAATTGCTATCAAAATTGAATGAATTATTAATTAAAAACATATGAAAAAATTAATAGCTGAATTTATCGGAACCCTTTGGCTGGTTTTGGGCGGATGCGGAAGTGCCGTTCTTGCAGCCGCTTATCCTGAATTGGGAATAGGATTCACCGGAGTTTCCATTGCATTTGGTCTGACCGTTGTTACTATGGCTTATGCCATAGGACATATTTCAGGATGCCATTTGAATCCGGCCGTATCGATCGGACTGTTTTTTGGCGGACGTTTTAACAAAAAGGAATTGCTACCTTACATTGTAGCACAAGTATTGGGTGCAATAGCCGGAGCCGGGATCATATACCTGATTGCAAGCGGTAAACCGGGATTTGAAATGGGAGGATTTGCAGCCAACGGATACGGGGAACACTCCCCCGGAGGATACGGTATGCTTGCCGCATTAGTGACGGAAGTTGTTATGACGTTCATGTTTTTAATTATCATTCTGGGTGCAACACATTCAAAAGCTCCGAAAGGATTGGCAGGTTTGGCCATAGGTCTGGCATTAGTGCTTATTCATCTGATCAGCATCCCAGTGACAAATACTTCGGTAAATCCTGCAAGAAGTACCAGCCAGGCATTGTTCGCAGGTGGCTGGGCGTTGAAACAGTTATGGTTGTTCTGGGTAGCCCCGATCACAGGAGCCATATTGGCAGGAATCGTTTATAAAAAATTATCGCCGGAAAAAGAATAATAAAGCCTCCAACCTGCCGCCAATCAAAGGTTATGCGAAAATTTACAATCATTCCACTGATCCTGGCCTTTCTAAACTGTTCAGGTCCCGAATCAGGAGTAAGTTTAGAATTGGCCCGGGAACGCAAAGAAGCCATTTCCGAACTCGGGTATGAGCTTTTTTTCAATTTACCTGAAGATCCGAAAGCACCTATAAAAGCCGTACAGAAAATCAATTTCAATTTGGGAAGGTCACGGCAGATCATTCTCGATTTCAAGGAAGATCCAGCTTTTGTCACATCAGTACAGGTGAACGGCCGGAAGGCACAATACCGTTTCACGAATGAACATATTATCATACCCCGCAAATACTTTAAAAAGAACACAAACACAATAAGTATTGATTTCCGTGCCGGGGAACAATCATTAAACCGGAACGAAGAATTTCTTTATACGCTTTTAGTCCCGGACAGGGCCCGAACGTTGTTCCCGTGTTTTGACCAACCCAACCTGAAAGCAGCCTATACACTGACCCTGGAAGTCCCGGAGCACTGGGTGGCCGTATCCAACACCACATCTGAAGCATCCATTAACAACGGACGTAAAACCATCCGTTTCCAGACTACAGAGCCCCTGAGCACCTACCTGTTCTCGTTTGTGGCAGGGGAATTTCAACTTTTGAAAGAAACCCGCAACGGGCGAAGTATATCCCTTTACCACAGGGAAACGGACCCGCAGAAGATTGCCCAGACCGGGATCATTTTTGACCAGGTATTCGCTTCTCTGGAATGGCTGGAAGAATACACCGGCATCCCCTACCCGTTTGCCAAATACGATTTCATCATACTGCCCGGATTCCAATACGGAGGTATGGAACATACAGGGGCTACGTTGTATAACGACCGCCGTATGTTCCTGGGCGAACATCCCACTACGGGGGAGCAATTGAGTCGCATGTCGCTGATCGCTCACGAAACGGCGCATATGTGGTTTGGAAACTATGTGACCATGGATTGGTTTGACGATGTCTGGACCAAAGAGGTGTTTGCCAACTATTTTGCTGCCCGGATGATCCGTCCGCAATTTCCCGGGATCAACCACCGTCTGAACGACCTGCGTACTTTTTATGCCGCCTCCTACGCCGTGGACCGAACTGCCGGTACCAATGCCATCAAGCAATCTTTGGACAACCTGGCAAAGGCCGGCCTGATTTACGGGAATATCATATACAATAAGGCTCCGATCATGATGCATATGCTGGCTGAAATGATGGGCCCTGAAGCCTTCCAGGAAGGTATCCGCACCTACTTGCATCAATTTGCCTATGGCAATGCTACCTGGAAAAATTTGATCTCCATCTTGGACCAAAAGACACCGGAAGACCTGGAGAATTGGAGTCAGGTATGGGTACAGAGCAAGGGAATGCCATATATACGCGCTTGTATATCAAATGATTCACTGGTAGTTACTCAAACCGATCCGCTGGGCAGGGGCTTGCGGTGGCCGCAAAAGATCACCTTTTCCCTGACTGACGGAGAGCAGACCCAAGTCCTGACCATTGACCTGGTACTTGACAAGGCAAAGGCTCCCGTTACCTGCGGGATGAAGTTCATACTCCCCAATACCGACGGTCTGGCATACGGCATCTTCCTGCCGGACAGTCTGAGCCGGGATTATATATTGCATAACCTGAACCGTTTCGAGGCGGAAGAAACACGGCTTTCCCTCCTGATGACCTTGTACGAGAATATGCTGGAAGGAAATCTTTCCGGCGACACTTTTACCCATGCCCTGATCCGTTACCTACCTGCCGAAACCAACAACCTGATACGAAATGCCGCCCTTTCATACCTGGGGGAAGCAACCCTCCGTTATGCCACGGTAAAAGATGGCCTTACAGAAGCATTTTTACTTAAAACGGCTGCCGATACCGCGGAAGATAAAGAGTACCGCCTGCTTGCCTACCGTACACTGACCGATATCTTTACCGACTCCCTGATCACAGAGCAACTGTTTGAGCAATGGGACAGTGGCAAATCATTCCATGAACTTCCTTTTGGGGAAACGGAAATGACTTCACTCTCTTACCAACTGATGATCCGCCTGCCCGGTAAAGCCTCCTACATCAAGGAAAAACAGTTGGAACGCATTACCAACCCCGACCGAAGAAAAGCCTATGCCTTTATAGTGCAAGCCGTAGATCCGGACCCGGCTGCCAGGGACGCCTTTTTCGAATCGCTCCTGGAAGTTGAAAACCGGAGTACCGAACCCTGGGTTATTTCAGCCCTGGGTTACCTAAACCACTTCTTAAGGCAGGAACATGCCCTGAAATACATCCGCCCGGCACTTGAAGAATTAGAGGAAGTGCAACGGACCGGGGATATCTTTTTTCCCACCTCTTGGATTTCGGCCTGCCTTCGTGGTCATAATTCCCGGAGTGCGGCCGACAGCGTGACCGCCTTCCTGCAGAAACACCCCCATTACGAACCCCTGCTAAAAAACAAGATCCTGCAGGCAGCCGATCACTTGCTCAGAAATCTCTGAGATTCCCTTATCTTTGCAGTATGAAACTCGTATTTTTAGATGCAGCAACGATGGGGGATGATATAGACCTCAGCCCGTTTGAACAATTCGGTACGTTAACGGTATATTACAATACAACCCCCGCAGAGGTGGTCCCGCGTATTGCTACGGCAGACATTGTGCTGGTAAACAAGGTAAAGATCAATAAGGAAGCAATGCAGGCGGCCAAAGAGCTGAAGCTGATCTGTGTGGCAGCTACCGGAATGGATGTCATAGATCTGCAATATGCGGCAAAAGCCGGTATCCCGGTAATGAATGTAGCGGGATATTCTACTGACAGTGTTGCACAAACTACTTTTTTACACATCCTTTCCTGTATGCAGCAGGGACCGTATTTCAATGAGTTTGCCCATTCACAGGCTTATTCGAAAAGCGGTCTCCCCACCCATTTCGGAGGCCGGTATTTCCATGAACTCAGCGGCAAACGTATGGGGATCATCGGGATGGGTGCCATCGGACGAAAAGTGGCGGCCATCGCATCGGCATTCGGCATGGACGTGGTATATTATTCTTCCTCGGGGAAAGACCGTAGTGACGGGCAATACCGGCGAGTGAACCTGGACGAGCTGCTGCGCACCTCGGATGTGGTGAGCATCCATTCCCCCTTAAATGAGAAGACCCGCGGTTTGATCGGGAAAGTTGAACTGGAAAAAATGAAAGCTTCCGCCTATCTTTTCAATCTGGGCCGGGGTGCCATCGTAGATGAGTGTGCATTGGCCGATGCGCTAAATGAAAACAGGCTGGCAGGTGCGGGAATGGATGTATTCAGTACAGAACCCCTTCCTGCAGATCACTGTTACCGGAAAGTAACGGACAAATCAAAACTTTTCCTGACACCGCACATCGGATGGGCCTCCGTTGAAGCACGCAAACGCCTGGTGTCCATGATGGTAGATAACATCAATCAATATATAGCTTCCCGTTCAGGTGATCGATCTCGTGCTGAAAAATAACGGCCGTAAATCCTGAAACCGTATCGCGGACGATCTGCCAGGAATCCTGGTCACGGTATCTGATAACCACCTCTGTGGAACGCAAGACCGTATCCCTTTCCCCGGGGACCGAGAGACATCCTTCCCAACCCCATTTTTTCTCTTCACTGTACTTTTCTATTACCGGATTGACATAGAATGCAAAAGGATGTCCTTCTTTGTCAAAACGTTGTACGGCAATCAGTTGTTTGCTAATACCTACCTGGGGGGCAGCGATCCCCACCCCGGTGTTGGCCGTGTCCCGGACCGTAGCCAGCATCCTCAATTTTAATGTAGCGTAAGTTCGTGATCTCATGTCTTGCTTGCTAAGCGGCCCTGCCTGCAGACGCAGGAAACGCAATTCATCGGGATCCCGGTTCGTAAAAAGCGGCATGATCTTTTCCGAATCACCAATTTTTCCTATACGGCGCTTCTCTATGGATGAAAAATTGCTGCAGGCAACAACCTGCAGCAATACCAACGATATCAGAACTTTTTTCATGCCCAAAGGTAGTAATTTTGAGATTACTTCCTCTTGACAATAATGACTCCGTTTCTGCCTTTTTCCCTGTATTTATCTTTCAGTCAGGATCGAACGTGATATTTATTTTACTACCAGAATATCAGACCATCTGGTCGTATACTGCGGAGAGAGATGCTGCCTGTTCATTCTTATACCTTCCACGGATTCGGTAGCCATGGTTAATGTTCCGTGACCAATCCTTGTATTGATATCATCCATGACTTTCATCAGACGGGAATGTTTCATCCGGTCGGCAGTATCATACAGGTCCAACTGTACGGTATCTTCAGGAACGATCCCGGTAAGAATGACACCGGCCTTTTTATAGCCGTATCCCTTACGGAAAAGGAATGACAATTCCCTGAGCACAGCCCTGTTGATTTCGAGAGTGCTGGACGTGGCCACCGGGAAAGTAATCAGGCGGCTTTCGTATTGTTGGGGAACATTCCGTTTGAAACGGTTGGTCAGCAGGAATACAATAGCCTGATGACAGGCACTCTTTTGCTTCCGTAATTTTTCACATACCATAGATGTAAAAAGAGATACCTGCCCGGAAATAACTCCAAGATCATATAACTCCCGGGCAAAACTGCGCGAGACGCATATTTGCTTTTTTGGAGGCATATGATCGGTAAATTCTATACAAGATTCACCCCTTAATTCTTTCCATGTCCGCAATCCCGCGATGCTCATCTGCTTTTGTACCCAATCAGGCGGCAATGAGAGAAAATCCGCTGCTGAAGACACACCATGGGAACGCAACATGCGGGAGTATCTGCGTCCGATACCCCAGATATCCTCAACGGGCACTTCACGCAATATCCTGTCAATACCTTCCTGTTCGTGCATAAAGTACCCGCCCTGCATCCCGGGATGGCCTTTGCATACTTGTGAAGCGATCTTGGCCAGCGTCTTGGTGGAGGCCACTCCGATTGAAACAGGTATCCCCGTATTTTTCCGACAAAGGGCCGAAGCTCTTTTTGCAAATGCATCCAGGTCCGTGTGCTCCATGCCCCGAAGATCCAGGAAAGCTTCATCAATGGAATATATCTCGATTGCCGGAACCATTTGTGCCAGCGTCAGGTGAACACGTTTGGACATATCCCCGTAAAGGGCAAAATTTGAGGAAAAGACAACTACATTGTATTTCTCAACTATGTCCCTGATCTGATACAGTGGAACACCCATTTTAATCCCCAGGGCTTTAGCCTCATTGCTGCGCGAGACGGCGCATCCGTCATTGTTGGAAAGAACGATGACCGGACGTCCGTTCAGTCCGGGATTGAACACCCTTTCGCAACTAACAAAGAAATTGTTGCAATCGGCCAGCGCATACATGACTAAAGCTTTTTGATCACGTACCTGACAATACCCCAGATGGTGAAATGATTATCTTCCGTTACCCGGATGGTCTTGAATTTTTTGTTCCCGGGCACGAGCAGGATATGATCCCCGTGCTTTTCCACATGTTTCAATGTAAATTCCCCGTCCACGAAACATATGGCAATACAGCCGTCGTACGGATCTACGGATTTGTCGACTACAAGGATATCCCCGTCTCCTATACCGTCATTGATCATGCTGTTGCCGCTCACCCGTGCATAAAATGTGGAAGCGGGATTCTTAACGATCTCTTCCGTTATGTTCAGACGCATATCGGAAAAATCCTCCGCCGGGGACGGGAACCCGCATCTTACACCCTCCACCAACGGCAGTGCAACTTCTTCTTCCGAGGGCAAATATAGTTTCATGGGGAAAAAAGATAGTGACCCCGACAGGATTCAAACCTGTAACCTTTTGATCCGTAGTCAAATGCTCTATTCAGTTGAGCTACGGGGCCGAAATTGTTAAGCCTCTGCAGACTTGTCCAGCATGACCCTTCTTTCTCTGATACGGGCCTTCTTACCGGTTAGATTGCGCAGATAATATATGCGAGCACGGCGGACCTTGCCGTATTTGTTTATCTCTATGGAATCAATAAAAGGTGATGTATAAGGGAAAATCCGCTCTACACCAACTCCGTTGGATATCTTCCGTACAGTAAAAGTTTCCGATGCTCCGGAACCTTTACGCTGTATACATACTCCGCGGTATTTTTGCAGACGTTCCTTACTCTCATCCCTTATCTTATAGGTAACGGTGATGGTATCACCCGCTTTAAAATCCGGAAAGTTTTTACTTTCTACTTCAAATGCCTGTTCTGCTATTTTTATTAAGTCCATCTTAGTACGTATCGTGTTAATTTTGGGCTTGCAAAGGTAGCGCTTTTTTCTTTTTACCCAAACTTTTTATGAACATTTATAGAGAGCCCCTCCTATATTGTCATGCAGACTTCCTGTCACTGATGAAAGGCAGGATGGGATATCACACACATAAAGCACTCCCAAAAATGCAAAAATCAGCGCTTCCTTAAAATTAACGGTAAGCTCTTCGGGAATGATATAATGAACCAAGGATGCCCTTGCAGCCATTCTTTCCATCAGAAATTTATTGAAAGCCCCACCCCCCGTTACCAGCACCCTGGCTCCCGGGTTAATGTGATACGATGTCTGTACGGCTATATGCTCACAGTAAGTGGCCAATACATCTTCCAGGGTAAGCCCAAAAGAATCTATCAGGGGGAAGACCTGCTCCTCCACCCATTCCCTTCCCAGGGATCTGGGACCTTCCTGCCTGTAAAAGGGTAATTGATTGAGTGCATCGAGGACCGTTTCATGCACTTTTCCCCTGCGGGCACGCAATCCGTCTTTATCAAACTCTTCGCCCACCTGACGGGTATAATGATTCAACACATAATTTACGGCCGTAATGTCGTAAGCACTTCTGGAACCATCAGAATGTTCCGAAGATATATTGGAAAATCCCCCCAGGTTCAGACAATAATCATAATCCCCAAACAAGTACCTGTCACCGACCGGCACAAGAGGTGCTCCCTGTCCGTGCAAAGCCACATCGGTAGTGCGAAAATCACAAACTACGGGTACACCGCATCCGGCAGCTATCCCGGCACCGCTCCCAATCTGGCTGGTAAGCCTGATCGAAGGCTGATGGAAAATAGTATGCCCGTGCGATGACACCAATTGCGGCCTGACCTTATGAGAGTCCATAAAAGATTTTACCTGAACGCCCAGGTAGATCCCGTAATCTGAATGCAACCGTGCATATTCGAGCGCCGACATTGACTGGGCAGTTGCCAGGGCTTTCTTGATCTCCCGGGGATAGGTTACAGAATCTGCACATACTATGTTGTAAGACCATTTTCCGTTGCGTAGGGTAAAGTCGGCCATACAAAGGTCCAATCCGTCCAGAGACGTTCCGGACATCAGTCCCAGAGCTGATATTCCTTTTTGCGGATCAAAATTTACCATAAGAATGCTGTATTAAATTCCGTTATGTTATCCTTGTTATCGACCACCTTTACCATTACCTGATGCTGAATTCCCCTGCTGATCCTCTTCGGATCCAACCGGCAGGTTATCCGGGAGCGCTTAGCATCGTACACGCCCAGGATCCAGTTCCCGTCTATCAATACCGAATAGGATCCGATACCCGAACATTCATCCTTCACGGTGAAATAAATACTTGTACGTCCGCGAAGATCGGCTCCCTTTACAAATGAAGCACTGACCGTCGGCGGTATCGTATCCACATCTATCATGAACCTTCCGAAGTCATTGGTCCGGAATGTCACAGCGCCGTCAAGGCAAACACCTCCCACCGGACGCCACGACAGGGGATCTGCCTCCTGCATATGGGGATCCATTCCATTATCGGATTGTCTGAGGACCACCAACTTGTCATAAAGAGCCGGGGGTATGTCTTCGGGGACCGTCCATGATACGGTCATGGGCAAATGTAAGGGATCATCTGAAGTATGCAGACACCACTGATAATCATCAACGCGTGAGGCAATAAACAGGATATTGCTGTACAGCGCCCTTTCAGGCAATTTAATCCGAATATCTTCCGCTGCAAAGTGGTTTTTTCTGTTCCAATAAAAATGTTGTTGATATTCCCGGCGCAGAACGACCGTATCGGATATTATCCCTGACATTTCCGTTCTGTCAACCAGACCATCCAGCCCGCTTAGTTTTCTGATATTAAACTTTCTCTCTGCCCTGTTCCCTGCCGCATCATATACCTTTATCGACAGGCGATGACCCAATGTGTCGGACAAAGCGAACAGACCTTCCGTGGGGGCAAAGATTCTCTCCCGCATTATATTCCCGGGTTCGACCCATGTTTTGAGCAGGCTCCTGCCATTGCGGGACCTTTCGGGATAATGGATCTGAGACAATATATACCTGGTCCTGTCCAATGGAAGGTCCGTATTGCTATAACGGAAAACCAGGCTGTCATCCAGAAAAAACTCCCACTTTTCTATTCCCATCCGCGACCAGGTGTTGTTCATCCTGTCTATGGCATTGACCGCAACGAAAAAGGTATCCGGCACATGTACGGCCACATTGTTACCGTTGCCTTTAAAACCGGCTATCAGACGGGTCTGGACAAGACCGTCCGGCTGCGTACTGAATCCATAGAAGTTTATTGCCGTAAATTCCGGCGGCAATGTGTCTTCTATCTCGTAAACACCATGTTGCAATAGATTTGCCGTTACCATGGAAGTTGCATATAAGGGATCCCGGTAACGGATCTCAAAATGCAGATGCGGGCCTGCAGAATCACCCGTATTTCCTGCTTTCCCTATCTGTTGTCCTTTCCTGACCGGAAATAGGTCAGGTGGACAATCGAGGGACACTTCAAAAGTCTGCCTTTCATACTGTATCTCCTCCACATAAAAAGCTACCTCATCGGAAAAAGCTTCCAGGTGACCGTAAAGAGAAACCGTTCCGTTCGGGTGAGTGATCTGCAGGGCATTGCCGTATCCGGCAGGAGATACGGTAATCCGGGATATATATCCGTCGGCAACAGAAAAAACGGGTGCACCGGAAACCCCTCCCACACGAAAATCAAGCCCCGTATGAAAATGTGCCGCCCTGAATTCTCCCATACTCCCGCTTAAAGCCAGAGGCTCGATCGCCAAAGGCTTGGCGTAATATCCGGAAAGGTCGGGCACCTGGGCCTGCAAGCAGAAAAAAACGGAAACCAGCGCTGTGATCAGTGCCGGTATTCGTTTTATGGAAACTTTCATTACGAGAACATTTTTTTCATCCTGTCAAAGAAATTCCGTTCTTCCTTGGCGGGATTTGGGGCAAAGTTAGGTGAATCTTTCAGTTTGGACAACAATTCCTTTTCTTCCCTGCTCAGTTTCTTAGGAGTCCATACCTGGATGAAAACCAGCAGATCTCCGACCCCGTAACTGTTTACATCGGGCAATCCCTTGCCTCTGAGACGCAGAATGCGTCCGCTTTGCATGCCTGATTCGACTTTAATCTTGACCCTGCCATCTATGGTAGGAATCTCAACGTCATCTCCCAGAGCTGCCTGGGTATAGGATAAAAAGAGCGTATAAATGAGATCATGTCCGTCACGTTGCAAATCCGGATGGGGCTTTTCTTCTATGACTACCAACAAGTTGCCGTTGATACCGCCACGTTTCGGAGCATTCCCCTTGCCAGTGATAGTAAGCTGCATACCTTCCTCCACACCTTTGGGTATGGTAAACGAGATCTCTTCGGCCTGCTTTACCACTCCCTCACCCTTACATACATTACAGGGATTGACAATGATCTTTCCCTCCTCATCGCAGGCAGGACAGGGGCTGCTGCTTTGCATCTGTCCCAGGAATGTCTGTGTGATCCGTGTAAACACACCTGTTCCTTTACAGGTAGGACATGTTTTCATGTCGGAATCGGAAACGGCTCCCTTCCCCCCACAATGACTACATGATCTGAGCTTGTTTATCTTGACAGTCTTATCTGTTCCGTGAGCGATCTCTTTCAGGTCAAGTTTTACACGGATACGGATATCCGACCCGCGACGCACCCCCCTGCGGGTCCCTGAACGGCTACCAAATGTACTTCCAAAAGGACTTCCGCCAAAAGCCCCGCCAAAGATATCTCCGAACCTGGAGAAAATATCATCCATCGTGAATCCGCCTCCGAATCCGCCCGGTCCTCCAGCCCCCATGCCTTCCACACCGGCATGTCCGAACTGGTCATAACGTGATCTCTTGGTATCGTCGCTCAGGACGTCGTACGCTTCGGCAGCTTCCTTGAACTTCTCTTCAGCCGACTTGTTTCCCGGATTTTTGTCGGGGTGAAACTGCAACGCTTTCTTTCGGTAAGCTTTCTTAATCTCTTCGGCCGAAGCGCCACGTTCCACACCCAGAACTTCATAGTAATCTCTTTTTGCCATAATATGCCTTATTCGCCTACTACTACGTTAGCAAACCTGATAACTTTTCCGTTGAGTGTATAACCTTCCAGTGCTATATCCACAATCTTTCCTTTCAGTTTTTTCTCTTTAACAGGAATCTTGGCAACGGCACAATGAAAATCGGTATCGAGTGCATGTCCTTTTGCCTGTATCACCTTCAGGCCCTTTCCCTGCAGATAGGTCAGCAGTTTGCTGTAGATCAGCCTCACGCCTTCAACGGAATGAGGATCGGCATTTTCCAGTTTTTCCAGGGTTTCCAGGGCTCGCTGGCAATCGTCCAGAACGGGCAACATTCCTTTGATTACCTCCTCCGATGCGGTCAGAATGAGCTCCAACCGCTCTTTAGCCGTACGTTTGCGGTAATTGTCAAATTCTGCCTGCAGGCGCAACAACTTATCCGAAACCTCATCCAATTTTTGTTGCAGTTCTGCATTATTAACAGTTTCTTCCTGCACCTGTGTTTGCTGCTCTTCTGTTTTCTGGTCGGCAACTTCCTTAAAATGATCAACATCAGGCCCGTTCTGAGCCTGATGTTTTTTATTGCTTGTCTCCATATTACTTGACCTCTTCAAAATCTACATCCTTGACATCTCCTTCTTCCTGTGAAGCACTTTCGCCACTTTCCGGGGCTCCTTCAAAAGGAGGCTGCTGCGCCTGATCCGAAGCCTGTGAAGCTTTGTACATTTCTTCCGAAGCGGCATGCCATGCTTTGTTGATGGCTTCCATGGCACTGTCAATAGCGGCCAGATCCTGTGACGTATGTGCCTTCTTCAGATTTTCCAGTGCATCCTGGATAGGGGCCTTTTTATCGTCCGGCAATTTGTCTCCGTACTCCTTCAGCTGCTTTTCCGTCTGGAAGATCATGCTGTCAGCCTCATTTATCTTGTCAATACGTTCTCTCTCTTTCTTGTCGGCATCTTCGTTGGCCTTTGCCTCATCCCTCATTCTTTTGATCTCTTCTTCGGTCAGGCCGGAAGAAGCCTCAATGCGAATCTTCTGCTCTTTGCCCGTTCCCTTGTCTTTTGCAGAAACGTTCAAGATACCGTTAGCATCAATGTCAAAGGATACTTCTATCTGAGGCACGCCGCGGGGTGCCGGAGCTATACCGTCCAAATGGAAACGGCCGATCGTCTTATTGTCCCTGGCCATGGAACGTTCTCCCTGCAGCACATGGATCTCAACCGAAGGCTGATTGTCGCTGGCCGTTGAGAACACCTGTGATTTCTTGGTAGGAATGGTGGTGTTGGCTTCAATGAGCCTTGTCATAACGCCTCCCAGGGTTTCAATACCCAGGCTCAGCGGGGTTACGTCAAGCAAAAGCACATCTTTGACATCTCCGGACAAGACACCTCCCTGTATGGCTGCTCCAACGGCTACCACTTCATCGGGATTAACGCTCTTATTGGGCACTTTTCCAAAGAATTTCTCTACAAGTTGCTGGATTATAGGTACACGGGTTGATCCGCCAACAAGGATCACATCGTCAATATCGGAAGCTTGCAGCCCGGCATCCGAAAGCGCCTTTTTGCAAGGTTCCATCGTACGCTGTACCAAACTGTCTATAAGTTGCTCGAATTTAGCCCTGGTCAATGTTTTTACAAGGTGTTTGGGTACACCGTCGACAGGCATGATATAGGGCAGGTTGATCTCTGTGGAGTTTTGGCTTGAGAGCTCTATCTTGGCCTTTTCGGCAGCTTCCTTCAGACGCTGCAGGGCCATAGGATCCTTGCGCAGATCCAGTCCGCTGTTATCGGAAGCAAATTCCTGAGCCAGCCAGTCTATGACGGCCTGGTCAAAGTCGTCGCCTCCCAGGTGGGTATCCCCGTTGGTGGATTTGACTTCAAAGACACCGTCTCCCAATTCCAGGATGGAAATATCAAAAGTACCTCCTCCAAGATCGTATACGGCTATCTTCATGTCCTTGTGCATCTTGTCCAGACCGTAAGCCAAAGCAGCAGCGGTAGGTTCATTGATTATGCGGCGTACCTTTAAACCTGCGATCTCGCCGGCTTCCTTTGTTGCCTGACGTTGTGAATCGCTGAAGTAGGCAGGTACGGTAATTACGGCTTCCGTGACTTCCTGTCCCAGAAAATCTTCAGCCGTTTTTTTCATTTTCTGAAGAACCATGGCAGAAATTTCCTGCGGAGTATATAACCTGTCTTCGATCTTGACACGGGGGGTATTGTTGTCTCCCTTTTCGACTATATACGATACCCTGTTGCGTTCCAGCGCTACTTTATCGAATGTTTCCCCCATAAAACGCTTGATAGAATATATGGTTTTCTGGGGATTTGTAATAGCCTGACGTTTTGCGGGATCACCAATTTTTCGCTCTCCGTTATCTGCAAAAGCCACAATGGAAGGAGTAGTACGTTTTCCTTCCGAATTGATGATCACCACCGGCTCGTTACCTTCCATAACGGCAACGCAAGAGTTTGTGGTTCCCAAGTCTATACCAATAATTTTTCCCATAATTAATTTATTTTATTTTACTGATTTCCTTTTACTGTCCTGACTTGCTCAATAGTTATGCCAAAAGTCATTTCCTGACAGGTTGGCAGTAAATGGAAATGACTACCTTTGTCACTATGTCATATTTTGTCCATACTGAACTGGCAGACCGCATCCTATACGAAGACAACCACCTGATCGTAATCAACAAATTACCCGGCGAAATCGTTCAGGGAGACAAAACGGGAGACCGGCCGCTTAGCGAGAGCCTAAAAGCTTTTCTCAAGGAAAGAGACGACAAACCGGGAAATGTGTTTGTCGGAGTGTCTCACCGCCTGGACCGGCCGGTAAGCGGGATCTGTCTTTTTGCAAAAACTTCCAAAGCGCTGGAACGCATGAACCGTATGTTCCGCGACGGAGAGGTCCGTAAAATATACCTGGCGCTGGTGGAAAAGATCCCCCCGCAACACTCCGGTATGCTGACACACTATCTGACACGGAACGAACGACAGAACAAATCCTATGCATGGGATGCTCCCAGGGAGGATGCCAAAGAAGCGAAACTACGCTATGCGTACGTAAAAAGCACCGACAAATACCACCTTCTTGAAATAGAACTCCTGACAGGACGTCATCACCAGATCCGCTGCCAACTTTCAGCTTTGGGCTGTCCCATAAAAGGGGATCTGAAATACGGTGCCAGGCGTTCCAATCCGGACGGCGGGATATCATTGCACGCCTACCGCCTGGAATTCATCCATCCGGTACGCAGGGAACCTGTAGTGATAACGGCCCCCTGGTATTCCTGGGTCACAGATTTTCTATGATATCTCCTGCCATAAGTGCATGTTCCGGCAGTGCAACGGTTGCCCTGTCCCCTGCATTCCCGTGCAAATACGCTCCCAGTACTGCCGCATGGACAGGTTCATAACCCTGAGAGAGTAATCCCAGGATAACACCGGTAAGAACGTCTCCGCTCCCGGCAGTTGCCATTCCGGAATTTCCCGTGGGATTGAACCAATGGGGACCTTCAGGTGTAGCGGTCAGGGTATATCTTCCTTTGAGCACTATTACCAGATTGTGTTCACCTGCTATCCCGACAGCCTGCATAGCCCTTTCATACCCTCCGGCAGCCTGTGTCCTTCCGCAGGCACGGGCCAGTCTGTCAAACTCTCCGGGATGAGGCGTCAGAACCGTTCCCGGCGGGAGTAACGGAAGCAGATGCGGATGCTCCGCAACCATATTGATGGCGTCGGCATCCAGGACCAGTCTGCATAACGGTTGCTCTTTCCGCAACAGGTCAAACAACTGTTCCAAAAGCCCGACCGTGTCAGGATCTTTGCCAAGACCGGGGCCGGCACCGACGGCCGAATAAAACTTGTTCCCTTTGCCCGGTGCAACAGGCATATCCCCTGCATGAGCGGACCGGCTGTCCAGGGAGAGCATTGCTTCGGGTAAGGCAGCATACATGGCCGATTCACCGCAGGAAGGAATATGTACGGTCAACAGGCCGGCTCCCATCCGCAAACAGGCACGGGCTGCCAAGATCGCAGCCCCCATCTTTCCTCTGCTGCCTGCAATCAGGAGCGCATGACCATAGTCGTTCTTATGGGAAAAGGGATCGCGTTTGCCAGGAAAAAGACCATTTACAAAAGATTTCCCTGTCATCCGGAAGGGTGTCGGAGCAACCGGATATTCCATCCCGCCCATGCCTATGTCCAGAACCTCCCAGCGACCGACATAAGGGTAATTCTCTGCAAAAAAGAAAGACAACTTGGGGAACTGGAAGCTGAAAGTCACCGATGCACGCACAACCGCTCCTTCAGCGAAGGCCATCCCGTCACCGGGCAGCCCCGAAGGAATGTCCACTGCATATACTTTCGTTTTCAATGAATTAATCCCCTCAATGATACGGGCATAAGGACCCGTTACGGGCCTGGTAAGACCAGAACCGAACAATCCGTCTACCACAATGATCTCCGAAGGCAGGTCAGCCAGGTGGGCGACACATTCGGCAGCTTTTTCTTCCGGTAAAGTTCCATCTGAAAGATCCCAAAGATCAATTGTCCATCCTTTATCCCTAAGCAGGCAGGCAACAGACAAGGCATCGGCTCCGTTGTTCCCGGGACCGGCCAGAACGAGTACCCTGCCGGGAACGGATTCCTGCCCTACAAAAGCCTTAACGAAAACATCTGCCGCCCTTTCAATGAGGGTTTGCTCCTTCACACCGGTCGTTTTCATATACCAGTTGTCTATAGTCCTGATGTCCTTAGCGGGGTAAATATGCATATCCTGAAATCAGACAATAAATCCGTTCATGTTTTTTCCCTGTGCCAGTCCTTCCCTTATAAAAGTTGATGATACGGTAATCAGGGGAGCCGGTAGCAGAACGATCCCTTTGGCCAGGGAATCGTATTTCCTGCATAGTGCTTCCCCGTCGACCCCTTCCCTAGGGTAAACATAAATGATGAATTTTTTCAATATCGTATCCCAGGCATACCATCTCTCTATTCCTGCCAGGTTATCGGCTCCGATCACGGGAATAAAGCATGTTCCGGGTTCCTTTTGCTGCAGGTGGTTCAGGGTGTTGATCGTGTACAGGGGAAAGGGCAGAGAAAATTCCACATCAGAAACCTCGACGGGGAGCTTCTTTTCCTCCATCACCTTCCGGATGTGAAGCAAACGTTCGTGCGATTCACCTCTGCACGAATCATTCCCGGATTTCAGCGGATTAAGCGGAGAAACGACAAGCCGAACACTATCGAGCGCAGTAAAAGACACCAGGAAATTGGCAATGGCCAGGTGCCCTATATGAAAAGGATTGAACGATCCAAAATATAAACCGCATGTTTTCATATCAAAGAATGAAAGCGGCCACTATTTCCGTAGCCTTGTCCAGCGTATCTTCCAGCCGGTCATTTACCAGTACAACATCAAAATGTGAGGCATCCTGCATTTCAATAGCAGCTTTAGCCAGACGTTCTTTTATGGACTCGGGGGAATCCGTTCCCCGTTTTCTGAGCCGTTCCTCCAACACTTCCAATGACGGCGGCGCAATGAAAACGGAAAGGGCGTCACTGCCGAATTTCTTTTTCAGGTTTATGCCTCCTTTTACATCTACATCAAAAACGGCCACTTTGTTCCCGTTCCATATCCGTTCAAGTTCTATCTTCAGCGTACCGTAATAACGGTCCTTATATACCTCTTCCCATTCGACAAATGCATCCCGTTCTATAAGTTCCAGGAATTCTTCCCTGCTTATGAAATAATATTCCTTTCCATTCTCTTCATTGCCACGTTTGGGCCTTGTAGTAGCCGTAATGGAAAAATCAAGCCTGGGAAAGGTTTCCATCAGATGGTTCACAACTGTTGATTTGCCGGCACCCGACGGAGCCGAAAAGATCAGGGCTTTCTTATTGCTCATAAAGATCCTCCAACTTTTGAATTCCTGCCAGCTCTACCAGGAAAGCGCCAATCTGGGCAATGCAGTCTTCCAAAAAACGTTTTCCTTTCTCAGGGGTGGAAAGAGACGGATCCCCCACTCCCGTATCGCCGGTAGTGTAGATCCAACGTCTGGGTATCCACGCCCACTTTTCCCTGAAACCCTTGATTTTCAAGCGGTGTTCCGTTCCGCTCCCGGCATATTTTAAGGGCAAAACGAGCTCGGGCCGGATGGCCATCATCGCCGATGTTTCCATTTCATCGGCATGATCGCCCGGATTGTCAAAATACTCTGTAACCGGACGCACACGCCACCAGTTGACCATGCATATCAGCATATCGGGGAACCGGAGCTCCAATTCCCTTATGGCGTTCTGGAAGGTGTTACCTCCGTGTCCGTTCAGTATGACCAGTTTTTTTACATTATGACGCAAGAGCACAACGACAATATCCTCCAAGATGCGTTGTTGTGTGGAAGGATTCATATGCATACAAAAGGGGATGTCCATTTGTCCTGAATTTACGCCATAGGCAATTTCAGGCAAGACAAGTACCCTGACTCCCTGCTCCCAGGCAATGGCAGTACTGCGGCCGGCCACCTCTGCGGCCAAGATGGTGTCGGTCCCGTAAGGCAGATGATAATTATGCGCTTCTGTAGCTCCCCAAGGCAATACGGCGATCTCGTATTTCATCTCTTTTACGGTATGCCAATTGGTCTGCTGAAGTATAAACGGTTTCATTCTATTGTATATTATCCGGATTCAAATATACTGCAAAAGTCTTATCTTTGTAAATCAAATATTAACTTATCAATATGATTTCATACAAAGATTTAGGTTTGGTAAACTCCCGGGAACTGTTTGCCAAAGCAATGAAAGGCGGTTACGCCATTCCCGCTTTCAATTTCAACAATATGGAACAGATGCAGGCAATCATAGCTGCCTGTGTGGAAACAAGATCACCGGTCATCCTGCAGGTATCGAGCGGTGCCCGTAAATACGCCAACCAGACCCTGCTGCGTTATATGGCCCAGGGAGCCGTCGAATATGCAAAAGAACTGGGTTGCGCCATACCTATCGTATTACACCTGGACCATGGGGATTCCTTTGAGTTGTGTAAGAACTGCATTGAATACGGATTTTCATCCGTAATGATTGACGGATCACATCTTAGCTATGAAGAAAACATAGCACTTACACGGCGCGTTGTTGAATATGCACATCAACACGATGTTACGGTAGAAGGAGAACTGGGTGTGCTGGCCGGCGTGGAAGACGATGTTAAAGCCGAGCACCATACTTATACAAAACCGGAAGAAGTGGAAGACTTCGTTAAACGTACCGGGGTTGATTCCCTGGCCATATCCATAGGCACATCACACGGTGCCTATAAGTTCAAACCGGGTCAAAAACCTGAGATCCGCCTGGATATCCTGGCCGAGATCGAAAAGCGCATCCCTAATTTTCCTATCGTGCTCCATGGATCTTCCAGTGTGCCACAGGACATCGTTGCTGAAATAAACAGCTATGGAGGCAAATTGAAAGATTCCATAGGCATTCCAGAAGATCAACTCAGAAAGGCTGCCCGGTCGGCTGTCTGCAAGGTCAACATAGATTCTGACGGCAGGTTGGCTATGACTGCTGCCATTCGAAAAGTATTGGTGGAAAAGCCGGAAGAATTCGATCCCCGCAAATATTTGGGCCCTGCCCGTGACAAGCTGAAAGAACTTTACAAGCACAAAATCGTACACGTACTGGGATCCGACAATAAAGCGTAATGAAAACCTGCCGGTCATTCATCACACGTTTTTAATGCCCAAACACGTTTATGACCTGTAAGGCGTTTCCTGTCGCTATATCAAAAACTCCCCTGTGCAGCGTCAGGCTATTGCCTGCGGGTACGTAAGTTTCTTCCGGATACCAATACATAAATCCGTTTACAGCAGAGAATTCCCTGAGCGTGTCTATAAAGTCTTCCATGAAAGCTGCCTGTCCCTGCGGAGTGGCCGGGTAATCGGGAGTGTAAGATGCATTATCCGGAATACCCCATTGATGGTTGGGATACGCCACTTCAACCAGGTTGATCTTTTTACCGGGAAAATTCATTTGCAGACCGCTCAGACAGGATCGCAGATCAGATAACGGTCCGTGCCAAAACGGGTAATAACTCAAACCTATGATATCGTAATCTACGTGATATTGTTCCATTCGGCTAAAAAAACGCAATGCTGTTTCCCTGTCTCCACCACAGTCAATATGTACCATAATCCAAGAGTCGGGACAAATTTCGCGGCAAGCTTTCGAAGCTTGTGACAGTATTTTGGAGAAATAGATCCACCGTCCGGTAGTATTCCATTCCTGTGACCAGACATCGGCCCGGGCAGAATCCCACAACATGCCGTTGGTTATTTCGTTCCCTATCTGGATCATCTCGGGTACAGCACCGTTTTTTACCAGGGCCAGCAATGTCTCTCTCGTATAGGAGTAAATTTTTACCGCTAAGGCATCGGCATTCAGGCCGGACCACAGGGCAGGTTTATACTGTTTTCCCGGGTCTGCCCAGGTATCGGAATAGTGAAAATTCAGCAATACGTTGTACCCCTTCTCCTTTGCCTTCAGGATCATGTCTTGTACATAAGGCAGATCCTGACAGGCATACGATCGCAGATCGGGATTTACGAACAGACGCAATCTTACATAATTGAATCCCTTCTGACGGAAGTAAGACATGACTTCTATATCTCTTCCGTCACTATCTTTGTATACTGCCCCTGCAGAGAGCATCCTTGTCAGCAGGGATATGTCCGCTCCTACGATCCATGCGGGTTGTTCCACCGGATCCGTTCCCGGCCGTCTTCGATCATCTCCGCGGCAACCCGTGATCAGGATAACCGCCACCATTAAAATAATTACGGACCTGTTCATCAAATATCAGTTGAACAATTCGGAAACGTTGGAAGCAAAAAGTTTTACCGAAATAGCCAGCAAAATGATCCCGAAGAACTTCCTCAGGATATATATACCGCCTTTGCCCAGTATTTTCTCCGCCCAGTCTACATAACGTAAAACCACATATACAATGACCATATTCAGTAATATGGCAATAGACACATTCAATAGGCTGTATTCCGCCCTTAAAGACAGGACCGTTGTCAATGTCCCGGCACCGGCAATCAAAGGAAAGACAAGGGGTACGATGGTAGCAGCATCGGGTGGTCCGTCGTTTTTGAAAATTTCGATGCCGAATATCATTTCCACGGCAATCACAAGGATCACCAGTGATCCGGCAACGGCAAAGGAAGATATGTCCACGTTGAAAAGTTCCAGAATGGCTTCTCCGACAAACAAGAACAGGAAGATCAGGGCCATAGAGATGATCGCTGCCAGTAATGGATTGAACTTTCTGCCCTTGGATTTCATGTCCAGTATGATCGGAACAGATCCCGTAATGTCGATTATGGCGAACAACACCATAAATGCACTTGCAATTTCTCTGAATTTTATCATACTGCAAAGATATAAAACACTACATTTGTAATACTTGTTTTCTAAATAAAATATAAAAATGAAATACAGAACCATTTTCAACAATTTGCTCCTGGCGGTAAGTCTGGTTTTTTTATCGTCAAACATTTGGGCACAACATGTTGTAGTCAAAAGAATTATTGAGGAAGGAACTGTCAACAACATGATACATCATCATTTGGATATTCTTTCGAACCGTATAGGCGGACGTCCGGTAGGATCGGACGCTTACAATGCAGCCGTTCAATGGACCGCATCACAATTTGCCTCCTGGGGACTGGAGGTCTGTATAGAAGAGGCCGGTCAAACGAAAGTGGGGTTCAGCCGCGGTCCCTGGTCAGGGAAACTCTATGGCGGAATATTCCCCGGAGGTGACGGCGTTCATCTCCATTTTGCCACCCCCTCTTACACCTCCGGAACAAAAGGTCTTCAACGGGGACATGTAGTGATCGAGCCCAAAACACAAGCCGAATTCGACAGGATAAAAGGTGTTTTGAAAGGAGCCTGGGTCCTCATATCCGGAACAAATACCGGACAACCTATACAACGTAGCGCCCAAGCCGACAGCCGAAGGGATTCCATAATCCGTCAGAACGAAGAAGTGACCCGTCACAACAACGAGGTCATCCGCCGTTACCGTATGCACTCCGGAGACAGAGCGATGAATGTCGATGAAATGCAGGAAACCCTGAAAGACAGTTTGCGCAAAACTTCCGATGAGCCTGCACTATTTTACAGACAAATGGTTGAAGCAGGCATCCTGGGACTGATCCAATCTTCCCAGGTACCGATTACCGCCTTATGGGACAGGGAAACGGTCTTTGGAGAGAACTCCTCTTTTGAAAACCTTCCGGACATACCGGATATCAAACTGGATGAACATCAGTACAACTATATTTATCAGTTGGTAAAGGAAAGACATCCCATAGAACTGGAGTTTGATATCAGAAATCATTTTCGTCCCGGACCTGTGAAATTTTATAATGTCATAGCAAAAATGACCGGAACGCACTATCCAGATCAGTACGTTATGGTCAGCGGACACCTTGATGCCTTTGATGTTGCTACCGGAGCTATTGACTGTGGTACCGGTGTTATTGCTACCATGGAAGCTGCCAGACTGTTGTCGGTAGCCGGAGCCAAACCCAAGCGCACCATACTTTTCGTTTTGTTTGCCGGTGAGGAGTTCGGGCTTTTAGGAGCAAAGGCCTGGGTTGAACAGCATAAGGACAAACTCGACAAAATCTCCAATCTTTTCAACAGGGACGGTGGTCCCCTGGCAGCAAGCGGAGTGGCTGTCCCTAAGGCCATGTACGAAGATTTTGTAAAGATCTCCAAAGATGTATCATCTATCAATCCCGATATGCCGTTTATCGTGGACACGATCCCGCCCAGGCCCAGACCTAAACGTACAGGAGGTACCGATGCTTCGGTATTTGCCATTCATGGGGTACCTACCATATCGTTGCGGGAGCGCGACGTGAAAGGATACGACTTCAATTACAGGGAGATATGGCATACAGAACGTGACCTTTACACAAAAAGCATAGCCGAGTACCAGGAACATACCTCGGTTGTACTGGCCGTCATTGTATACAACCTGGCTAACCTGAACCACCTGCTCTCCCGGGAAGGAATGTATTATGAACCTTAGATGCAGCATTTGCCCCGTTTAATGTATCTTTAATACGATGAAAAACACATGGAACATAAATCTGGCAGCTGTGATCCTGTTGGGATTGATTACCTGTTGTGACAGGTTACCCCAACAGTCGAACCAGCGCCGGGATATTGTCCTGACAAAAACCGAACAGGCAATATCTGCAGATGTCAACCATTTTGCATTTAATCTTTTCCGTCAGGTTTGTCTGGAAGATGAAAATTATTTCCTGTCCCCACTGAGCGCATCTCTTGCTCTGTCCATGACCGCAAACGGCACGGCAGGCGAAACCGCATCGCAGATGAAAGAGGTACTTGGCTTTGATTCCTACTCCTATAAGGACATGAACGGATTCTTTAAAAAAATAAGCCAGGCACTTGTCCAGGCGGACAAACTGACTGAAGTAGGCCTAGCCAATTCTATTTGGATACGTAAAGGATTTCCCGTTAAGGACAGTTACAAGGAGATCGTCAAGAACAGTTACCTTGCCCAGATAGAGGAATTGGATTTCTTTTCGCCACTGGCTGTAAAAACCATCAATGATTGGTGCTCATCAAAGACAAAAGGCAGAATAGATAAGATCATTGATCAAATTGAGCCCGCAATGGTCATGTACCTGATCAATGCCCTCTATTTCAAGGGTCCCTGGACAAAATCATTTGATCAATCATCCTCTTACAGGGATTACTTTTACAGTGATAACAACACCCGCCAGATGGTGGATTATATGATCCAGACAGATACATTTCCCTATGTGGAAACCGAATATGCCAGGGTTGCAGAACTTCCATACGGCAATGAAGCATTTTCAATGGTATTGGTCCTTCCCAATCCGGGTGTACATACCAACCGTGTGATCAAAGAAGAAATGAATAAGACAGGATGGGAAGCGATAACAAGCGGTCTGGAAAGAAATAAGAGAAGACTGACCGTGTCCATGCCGAAATTCAAATATGAGTATGAGAAGAATCTCATCCCTACTTTGCAAGCTATGGGAATGGTTATCCCTTTTATTGGGGGAGTTGCCGATTTCAGCAACCTGTCACCGGTCAGTGGTTTGTATATTAGCCTGGTCAAACAAAAAACATTTATTGAGGTAAATGAAAAGGGAACAGAAGCTGCTGCAGTTACTGTTGTGGGAATAAAAGAAAGTTCGGCAAACAATCCGCTGCCATTCTACATCAACCGTTCGTTCATTTATATTATCAAGGAAAAAAGCACAGGTATCATTCTGTTTATGGGCAAAATGTCATTCTTTGAGGAGCAGGAACCTCATAATGAACGGTAAGGCTTTTTAGTATCCGATCCCCTACGACAAGGTTTTATTAAAAAGAGAGTTTTTCTGGTATCATTACCCGTTTGCTTGCTCCTGTCAACATAAGAGACCAAAAGTTTTTCCCATTCCGTTTCCCTTGAACGGGGGACCTCATTTGAGGATCTGTATTGTTATTCTGAAAACAAGATCCGATTGTTGAAAAACTTGCTTTTTTTATAACGTCTGTAAGCATTATAACCATTGGATTATCAGAATAAAAGGGTGCGTTCAGCTTACTAATTGATCTTTTTTAACCCTGTTTTTTTAATTTTCATTATCTTTGCATATCGCTGTTTAGGTGAATGGGCGGGCTATCTCCCATATGTTTTACTTACCCATCAGTCGGTAAGAAATAGGTACCAATAAATCTGACCATGAAGAAACAGACCGATATTTTAGCCTTAAATAAGCAAGAATTGAAAAGGTTGTTCCAAGAATGTTTTCCCCGTATTGTAACAATGGCAAGGGAAAGCACGGATGAAAACTCTTTCCGGCACGATCTTCTCCGGTATATTTCCGAACATCCGCACAATCAGAGCAGGGCTGCTGCCAGCTTGATTACGTTAATAAAAAACGACAATACTACCATCTTTGAATTATCAATTGAAAAAGACCTGGAGATCAAAACCATTACACTTTTTTGGGAATGGCTGCGCGATGAGGTAAATAATACCATAACGACAGATTTTATTCTGGAACTCTATCACCAGTTTGAATTACTCGAATATCCTGAGATCAGCAGGCCGACTGCCCAAAAAACGATCAACTGGATGAAAAGATGGAACTCGGGACTCAATCCGCGGATTGTCAGGATACGGGAAGAAAACAAAGAAAGGATCATACGGCTGCTGATGGCCAGGATTGAAAACCGTCAGCGCGGAAAGTATGTTTTCCCTGAAGGAAGTTCTTATATGGCAAAATTTAATATGGTGGAAAAATGGTGGGATGACCATCATTTTCATCTGACCATGGCTGCACGAAAACCTTCGGAGCTTAACCTGATGCTAAACAACTCCCTGTCTGAAGAGACTATGAAACTATTAAAGGAGGCACGCAAAAAGGGCATTCCTACTTTTGCTACACCCTACTATCTTTCCCTGCTCGACACTACAGACAAATCATATAACGACCTGGCTATTCGCAATTACGTGATCTACTCCAGGAAACTGGTCGATACTTTCGGAAATATCGTTGCCTGGGAACGGGAAGACCTGGTGCAGCCCGGACAACCCAATGTTGCCGGATGGCTGCTGCCTAACAGCTACAACATCCACCGCCGGTACCCCGACGTAGCCATTCTCATACCCGATTCGATCGGAAGAGCTTGTGGCGGCTTGTGTGCACCCTGTCAAAGAATGTACGATTTTCAGAACAAACACCTCAACTTTGAACTGGAGGAACTCAAGCCACGTGAGACCTGGAACAAGAAGCTTCGCTCGCTGATGAAATATTTTGAAGAAGATACTCAACTTCAAGATATTCTGATAACCGGCGGAGATGCCCTGATGAGCCAGAATAAAACGCTCAAGGGACTTCTTGATGCGATATATAAAATGGCCCTAAGAAAGAAAAAAGCCAATACAAGCCGTCCAGACGGGCAAAAATACGCTGAAATGCAACGAATCCGCCTGGGCACAAGACTTCCGGCATACCTGCCCATGCGCATTGACGATGAATTGATTGAGATCCTGAAAACATTCAAAGAAAAAGCCTCTGAGATAGGATTTAAACAATTCATCATCCAAACCCATTTTCAGAGTCCATTGGAGATCACCCTCGAAGCAAAACGTGCCATCAAGAAGATACTTTCTACGGGCTGGTCCGTTACAAACCAGCTGGTATTCACAGTAGCCGCTTCCCGGCGGGGACACACAGCACAACTACGTAGAAAACTTAATAAGCTGGGGGTAATCTGCTATTATACTTTTTCGGTCAAAGGATTTAATGAGAACTATGCCATCTTTGCCCCCAATTGCCGTTCCATCCAGGAACAGGAGGAGGAAAAGATATTAGGACTGCTCAGTACGGAACAGGAAGAGGACCTGTGCAGGATATTCGAGAAAAGAGACAACATTTACAAAGAAGTTAGAGCCTTCCTGAAAGAAAACAACCTGCCTTTTTTGGCTACCGACCGGAATATGCTGAACCTGCCGGGAATAGGTAAAAGCATGACTTATGAAATGGTTGGGGTAACGGCCCAGGGAAAACGCATATTAAGCTTTGAGCATGACCGGAACCGTAAACACAGTCCCGTTATAGATCGGATGGGAAATGTGTTTATTATGGAAAATAAATCGGTGGCAGCCTATCTCAGGCAATTGAAAGAAATGGGAGAAAATCCCAACGACTACAGTTCCATATGGCATTATACCAGCGGAAAAACAGAACCCCGACTCAAAATATTCGAGTATCCACCTTATGATTTTAACATCACTGACCAACTGACCAATTTCAGGATGTAAGAAATATCCAGGGAAACAAGAATACAATCAAACATGACGGTCTGCAGCGCATGGCATAAACCGGCAAGCGGGCTATGGTCGGTTTCTGCCTGGCTTACTTCGTTTTTCTATAATTAGCCCCGGAACGGGACAACGGAAAACCAAGCAGGAAGCTAAAAACAGCAAACGTAAATACAGGAAAAACCGACAGATACCGTCCGACTGTGTGCCGATGATGTATTGACTCGCAAAAAACTCGAAACTTATCACGATACATACGCCGAAGCAATGGTAAAATATGGCTTGCAGCGTAGTATTCGTAGGTCGAAAGCACATAATATAACTACATCGCAGTATTACAGAGAACTTTTTGCCAAAAACAAAGAGTTGAAAGAAAATATAGACAAACTACTACAAAAACAAACCGATGCCAAAAAGAAACTATCGCAAGTAAAGTACGAAGTTAGCAAAGAGAAATTCAAAAATGCCAAAGCCGAAATGGGTGCAAATCTAATGGATGGTGTAAATTCGCTTTTCGGGAACCCGAAAGTAAAACAACAACTGTCAGAAATCGAGCAATTACAATCCGAAATCACTTCGCTTAAAGATGAAAATCACACCTTGAAAACCGAAATGCAAACCATGCAAAAAGAGTATAACACAACCACCAATAAACTCCGAGCTGAATTGAAAAAGATATACAATTTGTTTCCCAATCTCCGGGAGTTGTTTCTATTGAAAGGATGTGTCGCTTGGTCGGCGCTTTTCCGACGACTTAACAAAACGGATTTTATCGGGTAAAAAAGTAGGCTCTAAAGGCAGTTTATATTCTGCCTAATACAAACGGAACTTCTCAACAGAACATTCCAAAGCACAAATAGAACCCGAGCCTGATAAATCCGGAAAGCTACGTCTTACATTGACGGAGTAGATATTATTGAGTGGTTTCGGATGAAATATCGGGAATTTCAGAGAAGTATAGGGATTGATTGGACAACAAATAAAAGAATAAAAAATAGGTTATAATCCATTTGCTATTTATTAAACATCCACTATCTAATCCCTCTTTATTTTGCTAAATTTGCAAACATAATATCTTGATAATAAACAAATGACCTCAAAAGAAATAGAAGCCAATTTGATAAAACTGACGGAAAAGCAAATAAACGATGAGTTTATCTACGATTTTCTGTTAGCATACGGTATTTCTAAATCTTCAGTTACACGACTAAAAAAAGGCGACTTCAATATGTCCCGAGTGGAAGGTGAAGTGCTTTATAAAGGTAAGATTTTATTTAAAAAAGCTGATACAGACAATATTTTATATGAAGTTGAGAGATTAGCTAATGACGAACGAATTTTAAAGCAAAACCCGCGTTTTGTGATGCTAACTGATAATGAAACTATTGCAGCACGAGACCTAAAACTTCGTTACAACAAAGAATTTTATTTTCATGAACTTCCGCAGAACTTTGAATTCTTTTTGCCACTGATTGGTGGCGAAATTTACAAACAAAGCAACAATAACGAAGCCGACAGAAACGCTGCTTACGAGCTTGCCAAACTTTACGATATTCTTATCGAAGATAATTCGGCACTGAAAGAGGGACACACACATTTGCTCAACGTTTTCTTGGCACGGCTGCTTTTCTGTTTCTTTGCCGAAGATACCGGAATTTTTGAAGAGGGTATTTTTACTAAAGCTCTAAGACTTCATACCGGCGATGATGGTGCCAACGTACATACGCTAATGAACGACTTGTTTAGGAAACTAAACAGCAACGGCGGAGTGCATCCTGCTTATGTACAGCACTTTCCGTATGTGAATGGCGGATTGTTTCGGGAAGAGATTGACACACCGCGATTTTCGAGAAAATCAAGAAATATACTTTTAAATTGCAGTGAACTGAATTGGAGTGAAATAAATCCCGATATTTTTGGTTCGATGATACAGGCGGTGGCAGACCCCGAAGAGCGTAGCGGACTGGGAATGCACTATACATCGGTTGAAAATATTCTGAAAGTGATACGCCCGCTTTTTTTGGATGAACTTTATGAAGAGTTTGAAAAGAATCGTGATAATGAAAAAGCATTGAGACGCCTTATCGGTCGTATGGGTAAGATAAAATTTTTCGATCCGGCTTGCGGTAGCGGAAATTTCCTGATTATAACGTATAAAGAAATTCGTCTGCTTGAAATAAACATCATCCAACGCCTGATAGAACTTGAAGCCGAAAAAAGAGGCGAAAAAACGCTACATTTTACCAATATATCACTTTCACAGTTTTACGGCATTGAGATAAAGGATTTTGCTCACGAAGTGGCAATGCTTTCGCTTTGGTTGGCAGAGCATCAAATGAATATAGTATTTGAAGAAGAGCTGATGGACCGAGGAAAGTCTGAACCGATACTTCCGCTTAAAGAAGCCGGACATATCACTTGTGCCAATGCTGCCACCATACGCTGGGAAGATGTTTGCCCACGAAACGAAGGCGATGAAATTTATCTGATTGGAAATCCGCCTTATTCTGGTGCAAGAATGCAAGACGGAAAACAAAAATCAGAAATGGATAAAGTTTTCTCTCACTTAAAGAAATATAGAGATTTGGACTATATATCCATTTGGTTCTATAAAGGAGCAAAATATATTGAAGGATATAATGCCAAATTGGCTTTTGTTTCCACCAATTCTATCAGTCAAGGACAACAGGTGGCTCTTTTGTGGCCCAATGTTTTAGATAAAAACATAGAAATTCATTTTGCACACACTTCTTTTAAGTGGACAAATAATGCCATAGGAAATGCGGGTGTCACAGTTATTATTATTGGACTTCGGAATATTGTAAACAATCAACCTAAATATCTTTTTACAGATAATATTCGTAAAGAAGTTAAAAACATAAATGCCTATTTATTAGATGCGCCAAATGTGTATGTTCCTGAAAGAATGACTTCTATTTCCGGCTTTATGAGAATGAATTTTGGCAATATGCCAAATGACGGAGGAGGATTAATTTTTGATGAAAACGAATATAATGAAGCCGTTGAGAAAAACAAGCTTGTTTCAAAGTTTTCAAGACCTTATATGGGTTCTTATGAATTTTTGAATGGCTATAAACGATATTGTTTGTGGATTGAAGATGAAGAACTCGAAGAAGCGATTAAAATTAAAGAGACTGCCGATAAAATAGAAGTTTGTAGAAATCATCGATTAAAAAGCAAAGATAAAGGAACAAACAAATTAGCTGAACGCTCGCACCAATTTAGAGATAGAAATATTGCGAAGGAAAGTGCTATCATTATACCACGCGTATCATCAGAAAGAAGAGATTATATACCTATTGGTTTTCTTGCACCTGATACTATTATTGCAGATTCAGCAATGGCTATCTACGATGCCCAACCTTGGCTTTTCGGTGTCCTTCATTCCAAAATGCATATGGTTTGGGTGGATGCTGTGGGAGGGAAACTAAAAACAGACTATCGTTATTCAGCTAAGCTTTGCTACAATACTTTTCCGTTTCCCGAAATATCGGATAAGCAGAAATACAGCATTACTCAGTATGTCTTTTCTGTATTGGATGAGCGTGCTAAGTTTCCACAGAAAACTATGGCTTGGCTCTATAATCCCGAAACAATGCCGAGTGGACTTCGGCAAGCTCATCATGACTTGGACGAAGCCATAGAACGTTGCTATCGCCTTGCACCATTTAACAGCGATGCCGAAAGACTCGAATATCTGTTCCGCCTTTACGATGAAATGATACGTAAAGATACATTGTGGGCAAAGGAGAAGAGGAGGAGAAGAAAGAAGTAGCACATTATGCATAAAAACAAATCATTATGTTAGGTAAAAACTTTGAAGAAAACGAACCAACTGATTACGATTATTTCAAAAATAAACGTACAGACAAAGTGTATATGAGTAAACGAATATTAATAGAAGGCATTGAGTCAACTAAAGAGGGAGTTGTTGAAAAAGAACGTCCTGTCAGATATGTTTCAAAGGTTTTAGAAAATGAACAACAAGAATTTGTTAAAATTAAAGATGAGATAGTTCTTAGAGTTACTCCTAATGCTAGACAAGAAATTGTTGCAAAAATTCTTGAAGACACACGAAATATCTTGATGCTTCAAATTCAAAGGTTTACAACTCAAACAGGAGCACCACATAGAACATATTTTACTTTTGTTGGAAAAGAAATAGCAAAACTCTATTTTTTCATTAGGAATATTGCACTTTTACCAATTGAAGGAGAAGGCAAACAGCAATTTACAGATGACTATCTAGAAAATATAATTCTTTCAAAACAAAATATTTTGAAGTTTATTAATGATCAGCCTGAACTAATCCCTGAACTTCTAGAAGAATTACAAAAGCATGATATCAAAAGTGATGATATAAGAGGATTAGCTTACAGAAAAGAACAGTTAGAAATATTTAGGCAGATGCTTGAATCAGATGAATATTTTGAAAAAAGAAAACAAGAAAAGTTAATTACTAAGAATGAGGCGGTTTGGCAAAACTTTTTTGAAGAAAATTCGTGGATTCTGGGATATGGACTCAATTATGTCTTTAATTCTGAATTAGATGACAGTAAATTAGAGCAAGTTGTAAAAGGCTATGATTTTAATAATTCAGGCAAGAGAGTTGATTTGTTCATGAAAACAAGAGGAATTATCAATTCTCTGTGTTTTGGAGAGATAAAAACGCATAAAACTTCATTATTAAAAGACACAACGCCTTACCGAAAAGGAAGTTGGATGGTCAGTAATGAACTTGCAGGTGGAGTGGCTCAAATTCAAAAAACAGTTCAAAAAGCTATAGAGTCAATTAAAACAAAGACTGAAATCAAAGATGAATTTGGAAGCTTAACAGGCGAACAACTTTATCTATATAGTCCAAAATCTTTTTTATTAATTGGTTCTTTACAGGAATTTATGGAAGAAAATGGGATAAATGAAGATAAGTTTTCATCATTTGAATTGTTTAGGAGAAATATAATAAATCCTGAAATTATTACTTTTGATGAATTGTATGAAAGAGCTAAGAATATAGTTAATAATCCACAAGTAGTTATTAGTTAATTCAAAAAACATGGAACTTTTATTATCAATAGTAGTGGCATCGGCTACGTTAATATATACAGTTGTTACTATTTTTCAATTAGTTGAAAGTAGAAAAAACAGATTTTTAAAGGAATCGCCCAATATTGTTCCTTTCTTAAAAACAACAGAGGAGCATTCAGTTTTACAACTAATTATCAAAAACTTTGGAGAAGGAATTGCCAAAAATGTGAAAATTTCTTTTTCAAAAGACTTTAATCGTTTTGGAAAAGAGAAAAAGCTTTCAGATATAGGCATTGCTAAGTATGGTATGAATTATTTTCCACCACAATATGAATTGAAGTTTGATATTCACTGGATGAATGATATTTGTAATTCTCATCAAGGAGATGATATTGAAATAATAATAACTTGCGAAAATATCCATAACCATAAGTTCGAAGAAATATTTTTATTGCCATTTAAGCAATTATTTGGACAAATCTATGTTACACCACCTGAAACTTATATGGGACAAATTCCATATTATCTTAAAGAAATTAATTCAACTTTAAAGAAAAACAAGAATTAGTATATAAGCTTTAATCTGAAGAGAGAAATAATTAAAAACAAATAATATGAACAGGCCTGTTTCAACCATAAATACACTGATTACTGTTGATTATTTGAAAAATCAGAGAGAAAATCAGTATTTTGAGCGTAAAGGTCTTGGAGAAAAAGAGTTAAGTCCCGCTAAGGTTGCTAATGAACTTATCGGTATGCTTAATGCCGATGGTGGAGTTTTGGCATTTGGTGTTTCGAATGATGGTGCTATACAAAATGTTGATGAATGTGGAGAAGGGCTTAATAAGTATCGCACCTTAGTTTTTGATTTTATTCAACCTGCAAGCGGAATTGAATTAGAGGAAGTTGTAGTAGATGGAAAAAGAATATTTTTGTATCATGTAGAGCAAGATGTAGAACGTGTTTTTAGTCGTAAAGACAATGAAAGAGTGTTTTTAAGGGTTTGGGATACTAATAGAGAACTTGACCGTGACCATATAAAAAAGTTGGAATATGACAAAGGAATCCGAAAATTTGAAGAGGAGATTGTTAAAGATTTTGATGTTGAAGATTTAGACTATGCACTATTAGATGAATATAAGAAGAAACTAAATTATCAAGGGTCTGTTAAAGAGTTACTCTCGGCAAGACACTTAACAAGAAAAGTCAATGGCATACAGTATGTTAAAAATGCCGCTATTCTTTTGTTTGCAAAAGACCCTGAAAAATACATTAATTCTGCATCTGTTCGTTATATTCGGTACAGTGGTACGGAAGCTCTTACAGGAGTAAGCCATAATGTTATTAAAGATGAACGATTTGAAAATAATATCCCTCGCTTGATTGATACTCTTAAATTGTTTTTGCGAACTTCACTCAAAGACTATTATTTTTTAGATATTGAAACCGGTAAGTTTAAGAAAGTTCCTGAATATCCCGAAGAGGCTTGGTTAGAGGGAGTTGTAAATGCTCTGTGTCATCGTTCTTACAATCGTCAGGGCAATTCAATTTATATAAAGCATTTTGACGACCGCATTGAAATAAGTAATAGTGGACCGTTACCGGCACAAGTAACAGTTGAGAATATAAAAACAGAAAGATTTGCTCGTAATCCTCGCGTAGCTCGTGTTTTAGAAGACTTAGGATATGTAAGGCAATTGAATGAAGGAGTTTCTAGAATATATGAGTCTATGGAAAAATCAATGCTTTCAGAACCCGAATATAAGGAAGCAAATACAAATGTATATCTGACTTTACGAAATAAAATTAGTGGACATATTAAAACAATTCATCATTCAATTATAGAAACTATTGAAAATCAGTGGGAGATGTACAATGATTCTCAAAGGAAGATTTTGCATTGCTTGTTTTTTACTTATCAAGCAACATTAGCAGATTTTGTCAGATATGTAGGTGTAAATGAGAAAACACTTAGAATATATTTAAATAATTTTATTCGTGATGGATTAGTTGAAAAAATCAGCGAAAAACAAAGAGATATTAATGCATTATATGTTTTCAAAAAAATCTAGGAGTATTTCGACACGATTAAGGAACATTATGCGATTCGCTTAACATGTAGATTGTCAGTGTTTTTTTAATTAAGGAACATTCCGGTGCCATTAAGGAACATTATAAAAGTTAGTTAATGTACTGATTATCAGTGTGAATTTTTAGTTAAGGAACATTTTGTTCAAATTAAGGAACATTTAAGGGCAGTTAAGTGACATAAAGGATAAATAAATTTACGGGCAATGTGGATTCTAACCACAATGCTCAGCAACAAGCATATAACATGACATATTCAAAAGAACTTCAAGAAAAAATAGATGAATTGGGGCTTGTTAAAGAAAACATTCTTTACATGACCATTGCCAATGAATTCCTTCACGCTATACGTGTTAGAGAAAAAAATGTAGAATATCGAGATTTGACCGATTTTTATTTGAAAAAGCTTTTCAAAAGAGATAAATCAGGAAATTATACGGAGATGAAACCGATTAAGTACCTACTTCTACAAGGTGAATATTCTCCAACCAGTCCACATATGTTAGTGGAGTTGAGAGGTTGGGTTATAAAAGAAAAAAACTACCCAAGCGATTTAGTACGAGATAATTATGTGGTCTATGACGATTCTATAAATCTTTTGCTTGGGGAAGTTGCCTATGACAGCGTGAATTTTCCCATACTTATTCCTACCCAAAAACGAGAAAAAGTTGAAGTAAAACACCCGGAATATTTGAAACCAATTAATTTGGTGGAAGTGGAGTATGCACAAACGGGACGCAGCAAGAAAACCAACGAGATGGGAATGCGTGAAATGCAACAAAAAGCATTTAAGGCACGCACAGCCAAATACTTGCTTATAAAAGCACCACCCGCATCGGGAAAATCTCGTGCGTTGATGTTTATTGCTTTGGATAAATTGGCATATCAAGGTATTAAAAAAGTTATTGTTGCCGTACCTGAGCGCTCAATTGGTAGTTCGTTCTGTTTCACTGAGCTTACAAAACATGGTTTTTTTGCTGACTGGGAAATCAACCCTCGATATAACCTTTGTACACCTGCAAGTGAAGAGAGCAAAGTAAGAGCCTTTATCAATTTTCTTGAAAGCGAAGAGCGAATTCTAATTTGCACACACGCTACCCTGCGATTTGCTTACGGAGGCATTCAACCAAAAGACTTAAATGATACATTAGTGGCTGTAGATGAGTTTCATCACGTTTCAGCCGATGGCGATAATCGACTCGGAGAAGTGGTGAAAAGTATCATGGAAAACTCAAATGCCCACCTTGTTGCTATGACCGGGTCTTATTTTCGGGGAGATGGTGTTCCTGTGTTATTGCCCGAAGATGAAGCTAAATTTACAAAAGTAACGTACAACTATTACGAGCAATTGAATGGTTATGAGTATCTAAAATCATTAGGAATTGGCTATCACTTCTATCAGGGCAGATATTATAAAGAACAGCCAGACACAGGTGTTTCTGCATTAACCGAAATATTAGATGAGGAAAAGAAAACCATTATACATATTCCGAGTGTTAATTCTGCTGAGTCTTCGAAACAAAAATTAGAAGAAGTAAGTCACATTATCGATTGTTTGGGAGAAATTGAGTATCAGGATGAAGAAACGAAAATAATGTATGTAAAAAGTCGGCGTAGCCGACGAATACTTAAAGTTGCCGATTTAGTCAATGATAATCCACAATCGCGAGACAAGGTTGTAGCATATTTACGTGGAGTAAGTAAGGCGGAAGATATTGATATTATTATTGCTTTAGGAATGGCTAAAGAAGGTTTTGATTGGCCATTTTGCGAGCATGCTCTTACTATAGGTTATCGAGGTTCTCTGACTGAAATTATTCAAATAATAGGACGTGCAACTCGTGATAGTGAAAATAAAACACATGCACAATTCACCAACCTGATTGCTCAGCCTGATGCGGTAGATGATGATGTAAAGTTAGCTGTAAATAATATGTTGAAGGCAATTACCGCATCTTTGCTTATGGAGCAAGTGCTTGCACCAAACTTTAATTTTAAACCGATGAATTTGAAAGATAATGACGATGAGCTAGATGAAGAAGATGATGATATGACTATCCATATAAATGGATTTAAACTGCCCACTTCGCAACGTGCTAAAGATATAATAGAAACAGATCTAAATGACTTGAAAGCACGTATATTGCAAGATGACACAATGCTTCGTGCTATACCCGGTAATATTGAACCTGAGGTTATTAACACCGTACTTATTCCTAAAATTATTTGCGAAGTATATCCGGACTTGAATGAGGAAGAGGTGGAAGCTGTTCGACAGCATGTTGTTGTTGATTCGGTAATTAAAAATGGATCTATCACGGAGCAGGGAGGTAAGAAATTTATTCGGATGGCAGGTAGTTTTGTAAATATTGATGACATTCATATTGATTTGATTGATACTATTAACCCATTCCAAAAAGCATTTGAGATTTTATCTAAGAGTGTAACAACTACTGTATTGAGGACAATACAAGATGTTATAAATCTAACTAAAATTGACATGACAGAAGCTGAAGCTGTTTTGCTTTGGCCCAAAATAAACGAATGGTTTAAAGAAACCGGAGAAGAACCAGATATTCACTCATTTGATGCTCGTGAAAGACGACTTGCAGAAGGATTGTTGTTTTTAAGAGAAGAAAAAAGAAAGAGAATGCAAAATGGCTAAAACATTAGATGAGATATTTAAAAGTGATGACCTCGGCTTGCTGGATGTTAAAGCAAAAACAGATCGTGTTAAAACAGATGAGGATAGGCTGATTGACACCTTTATGGAAATCAATGCTTTTGTTGAACAAAATAGTCGAGAACCGTCTGTAAGTTCTATGGCTGAATACGGACTTTTATCAAAGTTGAAGAGCATTAGAGAAAATGAAAAACATAAAATTCAACTCAAACCATTTGATAAACATAATTTATTAGGTGAAGTTGAAATTGAAAAAAAGTCCATTGACGATATTTTAAATGATGATGTTTTAGGACTTCTTGACAATGAGAGTGATATGTCTCTTTATGATTTTAAGCATACGCCAAAACAAACTGAAAAGCGAGCAGATGCAGATTTTGTTGCACAGAGGAAGCCAATGCCGGAGAAAGAATTCAAGAAATATGAAGCACTTTTTCAACAAGTTCATAAAGAATTAAAAGAGAATAAAAGAAAGTTAGTAGAATTTAAGGATGCAGAAACGAATTTGATTGAAGGCAATTTTTATCTTGTTGATGGGCTTTTGTGCTATTTAGAAAGTTCTGAGGCAGAAAAAGTATTAAAGGGTGATAGAATACGGTTAGAAGGCAGGACCAAAACAATTTTTGAAAATGGCACGGTTTCTAACATGTTATTCAGGTCATTGGGTAAAGCCATTCTTAAAAACGGGAAAATAGTAACCAATACGGATGAAAGTGCAGAAATAGAATTACTAGTAAATTCAGGAATGGTTTCTGAAGCAGATGTGCATAGCGGTTGGATTTATGTTTTACGGTCAAAGCACATTAAGCTTAAAGATATTCAAAACCTGTACAAAATCGGTTTTTCAACAAATAAAGTGGAAGATAGGATTAAAAATGCTGCACAAGAGGCTACTTTTTTATTTGCAGACGTTGAGATAGTTTCAACATATCGATGTTTTAATATTGATATACACAATTTTGAAAATTTATTACATCGTTTTTTCGGAAATGCATGTTTAGATATAGATGTTTTTGACAATCAGAATCAGCGTATTACACCGAGGGAGTGGTTCGTTGTACCTTTTAAAATAATTGATGAAGCGGTTTATATGATAATTAATGGCTCTATTGTAAATTATAAGTATGATGAAGCTAAAAACAAAATCATCCTAAAATAATATTGAAGCAATCTTTTTTGGGTGTAATAAAGGGTGTAAATCGCATAACTGCCTGATTTACACCCTTTATTGCGGAGAGAGAGGGATTCGAACCCCCGGACCCTTGCAGGTCAACGGTTTTCAAGACCGCCGCAATCGACCACTCTGCCATCTCTCCCTATCCTATACTCAGGCAATTCATCCTGCCTGAAGGGGCTGCAAAAGTAAGGAAAAATTAGGATATGGCACGTGTCAAAAGATAATTTTTTCTTTTTCAACCATTCCATTGCATTGGCAAGGGTGTCTTCAAATGGTCTGGTGGTATAACCCGGTTCTTTGTTTAGCTTTTTCTGTCCCACGGACTGGGAAGTTGTTACATTTCTGTTAAGTTTTTGATTTTAAGCAGAAACAGCTTCTTGTTTTTAGATTTTTTAGGAAATATTTCAATAATTTTGTCCTTAATTTTTAAAAAATTACAGGGATTAATCACTTATGGATCCTATTTATATCATTATTGTAATCATTCTGCTGGGATTAGCAATACTTGACTTAACGGTGGGTGTAGCAAACGACGCCGTAAACTTTCTCAACTCAAGTATCGGTTCTAAAGTAGCACCCATGTGGGTGATTCTCACGGTTGCCTCCGTGGGTATAATATTGGGAACACTTTTTTCGAGCGGAATGATGGAAATTGCCCGAAGCGGCGTTTTCCATCCCGAAATGTTCACATTTAAAAATATCATGATGCTGTTCCTTGCCGTCATGCTCACCGATGTGATTATGTTAGATGTGTTTAACTCGCTCGGATTGCCTACCTCCACCTCCGTGTCACTGGTTTTTGAATTGTTGGGAGCTGGAGTCGCCGTTGCGCTTTTCAGTATTTGGCAAAACAACGGAGGTAACCTGATTAATTACATCAATTCGGGGAAGGCATTGGCGATTATCTCCGGAATTTTTGTTTCGGTAGCTATCGCATTTATAGCCGGTAGCATAATCATGTATATTTCCAGACTTATTTTTTCTTTTAACTATACGAAATCGTTCAAATATTTAGGTGCACTATGGTGCGGTTTCGCACTTACGGCAATGACCTATTTTATCGTATTCAAAGGATTGAAGGGAAGCCCGTTTGTGGCAACGGATTTCACGAATATGATTGAAGCCAACATGGCAAAAACACTTTTAATAACTTTTGCCGGATGGACAATTATAATGGGTATTCTGCAATTATGCAGGGTCAATATATTAAAAGTTATCGTGCTGGTAGGCACAATGGCATTAGCCCTGGCCTTTGCAGGTAACGATCTGGTAAATTTCATCGGTGCTCCTTTAGCCGGATTGGATGCTTTTAAAAATGCAAAAGAAGTTTTTGCCGCCACCGGATCAATTGATAACCTCTATATGGATTCATTAAAAGGAGCCGTAAAGGTGGATGTTATACCCCTACTGGCAGCAGGTGTTATTATGGTGTTGGCATTATGGTTTTCCAAAAAAGCACGTACCGTAACCGCCACCGAAGTGAATTTAAGCCGCCAAGCGGCGGGGCTAGAGCGCTTTTCTTCATCTCCCCTGTCACGTGCATTTGTACGTTGGGGTGTAAATTCCAACAGGGCAATTAAAAAACTCTTTTCGCAATCTTTTATTGACAAAATAAACAGCAGATTTATGTTGCCCGAAAAAAATATAAAATCCGGAGCCTCTTTCGATTTAATTCGCGCATCGGTAAACCTGACTATTGCTGCTATGCTTATAGCTTTGGGAACTTCGCTTAAACTGCCGCTATCCACTACATACGTAACGTTTATGGTTGCCATGGGTTCGTCACTTGCCGATCGGGCCTGGGGACGTGAAAGTGCGGTTTACCGTATTACCGGGGTTTTAACTGTTATCGGCGGATGGTTTATAACAGCACTGGTCGCTTTTACAGTAACCGGGTTGGTTGCGACCGCACTTGTTTGGGGTGGAAAAATAGCCGTTTTCGGACTGGTCGCGTTAATTATTTTTCTTCTTTTCAAATCCTCCAAATTCCACAAAAAACGCAAATCAGCTGAAGCTGCCAAGTCACAGATTCTGGAAGATGAATCAGGTATCGTAGAGACTTCAACTACTGAAGTAAGGGAATCCATCAAATTAATGCTTGACATTTATAACAGAAATATCAAGGGCCTTAAAGACGAAAATCGGAACCTGCTGCGGCAAATCGCTATAAAGATCGATAAATTATACAAAAAATATAAGGATAAACGTACCTACGAAGTAGTTCCCACCATTCAGGCCATTTCGCTGAAGGAGCTGGACATTGAACAAGAATATGTCCAAATTGTTGATTACACTTACGAAATCACGAAAGCGCTACGCGTAATTACTTCAGATAGTTTGACGTACATAGAAAACAACCACAAAGGTTTTAACGATGAGCAAGAGGCCGATCTGGAAGAGCTCAGCAATCACGTGATAAAATTGTACGAAACTTTCATTCGTAAAATGAATGAAAAAGATTATTCCAAGTTTTCTGTCATTAGTGAGTTGCGCGATGAAATTTTGGAAATATGCGCCAATTTGACAAAAAAACAAATCAAACGGGTTAAAATGCAGGAAAGCGGCACCCGGAACAGTATCCTGTTTATGACTATTTTAAACGAAACCAAAAACATCGCATTACAATCGGTCAACCTAATGAAATCGCAACGAAATATGTATGAAACGAGAAGAAGGATTGCCGAGCAAACACCGCTAAAAGAGACTTAAAATGAATTAGTTCATTTGAATTACCCGAACTTTATCATATTTGCTAATTGCAGGAAATAATCGTTAGACCAAATATCCAATTCTTTAGTATTCTTTAAAAACCGCACAACATCTTTTTTTACCATATCAATATCTGTTGTGGCAAAATGCTCTTTTAAAAGATGCATAAATTCCTCTCTGGTCATTTCCATGCCCTCAAATTGTCTGATTCGTTCTTGTAAATGATTGAAATTTAATTTTACACTATTTCTCACATACCATTCAAAGTCATACCAATCGCGCCCTTTTACCCTTTGATTCCATTTTCTGAATACAATTGCATGCATTTTCCGGCATACAAATCCGATAAAACAAAACAACGTGTCATAAATGAGTAGGGAAGCAATAATAGTTTTTGTTAAATTTATAAAAGCACTGTGCGGCTTCAAAGTAAAAGCGATAGGGCAATTTTTACCGATTGTGGAGGTAAAGCAGTTTGGGCCGTATTGTCAACAAAATGCAATGCTTTATCGAAAGCTTATTCCATAACATACATAGATCATAATTCTTCTTTTTGCGAATTTGAGTGCCCCGATTTATCTTTGTCGTATATATAATTTTCCATCCTTAATGAAACAATTTCTCTACTCGCTCGTGCTGCTGCTCCTTTTGGTAGCTTGTGGCAATGAAAAATCTATAAGTACAAAAAAAATGAGTCTCGCCATGTTGGCGGATGACCTGGAAATATTGGCTGCTGACAGTATGGAAGGGCGTGCCCCTTGTACGATCGGTGGGGAGCGCACCGTCCGCTACCTGCAATCGCGTATGGAGGAAATCGGGCTGGAACCGGCGTTTGGCCAAAGTTATTTGCAAGAAGTTCCGTTGGTCAAGATCCTCCCCAATGCCTCCGAACCGGTGGTTGTCAGGGATCGGCAAGGAGAGTTGCGTTTTACAAACGAAACCGAAATCAGCCTGTGGAGTCCGATGTTGGCCCCTGAAATTTCACTTACGGATAACGAACTTGTCTTTGTAGGTTTCGGAATCGTTGCACCGGAAAATGATTGGAATGATTTCCGTCAAATAGACGTTACGGGAAAAACGATCATAGTGTTGGTTAACGATCCCGGATTTTTCACACAAGATCCCACGCTTTTCAACGGAAAAAGCATGACCTATTATGGCCGATGGACCTATAAATTTGAAGAAGCCGAACGCCAGGGTGCTGCAGGATGTATTATTGTGCACGAAGAGGAAGCTTCCGGTTATCCGTGGGCTGTACCGGCCCGCCATTCGACAGATCCGGAATATTACCTGTATGATGAGGCGCTCAGCGACAAGCATTGCAAAGTGCGCGGCTGGATTTCTCAATCTGCGGCGCGTACCTTATTGGCTCGTTCCGGATACGATTACGATTCGCTGAAAAGAGCGGCTGTCACCCAAGAGTTTACCCCCGTTCCGCTTCAAGCCCAACTTAGTGTTCGTCTTCGCAATACGTGGGAAACATGTACATCGCATAATGTGGCTGGGATGTTGAAAGGGAAAACCGCACCCGATGAAGCGATTGTCTATGTGGCTCATTGGGACCATTTGGGCATCGGTCGCCCCTATGACGGCGATTCCATATACAATGGAGCATCGGACAATGCTGCAGCCGTAGCGGGGTTGTTGGCGATTGCTGAAGAATTTAAGGTACAACCGGAAACGGAACGTTCTCTCTTGTTCCTGATCCCCACCGCAGAAGAGTCCAGTTTGTTGGGAAGTTATCATTATGTCGAGCATCCTGTTTTCCCGATGGAAAAAACCGTGGCCGGATTCAATTCAGATGTGATCCTTCTGTTAGGGCAATTCAACGATGTTACCGTGACGGGACTTGGACATTCCGAATTAGATGACTATCTGAAAACAGCAGCCCTCCGGCAAGGTCGCTATATGGCCAAAGATCCGAATCCGGAAAATGGCATGTTTTTTCGATCCGATCAGCTTCCTTTTATGAAAAAAGGGGTCCCGTTTCTTTTTGCCAAAGGTTATATCGATCAGCGCGAACTGGGCAAAGAAGCAACGTTGCAAATCATTGCCGATTACTGGAAGCATGTTTATCATAAACCCTCTGATGAGTTTGTGCCCGAACGCGACAAATTGGAGGGCCTGCTCGAAGATGCGCAACTCTTTTTCCATATCGGTTACCGCATTGCCAATGAACAAACCTATCCGAAATGGTATAAAACGTCGGAGTTTTATCAAGAGCGGCCTGTGGCACGATAATTTGTCATTTGGGATATGACACGTATCAGAAGATAATTTTTTCTTTTTTCAACCATTCTATCGTATCGGCAAGGGTGTCTTCAAATGGTCTGGTGGTATAAGCCAGTTCCAGGCGGGCCTTGTCAGAAGAAAACATGGAGTTGGCAGTTAAAGTATACAATGAATAAGTCGAAAACAGCGGAATTCTTTTTTTGATCTTGTAATAGAGTGTGCTAACGGGAAGGACAGCTTTGGCCAGCCACATGGGTGCCATGATCTTGGGTAGTTTTTTACCCGTGATCTGCTGGAAAGTCTGGAAAAATTCTTTTATAGATAGATAACGGTTGGACAAGATGTAGCATTTCCCTCTGCCCCCTTTCCGGCAGGAAGATATAGTTCCGGAAGCCACATCGCGAACATCCACAAAGTCATAACCTCCATCTACCCCCATAGGCAAAAGACCGCTCCAACAGGAAAGCACCAGCTGTGTTGCATAATTACGAGTATAGGAGTTGGGACCGCAAATACCTGACGGATGTATAACGGTAACATCCAAACCTTCTTGTACCGCATTCAGGACATATTGTGTCGCCTCGGCTTTGGTCTTGGCGTACATCCCATATACAAGATCTTTGTCAAAATGATTGATCTCACGTATGACCTGTCCAATGGGTTGTTCCGGAATGGCATGGACTGAACTTATGTAAACAAGCTTGGTCGCTTTGAATTTAATGGCAGCATCTGTAATATTCTTCGTTCCCTTGACGTTGACATTATATACGATCGGCTGATATTTTAGGGAAGTAGTTACTATACCGGCAGCATGTATCACAAATATTTCAGTATCAGGACTAACCCGGAAAAATTTTTCCAAAGATAGCGGGTCCAGTATGTTTCCATAACAGATCTCTACCTGCGAAGGCAGGCGTGAGTTCAACAAATCATCCGGCAAAACCAGCGCACGGACTTTTTTGCCATCTGCAATTAACTGAGATACTATCGTAAATCCCAGATGACCGGTCGCTCCGGTTACTAAATATATTTCTTGTTTTTGCATACTGTAATTATGGCAAATAATGTACCGTCATTAGTGCTAATTTTCCATGATTTATTGTCAATAAGTCGTTTTTTTGTAATTTTGATCACACAAAAATCATTATGTTACATACACTGGATCATTTTTCTGAAAAAGAACTCCTGGAATTCACAACGCAATTCAAAGGAATCTTCTTTAACAACCAACTATTCATTACTGAAGAACTTGAGCTGATCGATGGTTTTTTTATTTATCCGGTACGAATGGATATTTATATGCTGATGATTTGCATTCAGGGTTCTTTCCAAGTCTCTGTAAATCTTCGTGATTTTACCGTTAAGGAGGGAATGGCCATGGTCTATGCTCCGGATTATATTTTACAGATCCGCCAACACCATAACGCCGTGATAAAGGCAGTTGCCATTACCGGATCATTCCTTAATGAGATCCGTGTCGATCTGAACAAGATTTTTACCCCATTGATAAACTGTAATGAAAAGCCGACCTGGCAACTAACGGAAAATGAGCTTAAAATTATAGACAATTATCTGAGATTGATACATTCGGTGTTTATCCTGCCTGAAGAAACGTACAAGAAAGAGATGATAAGGGGGCTTATCTCTTCGGTAATATATCTTTTTGCCGATGTATGGCAACGTGAATCAAAAACGGCAAAGAACAAGGAAGCCCCAGGAGCAGGGGGCAGAACTGCACGCCACTTTGCCCGGTTCATGGAATTACTTCACCAATATCATTGTACGGAACACAATGTGGGTTTTTATGCAGATCAGATGTGTGTGACCCCAAAATACCTCTCCTCTCTGATCAAAAACCACAGCGGGAAATCAGTTGTCGGATGGATTGATGAATACCTTGTTCTGGAAGCCAAGAATTTGTTAAAATTCTCAGACAAAAGCATTAAGGAAATAAGCAATGAGTTGAGTTTTTCCGATCCCTCTTTTTTCTGTAAATACTTTAAAAAGCAAACGGGTATGACCCCTACCGAATATAAAAAGATGTAAAGAAGCTGTGGACATTTACAGGTCTTGATCTTGATCCCGTCTTTTCGGAACTAAAATCTCACCTCTTTTACCTGTTGTTCCGGCGGAACTTTCCCGTACTATTTTAATACGACCCAGTCATGAATTGCCAGAGCCTTGCTGTTCTTTAGAAAAAGAGCTGCTATATCTCCTATGATATCATGTCCGGCTTCACTGTTGGTGAAATACACCAGAATCCTTTGCCGGTGCATCCGCTTTCCCGGTACGATCAGAAACAGTGCCCTGAAAGACCCGTTGTCTCCCCAATGAAAGACCACTTCCCCCAGCTGCGGATGCTTCTCAATCCCCAGGCCAAGACCCCAGAATATATGTGCATCACATTCTCTGGGCCTTTCTGCATACCTGACCGCCTGTACAACAGGACGGAACATCTCCTCCCTGGTTTGTTCGCTAAGGCCGGTGCCCCGGCTCAAAGCCTGTAGAAATTTTATGTAATCCGGAGCCGTTGTCCTGAGGGTATAGGCAGCATTAGCCCGGGGAAAGGAGCCTTTTCCCTTATCTTCACCGCTCCGGGAAAATCCCGATACGGCCAGGGAATCGTATTCTTCACGCCAAAGGAAAGAAGAGGCGTTCATCTTCAGGGGAATGAACACTTCTGCAAGGGCGATCTCTTCCAGGCCACGACCTTGAATTTGCTCTACCGCTCTTTGCAAAAAAGCATATCCCTCCCCCGAATAGCTGAAGACCGAATCGGGCCTGTAACGAAACGTTATGCGGGATACGGGCCAATCAAGCGAAGAGGGCGATGATGCCCAATTCGGAAGACCCGTCATATGGCAGAGCACCTTGCGTGCAGTAAGCTGCGAAGCATACTCTTTATCATCAAATCTTTCCATATCGGTATATGCACCCAGTGGGCTGTCCAAATCTATCTCTCCCCTTTCCGCCATTCGCATTACTATATATGCCAATACCGGCTTGCTAAGGGAGGCAGCCTGAAAAACAGCGGAATAATCCTCCCCGCTTTCGAGTTCTTTAACGGTCGAAATCTCATAGAAGACCGTCCTATTACCTTCTGCATAGGCAACCTGGATCAGAGGGATACCGGCATCATGAGCAATTTGATACAACTGATCCTGATAATCCGGCCTGCAAGCATACAGCCCCGTAATAAAAATGATAATAAAGAATTGTCCGATACGCATAAAACTTTTTTCTATCATTAAACCTGATATGCCAAATATTTTATAAAACTATTTCCTGGTAATCTTCTCTTTCATACAGTATCCCAACCTCTCCCGCACTTAAGACGGTCTTTGAACTTTAAATGTAGCTATTTTTCATTATGTCTGCTCTATAAAACAATCCTCTTTCACATTGCCCTGTTGTTTTTTCTTCTCGCGGGCACAATTATTCATTCACAGGAATACAGAACTTATACATATCATCGGAACGATTCTACGTGTAGCCTTCCCAAAAAGGGGAAGTTCACAACTTGACTTCACTTTTTTTATTGGACTACTGGCCAAAACCAAATGGTCATTGATACCAAGTTTTGGATAGTGTATAGTAAACATTCAGCAATCGGTCACACATTTTTTCTCCAGATCTTTGTTCTCTATCTGAAATGTAGTGTGGTTAATCCCAAAATACAGCCCCAATTCCTTTTGAAGGGCCGCGATAAATGTATCTCCTGCCCCACCGGGTATTACCAAATGTACCGTCAAAGCTACCTGTGTAGTGCTCATGGCCCATATATGCAGGTCATGAATACCTGTCACCCCTTCCTTTGATAACAGAAAATCCCTTACTTTATTGACATCAATGTGCCGGGGTACCGCATCTAAAGCAAGGTTAATGGAATCAATAAATAAACGCCAAGTTCCCCACAGGATGACCAGTATGATAAGAAAGCTCACAGCTGGATCGATCCATTGAATTCCCGTCAGCTTTATTAGCAGACCGGCCACTACGACACCCAGGGAAACTCCGGCATCCGCTGCCATGTGAAGGAAGGCCCCTTTAATATTAAGGTCGGATTTTCGTCCTTTGTAAAACAACAATGCCGTCAGTGTATTAATCACAACACCTATGCCGGCAACAATCATGACCTGGGATCCTTCTACCGGTTCGGGAGCTTTCAGTTTTTTAAATGCATCCCAGGCAATGGCGGCCACAGCTCCAAATAGCAACAAAGCATTCAGGATGGATACAAGGATGGTCATTTTGCGAAGCCCGTAAGTGTACTTTCCCTTGGGTTTAACAGTTGCCATCCAGGCAGCCGCCCAGGCGAACACCAATCCCAGTACATCGCTCGCGTTATGACCCGCATCTGCCAGCAGTGCCGAAGAATTTGCCAACAGACCGTATATCACTTCAATGATAACAAACAAGATGTTAAGACCTATTCCAATGGCAAAATGCCTGGCATAGGTTACAGATGTACTATGGGTATGATTATGAACATTCATTTATTGTATCAAATCCGAATTCATTCCCGGGTAATCAACGGTTCCTATAGCAATATCTCTTAGTTTTCAGCTACGAACCATTGTATATTCGTATACCCAAATATAAACATTAATTCCGGACCGTATCCCAGTACACACCCCTCCAGGGGTCAAAAATATCGCTGATATCAACGCAATAAAGATCAAACCCGCCTTTGCCCCCGGGCCTGTCGGAAGAGAATATCATAAGCGTATAATAGAGGAAATTGATGACGATCGGCCTATATTCATCGCTGGCGGAATTAATTTTGCTCCCAAAGTTGACAGGTTCGGTCCAGGCGTTGTTTACATATTTTGAATAATACAGGTCAAATCCTCCGTAGCCTCCTTCCCTGTCAGAGGCAAAAACAATAAAATCACCATAGAGCGAGGGACATTTATCATTACCTTCAGAGGACAGCACCGTTTCTTTAGAAACCTCTGCAGTGCCCGTACCCGCCAGGAGTTCATACAGCAGTACTCCCTTTTTCAGGTCAAAACTGTAAATATCAAAGGAATCGTTCTCACGGTTACTGCAAAACAAGAATTTTCCAAGATGATCCGACACGGTAGGATACAAGTCATCGAATTCTGAATTAGCCAGATCTGCCGTATACGGACAAAATACCTGTTCTTGCCCGCCGGTTCCCAAATGGATACTTGGCTTATAAACATATTTTATGTTAAAATCACTCGGTTCGCTGTCTATAGATCTGTTGTTGGCATAAAAGAAATAATTCAGTTTACCCTCTTCATAATACGTAAAAGGCCCCAATTCATCAGAACTGGTGTTGACTAATTGAAGCAGTTTTGTATCTAACGGGTATTCTCCTGCATTTTTTGGAATAGAGATGTTTAAAACATCATCCCTTTCGTGATAGGATATGTCCAAATACCTGACAATGATATCAAACTCGCTTCCGTTACTGTTCCTGTCCGTAGAAAAATAAATGCTACTCCGGCCTGCGGGATAGGGTAAATCGGAGTTGTAATCGTTATAAACGGAATTGAGGCCTTCAAGATTGACCGGTGTATCCGTAATAATGATCTCGTAAGTAAAATTATAATGCGGCTCTATCCAGGGACAGCCTTGCAGGCTGAAAGCCAGGATCAGTGATGATGCTATCACCGACACTTTTTTGATGCGATCGATAACTGACTTTTTCATTACGTGAGGATTGTTTATTGACTAAATGAAATTTCAGTCAATATACTGCATCCTTTTTAAAATTTATTTGTTCCAGAAACCAATCCTTTTCCACTTTACCTGACCTGTCGCCTATGCATCCTGTCATCACATTTGACTGCCGCACTAAGATGCGGCACCACACCCAAAACAATGCAATGTTATATCCCGGGTTTTTGGATAATGCGGAAGATAAGAGAAACCAAGTAGATCAGATTACCGTAAATAATGGGGATCAGTGCAACTTTTATTCCCCCACAGATTACACATAAGGGAATATCTCCCTCCCGTGCAATGAAATCGCATACCTGTGACAGACCGAAAAGAGTTGACAAAACCCCCGTGATCAATGCTATAAGTCCGATTTCCTTAACCCATGCAGGAGCTTTCCAGAAAGCAATTAACAAAAAGATCAGTTCTATCGTTAACAGGCCCATAAACACAGGACCGCCTTCAATAAATAAATGTAACATGATTGATGTAGTTTAATTTGTTACTTCAAAATTAGCTGAGCCAAAAATCAGATCAAAGGTCAAAACCATTCCTGAAGGTGTTAAATCAGTCTGTTCCGCTAATGGAAAGGTGATCAACATAAAAATATATTATTTTTGGGTATGAAAAAGTATTTCAGTCTGATATACTGGTTGGCGGTTGTATTATTGATGAGCCTGGTTTTTGCCAGTGTAGTAGACGGGTATTCACAAGCCTTCTTACTGGCCATCATGTTCCTGCCCGGAGCTTTGTTCGTAAAGTTCTTTATCAAAGACCTGTCTTTTGAAAACAGACTTAAAGGCATACTGTATGGCGGCTGCCTGGCTGTGGCAACCCTTCTGATAGAATATCTGTGTATAGTTCTGACCAGCTGGTATCTTTTCAAACTGACCCCCGGCAGCCTGCCGGACCTGATCTTCAATCCGGTATTTATATGGCTTCTTCTGGCCGCTTTTATTGCATTGGAACGCATTATATCTTATTACATTATAAAAGCCGTTCCGCCTGATGAATTCATTACTTTCACTTCGGAACGGAAGAAAATTTCAGTCAGGGTAGATTCTATTCTCTTGGTAGAATCAAGAGATTCGGAAGTCATGATCCGGATGACAGATCAGACGGCGTACCGGACCAAAATGAAAATATCACAATGGGAATCGGTCCTCGACAACCGCTTTTTACGTGTGCACCGTTCCTATATCATCAACAAAAATCATATTTCCCATCAAACCCTCAACGAGGTTACCCTGAAAGACCTGACCATAGAAGTTTCCAGAAAATACAGAGATGCTTTCCGGCAATCGGTTCAGGGACGTTCCTGAATCTTAAAAAATCCCAAACTTGCCACATAAAAGGAACCAACCGGTATTTCGCCCGCAACAATACGGCCGGTAGTACGTACAAAACAGCGGATCTTTAATAGTCGCCTTCTTTATCAGGCAACAGTTCGTAGACTTTAGACAAGAACTTCGGATAGGTGAACTCGCGCTTGAACATGTTGATATAATAAAGGACTATCATATCATTTTCCGGATCTATCATATATTCCGTACCCAGCATACCTCCCCAGGCATAAGCGGTATTAGAGACAGCCGGAGCGGGCTTCTTCAGTTCATTATACAGCTCAAAGCCAAGTCCGAACCGGAATCCCTTCCCACCGGAGTTCACTTCAGGAAGATAGTTGATAGTAGTCATCAGTTCTACCGTTTTGGCCTTTAAAATCCGCCGGCCGTTGAAGGTGCCTTTGTTCAGCATCATCTGACAAAACCGGGCATAATCCCCTATCGGGCCGTTCAGTCCAAGACCCCCTTCACAGTAAGTCTGATCTTCACATACGGTTCCGTCGGAAAACATGGTAGTATACGGTTCCAGCTTCCCGTCCACGGCATTGTAGGGTTTTACGAAACGTTCCAACTCTTCGGACGCGTAATACCAGTCGGTATGTTCCATACCCAGGGGCTCCAGGATGGTTTCTTTGACATACTCACGCAACGTTTTGCCCGATATGCGCTCAATCATATAGGCCAACATGTTGGTGCTGATGTGGTAATCCCACTCCGTTCCCGGGTCAAATCCGAGCGGGTACCGGGCCAGATCCAGCATAACCTCTTCCAGGGTCGGGAACATATATTCCATTCCGTAATAATAAGAGCGCTGCCCACAGGGAGCCGTGCCGGAAGGTGGCTCGCTAAAGCTTGCAGGAGCTCCTCTCCTTTCCGCCTCTGCCCGGCGGATCTCACCCACCAGTCCTGCACCGAGCCCCGAACTGTGCGACATCAGGTGTGCAAAGGTCATGGGAGCAGTAACCGGGCAGGTTTCATAGGTGCCGTCGGGATTGACTTTCGTTATCACACGGTCCGGAATTCCCGGGAAGAATTTGGATACCGGGTCATCAACCGCCACCAGCCCCTTTTCGACCAGTGTCATAAAAGCCGCTGTAGTTATGGCTTTTGTCTGCGAAAACAACACATAGTAATCTTCTGTAGTGGCCGGGATCCGGTTCTCAACGTCTTTCCAGCCAAAAGCCTTGTTGTAGATAACATTCCCGCTCTTGGCTATAAAAGCCGTTATGCAACTGTGCTTGTTTTCGTCAACAAACGACTGCAAAAGTGAATCTATGCTTTCTACTTGTTCCGGATCTACTCCCAGCAGGTTCAAATCCGGGGTAAAGTTAAACTCCTGTGGCAGTTTGTCCTTTCCAGGTCCGCCACACTGCCAGGCAACCATGGTCCCAAGCAGCATTAACAAAGCGATTATCTTTTTCATAAGCACTAAGATAATGCTTTATATGGAAATAGCTTCCCGTTAGGTCAATGTTTTCACGGAGATACGCCGACGCAGCACCCGTATTCAAACCCTGGTAACGGGTGTAATATGTAAAAGTGTAGGTTTTTTACCTACACTATGAATTTTGCAATGGTTTGCAGTTCGGTTTAATGAACAATATCTACAACGTACCTTACCCCCTGGAGCCGGTTCCAGGCCCCTCTGGTAAAGTCCGGAATACGTACCGGCCGGCCGTTATTGGCGACTGATGTTCTAGAAAGTTCAATTATAGAACTCCATTCAGCGGCATCGTACACATCCATGTCCAGCGGAAGTCCATTACGCAGGCAATAGACCAACCGGTAATCCATAATAAAATCCATCCCTCCGTGTCCGCCTACCTCTTTGGCCTTCTGTCCCACTTCCCTGACAATCGGATGTTCGTAAAGGTAGAGCAGGGAATCCAGGGCAGCAGCCGAAAGGAACCTGTGCCCGTCGGGTTCCAGGGAAATCCCGGACCTGGGATATTTCTGGGCAAAACCTTTGGTGCCGCTGATCGTATGAAGGCGGCTGTACGGCCGTGGGCTGGTCACATCGTGTTGTAGCATGATGGTCTTTCCCTTCACCGTCCTTATGAGTGAAGTGTTCATATCACCGTTCAGGTACTCCGTTCGGGCGTATTCAGAATCTTCACCGAATGTCTCTCGCGCATAGGCAGTCATTCCAAACTGATCTGAAGAGACCGAAACCAGGTAGTCCATCCTGTCCCCCCTGTGGATGTTAAGAATATGCGCTATCGGGCCAAGGCCGTGGGTTGGGTAAAGATTCCCGTTTTCCCGTTGATTGTGCTTCAGACGCCACATATCCCAATAACCGCCCTTTTCCATGAAATTCAGAGACCGCAGGTCGTGGATATAGGCTCCTTCCACATGTACTATTTCCCCGAACAATCCCTGTTGCGCCATATTCAAAGTTGCCATCTCGAAAAAATCATAATTGCAGTTCTCCAGCTGGATGCAGTGGCGACGGGTCTTTTCAGCCGTATTTACCAATTGCCAGCATTCTTCGACGGTTAGTGCCGCCGGCACTTCCAGTGCCACATGCTTCCCGTGCTCCATGGCATAAACGCCAATGGGAGCATGCAGGTCCCAGTGCGTACATACGTACACCAGATCCACATCATCCCGCTCGCAAACCCGCTTCCAGTCCTCGGAACCGGTATAAACTTCAGCCTTTGGGAATCCCCTTGCGGCCAGGATCTCGTTGGCCTTGTCAACATTTTCAGGCACCACATCGCAAAGTGCTACCACCTGTACCCCTTCGAGAAAGGTATAGCGGTAAACTGCACCATATCCCCGCATTCCCAGTCCGACAAAGGCAATACGTACCGTATCCAGAGGATCGCATCTGAGTTCCAGTACATCGGTTACCCCCGGTTCCCGCGATGGTTCCGGGAAAGTGATCAATTGTGTATTGTTGTTGCACGATAGCAGAAATCCCGCTATCAAAAGGATCATTGTGATATAGGATACTTTTTTCATAACTATAAAATTTATATTCAAATATCGGGATTTTTCCGGAGTTACTAACTCAGTCGGGCGCTTTAATGCTTCCCGTTTTTTTAATCATAAACACCGGAAATATGGGGCATCTGATTCAGGAAGCTGTCCAGATTCGCCAGACATACTTGCATTTCGTTTTGCCCAAATGCCCTATTACAGGAAACCTGCAACAACAAACCAAGTGCTATATACCGGGAATTTCTCATGATTGTTCCACTAAGTTAAGAAAATCGCTGAAATTGTCTATTTTTGTTAGCTTATCGTCGTACGACACATTATTCTGTATTATGAAAAAAATCATTCTGTTAATTTCTTTGTTCTTTGCTTCTGTTCTCTGGTCTAACGGTACTGCGTGTACCGTAGTGATTGCCGGCAAAAAAGCCACTGCTGACGGAAGCGTTCTCAATTCACATACCGATTGTGGTCCGGACAACCGCATACGTATAATTCCCGGACAACGTTTTGAAAAAGGAGCCATGGCCCCTGTCTGGTGGGGAATATTGGACAATACCCGCCCCATAGACGACTACGGGGAGCTCCTGGGTATGATTCCCCAGGTAGAACAAACCTACACGTATTTTCATTCGGCCTATTCCCAGATCAACGAACACCAACTTTGTATAGGCGAAAGCACCACTAACCAGCGCCCGGAGCTTCAACTGACCAAAGGAGAAGGAGATCAGATCATGACCATAGAACAGGCACAGGTCTTTGCCCTGCAACGTTGCAAAACAGCCCGGGAAGCCCTGGAACTGATGACCACCCTGATGGAAACTTACGGATTTCTTCCTTCCTGCGGAAAAGACCCCGAACTGGTTACACTGGCCGACCCTAATGAAGTATGGGTACTGGAATTTTTTGCAGTAGGAAAAGGCTGGAAAAAAGATAGCGGTAAGCCAGGTTGCATCTGGGCAGCACAACGGCTGCCGGACGATCACGTGGCTGTCATTTCCAATTGGAGTGTGATCAAAGAGATTGACCTTTCCAAACCGGATGAGTACCGTGCTTCTTCCAATTATATGAGCGTAGCCATAGAAAACGGCTGGTACGATCCCAACGGATCTATGCCCTTTATCTGGAGCAACGCCTATGCCGGCATTACCCCGCGTGAAGCCCACACCCACCGGCAATGGCTCTTCAACGCCCTGTACAATCCCACTCTTGCCGAACTGCCCCCGCGATGGACCAATAATCCCTACCAAAATCTGAACCAGTACGGTCAGACGGTTGAACCCATTGGCATGTACCCCTTTTCTTTCAAACCCAATAAGAAACTGACCATAAAAGACATTATGGATTTCCAGCGGAGCACCTTCACCGGGACGATTTACGACAAGGAAAACGATGCCGTGTGGTACGTCCTCAGCCCGGAAGGCCAGATGGTTAAAAGTCCGCTGGCTACCCCGTTCCCCAATGCTGAACTGCAGAAACTCCTAAAGACCAACAGGCGCCGCCTCGTTTCCCGGGTTGACGGAGAATACGGCTTCTGTGCCCAGCTGCGCAGCAACTTGCCCAACGGGATAGGAGGCATATACTGGGTATTTGTGGACAATGCCTATACTTCACCCTACATTCCTTTTTTTACAGGTATGACCAAAACACCTGATGTTTACATGGAATACCATCCCGACCATTATTCCGACACATCTGTCAGATGGGCCGTAGACGTAGTGGACAATTTATTGAACCTCTGCTATCAGGAAGCCAAAAAAGACCTGTTCCGACTGCGGGAACCCATGGAACAGTCTTTCTTTGAAAAGAACCGGGAGATTGAACAGCAATACTTGGCCTTGTACCGCACCGATCCGAAAAAAGCTACCGAACTGTTGAACGATTATGCAGCAGTATGTGCCGATACCATCATGTCTACCTACAGAACACTGCGCAACACGCTTTTTGAAAAATATACAAACAATAAACTAAGATAGTATGAGCTTGAACAGAAGGAGTTTTCTTAAGGCAGCCGGAGGCCTGGCTGCCCTGACCATCCTCCCCAGACACGTGCTGGGAGGTAACGGCTTTATTGCCCCCAGCGACCAGCTGACCAAAGGAATCATCGGTGTCGGCGGTATGGGCCGGGGACATATTGCCTACAAAGGATCCCGGTTGGTCGCCGTCTGCGATGTTGACACCAAACACCTGGAAGCAGCCGTAAAGATGGCCCCCGACAAGGTCCGCACCTATGAACACTTCATGGATCTGATAAAAGACCCCAACGTAGATGTGGTCCATATAGCCACTCCTCCTCACTGGCATGGGATCATGGCCGTAGAAGCCGCAAAGGCTGGCAAGGACATCTGGTGCGAAAAGCCCATGACACGCACCATCGGGGAAGGTAAGCGGGTTATGGAAGCCGTAAAAAGGAATTCCCGCGTATTCCGGCTTAACACCTGGTTTCGCTTTTCGGATACCTTTTACGGGTTGGGGACTACAGTAAAACCTCTTAAAAAACTGATCCAGAGCAATATGCTGGGATGGCCGTTGAAAGTAACCATATCCCGCCACACCGGATTCGACTGGAAATTTTATTGGACAGGAAAAGAAAACCTGACTCCCGAACCGGTACCCTCAAACCTGAATTACGACCTCTGGCTGGGACCTGCCCCCTACAAACCCTACAACCCGCACCGGGTACACCAGACTTTCCGCGGTTACTGGGATTACGATGGAGGAGGCCTCTGCGATATGGGACAACACTACATGGATCCGGTCCAATACCTTCTGGATAAGGACGACGAAAGTCCCGTTAAGGTAGAAGTGGACGCCCCACAGCAACACCACGATGCGGTCGGTACCTGGCGCAGCATTACCTATACCTATGCCGACGGGTGTCAGATAGTCCTTTGGGGAGACGACTACGGAGATCCGGACACCCCGTACATAGCCGGACCCAACGGAAATATATACCCCGGATTTCGTTGCGACATACCCGACTGGCAACTGAAACTGGCAGATTTCCCGGAACCTGCCCCCCAGCAAACGGATTTCATAGAATGCATCCGTACCCGTAAGCCGTTTGCCCTGAATGAAACCAACGGTTTCCGGAGTTGCACCCTGGTCAATATGGGTGCCATTGCCCTGCGCCTGAACCGCACATTGCGATTTGATAACGACACAATGGAATTTATTGACGATCCGGCAGCCAACCGGTTACTGGAACAACCTATGCGTGGATCCTGGAAAATCTGAACATTATGAAAAAGACATTATCTATAATACTGCTAATCCTCCTGAACACTACCTTCTCATTGTATGCTCAGGATGCCCAAAGAACGGCCGCCACGAAGGTGGGCGATGCCCTGAACCAACTGCCTGCTGCCAATGAAGCTCTTTTCAGCCGGTTGATGGAAGATCTGTTATCTACCGGTGAGGAAGGTGTCCTGATGCTTGCCCAAAGGCTCAAGAGTGACGGAACGTCCCTGCCCCAGGCCGAATATGCCCTGGACGGCTTGGTGCAATACGTCACCCGATCCGGAGTGGAGGAAAGTGTCCGGGCGGAAGTGGCACATCATTACGCCATAGCCCTTGAAAAAACGGAAGACCCTCTGATTAAGGCTTTTTTCATCAGGCAACTGCAATTGCTGGGCTCCAGTGAAAGTCTGAGTATACTGGCTCCTTATATGTTCTCCAAAGAACTGGCCGGTCCTGCCATACAAGCGATCACTGCCATAGGAGGGCCGACTGCGGTCAATCTGTTGCTAAGCGCTCCTTTACGGGCAGAAACGATTACCGGTCTGGGACAGCTGGGATCCCCATTGGCGGAAAAACTGCTGATAAGCCTGACCAAAACCGGTAATGAAGAGCAGCTTCCCCTGGCCTGGCAGGCCCTTTCCCGTTGTGGAACGATCGCTGCCTTTGACGTTATGGAACAAGGTCCGCAATACGACTTCCTGACCTATCTGGAGCGGGTAGCTATGGACGATATCAAAAAAGCCACCCGATCACTCCGTTCTCTGGTCAAACCCGGCAATGAGTCCCAGGTAAGATGCTTTGCCCTGTCCCTGTTGCTCAAATTGCAACAAGAGAAAGAAATGCGGACTGTCCTCCGTGCACTGGACGATCCGGACCGCTCCTACCGTAGGACCGCCCTGGAAGGCGTCTGCACGTTCCTCTCACCGGTAGTTAATTCGGCTGTTATGAAAAAGATGAAACACCTTTCCGCCCCGGCACTTACCGACGTGCTGAACTGGTTGGGAGAACAACGCAATCCCGCCTTGCTCCCATACATGGCCGATCCCTGGCTGGCCCACGAAAACCTGGAGGTAGTAGAGGCTTCAGCCCATGCCATCCTGAACACCCAGGGAAAACAAAGCCCGCAGATCCTGGCCGGGATGCTCATAAGTCCTGATCCCAGGAAAACAGACCTTGCACTGGAGTGTCTCCTGGCTTCGGAAGGCGACGTGGTACAGGCCGTTTTGGATGTATATCCACACACCTCAACGGCAGGAAAAACGACTGCACTGGCTTTGTTGGGGGAAAGAAAATCCCGCGATAACGAGCCGTTGGTGCTGGAAGCCCTGACGGATCCCGTGCAGGAAGTCCGCCTGGCCGCTGCCCGTGCATTGACGGGTGTAGCCCACCCCGACAACCGGGAAACGTACTTTCGCCTGCTGGAAAACTCACCGAAAGAATTGACCCAATCCCTGCAACAGGCTATACTGGCCAGTCTGTCTGGACATGCGGCAGAAGAACAGTACGACATATTGATGGCACGGATGGAAAAGGCAGATGCAGGATTGAAACCGCTCTACTATGCTCTCCTGGCAGGGACCGGCACCAAAAGAGCCGTTGATTTTTTGAGTGAGCGTTACCTGGAAGAGGGAAAGGTAGACGCTTATATTGCATTGATCAACGAATGGAACCCGGCCGGTGCTCAAAAAGTGATCTACCTGCGTAAAGCACTGGAACGGTTCGATAGTCCTGAACACATAGTCGCTTTGTTGCGACCGATGATAAATACCGGTGCATTCCAGGCCATGGTCGCTTCAGCCCCCTATCTGGATCATGACAATCCTGACGTAGCGCTGACAGCCGCCATGAATATATACCGGCTAGCGGTAAACAACAGGGAATTTAACGGAACGAAGACAACGGAATGGATGGAAAAAGTATTGCAGATCCTGGAAAAGGCCGATTATACAGACAATATTTACGATATCCGGAACGTAAGGAACTACCTGGACGGATTGCCTGTGGACCGTGGTTTTGAACTTATTTTCAATGAAAAGGACTTGGAAGGCTGGCAGGGCCTGGTGGGTAATCCGATTTCCCGCAGCAAAATGGACCCGAAGGAACTGGCCAAAGCACAAAAAGAGGCAGACAAGATCGCTTTCAGCCAATGGGTGATTGAAGACGGAAAACTGCTGTTTTTGGGTAAAGGCGACAACTTGTGCACCAAAAAAGCCTACGGTGACTTCGAGATGTACATAGACTGGCTCCTTTACCCGGAAGGACCCGAAGCCGATGCCGGAATCTACCTGCGGGGTTCGCCCCAGGTACAGATCTGGGATACTGCCCGGGTTCATGTAGGGGCCCAGGTAGGATCCGGCGGTCTGTACAACAACGTAAAAAATCTATCAACTCCCTCTCACGTGGCCGACAACCGGCTGGGTGAATGGAACAGTTTTTTCATCCGCATGGAAGGAGAACGCGTTACGGTGTACCTGAACGGGGAACTGGTAGTGGACAACGTAGTCATGGAAAATTACTGGGACCGTTCACAGCCTGTCTTCCCTGAAGGAGCCATTGAGCTCCAGGCACACGGCAGTAAGGTCGCCTACCGGGACATTTACGTGCGGGAACTGGACCGGCCCCAACCTTTCACGTTGTCTGCGGAGGAAGAAGCCGAAGGTTTTGAGATCCTGTTTGACGGGACCACATTGCACCAATGGACCGGAAACAAGACCGATTACTTCACACGTGACGGGATTTTGGAAGTCCGCCCTAGCGAGCAGGGATTTGGAGATCTGTATACCGTTAAGGAGTACGACGATTTCATTTTCCGTTTTGAATTCAAGCTTACCCCGGGAGCCAACAACGGAGTGGGAATACGTTCCCCCGGCACAGGAGACGCCGCCTACGAAGGTATGGAGATCCAGATCCTGGACCATTACGATCCCATTTACCAACCCTGGCTGTTGGATTACCAGTATCACGGATCGGTCTACGGCGTGATCCCGACCCACAACCGTGACGCCCTGCGCCCCGTGGGAGAATGGAATCAACAGGAGATATACGTCAAAGGTACATATATCCGTGTTACACTGAACGGGGAAGTAATCACGGAAGGTGACATCTCAGCAGGCCCCATAGACGGCAGGGAACATCCCGGACTAGAGCGTACGGGGGGAAAGATAGGGTTCCTGGGACACGGATCCAGGCTATGGCTCCGCCATATCAGGATCAAGGAATTGTAACACCCGTAAGAGTTACTTTTTGGTCAGGATGTACTCTCCATTGAGCGATTGCCCGTCAAAAAGCAATTCTCCGTCATAATACAACACCATAGTAGTTGATTTCAGGGAACGGATCTCGACCACATCGCTTACAACGGCACTGCCTATCATTACCCTGATGTATATATAGATGCCGTCCAGTGTATAAGTGGGAGTATAAGTAGAGGAAGGCACCGATACGGGAGTGGTATATCCCAGGGTCCCGTCTTCCCTGAAGGTGATGGAATATTCTGGATCTTCGTTGTAGCTCCAAGTTCCCAACAAATCGGATACGGAATAATGTTTCTGGCAGGACACGGTCATTAATGTAAGAAGAGCCATTGCAAACAGACTCTTGATCAGGCGAATTCCTTGTTTCTTCATTGGTATTATATCTTATTTTTATTCGTATTCAAATAGGGCCAGTATCGGGTAATGGTCCGATATAAATGGAACGCCAAAGTCATCGGTTACGGTACGGTACGACAAGGCTTTAACACCACGGTAAAATATATGGTCTATAGGAGATCCCCGGTAGGTACCCCATCCGTTGTAAGTAGATAACGTATCGGTAAAGGGAGCTTCCTGCCTTACATCCAAAAAATGGTTCATAACGGGATCAAAGAGCGGATCGTCAATTGTAGCATTAAAATCTCCTGTAACGAAAACAACCGGTGCACCGGAAGTCAGCTCACTGATCTTTTGTATCAGGAGACGGGCGGACTCCAGACGGGCCGTCTTTCCGATATGGTCAAAATGCGTATTGAACACAAAAAAGGTCTTGCCGGTCTTTTTGTTTCTAAACTCTCCCCACGTAACAATCCTCATATGTGCGGCATCCCATCCGAAAGACGGTACATCCGGGGTTTCACTCAGCCAAAACGTGCCGTTTTGCAATACGTCGTATTTGTCTTTAATGTAGAAAATGGCCGAAAATTCTCCTACAGAATCCCCATCTTCGCGAGCTACCCCGACCTTGGCATAAAAGGGCAGGTTTCCCAGCAGGAAATCTACTTGTTCCTTAACCGATTCTTGTACACCAAACACATCGGGCTTAAGGGAATCAATCATCGCAATGGAAGCCGGTTTGCGTATATTCCAGTGGTGTTCCCCATCGTCGACCAAAGACAGGCGGATGTTGTAAGACATCACTTTCAGCATTTCACCCTCCTTTGAACAGGAAGACGGGAAAACCACTACCAATGTTACCAGAACGGTCAATAAAATATTAAATTTCTTCATCATGCTATAGTGCAGGTTTTAGTTGGTTCCTCCGTACATATTTTCATCACTCGCCGGCTGGCCGTTTACGGTACCGGTATTGGTGCAATTTTCCGGGACAGGACCCGAAATGAAAAAACCACAGAAGCCACCGACATAGCAATGGTCTTCTATATTTTCACTAACATAACCGCTTACCGGTCCGGAATTGGAACAATCCTCAAGCCCCCCCCCGATTCCTGCAGTTTGGGCTGTTACCCCCACTACACCACCTACATAACGATACTTCCCGGTTTCTCCTACCCTGTTGATTGTTCCGGAATTGGTGCAATTTGTCAAATTCCCGCCTGAATTCAAAGCGCATATGCCACCCAGGGCGAAAAAATTATCATCCAGTTCCGCATCTGATCCCTGTATTTGACCGGTATTGACGCAGTCTGTCAAAGAGCCCCTCAGGTTTTCTGCCACAATGCCGGCAACGTTGTATGATCCGGTCACATTCCCCACATTTTCAACACCCTCTACAAGTCCCCCTTGGGTAATTGTAGCAACGATTCCGGCTGCACTTTTTGTGCCGGTTATCTGTCCGCTGTTCGTGCAGTCGGTTATTTTATATGTGCTCACTTTACTTGTATAATGTGAAACGATCCCCCCGGCAGTATAGCCCGCAACGGATCCCCGATTCTCACAATTCTCGACAGAAAACGAATTGAGACCAGCAATACCTCCTGCAAAGGCAATATTGTCCACCCGCACTCCTTCCGTTTCCTCAATGGGATCATTGGTCATGGGTACGGAAACAGCTCCCAAATTCAGGCATTTTTTAATCCTTCCATAGCCTACACCCACTATACCGCCAGCCCGTTTGCCGGAAGAAACGGAAGCCCGATTTTCACAATCAGACAATATAGATCCCGTATTAAGTTCAGTACCTACAATACCTGCGATTCCGCCGGCACTTCCTGCAGACGCAACAATATCGGCTCCTTCCATGTTATTGCAGAAACTTATGGAAGCGCTGGACGTTACACTCCCTATGATACCCCCTACACCAGCAGATGCGGTAACCGTACCGCTGTTATTTAAAAATGAGACTACAAAGCCCGATCCTTCAAGCATACCGCTAATACCTCCCACAAATCTGATCCCCTCGATCGCGGCAGAGTTGCTGCATCCCTTGATCACATAATTGCCATACCCGACAATACCTCCAACCGATCCAGCTCCCGTTACCCGACCTGTATTGTTTGAATCAATAACTTCCGAATTCAAATTGCCTCCTGCGATTCCCCCGATTCCTTTGTTGTCTTCTATACTTACCCCCGTGGCCATTACAGTCCCGGAATTGGAACACCCGTTAATGGAACAACTAATGAATTGAGCTCCGCATATGCCTCCCACTTCAGAAATACCCGATATATCAGATTCATTTACACAATTCTTGATATGACAGGATGTGGTCTGATAACCACAAATCCCGCCAACCCTCGAAGTACCTTTGATAACCGAACCGGTGTAGTTGACACAATTGCTCATCACGGACGTGTTGTACTGTTCACCGCAAATTCCACCCGTTTTTTCATTAGATCCTTCAACATAACCGTAGTTCCGTGAATTATTAATATTGCTTTTTGTTATGGATGCTCCACAGATGCCTCCGACCGATCCGGATCCTATGACCCTTGCATTCACTGTATTCTCACATCCGGTTATGATGCTTCCGTAATGCTTCCCGGCAATACCTCCCGTAAAAAAGAGTCCCTGAACTTTACCGCTGTTGGTACAAGCGGAAACAACCGACAGGTTATCCCACGGAAAAATATCGGTCATACCTACTATACCGCCAGTTAATGTAGTCGTACTGTTTCCGGTAATTTCAATTACACCGTTGAAATGACAATTAGTAATGGTCCCTGCCACCAGTGTTCCGCATATGCCACCTGCATGCAGGGTCTGATACTGGCCAGAAGTCAGGGTCATGGAACATGTTTCATCCAGGACAAGGTCTTTTATTTCCGCCATCCTGACATAACCGAACAATCCTGCAGACCGCAGGGACGTCTTTGTAATAGTCAGGTTGCTGATCTTATGACCGTTACCGTTGAAGGTCCCGGACATACTGCTGTTGTCCATGCTGTAGTTACTAATATTGGTGTGAAGACCTATCGGTTTCCAGTTACCTGCAGATGACATATCCAGGTCGGAGAGCAAATGGATTGTACTGTCATTATCCATCCATGGACGCAGGTCCCTGAGGGCATTAACGTCATCCCGAAATTCCATCAGGTCACCAGGAACGGATATACCCAAAGGACGCTGATTTACCGTTAACAGGGCCAGGGTGTCATTTACGGTCTTAAATGTCAGCGTGGCGGTCCTGATCTGGGAACGTTTAGAGGTGTCGGCTATAAACGTCAGCTGGTATTGCCCCCGTTCCCCTTCCGTCCGCTCCTCAATCAGTTCACACCACGGTTCACTGCTTCCTTGATAGGCCCACGTAGTATCAGCTACAAGAGAAAATTCGTAAGTACCTCCCTTGCATGATATTTCAACAGCAGCCGGAAGGACCTGCAAAGTATCTGCAGTATCAATGTGCTGCGGGTCTTCTTCATCCGGGTCTTCTTCACCCGGGTCATCGGGATCGTCACCTGCATCCTGGGTGATCCTGATCACCGACTGTACTTTATTGTCAGATTTGGAACTTATGACCACATCCTGGCTGCGTGCCAGGGTAGTTGTATTTTTTGCAACTGTAAAACTTAGAAAAACCGGTTTTTTTATGAATTCAACAGATGAGAGATTTGTTTTACACCAGTCTTCGGGGATAGCAACCGTCCATCCTGAATTGGAAGTTACAGCAACCGTATCAATCCCTCCATCTTTATCAAAATGCAAAGCCTGGGGATCGGTTTTGATATAATAAACCATATCCTGTTTGCAACATGTTGCAGCAAGCACCGGCAAAAGGAGGACAATAGCAGCAAATCTTATCTTTTTCATATTACAAAGATGCGTAAAAGCTTTTAAATGTTGCGCTATGCAAATAAAAAAATGTAATTTCGCTATAATGAAAAAAGGGTGGCGTGTTTTTCTGGCTGTTTTGGGATCGTTGCTGGGACTTGTGGTCGCAGTCCTGATTACCCTGACCATAATGCTCACCCCTTCCCGGCTGACCGGCCTGATCAACCGCTATGCCAGCCACTATTTGCAGGCAGATATTTCCGTGGCAGAGGCTTCCCTCGATCTGATAAAAGATTTTCCTGATCTGTCGTTAGTCCTGAAGGAAGGAACCATTATTGTCCCGGCCCCTGAAGGAAAACTCAAATGGATCGATTCCCTGTTGGTTTTTAGAAAAATGGAAGTTTCACTGAGACCTGCAGCATTGTTACGAAAAATGGTGTTTATTTCCCATCTTTCGTTGGAACACGCATCAATTCACCTGTTTACAAACCTGGAAGACCGGTCCAACTGGGATATTTTTCCTGATAGCAAAGACACCCTCTCTCCGGGTTATGATGTTGCTTTTGGCAAACTAAGTGTTACCGATACGCTTCATTTTACTTACCACAACTACAAAGATACCGTTTATTACAGTGTCAGCATAAGTGAAATGACTGCCGACATACCTTTCAGTGGAACGGGACACCAGGTAGACATACATTCTTATTCCAATACCCTTATTGTTGGAAAGAACCTTTTGTTTGACAGAATCCCTTTTATCGTAAAAGGTGGGATCAGCCTGGAAAACAATTTTGACGACTATTATTTCAGGGACTGTGAAACCGTTTTGGGGAATGTTCCCCTGTATATAAACGGATTTATGGGCCTGAGGAAGGACAGCCTGGAACTAAAAGGTGTCTGCCGTGTAGATTCCACTGGATTTACAGATCTTTATAATGCCATTCCCAAAAATCTGCTGCCTGCACGATCTCCTGTAACATCTTCCATGCCTATAAAAGACCTGGAAGTAATCCTGAAAGGGGCCTATCACTATGACAGCGGGGAATTTCCCGTGTATTCGGCCCGGATAACGGCCGGCCCCGGACGCATTACTTATCTGCCGTCAAATATAACCATCCCGGAATTCAAGGCTGTTCTGGCTTCTTCCTATCACCCTGCGAAAGGGGATTTTGGGACCTTATCTGTAAACGGCCTGGAAGCAGAAAGTCCCGCATTGCAATTGTCCCTTCAGGGGGTGTTGTCCTCTTTTTTCAGGGAACCGGCAGTCAGTCTATCTGCAGGGATGAATGTCCATCTGGACCGGTTGTCTGAACTTATAGGAGAAATGGAAGCACATGATGCGCATGGAGATATGGCTATAGACCTGAATGCTGATTTCAGGCTCAAAGACCTGGACCCTTCGAGACTGGGAAATGTGATGCTGCTGGCCTATTTACGTACAGACGGATTTACACTGGACCTGCCTGCAGACAGCATTTATTGCAGGGCGAATACCACCCAGCTGCAACTGGGAATAACTCCGGGAACAGCATTGGACCTTAATCTGATAGCCGACAGCCTGAACATCCGGTATCGAGGACGGGAACTGGCAGCCTTGTCAGAAACAGTTCTGACAGCGGGTAGCACCCCCGGGATGTTCACACGGGATACAACACAGGTAAAACCCATTGCAGGCTTCTTACAAAGCAGGACCTTGCAGGTTTTTGTGAATGATTCCACACGCATAATGATAAACCATGGCAACATCGTGTTCTCACTTAAACCGGATGACCGGGATCAGGCTATTCCCGTAGTCGACTTTGAGTTGGATTCACGTTCTGCCGGTGGAGTATACGGACTACACCGGGGACGGATTTCCAATTTGTATCTGAAAGCAAACCTTACGCAAAATCGCAGGGATACCATTCCGGACGGCAGAACAGATATCCGACACGAATTTGCCTATGCCGATCTGGATATGGGACTCGAAAGGAAAAACCGGGGACTGTTGCGCAAGTGGAACGTGAACGGGACACTCCAAGCTGACGGCATGCAACTGGCAACGCCATTGTTCCCGGTCAGGACACAGGTCCGAAATACACATCTTGTATTGCAGGATGATAGGCTGGAAATCATTAACACCCAGATTAAGGCCGGACATTCCGACCTGTTGCTTAACGGATATCTGACCGATATCCGCAGGGTTCTGCTGGGACACGGCTCCCTGGGGCTCAATTTTGACCTCCAAAGCGACACCCTTGACTGCAATGAACTGATCCGTGTAGTCAATGCGGGGATTTCGTTTGCAGACAGCCTGGACAGTAAAGAGAAAAGCATACTTCAGGAAAAAATACTCCATGTTGAATCTGAAAAACAGTTGGAAAAGATCATAAGCTCCGGCATAGATCAACAAAAAACGTATGAAAAATTGCTGATCGTACCAGGAAACGTAAACCTACAGGTCGTACTTGCCGTATCGAATGCTTATTACAGGAGCTTGCAAATGAAGGGATTGCATGGTATGCTCCGGGCTGCCGACCGGTACCTTCAACTTGACCAGCTCCAGGCATCCTCCAATGCAGGCGATATATGTATAAATGGTTTGTACGCAACGCCTGACAAGAACAACCTTCATGTAGGGTTGGACATCGAAATGCAGAATGTTCTGCTGGAACAGGTCATCCGGCTTTTGCCGCCCATGGATACGTTGTTCCCTATGATCAGTTCTTTCAAAGGACTTGCAGATGTCCAGATCTCAGCTACCTCGCAGCTCGATACCAACATGAACCTGGTGCTCTCCTCCTTTAAGGGAGCCTGCCGGATCAAAGGCGACGGGCTGGTCCTGCTGGATGGAAAGACTTTTTCAGAAATTTCACGCAAACTGATGTTCAGAAAAAAAGCCCTCAACCTGATAGACAACATCCGGGTAGAAGCCGCCGTTGCGGATAACCGGATAGATGTTTTTCCGTTCATTATGGAGATTGACCGTTACAGGACGGCTATTGCCGGCTCGCATAAAATGGATGGAACGTTCCATTATCATATATCCCTGCTCAAATCACCCGTTCCTTTCCGTTTTGGCCTGAATGTATACGGAACTCCCGACGATTATAAGATCGATCTGGGTCGCAGCCGTTTTACCGATCAGCATATCCCCGTGCTTTCATACCGGATAGACAGCATCCGGGTGAACCTGAAGGAAACGATCAGTAATTATTTTAAAAATTTCACTTTTGAATGATATGTATACCATCGCGTTAATACCGGCAAGATATGCTTCTACACGTTTCCCCGGAAAACTTATGCAGAAACTGGGAGATAAGAGCGTTATCCTGCATACTTATCAGGCTACACTCAATACGGGACTTTTTAAACAAGTTGTCGTTGTGACCGACAGCCAGGAGATCTTTCGAGAGATAGTCAGCCACGGAGGAGAAGCCCGCATGAGCCTGAAGGAACACCTTTGCGGCAGTGATCGGATCGCCGAAGCGGCCTTATATTATCCTCAGGCAGATGTGATTGTCAATGTTCAGGGTGATGAGCCGTTTACTTCGGCAGGTTCGCTGAAAGCCCTTCTCGGTGCTTTTGAAGATCCGGGATCTCTGCCGCCTGATGTCGCTTCCCTGATGTCTCCGATCAATGATCCGGAGGAATTGAACAACCCGAATGTGGTCAAGGTGGTAACAGACCGTCAGGGATTCGCACTCCTTTTCTCCCGCTCACCCATACCTTATAGCAGAGATCCTGAAGAATACAAAGCCAAAGCTTTCAGGCATATCGGGATCTATGCGTTCCGCAGGGAGGCTTTGCTGCGTTTTGCCTCTATTCCTCCCGGTCCCCTGGAATTATCCGAAAAACTGGAAAACATGAGGTTCCTTGAAAATAACATGAAAGTCAAAATGATTGAAGTCCCTTCATATGCAAAGGGTATAGACGTTCCCGAAGATCTTGAAAAGGCCAGAAAAATGATCGGTTCCTGATCAGACCACCCGTCTGACTTCTTCCACACCCAGCACGGATTCCAGCCTTTCGATGATGTTGCTGAGTTCTTTAGCCGATCTTACTTCAAGATAAATATCACTTTCAAAAAGCGCATCCCTGGTAGTCACGCTCATGTTGTTTATGTTCAGTCCCCATTCTTCCGAAATGATCTGTGAAATTTCAAAGGTAATACCTTTGCGGTCCACCCCGAATACATGTATATGAGTCGGATAATAGGTCGTTTCGTCGGCTTCGATGTCAACATTGACTATCGTTTCCCCGTGTTCCGTCGATAATTTGATCGCCTTGTCGCAATTGCAGGTATGCACATAGACCTTTCCACTCCCATCCTGTGCTTCAAAACCAAGCAGTTCGTCCCCGGGAAGCGGGGAACAACATTTGGCAAATATGTACCTGGAAGGTTTAATCGATATATTTTGTTTACGCAGAGAACTTCTGATACTAGATTTGGCCTTATAGGTGACGACTGCATCCAGCCAGTCTTTCTGGGGCATTATTGCAGACGAAGTGCCTATTTCCACCCTGTCGCCTCTTTTAAGGACCGTCTTGATAGAGCAAAGCATCCCGTTAACTCTGGCAAACAAAGCATGCTCACCGATCTCAGTGTGTATCACATAGGCAAAATCAAGTGCCGTTGCACCGCAGGGCAGCAGGATCTGTTCTCCTTTTGGTGTAAAAACCCTTATATCATCATTATATAAGTTAGCCTTGACCCCCTCCAGGAAAAAACCGTCCTTATTGTTAAAGCCGTCACGGTAAACCATATCCTTGAGCGTTCCCCTGAATTCCTCCACCCAGGCATCCACCCCTCCAATGCCAACGTTTTTATTACGCTTGACTATACAACCGTGAACGGATGCTTCTTCCATCCTTTTGCTCTTGATATGGACTTCGGCCCATGTCCCGTGCTCTGTCATGAACATGCAGTGCAATGCTTCATAACCGTTAGCCTTGGGATTGTCAACGTAATTATGAAAACTGCCTACCCTCTCCATATAAAGATCCGTAAGCAACGAATAGATCTGCAGACACTGATTTTTCTCTGATACTTCACAAGGTCCTCCCTCATGGGGATTGAAAACGATATTGAAGACATATACACTTTCCAGCCTCCGGAAAGGTACCTGTTTTTGTCTCATGTGACGCCATATGGAATACACACTTCTGATATCTTGTGTTATTACCGCATCTATGCCATTTTCCTTCAGTATCTGCTCTATCGGTGCGACAAATCTGTTCCTGATCCCCTTTGTTTCTACGGCATAATCGTCAAGCACTTTCTCTATCTTCAAATACTCTTCCGGCGAACGGAATCTGAAACTGAGATTTTCCAGTTCCGTTTTAACTTTATAAAGTCCCAACCGGTTAGCCAACGGGGCAAAGAAAAAGTCCGTTTCACCCGTGATCTTCATCTGCTTGTGAAGGGGCATGTCGGCAAGTGTACGCATATTATGCAACCTGTCAGCCAACTTTATCAGCAGGGCACGTATGTCATATTGTATGGTCATCAACATCTTGCGGATGTTGTCCACTTGCATGGAAAGCTCATACTGTTCTTTCTTTTCTTTAGTCAGCCCCTCAACCAGGAAAGCAATGTCGTCACCAAAATGCTCCCTGATTTCTTCTATGGTATGTGAAGTGTCTTCTACCACATCGTGCAACAGCGATGCAATAATAGGATTTGTGCCCAGTCCTATCTCCTCGTTAACTATGCGGGCAACGGCTATCGGATGCAGTATATAGGGTTCTCCGGTTTTTCTGGTTTGTTTGGCATGAGCCTGATAGGCATATTCATAAGCCTGCCTGATCCTCTCCAGATCTTCAGGCAATCTGTTCTTTGCAGCATTTTGCAAGAAAACATCACGCTGTTCCTGTACCAACTGGGCATATTGCGCTTCAGTCTTTTTGCCCAATCTCATTATCTTCATATAGCAAATGTAAGCATTTTTAAGTATATTTATCTCAAATTTAACACGACTTAGTATGACACACCAATTACCTCCTCTGCCGTTTTCGGCTAATGATCTGGACCCTGCCATAAGTTCCGTTACCATCGGACTTCATTACGGCAAACACCACCAAGCCTACCTGAACAACCTGAACAATCTGATCGTGGGCACGCCTTTTGAAAATATCTCTCTTGAGGCCATTATTGCCAAAGCTCCTGCAGGTCCTATTTTCAATAATGCAGCACAGGTATTCAACCATACTTTTTATTTCGATCAATTCAAAGCCCAGGGAAAGGCAAAAAAACGCCCGGAAAATGAGCTTTTGAAAGCTATCGAAAAAAGCTTCGGCAGTTATGACAAGTTTGTGGAAGCATTCTCCACATCAGCCGCCACACTGTTCGGATCGGGATGGGCATGGCTTATCCGGGAACAGGACGGCAGCCTGGTCATAACCCAGGAATCCAATGCCGGGTGCCCGTTGGCAAAACAACAGAAACCCATCCTGACCTGTGACGTATGGGAACATGCCTATTACATGGATTACCAGAACAGGAGAGCAGATTATATAAAAGCCTTCTGGGACATCCTTGATTGGGCAGTGATCGAAAGCCGCTACCGCAAATAATGAAAAGCTTTTCCCGGTATGTGATCCTGATTGCCGTAATTGCTGTAGCAGGATTTCTATTCTGGTACTTCAGCAATATATTGACATATATACTTATCGCTGCCGGACTATCCCTGATCGGAAAACCCGTTGTTTCTTTTTTCAGGGGCCTTCACCTGGGAAAACACAGGTTGCCGGACTGGTTATGCGCATTACTGGCCTTATTGTGCCTGGTCAGTGTCTTTGTTGCTTTTCTTGTGTTTTTCATTCCCATTCTGACCGGTGTCGTTTCCCTCATCGGTCAGCTTGATCTGTCTGTCCTGGAAGCCAGGCTTCAGGAACCCCTTGGCAGGCTGAATGCCTTCCTGGATGAGATCTTTATCAATTCAATCGATCATCTTACCCTGAAAAGCATTATCCAGGCGGTGATCTCTCCTGTGATCGATCTTGAGAGCACGAAGTTCTTTTTCGCTTCCATTGCAGGCCGTACCATTAACTTCTTCATAGGTTTCTTTGTGGTACTATTCATTCTGTTTTTCTTCCTCAAGGAACAGAATATGTTTACCAACATGGTGGCAAGCCTTTTCAATGACCGGAACGAGCCAAAGGCCAGGAGAGCCCTTAATAGTTCATACAATCTGTTGACCAGGTACTTCACGGGCATATTTGCTGAAATCGTTGCGGTCACCCTGCTCAATACACTGGGCTGGACATTCCTGTGCGGCATACCGTTCAGGCTCTCCCTGGTAATGGCTTTTTTTTCAGGAATACTTTTTGTCATACCTTATATCGGGCCCATTACAGGTATTATCGGAGTACTCTTTACCGGATTCCTGTATTATTACTATACGGGTATCGTCACGCTTTCCCCGGGACTTTTCCTGTTATTCATTTTCCTGGTCTTTCTGGTTACCTACATCATAGACCTGCTGGCTTTCCATCCTTACATATATGCCAAAAGCGTTAAAGCCCACCCCCTTGAGATCTTTATCGTAATACTGGTTGGGGCAAGTATAGGAGGCCTTACAGGTATGCTCATTGCCATTCCTGCTTACACCGTTTTAAGGGTGTTTGCCGGGGAATTCCTTTTTAATTTCAAAGTGGTAAGAAAACTTACCAGACAATTCCGTCAAAGAGATAAAAAAAGCGACAATGGGAATTAAAGCCTTCCAATTTGAAAAAATCAGGCCCTTTGCCCTTCCCTTTGCACTATTGCTGGGATTTCTGTTCCACGGACTTTGCAGGCAACTGCAATTCGTAACACCGTACCTGATCTTTCTGATTCTTTTCATGACTCTATGCGATATCGATATCCGCAAGGTACGTGTCAGATCCCTGCACATTTGGCTTGTCTTGTTCCAATTGGGGGCCGCCGCCTGTTTCTATTTTATCTTTCTGCCGGTGAACAAAGTATTGGCACAGGGAGCCATGATGGGAGTGCTCGCCCCGGTTGCGGTATCCTCTACAGTAATAGCAGTAATGCTGGGAGCGCGTATGGAAAACATGATCACCTACACGATCCTGTATAATATTGTCCTGGCCCTTACCACACCTCTTATTTTTTCTTTTGTGGGGCATCTGGCTGACTTGTCGTTTTGGGCATCATCATGGTTGATCATTCGCAAGGTTGCTCCCATTATCGTTTTTCCCCTGGGGGCTGCTTTGCTCTGCCAACGATTCTTTCCCCGCTTAACAAAAGGGATCGTCCGTTACAAAACCATTCCTTTCTATTTATGGGCAGTTGCCCTGATACTGGTCATAGGACAAACGATTGATTTCATATACCACCAGGACCGTTCGGGTATTTCCCTGATCCTGGTCATGTTTCTGATTTCCCTTGTGCAATGTATCCTGCAGTTTGCTTTTGGAAGATGGCTGGGAAATCGTTACGGGGACAAAGTGGCAGGAGGTCAGGCATTGGGTCAGAAAAATGCCCTGCTGGCCGTCTGGATGACCCAGATGTATCTCCACCCCATGGCTTCGGTCGTTCCGGCTTCGTACGTACTGTGGCAGAATATATGGAACAGCTTCCAGTTGTGGCGCATCAAAGGAGAGGTGAAAGCTCCCCGGAAGTTATCGCAAGATGCAACAGCGTAACGTTTCTTCACGAAGATAATCCGTTTTCCCACACAAGTCGTACCCGTATAGAAGTAATATGGCATTGTTGCAACAGTTTTCCCGGTTTTTTCATTCGTACTATTTGTCATTACTTTCATCCTTTTGAGTATCTTTACAAAAAGCAAACATTTTTATTTACCCTTCTATGAAAACGTTAAGAACTTTAATAACAGGATTGCTCGTTGCATCATTAACATTGACCGGTTGCGGGACTATTGGCCGAACAGGCGTAGGAGCCGGGATAGGCGTAGCGGCCGGAGCAGCAGCCGGAGCCGGAATAGGTGCTGCAGCCGGAAACGTAGCCGTAGGTACGGCAATAGGTGCCGTTGTAGGCGGTGTAGCCGGTGTCCTTATAGGACGTCACATGGATAAGCAAAAACAGGAACTGGAAGAGATCCTGCCCGACGATGCCTCTATTGAAATTGTAAATGAAGGTCAGGCCATTAAGGTGACCCTGGAGTCAGGAATCCTGTTCGCCACCAATTCAACGGCCATAGGTGAAAAAGCCAAAACAGCCCTGAGGAACTTTTCTGCCAATCTTCAAAAAAATTCCGATACCAATATTGAAATCATTGGGCATACCGACATTACAGGAACAGTGGAATACAACCAGGGATTATCCGAAAGAAGGGCCAGAAGTGTCCGCGATTTCCTTCTTCTGGAAGGTATTGACATCAACAGGATGACAACCCTTGGGAAAGGAATTCACGAACCTATCGCCGACAATAATACAATAGAAGGCAGGTTGCAAAACCGCCGCGTGGAGATTTTTATCCTGCCTAATGAAAAAATGATCGAAGAAGCGCAACGTCAAGCTGAATCTTCAAAGTAATACTTCAAAAAAGTTATTTCTTTTTCAGTTTTGACCATATTTTTTCTTCGGGAAGAGGTTTGGTGCAAAAGAACCAGTCGTAGCATTTCATCTCATCCTTGCTTTCCATTCTCTCTTTCGCGACACCGCACGATCCGGCTGTCGGGACGATGACGTCGTCTCCCGGATGCCAGTCCGCAGGCATAGCCACATTAAAGGCGTCGGCTGCCTGAAGAGCCACAACTACCCGGTACAGCTCATTAAAATTACGACCCAGGCTCAGGGGGTAATAAATGATGGTCCTGATCACCCCTTTGGGATCAATGAAAAATACAGCCCGTACGGCCTTGGTCTCACTTTCTCCCGGCTGTACCATGCCGTATTTGTTGGCCACTTCCATAGTGATGTCTTCTATCAGGGGGAATTTGACCTCAACATCTTTCATGCCTTTGTATTCGATCTTTTCCTTGATCGTACGAAGCCATGCAATATGACTGTATAATCCGTCAATGGAGAGTCCCACCAGTTTACAGTTTACCGCTGCGAATTTTTCTTCCAGAACGGCAAATGTCATGAATTCCGAAGTACATACAGGTGTAAAATCTGCGGGATGACTGAAAAGTATTACCCAGTGACCTTTGAAATCGGATGGAAAATGAATGGGACCCTGGGTCGTTACGGCTTTAAACGCCGGAGCCGGATCACCTATACGGGGCATTGAAATAATTTTTTCCTTTTGATTTGTTTCCATAATTAGCATTGTTAGTATTGATTAATAAAACTAAATATATCATTTATTTTTTTAATTTACAAATGTTCATTATTTTTGTATTGAACATATGTCTAAAATATAATATGGCCAGACCGAAAAAATTACGAAGAATAAATGACCTGCCCAAGATTAAAGGATTCAGACCTATTAACCCGGCAGGTAAACGGGAATCCGCTCCAATACTTCTGGATTACGATGAATATGAGGCACTTCGTCTGTGTGATTATCTTTTGAACAATCAGACTGATGCGGCAAGGGAAATGGGTGTATCAAGACCTACTTTTTCCCGGATATATGAAAGTGCCCGGCGGAAAGTGGCCAGGGCTTTTGTGGAAGGCTTCCCCCTCCTTTTCCAGGGCGGACCCGTCTACTTTACAAGCGAGTGGTTTTCGTGCAAACATTGCGGATGTTACTTCAATAAACCGGACAAGGACAGCCCTTCCCTCATATGTCCTCTGTGCCATTCGTTAAACGTGCAACAATACAAATCAGATAATTTATAATACTACAATGAAAATTGCCATCACTTCTACCGGGAATAGCCCGGAATCTAAATTGGACAGCCGCTTTGGGCGCTGTTCCTATTTTGTGATCTACGACACGGTAACCCGTTCGACCGAATTCATTCCCAATCCCAACCGGGAAGCCATAGAAGGTGCAGGACCTGCATCGGTACAAATTGTCGCTTCAAAAGGCGTTGAAAAAGTCGTTTCAGGAGAATTTGGAGCCAAGGTAAAAGCCATCTTCGACAGCCTTAAAATTCAACTGATCGTATTAAAAGACACGGAAATAAAGATCAGTCGTGTCATAGAAATGATCACTGCAAAATAATTTTTAAACATTTATGAAAAAAATAGCCATCCCATTGGAAAACGGGCGCCTGTGCGCTCATTTTGGTCATTGCCAGCAATTTGCAATCATTGAAGTCGTCAATGAATCCATAGCAGCGGAAACCTATATTACCCCACCCCCTCACGAACCCGGACTGCTGCCCGGCTGGCTGGCTGAAAAGGGCGTAACCCACATCATTGCAGGTGGTATGGGTCAAAGGGCACTTCATTTATTCAAAGAACAGAACATCCAGGTTTGTGTCGGAGCTCCTTCCGATACACCGGCATCTTTGGTACAGCAATGGATAAAGGGATCATTGACTACAGGATCGAATACCTGTGACCATTAATCCCGCCTATATCATGAAGATTGCTATAGCCAGCGGCAAAGGTGGAACGGGAAAGACTTTTGTGTCTACCAATCTTTTTGCCGTTGCCCAGAAGGAGAACAAAAAGGTCATTCTGACCGACTGCGATGCCGAAGAACCTAATGTTACTGAGTTCATTAACGGTCAGATTATTGAAGAGAAAGTTGTTACGCAACAGTTGGCTGTTATTGATCCGGAAAAATGTGTGTATTGCGAAAAATGCCGTGAATGGTGCAACTACAACGCAATAATCTGCTTACCTGAAAACAGGCAGATCTTTCTGATAGAGGATCTGTGTCATGATTGCGGAGCGTGCCTGGCAGCCTGTAAATACGGTGCGATATCCGAAAAAGAAAAAAAACTGGGGATAGTAACAAAACGATTGGTTTCCAAAGATGCTTTTGTTGTAGAGGCCCGGGCCGACGTCGGCGTCTATTCCTCCGTTCCGGTAATCAATAAAGCGATCGCCCTGTCATCGGACCCGGAGTTACTCATAATGGATGCTCCTCCGGGTATATCTTGCTCTTTCATTACAACCGTAGTGCCTGCCTGTTTCGTAGTTTTAGTTACCGAACCTACTCCTTTTGGCCTGAACGATCTGAAACTTTCGGTCGAGACCCTTGAGCAAATGAACAAACCTTTTGGGGTTGTAGTTAACAGGGCAGGACTGGGAGATGACCGGGTTTACAGCTGGCTGGAAGAAAAAAAGATCCCCCTTCTTATGAAAATACCTTTTGACAGGAATATTGCACGAATCTATTCACAAAATCTTTTACTTGTCAATCAGGATAAAGATTACAAGGAAGCCTTCCGTACACTGCTACGTAAAATTGAAAGATTATGCACAAAGTAAAAGAGATAGCTATTCTGAGCGGCAAGGGAGGTACGGGAAAGACATCCCTGGCAGCAGCCCTGATAACGCTCTCACAACATGTAGTAGTTGCCGACTGTGATGTAGATGCAGCCAATCTGCATTTGGTTCTGGAGCCGGATAATTATCATCAGGAACCATTTGTTACGGGCCATAAAGCCGTTATCAACCATGAGAGCTGCATCGAATGCGGTCTGTGCATGGATTATTGCCGGTTCCATGCCATCGAACGGCGGAATACGGAAGGTAAGGTTTTCATCGTAGAAACCTCTTGTGACGGTTGCTGGCTTTGCAGCCGCATCTGTCCCGAAAAAGCCATTAAGATGGTCCCCAGTGATCGGAGCCGGTGGTTTGTGGGTAATATCAAGAACGGCAAAATGGTACATGCCCGGCTTGCTCCCGGTGAGGAGAATTCAGGAAAACTGGTCAGTGTCGTAAGGGAACAAGCCCGAAAAACAGCCGAATCTTCCGGTGCCAAAACAATAATTATTGATGGCCCTCCCGGAACAGGTTGTGCCGCTATAGCTTCGCTGGCCGGAGCCAACTGTGTAGTGGTAGTGACGGAGCCGACAGGAAGCGGATTGCATGACTTGAAAAGGATCCTTGAACTGGCGGGCCGTTTTCAGATCAAACGATACGTCGTTATCAATAAAGCGGACCTGAACCAGGATATGACCGACCAAATATCCCTTTGGTGTAATAAAGAAAACATCCCCGTGATCGGGAAGTTGCCCTTTGATCCGCGCATGGTACATGCCATGGTTCAATGTCAAAGTATAACAGCATGGGCTCCCGATTCGGAGACATCATCAATCATCAAGGGATTACATCGTTATCTGACCGGGGATAAAACAGAATAAGCGGATCAGATTCTTTCCAGCACCCTGCGTGCTTCCCCGTCAGGATCATTGAGTACTTGTGAACGGGAATTCAAGCTAATAAGGCAACAATTTGCCATTGGGATTACTTGTCTTCATAAATTGAAGCAGGGCGTCTGCCATGTCGCGTGAGAGCATCCTGGATTCCTTGCCCCCTCCGGTATGGGTGACCATCAGGTCCGTATTGTAGAACCAGAAACATATGTCTATACAATGGAATGCACGCTATCTTCCGTCAAATAAAGGCGGCTCCCAACCGAACCAGGCCATATAAACGGGAGATTGCTGTTGTAATTTTGTATTGGCCGCATGTACAACGCAGTATCTGTGTAAGTTTTCTCCGTCTGACTCCACAAATGGGATTGGCCCTGATCAGGACTTGATACAGGGCCAATGCAAAAAATTGATTTTTCCCTACTGTCTTTCTTCTAAAAGAGTTAAACTGCTTTTTTCAGGAAAGAGAATATGGTTTTATAATATAAAATATTGTTTTCAAGTCCCTTAAATCCGTGACCCTGTCCTTCAACTTCCAAAAAATCAACCGGTTTTTTCAAATCCAGTAATTTTTTGTACATCATACGGGACCCTTCTATATTTACCCTGTTATCATGGTTTCCGTGAATTAGCAATAAAGGCCCGGTAATTTTTTCAGCATGATTTATAGGTGATCTGTCTTGTAATTTTACACTATCTTTTACCGGATCTCCGGCTTCCAGAAATGTCCAGTCGGGAATATTGGAATGGTTGTGTTCGTAGATAATGTCGGAAAAACCGGCTACGGCAACCCCAAAGCCAAACGGAAATGAGGCTGTGATGCCATTAACAGTGCCAGGGAATGTCATCAGGCGCATAGTCGCATAACCACCATGACTCATCCCGAATACCCCGATCCTTTCTGGAGGTATACCGAGTTTTTCCGAGATGTAATGTGCACAATAGATGATATCTATGATCTCGTTTCCCCCCAGATCTCTATCGTTCAATGCGGCAAAATCCCTTCCAAACCCGCTTGATCCGCGGGGTGAAGGACTCAGCACATAAATCCCGGCTTCCGTAAAGATCTGATGTTCCAGGTCATATGTATTTGATCCGCCATAAAAAGACTGGATCATAACCATACTTTTATCTCCCTCGAGCGGTTTTCTGGGGGTCAGGAGGTAAGCATGCAGATCACGGTCGAAAGAGGGAATGGTAAGACGTTCGGCCGTAGAGGTTATCATCTCCTCTTTTTTTATTTCCGGAAGGTCCACTACAATCTCCCTGTTTATTTCATTGCCTGAAACGGAAACGGACCATAGCTGAAATACAATATCCACGGCACCGGCATAGAGATATACCCTATCATTGTTCTTTCCTGCAAAACGCAGTTCTGCCGGGTATGTTTCCTCACAAAGAACCCGTCCCGTAGCAGGATCCAATAGCAGCATCTTTGTTCCCGTGGGGGCGTTTTGAACGGCCAGTAATTTTCTTTGCCCTTGGCAATCTATCCATTCAACCCTTGTATCTGTTTCAAAGCGGGTAATTTGCCTGACCTGTTTATTTTTAATGTTATATGAATAAACATTCGGATATCCGGTCTGATCGCTCAGGAAAAACCCCAAATCGGATGAATACCAGTCCGTTATCACATCCGTTCCGGACAGGCTCGCTTGTAATAAAGTGTCGGTCAAGATTTTTAATGACCGGTCTTTAAAGTCAACATAACCAATATTGGAAAATACCCTGTCGGCATTTTTCAAGACACTAAGCAAAACCCCTTTTTCGTCGGGTTGCCAGGCTATATCTGTCCAGGTCATTCTGAAAGCAGGGGTATCCCGGTAAACGACCGTTTCCTTTAAAGTCTGCAGATCCAGTATACGAAGTTCATCCAAACGATTTTCATTCTGGCCAAGCCGGGCGACATAGGCGATTTTAGTACCTGCAGGATTAAATCCCCATCCGTAAACATAAGGAACGTCCGTCAGTTTTTCCACCACTCCCGTCTGAAGGTTCAATCTCCAGATATTAATAATTTCATCGTTCTTTTCATCTCCTATCCAATAGAGACAGCTGTCCGTATTGTTGTACCTGTGACTCCAGAAGGTACGTTTTGAGAAATCAATATCGGAAAGGCACACTCCCGCATCCAGATCGTTCGTCAATGTCAGATCGAGCATTAAAAGTGAGTTAACAGTATCCGTTTTTAAATAAAACAGTTTGTTGCAATCTTCGCTTAAACTGAAAGAATAGGTCTGATAAGGAAAGTTTGTCAGGAAAGATTTAATATTGATTTCACGATCCTGAAAATGAACTATTCCTTCAACCCGGTTTTGCCGGCACGAAGAAAGAGGGAGCACACATAAAAGTGCTCCCGCAATCAGTAAGGTATTAATATGTTTCATTACGTTCAATTATTTCCAGTAGTCGTTCTGATCGTTTTCAGTCAAGGCTGTATTATATAGCATTTCATTATTAGGTAAGGGGAACATAAAACGGGGGCTGTCTGCTGGAAGATCAAGAGGCACCCATTGCTCGGGATAAACGGAACGGACCAGGGGCTGACGTAAACGTTTGATGTCAAACAAACGGTGTCCTTCTCCATACAATTCTTTTCTCCTTTCCAGATATATCTTGTCCAGGGTTCCCTCGGTAGGCGTTGCTCCCCGTTTGATTTGCAAGGCGTTCAGAACACTTTTTGCTGCTGCAACATTACCAAGATTTGCTTCGGCTTCTGCTTTTATTAAATACGCTTCAGCAATGCGGGCCATGGGAAATTCCGCATCCCCCATCATGGTACGGTGTCCGAATTTTGAGGTAAAGAAGCCGTCCTCCTCATTTACATAAAACGGGAACCGTTTCCTGACATCATTTTTTTCAAATAGTTGGACAAATGCTTTTGTTGCCCGAATGGTTCCGTAACCATCCCAGATTTCATTCCCAAGATTAAAAACTTCATTAGCGTCAACCCAACCGCCATATTCTACTCCCTCCATGCTCTCAGCAAACCAATAAAATGATGGAATAGAAGCATAAATATTGCACTTGGAAGGAATATAATTAAAATACCACAACCACTCGCCGTTATGATCTTTAAATCCTGAAGCCCATAGTTCTTTGCTCATAAGATTAGAACCGTCGAATACGCTTCCTGCCGCGGCTTCAGCATATTTTCTGGCATTACTGAAATCATTCATGTCCAGATAAACACGTGCAAGTAACAAGGCGGCACTTCGCTTTGTAATATACTCCGTACTCGAATTTGAAATATTATCGTACGCAAAAGACAAATCGAAAATTATTTGTGAATATACCTGGGCAACAGTTGCTCTGGGCAAATGTTCTGAAGTAGCCGTTGCAGGTTCTGTCCGTAAGATCACTCCGGGTCCGTCGGGTTTGTAGTTATATGCACCGGCAAATAATCTGACCAGCCAATGATAGCAATATCCTCTGACTGCATGGGCCTGTGCCAACAGTTCCAACCTTTCAGACGTTTCAGGCAGTAAATCTGCATGTCCAATGATTGAATTGACACAATCTATTGCCTTATAATTAATAGGCCAGATATAATTGGAATAACCCGTCCACCAGGGGCTTGATACCGGTGACTGGGCATACATATAAGAATATTGATTCCAGTTATAGGTGGGCCATCCGTGTGCACCGCTTGTAACAGTCATGTCTTCCCCCATAACATCAGCTGCAATATAACTCAGCGTATGATTTTGATAATGGCCCACATAAGCATATGCGGCGTTAAGTACCGTCTTGGCAGCTTCCACCGAAGAAAAAGCCTGCTCATCCGATACCGAAGTCGAAGGTTGAAGATTCAAAAAATCTTTCCCGCACGAATTCAAACCAATTACGGCAAAAACCGCAAGGAGTATATATAATCTTGTTTTCATCATCGTGTTATATTAAAATGTAACATTCAATCCAATGGTAATAGTTCTGGAAATCGGCAGAGTGGGATCATCACTGAATCCTCCTATTCCGTAAATATCCAGATCGTCATATCCCTTCCAGTCGTCTTTAAACCAGGTATACAAATTGTCTGCATTTACAAATATTCTGGCTCCTGCCAGGAATCCCAGCTTGTTAACTGCAGAAGAAGGCAGTGTGTAAGAGAGGCTTACATTCTTCAGCTTAATGTACGTAGCATCGTACAAGAAGCGGGAAGAAGCAGAGTTGGATAAATTGGAATTCGAGTTGGAGTATTTTGGAACATTGGTGTTGGTGTTCGTCGGGGTCCATGCCTTCAACGCATCTGTATGCAATTGGGAACCGGCGCTATTGCCTTCATGGAGCACCGTAGCATATAATCCGTCATACACCAGCCCGCCTACACTGTAAAAAAGAAATACCGACAAATTAAAACCTTTCCAAGAAACCGAATTGGTCAGCCCTCCGTAAAAATCGGGAGTAGCCCTGCCATGAAATTCATTGGTAGCAGATGAATAGTCGCTTGTGGTACTATTGTCTTTTACCCATAAAGGATTTCCCGTCGCAGGATCTACACCGGCCCAGGTAGGCATATAAAATTCATATTGGCTGTATCCGATCTTCCATATTTTTTTCTCAAGGTCCATTGGCAGGTCGTCATCTCCAGCAAGATTTAAAATCTTATCACGCGATCCGGAAATATTGAACTGCAGATTCCAATTCCATTCCTTTCCCCTGATAATATTGGCATTTAACTCAAATTCAAGACCGGCATTCTGTACTTTTGCCATATTCATCATTATGGATTTGAAACCGGTAGATGTAGGCAAAGGATACTCATATAACAGATCTTTCGATGTTTTATGGAAATATTCCAACGATCCATACAGGCGATTGCTCAAGAAGGCAAAATCAACGCCCAAATTGAGCATGGCTTGTTTTTCCCAACCCAATCCGGGATTTGACAATTGGGTGTGTGCGAACCCGGAGGCATTAGCATAATTGTAATTGGGACTGGCAGACCATAAACCTAAAGATTGATACCTTCCTAAACCGCGGTTATTACCAGAAGTGCCATAGCTGGCTCTTACCTTTAAGGTGTTGATCCAATGAACATTCTTAATGAAGTTTTCCTGATCAAGACGCCAAGAAACACCTGCGCTCCAGAAATTACCCCATTTGTTATCAGATCCGAACACAGACGATCCGTCACGACGGAACGACCCGGACACAAAGTATTTACCGGCATAGTCGTATTCCGCACGGGCAATATACGAAATCAGGCTTTCCTGGGTTGTATATGAAGATGGTGACAAGGCGGAAGCGGCAGCATCCAGTTCGGTCATAAAATTAAACGCAAAATCGGTGCCCTGTGCCAGAGCATATTCCCGTTTGCTCTTCCATACTTCATAACCCAGCATAGCTGATAAATGGTGATTATCTGCAAACGTTGTTTCATAATTCAGCGTATTGGTGGAAGTATACATCAGGTCGTGAGTCTGATGCCTTTCGGAACGTCCGCCATAAGCCGGACCGTTCCCGTGTTCCTTGTTCCAGAATATAATCTCGTACAATGACACATAATCCGGAGAGAAAATTGATTTAAAGGTCAACCCTTTGGTAAATTCCACCTGAACGTAAAATGAAGCCAGGAAACGATACGTCTTTGTTAGCCAAGTATCCATATGAGGGATGGCCACCGGGTTAAAGTCTTTTGATACCGGATTGAGCCAATTGAATTGTTTATTACCCTCTTCGTCCAAAATATAATTTCCTTGTGAATCGGTCAGATATACCGGAACACCGCTGGGAAATTTTAAAGCATTATATAAGGGAGAGGCACCGGCACCGCTGGCGACTTCCGTATTCTGTTCCGAATAGGAGAACGTCGTATTCAATCCGGCTTTCAGCCATTTTTTAATACGTGCATCGATGTTTGCCTTTCCCGAATATCTTTTGTAGTTGGCGGCAGGAGTTGTTCCATCCTGATTGTAATAACCTCCCGACACATAATAGGAAACGGCATTGGTTCCTCCGGAGAAGCTCAGGTTATAATCCTGGGTAAGTGCCGGATTAAACACTTCGTCCTGCCAGTCGGTATCTACAATCGTACGAGCTCCCGAAACCAGTTTGCCATCGGCACCAAAAGGTTGTGCCATGTTGAACGGATTAAAGGTGATAAGCCCCTGTGTTTGGGCATTAGCCCATATAGCGGCATCAGCAGCGCTGTGGCCGGCAGCCATTCTTGTATTATAATAATCCGTGAAGACTACCTGATAATAATCGGCAGAGCTCATAAGACTAAACGTCTTGGGAACACTGGCCACCCCTAACTGAGCGTTAAAAGATAATTTGCCTTCTCCAGATTTTCCGCTCTTAGTGGTAATGATAACAACTCCGTTTGCAGCACGTGAACCGTATAGGGAAGCGGCGGCCGCATCTTTTAATACCGTAACCGATTCAATATCCTGTGGATTCAGAGAAGAAAGAATACTCGAAGTAGAATAGGCACGGTTGGCGGCTACCGAATAATCGGCAGAAGTAGTAGCTACTCCATCTATTACATATAAAGGCTCGTTAGAACCGTGTAAGGAACCTGTTCCTCTGATCCTGTAAGAAGTAGAAGCTCCGGGTTGTCCCGATGCGGCAACCACTTGCAATCCTGCCACTTTCCCCTGTAACGATTTTTCGAAAGAAGCGGAAGGATTGGCGGTAATTTCCTGTGAATGTACTACGGCTGCCGAGCCTGAGAAAGATGATTTCTTGGCAACGCCATAGGCAACTACCATAACCTCATCGAGCGGAGTGGCTGCAGAAAGCATTTGTACGTCAACTGTCATCCGACCACCTACTTCCAATTCAACGGACTGATAGCCTAAAAAGCTGAAGATAAGAACGTCATCCGGCTTTACAGAAATGGTATATGCCCCGTTGGAATCTGTCGTAGCAGTGTTCACGGTGCCTTTTACTATTATAGTAGCCCCCACAATTGGGGTGTCTGTTTCGTCTGTAACCACCCCCCGGATCGTACGCTGATTGCTCTGTTGTGAGAAAGCTTGCTGTTTCTCGCCGGACGTATCACCTGATTTTTTATAAATCACAATGATTTTTCCTTTAATAGAATATTCCAATGTACTGTCCAGAATGGTTTCAAGAACCGTTGTAACAGATGCATTATTAAAAGAAGCCGTTACAGCAGGGCTTGCATTCACATCAACCGTTTCGTACATGATTGACATCCCCGACTGCTTTTCAACCTCTTTAAGAACGGTTTTCAAAGGTGTGTTGTTAAACACTTTGGTTACCGTTTGTCCATAAGACAAAAATCCCAACAATACCATAATTGTAGAGATTAAAAGTCTTTTTCGCATTAGGTTTTGTTTCATAGATGTATTATTTAAAGTGTTATGGTTAAGGTTCTTCCGTCTTGTTCAATGGTCATGGGAATAATTAGAGATAAGGCATTCAGCACATCTGTGATCGTTTCTCCGTTATTTAGAGATACGTTCAGAGCTTTAGCAGTCTTTTGTTCCGATGTGAAAATAATATCAACGTCATATTGACGGGACAATCTTCTGAATAACTCATCGAAAGTAATGGAATCATATTCTATCCTCCCTTCTGTCCAGGATATGAACTGTTCAGCATAGGTAGAATAGACGGATTTCACATTCAGGGACAAATCATAGATCACAACGTCATCAGGATGCATCATTAATCCGCACGCATCATCTCCAAACTGCAGCAGGCCTTCAAGTAACGCAGCTGTCAGTACTTGTTCCTCAGGATAGGCTGTAACGTTGAATTTGGTGCCTTTAACCAAAAGAGGGCAATCTTTCGCATATACAATAAAAGGAATATCCTCTTTCTTTTTAACTTCAAAATAGGCTTCTCCCGATAAAATGACTGTTCTGGTTTTTTTATTATAATCAGCTGGACAAGTGAGTGTTGTGGCCGCATTAAGCCAAACGACCGTTCCATCTGGCAATGTCACTCTGCTTCTCTCTGCACAATGGGTTTCAAAAACAAGCGATGCCTCCTGGCTCTTTTTTGTAAACATGCTATAGATGTTTACCGAAAAGAAAATAATCAGAAAAACTGCCGCTACCGCTGCAATACGATGCCATATTCTTTTCTTATTTTCTGTACCCGATTGCATGTTTACCCTGTATTTAAGTCTTTCCCATAATAACAGTACGTTTTCCTGAGGCTTGTGACCGGCTATCCATTCCCGTTCCCAGTTTCTGAATAAAATCAGATTTTTATGATTCTTATTTACGAATTCAAAAAGAATTCGTTCTTCATCTTTTGAAATAGAGCCTTCAAAATAATTAATTGCTAAATAATGAATATCACTGTTGTCTGATTCCATAATACTACTATTATACTTATCATCTATTAAAACAACGATTAGGTGTTTTACCTAACCTTATTTAGAAAAATACTTTTAATGTTTTAATAAGCAGACAGCAACCAGCTCACAACAATACTGCAGACAAAGGGCCATTTTTTTCAAAATGAGCGTTAAATGCCATAAGGGCCCTCCGTATATGTTTTTCAACCGCCGTCAAAGAAATGTCCAAACGGGAAGCAATATCTTTATTTTTTAAACCTTCAAAACGACTTAATAAAAAAACCTGCCGGCAACGTTTTGGAAGTTTGTCAACAACAATTTGAATTTGTTTTTCAAGTTCTTCGTAAAGAATAGAAGTGTTAGGCTCCATGTCAAAGTCGTAGTGATAAACCCGTTCCTCTCCCATATCATCGTGTATGTACTTTAAACGCTGTAACTTAACTACATTCAGGTGTTTGAGATGATTTAGGCAAGCATTCCGGACCATGGTAAAAAGAAGTGGTTTTACTGCTAAAAATTCGAATTTATCTATCCTTTCCCAAAAACGCATAAAACAATCCTGCACAATATCCTGGGCAATATCACGGCTGGAAACAAAACGCATGGCGTAATTGATCAACCGAGGAGAATAATTCAGAAAACTTTCCTTCAGTATTTGTTCTTTATCCTTCGTTCCGAATAACATGCCTTATTGGTGCTGATTTTATTACAAAGTTAAGCGATTTCCTTTTAAATTGGAATTACTACTTTAGCTGGGATACAGAATTAAGCATAAAAGTTTAAATTTGTGCAACATGAGAAAATAAAGAAGATATTACTCCCATAAATTCCGGAGTACAGGGTAAGTTTAACAAAGGCAATGACTTTACTCTATGACAACGACAAGAAAAACACAGAATTAGCTTAAAAGCTAATCCGGTGGTTGAAAGATAGGGAGTAATAAAAACGGTAACGGCAGGTCTGGTAAATTGATCCGGATAAAATCAATAAATAATTGTAGTTCTATGAGATTTCAATTAACCTTAACCCGAACCACAAAGCAACGTATGTTGCCCATGGATTACCAGTATTACATCAGTGCATGGATTTATAAAGTACTAAAACAGGCCGACAGGGATTTTGCCGCCTTCCTTCATGAAAAAGGGTACGGTCAAAGCGAAACTAAACTATACAAACTTTTTTGCTTCTCACAAATGAATTTTGGAAAGCCCAAACTGTGGAAAGAAAAAAAACTATTTGAAATTTCAGCACATAAAATCGGCCTCCGGATTAGTTTTGATGTTTCCGAGGCTGCTTTACTATTCATAAAAGGACTGTTTATGAACCAGGAATTCTACCTTGGTGACAAGTTCAACGGGATTGACTTTACAGTAACTAATATAGAAGCTCTTCCTGAACCGATATTTTCTGAGACTATGTGTTACCGCCTCCAAACACCCTGGGTGGTAAGCTATAAAACCAAAAACGATAAGTATCCGAAATATCTAAGCCCTTACGAGAAGGGGTTTTGCGAACTTTCAGTAAAACATATTGCCGAAAAATATACAAATACAAAGAAGAAGAAAATTACTCCGGATGATTTGATCTTCAGACTTTACAATGGAAAAGGTCCGGACGGAACTCCGATTTTCAGGGAACCCGAACCAGCTACATGGCTGAAAGAATCTAAGTACTGGAAAAGACAGGGTTTCCTGATTAAGCCAGGGACAAAGGAAGAATCACGTGTTGTGGGCAATCTGTTTAGTTTTGAATTGACAGCTCCGATTGAAGTACATCGTATGATTTGGGATGCCGGTATCAGCGAAAAAAGCTCGGAAGGATTTGGATGGGTGGATTTGCTTTATCTGCTCTGACACGTTCATACAAACCCGTAGGGTGGGTATTAGTAATAATAAGGTTGTAGTAAGTATATTTACAATCGTAAAGTATAAGAAAAATATATATAAAGGCGGACAGAAACTGTCCGCCTAAAAATACGAAAGTTATCAACAACCGTAATTAAATATTATGGCAATAAGAAAAACTAAATTCAAAAAATAGAATGAAAATTGAATGCTACTGATGAATATTACTTCGAATCAATGGATCAGAAATTAATATTTTGAAGTTATTGGGCAAATTGTTTAAGAAACTTCTTTAAAAAGATAAAGTATGCTACAAAATATTAAAACAATTGACTACGAATGGCTAACCACACGTTTGTATTATGAGAACAATAAAAATTAATGAAATATGCATAAGTTAAATTTATCAATTCTCAAGAAAATTCCAGAACTCAACCTAAAGGTTATTTTGGAAATTGAACCCTTGGCGCCTCTATCAATGGTTAGTGAGTTGCCTGGCTCATATTATAAAACATTGAAGAATCCGGACAAGAAAATGCTTTGCGGACTTTTTGAAAACATTTTGGGTTGGCATATTGATTTAGCTGACCGAAAAGCAATAATCAAAGAACTTACAAAACTGAGAAAAGAGCAGGCAAAGAAAGATCCTCGATTGAAGTTTAGAGATAGAACAAAAGGTTCAACTTATGTTCCATTACTAATGGAATATTTTGAAATTGGACTCCAGTTTACTCCTATTACAAATTTTTATGATGATTTATGGAGTAAAGCTTATAGAAGATCTGATGCAGTTGTCCATCCCAAAGGAACATTCAATATTAGCTATGATCTAATTCGGCAAAAAAGAGAACTGAAACGAAGTGTAAAAAACCCCAGACAAGTTGATGATAAAGCTTTGGAAATATTTTTTAAAGAACGTATTGAAAAGTTTCCACAGTATTATTCTACACCAACGAAACGGGAATATCTTTTTGCAAAGGGTAACTATGAAATTCAGATAGAAATAGATAAGCACTTATATAAGATTTTGAAAGAACGACTAATGACTGAAAATCTAGGGTATTTAGGAAATAGTGAAGGTTGGGTTAACTTAAATTTTAAAGAACTATGATAGCTGTTCATCCTTATATTAGATACGCTCAAGCATTGATTATGTGTGAAAATAATTTGAATGATTGTGACAAAATCACATCTGCACAAATTATTTCAGAAATTGAAAAGGGGCTTAATTCATTCCGACTTCGACCAGCTCAGGCAATCGATGGGAAAGATAAAGTAAAATTTGATTTTGTTCGAATTGAAAAAGGAAACCCCAAAAAAGGTTTGTTTCTTGCCCCCAATGTGATGTCAACAGATAAATCTTCCAGACATATCTGGAAAGAAGGAAACACCCTATTGTCAGAATTGGCAAAAGATTCTGTCAACAAATTAGATGATATATCAATGTCCGTAGCTCCTGTCGCTGGTGAATATCTTACTTTCTCTCTTCAAGGAAATATTGGAAGAGGTAATCCAAAGGTTTCAATATTAGAACAGGGATTAAGTGCTGTAACAACATTAACTCCAAACAAACCGTGTCTTCAGTATCGAATTGATAAGAAAAAAGAAATGCCAGAAATGTTTAATGTATGTATCATTCCTGATTTGCCTATTGAAAAATTGAAAAATTTCGTGCGTATTTTTAAACGGATGCTAAAATCTGAAACTGCCAATAATTTAATGTATGGTAATGTTAGTGCGACTCCATCTGGAAAAGGAAGCAATGAAAAAATCATATATGAAGCAAAAAGACCATTAATTTTTAATGGAAACTTTCCAAATCCGCCACGAAGTAGTGTATTAGGTAGTGTCGCTCTTCTTGGAGCAATCGGAGAATTTGCTAAACAATCTCAATATTCAGAACAAGCAAAATCTGTACTAGAAAGTTTAAAGGATACAACAATGTATCTTATCAAATATGGGGGAGCAACAACCTTTACTTTTAATCATTATGTTATTGATTTGGCAAAAGAAGGCAAACTTCGGTCAATTATTGACAGTCTCTACTATTCTAAACTTCACAATCAGGCTCAAAGAACAAGCAATAATAGCGAATACCAAAAATTCGATTTGTTCACAAGTCGCTTTCTTCAATTATTTAATCACGCAGCATTTAAGGATTTTCTGGCTTTTCGCGCAGAATATCCAAACGAAGTAACAATATTGTTTAACACATACTTTATTAAAATGGAAAAAATTGATCCAAAAATTGTATCGTCAGCTAGGGCATTAGGACAATGGCTCAACAAGGCTGCCTATTTTGCTGCCAAAACTGAAATAAAAGAAGGTGCCTCTAATTATTGGGAGGAAGTACGAAGAGTAAAATCAAAATTTCTGATTGAACTGGAAAGTTCAACATTTTTAGCAAAGTCTGGTGATGCTCTGCTTGCTCAGGCTGTTGCAAAAGCTGGACGGTTATCCGGTCTTTATGCTCCTGAGTCAGCTGCTCTTTTTATGAAAAAAACAGCAAGTGGTGAATTACCTCTTGAAAATGCAAAAAATCTATTAATTGCTTTTTCTCGCTTAATAAATAAAGCAGAAAAGAAAGACACTCCAGATGAACTAAAAAGTAATGAAGATACTGAAGAAAATATTGAATCAGTTGATCATAGTGCAGAATAATTAAAATAAACAAAAATGAATAAAATGGAAATTAAAGGAATTTTAGTAACAGCATTAGCTCCGTTCAAAAATCATATTGCAAACGGAGGTGAAAAATTGTTAGGTAATGCATCTTCAATTAAAAGAAGACCTGACGGAAGAGTTTATATATCCGGCCAAATGCAACGTCATGTTCTTTTTTCAGCAATGGATCGGTTAAATATGGCTGATCCTAAAAAAGGAGAAACCTTTGTTTCAAATGGTGACGGTATCAGTAATTTAATTGAAAAAGATTTGCGTGCTGATATGGGTGGTTTCATGCACCCATCGAAAGGAGATTATTCTGGTAGAAGAACTGCCCCATTATCTGTAACCCCAGCCGTTGCAATTGATGAAAGCGAAGTGGGGCGAGATTTGTTGGTACGCATCCGGTTTGACGAATCAGATGACGCAAAAGACCAAGCTTTAGCTACCAAGGAATTTAGTCAATATGACCTGATGCACATGAATTTCTTTCTTGATATAAGTGCATTAAGCATTTCCAAAGCTTTTAAATACGAAGAAAGTTTCAATATTGGCACTAAATTTTTCAAACATGCCAATGATGCTGAAAGGAAACGTCGTGCACGGCTTTATCTGGAAGCAACCAGATTGATGAATGATTATGCCAGTCAAGCAAGAAATGCAGTGAGTGGTGAGCCACAGAAAGTGTTGATTATATTCGACACTATTTTAAGCCGTAAGGCAAGTCGGTATTATGTTGCTAGTGAACAGGAACAAAATAATATATTAGCAGAACTCGACACTCGCAAGGCAAAATACTTTATAGGTGATGATACAACTGAGAAAAGTGTTAATAAAGCGTATAACGAAGCTTTAGAATTTTTAGCTTCAAATGAACTTTATGATCCTGCAAAAGGTAATGAAGTTGTAACATTCGAACAGGCTTTCGGTAGTGAGTAACTACAAATACCCCAAATTGGCAAAACCTTCCGGCATTACACTTGAACAACATACCAAAAATGTAATGTCGGAAGGGAAGTTTTTGCTCGAACATAATTCTTTCATCGTTCAAAAATATAAAGAACGAGTTGGAAAAGATTTATTTGTCAGATTAGAGTATATTAGTGTCTAAAAAAACCGAGTACAAAACAAGGCGATATAAAGCGTTAAATTTGTACTCAAATGGAAAAGAAAAAACGAAAATCAGCCAGCTTCAAGACAAGTGTTGTAATGGAGTTGCTACGCGGTGAAACGATTGAAAACATAAGCCGCAAACACGGTCTGACAATGGCCGAGATCTCCGAATGGAGAGATGCTTTTATAGCCAACGGCATGGACGGCTTCAAAAAGAAGCCGGAAGAGGCCAAACTGGCAAGAGCTGAGCGACGTATAGGCCAGCTGGAAATGGAGCTGGATTTGGTAAAAAAAAAGAACGAGTTCATTGCCAAACAAAGAAAGAGCTAGTGGAATACCTGAGTGGACTAACCTATGATAAGACCGGCGGTGGCTACCCCATGGTGATGGTGCTCCGAGTGACCGGGTGTTCAAGCGCCAACTGGTATGAGAAGCATGAGCAATCGCAGGGCGAAACACGCGGTCGGAAACCTTCGGTCTGTGATCAGGCCCTTCTTGCTGCGATCAGAGAGGTCATTGCGGAGAGCTTGTTCCACGGCGAGGGTTACATCAAAGTCTGGAAGAAACTGGCAAAAAAGAAACATATCCACGTATCCAACCGCCGTGT
>MWER01000006.1 GCA_002071175.1 Bacteroidetes bacterium ADurb.Bin037
CACCAATCACGGTCTGTACGATTGATCATTTACTGATGGCATTAACTTTAACAAGGGAAGATCATCATTTAATTTTATTTAATCTGGCAAATTCTTGTTTAGTAATTGACGAAGCAGATTTTTATGATGATTTTACCCAAGCAAACATTCTGGTACTCCTTGAAATATTAAAATACTGGAGTGTACCAGTGCTTTTAATGAGTGCCTCTTTACCCGAATCTGTTTTACCGTCCTATAGAGAAATAGGTTATCATGTTAATCAGATTGTTGAAGACACTTCTGACAATTTGCGAAATCGGTTTGAAATAAAAGCAATTCAATATTACTCTGAAGTTTCAGAAATTGAAGACCTATTAGAATTCTGCATCAAAAAAGAAACGGCAATTATTTATACAAATACAGTTGATAAAGCTGTTTTATTTTATGATTGGTTCGCAAAAAGAAATGCAAATCCTATTCTTTATCATAGCCGGTTTACCGAACCAGACAAAAAGGATAAAGAACAGGAATTGATAGATGCGTTAGGAAAAAAGGCTTGGGATAACAATCGTGCTAAAGGAATTGCCATTTTAACACAAATTGGCGAAATGAGCATTAATATAAGTGCTGATCTCATGATTTCAGAGCTTTGTCCTATTGATAGATTAACACAACGGGCTGGTAGGCTGTGCCGTTTTGACAAATCTAAAATTGGAACATTATTTGTATTGGTTCCTAAAAAAAATGATTTGGTTTATCCTGCTCCGTATGGTGAATATGACAAAAGGAAAAAAACATGGATACCATGTGAAGCATTTTCTAAAACAGCAAAAATTCTTGAAACAACATTTTATAATGCGGAAAAACTTGTGTTTTTGCTAAATCAAGTTTATTCTTCAGAGACATCTTTTTCATCAAAAGCTATTTCTAATGCCAAAGAGTTAAAAGAGTATTTTAGTTATAATTGGTTGATTAATCCAATGCAGGTTACTGCTGCTGATGATACGGATACAAACTTTTGGCGTAGTCGAAATATTGCGCCACAAGATACAGTGTTTGTTAAGCTGCCTGAATCAGAATATTTCTATAATTATTTAGATTTCCAAAGCTGGAAATTGAAGAATTCTTTGGAGTTGCCAGTTTATCTGATTGAAAAAGGCAAAAAGTTGAATATGGTTGATATTCAAAGAGTCTTTATCAAAGACGAAGAAGAAGTAATTTATGTTATACGAAAAGGGTTTTATAATAAGGAAATAGGAGTGAGATTTATGGAAGAAGACCAATACTTATAAATGATTCCTTTAATCCTGATAAATTTCCAATCCTGTTAAGATTAAACAACAAAATAAAGAACAAAAAACATCAGCATCATATAAACATTGAAGATTTGCTAGAAAAACTACACGAAATCCGGGAAATAATCCCGCCGTAAATACTACGCGAGCAGAAACATTGATTGTTATTAAGACCAGCCAAGGGAAGTAGCTAAAAAAAGAAAATCTTTCTGTAATACTGTTTGCCAAACAAAATGACTCATCTATCTGAAATGTTACATTTCATTGATATAAAAGTGTTATATTCGCACTTTATTAACTATAAAATGTACTCAAAAAATTGAGTGAAACGATATGACAACAGGCAATCTAAATATTCACAACGTCTTGTCCGATAACGAATTGTCTGTTGTTGATAGTGCGACTTTAAGCTCGTTAACGGGCCATACTTATGTTGAAATGAAACCGTTTATCAGGAAGCTCATTCGCGAGGAGCAGCTCTTTGCCATAGAAAAAGGCTTGTATTGCGTCCGTAATTTCAGGAATCCGTATGTTATAGGCAATGCTATGGTGAAGAATGGTTCTGTTGCGTATTGGTCTGCCCTAAACCTGCATGGACTTACGGAACAGATACCGAACATAGTATATGTGCAATCGGATCGCAGGAAAGCTGACAAGAAAGTATTTAATGTACGGTACAAATTTATCCAAGTGAAGCCCGAAAAGATATGCGGAATCATACAAATGGGATACGGAAATGAACAGTTTAAGGTTACGGATGTGGAAAAAACCCTGCTTGATTGTTTTGATTTGCCGCAATATGCAGGAGGCTATGAAGAATTAATACGGGCTTTATATACTGCAAAAATCAATGACAGCAAATTGCTGAAATATGCCGTTCAAATGAATAACCTTTCAGTAATCAAGCGGGTGAGCTATTTGTCGGCACTATTTAAAATAGAAAGCCTTGGCAAATTCAGAGAAAAGGCACAAAGGCTTATCAACAAACGTTATGTATTATTAGACCCAATGGGAGAAGATATCGGGAAATTCAATTCCAACTGGAGGTTACGCATAAATATACCGGAAGAAAAGCTATTGGAAATCATTCAAAAGATGTATTGATGTTGTTGCAAAGCGAGATATTGCGTATTGCTGAAAAGGAAGGTGTTCCTCCTGATACCATTGATAAAAACTGGGTGTTGGGACATTTTCTCGCTATTTTGTTCGAGGAAAAGTGGGCAAGGGAGAACTTGATCTTCAAAGGAGGAACATGCCTTAAAAAGTGCTATTTTGAGAAATACCGCTTTTCGGAAGACTTGGACTTTACATTAAAAAATAAAGATTTACAGATTACAAACCGTATGTTACAATCGGTCTGTGATACGGTTACCGGCAAAGTCGGTATCCTTTTCTCAAAAGTAAAAGTTGAACCGATCAACTGGAAAAATAAACAGGTCGGATATAAAACAAAAATTAAATTCTGGGGAGCAAATCATAAGAATAATCAACAACCGCCTGCTGCACAAAGATGGCAAACCGAATTTAAAATTGAAATTGTGCATTATGAAAAATTAGTTAACAATCCTGTTTACAAACCACTGTTAAGCACGTATTCCGATAGCGGAGTTTTTGTGTCGCAAACGATTCCATGTTACCCTCTTGTTGAAATAATAGGAGAAAAATTGCGAGCCCTATTGCAAAGAAGTTATCCGGCACCGAGAGACTATTATGATATTTGGAAATTACTGAAACAACCTGAACTCTTGGAAGATTGGAATTTGATTGTTAAAACATTTCTACAGAAAACCGCCTTTAAGCACATTACATTCAATGATTATTCTGATTTTTTCAATAATAAACGAATTAACAAAATGAAGAAGGAGTGGGATCACAGCTTAAGAGGTCATTTGAGAGAAGAAGATTTTCCGGACGTAAATCAGATAATACATGAGCTAGAAACTGTTTTTCAAAGAATGAACTGGCATTAATTAGCATATACACCAAATTAAGAAAATCTCACATACACTAAGCAAAGAAATGTTAATAAAACACCCCGGACCCCGTAATGCACAACAAAGTTGAAGCATTTTTCCCAAGGCCTGATATAATCAACTATTATCTATTATGTCTCAATTCATCACCGGAACGCACTTTAACTACCATCTCATCTGTCACCGTAAACTCTGGCTGTTTGCCAACGGGATTCATATGGAATCAAATTCCGACCTGGTGTATGAAGGGAAGTTAATCCATGAAACCTCTTATCCACGACGGAGTGACAAGTATAAGGAAATAGAAATGGATGGGATAAAGATAGATTATTATGACCCAAAAAAGAAAGTTGTTCATGAGATTAAGAAATCGGACAAACACGAAAAGGCTCACGAGTGGCAGGTCAAGTATTATTTGTTTGTGCTTGAACAGAATGGTCTCACAGGAGTAACCGGATTGCTGGAATATCCACGTTTACATAAAACCCAAGAAGTAACACTCTCTGAACCCGACAGAACAACAATAAAAGAATCAATCACAGGAATTGAGAGCATTATCCATAATGAGCAATGCCCCGGTAAGCTCCCTAAATCCAGATGTAAAAATTGTAGTTACTATGACTTCTGCTGGAGTCAGGAGGTAGAAGGATGAAAAAAACCTATTATCTTTTTAATCCAGGAAAGCTGCAGCGTCAGGACAACACCCTGAAATTCACATCTTATGACAAGGAGGGGAACGAACAGAAGCCCCGGTTTTTACCGGTTGAAAACGTTGAGGAACTCTATTGTTTCGGAAATCTCGAAGCCAACTCAGCCCTTTACAATTTCCTTGGCCAGGAACAGATCCCCGTTCATTTTTTTGATTACTATGAAAATTACACTGGTTCCTTCATGCCTCGGGATACCCTGATTTCCGGAAAAATGCTCATTACCCAGGTCCGTTTTCAGCAAAATAAAAAGAAAAGGATAGACCTGGCACAACGTCTCCTGACCGGTGCTTCATTTAATATGACTAAAAACCTTAAATATTATAATACACGGGGAAAGGATCTTGAGCCCATTATTACTGTTATAGAAAATCTATCGTCCCGTATTGCAGAAACATCAGATATTAGTGAGTTAATGGGTATTGAAGGTAATATCCGTAAAAATTACTATGAGGCTTTCAACCTGATAATTAATGATTTTAACATGGATGGTCGCAGTTATCGTCCACCGCTAAACGAGATCAACGCATTGATTTCATTCGGAAATATGATGTGTTACAGTCAATGTTTGAGGACTATTCATCAGACGCAACTAAATCCGACCGTCAGCTTCCTTCATGAACCGGGAGCGCGTCGATATTCTTTATCCCTTGATTTGGCTGAAGTTTTTAAACCATTACTGGTAGACCGTGTTATTTTTAAGGTTCTAAATAAAAAGATGATTCAATCTCATGATTTTGAAGAAAATATGAACCGTGTTATTCTCAAATCCAACGGGAAAAAAACATTCGTCCAAGCATTCGAAGACCGTCTGGCAGAAACCATTAATCACCGAACGTTAAATCGTTCTGTAAGTTATAAACACCTGATTAAATTGGAGTGCTATAAGCTTCAAAAACATATTTTAGAGATAGAAGAATATAAACCATTTAAAATGTGGTGGTAATGTACATCATTGCAGTATATGACGTAGGAGAAAAACGTGTTGCCAAAATGTTAAAACTTTGTCGCAAATATTTGAACTGGATTCAAAATTCGGTATTCGAAGGGGAAATTACCGAAGTAAAGCTTCAAGAACTACAGTATAAAGCACTAGAGATAATGGACGAAAAGAAAGACAGTTTTATCTTTTTTAAAACCCGTCAGGAAAAATGGTTGGATAAGGAAGTCATTGGCTGTGAAAGGCAATCATTGGATACTATATTGTAAAATGGTTGTCGACGTATGATTTTGTAAATAGTATCTAGTATCCCAATTAATATCTTATTACCAAAACGCTCTTTGACATACTGAATATCAGACAAATACAGATGTTGTCGAACTCCACAAAAAATGACATTTTGTGGGATCGACGTATTTTTATAAGAAAATTGTTATTTTTACAAAAAATAAGTCGTTGATAATGAATTATTTTAAAAAATTGTCGAGCGGCTTTTAATCGTACCATAGTGGAATTGAAATAAAAATTATTAAAACAAAGTAGGTTGTATTAAAATTGCTTTTAATCGTACCATAGTGGAATTGAAATAGCGGTAATACCAAGCCCCATCTCCTCTGTTTTGCACTTTTAATCGTACCATAGTGGAATTGAAATCCTATCAGATTCCTGTCCTGCATGATTTTTAAGATCTTTTAATCGTACCATAGTGGAATTGAAATATTGAAGAATAAAAAGACAGCAACTACAAATACACTTTTAATCGTACCATAGTGGAATTGAAATCTGAACACAACTTACCTGTTGATGTTTGATATGCCTTTTAATCGTACCATAGTGGAATTGAAATTTTATTGTCGCAGATGGGTACCCGTCTGAATTCTTACTTTTAATCGTACCATAGTGGAATTGAAATTTGGGTTATCAGACGGGCTGTAACGGTCTTTGAACCTTTTAATCGTACCATAGTGGAATTGAAATTTTGTCTGTACGGGCTGGCTTTGTGCCAACGCTGCCTTTTAATCGTACCATAGTGGAATTGAAATCGCATCATAAGCGGCCCGGGAAGCTTCTTTTGCCTCCTTTTAATCGTACCATAGTGGAATTGAAATCTTGCTCCTGTTCTGTCTGCACCTGTCCAATCCGTCTTTTAATCGTACCATAGTGGAATTGAAATACTGTCGGCTTTACTATTGCCGTGGCCTGTGTTATAGCTTTTAATCGTACCATAGTGGAATTGAAATCGCATCATAAGCGGCCCGGGAAGCTTCTTTTGCCTCTCTTTTAATCGTACCATAGTGGAATTGAAATGCGGTTCTTCATTTTCTTTTTTTTTTCTGTCCCCTCTTTTAATCGTACCATAGTGGAATTGAAATCTCGTTGCAATCAGGAGTGCACGAGATTTGCTGATGCTTTTAATCGTACCATAGTGGAATTGAAATAAAGTATGAAGAATTCTATTAAACAAATTTAATCATGCTTTTAATCGTACCATAGTGGAATTGAAATCCAGGCGGAGTTTCGCTACGAACCTCTTTCTCGCTGGCTTTTAATCGTACCATAGTGGAATTGAAATTCCCTCCTCCATCATCGAGGAAAGGGGTCTGCCGCTTTTAATCGTACCATAGTGGAATTGAAATTGCACAATGGGGGAAAAATGATGTCAAGGTTGCACTTTTAATCGTACCATAGTGGAATTGAAATATAAACTGTATCTGTGTTGCATATACGTTCGGCGCTTTTAATCGTACCATAGTGGAATTGAAATACGTTATGATAGCCTGCAAGTTTTAATGCACGTACCTTTTAATCGTACCATAGTGGAATTGAAATTCCGATAATATTGTCCCTAATATGTGTTCTTCAACTTTTAATCGTACCATAGTGGAATTGAAATTTTACAGATTGCTGATCAGAAAACTCCCTGCGTCGCCCTTTTAATCGTACCATAGTGGAATTGAAATAATGCCAACGGATTGTATATCAATGCACATAACTATCTTTTAATCGTACCATAGTGGAATTGAAATATGTGTACTCCTCTTGCGTATATGACTGCTCATACCTTTTAATCGTACCATAGTGGAATTGAAATTTTTCGCTATCTGCCGTCCTGTTGTCGGCTTTTTCCTTTTAATCGTACCATAGTGGAATTGAAATGCGGTTCTGCTTTTTGCAAAAGCGCAATCGCACGCTTTTAATCGTACCATAGTGGAATTGAAATTTCCTCCACGTTCGCAAAACCCCCTATCAGCCCCCTTAAAGACAATTAAAACTAACAGTAAAAGCCCGGACATTACAGCCGGGTAAATCAGGAGCAAACAAAACTCCCTATTTCCGTCCTTGGTTCTGATGCTTTTTGCTATGTAACCTGTACCTTGCGATGATCACCTTAAGAGAAAGGATGTCATTTGTCACTTCATAGTACCTCCAACCATATCCAGTATTTCATTCGTAATGGCCTGTTGACGACTTTTATTGTACTGTAAAGTAAGATCACGGATCAGATCCTGGGCATTTTCAGAAGCCGTCTTCATGGCTACGGTACGGGCCGCATGTTCAGAAGCGTTGGCATCCAACACAGATCTATAAAGTTGGAAACGCAGGACTTTGGGTAGCAGACGATCCATTAGTTCCTGTCTGGAAGGTTCAATGATGTACCCCTCATAATATTCAGGATCCAGCTCCTTTAGCGGATACTCCTGCGGAATGATAATCCCCTGCTTCCCTTTCAGCCTTCGGCCAAATGAGGGGTTGGAACTTTTTATCATCTCTGACTGGAATGGCAAAAACGTATTTCTCTGAATAATCTGAACAGCCATATTCTTGAAACGGTAAAAAATAAGTTCTGCCTTATCCACCCTTCCTCGTAAATACCCTATACCCAACTTACGTGACAAACTTTCACAAGTTCTGTAATCGGGACGAGCCATCAGATTGATAAACTGATCACATATTTTGCATCCCGTCTTTTCCGCCACTTTAAGCATTTTCTTACCAACAGGGTACAAGGTGATGTTTTCACGCGGAAGAGCGGCATAGTCATCCAGGACTTCCAACAACTTCCTCTCCATGTTGGCATTGTATGAACCGCACAATCCCCTATCGGAAGCAATAAAAACGATGGACACATAATTTATGGGACGGGCAATGGCTAAAGGGGTTTGACGAAGTATATCCATCCTGCGGAGATGGCCATGCTCATAAAGGTAATGTTCTTGATGTAAGAATGTCAAGAGCATATAATGCAACCGTTCTTCATAAGGAAGGATGTACCCCAACGCAGTCTGGGCCCTCAGAAGTTTGGCAGAAGACACCCTTTGCATCGCTTCTGTGATCTTCTGCGTTGTCCGTACGGAATTGATCCTTCTTCTTATTTCACGTAAAGAAACCATGGTTTAACCGGCAATCTGTTCGGCCACACTTTCAATTATGGATTCTATTTCCTCGTTGATTACACCTCTGTTCAGGGGTTCCAGCACGGTTTCGCTGTAACTCATTTCCAGTAGCTGCAGGAACTTTTCCTCAAATACGGAGATCTTATCCAGCGGAACCCTTTCCAGCAAACCACGTATCCCGCAAAATAGTAATGCTATCTGTTTACCGATGGGAAGGGGATTATATTGTTTCTGAACAAGGAGTTGGGATGTTTTCCGTCCATTATCCAGCAATTTAAGCGTCATCGGATCCATATCGCCTCCAAAACGTGAGAATGATTCAAGCTCGCGGTATTGCGCCTGATCTATCTTAAGTGTCCCGGCCACCTGTTTCATGGCCTTAAACTGGGCATTACCTCCGACACGCGAGACGGATATCCCCACATTTACAGCAGGACGGTATCCCTGATTGAACAGGTCCGTATCCAGAAATATCTGTCCGTCAGTAATGGAAATCACATTGGTAGGTATATAAGATGACACGTCACCGGCCTGTGTTTCAATGATCGGAAGAGCCGTAAGGGATCCTCCCCCCTTCACCCGGCCTTTGAGAGATTCCGGGACATCGTTCATCTGCATGGCTACTTCATCCTGGTCTATGATCCTGGCTGCCCGTTCCAAAAGCCTTGAATGTAAATAGAAAACATCTCCCGGATAGGCCTCTCTGCCCGACGGCCTTCGAAGAATCAGGGATACTTCCCTGTAAGAAACAGCCTGTTTGGACAGGTCGTCATATACGACAAGGGCATGGCGTCCGGTATCACGGAAATATTCACCTATAGATGCTCCTGCAAATGGTGCAAAATATTGAAGTGCTGCAGGATCCGCAGCAGTAGCCGAAACCACAACAGTATATTCCATGGCACCGTATTTTTCCAGCGTACCGACAGTGGAAGCAACGGTGGAACCCTTTTGCCCTATGGCCACATAGATGCAATATACAGGGTCCCCAGCCAGAAAATTCTTCCGTTGGTTGATGATCGTATCAATGGCAATGGCTGTTTTCCCCGTCTGCCTATCCCCAATGATCAGCTCACGCTGTCCCCGACCTATGGGGATCATGGCATCAATGCTTTTAATACCTGTCTGGAGGGGTTCGGAAACCGGCTGACGGAAGATCACACCCGGAGCCTTCCTTTCCAGCGGCATAACCGTTACCGGCCCTGCAATCGCACCTTTTCCGTCCAGGGGATTGCCCAAAGGGTCGATCACCCTTCCCAACATATGTTCACTTACAGGAATCGAGGCAATCGTTCCGGTCCTTTTGACCATATCTCCTTCCCGGATTTTGTCTGTCGGACCCAGCAAAACGGCTCCTACGTTGTCTTCTTCCAGGTTCATCACTATGGCCATGACCCCGTTATCGAATTCCAACAACTCATTGGCTTCGGCATCGTATAAGCCGTAAATACGGACCACCCCGTCACTTACCTGAAGCACGATTCCTTTTTCTTCATAGACGGGACGATTGTCCAGTCCCTCCAGTTGCATCCGCAATATTTCAGTTACTTCTGCAGGTTTTATCACATCCGACATAGTTCGACTCAATTATTATCTTTTAAACCAAAGGCTTTTTTCACTTCCCGTATTCGGGTTACCAGCGAAACATCCCAAACGTTCATTCCTACCTGTAACAAGAACCCGCCTCTCAGACTGGCATCTTGTTTGAGTTCCAGTTCTACCTTGAGGGGATCGGCCGGGTTCAGTGCCTTTCTTACCCTGTCTGCCGTACTATCGTCAATAGGAACGACCGTAGTCAGCACGGCATGAGTGATCCCCTGTTTTATGCGGTATTTATCCACATATTGCAGGCTTACGGAACGGAGCAGGGTTTCGCGCTTCTGACGCATCAGTAAATCCAGGAAATCCGACAGTACTCCAACCGATAAAAGCGGATATCCCGGAAACATCTCAAGGAAGAGCATCTTTCGCTTCTGAGGGGGGATTATCCTGTCGCAAAATGTTATTTCCAGATCCGGAATCTCTGAAAAAAACACCGACATCCGGCTCATCATGTAATACAGATCCTTATCTGCTCCGCGGTTCGAGGCATAAAGAAGTAATGCTGCCGCATAACGGGATGCCAACAGTCCGGTATTCATGCCTTTATGCCCTGGGTTTAATGGATTCATCAACCAGGTGGTTGATCAGATCCAACTGCCTGATATCGGAATCCAATTGTTTACTCAATATTTTTTCGGCCACCTCTACCGATAAGGAAGCTACCTGGGAACGGATTTCCTGCATGGCTTTCTCCCTTTCAATGTCTATCTGTTTCCTTGTCTGTTCCAGTATGATCTGACTTTCCTTCTTAGCTGCCTCCCGAGCCTGCTCCATTAGCTGCTGTCGGAGTGCAACCATCTGTTCCTGCATTTTTATCTGTTCTTCCCGTGATTGTTGCAGAATTTTTTCTTCCTGCAATTTCAATGTAGCAAGCAACTGCCTGGCCGCCGCCGCATCATCCAATGCTTTGGCTATCCTCTCATTGCGACGTTCCACCACTCCGGTTATAATGGGCCAGCCAAACCGTGCCAGCACAAAGAACAAGATCCCGAATGCAATAAGCATCCAGAATAACAATCCGGAATCAGGAATCATCAAGTCCATAGAAAGTATCTTTTATAAAGCCACCAACAGGCACACGATGATAGCAAAGAGAGACACACCCTCTACCAGGGCTCCAATAATAATCATGGACATCCTGATTCCGTCGGCTGCTTCCGGCTGACGTGCTATGGCTTCCATAGCGGAAATCCCGATCTTGCTAATGCCAAAAGAGGCTCCCATCACTACAATAGCTGCTCCCAGGACAGCCCCCAGTTTTGTAAACATGGTAAACGATGCAGTAGACGATGCAGCAGCCTGCAATAAAGTAATAAGTAACATAATAATAAAGTTTAAAAATTATCTTTCATTGTACATTTTCAGGTTTAACATTCAGGCTCACGGGTGCATCTTTGTGATCCTCCTTGCGTGAAAGGCCTATAAAGATAGCAGAAAGCATCGTAAAAACATAGGCCTGTATATAAGCGACCAATAATTCCAGTACCATCATGAAAACAGAGAAGAGTACGGAAGCGGCACTCATAGAGGCATTGATCGCAGGTCCCATGGCTACTGTCAGAAATACCAGCGATGTAAGTGCCAGGATAATAATATGTCCCGCAAAAATATTGGCAAAAAGACGAATCATCAAAGCCATGGGTTTGGTCACAATCCCAAAGAACTCAATGATCTGCATAATAGGTACGGGTGCCTTCATAAAAAGAGGGACGTCGGGCCACAGGATTTCTTTCCAATACGCTTTATTGCCAAATATATTTATGGCACCCATGGTAAAGAGAGCCAGTCCCATAGTAATGGCTATGTTACCTGTCAGGTTTGCCCCTGCAGGAAAGATGGGAACGAGCCCCAGTATATTGTTCAGGAAAATAAAGAAAAAGGCGGTGAGCAAATAGGGGGAATAACGTTTATAGTCCTTACCCACACATTTTTTGACCACCCCTTCATGAATGCTCATGATAAACCCTTCCATAGCACCCTTAAACCCGGTGGGAACCGCATCGGAATCTCCTTTCTGTTCTCTTTTTTTGTACCATCCTGCCAAACTGATTACCAATATCATAAGTAATAGGCAAGAGAAAAACAGAGACACCACGTTCTTAGTGATGGAAATATCAAAAGGTCTGACCTCTTTGCCTGCGGAATTTCTTTCCACTATCTTACCCTCCGACAACCCTTCCGTTGCCATATAAAATCCCTTGTATCCGCGATGGTCTTCCAACCGGGAAGAAAGAAAAACATGCCATCCGCGTTCCTTGCTGCGCACTATGACCGGCAAGGGGAGCACAACTTGCTTTTCCCCAATATCAAAAAAGTGCCACTGATAGCTGTCCTTGAGATGCCCCAATATGATCTCCTGCACATTGACCGGAGGTCTTTCCTTCACTTCTGCAGCACACGGAACCAAGCAGCCCCGTATTAAAACTGATAAAAAGAACAGTAGTATGGCACGTCTTCCCGTCATACGAACAAACTATAATATTAACTGATCATTCGTACTTTTCCTGCTCTTGTTTTCCAACACAAGAAACCAGACGGATAGAAAACTGTACACCAAGAACATGCCCATAAAACTGACGATAAAAGAGGTCCTGGGCGGACGGGCCCATCCGATAAGCAATATCAGAACAACCAGAACAATGCCCCAACGGACTATACGTTGGATCAACATGCTGTTAAGTACCTTTTTATTACGGTTTCTGCTCTTTTTCAGGATCAGTATTTCAAGCAATCCGATAACTAAAAAGGTGCCCGGTATGACAGGATATGCCGAAAACCACCACTGATGCATAAAAAAATACATGATCAGTCCCCAGACGGTTCCAACCGAAAGAATAACTGTCGCATGTATCAGAAGCATTTTAATTATCATGACGGACATGTATATTTATTCCTTTAATAGCCTTTCTGTTCAATGCAGGCATACACTTCGTTTTTCTTTACCTGAACAAATCCGCTGCTCATAGGTATTTTCTTTTTGCCAAAATCTCCGTCAAAGGTTATATATCCCTTATCCAACAGAGACATGATGGGTGCATGATCTCTCAAAACGGTAAAAGAGGTCTTCCCACCCATGAAACGGACCACAGATACATTGCCCTGGAAAAGTATTTTTTCGGTTGATATCACCTGAAGAAAGATCTGTGTCTCCATACCCTACTGCATTATCCGTTTGCTTTTCTCGATGGCATCTTCTATCGTTCCCACATTGAGGAAAGCATTTTCGGGAATATCATCCACTTTACCGTCCAGGATCATATTGAATCCCTTGATACAATCTTCAATGGAAACCATTACCCCAGGTATGCCGGTAAATTGTTGTGCAACTGTAAATGGCTGGGAAAGAAATCGTTGCACCTTTCTGGCCCGGTTTACTATCATACGGTCCTCAGGTGAAAGTTCTTCCATACCCAAAATGGATATAATATCCTGCAATTCTTTATTTCGCTGCAATATCTGTTTTACTCTTTGCGCCGTATTGTAATGTTCCGTGCCCACAATATCCGGATCAAGGATGCGTGAAGTCGATTCAAGCGGATCTACGGCAGGGTATATGCCCATCTCTGTAATTTTCCGGGACAACACCGTTGTGGCATCCAAGTGGGAGAAAGTAGTGGCGGGAGCAGGGTCTGTCAAGTCGTCGGCAGGCACGTAAACAGCCTGTATGGAAGTGATGGAACCGCTGCGGGTCGAGGCGATCCTTTCCTGCATCACGCCCATTTCGGTGGCAAGAGTCGGTTGATAGCCCACAGCAGAGGGCATCCTGCCCAGAAGAGCTGAAACTTCCGAACCCGCCTGTGTGAAACGAAAAATGTTGTCAATAAACAACAGAATGTCATTTATCTGATTGTCTTCGTCACGTATGGCTTCAGCTATGGTAAGTCCGCTCAAGGCAACCGATGCACGGGCACCCGGGGGTTCGTTCATCTGTCCGAACACCAGTGTGGCCTGAGATTTGGCCAATTCGTCGTAATCGACCAGGGAAAGATCCCATTCTCCTTTTTCCATGCTCTTGCTAAACGCTTCACCATATCGGATCACGCCGGATTCGATCATTTCACGTAGCAGATCATTCCCTTCACGGGTACGTTCCCCTACTCCGGCAAAGACGGAAAAACCATTGTGTCTTTTGGCAACGTTGTTGATCAACTCCATAATTATCACGGTCTTGCCTACTCCGGCACCGCCAAAAAGACCAATTTTCCCTCCTTTAAGATAAGGTTCCAGCAAGTCTATGACCTTTATGCCGGTAAACAACACCTCGCTAGATGTAGTAAGTTCCTCAAATTTTGGAGGTGATTTGTGAATGGGAGAAAAACCTGCTATCTTGTCCAGCGGTTTCAGTCCGTCAATCGCTTCACCTATTACGTTCATCAGACGTCCTTTAACCTGGTCCCCTATCGGCATAGTTATAGGCCCGTCTGTCGAATAGACTTCCATCCCCCGCGACAAACCGTCTGTCGTGTCCATGGCTACGGTACGAACCGTGTAATCACCAATGTGCTGCTGGACCTCAAGCACTAATGTCCTACCGTCCCTGCATGGCACTTCGATGGCATGACGGATAGGAGGCAACTGAATGTTGCGGTCAACCGGAGGGGTGAACACCACATCGACAACCGGCCCAATTATTTGAGAGATACATCCCTTCATACAGAACAATAAAATTTTCAGGAACAGCTGCAAATGTAATCATAAATTAGACTACTTCCATCTTTTTTTTATCTTTGTGCCCCGTATGTCAAATCAAAAATCAACCTATACAGAAGCAAATTTCCAGACACTTGAATGGAACAAACACATCCGGCTCAGACCAGGCATGTACATTGGAAAGTCAGGTGACGGAAGTACTCCTGATGACGGTCTCTACGTCCTGATTAAGGAAGTCGTTGACAACTCCGTAGACGAGTATGCCATGGGACATGGGAAGGTCATCCAGGTAACGATAGAAAACAATACAGTCTCTGTCCGTGATTACGGAAGGGGTATTCCTTTCGGGAAAGTGATCGATGCCGCCAATAAAATGAATACCGGTGCCAAGTACGACAACAAATCGTTCCAGAAAGCGGTCGGCTTGAACGGGGTGGGTCTCAAAGTGGTCAATGCCACTTCCACCATGTTCTATATAGAGTCATTTCGGGAGGGGAAGAGCCGTTTTGGAAAATTCTCCGAAGGCATACTCCTGGAAGAAGGAAAAACGGAGAACGGCAACAAGGACGGAACACTCGTAAGTTTTACTCCGGATCCCGAACTTTTTCCTAACTATTCCATTCATTTGGAATTCGTTGAGGAAATGATGAAGCATTACGCTTATCTGAACAAGGGCCTGAAAATGCAGCTCAACGACAATGAGTTTGTTTCCAAGAACGGACTGTTGGATCTGGTAAACGAAAGTCTGGCAGAAGAAACGCTGTATCCTCCCATCCATATTACCGGACCAGACATAGAAATGGTCATTACCCATACCGACGACACCGGGGAAAGCATCATGTCCTTTGCCAACGGGCAGAACACTTCACAGGGTGGAACACATCTGTCTGTCTTCAGGGAAGCTGTGGCCCGGACAATCAAGGAGTTTTACAAAAGAGATTTTGAACCATCCGATATACGTCAGTCGATAGTAGGGGCTATAAGCATACGCCTGATAGAACCTAAATTCGCCAACCAGACCAAAACCATCCTGGATTCGAAGGAAATGGGACCGGAAGGTCCTACGCTGCGCAGTTTCATCGGTGATTTTGTTAAGGAGCATCTGGACAATTATCTTCATAAGAATCCGGAAACAGCCGATATCCTGCTAAAAAAGATCATCGAGAACGAAAAAGAACGCAAAGCCGTTGGCGTAGTTCGCAGAAAAGCCAAGGAAAACGCCAGGAAGATAAGCCTGCACAATAAGAAACTCCGTGATTGCCGTATCCATTTTACCGATAAGCACGAACTGGCAGAACAGACTATGCTCTTTATTACGGAAGGAGATTCAGCCAGCGGTTCCATTACCAAAAGCAGGGATCCCAATACCCAGGCGGTCTTCAGCCTGAGGGGAAAACCCGAGAACACCTTCGGGATGAAGAAACACGTAATATATACCAACGAAGAGTTCAATCTGCTGCAGGCAGCCCTCAACATAGAGGAAGACCTGGACAATCTGCGGTATAATAAGATTATCATCGCTACCGACGCAGATCCGGACGGGATGCATATCAGGATGCTGTTGCTCAGTTTTTTCCTGCAATTCTTCCCGGAACTGGTCAGACACGGTCATATCTACATCTTGCAAACCCCGCTTTTCAGGGTAAGGAATAAAAAAGAGACAAGATACTGTTATTCGGAACCGGAAAGAGAAAGGGCGGTACGTGATCTGGGACCCGATCCCGAGATAACCCGCTTTAAAGGCCTGGGTGAAATCTCACCCGATGAATTCAAGACATTCATAGGAGAAAATATCCGGCTTGACAAAGTGCGCCTGGACAAAGACGACAGGCTTCCCGAACTGCTCAGGTTCTATATGGGGGACAATACTCCCCAAAGAAGGGAATTTATTGTCAATAATTTAAGGATGGTGGGAGATTAGACCATGATGAACGAAGACCAACTGAAGTATCTGCGTATCCTGAGCGAAGAAGGAGACAAGAAATACCGGCTTACGGGTATGTTCAAGGACTGGTTCCTGGAATATTCATCTTATGTGATCTTGGAACGTGCCGTTCCTCATATCACAGACGGTCTCAAGCCTGTCCAGCGACGGATCCTGCATTCCATGAAAAGGATGGAGGACGGACGTTACAACAAGGTCGCCAATATCATCGGGCACACCATGCAATTCCACCCCCACGGAGATGCTTCCATCGGTGACGCATTGGTTCAGCTGGGACAGAAAGAGTTGCTGATAGATACACAAGGAAACTGGGGTAACATTTATACGGGAGACTCGGCCGCCGCACCACGGTATATTGAGGCCAGGTTGAGCAAATTCGCCCTTGATGTGATCTTCAATCCCAAGACGACCATATGGGTTTCTTCCTATGACGGAAGGAGCCAGGAACCCGAAGCGCTTCCCGTTAAGTTTCCCTTGTTGCTGGTCCAGGGTACCGAAGGGATTGCCGTAGGTCTTGCAACCAGGATCCTTCCCCATAACTTCAACGAATTGCTGGACGCCTCCATTGCGCACCTGAACGGCAAACCGTTTGTACTGTATCCCGACTTCATAACAGGAGGTTTGATAGACTGCAGCAATTACAACGGAGGGATAGGAGGCAGGAGCCGCATCAAGGTAAGGGCCAGGATCATCAAAGTAGACAAAAAAACACTTGCCATTACAGAAATACCTTACGGGCAGACGACCGAAAGTCTGATCCGTTCTATCATAGCGGCCAATGACAAAGGAAAGATCAAGATACGCAAGATAGACGACAATACGGCAGAACAGGTGGAGATCCTGATCCATCTTGCCAGTGACGTATCTCCCGACAAGACTATAGACGCGCTGTATGCCTTCACCAGATGTGAGGTATCCATATCACCCGACGCCTGCGTGATTATGGACGGCAAACCCTTTGTGATGAGCATTGAGGACATGCTCCGTTACAGCACCGACAGAACGCGCGATCTGCTGAAGGCCGAACTTGATATCCGTATGGGCGAACTTGAAGATGACTGGCACTTTTCGTCACTGGAAAAAATATTCTTTGAAGAAAAAGTTTTTCGGGTGTTGGAAAACAATGCCCGCACATGGGAAGACCAGTTGCGTGACGTAGAATCGGAAATGCTGCGTTTCCAGGACCGCCTGCGCAGACCGGTCACTTTCCGCGAAGTCGAAAAGCTCGTAGAAAAACCTGTCCGGAAGATCTCCCGCTTTGACATTAAAAAGGCAGACGAGCACATCAAATCCCTGGACAAGGAGATGGAGCGTATAAGACACAACCTGAAACACCTGACCGCATATACCATAGAGTACTTTGAATCCCTAAAGAAAAAATACGGAAGCCATTTCCCCCGAAGGACCGAGATCACGGACTTTGAAACCATAGAAGCGTCCAAGGTGATACTGGCCAATTGCAAGCTATATGTCAACAGGGAATCGGGATTTGTGGGTACGGACATGAAGAAAGACGAAAAAGCCGAATACGTTTGCGACTGTTCCAACCTGGACGAAGTCATCGTTTTCCTCAGAGACGGAACCTACTCTGTCCGTAAGGTCGCAGACAAGCTTTACGTGGGCAAAGACATTATATATACGGGGATCTTCAAGAAAAGGGACAATCGGACAGTTTACAACGTTGCTTACCGCGACGGCAAGAACGGGAAGGTGTTCGTAAAGCGTTTCATAGTCACCAGTATTGCAAGGGATAAAGATTATAACCTGACTCAGGAAAAACCCGGTTCGCAGATCTTGTGGTTCTCTGCCAATCCCAACGGGGAGGCCGAAACTGTCAAAGTATATCTGAAAGCCCGGCCAAAACTCAGGAAATTGATCTTTGAATATTCTTTCCTGGAATTGGCTGTCAAGGGACGGAACAGCCGCGGGAACATCCTGAGCCGCTATCCCGTTCAAAAGATCGTCCTGAAAGAAAAAGGAGTCGCGACACTGGGAGGACAGAAGATTTGGTTTGACCGGGATATCCAACGGCTCAATGATGACGGAAGGGGAATCTATCTGGGAGAATTCCTTGCAGATGAAAGTCTTATCGCTATTAATCGCAACGGCACATTCTACACTACCAATTTCGATCTGAGCAACCGGTACCAGGAAGAGATCCTGGCAATAGAAAAATTCAATCCTGAAAAGATTTACAGTGCCGTTTACTACGATGCTGAAGCAAAGGCTTTCTATCTCAAACGATTTCGTTTTGAACGCTCGGAAAACCTGGTACAATCGTTCATCGGTAATGCAGAGGGATCTTACCTGGTAGGCTTTTCCCATGATGACTTACCGGTGATAGAAGTCACCTTCGGCGGCAAACATGTTAAAAGACCGGTACAGGAAATTGATGTGGCAGAATTCATAGGAGACAAAAGCTTCAGGGCAAAAGGAAAAAGGATTACCACATTTGAAGTCCAAAAGATCGAATTCACAGCCTCTAAATCCCTCCCCGAATCAGAAGAAGGCGAAGACGACAATATGGATTTTGAGTTGGAAGGTCCCGTTCTTGCCGGGGAAACACCTGAAACAAAAGAAACGGACAATACAAGGCCCATAGATTTCAACGACGAAGATGCGATCCAGATGACACTCCTGTAATTTTCGTTTCATGGACATCGTCTTTTATATCGGATTCATGGCATCGGGGAAAAGCACCCTTGGAGCTGCCGATGCATTAAAGACGGGCAAGCGGTTTGTCGATCTGGACCAGGCGATCAGTGAAAGAACCGGTATGCCTACCTGGCAATTCATATCGAAAAACGGAGAGAAAGCGTTCCGGAAGATCGAAAGGGACCTGTTGCACAGCATAGTCGAAGAATGGATAAAAGAGGGAAAACCCGCCCAGATCGTAGCCTGCGGAGGAGGCACGCCCTGTTTTTTCGATAATCTTGAATTTATGAAGGCCACCGGTCACGTGGTCTTCATTGACACCCCAATTGAAACGATGCTGGAAAGGATCTCACACCATCCTGAAAGATGGCCGCTTGCCAGCGGGAGTGACCCCCGTGCACTTTATCTGTCCAGAAAGAAATGGTATGAAAAGGCGCATGAACGAAGGGTGATCAGATAATCACCTCCCTGGCCTTGATATCCTTTATCCGAAGCTGGATATTGGCTATCCCCCTATAATAATTCTCCGCCACGGAATAACAGATATCTACCGGGTTTCCGTTGTGCATATGATCGAAATGTTCGCTCTGGTTGAATGCTATCGCAGAAATGGGCCTGTAAGGTTCCTCTTCCTGAATCAGCTCCAGTTTCAAATGGCCCGAATCTGAACCGACAAGACGTCCGTTTCCATTGTCATATACGTCCTCTGTAATGAATACGGGGGACAGGTTCCCCGGCCCAAAAGGCTGAAATTGCTTCAACAATCGGAAAAATTTAGGGGTGATCTGCCTGAAATCAAGATACGTATCTATGTCCACCAGTGGTGTTAGCATATCATCTGTAACTTTTTCTGAAACGATGGCTTCAAATCGTTGACAAAATTCCGGGTAGTGCTTTTCGTTCATAGTCAAACCGGCCGCATACATATGTCCGCCAAAACTCTCAAGCAGATCACTGCAACTCTCTATCGCCTCATAAAGATCAAATCCCGGGATGCTTCTTGCCGAACCTGTAATGAACCCGTTTGACTGGGTCAGGACTATGGTGGGACGGTAATAACTCTCGACCAGGCGTGAAGCTACAATGCCCACAACCCCTTTATGCCATTTTGGATTGTACACCACAGTAGATTTCTTTGTTTCCATACCCGGCATATCACGGACCATGGCCAGGGCTTCCTGGGTAATCTTGCGGTCTACGTTCTTGCGGTCATCATTGTGGTCATTGATGGTAAGGCCTATCTGGGACGCATCATCGTCTGTCCTGGAAATGAGCAGATCAACGGCCATTTTACCCGATTCCATACGTCCGGCCGCATTGATGCGGGGCCCTATCTTGAAAACAATATCGTCTATAGTAATCTGGTGCTTCTCCAGTCCGGCCAATTTAATAATGGATTGTAAACCTTTCCGCGGCGCCTCGTTGATTTGTTTGAGACCGTAATGTGCCAAGATCCTGTTTTCACCCGTTATGGACACCAGGTCCGAAGCAATACTCACCACCAGCAGATCCAGGAAGGGATAAAGTTCTGTCAGCGGAATATTCCTGCTTAAGCAAAAAGCCTGCATCAGTTTAAATCCCACACCGCATCCGCTTAATTCATCAAAAGGATAACGGCAATCAATTCTTTTGGGATCCAGGACAGCCACTGCCTGCGGCACTTCTTCGGCCGGCAGGTGGTGGTCGCAAATGATAAAATCTATACCCTTCTGTTTGGCATATTCCACCTTATCGTTAGCTTTTATCCCGCAGTCCAGCGCAATGATCAGGGTACAGCCATCCTCTGCCGCCGCATCAATGCCAATACGTGAAATGCCGTATCCTTCCGTATACCTGTCCGGGATATAGTAGGATACCATGGGCGTTTTCTTACGCAGAAAAGAATAGACAAGGGCAACGGCAGTCGTGCCATCCACATCGTAATCTCCGTAAACAAGGATCTTTTCACCTTCGCATATGGCCCTATCAAGACGTTTGACGGCCTTGTCCATGTCTTTCATCAGGAACGGGTCGTGGAGGTCTTCCAATTGCGGGCGAAAAAAAGATTTTGCCTGATTAAGGGTCTTGACATTCCTTTGCACCAACAGATTGGCTAAAGCCTGATCAACTCCCAGCTCAGAAGCCAATTGTCTTACCAGTGCCGGATTACCCGGCTCTTTTACGATCCATTTCTTGTCAAGTACCATATTAATCCCACAAAGGTAGAAATTAAATCCTATCCCGTGTAAAAAATTCTTATTTTTGTGGACTACAAAATAGTTGACTCATGGAAAACCAATATATCAGTGAACAGGAACAGATTCGTCGCGATGCTTTGAAAGAACTCGAAAATCTGGGCATAAACCCCTATCCCGCAGCCGAATATCCTGTTAATACGACTGCCGCACAGATCCTGGAAGGATACGATCCTGAAAAAGAAAATTTCGATCAGGTGACACTTGCCGGAAGGATCATGAGCCGGAGAATCATGGGAGCTGCTTCGTTTATGGTCATCCAGGACCACAGCGGACGTATACAGATCTATCTGAAAAGGGATGATATATGTCCCGGAGAGGACAAGACACTGTACAACACCGTATTCAAAAAATTGCTCGACATAGGGGATATTGTAGGTGTTAAGGGATTTGCCTTCATTACGAAAACAGGTGAATTATCGGTCCATGCACAAGAACTGGTGCTATTGGGTAAATCATTGCGTGTGCTGCCCATCGTTAAAGAAAAGGAAGGCCAGGTGTACGATGCCTTCACGGATCCGGAACAACGCTACAGGATGCGTTACGTAGACCTGATCGTCAACCCGCATGTAAAGGACACTTTTGTAAAAAGGACCCAAATGGTCAATGTGATGCGTGATTTTTTCAACCGCTACGGATACCTTGAAGTCGAAACACCCATTTTGCAACCTATCCCGGGTGGGGCAAATGCCCGTCCCTTCATCACCCACCACAATGCGCTGGACATACCCCTGTACATGAGGATCGCCAATGAATTGTATCTGAAAAAACTCATAGTGGGAGGTTTCCCCGGCGTCTACGAATTCTCCAAAGATTTCAGAAATGAGGGGATGGACCGTACCCATAATCCGGAATTTACCGTGCTGGAGATTTATGTGGCATATAAGGATTACTTCTGGATGATGGATTTCACTGAAAAACTGACCGAAAAAGTAGCCATGGAGCTCCATGGTACTACGCAGGTTCCGTTTGGGGATAAGATTATTGACTGGAAAAGGCCGTACAAGCGTCTTTCGATGATCAATGCCATCAAGCAATACGCCGGCGTCGACATTGTCGATATGGAGGAAGATGAATTAAGGAAAACATGCCGGAAATTGAATGTGCCGGTGACTCCGTCCATGGGCAAAGGGAGACTGATAGATGCCATTTTTGGACAATACTGTGAAAAACATCTGATCCAACCTACCTTTATTACCGATTATCCCAAGGCAACTTCTCCCCTGAGCAAAAAACACAGGGACGATCCACGGCTAACGGAACGTTTTGAATTGTTCGTCAACGGGAAGGAACTGGCCAATGCATATTCCGAGCTCAATGATCCTATCGACCAACTGGAACGTTTCCGGGAACAGATCAGGCTCAAGGAAAAAGGGGACGATGAAGCCATGTTCATAGACATGGATTTTATCAGGGCACTGGAATTCGGTATGCCGCCTACTGCAGGTATGGGCATAGGCATAGACCGGCTGTGCATGCTGATGACCAATTCGTCCAGTATCCAGGACGTACTTTTCTTTCCTCAAATGCGACCGGAATAACCGGAAAACATGATATCATCGATCCATAATCCCAGGATAAAACAAGTCCGGCTGCTAATGGAAAAATCCCGTGCACGCCGCGATAAGAACCTGTTTGTGATAGAAGGTGTCAGGGAGCTGGAAATCGCCTTGAAAAACGGATTCAGCATGCAGTATCTGTTGATCTGTCCGGACATACTGAAAAACAAGAATAAAGCAGAATGGTTCAGGGAACATACCTCCATGGTCCTGGAGATCGATGCGCAACTATACGGAAAACTGGCCTACAGGGATTCCACTGAAGGCGTGCTGGCCGTCATGAAGGGCCTATCGCCCGGTCTAAATGACATCCGCCTCTCTGAAACTCCCCTGGTCATTATTCTGGAATCGATAGAAAAGCCTGGCAACCTGGGTGCCATTTTGCGTACAGCCGATGCCTCGGGAGTCGATGCAGTTCTGGTATGCGATCCCCTGACCGATCTCTATAACCCCAATACGATAAGGGCCTCACTGGGTTGTTTGTTCAGCGTCCCTACCCTGACATGCTCTTCGGCCCAGGCCTATGACTGGCTTAAGGATAAGGGCCTGCAGGTAATTGCTGCCACATGCCAATCCGTGACACCGTACCATCAGTGCGATTTCAAAAGGCCGACAGCCTTTGTAATAGGAACTGAAGACAGGGGACTGAGTTCCTTTTGGAGGGAACGTGCCACATGCGAGGTGATAATACCTATGAAAGGGATCATTGACTCGCTAAATGTGTCCGTGGCAACAGCCATCCTATGCTTTGAAGCGGTAAGACAACGCAACGGGTAAGCTCATGGGACGTTATGCTATTATAGGAAATCCAGTCAAAACGAGCAAAAGCCCCCGGCTTTTCCGGATCGCTTATCCTCAGACATCCGGGGATACCTACAGTATCCTGGAAGGTTCCGATGCCGTAAAGTGCTGGGAAAAGGTGCTCGAAATGGACCTGGATGGAGTCAATGTGACCATGCCCTTCAAAAAAGACCTGCTGGAAGTGGCCGACGTAATTACCCCGGGCGCCGCCAAAGCCAATGCCACCAACCTGATGGTAAGGCAGAACGATCTATGGATAGCTTATAATACGGACATCTACGGTGTTGTACAAAGTTTTAAGGGATCGGGGATTGACCCTGCCGGAAAAAAAGCCCTGGTCATCGGTGCGGGAGGTGCCGGCCGGGCTGCCTTCGTGGGACTGGAACAGGCAGGAGCCACTGTTTATATGGCAAACAGGACCGTCAGGGAGGGGTTGCATTCGCTTTCTCACGTTCCCTGGCTTGTCAGGCAATGTGATCTGATAGTCAACACCATACCATGGGATTCCTCAACCGCCGGTTGTTTGGGACTGGAACAGAAACATACGGTCCTGGATGCATCCTATACGCTCAAACCGCTCCAAGATGCCACAACAGTTGCGGGAGCAAAATATCTTAACGGATATCACTGGCTCTATCACCAAGCAGTAGAAGGATTTATGATTCTGACCGGATTGGTACCCGACCGCAATGCCATGCGAAGGTTTCTGAATTTGTAAAAAAATCGTACCTTTATACAAGTTAATTAATAACCTGAATGTTATGCTGAATAAAGTAATGTTAATCGGAAATGTGGGAAAGGATCCCGAAATTCGTCATCTTGAGAGCGGAACGGCAGTAGCCAATTTGGTGCTGGCTACATCGGAAAGGTATAGAGACCGGAACGGGGAAATGCAGGAACAAACAGAATGGCACAACGTGGTCTTATGGCGCGGTCTGGCAGATATTGCAGAACGTTTCGTCCGCAAAGGTTCTCAGATATATATAGAGGGAAAGATCCGTACCCGGAGCTGGGAAGACCAATCAGGTCAAAAACGTTATACTACGGAGATTGTAGCCGATACCTTGCAACTTTTGGGCAAGAGAAGCGACAACATTGCCTCTCCGCAGACCCAGCCCTATTCTCCTCCAAAGAACGAAGGTCAGTCTCCCTGGCAGGAGCAATCTCCTGCAGGCGATATGAATGACAACATCAGTCAGGAAGATGTAGACGACCTGCCTTTCTGATCATTTATTTACCTGCCTTTTTTGCTTTATTGGGCACATCCAGCTCCAATACGGGATTTTTATCCGATGAGCGGGCCAGGATGAAAGATACGATTATGGCAACAACCGACAGGACGATAAAGAGATATTCGGCGTTAACGGCCGCACGGATCTTGTCGTCCAGATTCCTTTCTATGATCTGGCCCACAAAAATGGGTACCAGCCACATTCCCATATTTTGTATCCAATAGATAAGCGAATAGGCCGTACCTAGATTTTTATCGGGTATTATCTTGGGAACAGAGGGCCACATGGCAGCCGGAACCAAAGAATACCCAATTCCCAAGATTGCTATGCCCAGGTAAGCAAAACCCGGTAATCCCGGTGCAAAACCTATGATCAGGTGTGAAATCAGCAGCAAAACCGAACCTACGATCATCCAGCGGGTGGCTTTGCCTTTGATATCCACCAAAGAACCGAATATGGGCGTAAAAATCATAGTCGTAAAAGGCAGGAGCGATACGATCAACGAAGCAATATCGCTTTCTATACCAAACCGTGGCATGATGATGGATGTGGCAAAGCGTCTGAAAGATATGATGCAGGCATAAAAGAAAACACAGAGAAGGGATATGAGTATGTAATGCTTGTTCCCCAGTACTTTAAAAACATCCGAAAAGCGGAATTTATCTTCTTTTGAAGCGGGTTGTGCATTTTTCAAAGCTTCAGTTTCAATCTGGTTATCCAATTTCTTGTCAAAAGCAAGAAATATCGACCATACTACCAATCCGCACAGGAGCAGGATAAAACCCACCAGGGCAGGCTTGCTCGTTTCCGAGAACGGGATGTACGTATCGTTCAAGCTGACAATCCGGGGTACCAGGATCAAAGCCGTAGCTGTCCCCAAACGGGCGAGCGACAATTGTAATCCCATGGCCAGTGCCATTTCCTTTCCCCTGAACCACTTGGCAATGGAACGGGTTACGGCTACCCCTGCGATCTCGCTACCCAGTCCAAAGATGGCACACCCTGCATAGGCCACGGCCAGAGAAGGTTTTTCAAAGGCTCCCGACAGCCAGGCATACAAAGCACTGTTATTAAAAGAAGCGGATATACCGTACATCACAAGGGCTGCACCGCCGACCATCAACAGTACAAAAAGGGTTCCGGTCATCCGTACACCCCATTTGTCCAACAACATGCCGCAAATGATCAGACCTCCCCATACGCAAAGCAGTGAATAGGCACCCCCGTACATCCCGTAATCGCCGGACGTCCAGGCCAGATCGAGTATTTGTGGGTTTTTGAAAATATGTCCTATAGTAGTAAACTGATCATCAAAGAAATAGGAAGCAAACATGACTAGCGACAGACATAAAAGAACTGCCCAGCGCACCCATTTAGAATTTTTGAGCAACGGTACAACTTTATTCATTGGTTCTATTTTTTGGTTATGTTAGGTAATTCCAGTCCGTAGCCTTTGGCACGGTCTTCTGCCTTGAGCCAGATCCCGAGGAAAAAAGCGAGGACTCCCAAAGAGGCAAAAATGAGCATCGGTACAGTATAGTCGTAATCCTGTGGGTTGATCACACCCCGGTTGGTTCTGTCGAGCACCGTCCCAATGAGTACCGGAAAAGCCCAGAGCCCAATGTTCTGTATCCAAAATATTACAGAATATGCGGAACCAAGATATCTGTTCTCTACCAGTTTGGGTACGGAAGGCCACAGGGCAGCCGGAACGAGCGAAAAACTTATACCTAATATAATAATGGCCGTATAGGCAACTCCCGGGGTAAAATACGCCTCCGGTACGAGTGCGAATGTCAGGTGACACAGGCACATCAATACAGCTCCTATGATCAGCATGCTGGCCCCTTTACCCCTGGTATCAAGAAAAGCACCCAATAGCGGGGTCAGGAGCATAGCCCCAATAGGAAACCATGAAAATATGTCACTGGCATCGGTGGCAGATATCTGTAATCGGCATTCGAGCATATTGGCAGCAAATTTCTGGAACGGGAAAATAGCTGAATAATAAAGGACACACAAACCGGAAACGATCAAAAAGGCTTTGCTCGTAAAAAGTTTTCCCAGGTCCTTGACCTTGAATTCCTCTTCCGGCTCTTCTCCCGATTCGCCTAATTGGCTTTCCAATTTTCTGTCAAAGAAAAAGTAAACTGAAAAGGCCAGAAGCCCAACGATCAGCAAAATCATGCTTACCATGACGGGGGAACTCACATTGCCCATGCTTTCTGCAACCCGTGGCGACATCCTGAAAACGGCAAACACTCCCAAACGTGCAATAGCCATTTCGATTCCCATGGCCAAAGCCAGTTCCTTCCCTTTAAACCACTTGACTATCCCTTTGGATACCGTGACACCTGCCATTTCCACTCCGCAGCCGAAGATCATGAACCCGAGTGAAGCCAGCTTGGCCGATGCCGGTAAAGACACCCACCAGGAACCGAGCCAGGCTTCCAGGCCGGAGCCGATAAAGGCATCCGTAAGGGCATAGTATTTTATCGCTGCACCTACAAGCATGACTAAGGCAGAAAGAATGGCTGTAAAACGGACTCCCATCTTGTCCAGAATGATCCCCGCGAAGATGAGGAACAGGGCAAAAACATTAAGAAAATATTCTGCTCCCGTGACTGTCCCAAAATGCTCGGAAGTCCAGCCACGTGTTGTTTCCAGCATACTTTTAAGGGGAGATAACACGTCTATGAACATGTAGGCAAAAAACATCATGGATGCCAGAAGAATCAGCACGCCCCATCTTACCAACGCCCTGTCTTTCAATAATTTAGTAGCTTTATTCATATGCAAGTTTTAGATTGTTTTCCATATTTTCGAAAAAGAGTGTCTAAGATAGAATAATAAGTCAAGTCTGCAAAATTTGTAGTACTTTTGTAAACTTGTCTTTACCATTTTTGATATAAATTGATACTATGAACGTAGACGTTGTTCTTGGACTTCAGTGGGGTGATGAGGGAAAAGGTAAGATAGTCGATTATCTTGCAAGACAGTATCCCGTTATCGCCCGTTTCCAGGGAGGGCCCAATGCAGGTCACTCCCTTCACTTTGAAGAAACATCTTTTGTCCTCCATTCCGTCCCTTCCGGCATATTTAGAAAAGGTACCGTTAATATTATAGGTAACGGAGTGGTCATTGACCCTGTCATATTCGAGAAAGAATGCCGGTCCCTGGCAGCCCTGGGAATACCTGTGAAGGATCGCCTGATGATCTCCAAAAGAGCACATCTGATACTTCCAACGCACTTGATCATAGATGCGGCAAGCGAACATGCCAAGGGAGCTTCCAGAATAGGATCCACACTTAAAGGGATCAGTCCGGCCTATATGGACAAAACAGGAAGAAACGGGATCCGTGTGGGAGATATCCTGACTGCCGATTTTTTAGAGCGTTACAAATCCCTTAAATTAAAACATATAGAATTCCTGAAACAGTTTGACTACGCATACGATCCCGAACAAGGGGAATCCAAGTGGCTGGAAGCCATCGATTATATGCGACAGTTTAAACTCATTGATGCTGAATATTATGTAAACGACTGCCTGAAGAAAAACAAACGTGTTTTGGCAGAAGGAGCCCAGGGGGCCCTGTTGGACATTGATTTCGGATCCTACCCCTATGTAACATCATCATCTACTACTTGTGCAGGTGCCTGTATCGGTCTGGGATTCCCGCCCTCAAAGGTGGGCAAGGTATATGGGATTTTCAAGGCTTACTGCACACGTGTGGGAAGCGGACCTTTTCCCACTGAACTGTTTAATCAAGAAGGAGAGATACTCCGGGAAAGGGGCAAAGAATTCGGGGCAACTACGGGAAGGCCCCGGCGTACAGGATGGCTGGATCTGGTTACCCTGAAATATGCCGTGACCTTGAACGGCGTTACGGACCTGATCATGATGAAGGCGGATGTTATGGATGTCCTCGAGACCGTTAAGATTGCCACCTCATACAAAATCCAGGGAGAAAAAGCGGAACGGGTCCCTTATGACACGAATATCAGTATAACCCCTGTGTTAAGGGAATTCAAAGGGTGGAAGAGAGATCTTTCGGGAATACGCCGGGAAGAAGAATTGCCTTTTGAATTCATGAGTTATGTACGGTTTATTGAAGATGCGGTAGGTATTCCTATCAAGATAATATCCCTGGGACCTGACAGGGAACAAACCATTATCAGGGACTGATCTTATCATGGAAAATCTTATTAAAAGCATTGAGAGCCCAGAAGACCTTAAAAAGCTAAGGCTCGAGCAACTACCCCAATTGTGTGATGAATTGAGGAAATACATAATAGAATCCTGCTCACGCAATCCGGGACACCTGGGAGCCAGCCTGGGTACAATAGAGCTGACGGTAGCGATTCATTATGTTTACGATGCCCCAAAAGATAAAATTATATGGGACGTCGGACACCAGGCATATGCCCACAAAATCCTTACAGGAAGACGTGAAGCATTCCTGAAAAACCGTTGCTACAACGAGTTGAGCGGATTTCCCAAAATGGATGAAAGTCCTTATGATGCATTTGGGACAGGCCATTCTTCCACTTCAATCTCTGCGGGCCTGGGTTATGCCATAGCAGCTTCCATGCGCAAAAGCGACGATAAAGTAGTGGCTGTGATCGGGGACGGGTCGCTGACAGCAGGTCTTGCCTACGAAGGAATGAACAACGCCGGCGGCACAAATGCCGACATGCTCATCATTCTCAATGACAACAAAATGTCTATTGAACCTAACGTGGGAGGTCTGCATAATTCATTGCTTAAGCTCACCACGTCTCCCCGTTACAATAAACTGAAACTGAAGGCGTGGAGAACCCTGGGTTCGGGAGCCATCAGAGATGCTGTCCAGCGCTTTGTCAGAGCCGGTAAGCGGCTTGTGATCAGGAACAGCACCTTGTTCCAGTCTTTGAATATCCGGTATTTTGGTCCGGTCGAAGGTCACGACGTCATACAACTGGTCAAAACGCTCAAACGGCTCAAACACTTACATGGACCACGGCTCCTGCATGTACTCACTGTCAAGGGAAAAGGATACGCGCCAGCGGAAAATGACCAGACTACCTGGCATGCGCCCGGCCTGTTCGATGTCGAAACAGGTCTCCGACTGACCGGAGGTGATCCCGGAACGCCGGCTAAAACGAGATTCCAGGATGTTTTCGGGCACACACTGCTGGAACTTGCCCACAGCAACCCGGCCATTGTGGGTATTACTCCGGCCATGCCCACCGGCTGCTCCCTGAACATCATGATGAAGGAAATGCCCGACAGATGTTTTGACGTAGGCATTGCCGAACAACATGCCGTAACATTCTCTGCAGGACTGGCAGCGGCAGGGTATCTGCCCTATTGCAACATATACTCGAGTTTCATGCAAAGGGCATATGATTCCGTAATCCACGACGTGGCCATTCAGAACCTCAAGGTAGTCTTTTGCCTGGATAGGGGCGGCCTTGTAGGTGAAGACGGGGTAACACATCACGGAGCTTACGACCTGGCCTATTTCAACTGTGTCCCGGATATGTATGTGGCTGCCCCTATGGATGAAGTGGAATTGAGAAATATGCTGTATTCGGCACAGGATAAGAGATACAAAACCATAAGCATTCGTTATCCCAGGGGAACAGGTAGCGGGATCAAGGACTGGAGAAGACCTTTCACATACATGGAACCCGGTAAGGCACGACTTTTGAACGAAGGAAAAGACATAGCACTGTTGAGTCTCGGATCGGCCGGACTTATGGGGGCGGCAGCAGTAGCTAAAGTAGCGGAGAATGGTATATCGGTACAACACTATGATATGCGTTTTCTCAAACCAATAGATGAAGACGTTCTGGAACACATATCCCGTAACTATCAGAACGTGATTACCTTGGAAGACGGATGTCTTATTGGCGGATTATACAGTATGGTATCTGTTTATATGGCATCCCACCCCGGGACCATAAGCAAAGTGACCGGACTAGGTATTCCGGACCGTTTTATCCAGCATGGAAAAACCAAACAGCTTTATCACGAATGCGGATACGACACCGAAAGCATTGTAAAGGCTATAGAAACCATTGCCGGTAAGTTTTAATGCTGTTTTTTTTGGTAGTTTGTCAAAATCGTTTATCTTTGCCGCTCCAAATTGCAGAGATGTTTTTGCCGATGTAGCTCAGTTGGTCAGAGCAGCTGATTTGTAATCAGCAGGTCGTGGGTTCGAATCCCTCTATCGGCTCGGTTGTTGTTTGACAAAATGAATTATTGAGGGAGGGTACCAAAGTGGCCAACTGGGGCAGACTGTAAATCTGCTGACGCACGTCTACGTAGGTTCGAATCCTGCCCCTCCCACACCATGCGGAAGTAGCTCAGTTGGTAGAGCATCAGCCTTCCAAGCTGAGGGTCGCGAGTTCGAACCTCGTCTTCCGCTCCAATATGTACCAAAAAGCCAGTGTAGCTCAGGGGTAGAGCGCTTCCTTGGTAAGGAAGAGGTCATGAGTTCAAATCTCATCACCGGCTCAAATTTAAATTTTATTAAATTAATTTAGTTATGGCAAAAGAAACCTTTAAAAGGGATAAACCCCACGTTAACATCGGAACCATCGGTCACGTAGACCATGGTAAAACAACTCTGACAGCCGCAATTACCCAGGTGCTGGCAAAGAAAGGCTTGTCGGAAATACGTTCATTTGACTCTATTGATAACGCTCCTGAAGAAAAAGAACGCGGTATCACCATTAATACCTCACACGTTGAATACGAGACAGCGGCCCGCCACTATGCACACGTTGACTGCCCGGGACACGCCGACTACGTTAAAAACATGGTTACAGGTGCCGCCCAGATGGACGGATCCATTCTGGTAGTTGCAGCTACTGACGGTCCTATGCCGCAGACCAACGAGCACGTATTGCTGGCTCGCCAGGTGAACGTTCCCAAGATCGTGGTTTTCCTGAACAAATGCGACATGGTTGATGACCCTGAAATGCTTGATCTGGTTGAACTTGAAGTACGTGACCTGCTTTCAAAATATAACTTTGACGGGGATAATGTTCCTGTTATCCGCGGCTCTGCTTTAGGTGCCCTGAACGGAGAGGCACAGTGGGAAGACAAGGTGATGGAACTGATGGACGCTGTTGACTCCTACATTCCCATCCCTCTGCGTGACAACGAAAAACCTTTCATTATGCCCGTAGAGGACATCTTCTCCATCACCGGTCGCGGTACAGTCGCCACAGGTCGTATTGAGACAGGTATGATCAAGACAGGCGAACAGGTTGAGATCGTCGGTCTTGGTGAAAAACCCAGAACAAGTGTTGTTACGGGAGTTGAGATGTTCCGCAAGATCCTTGACAGGGGTGAAGCAGGTGACAACGTAGGTTTGCTGCTCCGCGGAATTGACAAGAAAGAAGTAAAACGCGGCCAGGTAATTTGCCGTCCGGGGACCATTACTCCTCATAAGAAATTCTCAGCTGAAATTTACGTGCTGAAGAAAGACGAAGGTGGACGCCACACTCCTTTCCACAACAAATACCGTCCTCAGTTCTTCCTCCGTACACTCGACGTTACCGGAGAAGTTCGTCTGCCCGAAGGTGTGGATATGGTTATGCCAGGTGACAACGTTTCCATTAACGTGGAACTGATCTACCCTGTAGCTCTGAATGAAGGACTCCGTTTTGCTATCCGTGAAGGCGGCCGCACCGTAGGTGCAGGCCAGATCACAAAGATTGGTGACTGATAGCTGCGGAAATACTGAATAATGGCAGGTCTGGCCGGTTGTATCCGACCGTACCTGTTTCCTTAGGGGCATAGTTCAAGGGTAGAATAGCGGTCTCCAAAACCGTCGATGGGCGTTCGAATCGCTCTGCCCCTGCAAATACGGGATGTTACGGTCCTGTATTTATTATAACTCAACGACGAGAGAAGCTTCCACCTCTACGTGTTGTTAATAAATGAACAATGAGCAAAATCGGAATGTATTTCAAAGATTCCTACAATGAGCTTGTTCACAAAGTGAGCTGGCCTTCGTGGAGTCAACTTCAGAGCAGTGCTATTATTGTGATGGTGGCATCTGTCATCTTTGCAATAGTAATTTTTGCAATGGATATTACATTTAGGAACCTGATGGAGTTTCTCTACAAGGCATTGTATTAATCTATAGGGAAATGACAGACACTACCAAAAAATGGTACGTTATAAGAGCGGCCGGTGGTAAAGAAAAGAAAGCCAAGGAATACATTGAGAACGAGGTGAAACGCCTTAATCTGGAAGAATATGTTTCCCAGGTATTGATCCCTACCGAGAAAATTTACCAGGTAAGAAATGGTAAAAAGATCAGTAAGGAGCGTATCTTCTATCCCGGATATATTCTGATCGAAGTAGCGCTTACACCGGAAATTCAGCATCTTATCACCAGCATTCCCCATGTATCGGGTTTTCTGGGAGCTGTCAGAAAAGGAAAGCCCGTTCCCGTCCGCACGGCAGAAATCAACAGGATTCTTGGCCGCGTAGATGAACAGGCTGAAAATGAAGAGGAAATCATCACACCTTATCTTGTAGGGGAAGCTGTCAAGGTAATCGATGGACCGTTCAACGGATTCAACGGGACCGTGGAAGAGATCCTTGAGGATAAGAAAAAACTGAAAGTGATGGTTAAGATCTTCGGCAGAAAGACCTTGCTCGAACTCGGTTTTGTTCAAGTTGAAAAAGAATAAATAAACAATCATTATGGCTAAAGAGATTGCCGGATTAATCAAATTACAGATTAAAGGCGGTGCTGCTAACCCTTCACCCCCGGTAGGACCGGCACTGGGTTCCAAGGGTGTGAACATAATGGAGTTCTGTAAAAAGTTCAATGCACAGACTCAAGACCGGGCGGGTAAAGTTCTTCCGGTTATCATTACCGTTTACAGCGACAAATCGTTTACCTTTATTGTTAAACAACCGCCCATTGCTGTTCAATTGAAAGAAGCTTCCAAAATTACGAGCGGTTCTGCCGAACCAAACCGTAACAAAGTAGCTTCCGTTACCTGGAATCAGATCCGTGCCATTGCCGAGAATAAGATGGAAGATATGAATGCTTTCACCTTAAAATCGGCTATGAAGATGGTTGCCGGTACTGCACGCAGTATGGGTATTACCGTTAGCGGGCAATTCCCGGAAGATGTTAACTAAACTTCTATGTAGAAATGAGTAAACTGACGAAAAATCAAAAAATAGTATACGCAAAGGTTGACTCCGACAAACAATACAGATTGTCCGAAGCTTGTGAACTGATCGGTCAGACCAGTTTTACAAAATTTGATGCTTCGGTGGACATTGCTGTACGATTGGGGGTCGATCCGCGTAAGGCAAACCAGATGATTCGCGGCGTTGTGACTCTTCCGCATGGAACTGGAAAACAGGTACGCGTCCTGGTTCTTTGTACTCCCGACAAGGAGCAGGAGGCCAACGATGCAGGTGCCGACTACGTTGGACTGGATGAATTCATTGAAAAGATCAAGGGTGGCTGGACAGATGTTGACGTTATTATCTGTACTCCATCCGTAATGGCCAAGATCGGCCCCATCGGACGTATATTGGGTCCCCGCGGACTCATGCCCAATCCCAAGACGGGGACCGTAACCATGGAAGTCGGACAAGCCGTTAAAGAGGTGAAGGCCGGGAAGATAGACTTTAAGGTTGACAAAACCGGTATCATCCATGCATCTATAGGAAAAGCTTCCTTTGATTCCAGCAAACTCCTGGAAAATGCTCAAGAGTTCATCAACACTGTCATCAAACTGAAACCGCAGGCCCTTAAGGGAACATATATGAAAAGCGTATACCTGTCCACCACTATGGGCCCCAGTCTTTCTATTGATATAAAATCAGGTGCAGTTGTAGAATAAGAATTTGTATTATGAAGAAAGAACAAAAAGAACAGATAATCGAAGGCTTAGCAGCTCAACTGAAATCAACTCCTGATTTCTATGTTGTGAACGTCGAAGGACTGAATGCCGAGAAGACCACCCAGCTACGTCGCGAATGCTTTGCACAAAACATCAAGCTGGTTGTTGTCAAAAACACCCTGCTAAAACGTACGCTGGAAAAGGTAGGGATTGAGGAAATGAAACTGTTTTTCCCTATCCTTGAAGGTTCTACAGCTGTAATGTTCACTGAAAATATCAATGCCCCGGCCAGATTGATCAAATCATTCGGCCAGAAAAACGGGAAACCCGTACTCAAAGGGGCCTTAGTTCAGGAATGTGTCTATATTGGGGAGGATCAACTGGAAAACCTTGTCAATATCAAATCCCGTGAAGAACTCATCGGGGATATTGCAGGCCTTATCCTGTCCCCTGCCCAAAGACTTGTATCGGCTATCCAAACAGCCGGTAGCCATATGGCCGGTATTGTAAAAACACTGGCAGAACGTGAATAATTATTTAACAAGTAAAACAAAATCTTAACTATAAAAAAATCATGGCAGAATTGAAACAAATGGCAGAAGCCATTGCTAATCTCACCATTAAAGAAGCTATTGAATTAGCTAACATTCTCAAAGACGAATACGGAATTGAACCTGCAGCCGCTGCTGTAGCTGTTGCCGCCGCTCCCGGAGCCGCCGGACCTGCAGTTGAAGCTGAACAAACTCAATTTGACGTTATACTTACTTCCGCCGGACAGGCCAAACTGCAAGTTATCAAGGTTGTCAAAGACATTACAGGTCTGGGACTGAAAGAATCCAAAGATCTTGTTGACGGAGCACCCAAAGCTGTGAAGGAAAAAGTCAGCAAAGCCGAAGCCGAACAGATCAAAGCACAAATTGAAGAAGCCGGCGGAGAAGTTGAAATTAAATAAACTCACTTCCCGTAATGAACCGGGAACGGTACCAGGTTTAGGACTCCTTGGGAGTTCTAAGCCTTTTTGTCGTTAAAAACGTTTATTTTCAACTAATCCTTAAAAAATGCCTCAAAAAGCTAACAATCAGCGTATTAATTTCGCAAAATCAAAAACCCTCCTGGATCATCCCGATTTTTTGGAGGTGCAACTGAAATCTTTCCAGGACTTCTTCCAGTTGGAGACAACACCGGAAAACCGGAAAAATGAAGGATTGTTCAAAGTATTCCAGGAGAATTTCCCCATTAACGATACCCGCAACAACTTTGTACTTGAATTCATAGATTATTTCATAGATCCGCCACGGTACTCCATTGAAGAATGCCTGGACAGGGGACTGACCTACAGCGTACCCCTCAAAGCAAAGCTTAAACTCTATTGTACTGACGAGGAGCACGAGGACTTTGAAACGGTCATACAGGATGTCTACCTTGGCACCATTCCCTATATGACACCCAGAGGTACCTTTATCATAAACGGGTCCGAACGTATAGTCGTCTCTCAGCTCCACCGCTCTCCCGGGGTATTCTTCGGACAGAGCATCCATACCAACGGCACAAAGCTTTATTCTGCCCGCATCATACCTTTCAAAGGTTCCTGGATCGAATTCGCCACGGACATCAACAATGTGATGTATGCTTATATTGATAGGAAAAAGAAATTACCCGTCACCACCCTTTTACGTGCCATCGGATTTGAAAGTGACAAGGACATCTTGGAGATCTTCGGTCTTGCCAATGAGATCAAGGTAAACAAGACCAACCTGAAAAAAAGTCTGGGCAGACAATTGGCAGCCCGCGTGTTGAAGTCCTGGATAGAGGACTTTGTAGATGAAGACACCGGTGAGGTCGTTTCCATTGAACGTAATGAAATTATTCTCGATAGAAAGACCATCCTGGAAGAAGAGCATATAGAACTGATCCTGGATTCAGGGGCGTCAACCATTCTGCTGCACAAGGAAGAAGCCAACATCGGAGATTACGCGATCATCCACAACACCTTGCAGAAAGATCCCTGCAACTCTGCCAAGGAAGCCGTAATATACATATACAGGCAATTACGTAATTCTGAACCGCCTGACGAAGCTACTGCCATGGATGTGATAGATAAACTATTCTTCTCGTCCAAGCGGTACGATCTGGGCGATGTGGGACGTTATCGCCTGAATCGCAAACTGAATCTGAACATACAATCAGACATCAAAGTCCTGACTAAGGAAGATATCATCGCCATCATAAGCCATCTGATCCAGCTGATCAATTCCAAGGCCACTGTGGATGATATCGACCATTTGAGCAACCGCCGTATCCGCACTGTCGGTGAACAGCTTGCCAACCAATTTAGCGTGGGTCTCTCGCGTATGGCACGTACTATAAGGGAAAGAATGAACGTACGTGACAACGAGGTATTTACCCCCATAGACCTGATTAACGCCAAGACATTGTCTTCTGTGATCAACTCCTTCTTTGGGACATCGCAGCTGTCGCAATTCATGGACCAAACTAACCCCTTGGCTGAAATGACACATAAAAGGCGTCTTTCCGCACTCGGCCCCGGAGGCCTTTCCAGAGAACGTGCCGGATTTGAGGTACGTGACGTGCATTACACACACTACGGAAGGCTTTGTCCGATCGAGACCCCTGAAGGTCCCAATATCGGGTTGATCTCTTCTCTTTGCGTATATGCAAGGATCAATGACCTGGGATTTATTGAAACTCCTTACCGGAAAGTAAACCAAGGACAAGTTGACCTGTCATCGAAAGGATACATATACATGAGCGCCGAAGAAGAAGAGGAACGTATGGTGGCTCAGGCGAATGTAAACCTGGATGATGAAGGTCATATCACTGATGAAAGGATTAAATGCCGTTATGAAGCTGATTATCCGGTGGTTACAAAAGAAGAGGTTCATCTGATGGACGTGGCTCCCAATCAAATCGCTTCTATTGCCGCTTCACTCATACCGTTCCTGGAACATGACGACGCCAATAGGGCCTTGATGGGATCCAACATGATGCGCCAGGCAGTTCCCCTGATAAGACCCGAAGCCCCCATCGTAGGCACAGGATTGGAGAGTACCGTTGTCCGCGACAGCCGGACACAAATCACTGCCGAAGGTAAGGGTGAAGTCATATTTGTGGATGCCAATGAAATACACATACGGTATGAAAGGACAGCTGACGAGAAATTTGTCAGCTTCCACCCCGAGATTACCGTTTATAAACTTCCCATATACAGGAAAACCAACCAGAATACCTCGGTAAACCTGAAACCGATAGTAAGGAAGGGACAAAAGGTGACACAGGGACAGATCCTGACAGAAGGATATGGCACGCATAACGGTGAACTTGCCTTAGGCCGTAACTTAAAAGTTGCCTTTATGCCCTGGAAGGGATACAACTTTGAAGATGCCATTGTGCTTTCTGAAAGGATGCTTAGCGAAGATATTTTCACCTCTATCCATGTTGACGAATACATCATGGAAGTCCGTGATACCAAACGTGGCATGGAAGAGTTGACAAGCGATATCCCCAATATATCTGAAGAAGCGACCAAGAACCTGGACGAGAACGGAATTATCCGTATAGGAGCCTATGTTGAGCCGGGAGATATCCTAATAGGAAAGATCACTCCCAAAGGTGAAAGCGATCCTTCTCCGGAAGAAAAGCTTCTGCGGGCCATTTTTGGGGACAAGGCTGGCGATGTCAAGGATGCTTCACTTAAGGCTTCACCTTCTCTATATGGAACTGTGATAGACAAACGTCTTTTCTCCCGTGTGATGAAAGAAGGATCAAAGAAGGTTAAACCCATAGCCAAAATGCAGGTACAGCAAGCTGAAGAGCAATTCAAGATACGTTTTGACGCACTTCACAACACGTTCCTGGATAAGCTCGAGACTCTGCTAAAAGAAAAGACGTCTCCGGGTATAACCGATCTTTACGGAGAAGTTATCGTTCCAAAAGAAACCCGCTTTACAAGGGATCTTCTTTCGGGTATTGTTTACGAGAACATCAATCCCACCAAATGGACCAATGATAAGCATACCAATACCCTGATCCGGAAATTGATCAACAATTATCTGATCAGTTACAAGGAACTGGATGCAGAACTCAAGCGTATCAAATACAGTTTGACTATCGGGGACGAACTGCCCTCCGGAATCATGCAGCTTGCGAAGGTTTATATTGCCAAAAAGCGAAAGATCCGTGTGGGGGATAAAATGGCAGGACGGCACGGGAACAAAGGCATTGTGGCAAAAGTGGTCCGTGATGAGGATATGCCTTTCCTGGATGACGGTTCTATTGTCGATATCGTCCTGAACCCCTTGGGTGTGCCTTCACGTATGAACTTGGGACAGATCTACGAAACCGTTCTGGGCTGGGCCGGAAGAGAACTCGGACAATCGTATTCGTCGCCGATCTTTGACGGGGCATCGCTTGAAGAAATCACCGTGTTAACCGATAAAGCAAACATTCCCAAATACGGAAAAACATATCTCCGCGACGGAGGTTCCGGGGAACGTTTTGACCAGCCGGCAACTGTCGGGGTTATCTATATGCTCAAGTTGGGGCATATGGTAGACGACAAAATGCATGCACGGTCGATAGGTCCTTATTCACTAATAACCCAGCAACCCCTGGGCGGTAAGGCACAATTTGGTGGACAACGTTTCGGGGAAATGGAGGTTTGGGCACTGGAAGCGTTCGGTGCGGCAAACATTTTGCAGGAGATCCTGACTGTTAAATCAGACGACGTGACCGGACGCTCACGTGCTTATGAAGCCATAGTCAAAGGGGATACAATGCCCTCACCTGGCATTCCCGAATCTTTGAACGTATTGCTACATGAGTTGCGTGGTCTGGGACTTAGCGTTAACCTGGAATAAAATTTGGATTATGGTTTACAAAAAAGATAGCAAGTTAAAAAGCGACTTCAAAAAAATCACCATAGGACTGGCTTCCCCGGAAGAGATCCTGGCAATGTCGAAGGGAGAAGTGCTAAAGCCCGAAACAGTCAATTACCGCACCTATAAACCGGAGCGGGACGGATTGTTTTGTGAGCGTATCTTCGGTCCCTCAAAAGACTATGAGTGCCATTGTGGAAAATACAAACGCATTCGCTATCGTGGGACCACCTGCGACCGTTGCGGAGTGGAAGTGACTGAGAAAAAAGTGCGCAGGGAACGTATGGGCCACATATTACTTGTTGTCCCCGTAGCTCATATCTGGTACTTCCGTTCCACTCCCAACAAAATCGGATACCTGCTGGGCATACCGTCCAAAAAGCTTGAAGCGATCATTTATTACGAGAGATATGTGGTTATACAACCTGGTATAAAGTCCCAGGATGGGATTAACGAACTCGATTTCCTGACAGAAGAGGAATATGTGAATATCCTGGAAACTCTTCCCAAGGAAAACCAAATGTTGGACGATGAAGATCCCAATAAATTCATTGCCGGTATAGGTGCCGATGCCGTTTACAAACTCCTGGTGAGACTGAACCTGGACGATCTTTCCTATGACCTGCGCCATAAGGCAGACGTAGAAACCTCCCAGCAGAGAAAAGCAGACGCTCTCAAAAGGCTCAACATAGTGGAAGCTTTCCGTGAATCGAAAGACATCAACAGACCGGAATGGATGATCATGAAGGTGATCCCGGTAATACCCCCTGATCTGCGTCCGCTCGTACCCCTTGACGGAGGAAGGTTTGCCACTTCGGATTTGAACGACCTTTACCGCCGTGTAATCATAAGGAACAATCGCCTGAAACGCCTTATAGAGATCAAGGCCCCGGAAGTGATCCTGAGAAATGAAAAAAGGATGCTTCAGGAAGCAGTCGATTCATTGTTTGACAATTCCCGGAAATCCAATGCAGTCAAGACCGAAGCCAACAGGGCCCTCAAATCCCTGTCAGACAGCCTAAAGGGGAAACAAGGCCGTTTCCGGCAGAACTTGTTAGGAAAACGTGTCGATTATTCAGCCCGTTCGGTCATTGTGGTAGGCCCCGAATTGAGCATGCACGAATGCGGACTTCCCAAGGATATGGCGGCAGAACTCTATAAGCCGTTTATCATCAGGAAGCTTATAGAAAGGGGGATCGTAAAAACAGTAAAATCTGCCAAAAAGATCGTAGACCGCAAAGATCCCATGATCTGGGATATCCTGGAAAATGTTATGAAAGGACATCCTGTGCTGCTGAACCGTGCCCCTACCCTGCACCGTCTCGGTATCCAGGCATTCCAGCCTAAACTGATAGAAGGGAAAGCCATTCAGCTTCACCCCCTGGCCTGTACCGCATTTAATGCCGACTTTGACGGTGACCAGATGGCCGTACACCTGCCTTTGGGCAATGCAGCCATTCTGGAGGCACAGCTGCTGATGCTGGGTTCGCACAATATCCTTAACCCTGCAAACGGAGCACCTATAACCGTTCCTTCACAGGACATGGTGCTGGGCCTCTACTATATTACCAAATTAAGAAATAAGGGAAAAGGAGCGGGAATAATCTTCTACAGTGCCGAAGAGGTGATCATTGCCTATAACGAAAAAGTGGTTGACATGCATACGCCTATTAAACTGCGTCTGGATAAGACCACGGTCCGTTGTGCCAATGACGAAAACAATCCTTCACGCGGAACAAAAGTTTTTGTTGCAGATCCGGCAAAAGGTAACCACATCATAGAGACATCCGTAGGACGGGTACTTTTCAATCAGGTAGTCCCCAAAGAAATCGGGTACATCAATGAGGTACTTACAAAACGTTCCCTGCGCGATATCATCAATTTGGTACTCAAAACGACCGACGTTGCCCAAACGGCACAGTTCCTCGACAGCATAAAAGAGATCGGGTACAATATGGCCTACAAGGGTGGACTGTCATTCAACCTGGATGACGTGATCGTTCCCGCTGAAAAGGCAGCGCTTATTGAAAAAGGCTATCAGGAAGTGGAAAAGGTGAAAGCCAACTACAACATGGGTTTATTGGCCAATAACGAACGTTACAATCAGGTCACGGATATCTGGTCAACTGTTAATCTCCGGCTTACCGACATCCTGGAAAGACAGCTCAAGGAAGACAACGAGGGATTTAATCCTATTTATATGATGCTCGATTCAGGAGCCAGAGGATCCAAAACACAGATCAGCCAGCTTTCAGGTATGCGCGGCCTGATGGCCAAACCGCAGAAATCGGGAGCGACAAGCGCCGACCTCATTGAAAACCCTGTCCTGGCCAACTTTAAGGAAGGTTTGTCAGTCCTGGAGTATTTCATATCGACACACGGTGCCCGTAAAGGTCTGGCAGACACAGCTCTTAAAACAGCTGATGCCGGTTACCTTACCCGCCGTCTGGTTGACGTTTCACACGATGTGATCATCAATGAAGAAGATTGCGGCACACTGAGAGGTCTTGTGGCAACTGCCATTAAGAACAAGGATCAGATAGTGGAATCTCTCTACGAACGTATCTTGGGACGTACCAGTGTTCACGATGTTTTCGATCCGCTTACCGGTGACCTGCTTATAGAATCCGGAGAAGAGATCACTGAAGAAATTGCAGCAAAGATATCTTCACTTCCTATCGAACAGATAGAGATCCGCAGTGTGTTGACTTGCGAATCGAGAAAAGGTGTCTGTGCCAAGTGTTATGGCAGAAACCTGGCTACCGGAAGAATGGTTGAAAAAGGTGAAGTAGTCGGCGTTATTGCGGCTCAGTCCATCGGAGAACCGGGGACACAGCTGACCCTGAGGACTTTCCACCAGGGAGGTACTGCTTCGACTATCATTTCAGAAAATGAGATCGTGGCCCGTTACAACGGCACACTGGAAATTGACGAACTCAGGACGTTGACCAAAACATCGGAAACAGGAGAATCCCAGACCATCGTTATCGGCCGTACTGCGGAAATGCGCATTGTGGACAACAATACCCATATAACTCTTTCTTCCTATAATATACCGTACGGAGCCATTCTCTATTTTAAGAACGGTGACCAAGTAAAGGAAAAGGACAAAATATGCGAATGGGATGCATACAATGCCGTTACCATTGCCGAATTTGACGGAAAGGTATCTTTTGACAGTCTTGTAGAAGGAGTGACCTATCGTGAAGAAGCTACAGATGAGTATTCCCTGCACCGTGACAAGGTCATTATTGAAAGCCGTGATAAATCACGTAACCCGACGCTCAAGATCATGAAAGACAAGAAGGAGCTCAAGCAATACAACCTTCCGGTCGGAGCGCACATCATGGTTAAAGAGAATCAGCAGATCAAGGCCGGTGACATTTTGGTCAAGATACCCCGTGCCATCGGAAAATCCAGGGACATCACCGGAGGTCTTCCCCGTGTTACCGAATTGTTTGAGGCCCGCAATCCGTCCAATCCTGCCATTGTGTCGGAAATTGACGGAGAAGTCCTTATGGGAAGGATTAAAAGAGGGAACCGGGAGATCATTGTCCGTTCCAAAACGGGAGAAGAGAAGAAATACCTGGTTCCTCTGTCCAAGCAGATCCTCGTTCAGGAAAACGACTATGTCCGTGCAGGTATGGCACTTTCCGAAGGAGCCATCTCGCCAACCGATATCCTGCTCATACAAGGACCCACGAAGGTACAGGAGTATATCGTCAATGAAATACAGAGCGTATACCGTAATGAGGGCGTGAAGATCAACGATAAACATTTTGAGGTGATCGTACGCCAAATGATGCGAAAAATTGAGATAGTCGATCCCGGGGATACCCATTTCTTACCGGAACAATTGGTGGACAAATGGGAGTTCATGCAGGAGAACGATCTTTTATTTGATAAAAAGATCGTAACAGATGCAGGGGATTCACAAGTCCTGAAACCGGGTCAGATGATAACCGTGAGAAGGCTCAGGGACGAAAACTCAACCCTCAAACGGAAAGATCTTAAAATTGTTCAGGCCCGTGATGCTATACCGGCAACGTCCAATCAGGTATTACAGGGTATTACCCGTGCAGCCTTGCGTACCAATAGTTTCATGTCTGCCGCATCGTTCCAGGAAACTACGAAAGTACTGTCAGAAGCGGCCATATTTGGCAAGAGTGACACCCTGGAAGGATTAAAAGAAAATGTAATTTGCGGGCACCTGATCCCTGCCGGTACCGGTCTTAGGGAATATGAGAATATTTTGGTAGCTTCGCAGTCTGACATGAAAAAATTGTCGAAAAGCGATCACTATCCAAATAATGATGTTTTATATAACAAATAATTAAAAATAAGGGTCTCAGCCCTTATTTTTTTATATATATTTGCTATCTCAAATTACAAATCAATATATATAACAGATCTATGCCGCACAAAGTAATCGATGTTCAGAATGTTGTAATCCGTTTCACGGGAGACTCCGGGGACGGAATGCAATTGACAGGATCCCTGTTTGCTGATACCGCTGCTTTCTTTGGGAACGATATAACTACGTTCCCCGACTTCCCGGCGGAGATCAGGGCACCCCAGGGAACAATTGCAGGGGTCTCGGGTTTCCAGGTCCATATAGGGAGCAGCGCCATTTATACCCCGGGAGATTATTGTGACGTACTGGTAGCTATGAATCCAGCCGCACTCAAATCAAACGTAAAATGGCTCAAGCCTAATGCCACGATTATCGTGGATATTGACACCTTCGACAAGAAAGGCCTGGAAAAAGCAGGATTCACTACCGAAGATGCCTTTGCCGAACTCAATATCAGTGATCGCAATATCATTGCCCCACCCATTACGACCCTGACAAAAGAAAGTTCTACCCTGTGCGGGATCGATCCCAAATCAGGTGTCCGGTGTAAAAACATGTTTGCCCTGGGTATATGTTACTTCCTTTATAACATGCCCCTTGATCATACTGAAAAATTTATCAGAAAGAAATTTGCCAAAGACCCGGCACTGATTGATATTAACCTAAGGATTCTCAAAGACGGTGTAAACTATGCAAGTAATATCCAGGCCATTGCCGACACATATATTGTCAAACCATCGAAGCAAAAACCCGGGATCTACCGTAACATAAACGGTAACAAGGCCATTGCCTGGGGTCTTATGGCCGCTTCTGAAAAATCGGGAAGACCCCTGTTTTGCGGATCGTATCCCATAACCCCTGCAACAGGCATCCTGGAAGAGCTTGCCATACATAAAGAACTGGGTGTAAAGACGCTTCAATGTGAAGATGAGATCGCCGGAATCTGTACGGCCATAGGAGCTTCCTATGCCGGCTCACTGGCGGTGACCAGCACCTCAGGACCCGGGCTGTCTTTGAAATCGGAAGCACTAGGCCTGGCCGTCATGGCAGAACTTCCTTTGGTAGTAATAGATGTACAACGCGCCGGCCCCTCAACAGGGATACCTACCAAAACGGAACAGACAGACCTGAACCAGGCGTTATACGGACGGAGCGGGGAATGTCCGGTTGCCATTATCGCACCTCATTCTCCGTCACATTGTTTTGAAGCTTCTTTCTATGCAGCCAAATATGCACTGGAACATCTGATGCCTGTGATCATACTATCAGAAGGATTCCTTGGTAACGGATCAGAACCGTGGAGGATACCCGATATAAATGATTATCCCAGTATTAATCCACCTCTGATACAGGAACTGGAAGAAGGCGAACCGCATTTTTATCCCTTTAAACGTGACCCTGAAACAATGGTACGACGCTGGGCCCTGCCCGGTACCCCAAACCTGGAACACAGGGTCGGCGGTCTGGAAAAGAACCATAAGGGTGCTGTTTCTTCAGATCCCCTGGTACATCAGCAAATGGTCAATGAGAGGGCAGAAAAAGTAGCCCGTCTTGCCAGGTTGATTCCCCCGCAAAGTGTTATTGGAGAGCAGGAAGGTGACATTCTGATGGTCAGTTGGGGAGGAACTTATGGGCATATGCTGAATGCCCAAAGCCAGTTGCATTCCGATGGAATAAAAGTGGGCCTTGCACACTTCGATTACATCAATCCCCTTCCGTTGAACACAGAAGAAATCTTCGGACGTTTTAAAAAGATCATTGTTTTTGAACTAAACAGCGGACATTTTGCCAATTACCTGAGATCTAAAATGCCCCAGTTCACGTATCTACAATATAACAAGATACAGGGACAACCCTTTATCGTAACAGAAATAATAGAAGCAATCAATAAGATAGTAAAATGAAATTCACTCCTCAAGACTTTAAATCGGATCAAGAAGTGAAGTGGTGCCCCGGATGCGGGGACCACGCAGTCCTGGCAGCAGTGCAGCGCGCATTGCCCGAGATCAGTGAGGCATTGGGCTATTCCAAAGAAAGGTATGTTTTTGTCTCGGGAATAGGCTGTTCATCACGTTTCCCCTATTATATGAAAACATACGGTTTTCATAGTATCCACGGGAGGGCCGCTGCCATTGCAACAGGTATAAAAGTTGCCAACCCTACCCTTTCCGTGTGGGAAATGACAGGTGATGGAGATTCTTTAGCTATTGGGGGAAATCACCTGATACATGCTATCCGCAGAAATATTGACATTAATATTGTATTGTTCAACAACCGGATTTATGGTCTTACCAAAGGACAGTATTCCCCCACTTCAAAATGGGGGACGATCACCAAGACATCTCCTTTCGGGACCGTTGAACACCCATTCAATCCGGGAGCGTTGGCTATGGGTGCCCGCGGTACGTTCTTTGCCCGGACCTTGGATATGGAACTGCAGTTGACACAAGAGATCATGGTAGAGGCAGCTAAACACGACGGTACCGCTCTTGTGGAAGTTCTGCAAAACTGTGTCATTTTCAATGACAGAACCCATTCGATTATTTCCGACAGGGATGTGCGTGCTGACCGTACTATTGTACTCCAACACGGAAAACCTATGATTTTCGGTAAGAATAAGGATAAAGGACTGATTCTGGATGGAATGCGTCTTAAAGCGGTCACGATAGGGGAAAACGGGATTACAACCGACGACCTGCTGGTCCACAATGCTGAAGAACAGAATCATGGTATCCATATAATGCTTTGCGAAATGGAATGGCCTGAACTTCCCGTCGCTCTTGGAATCATCCGCCGTGTTAAAGACCGTACCTACGACGATATGGTGCGGGATCAGGTAACTGAATTAGCCAATAAATCAAATATCCGCTGTATGAACGATATGCTCAGAAGCGGAGATACATGGGTAGTAGAATAACTGTATAAATATCAATAATCATTTTTTAATTTATTAATTATTATGAAAGCAAAAGAAATAATGGTAGCTCTTGAGGCCAAGTACGGGCACGAAAAAGAGTATCTGCAAGCTGTTCACGAAGTACTGGAATCAATCGAAGAAGTGTATAACCAACATCCTGAGTTTGAAAAAGCCGGTATCGTAGAACGTCTTGTAGAGCCTGACCGGGTTTTTACGTTCAGGGTCACCTGGGTAGATGACAAGGGGGAAGTACAGGTTAACACCGGTTACCGTGTGCAATATAACAATGCCATAGGACCATATAAGGGTGGTATTCGTTTTCACCGTTCAGTGAATCTTTCCATTCTAAAATTCTTGGGATTTGAACAGACCTTCAAGAATGCCCTTACATCACTGCCTATGGGCGGCGGCAAAGGTGGGTCCGATTTTGATCCCCGCGGCCGTTCTTCCAACGAGATCATGCGTTTCTGTCAGGCTTATATGACAGAATTGTGGCAGCATATCGGTCCCTATACCGACGTTCCTGCCGGGGACATCGGAGTTGGTGCCAGGGAAGTAGGTTATCTTTTCGGCTGGTATAAAAAATTGGCACGTGAACATACGGGAGTCCTGACTGGAAAAGGTCTTACCTGGGGTGGTTCGCTGATCCGTCCGGAAGCCACCGGTTATGGTGCCGTCTATTTTGTTCAGCATATGCTTCAGGAAATCGGTCAGAAGATCAAAGGCAAGACCGTTGCCGTATCGGGATTCGGGAACGTAGCCTGGGGAGCAGCTCAAAAGGCAACCGAACTGGGAGCCAAAGTAGTAACCATTTCAGGACCTGACGGCTATATTTATGATAAAGACGGACTGAATGAAGAAAAAATAGCCTACATGCTGGAACTGCGTTCCAGTGGTAACGACATCGTTGCACCTTACGCCGACAAATTCCCCGGTTCCGTATTCCATGCAGGTAAAAAACCGTGGGAAGTAAAAGTTGACATAGCTATGCCCTGTGCCACCCAGAATGAGCTCAACGGTGAAGATGCCAAAAACCTGGTCGCCAATAAAGTGCTCCTGGTAGCAGAAGTTTCCAATATGGGTTGTACCCCTGAGGCCATTGAAGCTTTCCATAATGCAAAAATTACTTTTGCCCCGGGTAAAGCCGTTAATGCAGGAGGCGTTGCCACATCGGGACTGGAAATGTCACAAAATGCCACTCACCTCAATTGGCCCGCAGAAGAAGTAGATGCCAAACTGCACCAGATCATGTCTAGCATACACCAGGCATGTGTTAATCACGGCAAACAGAAAGACGGTTACATAAACTACGTGAAGGGAGCCAATATTGCCGGTTTCATGAAAGTGGCACGTGCCATGCTTGAACAAGGAGTTATCTAATAATGTTCAGACTGGGCCTTGATTTTGGTTCTACACTGACTAAAATGGCTCTGATAAGGCCTGGGGAAAAGGATTATCCTTCTCCCCAGGCTGTTTTTCAATATAAAACCAACGATAAGGTAGAAGATTTTTATAATGCCCTGGAGAGTTTCCTGATCCGGGAGGATATTCCGCTCAATTCCATAGAACACATATCGGCAACGGGAACTCACGCAAACCTGGTGAAGGATAATATCTTGGAAATTCCTACCACTATCGTCCCCGAAGTGGAATCTATCGGCAAAGGAGGCCTTGCCCTGTCAGAGCTTGATCAAGCCCTGATCGTGAATATGGGAACAGGAACGACTTACGTAGAGGCTTCTTTGGACACGATACGTCACCTGGGAGGAACCGGCATAGGAGGAGGAACGCTCACCGGCCTTGGAAAGTGTATTTTGGGTACTTCATCAGTCAGTGAAATCGCAAGGCTGGCATCCCATGGTAACCTGGAAAACGTTGATCTGCTGATCCGTGACGTTACGGACCAGGAGTTGGAACAGTTACCCCCGTTCCTGACAGCCGCTAACTTCGGAAAACTTGCCCATCCCCTGTATACCGAACAATCGTCACGTGCCTGCAGGGAAGATCTGGCTCTGGCCGTAATCAACCTTGTCCTGCAGGTTATCGGGAGTATGGCAGTCATGGTGTGTAAAAGCTGTAACAAAACAAATGTAGTGTTTGTCGGTTCGCTCACACGTCTTCCTCAGATTGAGAAGACCTACGACATGTTCTCGAACGTATACGGTCTCCAGTTTATAATTCCGCCCTTTGCCGTATTCGGAACGGCACTGGGAAGTACGCTCGTATCTTTACAGGAAGAATAATACAGATCTTCTCCTGTTTTGCTGTCGTCACCGGCCAGCCATCCCTTTTCGCTCAATAATGAAGCAACCCTCCGGGCAACAGCCGGTGCCGGATCGACTATTACAACTCCCGAACCGGCGATCCTGCGTATTACGGGAACCAGAAAAGGATAATGGGTACAACCCAGCACCAAATGGTCCACACCGGCATCGAGCATAGGCTTTATGGTCTTTCGGACCATTTCTTCCGTTTCCGGTGTATCAAAGGCTCCCCGTTCTACCGCTTCCACCCAGCCTTCTCCAACTTGCTCCAGGACATGGACCTGACCGGCAAACGTTGCCAGGGTCCTATGATACAGCGATCCTTTAAAAGTTCCCTTTGTGGCCAGCACGCCTACTATTCCACTTTGCGTATGGAGCACAGCGGGTTTGACTGCAGGTTCCATACCTACAATAAGCGTGTCACGGAAAGTCTCGCGTAGTGTTTCTATGGCCGCAGCTGTTGCCGTATTACAGGCAATCACTATGATCTTGCAGTTCTGATCAAGCAGAAAACGGGTTATGACCTTACACCTGTGCCTGATAGCTTCAACCGTCTTGGTCCCATAGGGACAGTAAACCGTATCGGCCACATAAATCAAGCGCTCCCTGGGAAGAAGCGCCTTGATGTGGTTGTGAACGGTAAGTCCACCAATACCGGAATCCATTATTCCAATGGATGATCCGTTCATAGATCAGAAGTTTATTGTTGTTCCATGCCAGGCAATTGTGTGGGAGCTACCTTTTCGGCAGGAATGCCCAACTCGCTTTTCGCCATGGGCAGGATGTTTATACTTATCTGTTCATCGAAATAAACAAGACCTCCGGCTGACAGATCGAAAATAAACGTAAAGCCGTTGTCTTTGGCAATTTTGGCAATGGCTTCATTTGCCTTTTGGAAAACAGGAGCAAACAAGATCTGCTGCATCTGCTGATACTCCTGCTGTGCCCCCTGGCTGAATTGTTCCAGCCGTTGCTGAATCTCTATCAGTTCTCTTTGTTTTGCTTCCAGAACAGCAGCTGTCCATGTTGCCTGTCTTTGCTGGTAGGTGTTGTATTTTGTCTGGTACTCCTGTTGCATTTCAGTGATCGTCTCTTCCACTTCATTCGTGTAATTCTGCAATTTAATCAATGCCGAATCCCTTTCAGGCATAAGTCCTATTAATTCCTGTGAATTGATATGACCGAATTTCAGATTTTGAGCAATAGTTGTCCCAGCTACGCACAACGACAGAATAAGGACAATAACAATACGTTTCATAAGTTTTGGTTTATAAAGAGATTACAAATGTACAAAAAATTTACCTGACAGCCTGTAATCTTTCTATTACCAGATTACTTATGTCGATATTAGGAACATAATGGACAACTCCCATACCTGAGGAAACATCCAGGACGAGACTGTAGCCGTAACGGTCTGCTATATACCGGATGGCTTCCTGCATCCTTTCCCTGATGGGATTAAAGAGGACCTCCGAAGCCTTTGCCAAAGTTCCTTCCTGTCCGAAATACTGTTCACGTAATTCTTTAACTTCGTTCTCCCGGTCTATGATCTGTTGTTCACGTAAACGTCTCTGTTCAGCATTCAGGGATTGCTTATCTTTCTGGTATTTCTGGAACATGTCTTCCAGAGCATTGTACTCTGCCTGTAATTTTTGCTGGTATTGTTCCTGTAAATTCGAGATTTGCTCCTGTGCGGATGTATACTCAGGTAGTGCACCTAGTATGTTTTCAGAATTGATTACGGCATATTTCTGCGCCAGCAGACTGCCTGCCATCAGACTGACCATTAAAAACAAGACCATTCTTTTCATAATAATGATATTAAAATGTTTGTCCAATCATAAAGTGAAAATTCGATCCTCCTTTCTTACCACTGAAATCGGTATCGAATCCGTATCCCCAGTCGATCCCCAACAGACCGATCATGGGCAGAAATACCCTAACTCCAACACCTGCGGCGCGTTTGATGGAGAAAGGATTAAAATCCCGTATATCACTCCAGCAATTACCTCCCTCCAGGAAAAGGAGTGCATATATGGTGGATTGAGGCTGCAGGATCACAGGATAGCGTAATTCAACCGTATACCTTGTATATACACGCCCTGCATAAGCATCATTAACAGTCGGAGTCAGCGAATAATTCGAATACCCTCGCTGGGATATAATATCTGCTCCATAGGTGTTGTATCCACTCATCCCATCCCCTCCGAGCATAAATCCCTCGAACGGTGAATAACCGAGTTTGCGGCTATAGAAGCCAAGATAACCGAAATTAGCCCTTGTCATTAACACCAGATCACCGATAAGCCGGGTGTACAGATTGGCATCAAATGTCCATTTGTGGTATTCGATCCAACGGTAACGCTCTGCTTCCGTCATAGAGGCATAATCCGTATCCTTGCTTCTGAACAGGGAATAAGGCGGGGTCACCTGCAATCCGAATTTGAAATCGGATCCTTGGCGGGGATATATCATCTGGTCTGTGGAGTTACGCTGTAACGTGACGGTGTAGTCAATAATGTTGGATTGGCCGTCCGTAAACATAAAGTAATAGCCCCAATCCTGCAGGTTGTATCTTTTTACATCTAATTGGTTGTAAAATACAAAATAATTATCAGGCCATTTTAACCTTGTACCCAATCCGATGCCCAGTCCGTAGACTTCCATAAACTGATCATTGGTCAGGTAATAATAGGTAGATGCCGTCTGTCTTGTGTAATAAATGCTGGTACTGAATGAAGTAGGTTTTTTCCCGGTCAGCCACGGCTCGACAAAAGTCGCACTCAAAGCCATATAGTACGTTCCATTGGTCTGGAACCTGAGTGAAAGTGTCTGTCCGTCACCTAGGGGGACGGGGCGCCAGGCCTGTTTGTCAAACAGTCTTTTTACAGAGAAGTTATTAAAACTGATACCTACAGTACCTACAAATGTATTTCCACCCCAACCTCCTGCGATCTCAAACTGGCTGTCCGGTTTTTCGGTCACATTGTATATGATGTCAACCGTATTGTTCACCTGGTTGGGCACAACATTAAAACCGCTTCCCATCTGCATGATGGCTTCCTGGTCAAAGTGACCCATCGACGCGATCTCCCTGATGGACCGTTCCAGTTCCGTCTGGCTAAAAAGATAGCCGGGACGCGTAAAGACCTGCCGGCGTATGATCTTTTCGTTTGAGACGTTGTTGCCGTTGATGATAATCCGGTTATAAGTTGCCGGTTTGCCTTCAAAAACACGCATTTCAACATCGACGGAATCCTGTACGATGTTCACTTCTACGGGGACTACCCTGAAAAACAGGTAACCTTGGTCCTTATATACCTGCGAGACGTTGGACTGCTGCATTTTCCCTCCTCCGAACAAGCGTTCCTCCATAGTTACGACGTCATAGACATCTCCCTTTCCGATACGCAAAACGGAATTGAGCATTTCACTGGAATACTGGGTATTACCCGTCCATGTAATATTACGGAAATAATATTTTTTCCCTTCGTCTATATGGATATCTATCCCCAGGTTCTTTTCATCTATATGATAAATGGAATCTTTTTCTATACGTGCATCCCGGTAACCCAATTCATGAAACTTCTGTAACAAAAGCTGCTTATCGTTATTGTATTCCTTTTCATCAAATTTTTTACTGAAGAAGAAATTGTACAACCGTTTGTCTTTTGTCTTCTTCATGGCAAACCGCATTTTGAGCAAAGAAATCTTATCGCTACCCAGAAAGTTGATCTGTTTTATGCGAACTTTCTCCTTACGGTCTACATGAAATGTGACCTGAACGGCATTTTTTATGATGGAGTCCTCCTGATGTGTTGCCGTTACCTCGCATTTGAGAAATCCTTTTTCAAGGTAATACCGTCTTATGATTTCACTGGAAGATTTGATCACATAATCTGACAGCTCGCTTCCCCTCCTCAGACGGACCCTTTCTTCAATATCGGTCTGCTCCCCTTTCCTGACACCTTCGTATTTCCACAGAGAGACCCTGGGCCGTTCGGCAATGTTGATGTTTAGATAAGCCTGGTCGTTGACAAGGCTGTCGACATATACTCCCACATCGGAAAAGAAACGCTGCATAAAGAGCCGTTTAACAATGGTCTGAATCTCTTCACCCGGTATGTTGATCGTATCGCCAATAGCAAGACCTGTAAGGGAAAGTATCTGATCCGCATTCAAATAATTAACCCCGGTTACAGTCAGACCGGCAATCGTACATTTTCTGGGATTGGTGTAATCGATCACTACAGAGCTTTGATTTTGATCAGTAGAATCTTTAACCGCCGATCGTTCCGCAATCTGGGCAGAAAGATGAATTCCCGTCAATAAAAAAATAAGGCAGAGGATCAGGTGCTTCATTTAAGGGATATTAATAGATTCTTCAATCTTTCCAAAACGGCGTTTTCTCTTTTTAAAGGCTTCCAGGGCAGCTTCGAAATCAGACTTGCGAAAATCGGGCCAAAGTACGGGTGTAAAATACAATTCAGTATAGGCCATTTGCCACAACATGAAATTGCTAATGCGCATTTCACCGCTTGTCCTTATCATCAGATCAGGGTCAGGGATTCCCGCTGTAGAAAGATAATTGAAAAAAACATCTTGTGAAAGGGTGATATCCCCGGATGGATTTTCCATAAGCAACTGTTTCACAGCCTGTAATATATCCCATTTACCGCTATAATTGATAGCAATGATTAGGGTCATCTTGTTATTGCAGGCAGTCTCTGCCATACATTTGTCCATTTGCTGCAGTATATCAGCATTTAAATTATTGCGATTCCCTATGAAAAGACAACGTACGTTGTTTTTCATCATATTGGGTGTCTCGTCATGAATAGTATCCATCAGTAGGGTCATCAACGCATCCGTCTCCCATTTAGGACGTCCCCAGTTTTCTTCTGAAAAAGCAAACAGGCTGAGGTAAGATATTCCCTTTTCAACAGCAAATTCAGCAGCTATACGCATAGCTTCTGCACCACACCTGTGTCCTTCTTTTCGTTCCATCCCACGGGACAGTGCCCATCGTCCGTTTCCGTCCATGATTATGGACACGTGTTGCGGAATATTATCTTTATATTCATTCATTTTCCTGGTCTCCGTTTCTCTTGTCAAATCCCATCATCAGTTTTTCTCTCAATGTAGTGATAAAATCGTTCCCCGTAAAAGACAGGCTGGTAATACTAAAATGGGCCTTTTTCACCACAAAACCGTAAGGAAGGTCCACGACTACCGATCTGTTGTCCAGATGCAAATGTGCATTCGGACTGCGACTCCTTACTTTAATTTCCAGAACGGCGTTGTCAGGAATAACAAGAGGACGTACGTTCAGGTTATGTGGTGCAATAGGTGATATTATGAGTACCCCCGATTCAGGGAAGACCACAGGTCCGCCAACGCTCAGGGAATAAGCCGTAGAGCCGGTAGGCGTGGCCACAATTACGCCATCTCCTCGATAGGTGGACAGATGCTTGCCGTTCATTTTCACATCCATCTCAATCATGGCCGAACTGAAGCGCTGGATACAAATTTCGTTTATGGCATAGGGATAGATCTGCTCCTTCTTTGTTTCCCCTTCTATAGACAAAACCGTATGATTTGTCGTTGAAAACTTCTTATTTTGAACAGAATCAAATAAGTGTCCGATAAAATCAGGACCGCAACCGGTCAAGAAACCCATGCGGCCAAAGTTCACTCCGGCAATTGGAATACCTGAATCCCCCACAATCTCAAGTGCTTCCAGAAAAGTGCCGTCACCTCCCACAGTGACAAGCAGATCGGTTTCCGGCGGCAACTTCCGGTCATTTCCCAGTATTTGAAAAGAAACTCCCTCCTTTTCAGGAAGAAACCAGTCTTTTTTTATTTCCTTACCGTAAAAAACGACCTTCATATTTGTATTGCCGATAAGTTGGCTTACTTTTGCAACAAAGATAACGAATAATGACAAAACTGAGTGTTAACGTAAATAAATTTGCTACCCTGCGCAATTCGCGCGGAGGGAACATGCCTGATGTGCTACAAGCCGTCAAGGATTGTGAACAATTCGGTGCAAATGGGATTACAGTCCATCCGCGACCGGATGAACGTCACATACGCTACAGGGACGTCAGGGACATCCGGCCAATTATAACTACCGAATTTAACATAGAGGGAAATCCTATCCCTTCATTTATCGATCTAGTTCTTGAAACAAAACCTGATCAGGTAACACTTGTTCCGGACGCCCACGATGCCATTACTTCGAACGCCGGATGGAATACACTCCGGTTTGGACGGGAACTGAAAGAATGGGTGGCCCTATTTAAGAAGGCCGGGATACGAACGTCCATTTTTGTGGACCCCGATCCGGAAATGGTAAGTGCTGCTGCAAAGACAGGAACAGATCGTGTGGAACTCTATACGGAAGCCTATGCCAAAATGTACAGTCTGAACCCGGAGAAAGCCATCGAACCGTATATAAAGGCTGCACAGACAGCCATGTCCTGTTCTCTGGGACTGAATGCCGGTCATGACCTGAACCTGGAAAACATTGCCTATTTTCGTCGTAATATCCCGGGACTCCTTGAAGTTTCCATTGGACATGCATTGATCTGTGAGTCGATTTACCTGGGGTTGGAAAATACCATTCAGATGTACTTAAGGCATCTCTCCGATTTTTAATTATATTTGCGAGTTCTTAGTATTTATTAAATTAATTATGAAAAAAACATCACTGATAACCACTATTCTTCTGGCACTTGCTATTATAGTCCTCTATGCTTTATACTTTACGGGAGCAGGAAAAGGAACACCCGGTCCGGAAAAATCCGAACAGGAGATTAGCCAGCCAGCTGCCGGTAGCATCGTTTACATACGCATTGATTCACTCTTTAATAAATATGATTTTTTTATTGATCTCCAGGCAGATCTGACTGCAAAAGCCCGTATTGTTGAAGATGACCTGACAAAGAAAGGACGTGCTTTTGAAAATGATGTGAACAATTTCCAGGAAAAAGTGCAAAAAGGACTGATCACAAGGTCCCAAGCAGAAACACAGCAGAACCAGCTGGCTGCCCGCCAACAGGAACTGGAACAATATGCCCAGCAAAAACAATTGGAACTGGCAGAAGAAAATCAGGTTATGCTCAACCGCGTACTGGATGCCCTCAGGACTTACCTGGCTGAATACCGTGTGATAAACAATTATGACCTGATACTGACTACTGACGGAAGCAGCAACACCGTCATTGAAGGCAGCAAGGCACTGGATATCACAACTGATGTGGTTAACGCACTTAACAGGGAGTACGCTAAAAGCCGCAAATAGTCGATCGTTATGAGATCGGTCACACGTACTGAATTTCATTTTCCCCGGCAGACAGGTTCATATATTGGAAAAGTCCGCGACGTCTATACTATTGACGGACGTATCCTGGTAATGATAGCGACCGACAGGATATCCGCCTTTGATTTTGTGTTTCCTAGAGGCATTACCTACAAAGGTCAGATACTAAATAAAATAGCCTCTCAATTCCTGGACCTGACAAGTGATATCGTTCCAAATTGGAAGATCGCCACACCTCATCCTATGGTCACTGTCGGTTACCGGTGTGAACCATTTCCCGTTGAAATGATCGTCAGGGCCTATCTGACAGGAAGTTCATGGAGAACTTATAAAAGCGGGCAACGCACACTGTGCGGAATCTCACTGCCTAATGGCATGAGAGAACATCAGCCGTTTCAGACACCGATCGTTACTCCTACGACCAAGGCCGCTATTGGCTCCCACGATCAGGATATTTCAAGGGACGAAATCATTGCCAGAGGTCTGGTTAGCCAGGAAGATTACGAAAAACTGGAAGCGTATTCACTGGCATTGTTTGCACGGGGACAGGAACTGGCTGCCGAAAAAGGTCTTATTCTTGTAGATACTAAATACGAATTTGGAAAGCTTGGAGGCCGGATTTACCTGATAGATGAAATCCACACCCCCGATTCATCCCGGTATTTCTACGCAGAAGATTACCATAGGAATTTTCCCCAGGGGCTCCCACCCAGACAACTATCCAAGGAATTCGTAAGGGAATGGCTTATGGAGAACGGTTTTAGCGGACAACCCGGACAAAAGATGCCGGAGCTGACAGACGATGTGATATTAAGTATTTCGAACCGCTATATAGAATTGTTTGAACACCTGACGGGCACGGCTTTTGTACCCCTCACTTACGATGATGCATTTTACGACAATATGGAGGGTTGCATCCGCAATATGCTAGCCCGTTTATGAAGATACGTCGCTTTTTATTCATTATTCTGTTGTTTGGTGCAATAAACCTTAATGCACAGCAACAGAAGTATATCCGGCACAGGGTCCGCTGGATGGAGACATTGTATTCCATTGCCAGAAAATATAAAGCCAACCCTAAAGATATTGCTATCCTGAATAATCTTACCACAGGGGAGGTGTCACGTGGACAGATACTGCTCATACCGGATCCTGATTCCCCAAAGGCAGAAGATATTCAGACATTGCCAAAGGATACGGTTGCTGTACCGGATCAGTTCCAGCCAATAAAGGAAAGGATTCCCCCATGCCGTGATTATATCCCTTCGGGTACATACAGGCCTGTGGTATCACTCATACTGCCTTTGTCAGAGAATGTGAGCAGTCCGGGTTTCTTGGAATTTTACCAGGGAGTGCTCCTTGCTGTCGAAAAGATAAAAAACCAGGGTATGCAGGTTGTACTGCAGGTTTTTGACTGGAACGAACAGTCTGCGGACGAATTGCTTTCCGGTGAAAGATTGGGCAGGAGCGATCTGATAATCGGTCCTGTCTATTCCAACGAGATTGGAAGCACGCTGGCTTATTTCAGGCACAGCGGGACAAAAATAGTGTCCCCTTTGGATGGCAATGCAGAGGTCTGGGTCAATTCCTCTCCCGATTTGTTTCAAATACAACCCGCACTAACTGCCCAACAGCAATCCCTTCTAAAGTATCTGGAACCACACTACGCCTCTATCTGGATCATATCCGAGGAAGGGGAAGAAATCGTTTCCCGGGGTATCCGCACTTTACTGGACAATAACCTGGTGCCGTACAGAAACTTCTCATATGATGTTCTTCAGGGAAGGGAAGTTACCGAAGTCCTGAGAGAGCTTTTAGGATCCAATCCAAGAAATCAGGTCATTATAGCTTCTCAGAATGAGGCCTTTGTCTCTGATGCCATCAGGAACCTGCACTTGTTGACAGCTTACGACAGTATACCAGTAGAACTGTTCGGATTGTCAAGATGGAGGAGTTTTGAAACGCTGGATCTCACAGCCCTCCATCAACTACAAGTTATTCTGCCGGTAACTGCCTACGTAGATTATTCAGATTCCGCTGTCAGGCAATTTGTGCAACATTACAGGGGTTTGTTTCATAGCGAACCTTCGCAGTTTGCATTTCAGGGCTATGATGTGGCTTACTATTTTATGTATGCACTTAACAGGTACGGCAAGCATTTTGAAGACTGCCTGGAAAATCTTCAGTTGCCTTTGCTGCAAACTAAAATATCATTTCTGAAAAAATCAGGGAAAGGGGGTTATTCCAATATAAGTACCCGGATAATCCGCTACCGTCCCGATTTCACTGTGGAGCTCCTTCCCTGATCAAAGGTTATCCTTTTCAATGTCCATAAAATAGCGGACCGTCTCTGTTTTTAATTCCCCGGTTGCAGCCCGATCGCACACGATGATCACATGGGGGTGCATCTGCAACGCAGTTATTGTCCACATATGGGAAATAGGACCTTCTATGGCATGACGCAATGCCCTGGCTTTCGTATGACCGCTGACCAGGATCATGACTTGGCCGGCATCCATAATAGTCCCTATGCCTACGGTAAGTGCCGTTTTGGGAACCTTGTCCATATTATTGTCAAAAAACCGGGCATTGGCATATATGGTCTCTGTAGTCAGCGTCTTAATCCTTGTCCTGGAGACAAGCGATGATCCCGGTTCATTAAAGGCAATGTGACCGTCAGATCCCACACCTCCCAGGAAGAGATCTATCCCTCCTGCGTTTCTGATGGCTTCTTCATAAGCAGCGCATTCGGCAACAAGATCAGGTGCATTTCCGTTCAGGATATGGATGTTTTCAGGCCTGATATCAATATGCTTGAAAAAGTTTTCCTGCATGAAATAATGGTATGACTGCGGATGATCCTCCGGTATGCCCACGTATTCATCCATATTGAACGTAACCACATTCCTGAAGGATACTTTTCCTGCTTTGTATAAAGAGATGAGCTCCCTGTAGGTGCCCAGGGGAGAAGAACCAGTTGGAAGACCCAGCACAAAAGGATTCCCGGCGTTAGGCGTAAAAGCATTGATCTTTTCTGCTATATAATTAGCTGCCCAGGCAGAAATACGATCGTAATTTTCCAATATCAGTACTCTCATAATTATGATTTTAACAATTCTTGTGCATTTTGAATGGCAGCAGGTGTAATGCTAGACCCACTCAACATCCTGGCCACTTCCATAATCCTTGCATCACCTGTCAGAGGTAAAATTCGTGTTTCGGTCACTTGTTCAACGACATCTTTTTTTACCAGGTAATGGGTGCTCCCCTTGGCTGCGACCTGGGGCAGGTGTGTTATCGCAAGGACCTGCATGTACTCCGAAAGCTCATGGATCATATTTCCCATGCGGTCAGCGATCTTCCCGGATACTCCCAGATCAACTTCATCAAAAATGATGGTACTCAATCCGGAATGTTGGGCAATTACCGATTTGACACACAACATCAGGCGGGACATTTCCCCTCCCGAGGCTATACTGCTCAATTCCCTGGGAGACATGTCCTTGTTTGCAGAAAACATAATCTCAATACGGGTGTTTCCCAATGGTCCGTATGAAGGATTCTGTTGTATAACAAAATCTATCTGTGCGTCTGGGATTCCGAGTAAGGCCAGCCTCGTGCGCAGCTGATGTGAAAGATCTTTAAGGCAATCGTTGCGTTCCCGGTGCAGACGTTCGGCAAGGGAGTTCCGTTCCTGAACAGCCTTTTCCAGTTCTTTTTCCAATTTATCCAGGTTGGAAGAATCGTTCACTGCCTCATTCAGTTTTTTCTCTATACTTTTCTCAAGTAAAAGCAGTTCTCCTATAGTCTGCACACGGTGTTTGCGCTGCAGGGAATAAATCGTATCCAGCCTGAGGGTAACGGATTCCAGCCTGGCAGGATCATCCCTGACTTGCTGCAGGGATCTTGAACATTCCTGGGCCAAGTCCTTGAGCTCAATCCTTGCTTGTTCCATTCTCTCTGACACATCTTTGAAACCGGAGTTTTGGACTGTTATGGAACCGGCTAGCCTGACAGCATCTTTTACAGCAGATAGCACAGGTGCCTGTCCGTTTTCCAAAATATCCAATATCTGGAAAAGGGACTGCCTGATTTCAGCAGCATGCTCCAACATACCCAATTCCTTTTCCAGTTCTTCCTGTTCACCTTCTTCAAGTTTTGCGGACTGCAGCTCGTTATATTGAAAAGAAAGGTAATCCAAGTCCTTTTGTGTCTGATCACATAAGGTGCGCAGCGATCGTACACTCGCCGAAAGGGCAAGTACATCCCTGTACTTTTTTTTATACTGATCTACCAAAGATCCCAGCCCGGCAAATGCATCCGCTACTTTCACGGGATAATCAATATCCGCCAGTAACAGATTCTCATGCTGCGAATGTATGTCTATCAGGGTGTTGCCCAAAGACCTGAGAAAAGAAAGATTGACAGGCTGGTCATTCACAAAAGAACGGCTTTTTCCGTTGGGATAGATAATACGCCGGACAGTCAGTTCACTGGAAAAATCTACCTGTTCCTGTTCAAAAAGCTGTTCCATGTCACTTTCTGTTCCGGGGATCTTGAAACAGGCCTCAACTACGGCATTTACCGACGGATCCCTGAGAACGCCGACATCGGCTTTCTGTCCCAGGACAAGAGAAAGGGCACCCAATATAATAGATTTACCAGCACCGGTCTCCCCGGTAATGATTGTCAGGCCCTTTGAAAAATCAACATCCAGGACATTGATGAGGGCATAATTGGATATGCTCAGTGAGTAAAGCAATATTATTCTTCAGTTTCTTCACCCATCCTATAATAGGTTTCTCCTTCCTCAAATTCCTTTATGGCTATCAGTGTAGGTTTTGGCTGCCGTTCGTAATAACGTGAAATTTCAATCTGTTCCCTGTTTTCAAATGTCTCTTCCAAAGTATCAGCAAAGGTTGAAAATTCTTCCAGCTTGCTATTCAGCTCTTTTTTAACCTCCATGGCTATCTGATTTGCCCTTTGGGCTATGATCATGACCGTCTGGTAAATGTTCCCCGTCTCTTGTAATAAACCGGATATATCACGGGTGATTGTAGTTTCAGGTACAGGTTGCTTCTTGCTTTCCATATATGTTTAATTATTATTTCTTGTTGTATATTGCTGTGCTTTCCGGAACATGTTATCCACTTCCCTTCTGTGTTGCGAATCCGGATATTCACTTATAAAATTATAATACTCGTCTATTACATTTAGAAATCTTTCCCGTTGCAATTCCGGCAGGCTGTTGTCTGCATACTGGTAATTGGCAGCAACAATGTAATACAGAATCTCTTCCCGGTAACTGCTTTCCGGGTTGTCCTTGAGTGTTTCCTTCAAGGCATGGGTGGCAGCCTTATAATCTTCTATTGTATAATAAAGCCTGGCAGACTCAAAAGCCTTGCGGTCCAGGCGGTCATACATGTCAGCGAGCATTTGTCTGCAAACAACTTCATACTCGCTCCCGGGGTAATCATAGAGAAATTCTTCAATAGCGGCTATGGCTATACGGCTGGGCTGCTGGTCCAGTTCATAACGGTATGTGTTCTGGTAAAGACAATCTAGTCTTAGAAAACGCGCGTTTTTTGTAAAAGGACTGCGGGGAAATATTTCTACAAACCGTTTGAAATTATCCTCCGCAACTACAAAATCGTTTAGATGGTAATTACTCAGTCCAAGGTAATACTGTAACGTATCATCCCGTGTAGTACCACTGTAAACCATCTGTAATTGCTCCAGCAAGGGTTGTGCCCTTGAATATCTTCCGGCCTCAAAAAATTCAATGGCTTTATTAAATTTCAATTCATAATCTGTGCTGCGCAACAGGGTTTCGAACTGATTCACGCAGGCAGCAGTTACCGTCAGCAAAAGGACCAGGAAAAAAAATAGTTGTCTTTTCATCAATAACATCAGATGCAAATATACGACAGTTTAGCAAATTATAAGCCAGAACACATTGACAGGTAACGTTCCGCATCAATAGCAGCCATACAACCGCTTCCGGCCGCAGTAATCGCCTGGCGGTATTTGGGATCCTGCACGTCTCCTGCTGCAAATACTCCTTGAATATTTGTTTCCGAACTTTTAGGATTGGTAATGATATATCCTTCCGGATTAACTTCCACCCACGGACGGAAAGGCTCGGAATTGGGATGATGTCCAATGGCCAGGAAAAAACCGTGTATATCAACAATCCTTTCCCTGCCCGAACTGTGTACCAGAAGGACTCCCGTAACGCCTGTTTCATCACCAAGGACCTCACGCGTCTGATGCTCCCACAACACTTCTATATTCGGGGTGGAAAGCACTCTTTGCTGCATCACCTTTGATGCCCTGAAGACATTACGCCTGACTATCATATATACTTTCCGGCACAGACCGGAAAGATACATCGCTTCCTCACAGGCCGTATCCCCGCCTCCCACAATAGCCACATCCTTTCCCCTGTAAAAAAATCCATCACAGGTGGCACAGGCGGAAACGCCCATTCCTATGAATTTTTGCTCCGATTCGAGGCCCAGGTACCTTGCGGTGGCACCGGTGGCAATGATCAGGGTTTTTGTCAGGATTTCAGTCCCGTCATCCAGTTTTATCCAAAAGGGCGACCGGTCTAGTCTGGTCTCCGTAATGATACCTGCCCGAAGGTCTGTACCAAAACGTTCCGCCTGTCTTCGCAGATCTTCCATCAAAAGGTTCCCGTCTACTCCATCGGGATATCCCGGAAAGTTTTCAATCTCGGTGGTCGTAGTCAATTGACCGCCCCTTAAGACTCCCTCGTAAAGAACAGGTTGTAAATTGGCACGAGCTGCATAGATGGCTGCTGTGTAGCCGGCAGGACCGCTTCCGGCGATAAGGCATTTAATGGTTTCCATTCAGTTTTTAGTATAAATGTATAAAATTCGTAAAAAAGCTGTATATTTGCACCTCTAAAAAGCGGGGCGTGGCGCAGTTGGCTAGCGCACTTGCATGGGGTGCAAGGGGTCGAATGTTCGAGTCATTTCGCCCCGACTTTGAAAACCAAGCAGTTACAGATAATTTTGTGTAGCTGCTTTTTCTTTTGGGAAAACACAATCTTTTCAATCCCCATCTGGTCCGACAAGCTTCGTGCAAAGATATAAGAAAAAAAGGATGCCTGGTAAAGGACACCCTTTCGTCTATAAAATTAATAATCAATCACGCATTTCTGCATTGTTTTGCAAAGTAAGCAACTTCGTCGATACAGGTTAGGCAGCTTGTGTAAGGGACATCAACGGATTGGTCTGGTAAAAATTAGCAAGTCCACATCATTCATGCCGTGGACAACGCCAGGATCACCTCACACGAGCGGTTCAAAACAAATTAACGAAGCACGTGCAGAGGAAAGGCCTATGCTCCGATACAGGCTACAAGCCGTGACCTGACTCCACCCACTCCACGAATTCCTGGACGAACCTCGTCATCGGGGCACCGTCCAGGACATCGTGGTCAAGGAGGATTGTCACATTCAATATTTCCCTTATCTTCACCTCATCGTCGACTACTACAGGCTTTTTCAATATGGACCCGATACCAAAAGAAACCGGGTGGATGGTTCGGTGCACAAACCACCCCTTTATCTGACCAACCATACCTACAGAGGTGTAGAGTACGTTCCCCATTTTGGCATAAGCAAAGGGAGGATACCACAACATGATTTTCCAAATAAATTTTCTCAGAACGGGAAGTAAACAACAAAAAAAAGTCTCAAGTACTCCCGGGGACTTATTCACGAGCATATGCTTGGTCCCCACTTTCTGATTTTTGGCTTCTTCCAAACAGTCTTTGATCTCGGGAATGCTCATTTCATTGGGCTTATCAATTAAGAGGCCCAGAGGCATGGGCTTGCCATTGGGAGTTTTCTCCATAATCATCAACAGTTTTATTTCATTAAATACAATGAAACTCCTGTCGTTATAAACATAGGCAGCTATTTCGTGATGTTTGGCCAGAATATCCCCTACCAGTTTCACGAGCCAGGAATTCAGCGAAATCTTTTCGCCGGAATCTTTTTTAAGATGGATTTTTTTTAGGCTTTCGCTAACATCACATTCCAGAAGAATTGGAACATGATGTTTCCTTTCGGTCAGGGAACATACATCAAGATAACTCTTCCTGATTCTGGGAAAGCGCGAAAAATAATAGTTTCTCATAAGTAGCTTCTGTGAGGTAAAATTGCCAGCTTAGCGTGGAAACAAAGTTAAGCATATAAGCTAAATTTTTATAATATGAGAAAAAAAGAACGCACTATGACAAGGCATTCAAGAAAAATGGTGTCAAATTTAGATTTGGGCAGCAACTACACAACAACCGGGTTTTCTGTCCGTTGCTTACAGGATAAGGATTGATTCATTCGTGTATTAGACTATTTGTCTATTTGAACTTCCGGTTTATCAAGTAATCATTAGGAGCAAACTTGAAATTTTCAACCTTTAAGATCACCTCCCAATCGTAAAAACACACCGGTAAGAAATATCTCGTTGAGGCAATCACAAGCCGCCCGGATCTGGTATCTCCATAGGATCTGAAATATACCTGCTTGGGGATGCAAGGGGGCAAATGTTCGAGTCATTTCGCCCCGACTTTTTTTATATTCCCTTTATCCTTTTACCAACAAACTGCTCCAAGCGTCTCTCCCATACAAGAACAAGAGACATTATCCATCTTGAAAGCAGCATCCATGATAAAATGCCCCCTATGGCAGTGAACAACAGCAGATCCTCTACATTACTGTGTGAAACACTTATATGGTGGTTCAACAAATCTACATCTTCGGCAGAGATCTTTCCGGCCTCTACTTCGTCAATCATTACGGCTGCTCCGTATGCAAGGCCCAGCGTGTTGGCCACTATCCAAAGGAAAGCAGTTTTAGGCGGTAACCCAAAAAAAAGCATTACCGGTTTGAGAAATCTGGCTATAAAACGTATTACGCCAAATTCTGAAAGCAACCGTTGAATAACAGTCAGGGAAAACACAAGTACAACCATAGGAACGGCTATCTTGATCGTATCCCACACCCATTCTCCCAACATGGGCCAGAATTCCATTTTCATTCCCTCGCTCACACCCGTTGAAGGAAGTGTGGCTTCTCCGGGCATGATCAGGTTCAATATCCATCCTAATAATAATGACGATACTGTCCTAACTATGACCATCCGGATAGCCGAAGTGCCGGTTTTCTTCTGTACTGCCGTTTCCAGGGGTATATTGTGCGAACAAAGTACCATTACCGCTAAAATGGTAGTGGTCCTGGCATCCAGATTCAGAGAGATCATTACGGCTATGGCAGAATAACAATTTACAAAATAGCCCGACACATAGGCAAGTGCTGCTTCTCCGGGTAATCCGAACCTGGAGAAAAAAGGGGTTAAATGCATAGATATCCAGGATATCACACCAAAATAGTTCAGGATCGTTATGATGAACGTCACAAGGAACATGATCCTGATCAGCCACCAGGATGTTTTCAACGCCCCCGGTGAAACTGCCCTGACAGAACGTATGATCCTCTGACGGGTTGATTCCATCATTTTGAATTTGAGGCGCAAATATACTATATTTTTATAGTTTAAAGGATGAAACATGTTTTCTGGTCTATTCTTCTTTCAATTCGCTGAAAAGCGTTTTGCAAAGGGATTCCGGGATTCTTTGGGGTGTTGCATTGTATGCCCCGACTTTTATTGTTGATCCTGAAACCGGAACCGTTTATGCAGCAAAGACTGGAAGCCTTTGTCAGGACTTTTACACAAGAACGATCCTTGCCATACCGCTTGACCGGTTCAATATGGGTTTTTCCCCGGGGAACATTCAATCACTTGGTGTATTGGGAACTTTGTATCCCAACATCAGGATAAGTCAGGGGACCTGATAAGCTCCGACCGGACTACGGCTTTTGTCCCCTATAAAGGAACCGGATCAACACCGGAGCTCAGTGAAGGATACAGCATCTTCCCGTCCCCGGAAGAAGCTCCGCTTATTTACAAGTTTGCCGAGATGTAGGGAAGCGCCCTGCCCAAGGCCGCCTGCCAGTATTCCCAGGTATGTGCCCCGTCAAATATCCGGATTTGCAACGGGATCCCCTTTTCTTTCATGGCCAGTGAAAATTCCACGTTAGCACGGTAAGTGAAATCATCGTCACCGCAATCGATTACCCAGGTTACCGTACGTAAGGCGGATGCATCATCTTCTGAGAGCCCGGAAATGTATTTCACCGCATTATTGTCTTCAACCCTTTGCTGAATATCCCGGTTTACCGGACTATCCTCTTTGAACATGGAAAGATCCATTTTGTAGAGGTAAGCACTCATGGCATATACTACTGAAAACAGATCCGGTCTGTGACAGCCGTACATGATGGATCCCTGGCCTCCCATAGACAGGCCGGCAATCGCACGGGATCCCTTTTCTGATACGATCCTGTAACGACTCTCAACAAGAGGCATGAATTCCCGGAAAAAATGATCTTCAAAATTCCAGCTCCCTCCGTTGAAATACGTCATCAAAGTAGTTCCGGCATCCGGCATTACAATGATCATTTCCCGGGCTTCCCGGGCTGAAATCAGCCTGTCCGCTATTCGGGCCATATTGCCCACCCTGCCCCAATCACGCCAGGAACCGCCACCGCCATGTAACAAATAAAGGACCGGATACTTCCGTTGCGGACTGTTATTATAACTTTCAGGTAGATATACGGCAAAATGCCGGACTTCTCCCAGTATCGCACTTTCCATAGAATCAACCACATAGCTTCCTCTGGCAGCGGCAATGTGGGGAAAAGCACAACACAATACTATACATGTCAGTAAGTTTATAGCATTTCTCATAGTTTCTCTCATTTTCTCTGCAAAAATAGTAGAATATTCCCCAAAACCACTTATATTTGCACGACACCGGTTCCGAAGGACCTGAGAACGGTCCGGAGGATTAAAAGGGAATGCCGTGAAAATCGGCAACAGTTCCCGCTGCTGTGAATCCCGGAACGAATGTTCCAAATGTAGCCGTCATTCTTGCCACTGACCTTAGGGTTCGGGAAGGCGACGGAAACAGGGATAAGTCAGAAGACCTGCCGTTGTTATTATAGCGGAGAACTAACCAATTTTCTTATAAATGAAAAACTATTTTTTAATTACAGCTTTGTGCATTGCTGCACTTTTTGTAGGTTGTACCCCTAATGTTCCGGTAGAACCTGAATCGTACATCATTACATTCGAAGATGCTTTAGAAACATCTCTGGCCAGTTCACCTTACGGTGACAATCTTTACGATGAGTCCTTCGTACCTTATGTACATACCGAATCGGGATTATCCTTTGGGTATGCATTTTCGACTTTCGAATACGAAGGATATGTATACAGTTCATGGAACGGGATTGTTCCCTCCAGATGGAACGATATGGAAACCCAAGGGTTTTTAAACCAATGCAGCGTATATTTCAAGGACCCGCAAACAGGACAGGGAGGCCATAGCAAATCGGCCACCTTTGGCCTGGTATTTTTGGGAACGGACTGTGAAATTTTCTTCAAAGATCCCGAAAAAGAAATGATCTTTTTATCCCTTTTCGTTACCAACAGTTCTTACACTGCTTTATCCATGACACACGGGGATCTGTTCGCTAAATCTTTTTCCCATAAAGATCAGGACTGGTTGAAGGTCACCTTTACCGGTCATGGAAAAGATGGGTTGAAAAAAGGATCCGTTGATTTTTACCTTGCCGATTTTCGCACTTCCACTTCCAGAGGAATCGTGAATTTATGGGAGAAAGTCGATTTATCCTCCCTGGGGCCCATACATAAACTAACTTTTTCCATGGAAAGTTCCGACACGGGAGCATACGGCATGAATACACCCGCTTATTTTTGCATGGATAACATTATTGTGGAAGGCCTCCCCTTGTGATATACGAAAGGATATACCGGGCAACGGCTTTGATGCTGATTCTGTTCCTGACGGTATCATGCATGAAGTACGGCCCTGCCGAAACCGAGGATTTTCATTTGGGTCCGTCGGGAGAAGGTCTGTTCATTGTTAACGAGGGAAACTTCATGTACGGCAATGCTTCCCTGTCCTATTACATTCCCGGGTCAGGTAATATGCATAATGAGGTCTTTGTAAGGGCAAACGGGATCAACCTGGGTGATGTGGCACAATCCATGACCATATACAAGGGAAAGGGATATATAGTGGTGAATAATTCCGGGATAATCTTTGTCATAGATCCGGACACCTTCCGGCTCAAAGGTTCCATAACCGGCATGATCTCACCCAGATATATTCACTTTATTAATGATCATAAAGCTTACGTAACAGATCTGTACCAGGAAAAGATCACGATAGTGGATCCTGTGTCATTTCAGATCACAGGGTATGTTCCCACCCCCGGACACCGATCTACGGAAGAGATGGCCCAATGGAAAAATCTTCTTTTTGTAAGCTGCTGGTCATATGACAACATGTTGCTGGTCATAGACACCCGTACGGACCGGATTGTAGATTCACTCGTAGTGGAAAAACAACCGACGCAATTGCTCCTGGATGGTAACGACAAAATCTGGTGTGCGGCCTCGGGCAACGTGTACCGGATAGACCCGGGAAAGCGGGAGATAGAACAGGCTTTTCTTGCAGGAGACCTACAATCACGAACTTACCTGGCCCTAAACCCCGGAAAAGATACCCTTTATTTTTTAAACAGAAATTTATGGCGTATGTCCGTTAATGCGGAATCGCTTCCTGCCGTACCGTTTGTCCGGTTGTCCCAAAGACCTTACTACGGACTGGCCGTCGATCCTACTACTTGTGAGATTTACGTATCCGATGCATTGGATTACGTACAACAAGGAAAAATTTACCGGTTCAATCCCCAGGGAGTTCCTGTAGACACGCTGACAGCGGGAATTAATCCCGGTTTCTTTTGTTTTAAGTGACTGCGATGAAAAAGATATTTCTGCCGTTTGTCTTTTCTTTCCTGCTACTGGCGGGATGTAACAGTGGAAAGGAATTGTACAGAGAGCCTGCTCCACTGATAGAACTGGAAATCCCTGACGGGAGATACCGCATTAAGACGGGAGATACGCTGACCATCGCTCCACAGGTGAGCTATGACCGGGATGCGGTTTATTCGTGGTCGTTAAACGGGATCATTGTCGGAACCGGAAAGGTCTATATGTTTACTGCATCGGAACCGGGCATGTTTGTACTGACTTTTCAGGTCATCCGTCAGGATATTACAGTCAAACGAGATATCAGGATCGAAGTGCTAAAAAGGGCACGTCCCTATATCTATTTGGCCGTACCTGTAAATGGATATTCCATAGCTTCAGGTAGTTCCCTGACATTGCGTCCGGTCATAGCCAACGGACAGAACGGAGTTTACTTGTGGACGGTTAATTCGGAGGAAGTCAGCCGGGACAGCGTTTTTACATTCCTGGCAACAGATACGGGCGTATACCGTTTTCAATTCACAGTTACTACAGAGGACGGAAGCGATCGGACAAGTTTTGACGTTCATGTACTTGAGCCATCCTCCGGCGGGGATGGTCCGGGCGATGACGAAGATCCGTTTCCCCCGTCCGGGAAATATTTCAGGCCTGTACAGGAGAGCAGCCACCCCGGCTGGCATATGATACTGGAATATACGCCCGCTCCCGGCCAATTCATTAATGAACTGAATATAGGAGGTTTCAATAACGAAGACACACCCGCTAAAGCCGTCCTTTATGCGGAAAAACGTTTAAGACAGGGCTCTTTTGTTTCTCTGGGGGCCTTTGGAGGTTATATCGTGGCCGGTTTTGATCATAGTATTGTTAACGACGGGGATTATAACCTTAAAATTGAAGGTAATGCCCATGACAATGCTTCCGAACCGGGTGTCGTATGGGTTATGCAGGATAGCAACGGCAACGGGCTGCCTGACGATACCTGGTATGAACTCAGAGGCAGTGAACACGGTAAAGAAAAAACATTGCAGCAATATAGCGTTACGTATTTTCGTCCCAGAGAACCGGAATCCCCCGTACACTGGATCGATAACCTGGGCGCTACGGGCACTATAGATTACCTGAAGCCGTTCCATGATCAGGACACCTATTATCCGGCATGGATCAAAGCGGACTATTACACCCTGACCGGGACCCGCCTGGAGTCACGCAACTACCTGTCGGAAGAAACAGGAAACTGGATATGTCCCCCTTACGATTGGGGATACGTAGACAACAATGACCAGAATCTTTTCCGTATTTCCGACGCAATTACCTCTAAAGGTGAACCTATCCATCTGGAATTCATAGATTTTATCAAAGTCCAGACTGCAGTAAACGGTAAATCGGGATGGCTGGGAGAAATCTCGACCGAAGTCACCGGGATCAGCGATTACAATATGATCAAATAATGAGGACGCTCGTCTTTCTGCATATACTGATCCTTTCCTGCGGGTATCTCAATGCCCAGGACTCCATAGAGGTAAGGCATCTTGATACACTCCGGATAACGGCTCAAAGAAAACTGAGGGATATGGGTATGCAGAAGACAACAATAGACTCATTGGGTTTGCGCAATGATATCACAGGCTCCCTGGCACAAGTGCTTAGTCATAAAAGTACAATATTCATTAAATCCTACGGACGATCAACGCTCTCCACGGCATCTTTCCGCGGCACATCCCCTTCCCATACACAAGTAACCTGGAACGGGATGAAGATCAATTCCCCCTTGTTGGGAATGGTCGATTTTTCAACTATTCCGGCATTTTTCATAGATAAGGCCGATCTTTACCACGGTCCCAGTTCGGTCACCGTTTCGTCGGGAGGCCTGGGAGGAGCCATAGCGTTATCTACGGAAACTACCGGGCAAGACGGGTTGTCTGTCAATTACATACAAGGGATAGGCAGTTTCAGGACTTTTGATGAATTTTTACGTCTTTCATACAGCAAAAGCAAATGGAGCAGTTCTACCAGGTTTTATATTGCCTCTTCCAGGAACGACTATAAATATGTCAATTACAGGAAGAAAAATTTTTTCTATGACGATCAGGGGAATATTACTGGATATGAATACCCGGTGGAACGAAACAAAAACGGGAGTTTTTGCGATTTTCACCTATTGCAGGACTTCCAGTTCAGGGGGACGGGAAAGGGCACATGGAACATTTCTGCCTGGTATGCCCGGACCGACCGCGGGATCCCTCTGCTGAACGTTGATTACAAAGAAAACACAAGTGTCAAAAACAATCAGACGGACAACACGTTCAGGTCGGTGATCGGGTGGAATAGATTGGGAGAAAGAAACAAAATAGCCGCCAAGACAGGATACATATATACCGACATGCTTTACATTTACAAGCGGGATTTGGGAAACGGAGATTGGGCCAATATGGTAAACTCCCAAAGCAATGTACACACTTTTTTTGCGCAGGCAGAAGGGGAATGGTATAGGCGCAGATGGATGTTCTCGGCTAATCTGTCCCTAAATCAACATGTCGTCAAAAGTGTGGATAATGCCATTATTTCCATTGAGGGTCAAGAGGCTCTGCTGGGCTATCAGCAGGCAAGGCTGGAAATATCGGGTTTTCTCTCTGCAAAATACCGTCCCTTTGAAAGGCTTGGGCTATCGGTGAACCTGCGCAACGACATTTACGGAAAAGATCTTACTCCGCCGATACCCTCATTTTTGGCAGAATACCTGCTGTCACGAAAAGGAGAGATCCTACTAAAAGCGTCTATAGCAAAAAACTTCCGCTACCCTACCCTCAACGACCTGTATTTCATGCCCGGGGGAAATCCGGACCTATTGCCTGAAGAAGGTCTGACAGTTGACGCCGGAATATCTGCCGGGCACAAAGGAAAGAATTCGGAATGGAATTTGAGTCTCGCCGGGTTCTATTCCCATATAAATAACTGGATTCTGTGGCTTCCCACTTTCAAAGGTTTCTGGTCGCCTGTAAACGTTAAACAAGTCAAAAGCTACGGCATAGAAGTTAAAGGCTCCCTCGGGGTGAAGCTGAACCGGAACTGGAGAATCGATGTGGACGGAAATTTTGCATGGACAAGGTCTCTTAACTTTGGAGATCCCGTAAGCTGGGCAGACCAGTCGATCGGGAAACAATTGGTTTACATCCCGGAATTTTCATCGGCCATAACAGGACGCCTGGGATGGAAAGACTGGACCCTGACCTATGACTGGATATATTACAGCGAACGTTACACCACTTCAAGTAATCAGACCTATAGCAAACTGGGAGTCCTGGGACCGTACTTCATGAATGATCTGTCTTTGGAAAAAAAGTTTGTTTTCCCCCGCTTTGTAATCCATCTGAAAGGGATCGTGAAAAACTTATTTAACGAAGAATATGAATCGGTCCTTGGAAGACCGATGCCCGGAATAAATTATACGTTATCAGTGGGGATTGTCCCTGTTTTTCGCTAAATCACAACGTATCCGTTTCGAAAAACACCTATACGGGAAGGCGGACCCCAAACGGCCATAAAGAGAAAAAATCCGAAACGTTTCATTCTGCCGGCTTAAACGTATCCGAATCCTTAAGCCATTCATAGGTGGTATAATGTTCATCGGTCATTCCCAAATGGCGATACATTTCCCGGGCAAGGGCATTGTTCTTGGCAACATATAACCGTATACCTATCACATCATCCGACCGTCGTACCAATTCCTGCAAATGGCTGTACAGTGCCTTGTAGACACCCTTTCGGCGGTACGGGAGTGTAGTGTAGACGCTTTGTATCCACCAAATCCATGCGTTCCGCCAGTCACTCCATTCCCTGGTGACGAGCAATGATCCGGCTATTTCTCCATCGATCTCTACTATGTAGGCTGTCCCTTTGTTATCGTCGGCCAGGTAGGCTTCCGTACCTTTTTTGACAGTTTGGTAATCCAATATGATATTTTCCGATTCCAGCGCCATCTGTACCTGGTTTCGGGCCAGGACCGTGGCATCATGTTTCGTTGCTTTTCTTATTATCATAAGGCAAATATACGTATTTTTGCACTATGGAAGATCGTAAGGACAAAGTACTCAAACAGCTCCGGGACTGGAATATTTCATATCGTTTATACGAACATCCGCCACTCCCGACTGCCGAGATGGCCATTGCTTACTGGAAAGATATCGAAGCCCAGCATTGTAAAAATCTTTTTTTCAGGAATCATAAAGGGAACCGTCATTACCTGGTTGTTTTCGACTGGAAAAGACAATTGCCCATTCAGGGTATAGAAAAAATGCTCCGGCAAGGCAAATTGACTTTTGCCTCTCCTCCCCGGATGATGCGCTACCTGGGTGTGGAACCCGGTTCCGTGTCTCCTTTCGGGCTTATTAATGATACGGAAAACCATGTGGTCTTATTCCTTGACGACAAGTTAAAAAAAGTGGAAGAGATCAGTTTTCATCCCAATGACAACCGATATACGGTCGTCATATCAAAAACAGATTTCTTCCGCTTTCTGGAGTTGGTAGGCAACACCTATGTTTTCCTGGACATTGACCGTCCGGAATTGTCTGACTAGCAGACCCTGCGAGCCCCATCGCTGATCACTACTTCATATACCTTGGGTTCGTGACCGAATTGGCGGGCAAATTGTTCTTGTGCCTTTTCCAGAAACGTTCCGTACAAGTGATCTTTAACCAGGTTGATGGTACATCCTCCAAAACCGCCTCCCATAACACGTGAACCGGTAACGCCACATTCTTTTGCGATCCGGTTAAGAAAATCAAGCTCTTGACAACTTACCTCATACAGACGACTCATTCCCTCGTGTGTCAGGTACATCATCCGGCCTACAGTCTCATAGTCATCCCGTTCCAGGGCATCGCTTACGACCAGTACCCGGGAGGTTTCCTCCACAACGTATTTGGCTCTTTTGAAGTCTTCCTCTGAAAGCTTGTCCTTAACTTCATGAAGCATATCCATGGTAACATCTCTGAGAAATTCCACCGTTGGATATCCGTTCTCTCTTACAACCCGGGCTGCATTTTCACACGATTCGCGGCGTTTGTTATAAGCTGAAGAGGCCAATTCGTGCTTTACTGCCGTATCGAGCAAAACCAGTTTATATCCCTGTGGATGGAACGGAAAATACTTGTATTCCATGGAGCGGGTGTCCAAACGGATCAGGTTCCCCTCTTTCCCAAAGAGCGATGCAAATTGGTCCATGATCCCACATTTTACGCCCACATAATGATGTTCGGTAGCCTGACCGATGCGTGCCAGCTCAAATTTATCTATCCCAAGGGAAAACATGTCATTGAGGGCAAATGCATAAGTACTTTCCAATGCAGCCGAAGAGGACATCCCGGCTCCCAGGGGTACATCTCCGGCAAAAGCCGTATCGAATCCTACCAGTCTTCCACCTCTTTTGATGATCTCACGGCATACCCCAAAGATATACCGGGCCCAGGAAGCTTTGGGCAGATCGCTTTCTTCCATGGAAAATTCGGCGTAATCCTGCAGATCTACCGACCAGACACGAACTTTTCCCGTTCCATTCTTACGAATAACGGCCACCACTCTTTTGTCAATAGCCCCCGGGAAAACAAAACTGCCGTTATAGTCGGTGTGTTCTCCTATAAGGTTGATCCTGCCGGGAGAGGCATATACCCATCCGGCAGGACTCCCGAATTTGATCGTGAATTGTTCTTTAACAATATTTGTCTTCATGCCACAACTCCTTACAATTCCCAGGCCAGTGCAGCCGATCCGAGGATAGCTGCCTCGGAACCGGGTAACTCGGAATGAAGCACTTTGACCTTTCCTTTCCAGATAGACAACAGGTTGTCTTCCATGGCCTGTACGGTCGGTTTAAAGATCAGGTCCCCTGCCTGTGCCAGGCCTCCAAACAGGACGATTGCCTCGGGGGCACTGAAGGCGACAAAATCAGCAAATGCTTCTCCCAGCAAACGGCCGGTATAATTGAAAACCTCTATGGAGAGTTCATCCCCTTTGGCGGCAGCTTGGGCAACATCCTTGGAAGTGATGTCATCGGCAGGCAGGTTCCTCAATAAGCTGGTCCTTTCAGGTTCCATTTCCAGCAATTCACGGGCAGTCCGGGCCACCCCGATCGCAGAGGCATATGTCTCCAGACAGCCTATCTTACCGCAATTGCACTGGCGTCCCGTTCTGCGAACGGATGTGGTATGACCCAGTTCTCCGGCAAATCCATCGTGGCCATAAACTATCTTCCCATCTATCACAATTCCGCTTCCCACGCCTGTCCCAAGCGTGATCTCTATGAAGTTCCTCATCCCTTTTGCTGCCCCGTAGATCATTTCTCCCTGAGCTGCGGCATTGGCATCGTTTGTAACCACTACAGGGAAGCCGAATATCTTTTCAACCATTTTTTTCAGGTAGACGACCTCGGGATTCCCCTGTTTATCCTTTGTCCATTTCAGATTGGGTGCAGATTCTATGGTTCCTTTGTAATAATTGCCGTTCGGAGCCCCGATGCCTATCCCTTTTATCTTTTCCTTTCCGCCTACGGCAGGCACATTAATGATATGGGTAATACTTTTTTCCAATTCATCCATATAACCTTTCAAAGTGATAATATCACGCGCGTCGAAAGAAGTTTGGATAATGATATTGCCACGGGCATCGACAACGCCCATTTTTGTGCTTTGACCACCTATGTCAATGCCTATAACGTAAGGTTTTCCCATAATTTATTTTGTTTGGATTTCTTTGTTTCTGATCTTAGATCCCACCAATGCATAGAACAGAAGATAGGCCAGCCCTATGAGAATTACCCAGTAGCTGGAAATATATCCGGCCTTATCGGCAACAAAACCCTGTAAGGCAGGCAGGATCCCTCCTCCACAAACCAAAACCATAAAGATCCCTGACGCCGCTGCAGTATATTTACCCAGTCCTTCTACGGCCAGGTTGAAGATGCTGCCCCACATGATGGAAGTACACAAACCTACCAATACTATATACATGGCATTGACGGGCACCTGGGCCATTCCAAAGGAAAGTCCGCCGATGGCCGAACGTTGCAGCACGGGCAACTGTACCATGGTTTCAGTAGACGAAAATATGGTAAGTAGTATCAGGATCAGCCCAACGGCAGAAGTGACCGACAACATGACCTTACTCGATATTTTACTGCCTACGGAGGCTCCTATTAGACGCCCCACCAACATAAGCAGCCAATAGGTTCCGGCAACAAAACCTGCAACGGTTTTCCCCGCCTCGGGATTGTCCGACAGCCAGTAGATCATTACGCCCGGCGTTCCCACTTCCACTCCCACATATATGAAAATCGCAATAGCTCCAAGTACGAAATGCTTGTATTTGAGAGCCCCTGTCATCAGCTGTTTCAAAGGATCTTTGCTCTGGGTTACGTACGGTTCGGGAATCCTGACCGCCATCAATACAAAAAATACCAGGGCAAAAACCCCCATGGCGATGTACAGTACAGGAAATACATCCTTGATGTTGGCTTTGGCCGCTTCACCAATTAAAATACCTACCAGTGCAGGGGTAAGGGTTGCCATCAAAGAATTAAAAGACCCTCCTACCTGGATCAGCTGGTTGCCTTTGTTCCCGCCGCCACCCAGGGTGTTGAGCATGGGATTGACAACGGTATTCAGCAGGCACATGGAAAAACCGGCCACAAATGCTCCCAGAAGATAGACACTGAAGGCGGCATTTTCAGGTGAGTGACCTGAAAGGAACTGAATGAACACTCCCAAAAAACCGACCGCAATGGCTATGAGAGCTGTCTTTTTGTATCCTATGCGTTGTAACAGTATACCGCCCGGTATACCCATGACGGCATAGGCTATGAAGTTAGCCGCATTACCAAGTAATCCCTGGAAATTGGATACTCCAAACTGTTCTTTCAATACTTGTCCCATCGGTGCTGCCAGGTTGGTCACAAATGAGATCATCCCGAATAGTGCAATCATCATGATGATTGGCAATGCATAACTTTTTTTCTCTGTTCTCATATAAGAATGATTATAGGTTATTTTTCAAAACCATCAAAAATAGCGATTTCTTTTCAAAAAAGATCTTCAACGACCATTATTTAGCATTCTGCCTGAAGAAGTTTTGTAACTGCGTGTCATTCTGACGTTTATCTTTCCAAACAAAACCTTTGGATCCGGAATTCAATAGTCAACTGATGACAGAAACACTGAAGATCAGCAGGACCAAATTCGGTTTAATCCTGAAGTTTCTTGTATCTGAACGGTTTGATTTCCGTTCCCAGGCGGTGTTTGCGGTTTTCTTCGTATTCACTGTAAGAACCTTCAAAGAAATATACCCCGGAATCACCTTCAAAGGCCAGGATGTGGGTGGCAATACGGTCCAGGAACCAACGATCATGTGATATAATCACGGCACATCCGGCAAAATTCTCCAAGCCTTCTTCCAAAGCCCGGATCGTATTTACATCTACATCGTTTGTGGGCTCGTCCAATAAAAGCACATTGGCATTTTCCTTGAGTGTCAGCGCCAGATGCAACCGGTTCCTTTCCCCACCACTCAATATCCCGCACATTTTTTCCTGATCTGCACCGGAAAAATTAAAACGGGAAACATATGCCCTGGCATTTACTTCACGGTTTCCCAAACGAATGTATTCCGAATTTTCGGCTATTGTCTGATATACCGTCTTATCCGGATCTATCTGTTTGTGTTGCTGGTCTACGTAAGCCAAACGGACGGTCTCCCCTACCCTGAATGTTCCCGAATCAGGCTGCTCTGTCCCCATGATCAGGCGGAACAAAGTAGTCTTTCCGGCCCCGTTGGGTCCAATGATCCCCACAATACCTGCCGGGGGTAGTTTGAAATTCAGATTCTCAAATAGCAGCTTGTCCCCGTAAGCTTTCGACACGTCAATAGCTTCTATTACATTATCTCCCAACCTGGGCCCGTTGGGTATGAATATTTCCAGGCGTTCCTCTTTTTGCCGGCCGTCTTCATTGAGCATTCTCTCATATGCCGAAAGACGTGCCTTGGACTTTGCATGACGTGCCTTTGGTGCCATACGCACCCACTCCAGCTCACGTTCCAGCGTTTTACGTCGTTTGCTTTCCTGTTTTTCTTCCATCGACAGACGGATAGTCTTCTGTTCCAACCAGGACGAATAATTTCCTTTCCAGGGGATACCTTCACCCCGGTCCAGTTCCAGAATCCAACCGGCTACGTTGTCCAGGAAATACCGGTCATGGGTTACGGCTATGACAGTACCTTTATACTGCTGCAGGTGGGCTTCCAACCATTGTACACTTTCCGTATCCAAGTGGTTGGTAGGCTCATCAAGCAAAAGAACATCGGGTTCGCTCAGCAGCAGGCGGCACAGTGCCACACGGCGCCGTTCCCCTCCGCTCAGATGTTTGACGGAAGATCCGGCCGGCGGACATTGCAGGGCATCCATGGCTCTTTGCAGTTTTGAATCGAGGTCCCAGGCTCCGGCATTATCGATCTTTTCGGTCAATTCTCCCTGCCGGATGATCAGATCGTTCATCTGTTCATCGCTCATGGGTTCGGAAAACTTCAGGTTCACTTCTTCGTATTCCTTCAACAGGTCAGCCACTTCCTGCACTCCTTCCCGGACAATATCCATGACGGTCTTAGTGTCATCCAGATGCGGTTCCTGTTCCAGGTATCCTACAGAATACCCGGGAGCCCAGACAACTTCTCCTTCGATCCCTTTTTCCAGTCCTGCAATTATCTTCAAAAGGGTAGATTTTCCGGAACCGTTCAATCCTATCACACCGATCTTGGCCCCGTAAAAAAAGGACAGATAGATATTTTTAATAATTGTTTTATTACTGGAAGGCAGAATCTTACTGACTCCGTTCATAGAGAAAATTATTTTTTCGTCTGCCATGATCAGAATTTTTTAACATAAAAATGACAATAGGGATGATGTCCCGTTTTTTCGTAATAATGCTGATGGTATTTCTCCGCTTCCCAAAAACGGGTGTAAGGTGTAAGAGCGGTATGGACCGTATGTCCCCTGTCCCTGAGTTTCTTCATGAGCTTTTGCGCTATTACCCTTTGTTTGTCGTTCATGTAAAATATTTCTGAACGGTATTGCGGACCAATGTCCGGACCCTGTCCGTTTGTCTGTCCCGGATCGTGGATCTCGAAAAACAATTTACACAACTCTTTAAAACTGGTCAGTACCGGATCGAATTCTACTTCTACGGCTTCTGCATGGCCTGTAGTCTGTGATTTAACTTCTTCATAGGAAGGATTTTCCTTATGACCTCCGGTATAACCAACAGTCGTTTTTATCACTCCCGGAGCTTTGTCCAGGTAATGTTGTACGCCCCAGAAACAGCCTGCGGCAAAAATCGCTTTTTCCATAATACAAAGATAGGAAAAAGGAATGCTATCTTTGTAATATGCATCCGCTGGAAAAAATGATAAAAGAAGGGGAACATACCCGGCAGGATTTCAAGTTCTTTTTGAATGATGCCAGAAAGATCGCACGCTCCCTGGCCGCCTTTGCAAACACAGAAGGAGGAAGACTGTTGGTGGGAGTCAAGGATAACGGCCGGATTGCCGGGTTGAAACATGAGGAAGAGGAGGTCTATGTCGTTGAGGCAGCTGCACATGTTTTTTGCAAACCTGTAGTCAAGTATACTACACGTTTCTGGGAATATGGAGGAAAAACCGTACTGGAAGTCCAGGTCCCCAAAAGCAACCGTGCCCCACATACCGCCCCTGATGAAACAGGCAAACACACATGCTACGTAAGAAAGGCAGACGAGAACAAAATGGCTTCGGAACTGGAAATAGCCGTGATGAAAATAACCCATTCGGCCAAACCGTTTACCTTCACCATTAACAGCCAGCACGAACGCCTCCTGGAAGTCCTCCGCAGATGGGAGCAAACCGGGGATTATGATCTGAAGGAATTATCCCGCCAGAGCCTTATGACCCGTAAGGAATGTATAACTGCCCTGGCAGGTTTGATTGCCAGCGGTACTATTCAGACACCCAGATAACTCTTGAGTGCTTCAATATAATTGTGGAATGCTGCCAACCCTTCAGGAGTAATGCGGCATACGGTCCGGGGTTTCTTTTCCTTGAAAGTCTTTTTGATCTTTATATACCCTGCTGCTGAAAGTTTATCAAGTTGAATGCTCAAGTTCCCCGCCGTAGCAGCCGTCTGTTTCTGTAAATATACAAAATCGGCTTCTTTCAGCGACACGAGTACCGACATCACAGCCAGTCTCAATTCTGAATGTAACAGGGGATCCAGTTCTTTAAACATTGCTTTTGTATTTTTTAGCAGCTGCGTAATGCAACATATGACCCGGAATAACCATGATGATGGCAAAAACGGCACCAATCAGGAGTATGCTTTCCAATCCCTTTACCCATAAAAACAAGAATGAAAGCAAAATTCCCAATATGCCGCAGATAATAAACGGTCTGTAAAGAACCATCAGGCCGGATAGAGTAACACCGATCGTTAGCAGTAAAATGATAATAAAAAAGCTGGGGAAATTCCCCTGAAGGATAAACGTCACTATCATACACAGAAGCACGACAACAGATAAAAGAATCCATAAGCGGCTGATCAAAACTTCCATATGTGAACGGGATACTCCTTCGGTACGGACACGGTTACGGTTAATCAATCCGCAAAGGATCCAACCCAAAACCGGAATGGCGGCCCATAGCAGGTTATACAGATTATTGCCCGTCATTCGCAATGCAACCCAAACAGAGAGTGATATGATCATACTGACATATCCGAATACGATCATGGGTATTGCCGCATTCTTCTCAATCTTCATATGCACATTGTCTATCATGCGCGCAATGAGATCGAGGCTTTCTTTTTCATTAAGTGTTTTTTCAGTTTTCATGATTTTTATAATTATTATGTTGTTGCAAATATAAAGTACTTTATTTTATAAACCAAATATTTTTGAAAAATATTTACAATATAATGGTAGGTTATAAGTCAAATCGCTAGATTACAACACGTTATGTCGATAATATTTTCACCTTCGATAGCAGTGCAAGATAGTGACGGAATAGGCAGAACCGGATACCATGACAAACCTTTATGGGGTTCCTGTAACTCAGAATGGCAATAAAGGCCACGTAAAACGAAGGGATCTCAAGCGTTCGATCGTCTGTTGATCAATTATATCGGCAGAAAAGGGCACAATGTCCGTATCCCTTTCAAAGACGCCCGGTTGTCTGCCGTATTTATATTCATAGGTGAAACGTCCCAGGGAATCGAATCGTTCGGGATGTCCGGGGTTCTTATACGGAATGGAAATATAAAACCGGGCAGAAGAGGGAGCGAGATTGAATGTCAGCAAGCTGTCGTTCAATAGCGTATAGTACAGTTCACAAGCTGTTTCAAGGGCCGGATCTATGATTTCGACCTTTTCCGCTATCAGATCCCGGTAAGGATAGATACCGTCCTTTTCATATGTTCTCAATTCCCGTAACATCTTATTTATGGTAGCGATCTGGTAGGGATAATGCGTACACCCCAGTACCAGATAACGCAACTGTTTGGGATTCTTATTACTACGCAGTTTTTCAACCAAGCTCAACAAATGGTAGCGGGCATAATTTTCAGGTGCATTCAATTGCAGTACAAGGGGATTGTCAACCAAGCCTTCGTACAACATTTTATTTGACGAAAAGTCAAAACCGTAAGCCGGTAACAGATCACGTTCGATCCTGAACTGCGGATGGTCCAGAGAAGGTCCCCTGTAAGAATTCCCCGGTCCGGTAGCATCTTTGTCCGCAAAATCCCTTTCTCCGTCTACGGCCTCAGCAAAACCAAACGAACCGTGGCTCACAACCATCAGGTTGTCCCCATGCCCCCTGATCCCTGCCTGTGTCCCGAATGTTTTTTCATAACCTTGCGAAGCAATGGTGCCCACCGTAGCCAGGATACCAATAGCTGCATCTTCTCCGGGGCGTATTTTATCCAATGTGGCGTTTACCCCGGCATTGATCACACCGATGGCCTTGATTCCCGAACCACTTTCTTCCAGATAAGTCGTGATATCTTCCAGCCCATAGGCCGTAGCCGTATTGCAGGCCACGACCAGCACCTTTATCTGTTGCCCGAGCAGGAACAAGGCGTCTTTTATGATGAGTTCCCGCAGGTAATCTGTTTTCCCTTCAGCCGGATAATTGCCGTAAGGCATATTGGCCTGGTCGCCAAAGTAGATGAATTGTTCGCTGTCAAGCAACCTACTGGCAAGAATGGCCTCCATGACCGTCAATCCGCCGGTACCCGAATCGAAAATACCTATGGGAAGAACATTCCGAACCTTGGGATACGTAGAAAAATCCGTATAAAAAACAGAGCCCGTATCTTTAAGAGCAGTTTCAACGATGGGAATGTGCTGCGACCTGGGTTGGCAAGCCGCCATAACGATCCATAACGAAAGAAAAACACTTCTTCGCATAATCATTACCTATCCGATTTTGTAATATTCCGGTTTTCTGTTTCTGTAAAATACCCCGTAGCGGTATCCGCATTGTTTGAGCACCTCTGTGTAGTAAGGAAATTGCTCTCCTATCTTTTCTGCCTTATGGGCATCCGACCCCAAACTTACCGCTTCTCCACCCAACTCCCTGAACCTTTTGAGAACACCTGTATCTAAAGTCGGTGTTCCGTACCTGAATCTTTGATAGGTCTTGGTATTTATCTCGAATGTTTTACCGTTTTCGGCCAAAATGCTTAAAATAGGTTCTAACAGATCACCATAGTGCTTCATGGATATCTCATGTTCATCGTATGGCGCATACCTTGCCACATAATCAAAATGCCCCAGGATGTCAAAGTCCTTAAAATCGCTTATACAATAAAGGATATCCTCAAGGTATATGTTGTATGCTCTTTTTGGGTCAAGACCTTCGTAAAACGTCCCGTGAAAAGGATCGGTTCCACGGACAAAATGCATAGATGCAATTACGGTATCAAAAGAATGACCGGCCATGAACTGCCTTATTTGGTCCATGCTGACCGGTTGAATGCCTATCTCCACTCCTTTTAGCAGGATAATGGAAGGATACCTTTCTTTCAGGGCATCAATTTCTTCCTGTTGCTTATCTACGTCAAATGTAAACAGTTTAATTCCCGGCGGTGCGTCAAAATCATAGTGATCGGAAAAGCAGATTCCGCCCAGGGATCCTTTAAGGACCATTTCGGCTGCCTTATCCATTTGCATGGAGCTGTCGAAAGAATGATGCGAGTGCGTATGGTTATCTATGGCAACAAAGGATCCCCGCGAAAAAATATTTGTCATTGTCCGGATTAAGCGTTCTTAAAGGCTTTGATCCCGGCAAAATGCGACACTTTGCCCAACTCGTATTCAATACGCATGAGCTGGTTGAATTTTTCAACGCGTTCTCCACGACACCCACTTCCCGTCTTGATATGACCAGCATTGACCGCTACCGCCAGATCTGCTATAAAGCTGTCAACGGTTTCTCCGCTGCGATGTGAAACAAAACAGTTATAAGAATTCTTGTTGGCCAGTTCTATGGTCTCAAGGGTTTCGGAAACGGAACCTATCTGGTTCAACTTAATGAGAATAGCGTTAGCCAATCCCTTTTCTATCCCCTGGGCCAGAATTTTCTTATTGGTACAAAACAGATCGTCACCGACCAGCTCGATCTTGCCACCCAAAGTCTCTGTCAGATTCTTCCATCCTTCCCAGTCGTTTTCTGCCATTCCGTCCTCAATCAAGACGATGGGATATTGTCTTACCCAGTTCTCCCATATTTTTACCATTTCATCACTGGAAATCAACTTTTGTGTACTTTTGAAAAATTTATATTTGCCATCTTCCCACATCTCACTGACTGCCGGGTCCAGACATATGCTGACATCTTCTCCGGGTTTATAGCCAGCTTTGACTATCCCTTCGAGGATCATTTCCACTGCCTGGTCGTTCGTTTTCAGGTTAGGTGCAAAACCGCCTTCGTCACCCACCCCAGTGCTCAGGCCTTTCGATTTGAGAACGCTTTTCAGGGCATGGAACACCTCGGTGCCCATCCGGATTGATTCACGGAAAGTAGGTGCATTGTGAGGTGCGATCATAAATTCCTGGAAATCGACCGTGTTATCGGCATGTGCTCCACCGTTGATAACATTCATACAGGGTACAGGCAGAAGGTAGGCATTGGTGCCGCCAAGGTACTGATACAGCGGCATCTTCAGGCTGAAAGCCTTGGCTCTGGCATAAGCCATGGACACAGCAAGGATGGCATTGGCTCCCAATTTCCCCTTATTAGCCGTACCGTCCAGATCTATCATAAAATAATCGAGTTCCCGCTGGCTTGTAAAACATTTGTCTTGAATGGCCTTTGCAATGATGTTGTTTACATTGGAAACGGCTTTCAAAACACCTTTACCCTGATAACGTTTCTTATCGCCATCACGCAATTCTACAGCTTCCCTTTCCCCGGTAGATGCCCCGCTGGGTACCATGGCAGTTGCACGGGACCCGTCTTCCAGCACTAAATTGACTTCAACAGTGGGATTTCCTCTTGAATCAAGTATTTCAATAGCTTCGACTTTTTTAATTTTCATTATCTGATCCTCCAAATATTATTAATGTTTAATCCTGCAAATTTACAGTATTTATATGAATCCAAAAAAAAGACCTGCAAATGCAGGTCATTTTTGTGGTGCCACCGG
>MWER01000007.1 GCA_002071175.1 Bacteroidetes bacterium ADurb.Bin037
TTGTTAGATAGTTATTTATTTATTAGGCAATATACGGTTTCTCTTTTTGCGTTTTACCGGGAACGGATACGATGATAACTGTTTTGCAGCCTTCAGGTTAAACAAAAACATGTCCAAATGTAGCAACAATTTTAATACACCCTACTTCGTTTTAATAATTTTTAGGATTAAGTACCAATATGGGGTACAAGGTTTGGGCTTTGATGGGGCCTGTTGGGTTTACAAAGCTTCGATATCCGGTGTCACATTAAAATTTTTGTATCTACAGGTCAAGACTTCCGTCCAATCATTTATACGCTGTCTTCCGGTATCTGATCATGCCAAAAAACCATCCCTTTTCTTCCCGGATAACCGTTTAAATACTCGCGTCGTTTACTGATCATCATATGTTCCGACATGAGTTCCATTAAATCATGTAATCCGTTTTCTCATTCTGTGCGTTTAATTTTATTGATTTTTAGACACTTAAGTCAAAGATACGACGTGTCCGCTTTTTTATTATTTTTGTTCCTATGAATATTGTTTCAATAATTGCAGGTCTGGTAATTGGGATATTTGTGGGAGGGCTGATTGTTTGGGTGCTGATCAATAGACAGTTACAAAATAAAGATCGGGAGATCAAAAATAAGGAGGCAGAAATTAGAGATCTAAGTGCCGGGATGGCTTCTGCCCGGACGTCTCTGGAGCTAAAGGACAAAGAACTGGCAGAAATGCAAAAACAGCTTATTGTTCAGTTCGAAAACCTGGCTAACAGGATATTGGAAGTGAATACCCGGAAATTCGAGCAAACCAGTCAACAGAGCATGCAACAGCTGTTGAAACCTTTATCAGAGCAGTTGAGCGAATTCAAACAGAAAGTCGAAGCCACGCATATTGAAGATACAAGGCAGCGGTCCACCCTGGAAGAACGTATCAGGGGACTGATCGAGCAGACCAACCTGGTAAGCGCACAGGCCAACAACCTGGCGGAAGCATTGAAAGGGAGCCCTAAAATACAGGGCAACTGGGGGGAAATGATACTGGAGAGGATCCTGGAGCAATCCGGTCTGGAAAAGGATACGCATTATGTGTTGCAGGAGTCTTTTCGCAATGAACATGGGAATGTGCTCTATCCCGATATTGTAATTCATTTGCCGGGAGAACGAATTATCATAGTTGACTCGAAAGTTTCCCTGGTAGGTTATGAAAGGTATGTTTCCGCCACATCAGAGGAGGTGCAGCTGCAGGGATTGCAGGAACATATGGTATCACTGAAGAAGCATGTAGATGAACTGGCTTCAAAACAATACGAAAGTTTTCAGGGGTCCCTGGATTTTGTAATGATGTTCGTATCCGTCGAGCCTGCCTATTTAATAGCCATTCAGAATGATCCGGAACTATGGAGCTATGCCTACCGCAAGCGTATAGTATTGATCAGCCCCACCAATTTGATAGCCTGCCTGAAGCTGATATCCGATCTGTGGAGTCGCGAAATGCAGAATAAGAATGCAATGCTTATAGCGCAACGCGGAGAATTGATGCTTAAGAAGTTTGAGAATTTTATAGAGACGCTTGCCAATCTGGGAGGTACTATAAAGAAATCCCAGGAAGCTTACGATACGGCTATGGGACAGTTGAAGGAAGGACGCGGGAATCTGATAGGACAAGCCAATAAGCTTCGAGAGTTGGGCATTAAGGCTTATAAGAATTTGTCGGAAATGATCCCCGACGAATAAGATTACAATCATAAAAAAATCCGGCCATAAGCCGGATCTTTTCATTTACTATAAGAGCCCAGGAGTCTTATTGGGCCAAACGTTTGTAATTGTCATACCGCAATTTGGCGTGTTGTTCCGTCAATACGAACAGTTCGGCTGCCTGATCGGGGAATGTTTTGAGCAATGAACTGTAACGGACTTCACCGCGTATGAATTCCTGGAACTTACTCCATTCGGGCTCCTTACTATCCAGAACGAAGGGATTTTTGCCTTCATCAATCAGCGTGGGATTGAAACGGTAAAGATGCCAGTAACCACATTCAACGGCCAGTTTTTCCTCCAGTTGCGATTGTCCCATACCACGGCTCAGACCGTGATTGATACAGGGAGAATAAGCAATGATCAGGGATGGTCCGTCATAAGCTTCTGCTTCCTTTAAAGCCCTTAGCAGTTGGTTGTGGTTGGCACCCATGGCCACTTGTGCCACGTAAACATAACCGTAGCTCATGGCCATCATGCCCAGGTCTTTCTTGCGGATCTTCTTTCCTGAAGAGGCAAATTTGGCAACGGCCCCGGCGGGGGTCGATTTGGAAGACTGACCTCCCGTGTTGGAATAAACTTCGGTATCGAGAACAAGGACGTTCACATTCTCACCGCTGGCAAGGACATGGTCCAGGCCTCCATAACCGATATCGTAAGCCCAGCCGTCACCGCCAAAAATCCATTGAGACCTGGGGGTGAGGTATCCGCGCAAGTCATAGATCTCACGCAGCGGATGCAGCTTGGATCCTTCCAGCAAGGGGATCATCTTTTCTGCCAATGCTGCAGCTTGTTCAAAATTGTTACGAACGGGAATGTATTCAGCAAAGAGAGATTTCAGCTCATCGCTCACGTTATCCTTTTTCTGGGCAGAAATGATCAGGTTGGCCAGCTTTTCACGGATCTGCTCCGAACCCAAATGCATACCCAAACCAAATTCGGCGTTATCTTCAAACAGGGAGTTTGCCCATGCTGGTCCGCGTCCGTTGCGGTCTTTGCAATAGGGAGAAGAGGGGAAGGAAGCTCCGTAAATGGAAGAACATCCTGTGGCATTGGCGACCATCATATGGTCCCCAAAGAGCTGGGTAACAGCCTTGACGTAGGGAGTTTCACCGCAACCGGCACAAGCTCCCGAGAATTCAAACAAGGGTTGTGTGAAACCCAGGTTCTTCACATTCTGGGATTTGGGAAGGATCGTATCCTTATACCCTATGTTGGCATGCAGGTAATCGTAGTTAGATTGCTCCGGCATCTGCGTTTCGGCAGATTTCATGGTAAGGGCTTTTGTTTTGGCCGGGCAAATATCGGCGCAGTTGCCACAACCGGCACAATCGTAAGGACTTACTTGTATTGTAAACTGGTATCCCTTAAGCGGTCCGTTACCGGCCGTACGTTTAACGGATGCAGGAGCCTTGGCGGCTTCTTCATCTGTCATGATAAAGGGACGGATAGCGGCGTGCGGACAGACATAGACGCACTGGTTACACTGGATACAGTTATCGGGATTCCATTCGGGAATGAACACGGCTATACCGCGTTTTTCATAAGCGGCGGTCCCGGCCGGCATGGTGCCGTCTTCATATCCTTTGAATACGCTTACGGGCAGGTCATCCCCGTTTTGTGCGTTAACCACGTCGGCAACATGTTTTACCCATTCAGGGGCCAGGCGATTGTGTGTGTCGGCCTCGAATTTACCTGAGCAGTTTTTCCATTCAGAAGCGATCTCTATCTTTTCAATCTCTCCTCCGCGGTCAATGGCTGCATAATTCATTTTTACGATCTTGTCGCCTTTTCTCCCATAAGACGAATCAATGGCATTTTTCATTTCTTTAACTGCCTGTTGGTAAGGGATTACATTAGCGATCTTGAAGAATGCGGATTGCAGAATGGTGTTGGTACGACCGCCAAGTCCTATTTCGTCGGCAATTTTGGTGGCATTGATAATATAAAAATTGATCTTCTTCTCTGCCAAGGTCCTTTTAACGAAATCGGGAAGGTGTTTCTTTGTCTCTTCGGCATCCCAAGGACTGTTCAGCAGGAAAGTGCCGCCTTTTTTGATCCCCTTGAGAATATCGTACTTACGCAGGTAATTGGGTACATGGCAGGCCACAAAATCAGGAGTAGTCACCAGGTAGGAGGAGTTAATGGGTTTGTCACCGAAACGCAGGTGAGAACAGGTAAAACCGCCTGATTTCTTGGAGTCGTACTGGAAGTATGCCTGGCAATATTTAGGGGTGGTTTCACCAATGATCTTGATGGTGTTCTTGTTGGCACCTACCGTGCCATCCGATCCCAGACCAAAGAATTTACATTCGTACGTTCCCGGCTTGGCTACCGATATTTCTTCCTTCATCGGAAGTGAATGGAAAGTCACATCATCAATGATTCCTACTGTGAAATTGTTCTTGGCTTCCTTGCGTGCCAGGTTTTCATAAACGGCCATGATCTGTGCCGGTGTCGTGTCCTTGGAAGACAATCCGTAACGACCGCCTACTATAACGGGTGCTTTCGGATCTTCTGCATAGATATTCTTTACGTCCATGTAAAGAGGTTCTCCCAGGGCACCGGGTTCCTTTGTGCGGTCAAGAACGGCAATGCTCTTGACGGATTTAGGCATAACGCGCAGGAAATATTTGGCTGAGAAGGGACGGTACAGGTGAACGGCAATCATCCCTACTTTTTCACCCTTCGCATTCAGGTAATCTACGGTTTCCTTTATGGTGTCACATACGGAACCTATGGCAACGATTACGCGTTCGGCTTTTTCATCACCGTAGTAATCGAAAGGCAGATAGGAACGTCCGGTCAGTTCGGAGATCTCGCCCATATAGCGTGCCACGATATCGGGTACCGCATCGTAGAACGGATTCGATGCTTCGCGGGCTTGGAAGTAAACGTCGGGATTTTGTGCCGTACCACGGGTAACGGGAGCGTTAGGATTGAGGGCCCTTTCGCGGAAACCGGCCAGGGATTTGGCACTAATCATCTTCTTGAGCGCATCGGAATCTATCATTTCGATCTTCTGGATCTCGTGAGATGTGCGGAATCCGTCAAAGAAATGTAAGAAGGGGACACGTGATTTCAAGGTCGAAAGATGGGCAACGGCAGCCATGTCCATGGCTTCCTGAACGCCTCCGGAGGCCAACAGCGCAAAACCGGTCTGGCGGCAGGCCATTACGTCGGAATGATCACCGAAGATCGATAAAGCCTGTGCAGCAAGGGAGCGGGCCGAAACGTGAAATACCGTCGGGAGCAATTCACCGGCAATCTTATACATATTCGGTATCATCAGCAATAAACCTTGTGAAGCGGTAAAAGTAGTGGCCAATGCGCCCGATTGCAGTACGCCGTGTACAGCACCTGCAGCACCGCCTTCGCTTTGCATCTCTACTACTTTAAGCGTTTCTCCAAAAAGGTTCTTTTTTCCGTTAGCAGCCCACTCATCGGCATATTCTGCCATGGTGGATGACGGAGTGATGGGATAAATGGCAGCAACTTCACTGAAAAGATAAGCGACGTGAGCTGCCGCATAATTGCCATCACAAGTGATGAATTTTTTTTCTTTAGCCATAATTAATAAATGTGATTAAAGGGTATTTATAATTTTAAATAATTTGTTTTGCATAAGGGAATAACGGTCTTCCATACTTTTTAGCAAGGCCAGCTGGGAACGTGCCCGGACAAGATTGTGGGAGGGATAACGTATCCGGTAATAGGTGTCACCGTCAATGTAATCCATTAAAAAGCGCAAAAATTGTTCATAAGTGATATACAATGCCGAAAAAGCCAAGTGGGTCTTTTCTTCTTCATTCAAAAACCAGGCCGCCTTGCTCAAATAACCCTCCGAAAGGGAAGTAAAACGATCCAGGTCCATTTGTACCTGATTGTGATTGGGGTGATCTTCCGCAAACGGATTGGTGTAGGAGCGGACAGCATCTCCAAAATCGTAAAGGACGGTCGATCTCATGACTGTATCCAGATCAATGGCACAGACTACTTTCCCATTCCTGTCAAACAGGAAGTTCGATAATTTGGTGTCATTGTGGCTAACCCGTTCCGGGATCGTCTTGTTTTGGATCAGTTCCAGGAATGATAACATGCGTTCTTTTCTACAGAGAACTTCATCAACCAGGGGGACGACTTCGCTCATACGCGATGCGGCATCACGTTGAACGGACACTGAAAACTGCTCGAAACGATAACTGATATTATGAAAGCCGGGCAACGTATCTATTAAAGGTTCGTGAAAATCGGACAATAAACTATGGAACGTTCCGATCCCTTCACCCCCGGCCCGTATCAGGTCCAGACTGCCGGCAACATCATGCGTGTAAGTATCCTGAATATATGTGAAACAAGTCCAGTACTCACCATCCTTGTCCTGGTAATACCACAAATGGTCAGCAGATGGAATGAGCTGCAGGGTGATTTCTCCTTTTGACAGTATATGGCCGGTTACTTTCCGTATATTGTCCATCATGCCGGGAATATCCGGAAAAACCGTCTTGTTTTTGCGCTGCAAGATGTATTTTTTTTCGTCTTTTGCAGTCTCTACTAAAAAGGTGTCATTTATGAATCCTTCTCCCAGAGCTGTTACACCTATAACATGCTCCGGGATGCAGAAATGTGTGATAATCAACTTTGCATCACTCATACAGCTCCCAAAACAAAAAAGAATTGCAAAGATACTAAATAAATAGTTCAGGGGCAATCTTTTTTATCATTCCGGTAAGCACCGTGCCGGGTCCGTATTCCGTAAAAATCAAGGCGCCATCCGCTACCATATTCTGAATGGTTTGGGTCCATTTTACCGGAGAGGTGAGTTGTTTTTTTAGATTGTCTTTGATAGAGGCTGGAACCGTATGAGGGAGCGCATCGACATTTTGATAGACCGGACAAATCGGTTTTTTCATATCGGCTTTGTCTATGGCAGCTTCCAGAGATTTGCGTGCACTGTCCATGAGCGGAGAATGAAAAGCTCCCCCGACAGGTAAAATAACGGCTCTTTTAGCCCCGGCTTCTTTCAATCTTTTGCATGCTTCCTCTATCGCAGCTACTGTACCTGATATGACTATCTGTTCCGGATGGTTATAATTGGCCGGAATGACAAGTGGTATAACGGAAGTAACTTCTGCACAGATCTTTTCTACCACTTTGTCTTCCATGTTCAGTACGGCAGCCATGGTAGAAGGCTGCTCTTCACAGGCAGCCTGCATGGCCTGTGCCCTGTCACTTACAAGCTTGAGTCCCTCTTCAAAAGACAAGGCTCCTGCTGCGGTCAGTGCCGAGAATTCTCCCAAAGAATGGCCTGCCACCATGTCGGGCTTAAAATCCGCATCACAAATGGCTGAGGCCACCGAATGCAGGAAAATGGCGGGCTGTGTCACTTTAGTCTGCTTCAGTTCATCGGCAGTCCCTTCGAACATGATCCCGGAAAGTGAGAAACCCAAAATATTATCTGCCCTGTTAAAAAGCTCTCTGGCTTTTGGATTACTATCATACAAATCCTTGCCCATTCCTGTAAATTGGGCACCCTGGCCTGGAAACACATATGCTTTCATAAGATCAAATATACATTTTTTTTCGATCTCCGGGAAACTATGTATCTTTGCCGTCCCAACACAATCGGGCCCAGTAGTTCAGCTGAATAGAACGTCAGATTCCGGTTCTGAAGGTCGGGGGTTTGAATCCCTCCTGGGTCACATAAAAAGCTGCAAAAACGCTTGCAGCTTTTTTTCTTAGACTATATTAAATCCAGCAGGTAAGGGACCGAGCGTAGCGAAAGCAATTCCCTGTTCCCAAGTTACAACTCCGTCCTGAACCACTGGGAAGTCCTTCCCAGTAGCCTCATCCCGGCTACAAAACCCCTCAATTTCATCAAATTGTCATTTTCTATTTTAGCAAAACAATCGTATGTCTTTCCGGATACCGGATCATAAATGGTCCCGTCTTTCCATTCATTCTTTTTGGCATTGTAAACAAATCCTTCCAGGATCCTGAGTCCGACAATGGGACGGTCTTGCAATGCCGGGTCAGGATTGTTTTTATCCTTGGGTGATTGTCCGTTCTCACACTTTTCAGGGATCATATACACGACCGTTCCTATGTATTTTCCATCTTTCAATTCTACCTCTATTTTAGTCGTTCTGTCCTCATTCCACCAGATGCCTTCTATCAAACTTGCATCCTGTGCCATGGCGGAGAAGAAGTAAAAATTTAAAAAACATAATAAAAGAAGAACTCTTTTCATAACATTTAAATTTAAGGTTTATGAGACAAATATAGAAAAAGTACGGGACCGCGTACATATACCGGCAACCAGGTAAGCAGCAGCAGCTATCCACATTACAGCGGGATATCCCATTTCAACGGCAATAACGGTCGCTAAGGCCGTGCTGATCACCGAGAGCGATCCGTTAACAGCCCATGCCCAGGGGATCAGCCCACCATCATGATGCAATGAAAGAGCCCTGATACCTGAAGGGAACATCATTCCCATCAGAAAGGCCGGTAGAGCGATGACCATCAGGCTCACGATCATCTTCATGATCAGGGGAACACCGGTACCGGTACGTAGCAGGAAATGGAGTCCTAGTGCAAGGAGGGCCAGCATAAGTACAATACAGACGGTCAATGCTGCAAACCTTTTTCCATTGGTGATCAATCTGCCGGAAAGAGCCGCTCCCGTCCCTGAAAAGAACAACATCCCGCTTAGTACTGCCGAAGCCGCGTAAAGAGGATGTCCCAAGTATAGGGTGAATTGCCGGATAAGGACGATTTCAGCAAACATATATCCCGTGCCGATGGCAGCAAAAAACACCAGCGGGAACGCTTTTTTCCTGCCCGGCACCTTTTTAAAAACAAGTGGCAGAATAATAAAAAGAAAAGCTGCCAGGGTGATTTGGACCAAGGTGACAAGCAGGATCAGGTATCCCACTTCCAGGAATGGCACCGATGAAGACCCAAAGACTTCCTTCATTTTTGAGATCCTGTCCAGTCGCAGGAATTGTGAAAAGTAAGGTTTGGCATCGGTTGCCGGCCGGATATGAAAGTCGTACTCCCTGTAAAGGGTTTCCCTTTCAGGTTCAAGGATACGGTCAATGGCAGAAAAAAAGGAATCATCCTGTAATAGGTTGAAGTTTTCCCTTTCCGTCGTGGTTATTCCCGGGTATAACAGGGGATCGAATTGGCGGGTAAGACAGAAATCCCTGATCTTTCCGACATCTTCTGTTGTAATGCCGTTTTTCTTCAATATAAATGTGATCGTTGACCAACTGCGTACGGCCGCTATATGGTCCCGGGGTTCTGCAACACCCCCGGAGACTGCTGCCTGGACCATCGTAGCGAGCATTTTCAGGCTGTTCCTTGGAGGATGGTCCATCCAGACGGTTGCTGCAATCATTCCACTGGGTGAAAGTTTTTTCCACATCAGGGAAAACGATTCCTCAGTGAACAGGTACTGTTCCTCCAGGGCCCGGATCCCCGAATTCCCTCCAAAAGAACCACATTCCGGGAGCAGTATAAGATCATATTGATCTTCTGTCAATAAATAATTTCTGGAAAGGGCTACTATAAAATGCAACTGTTTCTCCGGTACCGTCGCATTCCGGGTTATCATATCTACGGCGGCCTGATTGGATTCAACGGCAATGATCTTTTGTGCACCGTGGGTCAATGCGTGAGAGGCCAAAAGACCGGAACCGGCGTCGGCCACAAAGACCTTACCGGGTTTGTCGAGGACAAACGGCAATGCATAGGTGGAATAATCCAGGAAATGTTCCGTTAAGGTGGTATCAAATGGCACTAGCGGACCAAACCAATTCCCGTTGTTGAAGAGTACTTCCCTGACCGGAACCGTTCCGGAATAGGTAAGGCTTAGCCCGGGGGCGTATCTCAGGGCGGGGGCTTCTACCCGTTTAAGCTCCCCGTAGGGACTGTTGGTTTTTTCAACTACTTGTGCGTCCGGCAGCAGAAGTGTCCGGGACAGGCTTTTATATTGCGAAACGGGTATTTCAGGGGGATTCAAAAAACCTGCAATGATGAGTATGACGGTAACAGCACCCATAATCGCGAGCGGGATTTTCGCTTTTCGGGACCATAGCAGTAATCCCGCGGCAAGGGGCAGGCAGGCAATGATACAGGGTAGGGCGGAGGGGGAAAAGTGCCAGAACAGAAAAAGCATCAACAAACCTCCGGCAGCTGAGCCAGTCAGATCGGCGAAGTACAGTTTTCCGATCTCTTTTGCGTATATGATGTAAGACAAGCCAATGGCCGTGGCACCGGTAAAAAAAGGTATGAACAGGATGAAATAGGAAAAAACCAGACCCCACAGATTTTTCTTTTCATAGAAAACAAGATAGGCATCGAATCCCCCGAAGACAAGACCGGCCATGAAAAGGATTCCCATAATACTGGCCGAAGTCAGTAACATGAAGCCTGGCAGGCAAACTGCTTGTCTTCTGATCAAATGTTTTTTTAGAAAAGCAAGAGATGTCCCGCTTGCCCCGAATCCGAGCATAGCCACAGAGATGACCATATAGGCAAAATGATCCCACTGGCTGATGGAAAGAATCTGCATCAGCACCAATTGAAAGGCAACCAAGCCTGACGAAAGCAGTCCTATGGAAAAAGAGAGCCTTCGTTTCATAGATTAATCTTTAGGGTTCTCTTTCCTTGTAAATGGAACAAACCTTACCGGCATCATGTTTCTTGTTATGATGCGTCCCTTCTTTTTTTCTACCAGTACAAGGTTCTGGACCATGAATTGCGATCCTACCGGGATAATCATTTTACCACCCTCGCGCAATTGTTCTATCAACGGCGGGGGGATGTGTTCGGCTGCTGCCGTAACGACAATGGCATCGAAAGGCGATTGATCGGGCAATCCGTAATAACCGTCACCAATGATCACCTGAATATTGTTATATCCCAGATCCTTTAATCTTTTTGCGGCACTTTCGCCCAACTCTTTTACAATTTCAATGGTGTAAACCGAATCGGTAATATGCGCCAGGACAGCCGCCTGATATCCCGACCCTGTGCCGATCTCCAGTATTTTGTCCCCTGCACGGGGATCTATGAGGCTGGTCATATAGGCGACAATAAAAGGTTGCGATATGGTTTGTCCGTATCCTATGGGAAGGGGATTGTCGTCATAAGCCCGGCTTCTTAAAAATTTGTCTACAAAAAGATGGCGTTCCACCTTACGCATGGCTTGCAGGGTTGAGCGATGTGTGATTCCCCGGGAAATGATCTGATCCCGCACCATATTGTTGCGCATGCGTGCATAATCCTGTGACATTACCGGCCACATCAAGAATAACAAAATGAATCCGGTGATCCTGCTCAAAATGCTCATTGTGAAAAAGACTTAATGATCCTGAGGACCTGTTCTTTATTCTGTTGTAAACTGTCCTTTTTCCGGTTCGATTCGGTGATATACCGTCATATAGAGGTCGAATATGATCTCAAGACTCATCCGATATCTCATTTCCGGCAACGGACATGCTTTTTCCATCATCCGGAGTGTCTCCGGACGGTATCTGTCTGCAATGCAAATCTATTCCTTTACCGGTCCATATAATCCGTCAGGTATGGGTCTTTCAAGGCTATGTCATCCACATTGCCTGGTCCTTCCTTCAGGTGCGGGGGAAGGATCAAGTTCATGGGAACAATATACAAAAAACTTAGGTCATCTGACATCGTTTTTCTTTGAATATCTTACCGGAGTCTGTCCGAAAGTATAAGTGATATTTTTCCTGTAGTAATATACGATATAAGAGTAAGAGAGATCAACGTTTGCCATCAAGATCCCTCAGAAACCGTCAAGCTTCTTACAGCCGGATACCTGTTGTTTTGTTCCACATATATGTTCCGGGGGCACTATCTTTTATATTATGTAAATGACTATGTAAAAACAAAGAGCATCGTTACAGTGTAAACCCAACGGAACATCAAAACCTAAACCTTGTACCCCATATTGGTATTTAATCCTAAAAATTATTAAAACAAAGTAAGGTGTATTAAAAATGTTACTACATTTGGACGTATTTTTGTTTAACCTGAAGGCTACAAAACAATGGTCATCTCTGTTCCCGGTAAAACGCAAAAAGAGAAACCGTATATTGCCTGATAAATAACTATCTA
>MWER01000008.1 GCA_002071175.1 Bacteroidetes bacterium ADurb.Bin037
AAGATTCTAACTCAACTTAACAAAAAGACTATCTTTTTTACCTCTATTATCTCTCTTTAAGACGTCAATGAACGACCGTTTATTTTTAAACGGGCTGCAAAGGTAACCGATTTTAAACAATTTGCAAATTAATTTCATTATTTTCGCGTAATGAAAGGGTTTTTCCTGTGTCTTCTCATACAGGTTTTTTTTTCATCTCCCGAGCCCGTATCGCAAAACCACGGGAAGGGCTATATTGATGTTGCCCAGGCTGACACCTCTCTGGGTGTCCTGATCTTGGTAAACAAAAACCATAAACTTGCGGAAGCCTACCGTCCACATGATCTCATTCCCATTGACAACAAGTATAACAGGGGTGTCATGAACTTGTTACGCAAGCAGGCCGCCGCTGCCTTTGAAGAGATGTGCCGCAGTGCAGCGGCAGATAACATCATCCTGTGGAACCGATCGGCCTACAGGTCCGATACCGTACAAGTTGAATTGTTCGAAAATGCCGTAATGCGCAGGGGCCTGAAAGATGCGGAACAGTTCTCTGCCCGTCCCGGGCATTCAGAACATCAGACAGGTCTTGCCGTAGATATAAACAGTGTCCATCAGTCATTCGGGAATTCGGAAGAGGCCGCATGGCTCAGGAAACATGCCCACTTGTTTGGTTTTATAAAAAGGTATCCAAAGACAAAAGAAAAGATCACCGGTTATCATTACGAACCATGGCACTACCGTTACGTAGGAGTAAGTGCCGCCAAATATATACACAAAAACCAGATCACCTTAGAAGAATATCATGAAATCATCGGAAAACAAACCAGTATCCCTTCCCGATAACGCTTACCGGGAATTAAACCCAGGGGAAACGTACGAACCTGTTATGTCTCCGGACAAAAAGTATCCGGAAGTGACTTTTTGGTCTGTAATTATAGGCCTTATTATGACCGTATTATTCTCTGCAGCTGCTGCTTATCTGGGTCTGAAAGTGGGACAGGTCTTTGAAGCGGCCATACCTATCGCCATAATTGCCGTAGGTCTTTCTTCAGCTCTTAAGCGTAAGAACGCCTTGGGTGAAAATGTGATCATCCAGTCCATCGGAGGCTGTTCCGGCGGCGTGGTGGCCGGAGCCATCTTTACCTTGCCGGCCATGTATATCCTGCAGGATAAATACCCAGGGATGTCTGTGGATTTTATGAAAATATTCCTCAGCTCGCTGCTGGGAGGTATTTTGGGAATCCTTTTCATCATTCCCTTCCGCAAATATTTTGTGAAAGACATGCACGGTAAATTCCCTTTTCCTGAAGCGACGGCTTCCACCCAGATCCTGGTTAGCGGGGAAACCGGAGGCAAAAGTGCCCGGTACCTTCTTATCAGCGGTTTGATAGGCGGTCTGTTCGACTTTATTATCTCGACATTCGGTTGGTGGAATGAAGTCGTTACCACCCGGATAGTGACGTGGGGAGCAACCCTTGCCGATAAAGTCAAATTGGTGTGCAAAATCAATATAAGTGCAGCCATCCTCGGTTTGGGATATATTATAGGCCTCAAATATGCCTTCATTATCTGCTGCGGATCGTTCCTGGTATGGTTCGGGATCATTCCCCTTATGAACCTGATCTGGGGCGGACAAGTCATTGACTTGATGGGAAGCGGGATCGTACAAACCATAGGGCAGATGAGCCCCGAGGAAATCTTTACCGGATACGCAAGGCATATAGGTATTGGAGGAATTGCCGTAGCCGGTATCATAGGAATCATAAAGGCTTCCGGGACCATAAAGTCGGCCCTCCGCATGGCCGGCAAGGAGCTCCGTGGAAAAAGGGATCCTGAAGAGGAAAAAGTGGTACGCACCCAACGGGACCTTTCCATGAAAATCATCGTGATCGGGATCTTGATTACCCTGGCTCTGATCTTCATCTTCTTCTACTTTGGGGTATTGAACTTTAATATCTGGCATGCCGTCATCGCCTTGGTTGTGGTTGCGGTCATTGCATTCCTTTTCACTACAGTAGCTGCCAATGCCATTGCCATAGTCGGGACAAATCCCGTTAGCGGCATGACGCTCATGACCTTGATATTGGCCTCTGTCATCATGGTAGCTGCCGGATTGAAAGGAACGGCCGGTATGACGGCAGCCCTGATCATCGGAGGCGTTGTCTGCACGGCCCTGGCTGTTTCAGGCTCTTTTATAACGGATCTTAAGATCGGCTATTGGCTGGGATCTACGCCATTCGTGCAACAAGTATGGAAATTTGCCGGCACACTGGTGGCTGCCGCCACCGTTGGAGGAGTTATGATCGTTCTAAACAAAACATACGGATTTACAGGTGAAAACGCATTGGTGGCCCCTCAGGCCAATGCCATGGCTGCGGTAATAGAACCCCTGATGTCCGGAGGTGGCGCTCCCTGGCTGCTGTATGGAATAGGAGGGCTTATTGCCATTGTGTTGACTGTTCTTAAGATCCCTGCCCTTGCTTTTGCCCTGGGTATGTTCATTCCACTGGAACTTAACCTGCCCCTGATGGTGGGTGGTGCCATTGCCTGGTATGTTTCGACACGCAGCAAGGAAAAACAGATCAATGAAGAACGTAAGGACCGGGGAACTCTGCTGGCTTCCGGATTCATTGCCGGAGGCGCCTTAATGGGAGTTGTCAGCGCCGTCATGCGTTTTGCAGGCATCAACCTGGTAAATACGACCTGGTATGGATCAACAGCTGCGGAAGTTTTGGCTTTAGTGGCTTATGCGGGTATTATCATATACCTGACAGTCAGCAGTATGAGTGCTGCAAAAAATAAATAACACAAATGAATATGGAAAAAATACTGGACAAATTCCTCAGATACGTTTCCTTTGACACAGCTTCCGATCCGGAATCGAAAACACAACCCAGCACATCAAAACAACTTGCATTGCTGCAAGTCTTACTGGCTGAACTCCACCAGATGGGGATCAAGGATGCACACCTGGACTCCTACGGTTACGTTATGGCTACTATCCCCTCCAATATAGAAAAGGAGGTTCCCGCCATAGGATTCATCGCTCATGTGGACACTTCTCCCGATGCTCCGGGCAAGGACGTACATCCGCAGATATTCCCCAATTATGACGGCAAACCCATTCTGTTGAATAAGGATAAGGAACTATACCTGAATCCTTCCGAGTTCCCGGAACTTCTTTCCTATAAAGGGCAAACGATCATTACCACTGACGGCACAACCCTGCTGGGAGCAGACGACAAGGCAGGTGTGGCTGCCATCATGTCGGCAGCCGAATACTTGATGGAGCATCCTGAATTTAAGCATGGACCGGTTATGATCGCCTTCACACCGGACGAAGAAATCGGAAGAGGAGTGGAAAAATTCGATGTGGAAAAATTCGGGGCACAATATGCCTATACCATTGACGGAGGTCAAATAGGGGAAATGGAGTATGAAAACTTCAATGCTGCCATGGCACGTATCCATATACAGGGAAGGAACATCCATCCGGGGTATGCAAAAAACAAAATGATCAACGCATTGATCATAGGTACAGAACTGAACAACATGCTGCCCGTTGATCAAAGACCTGAATTCACCGACAATTATGAAGGATTCTTTCACATCACCTCAATCAGGGGAAATGTTGAAGAGGCTGAAATGATTTATATCATAAGAGATCATGATTTTGACAAGTTTGAGCAAAAAAAGAAATTGATGCTGGAAATCACGGAGTTCCTGAATATGAAATACGGAACTTGCATAACCTTGGAAATGAAAGACCAGTACTATAACATGCGCAAGCAGATCGAACCCCACATGCATGTAGTTGAAAAAGCGGTACAAGCCATAAAGGAAGCAGGGATCAAGCCCATAGTTCATCCCATCCGCGGCGGTACTGACGGAGCCCAATTGTCATATCGCGGTCTTCCCTGCCCCAATATATTTGCAGGAGGTCACAACTTTCACGGAAAAATGGAATATTTACCATTGGAAAGCATGGAAAAGGCTTCGGAGGTTATCCTCAGAATCATAGCCGGTTATGCAGCCTGATATATCGTTATCTTAACGCCAAGTGAAGCAGAAGTGCGGCAAAGGCCTTGACTCCCCAGTCAGCATGGGAGCCTTTTCCCGATTTGTAAACAATATAGGCTCCGTTTTTCTTGAACTCCCGATAAGCATAATCGGCAGCTTCTACCGGGACATATAGATCTTCGGTGGAATGATAGAGATATATGGGCATTTTAGGTACCCATCCGTCCACGGCTGAATTCATATCCAGTATGGGTTGCAGTTTTTGGAATTCGGGATTACTTTCTTCTATGGGCTTAAAAAAATCGGGGTGCATATAATTACGCATATCTTCCCCGATCAGAGCAACCAGACCACTGGCATTTCGTGTTCTATCATACCATGTTGCATAATTTTCCGCCAAAGGGCCCTGAAATATCATCGTGTAATCCAGATCCAATCCGTAATAATGGTCCAGAGACATGATGACCCCCGGTAATAACGGATACGTGCATATGGGATTGGCCGCAAAACCCCTGAAGGTGGCATTCAGATCACAGGCACCACCTCCCACAACTACCCTTTCTATATACACCTCATCCCAATGGTGTTCCTGATAATAGCGAGCCACTGCCAATCCCACTCCGCCTCCGTAGGAATACCCCGCTATGATGGTACGCTGTGGAACTATGTACCCGAGAGCCCTAAAATACTCAGATGATGCCTGGCGCATATCCCAGGCAACTTTACCCAGATTATCCTTCATCATGAATGGATGGGGCATCTCCTTGGTATTACCATATTTTCCGTAACCTATCATATCGGGAAGCAATACGGCATAACCGACCAGAACAGGTAAACCTTCCAATACCGGGATGTCTTCCGAAGATCCCGCGTCCTTGCTCATATGTGCGATCCCGGACATTTCTACAACACCTCTAATTTCGCAATCCAGGGGGTAGTAAATCGTCCCGTCTGCTATCACGGGATTGCCGAATGGATCCGTGGTATTGTATGTGATCACAACAGCACGAAAATTGCGGCTCGAAATAACATACTTCACTTTTGATGTGATTTCGGGATAATCCTCCACACCAAAAGAAGAAAACAATTCATCCAGGTTCAGATCAATAATTTCATGAATTCCTACAAGATATGTATCATCACCTGCCGGAGCATCATAATGAGGTTGACAGGAGGCAAGCAGCAATACCAAACAACAGGTTGTAATTCTGAGAGCCTTTTTCATTTTATTCGTATATTTATATTCCTAATTCAAAACCGGTACTATGGAAGTAACTCAATACATTCACGGTTATTCTCCCAAAGGAGAGGCCATTGTCAGCTACAAAATTACCAATAAAAAAGGATCTTACGTACAACTGTGCAATATTGGGGCTACTGTAATGGGCATAGGGGTGCCGGATAGGAACGGCCTGATTGAAGATGTTGTGCCAGGTTACCAAGATATCATGCAATATTTTCAGGATCCGCCGTATTTCGGAAAGACAGTCGGCCGGTATGCCAACCGCATTGCCCGCGGCACATTCTCCCTCGAGGGAAAACAATACCACCTTACTATTAACAAAAACTCCAGCCACCTGCACGGAGGACCTCAGTCAATGTGCTTCAAGGTATGGATATCGCGCATTGAAGAAGGGGGCGATGCCGTATCCTTCACCTATGCAAGTCCCCACGGTGAAGAGAATTACCCGGGGAATATGCAGGTAACGGCCACTTTCCGCTGGAGTGAAGACGATATCCTTACACTGGAACTGCGGGCCATAACAGATATGACTACCATAATCAACCTGACCAGTCACACCTATTTCAACCTTGCCGGAGAAGGTAACGGGTCTATCCACAATCATATTCTGCAGCTTAATGCAGAACACTATCTTCCTGTAGATGAAACAAGTATTCCCCTGGGGGCTCCCGCTACGGTTAAAAACACTCCGTTCGATTTTACGTCTCCAAAACCTATAGGGAAAGACATTGCCCAGGATAACGAACAACTGCGTATAGGTAACGGTTATGACCATTGCTGGTGCCTTCCGTTATCCGACGGGACCATGCAAAAAGCTGCCGTACTCAGCGAACCGGTCAGTGGCAGGATATTGACTATTCACACAACCCAACCGGGTATCCAGGTCTATACAGGGAACTGGCTAAGCGGAAATGGAAAGGGAAAGAACGGGATCCCCCACAAGGACCGTCATGCGGTAGCCTTAGAATGCCAGTATTACCCCGACAGCCCCAACAAACCGGAATATCCCTCCTGCCTGCTAAGACCGGGGGAATTATATCTGCAAAAGATCGTTTATGCTTTTAGCACGGATCAATCTACAGGTGGCAGGTAATTTAACAAAACGGCTCGACAGGGAGAACCTTCCATGCCTCCGAATTTTAACGGCAAGGAAACCAAATAGTAGTTTCCTTCCGGCACCTCATTAAGTACCAACCCCTCCAGAATGACAATGTTATTCTCAAGTAATACCTTGTGCACCTGTTCCTCATGAACTCCATGACCTACGGTCTGGTTTTCCGTTCCTATCAAAACGATTTCGCTCTGTGATAAAGCTGCGGCAGCCTTCACTGAAAGCCATCCTTTTCCTTTGAATAACAATCTTTTTGCTCCCCGTCCCAGGAGCGGAGATATAAAACCTTCGTCTATAAGTCCGTTCGCTGTCAAAACCATGCAGGGTCCGATACAACGTTCCAGATCAATCCGGTCCACTGTAAGACCATTTTCGATCAAATGAGACGGTGCGTCAATATGTGTGGCACTATGCAAGCACATAGACACAGCAGATACATTATAGGGATGGCCGTCTTTGATGCGATACAGCGGCGCGGCAGCAGGAACAGGATCTCCTTTAGATATGGCACCGCTGAAAATTTCTTGAGAAATGTCGTATATTCGCATATCAGAATGTCAAATCAAATGGCAATTTACAAAATAATATAATATGTTACGCAACATCTTTGTTTCTTTCATTTTTTCCCTTCTGTCTTTCCTTCCCCTTTCATCACAACCCGGTATAATAGCCCATAGGGGATTCTGGACCAGAGAGGGATCTGCACAAAATTCCAGGAGTGCTGTACGGAACGCCATCCAGGAGCATTGCTATGGAGCCGAAATTGATGTCTATCTGACAACTGACGGCAAAGTGGTACTGGTGCACGATCCGGTACTTAACGGAAAAAGAATAGACGAAAGTTCTTATGGTGAACTTTCGGACCATCTTTTAACCAATGGGGAAACCATCCCGCTGCTTGATGAAATTCTACCGTTTATTGCTGCATCCGACCATACAAAATTGATCATTGAAATCAAACCGCACCGTGACCAGATCACAGAAAAAGCAGCCGTGGTAAAGGTTTTGGATTTAGTTAAAGAAACAGGCACCGAAAATAAAGTGGAATACATTAGTTTTTCGTCACATATATGCGAAACGATCATCAATTCCGCACCCGGCGCCCGTGTAGCTTACCTGGGAGGATCTCTGACCCCGGACCAATTAAAAGAAAGAGGTTATTCCGGTCTTGATTACAATATGAGGGTGCTCAAAGAAAATCCGTGGTGGATTCCCCGGGCACATGAACTTGGATTGACGGTCAATGTCTGGACAGTAAACCGTCCTGAAGATTTTCATTATTTTGTCCTATCGGGAGTCGATTACATTACTACTGACTATCCGCTTTACCAGTGCAAGAAAATATGGCAGGATCCGGAACTGAACCAGATCAATCGCGCACCCATGCGCACTTCATATCAAACTTATGAGACACTACCAACGGCTCTTGCAGGCTGCAATGATTCCTCTATGTATTTAAAAGACCTGGGAGGTCTCTGGAAATTCTCCTGGACACCGAACGCAGACCAGGGGTACAGTAATTTCCAGGATCCCGGATACGATGACAGATCGTGGGCCCTGATGCCCGTTCCCGGACTCTGGGAACTGAACGGATATGGAGATCCGCTTTACCTCAACATGGGATATGCATGGGCTAACCAATATAGGTCCAATCCGCCGCTGGTGCCTGAGATCAACAACCATACGGGATATTACCGGCACACTTTCACCGTACCTCAGGAATGGAACGAAAGGCGGGTTTTTATACATTTCGGATCGGTCACTTCCTGTATGGCCCTTTGGATAAACGGCATGTTCGTCGGATATTCTGAAGACAGCAAATTAGAAGCGCAATTTGACATTACCCCTTATTTGCGGGCAGGAGAAAACCTCCTGGCTCTGAAAGTATTCCGCTGGTGCGACGGAACATACCTGGAAGACCAGGACTTCTGGCGGCTGAGCGGAATAAGCAGGGACGTATACCTGTTTTCCAGGGAAAAAATACACATTCAGGATTTTATCCTGGATCCGGTCCTGGATAACAGTTACAAAAACGGCACCCTTGACATATCCGTAAGTCTTAACAAGCCTTCAGAACATATGCACGTACGGGCAGAACTGTTCGATCAACAAGGCGTCAGCCTGGGACTAAAAGATCTTGGTGTAAGTGACAGGAACAACTGGACAGGCAATTTTTCCATAAAAAATGTAAAAGCCTGGTCTGCAGAACTGCCGCATCTCTATACGCTTGTCCTTTCACTTGCCGACAAAAGCACAGGCAGAGTTGTTGAGTTCATACCCTGGAAAGTAGGTTTCAGGAGTGTGGAAATTAAAAATGCACAGTTGCTTGTCAACGGACAACCGATACTGGTCAAAGGCGTAAACAGGCACGAAATGGATCCGGCTACCGGATATCACGTATCACGTGAACGCATGATACAAGATATTCAGCTGATGAAACAATATAACATCAATGCCGTCAGAACAAGTCATTATCCAAACATACCCCTGTGGTATGAACTGTGCGACCGGTACGGACTTTATGTTGTAGATGAAGCAAATATCGAATCTCATGGCATGGGCTACGGGGAAAAAACATTGGCTGTCAGGTCCGATTTTACGCAGGCACACCTGGAAAGAATTGACAGAATGTACCAGAGAGATAAGAACCATACCTGTGTGATCATATGGTCTATGGGCAATGAAGCCGGAGACGGGGACAATTTCACAAAGGGATATGAGGTTCTTCGTCGCGCCGATGTCCAGAAAAGACCCATACAGTATGAACGTGCCACCAGGCCGGAGATCTCGGACATCTTCGCCCCCATGTACAGGAATTACGAGAACTGTATCCGTTACCTTGAAAACGATCCTCAAAGACCATTGATACAATGCGAATATGCTCATGCTATGGGCAATTCCCTGGGTGGATTCGGACGTTACTGGGAAATCATACGTAAATATCCCTCCTACCAGGGAGGATTTATCTGGGATTTTGTTGACCAGGGGCTTCATCTTTGGAGGCCGGAAGGCCATTACGTCCATGCCTACGGAGGGGATTATAACCGGTACGATGTCTCTGACCAGAATTTCAATTGCAACGGATTATTCGGTCCCGACAGGGATCCCAATCCCCATGCCGCAGAAGTCGCTTACCACTACCAGGACGTGTGGGTCAGGGATATTGATGTGCTCAATGGCAGGATCGGGATTTTCAATGAGTATTTCTTCCGGGATCTGTCTCATCTCTCATTGGAATGGGAACTGATCGCCAACGGGGTGCCCGTATTGCGGGGACATGTCCCGCACCTGAAAACAGCTCCGCAACAAACAAGCACCCTGGATCTGGGATACCGTTCCTCCGACCTGGAAACATACCGGGAATACGAGTTGTTTCTGAATATATACTTTTCCACCCGTAAGGCCGAAAACCTTCTGCCGGCAGGCACAGTCCTTGCCAAGGCACAGCTGCCTGTTAACCTGCTCCAAACTCAAGACATTCCCAATGTTCCGGAACAGGGACCCGTATTTAAAATAAACGACAACGACCGCAACTGGCTGATAGCAGATGCAGGGAACATGCATGTGGAGTTCAGCCGCCGGAACGGATTTGTTTCCCATCTTTCTTTCGGGGGCAAAAACATTCTTCTGGACAACACCCAACTTACGCCTAATTTCTGGCGGGCTCCTACCGACAATGATTTTGGGGGATCACTCCAATTGAAATACAGATCATGGCTTGCTCCTGAAATGGAATTTAAAGGCTTTGAGATTGACGCAAATACCATACGGGCTACTTATAAACTACCTCAGCTACAGGCAATGCTTCTCCTGACATACAGTACCGATCCGGAGGGAGGACTGCGCATCACACAACAACTTGTAACTGAAGCCGGTGAGGAAGAAGCACGGCAAATGCCCCCTATGTTCCGTTTTGGGATGCGGTTTTTCATGCCTAAAAAATATGACCGTCTGACCTATTACGGCAGGGGTCCCGGAGAAAACTATCAGGATAGAAAAGACGGTGCTTTTGTCGGTCTTTATGAGCAAAGTGTTTCCTGCCAGTTTTATCCTTATGTGAAACCCCAAGAAACCGGAACAAAGACCGACATTCGGTGGTGGGAACTGCTGGATGTGTCCGGAAAGGGAATCCGTGTAGAAGCAGATTCCCCGTTCTCGGCTTCGGCTCTTCATTATACGATGGAGACATTGGATGACGGTCTTTCAAAGCATAACCGTCACTCCCGTGACCTGAAAGAAGAAGATCTAACACAATGTTGCATAGATCTTCGCCAGATGGGAGTGGGGGGCATCAATTCCTGGGGAGCGCTGCCCATGTCACAGCATATGTTACCATACGGAGATTATACATTTACTTTTTCAATATTAGATAGAAAAAACAGATATTAAGATGACGCTCAAATCTACACTGCGATTTGTTCTTTTGTGCATTTGGCTTACAGGATTTTTTGCAGGCCCGACACAGGCAAAGGTGAAAGTTCATTCCGTATCCTCACCCGACGGCAGGCTGGAACTTCAGGTAGTAACACAAACCGGGATCTCTTTCTGCCTGCTGCATAAAGGCAATGTTCTGGTATCATCACCCGCCCTGTCCATGAGCCTGAAAGACGGCACGGTCCTGGGGCCCGGAGCACGGCTTATCTCTACCAAGAGGACACATGTAAACGACAAAATCCCTTCTCCCCTATACAGAAAATCGATTATCCAAACACGGTATAACCAATTGGATTTCCGATTCAGGGAGGGATTTGGGATCCGGTTCAGGATATATGACCAGGGTGCAGCCTACCAGTTTTATACAACCTGCAAGGACTCCCTGTACATCGTAGCAGAAACGGCCGGATTCATTTTTCCAAAGGATTATACCTCTTACATTCCGTATAGTCGCGGAGAAAAAAACCCTTTCCACAACTCCTTTGAAAATGTTTATACAGTATCGTCTATCAGTGAATTCAACCGGGAAAAACTCGCTTTTCTGCCCCTTTTGGTCTGCCTGGATAATGACCTAAAAATGGTCATAACCGAATCGGACCTTGAATCGTATCCCGGGATGTACCTGCGGGGCGGAAAGACTTCGGAGGGATTTGCCTATGAAGGGGTCTTTGCACCTATTCCTTCGGGGACCCGAATTGATCGTGTCAGGGGTCAGGTGATCCCGACCGGTTACTCGAAACTATTGGCACGCACCGCCGGTGAACGTTCTTTTCCCTGGCGTATTATGGCTGTAGCGGAAAAGGACACCGAACTTCCTGTCAACGACCTGGTCTATGCATTGGGTTCTCCTAACAGGATAGGGTCCGCAGACTGGATAAAACCCGGAAAGGTAGCCTGGGACTGGTGGAACAATTGGGGGATCACCGGAGTAGATTTCCGTGCAGGCATCAATACAAAGACCTATAAGTATTTCATAGATTTTGCCGCTGCAAACGACATAGAATACGTAGTACTGGACGAAGGCTGGTCTCCTCCTTCCGGGGGTGACATCATGAAAGTGATCCCTGAAATTGACCTTGAAGAACTAGTCTCTTACGCCAATCGGAAGCAGGTTGGTCTGATCCTCTGGTGTGTCGGTTATGTTTTGGATGAGAAACTGGAAGAAGCCTGTCGTAAATATTCCCGGATGGGATTCAAGGGGTTCAAGGTAGACTTCATGGACAGGGACGATCAGCCGGTGGTGGAAATGCTTTACCGGATAGCAAAGGTTGCATCCCGCCATAAACTGTTGATCAACCTGCATGGCATGTACAAGCCTACCGGGTTGAACCGCACCTATCCCAATATTGTCAATTTTGAAGGAGTCTTTGGCCTGGAACAATCCAAATGGAGCCGTGAAGACCTGATACCGTACGATGTAACGTTTCCCTATATCCGGATGCTGGCCGGTCCCGTTGATTACACACAGGGAGGATTGCGCAATGCTACCCGGCAAGATTTCCACCCGGTTTACAATAACCCTATGGCTGCCGGTACGCGTGCACACCAGGTGGCCACTTACATAGTCTTTGACAATCCGCTGGTCATGTTGTGTGATAATCCTACCAGCTACACAAAAGAACAGGAAACAACCGATTTTATAACCGATATCCCTACCGTATGGGATGAAACGCAAATTCTTCAGGGAGAATTGGGAAAATACATCGTATCTGCCCGCCGGTCAGGGGAGCGTTGGTTTGTGGGAGGCCTTACCGACTGGACATCCCGTACGATCACGCTGGATCTGTCGTTCCTTGAACCGGGACGCATCTATAAAGCCAGGATGTTCATGGACGGAGTGAACGCAGACCGCTATGCGACAGACTACAAGATAGAAGAAAGGGAAGTCACAGCAGCAGACAAGCTTACTTTTGAGCTAAGCCCTGGAGGTGGTTTTGCGATAAGTTTTTGAGTTGTTCGTAACTTTCAGGACAATAGATCTTCGTTTCTTTCGTGCCGCTTCCTTCAGCTATCAGAGAAGAAGGCGTATCAGAATTGTTGATCATTAACCACCTGTCGCTCAAAGGTATATAAATGTTGAACAAATTATGTATTCCCGACCAGTACCTGCGACGGATAACGTTCTCGGGTATGCTGTGTCCTCCGGCGATCACCCTGTTCCGAACCCGTTCCACTGCCAGATCGGGACTATTAAGCCAGAAATATACCAGCATGATTTAATACCCTTTCTTTTTTGTCTTTTCTATAAGATTTATATAAGACCGGACGGCCAGAGTAGTTTCAAAAGCAAAATCCTCCCTTGTATTGGTCAGGTCCTTGATCCTTTTGAGCATTACCCTTCCGGCATCTATGGCAGCTTTAGAAAGGTCAAACGGAGAAATGCTCCTGGCTATTTCGTCAAAATTTACAAAGTCCCTACACTGAAGCATTTCTGGAAGGATGGTGTACGAGGCAGTCGTTTTGCCCGACCCATTACATCCGCTGATCACATACATGGTTGGCATGGTGCAAATTTACATTAAAAAACCCGTACCTTTGTCTTATGCCAAAAAAAATTCCAAACCGGGAACTTAAACGGCTGTCCCGGGAAGAATTCCGTAACAGCTCCAGGATGCCTGCCGTTTTGGTCCTGGACAATGTCCGCAGTCAGCATAATATCGGTTCGGCCTTCCGAACGGCTGACGCATTTGCCATTGAACATATCTGCCTGTGCGGGATCACTGCCTGTCCTCCTTCGGCCGAGATCCACAAATCGGCACTCGGTGCCGAAGACACTATGGAATGGACTTATTATGAAAACACCCTTGATGCAGTCCGTGAATTACAGCAGAAAGGATATGTGGTTTATGCGGTGGAACAGGCAGAAGGGGCCATAGATCTGGAGCATTTTATCCCGGAAAGACATCAAAAAACAGCCCTCGTTTTCGGGAACGAAGTGCGTGGCGTACGACAGGAAGTGGTTGATGCCTGTAATGCCTGTCTGGAAATCCCCCAGCACGGTACCAAACATTCCTTAAACGTTTCAGTGGCAATAGGTGTAGTCCTTTGGCATTGTTATCTTGCCATCAGGGTCTGATAAATCTCTACGGTCGCCCTGGACTTGTTCAGTGTATAAAAATGAAGGCCCGGTGCACCGAGCATCAGCAGATCCCTGCATTGGCGGATGGCAAAATCCATCCCGGCGTTGTAGATCGCTTCCGGATTATGGCGGTATCTTTCCAACCGGTCCAGAAAAGCCGCAGGTATGGAAGCCCGTGACAGGTTTACAAAGCGCTCCAGTTGGGTATATTTTGTAAGGGGAATGATGCCGGGTATAATCCGGCATTTGATGCCGGCCTTTCTCGCACGTTCAACAAAATCAAAATAGCGCTCATTGTCAAAGAAGAATTGTGTTATCAGAAAATCACAACCGGCATCTACTTTCTTCTTTAAGTTTTGCATATCCACTTCCGCATTAAGCGATTCGGGATGTACTTCGGGGTAGGCTCCCCCTCCAATACAACAATCGTCAATGTGTTTACGGGCATAGGAGATCAGTTCGGTAGCATTGGAAAATCCTCCGGGACAGGGAATGAAGCCGTACCGGGAACCCGCCTGGGGATCTCCCCGCAGCAACATGAAGTTCTGTAATCCAAGTTTGCGCAGCGTTCTGAGGTCTCTGAGCGTTTTCGACCTGGTATTGCCCACGCATGTATAATGAGCTACGGTATTGAGACCTACCCTGTTTTTCAGAAAATCAACCAGGTCGAATGTCCGGGAACGTGTAGATCCTCCTGCTCCATAGGTAACCGAAACAAACGAAGGGTTCAGTCTAATCAATTGACCTATATTAATGCCCAGATCTACGGCTGCTATCTCATCCCGAGGGGGAAAGAATTCAAAGGAAAATGTCCTCTCTGTAACCTGGAATATATCGGTCAGTTTCATACCTGCGTATTTTTATGAACGGTAAAATACCGGGCCTGCGGATGACCAATGTACATTCCACAAAGGGAAGCTGCAGGTTGTAGCATAAACGATGACGTAAGTGCGATCCCCAGGTCTTTTTCTTTCTGCAGGATAGCCGTAACATCTTTTTTCAGACTATGGTCTGGACATGTCGGATAACCGAAAGCGGGACGAATCCCGCGTAGAGCACCGCAAGGGAACTTCATCAATTCATGATGCAGGTATTTACTGCACGCTTCTGCCAGCATATCCAACAGGGATTTCAGTATCAACGATCCATATATATCCTGCTGATCTTTCAGATCCACGGTTATACGTTCCAGTTCGGGCGATGAGGCGGTCAGAAGAAACAGTCCTGCGTAGTCTGGAGTATGTGCCGGGCCTTTCTGTACAATAAAATCCGTCAGGCACATATTGTACGTTCCGTCCTTATGGTGTAACAGATCACGCTCCATGGGCATATCCAAGATGACATGCCTGCAAGAAGCATCCGTATAGAATACTATACGATCGTCAGGAGTGGAGAAGGCAGGCCAAAAACCGGTAACGGCGCGTGCATACGCTACATCTCCATAACGTCCTCCTGTCAGATCATTGAGCATGTTCCCCGCATCCTTCAGCGACATCTCCGCCTGTTCTTTGTTGTTACGTATTTCCCATGTCCTGAGGAAAGTATCCCATTCTGCATACGGCCGCAATGTTTCAAAGGGGATCTTATGATCACGTATCCCCACAAAAGGAGGAACAAAATCATCCAATCCGTGACGTTGACCACAATGGGAACAAAGACTCCGCATTCTCCAGTTAACGGTCGAAACCCATTTGTTGCCACGTGCCTTTTCCAATGACAGGTATTCGACTGCCATGGCAGCTTTTCCGGCGGCTTCTCTCAGACGCTCCTGGGACGATCGAAGATCAATTCTAAATTGTTCCCTGATATGGGTTTCACGAGAAAAACAATCTGCCAGCAGAGGCACTATCCCTGCCGCATCGGGACAATGTATCACCGGACCGCTATATCTTGGGGCGATGCGCACCGCTGTGAATAAAGCCGATGTGGTCGCCCCTCCTATCAGAAGTGGAATGGTCAGACCCGCTTTTTCCATGCATCCGGCCACATCTATCATCTCATCCAGGGAAGGTGTGATCAGACCGCTCAACCCCACAAAAGCCGCCCGACCCTTAACGGCAGCATCTACGATCCGGTGTGCGGGAACCATGACTCCCAGATCGGTCACCTTATAATTATTGCATTCCATAACAAGGCTTACCAGGTTTTTCCCGATATCGTGCACATCGCCTTTTACCGTGGCAATGATACCGTGTATCTTTTCCGATTCCTTGCTTTTTGATCCGCTATCTTTTTCCGCTTCAATGCGCGGCTGAAGAATGGCAACGGCTTTTTTCATAGTCCTGGCCGTTTTGACAACCTGGGGCAAAAACATTTTTCCCTCCCCGAACAATTTTCCCACGCGGGTCATACCTGCAACGAGGGTGTTTTCCACAATCTCCATTGCCGGAACATCCCCTAAAGCCTCAAGATCTTCTGAAAGATACTTGTCTATACCGTGGGCCAAAGCATACATAAGCCTTTCTTTGACATCCAGGTCCCGCCAGGCTTCCCTTGCCGCGTTGTCCGAAAGGGTCTTTCCATGCCTATCGGTTACGGAGATCATTTCCACCAGTCGTGATGTGGCTTCGGCATCCGTATCCAGGATCACGTCCTCAACAGCCCTGCGCAACGGTTCCGGAATATCCGAATAGATCGGTTGTGCTCCCGGTTTGACTATGGCCATATCCAATCCGGCAGCAATGGCATGATAGAGAAAAACCGAATGCATTGCTTCCCTGATCGTTTCGTTACCGCGGAAAGAAAAGGACAAATTGCTCACTCCGGCAGCCACCATGACTCCGGGTAGGTTTTGTTTCAGGTACCTGACCGTTTTCAGGAAATCTACGGCAAAATGACGGTGCTCTTCCATACCGGTACCAACGGTAAGTACGTTAGGGTCCAGAATGATGTCATGCGGTTCGAATCCTGCTTCTTCCACAAGCATGTGAAATGCCCTGGTACATATTTCCACACGACGATCAAACGTAGTTGCCTGTCCCTTCTCGTCAAAGGCCATAACCAGGACGGCTGCCCCGTATTTTTTTATCAACCGGGCCCGCCTCAGAAATTCTGCAGGTCCTTCTTTCAAACTGATGGAATTGACTATAGACTTGCCCTGTATGCATTGCAGACCGGTTTCCAGGACTTCCCAACACGAGGAGTCGATCATTAGCGGTACACGGGCGATTTCCGGATCGGAGGTCAGAAGGAGTAAAAAGTCCCTCATGGCAACCGGAGCATCCAGCATGGGATCATCCATGTTCACATCCAGGATATGGGCTCCGTCCTGGACCATACCTCTGGCGATCTCCAGTGCTTCGTCGTATTTCTTCTCTTTGATCAGACGTGCAAACCGCCTGCTCCCCGACACATTGGTGCGTTCACCCACTATGAGGAACGCCGGTTCTTCCCGGACGGTCAGCACTTCCAGTCCACTCAGCACAACGGAACGGGATGAGCGTATAAGACCGGCAGAAACCGGTTTTCTTACCGGGACGTCACTTTGTCGGACCAATGCCGCAAGGGCTTCAATATGACAGGGAGTCGTTCCGCAACATCCCCCGACTATGTTCACCAGGCCTTCTTCAATAAAAGGTTTTACCTGGCGGCTCATTTCATCCGGTGTAAGGTTGTAATTCCCATACAGATCGGGCAAGCCGGCATTGGGGTGTGCGCTGGTAAACGTTGTGGCATGACGCGACAGGATGCGCATATAAGGCAGCATCTTGTCGGGGCCGAAAGAACAATTCAACCCTATGCTAAACAATCCGGCATGAGCGGTTGATACAAGGAATGCTTCTACGGTCTGTCCCGAAAGAACCCTTCCGGATTTGTCACCAATGGTCGCCGACAACATGACCGGCATCCCGGGCGCCTCTTCCGATAAAGCAAATAAAGCGGCTTTTGCGTTCAACGTGTCAAAAACCGTTTCAACCAAAAACAGGTCAACTCCCCCCTCTTTCAATCCGCGGGCCTGTTCCCGGTATGCTTCAACCAGGGTGTTAAAATCTACGGCCCTGAACCCGGGCCTGTTCATATCAGGTGAAATGGAAGCAGATCTTATTGTGGGCCCCATTGATCCGGCCACGAGAGTAGCCCCGCTTTCACGTGCCAGGCGGGCTGCCTCGCAATTCATGCTGCGAATCTGGTCCTGCATCCCGTAATCTGCCTGTGATATACGGTTGGCATTAAAAGTGTTGGTGGTGATGATATCTGCGCCGGCCTTAACGTAATCCTTGTGAATGGATAATATAAGGTTAGGCTCGGTCAGAACCAGAACATCATTATTTCCTTCATTTCCCGGGGGAAAAGACGGCCCAAGGCGTTGGATCATCGTGCCCATTGCCCCATCCAGGATTAATATGCGCTCCCGGAGAAGGATTCCGGACTTGCTATTTTGCCAGTTCACTTATTTTTTCAAATAAGGCATCAAGTCTTTTCAGAAAATCTTCTTCCAAAGCCCTGATATGAGGTTTTGCCGGCTTTTCACGTATTTTATTCAAACGATCAAACACTTCATCCCTCAGGTCAATGGCCTTGTTGATCACTTCCATGGCCTCGGCCTCTTTCTTGTCGGGATTAACGTACATGAAAGTAAAGCAATCCGAGATTACTTGATCTGTCAAATAATTAATATCCTTTTTAAACGTTCTTAAGTTTTTTGGCATATTATTCAGGTTAATGTAAACTATTTTATAGGTTCAACACCTATACCCGGTTTGTCTTCCAGGGTAATACGTCCATCAACGACTTTCATTCCGGTAAATATATCATTGGCTATCAGCCAGTTCCCGTCCAGATCCGCCCATTCTGCCTGACTTGCAAATTGAGCCGCCGCCGAAACGGCCACCGACGTTTCCGTCATGCAACCCAACATGATGCGCATATGAAGCGCCTTGGCCAGGGTGATCATTTCGCGGGCTTCGCGCATACCGGTACATTTCATCAATTTGATATTAATCCCGTCATAGGCTCCGTACAATTTACGGATATCCGAAAGACGCTGACAAGCCTCATCGGCCATAATGGGGAGGGGGCTCCGGTCCCGTAGCCAGGCCGTTTCATCGAGCAATAGTTTGGGCATAGGCTGCTCAACCATCTGAACGCCCTTCCGGGCCAACCACTCGATCATCTCAAGAGCCTGACCCTTTTCTTTCCATCCTTGATTTGCATCTACTACAATGGGCAGATCGGTAATCTCCCGTATGGTGTTGATCATGGTCTTGTCATTCTCCTTTGTATTCCCAAGTTTGACTTTTATCAGATTGTAATCAAGTGTTTCCAGGGTCTTTTTACGTACCTCTTCCCTGTCAATGCTTCCATCAGGGGCATAAGCCAAACCGACCGTAACAGAGGTACTGGGCAGATCCTTGTTGCTCCAGCCCCATATCTTCCACCAGGGCTGTCCCATGATTTTGCCGCACAAATCGTGCAAAGCAATGTCTACCGCACATTTGGCAGCCGTATTATTGGTTGTGATGTTGTCAACATAGGTCAGGATCTCTTCCATCTGAAACGGGGAGCTGAAACGGCTCAAATCCACCCGCCTTAAAAAATCCATCACAGAAGCAGTGCTTTCTCCAAGATACGGGGGCATGGAAGCTTCACCGTAACCTACATATCCCCGGTATGCAATTTTTGTTAGGACAATAGGAGTGGTGGAACGGGAAGATCCCGATATGGTGAACACGTGTTTCATCCGGGCTTCGAAGGGTTCAAAGGTAAGTACCATTTTGTCCGTTCCGGAAGTTTCTTTTGTTTGTGATAATCTTTTAGTTCCCGTGGCAAATAAACGGGCCGGACTTGTCACAGTGGCGGCTGCAGCCAATGCCATGGATGTTTTAAGAAAATCGCGCCTTGAAGATTTCATATCTATTATAATGTAATGCTTTAATTTATTGATATCCCATACCATGGGTGCTCCTTTACGGAAACGATCCCTTTCCCGTCATCAACATGACCAAGTACCCTGGCCGCCTTCAGCAATCGCGAGGAGCCTTCGTAATATATATCACTGGCAGGATCCAGCGAATTGATCCTAACCCCCCTTCCGGCCGAATGTATGAAACGGCCATCACCTATATATATTCCCACATGTGTTATGCTTTCCTTTTTACCTTCGGTTGCCTTTCTCCCGAAAAATATCAGGTCTCCCATTCTCAGATGCAGCCATCCCTCAGCAATGTCAACAGGCTCTCCCATACCCGCCTGCTGCGAGGCATCCCTCAACAGTATGATCCCGTTAAGATAAAAGGCCGTTTTGGTCAAACCGCTACAATCCATTGCTTTTATCGAGGTACCTGCCCACTGGTAAGGAAAGCCTATAAATTGCATAGCCGTCGAGATGATGTTCTCAGGCAGGGGTTTGGCACGATTTGCCCAGGACTGGAAAGGTTCCGCATCATATCGCAACAGGAAAGCTGACGTTCCGTCCGGTAACTTAACCTTGTAATACAAAGGGGTCTGTCCTTCCAGTTCCACTATATTGCCCCATACCCCATCAGAGACTATAGGGGCTCCCGGCAGGGGATGTTCCCTGAACAAGGTATAGTGCCTGTTTACTATCACTTTCGGTGATGCCATCCAATTGTTGTAAGCCACCTGATCCATCTCCTGCAGACTTCCCGAAGTTACCCATGCGATATAACCTTCAGGAGTCACTACCCTTGTCCAACCTCCTTTTTTATCGAGTATCCGTAAAGGCGTACCCATCAGGGTTTGTGTTGCCGATTCGGAGGAATACCGCGGTTCATACCTGAGGTTTGCCACCGAAATGGAGGTTACGCCGTATATCATTCCGTTCAGGGCAGGATCAGGCAACACGATAATACTGTCTGTCAGTTGAATGCCCTGCGAAGCGGCAGCTGCCGTCAATGCCGATCCTATACCGGATTCAGTAGTTGATCCTCTTGCAATATAAGTCTTCGATCCCTTTTGTTTTTCAAATGTGATCTCGTATACTTTTTCCCTCCTGTCGGGGGCGAAAGCTGTTTTCATATTCCCCGAAATAACGGAAAGCTTCTCCAATGTCCTGTCTTTCACGCATCCTGCGAGAACGGCAAACGCGACAACCGTCGCCAGAAAATAATAAGTTCGTTTTTTCATATCTCACAAATTTACGGCAAAACTTTGATTTGACAAGGCATACTTTTTACCTTTGTACCGTGCAAAGATACAGGTCTTTTACGGGATATTTCATACACAAATACGGAACACGCCTGCAAAAAGTAGTTGTGGACGCAGGGTTTACTTGTCCCAACCGGGACGGAACAGCAGGAACGGGCGGATGCACCTATTGTGACAACCGTGCATTTCATCCAAGCTACAGTACCCCGGAAAAAAGTCTGATACAACAAATTGACGAAGGTATTGAATTCCATAAGGTCCGCTACAGGAGGGCCGGGGGATATCTGGCCTATTTCCAGCCATATTCCAACACATACGCCCCGCTTGAGGAACTTCGCCGAATATACCGGCCCGTTCTTGAAGATCCACGCATTAAAGGGATCGTAATCGGGACCCGGCCCGATTGCATTGATATGGAAAAATTGAGATATTTCAAAGATCTTTCACAGGAAATGATCGTAATGATAGAATATGGCGTGGAATCATGCTATAACAGAACGTTAGAGCGTATCAACCGGGGACATACATGGGAGCAATCCGTCGAAGCCATTGAAGCCACCGCCGCTCTGGGTATCCATACAGGGGTTCATATGATCTTTGGGCTTCCCGGAGAATCCAGGGATGAGATGCTAGCAGAAGCCGGCATGCTAAGCCGGCTGCCCATTACAAGCCTTAAAATGCATCAATTGCAAATAGTCAGGGATACGGCAATGGAAAAAGAATTTGCAGAAAAACCGGGAGATTTTGTGACTTTTTCACTCAATCAGTATCTTGACTTTGTCGTTGATTTCCTGGAACGGCTGCGTCCAGATATGTTTATTGAACGCATAGTCGGAGAAGTACCCCCACGCTTTGTCCGGTCCACTCCGTGGGGACTCATCCGTAATGTAGAGATTCTGCGCTTGCTCGAAAAAAGGTTGGAAGAACGCGACACGTTCCAAGGCGCCGAATACGTCAATCCCAAAGAAAATGCAATTCCCTGCAATCACTGACAACCTGCAGGTTTGAACGAAAGCGCTCCTGCATGAAACCCAGTTTAACCATATGATCGAGTTGTGCCAGCAATGAGTCGTAAAACCCGCCTATATTAAGCACTACCACCGGTTTGTCAATTATTCCCAATTGTTTGAGCACCAACGCACTGAATAATTCGTCCAAAGTCCCGTAACTGCCGGGAAATACAACAATAGCGTCGCTGTCTTTAATAAGCCTTTCCTTACGCTCTTCCAGTGTCGACACCTCTATCATACGTGTCAAATTCTTGTGGGCCAACCGTTTCTCTTCTATGAGCGACGGTATCACCCCTTCCACTTTCCCTCCCACCGCCATTACGCAGTCTGCAAGTATTCCCATGATCCCAATGTTTGTCCCGCCATAGACCAGCTCAATCTCATTTTCCGCCAACAAAGATCCCAGGATCCTGGCCTGATCGATGATTAAAGGATCGTTCCCCGTTTGTGATCCGCAAAAAACACTAATCCTTCGCATATAACTTATCGATTATAACAGCGATCGCCCCATCACCGGTTACATTACATGCCGTTCCGAAACTATCCATGACGATATAGAGCGTAATCATAAGTCCTATGGCCTCGGTCCCGAATCCCAGAACGGACTGAAGGATTGCAATGGCAGCCATAATGGCTCCCCCCGGAACACCCGGAGCGGCAACCATTGTAATACCCAGAAGAAATATGAAACCGGTAAAAACAGCCGGATCGACAGGGATGTTCATCATCATCATAACAGCTATGGCACAAGAGGTTATCTTGAGCATGCTCCCGGACAGATGTACGGTTGCACATAAAGGTATTACAAACCCGGCTATACGTTCATCAACACCACATTTTATTGCCTGACGCAATGTAACAGGTATGGTCGCTGCAGAGGACTGTGTTCCCAATGCCGTCACATAAGCTGTAAGCATGGTACGTAACAATACAAACGGATTCTTTTTTCCTATCAGACCTGCAACAATAAACTGAAACAGCAGAAGTATGACGGTCAATATGAAGATCAGCACAATGATCTTAATAAAAACTCCCAACACTTTTTCAATATGACCTTCGGCAGCCATTTTCATAAAGATCCCGAATACAAACAACGGCAAGAGAGGGATGATAACTCCCGAAATGGTTTTATTCACGACCTCGCGAAACCCGACAAGGACTTCCATCAAGGCCTTTCCGTTTTCGACGGCGGTAAGTCCCAGACCCAACATGAATGCAAAGACCAATGCAGTCATTACACCAAAGAGAGGAGGAAAGTCCAGGGAAAAATAAGGGGTCAGCTGATCAGCGCCTTGCAGTGCATCTCCGGCCTGAGACAGTACTCCCATTCCATTAACGGCCCCTTTAAGTAGAAAAGGATATACCGCGCGGCATGAAAAGAAAGCAAAAAATCCGGTCAGCAGGGTCGATCCGTATGCCAAACCCAATGTAGTACCAAGCATTTTACCGGCACCTTTCCCCAATTCAGCAATACCCGGAGCAATAAGTCCCAGGATGATCAACGGAACGGCAAAATCCAGGAACGTACTAAACAGATCGTTGAATGTTAAAAAAATACGCAAGGACCAGGTGGGCAGGAACAAACCGGACAATATTCCCAGAACTATAGCAATGGCCACCCGGGCCAACAATCCGACCTTCCGTTTTTTCATGCGGGTAAAGATAATACATAATTACTCGTTTTCTTTATCTTTGTAAGATAAAATCTTTGACCATGAAATCTTTTAATGATCGTATAGTCTTTGAAGGGCTCACGTTTGACGACGTGTTACTCCTCCCAGCCGCTTCATCTGTTCTTCCACGGGATGTGGATCTGACCACACGTTTTTCGAAAAATATTGTACTCAGCGCACCTATTGTCTCCTCTGCAATGGACACAGTCACCGATTCAACACTTGCCATTGCCATTGCCCGTGAGGGGGGATTGGGGGTAATACACAAGAACATGACCATTGAACAACAAATGGAACATGTACGGAAAGTAAAACGTTCGGAGAGCGGAATGATCTGCGATCCTATCGTTATTGGGCCCGACGCCTGCGTCGGAGATGCACTCAAGTTAATGGCAGATAACCATATAGGAGGGATCCCGGTAGTGAACGACAAGCACCGTCTTATAGGTATTGTCACCAATCGTGACCTCCGTTTTGTGGAGAATTATGCAATACCTATTTCCGAAGTGATGACTAAAGAAAATCTGGTGACCATAAACGATGGAGCCGATCTGAACAGTGCAACCAAGCTCTTGAAAATTCATAAGATAGAAAAGCTTCCGGTAGTTGACAAAAACTTTAAACTTATTGGACTGCTAACTTTCAAGGACATTACCAAAATAAAAGACAACCCCAGGGCCAGTAAGGACAGCAAAGGCCGGTTACGTGCAGCTGCTGCAATCGGCATCAGGGAAGACACCCTGCAAAATATTGAAAAGTTGATCTCTGTAGATATTGATGCCGTGGTAATTGATACTGCGCACGGGCATTCAAAGGGAGTCCTGGAAACAGTACGCAAGGCAAAGAAAACCTTTCCTCACCTGGATATCGTTGCCGGGAATGTGGCTACGGCTTCGGGAGCCATCGCGCTGGCCGAATGCGGAGCGGATGCTGTCAAGGTAGGTATCGGACCGGGCTCTATCTGTACTACCCGTGTCATTGCCGGCGTGGGCGTTCCCCAACTCTCGGCCATTTTGGAATCATACAATGCTCTTAAGAATATGGGAGTTCCCATAATTGCAGACGGTGGTATAAGGTATTCAGGTGATATGGTCAAGGCATTGGCGGCAGGAGCCGATACCGTGATGGTCGGATCTTTGTTCGCCGGGGTTGAAGAATCTCCCGGAGAGACGATCATCCTGAACGGAAGAAAATTCAAAAGCTACCGGGGCATGGGCTCACTGGAAGCCATGCAGAAGGGATCGAAAGACCGTTATTTCCAAGACGCCGTAGATGATATAAAGAAGCTCGTACCGGAAGGGATCGCGGCACAGGTTCCTTATAAAGGAAAGTTGAGTGAAGTCTTTTTTCAGATGGCGGGAGGTCTTCGCGCAGGTATGGGATATTGCGGCACACCCGATCTGGCATCATTGAAAAAAGCCGAATTTGTACGGATCACATCTGCCGGAGTTATAGAAAACCATCCGCATGACGTGACCATTACCCGGGAAGCGCCCAATTATTCCAGATAACCGTACCCATTATGAAAAAATGGATCGTTATACTGTTTTGCCTGATAACGCTCATTTCATGCGATCAATTCAGGAGATGGTTCGGATACGAACCGGAACGGATAGCCCAAATCGGGAAGGATATCCTCTACAGAAAAGATGTGGAAGGTTTGTTGCAAGGAGTGCGTCTTCCTTCGGATTCCATAAATCTGGTCAAACATTATATTGATATATGGGCTATTGATAACCTATTACTGAAAAAGGCGGAGAGTGAGCTTTCAAAAGAAGATAAGGATGTGGAACAGGAACTGGCTGATTACCGGAAATCCCTGTTGGTGTTCAGATATCAGAAAAAATACGTCGAAGAACGTATAGATACCCTCATTAAGCAGGAGGAGATCGTTACTTATTACAACGATAACAATGAGCTTTTCCTGCTGGAAGATCCGTTGTTTAAAGCACGGTTGATCAAAATGCGGCTTCACTCTCCGTATCTTTCCATGGTTCGGAATACATACCGTTCCAACACCATAGAAAACCTTACACAGCTGGAGCGTTTGTGTGAAAGTTCGGCTGAGATCTATACCGATTATGAGGGCAGATGGCTCTCTGCTCCGGAACTGGCACAAGATTTGCCGGATGGAACAAATGCCAGACAACTGGAAATAAAACCGGATGGCTACATAGATACATGCGACAGCCTGTATGCCTATCTTGTATCTATTACGGAATTTATTCCGGCCAGGGAACCTGCACCTTTGGAAAATGTTGAGGCCGGTATTCGCCAGATTATACTAAGTAAGAGAAAGCAGCAACTGTTAAAAGACCTCAAAATGGAAGTGCTGAAAGAAGGCTGGAACAAACAAATGATTAAAATCTACGAAAAAGATGAAGATTAAGAAACCGGCAACTGTCCTATTGCTTTGTTTGCTGATAACGATCCCTATGTTTGGGCAGAAATACAGCAACGGCCTGGTCGATAAAGTAATAGCCCTGGTAGGTAATGAAATGATCCAGCTGTCTGTAATTGAGGAAGATGTGCAGATGCAGATGATGCAAGGTGTCATTACCGACAAGAATCTGCGATGCAATATCCTGGAAAACATGCTTATCTCCAAACTGATGCTTAATCAGGCACGGCTTGATAGTCTTACGGTCAATGAAGAATACGTGGAACTTGAACTTGAGAACAGGCTGCAAGATATTAAAACACGCCTTGGAGGTGAAAAAGCCACGGAGGATTATTTCAGAAAACCGATCTTCAAACTGAAACAGGAATGGCGTGAGTTGTTCCGTGAACAAAGCCTGACACGTGATATGCAATCTGTCATTGTTGAAAAAGTCCCTCCCCTGACTCCAAAAGACATAGAAGAATTTTATGCAGTCACACCTAAAGACAGCCTGCCCATCATCCCTACACAATACCAGCTGAGCCAGATAGTCCTCTACCCTCCCAAAGAGGAAGCAATCCTGATGGTGAAGGAACGTCTGCTTGAATTCCGTGAAAGGATCCTGAACGGAGAACGTTTCAGCACATTGGCCACCCTCTACTCACAAGACCCATATTCTGCCCGTAGGGGCGGTGAACTGGGTATGGCGGCCAAACAAATGTACTGGCCCGCCTTCGGGGATGCAGCCATCGTACTGAAAGAAGGACAGGTTTCGCAGATCGTAGAGACTCCCGACGGATTCCATCTGATCCAGATGATCGAACGCGAAGGGGATATGTTCAATGCCCGCCACATTTTATTGAAGCCCAATGTGCTTTCTTCTGACCGGGTCAAATGCCTCAACCGTCTGGACAGTATTGCAAATGCCATCAAGACCGACAGCATCACCTTTGAAAGGGCGGCTCTTTTTTATTCGGAAGATCCCTCTTCCAGGCTCAGTGACGGCCGTATGGCAGATCAGAATACAGGCTCCATATTCTTCGAAAAGGATCAGCTCAAGACAAGTGACTACAATGTTCTGCGGGATATGAAAGAGAAAGACATCTCCGCTGCCTTCGAAAGCAGGGACAACGAAGGCCGTGAAGGAAATGTGATCTACAAGATTATCAGACTGGATAAGATCATTCCTTCACATGTGGCCAACCTCAAAGATGATTACAACATCATCCAGAATATAGCCGAAAACAAAAAGCAACTGGAAGCTGTAGAAAAGTTCATTAAAGAAAAACAAACTACCACATATATCCGTATTGACCCCCTTTTCAGGGATTGCACCTTCAAACGGGAAGGTTGGATTAAATAATGAAAAGACACCGGGTTCTTCCAATCATATTCTGCTTGGCCGTTCTGTTCCCTGCCCGGCACTGGGTCCGGGCACAGACCGTCAATGAGGACCAACCTCAAAAAGAAAAAGTACATCTTATAAGTGCCCAGCTGGCAGAAATGTATGAACTTTTCGGGATAAGCTACAGAAAGGTGACCGGACCGGCACGCTTTCTCCATAACGACACCTATATACTTTGCGATACCGCTATTTGGAATACGGCCGACAATGTAATTGACGCAGTGGGAAATGTTGAGATCATTCAGAAAGGAACGCGTCTGAAGGGAGAGACCATTCATTATATCGGAGACCTTAATACGGCGGAAGTCCGCGGTAAGATTGTTGAACTCCTGGATGAGGAAGGGAACCGTTTACATACGCAACGCCTGAATTTCAATACAAAAGACAGTATAGGTTATTTTTTTAACGGAGGCAGCATGGTTGACAGCGGGGGGACCATTCTGGAAAGTCGGCGCGGCTATTATTATTCCAAAGAAAAACTATTCTGTTTCTACGAACATGTGGAAATGGGGACCGACACCCTCAAGGTCAAGTCAGATTCCCTGTATTACCATTCAGACCTTAATCTGGCCGAGTTCTGGGGAAATGTACAGGCGTGGCACACCGACGGATTTTTGACGGCAGATCAGGGAACTTATGAAAGGAATAACGAACTTTTCCATTTCATGGACAACGTATTCATCCGGACCGATGAACAGGAGATCACGGCAAAAGAAGTACACTATGACCGGCTGAACAATTCAGGTGTCTTGAAGCATAACGTACAAGTTCGCGACTCTACGCAACAGATCCTGATTCTTGGAGACCGTTTTGAGTTCCGCAGGAATCCGGATTGGGCACAGGTAACACAGGAACCTGTATTTATCACATATGAGGTCGACCGGGAAACAAATCGTAAAGATTCGCTGTTCCTGCGTGCCGACACCCTCCTTGTTTTCACCAGTACATACGGACAGATGGACTCACTGGAACGGGTCCGGGCTTTTGCCCGCCAAGATATTCCTGTCAAAAGCAAACCGGCTGACTCCGCCCAATCTGTAATATTGCCCGATTCGACAACAGCCATTCCTTCATCCGCTACGGTTGATACAGAGATCTCCGACACAAAGGTTGCTGCAAAGGATTCTATACCCGATCCCGGAGATGAAACGGTGAGTCATTTTTTACGGTCCGATTCCCTTGAAATTCAGACATTTCTTATTAAGACGGACAGTGTTTTCCTGGCAGAAGTCAAACACCGGGGAGACAGCTTGTTCAATACCATGGAAGTACATTTCTTTTATGGGTATAGTAATGTCAAGGTGTATAAAAGCGACTTTCAGTCTGTCTGTGACTCTATGGTCTTTAACAGTATAGACTCCGTATTGCGCCAGTACGGCAAACCCGTATTATGGAATCAGGAAAGCCAGCTGAGCGCCGATAGCATCCAGTTCCGCTTCAGCAGGGACTCGTTGTACAGGGTTGACTTCCTATCCAAGGCATTTCTCATATCTGAGGAAGAAAAAATATTCTTTCACCAGATCAAGGCGGATCTCATGTATGCCCATGTACGGGACAACGATGTTTTCCGGTTCGATGCCCTAAAAAATGTAAAAGCTCTGTTTTATATTCCCGAAGACAGTATTATCACTTCGCTAAATATAAAAGAATGTGAAGACATGAACGTCTTTCTGAAAGAAAGAAGGGCAGAGCGTATTATATACAGGAAGTCCGTCAAAAGCGATATGATCCCGCTCTATGAATTAAAAAAAGAACAGGAACGCTTATCGGATTTTAACTGGAGGGCTCCGGAACGGCCTTCCGACCGATATTCAATTACAAGCCGCAAAGTCGTAAATGATCCGCCGCAACCCATATCGTGGTACAAGGAACCTCTCTTCCCCTACACCCTTAAATATTTTCCCCTTGTACATGCCAGACCCTCCACCCTGGGCAGCCATACTACTATTGAAGCAGTAAAAGAACTTAACCGGAGGGAACTGGAAAACAGGACAGATCCCTTTATTCCTATACAGGAAACACCTGTCACCCCTGTCTTGAAACAAGAGACAGATGCCGTAAAAAAAGAAAAGCAGCGTATACCCGATAATGCCAGGAGGATTACACCGGTCCTGCAACGCAAACAGCTACAAATTCAGGAAATTGAATAATTGCAGGGCATCCCGGGCTTTCACCAGATTCAGGTTGTTTTCCTTGATATAGCTGTTTATAAGATCCTTTTTGCCGGGAAATAATTTGTTAAAATTCCTTTTGTTGGTAATGTGCAGCTTGTTCCCGTCATAGAGCAAGGCATCATGAGTTACCGAATAAGGAATATTCTGCAAGCTTTTAAGATATACCGTCTGTGCCGAAGCACCGGGGACATCGTATAAAGCAGAAACGCTGGTTATGGATGACGTAACATCTTCCATACCGTAAGCACCCGTCTTTTTTGGCTGTTCAATATTTACCGACGAACGTATGCCAATGGCCAGGCCTCCCTTGACAGCCAGAAGTCTTACCCATGATCTGTCATGACGGATATAAGTATCCCTTCCTATAGACAGTACACGGGCATTGTCCTGATCTCTCATCAACAGAGTATCTCCGGTAGATGCGATAAAATGAACCTGGGAACCTATAAGATAAAGATTGACCATTCCTTCAGAAGTACTCCTGTCGGCAAACAATATGGTCCCGTTCTGGAATTCAGGATACATATAGACTACATCGCCGGGCAAAGCACTGTTCAGGTCTGAACCAATAGCGGCTTCGGCAACTCCCCGTTTGACGGTTTGCGCAATAATTGCTTGTGGCAATAAAATAGTCGAAAAGACCAGGGCAATAATCCACTTTTTTTTCATGATAATTGTATTTACCAGGCGTACAATGGTAACCCGCCCATGAGTTCTTTCACTCTTTTCTTAACACGCTCGATAACAGATTGATCGTCAATGTTACTTAAAACCTCATCTATCAGCCCCACAATGGTTTCCATATCATGTTCCTTCAGTCCGCGTGTGGTCACGGCAGGCGAACCTACCCGTATACCCGAAGTTGAGAACGGCGAACGGGAATCGTACGGCACCATGTTCTTGTTTACAGTAATATCTGCCTTCACAAGGGTGTTCTCGGCTTCTTTCCCCGTCAGGTCGGGGAATTTTGAGCGAAGGTCTATCAGCAGTAAATGGTTGTCCGTTCCTCCGGACACGACGGTATAGTTACGTCTGTCGAAGGCAGCTCCCATGGCCAGGGCATTTTTCTGTACCTGTTTCTGATAGTCTTTAAATTCAGGTTGCAAAGCTTCAAAAAACGCTACCGCTTTCCCTGCTATGACATGTTCCAGGGGTCCTCCCTGAACTCCCGGAAAGACGCTTGAATTGATCATAGCAGACATTTTCCTGATCTTTCCCTTAGGTGTCTTGATCCCCCAGGGATTATCAAAGTCCTTTCCTATCAAGATAATGCCTCCCCTCGGTCCCCTAAGCGTTTTATGTGTTGTCGAAGTTACTATATGTGCATATTTCAGGGGGTTCTCCAACAGGCCTGCAGCTATCAGACCGGCAGGATGGGCCATGTCTACCATAAAGATGGCACCCACCTTGTCGGCAATTTCGCGCATCCTCCGGTAATCCCATTCCCTGGAATACGCCGAACCTCCTCCTATGAGCATTTTTGGACGGTGTTCCAATGCCAGGCGCTCCATCTGATCGTAATCTATCAATCCCGTTTCAGGATCCAACTGGTAAGCGACCGGACGGTAAAGGATCCCTGAAAAATTAACCGGCGAACCATGGGTCAGGTGTCCTCCGTGAGACAGGTCAAGTCCCATAAAGGTGTCCCCCGGTTGCAGGCAGGAAAGAAAAACAGCCATGTTGGCTTGTGCTCCCGAATGAGGTTGCACATTAGCGTATTCTGCCTGGAATAATTCACAGATCCTGTCTATACAAAGCTGTTCGGATTTATCTACTACCTCACAACCACCGTAGTATCTGGCTCCGGGATATCCTTCTGCATATTTGTTGGTCAAAACGGATCCCATCGCTTTCAACACCTGCGGACTGACAAAGTTTTCAGAAGCTATCAATTCAATTCCGTTTAACTGACGGTTTTCCTCCTTCCTGATCAGATCAAAAAGTGCAATATCCTGTTTCATATTAAAAATGTTAATGTCGTAAAGATACAAAAAACCCGGGAAATCCCGGGTTTCTTCAACTCTTGATTCAAATTATTCCTCACCCGTTACTTCTACTTTTACAGTAGCGGTAATATCGCGGTATATTTTTACGACTGCATCATGCAGTCCGACTTCTTTAATGACTTCCCCTTCAGTAAAGGTAATGTTACGCCTGTCCACTTCAAGTCCCTGTGCAGCAAGTGCTTCGGCAACCTGAATATTGTTGACCGAACCGAATACCTTGCCGTTGCTGCTCACTTTGGTAACGATCTTCACCTGACATGCTTCCAGCTTGACGGCAAGAGCCTGCGCATCTTCGCGGATCTTCGCCTCTTTATGGGAACGCTGGCGCATATTCTCCTGATGCATTTTAAGTGCCGATGGAGTGGCCATAATGGCCATTCCCCTAGGGATAAGATAATTGGTGGCATATCCATTACGGACCTTTACAACATCATCCTTAAGCCCCAGATTGGTAACATCTTGTTTCAAAATGACTTCCATAACCTATTTCCTCCTTATTTAAGTAAATCGGTAACATAGGGCAGTAAAGCCAAATGCCTGGCACGTTTTACAGCTTGGGCAACCTTACGCTGGAATTTCAAAGAAGTGCCGGTCAGCCTGCGCGGCAGGATCTTACCCTGTTCATTGAGAAAACGTTTCAGAAATTCGGGATCTTTATAGTCTATATATTTGATCCCCGCTTTTTTGAAACGGCAATATTTTTTCTTTTTAACCTCGACTGTAGGAGGGTTTAAAAAACGAATTTCACTGCTAGTTGCCATATTCTAGTCCTCCTCTTCCATTTCAATGTCAATATCAATATCTTCATCCAAAACAGGCACCTTGGGTTTGGGAGCTGATCTTTCTTCCTTTACCGGAATGGGAGCATCTTCCTTAGCCGGACCGTGTTTTTTTTCTGCGTATGCTACGGCATGTTTATCCATAGCGAAAGTCAGGTACCGGATCACGCGTTCATCCCTGCGATACTGGAGCTCCAGTTTTTGAATAAATTCAGGGTTCGCTTTAAATCCTATCAAATGATAAAAACCAGTGGTTTTTTTCTGGATGGGGTAAGCCAATTTTTTAAGCCCCCAGTCCTCTTCGTAAACGATCTCACCTTCATCGGCCAGAATCATGTCACGAAACTTTGCAACCGCTTCCTTCATCTGAATGTCAGATAAAACGGGAGTTAAAATGAAAACGGTTTCGTACTGTCTCAACATAGTGATTAGTTATTAAAAATATAAAGGGCTGCAAAGATAGGAAATTCCTGCAGCCCGGCAAATTTTTTTATTCTCTATTTTTTCGATGACGCTATTTTAAGGGAGCATTCTTTAAGGTTTCCACCAACAGATCCCAGAATTTCTGAACAGTAGGTATCAGGCAGCGTTCATCGGGAGAATGAGGCGAACGTATGGTAGGTCCGAATGAGATCATATCCCAGTGGGGGTAGGCACCTCCCAGAATACCACATTCCAACCCTGCGTGGATGGCTTTCACCACAGCTTCCCGGCCATACATCTTTTTGTAGGTATCCAGCATTACTTTCAGGATGGGGGAATCCATATTCGGTTTCCATCCGGGATAAGTTCCTGAAAAACTGACTTTTGCTCCTATATTGGCAAAACAACAAGCGAGAGCTGTACCCATATCGTTCTTGGCCGTATCCACCAAACTGCGGATCATGCAATGAACAGCTACGTTTCCGTCCTTTACCCTGAAAATTGCCAGGTTGGAAGATGTTTCCACCAGGCCCGGCATTGATGTGCTCATTGCCCATACTCCGTTGGGAGCAGCATATACCGCCCGGATTACTTTAAGAGCAATGTCTTCCGGAATAATCTCCGAAGGAACGGCACAAGGGGTGATAGTTACCTCAAGTCCGGGATCGACCAGTTTTAATTCTGCACCAATAATCCCTGCTATTTCTTTTGTCTGGCTGATAACACTATCTTTCTTGTCCGGTGCGAAACATATAACGGCATCTGCTTCCCGCGGGATGGCATTGCGCAAATCACCTCCTTCCACAGATGAGATACGGATGTCACAATGCTCCATGAGCCTGTATAAAATACGGACCATTATCTTATTTGCGTTACCACGCCCAAGAATGATATCCATACCCGAATGGCCTCCCTTGAGCCCCGTAACGTTTATGCAGGCTCCTTCCCAACCTGCCGGGACCGGCTGGGGTTTGTAATTCATTTCGAATGAACCGTCCTCACCTCCTGCACATCCTACATATAATTCTCCTTCATCTTCAGAATCGAGATTCAGCAGAATGTCGCCTTTCAGAATCCCCGGTTTCAGACCCCTGGCTCCCGTCATCCCGGTTTCTTCGTCTGTAGTTATCAGAACTTCTACAAGACCATGCTTCAGGTCATCGGCTTCAAGAACCGCCATGGCAGCCGCCACACCCATTCCATTGTCCGCCCCAAGCGTAGTCCCGGTCGCATATACCCACTCTCCTTCAATCCTGGGAATGATAGGGTCCTTTTCAAAATCGTGCTGTGTTGCACTGTTCTTCTGCGGGACCATATCCATGTGGGCCTGCAGGATGATCCCTTTGCGGTTTTCCATTCCGGGAGTTGCCTTTTTGCGTATGATGACGTTCCCGACCTCATCTACAATGGTCTCCAGCCCCAGGTTTCTTCCGAATTCGGCAAGAAAAGCCCTGACCTTCTCTTCTTTTTCAGAAGGACGGGGAATCCTTGTCAATGAATAAAAATGTTTCCATACTCTTTGGGGTTTGAGATTGCTAATGTCCATAAATGTATCTTTTAATTTAGTTAATGATAAAATTCAAAACGGGTCCCTTCTGATATACCGGAATACGGGCCTGCAGCAGTTCTTTCTGACCATCTACCAGACGTACCATATGGATCACCGGCTGCCTGTAATATAAACGTGTTCCGGAACGCACGCGCCCCTCATCAGTCCGGATCTGCGGTATGGTTTCCTGCGTTTCGGTTTCCATTTCAAGTACTATGGGCCTTCCGCCCACATTGCTTGCCGGCAGTAATCCTTCAGTATCCGAAAACCTGAAGGCAATGTACCGGGTCTTTTCACTATCGGGAAGTACATCGGTGGAAAGATGCGTTTTACCGGTGATCGTTTCACCCAGGAACAACCTCATATATTCTTTTTCCATCCTTCTCATTTCGTCAACGGCAGCTCCCATCGCTTCTCCACTGTACAAGGCATCGGTATCCCCTGTGATAATGGCATAACGCATATTGCGTAACTCGAAAATCCTGCGCGCAGCTTCCGCAGCTCTTTGTTCCAATGTTTTTTCCACCAATTGTGTTTGCTGTACCGGAATAGCAGAAACTTCGCTTCCCTGCACCTGTGACCGGTATAAAGTAGTCCTCTCTTCTTTCAGGTTCTCAATGATCCCTGCATCGGTCACATCCCCTGATCCGTCAGGAGACGGGAATCTCCATTTACTTTCCATAGCAGTGTAAGTATCCGAAAGCAGTACCAGTCCCTGGGACGTCAATTGCAGGAACCAGGGTTCCGCATTACCCTGTGTAAGGTTTACCACATACAGCTGATGTGGATCCGCTTCCAGCATAGGGGTCATTTCAATGCGTGACATCTCGTAAGTGGTCGTTTTGGTCTGACCGACATCAATACCCAGGAATTTCCTGGCAAAACGTGCATAGGGACCGGGATTGAAACTGGTGTATTGTGCTTCGGCTACTATACGCACACACGTACGGGGAAGACTGTATACAACAGCCCCCTGGGGGATCTGCTGCACTGTCGATATGGGTTGTCCCTGGATGGGAACCCACAGACTTATGGTCAATAGTAGAATGATTAATTTTTTCATATCTGTTCATTTGTGTTTTCAAGCAAATATCAAGCCTTATTGCACGGGGTGCGTTTCCAGCGCTTATGGCTCCATAACCAGTGTGGCGAATCGCTACGGATATCCTGCTCAAGCAACCGGGCAAACTGTCGTGTCACGACACCTTCCTCCTCCGCAGCGGCATTGTCACTGATCAGGGTAAAATGCATACCATACCGTCCCTTCCCCGCCTGACGGATTACCCCGTAAACAACTGCAAAACCGAATTTCCGCGCCAATACCTCAGGCCCTTCTATCATCAATGTGGGTTGTTCAAGAAAACGAACTGCAATACTTTTCCCAATAGGTCCCGGACACTGGTCCGAGATCATGAAATAGATCCCGGGGATATCCTGGTGTTTTGCCATATATCTGGCCACGTTTCTGCTCTCGATGAGATGACAATACGGATATCTTTTGCGGAATGAATACATCAATTTATCAAACAAAAGGGAATTGATCCGTTGATAAATTACGTGCACCTGCTGCAAGTTATAACCGCATACGTTCTCCTGGAGCGGACAAGAGAAGACCCTTAAAAACTCCCAGTTACCCATATGTGAGAGCATGACCACAACGCTTTTCCCCTGTTTTTTAAGCGATTCCAGCACATGACAATCTTTCAGGGAAAACCGTTTCATAACGCTTTTCTGTGAAGCGGTAGAAAGCCAGATTGTTTCGGCAACCACCCGGCCAAGGTATCGATAAAATTCCTTGACGATCTGTTGTATCTCACTATATGACCTTTCCGGGAAAGATCTGGCCAGGTTGGCGATCACCACAGTTCTGCGGTAACCGGCTATCTTCATGGGCAATACAACCAAAACACGGGAAAGACCATAGAGTACAGGCAACGGCAAAAGACTCACCAGGCAGATCAGTGCATAAATGACAAAAAAAACAATCTGCGAACATATGGCCTTCATAAGCAAACAAAGTTATCAAAATTATCGTATTTTTGTCGGGTATAAACCAAAAATAACCAACGACTATGTTCAAAGGACAACCCAAAGGATTGATTGCCGCCGCGCTGGCCAATATGGGCGAACGCTTCGGTTTTTATACCATGATGGCAATCCTGTCTCTGTTTTTATCGGCAAAATTCGGTTTAAGTGAATTTCATACCGGATTGATTTTTTCCATTTTTTATGCCCTCATTTATGTTTTGGCATTGGTAGGGGGAATAATTGCCGACAGAACAAAAAATTACAAAGGAACCATTCTTACAGGTATTATCATGATGGCAGTAGGATATCTGATCATTGGATTTCCCACACCCACACCTGTTCCAAGTCTGCCCCTTTATCTTACCCTGACCTGCTTTGGCCTGTTCACCATTGCTTTCGGAAACGGCCTTTTCAAAGGGAATCTGCAAGCCGTTGTAGGACAGATGTATGATAATTCCGAGTATGCTGGAAAACGTGACACGGGATTTCAGATCTTTTATATGTTCATCAATGTTGGAGCCGTTTTTGCCCCTTTCTTTGCCATTGCCGTACGCAACTGGTGGCTGCAATCACACAACCTGGTGTACAATGCCGAATTGCCCGCACTATGTCATCAATTCCGTGCAGGCGAAATGACCAGTGAGGCTTTGGAAAAATTCTCCCTGGCCGCAGCTGAAGCCAGTCAGGGTGCTATTACGGATCTGTCAGCATTCGCCGACAGGTACCTGGACGTATTCAACACCGGGTTCCATTATGCTTTCTTCGTGGCTATCGTGGCTATGGTCATTTCCCTGGTGATCTTCCTGGCCACTAAGAAAAGACTGCCCGATGTAAATGTAAAAAAGAAAGATACTGTAACAAAAGAAGATCCCGCCCCTGCCGTTACCAAAATGGAAGTTGCCGAGGTAAAACGCCGTCTTCTCGCTTTGTTTGCTGTATTCGGTGTAGTGATCTTTTTCTGGTTCTCTTTCCACCAAAACGGTCTGTCGCTGACATTCTTTGCCAGGGACTACACCGACCTTAGCATGATTGATATCAACCTTGGGTTCACCCGGATTGTCGGGGCGGAGATATTCCAGTCCGTCAATCCTTTATTTGTAGTATTACTTACCCTTGTGATCGTACCGTTTTTCTCCTGGCTGAACAAAAAGGGGATGGAGCCCTCTACACCTAAAAAGATTGCAATCGGTATGGGAATTGCCGCTGCTGCCTTCATGATCATGACGATTGCCTCTTTGGACCTGCCTCCTTTTAGTGCAGTCAAAGCTGCAGGAGGACTGGAACAATCCGCTAAAGTCGGACCATTTGTCCTTATATCGACATATTTTGTTTTGACCGTTGCTGAATTGTTCATTAGCCCGCTCGGACTTTCGTTCGTATCGAAAGTCGCCCCACCGCATATGCAGGGATTGATGCAGGGAGGCTGGCTGAGCGCTACTGCCATCGGGAACCAGCTGCTCTTTATCGGCGGTCTGCTGTATGCCAGTATTCCTTTATGGGCCACATGGACAGTATTTGTTGTAGTTTGTCTGATCTCCATGATCACTATGCTGTCTATGGTCAAATGGCTGGAAAAGGTAGCAACATAGCAGGGAGACTCCGCAAGTCGGCTGTTTTTTATGCCGCTATTGCCATAGCATGCTGGTCTACCGTAGCCACTGCTTTTAAATGGGCGCTTGCGGACCTTTCTCCCGCTCTTATGCTCCTGATCGCAACGACATCTGCTATCGCCACGTTATTTCTGCTGCTGTACGCAGGAAGAAAACGTGGCGATTTTCTTTCCGTTCCATGGCAAGCCTGGAAAAGGGCCGCTTTCCTGGGATTCGTAAATCCTTTCCTGTATTATCTCATACTTTTTAAAGCATACAGCCTGCTCCCCGCACAAGTTGCGCAGGCTCTGAACATGATATGGCCCCTGATCCTGGTGCTTCTATCCATTCCCATCCTGGGTCAAAAAATCGGCTGGATGGGGATCCTGGCCATGGTTATCAGCTTTACCGGGGCCCTTTTTATTGCTTTGCAGGGAGATCCGCTCTCATTGTTCCGCGGAGAAGTGAGTATTAAAAACCCCTGGGGAGTAGCCCTTGCTATGGGCAGTGCTATCCTTTGGGCCATATATTTTCTGCTCAATATGAAAAACAAGCTCCCCGACGACATATCTCTTTTTCTGAACTTTCTTTTTGCCTGGCTTTACATATCCTTGTTTATACTGTTCGGCAACTTGTTCAGGGAACACGGTGGCGGCCGTACCCTACACGATATTTCCCTCAAAAGCGTTTTGTCAGCGATCTATATCGGCATTTTTGAGATGGCCGTTCCTTTCATAATATGGCTTAAAGCGCTTAGACTGGCCAAGAATACGGCAGTTGTGAGCTCCTTGATCTACATCTTCCCGTTTATATCGCTCATACTGATACATTATATACTGGGAGAACCTATTTTCCCCTCCACGGTAACGGGACTGATATTGATCATCGGAGGCGTTCTCCTGTCCCGGGTACCTGTCCGGGAAACATGATAGAAAACATTTCTTTTAGTCGTTCCGCAGCCTAAGTTGGGGCACATTCTCTTTTTTGTTTTCTTCATATGCAGTTTATAAAAAACCCTTACATTTGTCTTATGAAGCCTAAAGCGGCCATAGTGATCCTGAATTGGAACGGAAAACATTTCCTGGAACGTTTTCTACATCTGGTCCTTGAAAGAACACCTGAAACCTGGGCCCGCGTATATGTGGCAGACAACGGTTCAACAGACATGTCCGTATCCTGGCTTAAGGAACAGTTTCCGGAACTCCCGCTCCTTGAATTTGAAAAGAACTTCGGTTATACGGGGGGTTACAACCGGGCACTCCGGCAGATAGATGCCGAATACTACATCCTGCTCAATTCAGATGTGGAAGTAACGCCGGGCTGGCTGCCACCCCTGATATCGTATATGGACATGAATCCCGGTTGTGGCGTATGCATGCCAAAAATTCTATCCTGGACACATCCCGGTCAATTCGAATATGCAGGTGCCTGCGGAGGTTTTATAGATCGCTTCGGATTCCCGTTTTGCAGAGGGCGCATACTTACATCTATTGAAAACGACAACGGCCAGTATGATCAACCCGTGCCTGTTTTTTGGGCAAGCGGAACCTGTATGGTGGTCCGTTCAGATCTTTTTCACAAACTTGAAGGTTTTGACGATCATTTTTTCGCTCATATGGAAGAGATTGATTTTTGCTGGCGTTCCCTCTGGGCCGGTTTTCATATAGCTGTTATTCCCTCATCTAAAATACTACATGTGGGAGGAGGTACCCTGCCTAACGATTCCCCGCATAAATTGTACCTCAACTACAGGAACAACCTGCTCATGCTTTACAAGAACCTGGATAAGAAAGAACGCTTCCCGGTGATGACCGTACGTTTTTTTATGGACCTGCTTTCTGCGGTAGCCTATCTGTTTCAAGGTAAATGGAATTTTTTTGGCTCTGTATTGAAGGCCCATTGTCATTTCTGGAAGATGCGGCGTAAGCTTACACGCAGCTATGGCGGATCCCGCCTATCATTGGATGGTCTTATGTACAGGGGCAGCATTGTGTTGCGTTTTTTCCTGTCGCTAAAAAAGATAACTTTCAACACACTCCCGATGTGATAAGCTCTCGCAGGCGAATCCCGTTTGACCCCTTGATCAGTATGGTATTTCCCTTTAACGGATTGTTTTTCAGATGATCTATCAGGTCTTCAACCTTAGGGAAACAAGATCCTTTCGCTCCGCTTTGATGAACTGCCTGTGCAAAGAGAGGTCCCACCCAGAAAACATGTTTTAGGTCCATCTTTTCCACCATCCGTACAATCTCCATATGTTCACGGGAAGAAACCGAGCCCAACTCCAACATATCACCCAATATGACAGCCTTATCTTTACCATCCAGCAAAGCAAGGTTTTCCAAGGCCAGGGTCATGCTTACCGGATTGGCATTATAGGCATCAGCAATCAATGCATTTCGTGAAGTTTTAATCCATTGGGAACGGTTGTTGGAAGGTAAATACGAAGCAACAGCCTGTGCAGCCTTTACCTTGTCTATCCCGTAATGCTCCGCTACTGCAAGAGCAGCCAATACATTGGGGACGTTGTACAATCCGGTCAAGTGTGTCATGATATCCGGATATCCTCTAAGTGAAAGGACCAGAAAGCCTTCACGCAACCAAGCATGTGCTTCCTGCTTTTTGATCCCGTAAGGGACTATATTTTCGACGATCTTCCTGTCACGAAGCATGTTCATGAGCAACGAATCTTCAACATTGCAGAATATGACACCTCCTGTAGAAGCCAGGTAATCGTAAAGAGCTCCTTTACATTGCATAACGCCTGTCAAGTCCCCGAATCCTTCCAGATGGACTCCCGATACATTGGTGATCAACCCTGCTACCGGCCGGACTATTTGGGTCAGAAAGGCGATCTCGCCGGGATGGTTGGCTCCCATTTCAAACAATCCCGCTTCCGTATCCCTGTTCATTTTCAGAATGCTCAACGGAACGCCAATGTGGTTGTTCAGGTTGCCCTGCGTAGCAGTTACTCCGTAGTTAACTGAAAGCACGGCATGGATCAACTCCTTGGTTGTAGTCTTGCCGTTGGAACCGGTAAGCGCAATAACAGGAATGTCGAATCCGGAGCGGTGCATGGCTGCCAGGTCCTGCAATGCCAGTAATACGTCCGGGACTACCACACACCTCGGATCCGTTCCGCTGTAGTTGTCCACAATAGCATATGCGGCTCCCTTTTCCAAAGCTTCTTCTGCAAAAAGATTCCCGTCAAAATGTTCTCCCTTGAGCGCAAAGAACAGACAATCCGGAACAATCTGCCTGGTATCGGTACAGACCCGGGGATGCTTGTCAAATAATGCATACAAAAGCTTCATAAACAAAGAAATTAATGACCTGTCGATCCGAATCCACCTTCACCCCGTTCGGTATGGTCCAGTTTTGCGGTAGTCTCCCATTCTATATGCTCATGTGCAGCCACGACCATCTGCGCAATGCGCTCTCCGGGATTGATCTCTACAGCATTAGAGGACAAATTGACCATAATGATCCCTATCTCTCCGCGGTAATCGGCATCTATGGTTCCGGGACTGTTCAGGATCCCGATCCCCTTTTTGACAGCCAAACCGCTACGCGGTCTGATTTGTGCCTCATACCCGGGCGGAAGTTCAATATACAATCCGGTCGGTATCAAAGCCCTTTCGAGCGGTTGCAACGTAATACTGTCGGGAATATTTGCCCGCAGGTCCATCCCTGCCGACAGGGGCGTTGCGTAATCAGGCAGGGAATAAGGGGAACGGTTGATGATCTTGACTTTCATAAATGCAAAAATAAAAAAAAAACACTACCTTAGTTCTTTGAAAACCTTAGAAATATTAATGTTCAGCATTATGAAAAAATACATTTTGTTTAGTTTGATTATTATGAGTGCTTTATTTATGGGATCTTGTAACAATACAGGCAAAAAGGCAAAGAAAGAGGCAGCCGTTACACAACCGGCCTTTGATCCGGCAGCCCTGCCGGAGGATCCCGTCTTTGAACTCAAGACATCGGAAGGGACCATGATCATACGTTTGTACAGCGACACCCCGTTACACCGGGACAATTTTATAAAGCTGGCAGCCGAAAGATATTATGACAACATCCTTTTCCATCGCGTGATAAACGGATTTATGATACAATGCGGAGATCCGGAATCCCGGACGGCAACTACCGGACAAAGACTGGGTTCAGGTGGTCCGGGATATACCGTTCCGGCCGAATTCGTTCCGGAACTGATCCATAAAAAAGGAGCCATTGCAGCAGCCAGGACGGGAGATGCCGTAAATCCGGAAAAAGCATCATCCGGTTCACAGTTTTATATAGTACAAAACGAAGCGGCATGCCGCCGGCTGGACGGCAACTATACGGTGTTCGGAGAAGTAATCAACGGATTGGAAATAATAGACAAGATCGCAGCCGTACAGACAGGTGCAGCCGACCGGCCCGTAAAAGATATCCGCATTTTAAGCATCCTGCCGGTTCTCTAGTAAGTATCGTTTTTACCCCGGCATTCAAAGGTATAGGTTGCAGAGACGGCCAGGGGTTCCGGATAGACTTGCGTTACGGTGTCCTCGGCAGTCAGGTACAGACTTACGGTGAATAGTACCGATCCCGTTTCCTTGGAAAGTGTCGGTGACAACTCCCGTTTTTTGGCAGTGAACTCATTCTTGAAGTCCTCCAAATTCTGTTTAAAGGAGTAGAGTATGCTGGAGGTAAAGCTGGCTATTGCCTGATCTACTGCGTTTTTTATAGCTTCCTGCGGATTGTTCCCCGATCCCGTTACCATCCAGTTCAATTGAAAATCCTTTTGGATTTCGCTGCTTTTCTGAGTCAACATAGCGGCAAGTTCACGCAAGCCCGGTGTGCTGGATGATGTCACCTCACTAAAACTGACATTGGTACGTGAACAAAAACAATAGGTAACCGTATTGGAATAACTTTGGCATGAAACGGCCAGGATAATGGCAAACAATACGGGCAAAGATATTTTGATTAGATTTTTCATGGTATCAAAGTTACGGAAATATTAGGATATGCAGCAAGCTGTCATCCATCGAATATAACACGGGATCATTGCATGACAGATTAAGATAAAAGATTATTTCATACCTTTGAGACCATGAAAATATCACGTCTGTTGGCTCTGTGGCTGCTGCTTCTGGTTTTTGCCGCCTGTAATAAAACAATTGTACCGGAACCGAATCCGGAAACGAACCGTCCCGTTTCCCTAGGCCTGAGTTGCCAGGGAGCCATAGTAATTGATGCCGCAACAGGAGAAGCCCTTTATTCCCTCAGTTCCGATTTCACGTTTGTGCCGGCCAGTATGACCAAGGTAATGACCATGTACATAGTATTTGACCATATTGAAAAAGGATACCTGTCATTCGAATCGCAAATACCCGTCAGTTCATATGCAGCGTCCCGTTCCGTAAATCCGGGTGAATCTAACGTGCCCCTGAACGAATCGCTTACTTATTCAGTAGACGAAATGATCTGTGCATTGTGCGTTGTTTCTGCCAATGCCTGCGCCGTTGCTTTGGGTGAATATCTTTCGGGCGGTACAGAAAAGGATTTTGCCGTGATCATGAACCGGTACGCAGATTCGCTGGGATTGAACGCCCATTATGACGATGCTTCCGGATTGTCTGCAAAGAACGGAATATCTCCCCGTTCCATGGCCGATTTGACACGTGATTTTATAAAAAGATTTCCCCATATCCTGAAATACACTTCACTGACCCGTTGGAATTTCAGGGGTACCGTTTATGGGGCTACCAACGGACTTTTGCCCGGACAATCATATTATTATAACGGATGTGACGGTTTCAAGACAGGATACACATCTGCGGCAGGTCTTTGTATAACGGCAACGGCACAACTGGCAGACAAGAGAGTTATAGCCGTTGTTATGAAAGCTCCCAACTCATACATGCGGTACCGGGACGCCGCCAATCTGATGGATTACGGACTGTCCGTTCTGATGAACAGGACAACTGCTCAAGGCATCCAATCCTTATTTCTATAGTCAAGAATCCTTTTGATCGCTTCGGTTGCTTCACGGGCAGCATTGGAAGCTCCCAGTTCCATGCATTTTGCATAAGCGTTCAGGGCATCTCCCCATCTTTCACTCTGGCGGTACAAACCGCCCAGTTTATACCAGGAAGTCTGGTCCTGAGAGCCTTCAGGTGTTCTGACATATTGTTCAAGTTCTTCTATTGTTTCCATAATGGCATCTGTTAGACGATCCCGGAAAAGCCCATGAAAGCCAGCGCAAGAATCCCAGCTGTAATCAAAGCAATGGGAACGCCTCTGAACGGTTTGGGAACACCCACAAGATCCATTTGTTCACGCATCCCCGCAAATATGATAAGGGCAAGTCCGAAGCCCACTGCCATGGAGGCAGTATAGACAAGAGACTGTGGCAGATCAAGCATAGCAGCATTACCTCCGAAAGTAAACTCCTTTGTCACTACGAGTATAGCCACCCCAAGTACGGCACAGTTGGTAGTGATCAGCGGCAGAAAAATTCCCAGTGCCTGGTACAGCGCCGGCGATATCTTTTTCAGTATGATCTCTACCATTTGAACAAGGGCTGCGATTATCAGTATGAATGTAACGGTTTGCATAAAACCGATGTTCAGGGGATTCAGAATATAACACTGTACCAGGTATGTGATCAGCGTAGACAGCGTCATCACAAAGACCACGGCAGCGCTCATACCTACAGCAGTTGATATTTTGTTCGACACCCCCAGGAACGGACAAATCCCTAAAAACTGGTTTAGCACTATGTTGTTGACAAAGACGGCCGATATGATAATAAGAATGTATTCCATGATGTTATGCCTTTTTTATCTTGTTAAACAACACCATAAGATAACCGAGTGCCAAAAATGCACCGGGAGCAAGAATGAAGACTAGTATGGCATCTCCAGGTATGATCTTCCATCCAAAGAAGGCTCCCGATCCCAACAGTTCGCGGACAGTACCCAATGTCGTCAACGAGAGGGTAAAACCCAATCCCGATCCCAGTCCGTCCAGGAAAGAATCCAGTGGTCCGTTCTTACTGGCATATGCTTCCGCCCGCCCCAGCACAATACAATTTACCACAATGAGCGGGATAAACAATCCCAGTGTTTCATATAATCCCGGCACATATGCCTGCATAACCAGCTGTACGACAGTAACAAAAACAGATATAACCACTACGAAAGAAGGGATCCTGACCTTTGACGGAACCATACCCGAGATCAGGGAAATAACCAGATTCGACAACATAAGTACAAAAGTGGTTGCCAATCCCATACCTAATCCGTTAACTGCAGAAGTTGTGGTTCCCAACGTAGGACACATCCCCAGCACCAGCACAAAAGTGGGATTTTCCTTAATAATGCCCTTAGTGATGATCTTCAATCTGTTCATTGCTTACCTCCTTTTTGAACCGTTTTGATAAAAGCCCTGTAAGCCAGGTCCACCACATCGCAAAAAGCCCTTGAACTGATAGTGGCGGCTGTTATGGCATCTACCCGTCCCCCATCCTTTTTCACGGCTAAATGGAATGTCTTCGGATTTTTTCCTTTGAACTGCAGGCTGAAATCGCTCTTGCGCGGATCTATTTTATCTCCCAGACCAGGAGTCTCGGAATGTGATATGATGGCTGTATTAAAGACCGTACCATCAGGAAGAAATCCAACCATCACCCTGATCGGACCCCCGAATCCTTTGGTGGTTACCGCTTCGATGGCTGCCCCGACAAAAACACTATCCCTGGTCGCAGGATAAACGGCAACCTTACTGCCTTCGATCTCCATGTCATAAACCATTTCTGCCGGTTGGTTGTCAAAATCGGGCAACACCTGACCCAACGCCTGGTTTACTTTGGCAGCCTGTGCTATCGCTATAGGTTCGTATGTTATCAGATATACGCTGCCCATGATGGCCGAACCGCCAAAACAAATGATCAGCAAGCAAAGGAACATGTTCCTGAAATTTGATTCTCTAGCCACGGCTTACCTCCTTTTGATACGGTAACGGTTTGATCTTATTCAACAGGGGTACCACTGCATTCATGAATAATATGGCAAATGAAACACCTTCAGGGTACACACCCCAGATACGTATGATCATGGTTATGATCCCGATCCCGATCCCAAAGATCAGCATCCCCAAGGGAGACATAGGTGATGTAGTATAGTCAGTAGCCATGAAAACAGCACCCAGCAACAATCCTCCGGTAAGCAAATGGAATAAGGGATCTGCGTTCATGGAAGGATCGATCAACCAGAGGATACCTGCAAAAACAGCAACCGTCACAATGATGGAAAGGGGAATAACGGGCTTGATTACCTTCCTTATCAGCAGGTATGCAAAACCCAACAGGATAGCCACAACCGAAGCTTCCCCCAACGATCCGTCAATACGTCCGAACAGCATGTGCCAATAGGAAAAATCGTGCTGCTGGCTCAGCGTTTCCATAGTGAGACCGTTTGCCAGTCCTTCCTTGATGATTCCCAGAGGAGTGGCTCCAGAGGCTGCATCCAGCAATTGTCCCTGTGCTCCCAGCAAACCTTTAGGCAATTCCCACCTATCAGGCCTGAAAATACTGTTTGTAACGGACCAGTTTGTCATCTGGACCGGAAATGATATTAAAAGGAAGACACGAGCCACTAGGGCAGGATTGAACAGGTTGTGTCCCAATCCTCCGAAGGTCATTTTTGCGATTCCGATAGCTACAACACATCCTATCAGGACCATCCACCAAGGTGAGGAAGCGGGCAGGTTCAGTGCCAATATCAATCCGGTCACTACTGCCGAAAGATCATATACCGTCGTTCTTTTCTTCATCAAATAACGTGCGATCAGGTGTTCTACAAGAACACAGCCCGTTACAGAGACTATGATTACCAGCAGCGCACTAAGTCCCGCAAAATAAACGCTTACGAGCACAGCAGGTATCAGGGCTATGATCACATCGCGCATAATCCTGCGGGTACTGTCTTTACTGTGCAAATGCGGGGCGGGTGAAACAAGTAGTTTGTCCATATTATTATTTGCGTTTATTCTTCAACGACACATTTTTGGCCAGACGGATCTGATCCAGTAACGGCAGATAAGCCGGACAGGAATACAGGCAACATCCGCATTCAATGCAATCAAAAACACGATTAGCCTCCAATTCTTCGGTATTACCGGCAAGGGCCAGCTGGTACAATAAGTATGGCTGCAACCGCATGGGACATGCCTGAAAACATTTGGAACAACGTATGCATTCACCGGGTTCCTTTCGTTTCGTTTCTTCTTCAGTAAAGAGGACAAGTCCGGAAGTGCTTTTCATAACGGGTCCGTCCAAATTTGCAACGGATTTACCCATCATAGGGCCCCCGTTCACCACCTTGGCAAATGGAGCAGAAAGGGTTCCGTCCTTTTCCATGGCACCGGCTGCAGTGAGGATCTCCCGAATAGGAGTCCCATTACGGAACCGGTAATTCTTTTGTATAGACAGGTCAGAACAGGTTACGGTTAATACGTTGGATATTAGTGGTTTATTTTTTTGAACAGCTTCGTACACAGCAAAGGCAGTTCCTACGTTCTGAACTATAGCTCCCGTAGAAACGGGTAATGCAAAAGAGGGCACTTTCCTACCCAGAACGGCATCTATCAATTGTTTTTCACCCCCTTGCGGATATCTTTTTTTAAGAGGAACGACCTTCCATTGAAGAAAACCGGAAGTCAGTTTCTTCATCACGGCAATCGCTTTTGGCTTATTATTCTCTATACCAATGATTCCCATGACATCATTTCCCAGGACCCGGCGCATCATCTCTCCGCCTGTCAAGACCTCCTGACCATGCTCCAGGATCAAGCGATAATCCGAAGTCAGGTAAGGTTCACATTCCGCTCCGTTAAGGATCAGGTACTCCGGCTTCATCCCCTCCAGAGGAGTCAGCTTTACATGCGTTGGGAAAGCGGCTCCACCCAGCCCTACGATCCCCAATGCGGAAATCTTCTTAAAGATCTCCTGAGGGGTGTCCGTTATTTCGCTTCTTATCTGAGGAGACCGGTCTATACCTTCCAGCCATTGATCACCTTCAGTGTCTATTACAACCGTTAAAACTTTTTTCCCTATGAAATCCGGGTACGGAGCTACATCTGCCACAATTCCGCTCACAGAAGCATGTACAGGTGCCGAAACAAAACCGGCCGGTTCTGCGATCAATTGTCCGACCTTGACTGAATCACCTTTTTTAACAACAGGTACGGCCGGCATACCCAAGTGTTGGTTCATCGATATAAACACCCTTTTGGGAATGGGAAAATTCTCAATCGGCTTGTCCTTGGAGAATTTATTGTCTCGTGGATGAATTCCTCCTATTGAAAACGTTTTACTCATTTTCAGTCTTTTGTTTTTTTGGTGGAAAATTGATTTCCAAAATGCATCCGGTAGGACATACGGCAACGCATTTGCGGCACAAACGGCATTTATCCGGATCAATATACGCCAGGTTATCGGTAACCGTTACCGCTTCAAACTCACAGGCCTTAACACACAATTTGCATCCTATACACCCCACGGAACACACCTTTCGTGTAACGGCTCCTTTGTCTTTATTGGCACAGGCCACGTAGATCCTACGACTTTTCGGTCCTTTGGGCCGTAATTCCAGGATAAGGCGCGGACAGGCCTTAACACAGGCCCCGCATGATGTACATTTGTCTTCCACAACAACCGGCAAACATGTTTGGGGATCAATATAAATGGCATCGAACACACAAGCATTCACACAATCTCCCATTCCAAGGCATCCGTAAGAACATCCTGTTTCTCCACCATACAGATCGGCCGCTACCGCACATACGGAACTCCCGTCATAGATATTCAGACGTTCACTTGCGCCACAGGATCCGTTACATCTTAGAACCGCCAATTTTGGCATCTGTTCCTGAACCTCCCGGTCCAACACCTGGGCAGCTAATTTCATGACCGGATTTCCGCCCACCGGACAGAAAATATCCGTTGCTTCCGGATTGTTAACATAATGTTCGGCAAATGCCCGGCAACCGGCAAAGCCACACCCTCCGCAATTCGCTCCGGGCAAGACTTCCAGTACCTGATCTATCCGGGGATCTTCCTGTACCTTGAATTTTTGGGCAACGATAAACAATATGACAGCCAAAAGCCCACCCAACAAGCTAAGGCTCAAAATGGTGTACAGTAAAGTAAAAGTCATTTTGGATCCGATCTTTTAACAAATATAGAACAAAATAATAGATTCCTATACTCATAATAGCTATAAATCCGAGGACCCATTCAGCCGGATCCAACAGTTTGCCCAGAGTGATCGAAATTCCCAGAATAATCAGCGGCAAACCCATTCCAAACCATAGTGCCTTAAATCCCAAACGTGTGCGCATCTCTATCCAGACCACCTCCCCTACCACCGGCTTCCAGTCCGCAGGTTCTTCAAGATATGTGATCTCTTTGCGCTTTTCCCCGCTAAAGGAACAATATCCTTTTGCACGGCAAGACGTACACGCTTCTTCGGTCATTATTTCAGCAGTGAGCGGATCGATGCCGGTAATGATACCTTTATGTCTAATGACTTGACCGGATCGCATAGTTATTTAATCTTGCTGGTAAGAGGATGACGTAAATTCTCATAACTGCCCAATCTGCCTGTTATACGGCCTATCACTACGGGGGATTCTACAAATAAAGGGATCCTGTTGTTGTCATCGCTAATCCAGAAACACAAGTCTTCCTTGCCGTCAAATACCACACCGGCAACTGTTTGTGCAGAAAATTTCAGGCACCGGAACGTTCCGTGCCCCTGTATTTTGATCTCTTCTTTTCCGTCATAACGCAGATACAGATCGAATATCTCATCGTCAACGGCAAAAGAGATAGAAGACACATCTCCGGGGTCCATCGCAGTGAAATCCAGATTTCTTAAAAAATAGAACAACGTAATGAAATCGAAGGTGCAAATCGTTCCGGGCAACAATGTATCCTGGACAGATCTGTCCTTGCGGATGATACGTGCATTGATGGAATGATCGGGATTGTAATGGTAGAAATTCTGAATAAAGTACTTCCCCTCATGAATATCTCTTGTAAAGTAAGTGGGACGCATGTCGGTCTTATTGAAATGACTTTCATAATAATCGTCCACACGGAAAAAGGCGTTAAAGAACCGGGCGGTCCGTATCTTTCCCTTTGCCACGAACTGTGGAATTCTACCGCTGTTATTTTCAGAGATCTCGAACGTTACCGTTCCAACGTCCGTATTAACTACTCCCCATGTGTAGCTGGCTATAATGGTCAGTTTTTCACCTACCTCGAAAGCCACTTGAGACGGCGGGATCTCCCTCACCGGAAGACAGTCCTTACCTGACTCCTGGGCATAGGAAGACCAGGAGAGGGTCAAAAGGAACAATACAAGGATGGTACTTCTATAACCCGACAAAGTTGTCATTCAGATCATTCATTTGGTTCATCCGCGATGCATACGTTACGGGCTCATCAGGTACAAAATCCGGACCACCTTCATCAATATCCATAAAACGGATCTCACGGCTGCGGAAACGCATCTGGAATTCCCCGATCGCTCCGTTCCGGTGTTTTGCCAGTATTACTTCGGCAATCCCTTCCAGGGAATGCCCGCTTTCATCTTCTCTAATACCATAATATTCAGGCCTGTAGAGAAAGATTACAATATCGGCATCCTGTTCTATGGCTCCCGATTCACGCAGGTCGCTCAACTGAGGCTTTCGGTGGCCTCCCCGTGTTTCGGATGCACGGTTCATCTGAGAAAGAGCTACGATAGGTATATTCAATTCTTTGGCAACAGCTTTCAAGGAACGTGATATGGCCGCAACCTCCTGTTCGCGCATTCCGCGCAATTCCGGCGGGCCGGCCATCAACTGCATATAGTCTACAATGATCAGTTTGACCTTCTTATGGGCAACCAATCTGCGCGCTTTCGCCCTGAATTCGAATATGGACAATGAGGGCGTATCGTCTATATATAAAGGGGCCTTCGTCAGGTTGATGATCCGCTGGTTCAGTTGCTCCCATTCAAAGTTTTTGAGCTTTTTACCGCCCCTGATCTTTTCTGAAGACAAACCTGTTTCACTTACCAGCAAGCGCTTGACAAGCTGGGCATCGGGCATCTCAAGAGAAAAAAAGGCTACCGGTATATTGTGGTTAACGGTCATATTCCGCGCCATGGTCAAAACGAATGCCGTCTTGCCCATAGAAGGCCGGGCAGCAACTACTACCAGATCTGCTTTCTGCCAACCCAAAGTCATACGGTCCAAAGAGGTATAGCCCGAAGGGAGTCCGCTTAGCCCGTCATCCCTTGTCTGCACATCGGACAGTTCATCCAAAACCTCTCCCAATACGGAACGGACAGGACGTGTATCCCGGCGAAGGTTCATTTCACCCAATTCAAAAAGCTTTTGCTGGGATGCGTCCAGCAGTTCGTCTGCAGGTATGGTGTCATCGAACGCATCGCGCAAAATACCGTAAGAAGTACTGATCAGTTCGCGCTGGATGAATTTTTGGGTTAACACTTTGGAATGGTATTCCAAGTGAGACGCAGCAGCTACCCTCATGGTAAGCTGGCTCAGGTAATAAGGCCCTCCTATCTCGTCAAGCAGGTTGTTCTTTTTCAGTTCTTCGGCCACCGTATAGATATCTACCGGGTTATGTGCAGAAACAAGGTCGACTATGGCTGCAAAAATCTTCCGGTGGTTTTCCTTATAGAAATATTCCGGTTTAACAAGTCCCACAATATCCAGAGATGCATTGGGCTCCAGTAGCAACGCTCCAAGCACGGCTTCTTCCATATCGATCGCCTGAGGGGGTACCTTGCCGATATCAAGACCGACCATTTCCACCTGGGCCTGCTCCTTTCCTTTTACAGTTTTTGTTACAGGTTCACGTTTCGCCATAATAAATCTCCTTTTATCATAATCTGTCCAAGGCTTTTGTGACTATCCGGACAGTCAAATCCAATTCCTGGTCATTAATGCACAACGGCGGAGCGATGCGGAAAGCTGTGTCGCAAAATAAAAACCAATCCGCTATCGCACCTTCTTCCAGCAGCAGGCGTATGATCCGTTGTACCTTGAGGGCAGATCCCAATTCCACTGCCAGTAATAATCCTTCACCCCGAACTTCCCGAACAGCGGGATGTTTTTCAAGAAATCCCTTCAGAAATGATGATTTGTCCGGGACCTTATCCGTCCATCCCTCCCTCAGCAATACTTGTAAAGCGGCCAGACCGGCGGCACAACAGACCGGGTGTCCTCCAAAGGTAGTTATATGTCCCAGTACGGGATCCGATTTCCAGGCAGCCATCAACTCCCTGTCACATACCAACGCTCCCAGGGGCATGCCTCCTCCCAACGCTTTGGCCAATGTCACCATATCCGGGATCACCCCATACTTTTGCATGGCAAAGAGGCTCCCAATACGCCCAAATCCTGTCTGAACCTCATCAAAGATAAGCAAAGTTCCCGTATCGTTACAACGTTTTCGGAGCAATTGCAGATAATCCGCAACAGGCAGGCGAACCCCCGCTTCGGCCTGTATGGGCTCAGCAATAACACAGGCCGTATTGTGATCAATATGCTCCAGATCTTCCCTGGAATTGAACCGTATGGCGGTAACACCGGGCAGCAAAGGCCTGAAAGACCTTCTGAACGATTCGTTCCCCATTACGCTTAGGGCACCATGCGTACTTCCATGATAAGAATCCTTGAAACATACTATCTTCCTACGTCCTGTGATGCGTTTGGACAATTTAAGGGCAGCTTCGTTCGCTTCCGATCCGGAGTTTACAAAATAGACTGAATTCAGTGATGCCGGAAGTTGTTCCGTCAGCAGGGAAGCCAGAAGGACCTGCGGTGTCTGAATGATTTCGCCATAAACCATCAAATGCAAATAATTGCCAGCCTGCTCCCTTACGGCACGAACGACTTCTTCCCGGGCATGGCCCACATTACTGACAGAAACGCCGGATATCAGGTCGATATAACGCTTTCCTTCCGGTGACAGAAGAAATACCCCCTCCGCTTTTTGTATTTCTATACCTAATGGAGAGGGGGAAGTCTGTCCCAGACAGGCAAAAAACTGTTCTCGTATAGTAGGCCTATTCTTCAAATGCAGGGTCAACCAAAATTCGTCCGCAATATTCGCACACGATGATCTTTTTGCTCATTTTGATATCAAGCTGACGTTGGGGAGGTATTTTATTGAAACACCCGCCGCAGGCATCGCGTTTTACCGTCACAACAGCCAATCCGTTGCGTGCATTGTTCCTTACCTTATGATATGCAGAAAGTACACGCGCATCGATTTGCGATTGTATCTGTTCCACTTTACGCAACAGGACCTCTTCTTCCTTAGCTGTTTCACTTATAATACTATCTAATTCTTTTTTCTTGACTTCCAGATCTTTAAGTCTTTCTTCGTACGCTTCCTTTGCATGCTCAAGGGCTTCTTTCCTGTCTTTGAGCAGGGTTGAGAATTCACGGATATACTTTTCAGCCAATTCGGCATCCAGTTTCTGATTTTCGATCTCCTTGGACAGGGAATCAAATTCACGACTGTTCTTTACATTTGCTTGCTGGCCTTCATATTTTAAAACCATGTTTCGCGCATTGTCGGCATCTATCCTGCGGAAAGCAATGTCTTTTTCAATGTCACGGATCTCCTTCTGCAGATTTTCCATCCTGGTGCCCAAGCCTTTAATGTCATCTTCAAGGTCCTGCACTTCCAGGGGAAGCTCACCGCGAAGCAGATGTATTTTGTCTATTTGTGAATCGGTTGCCTGTAGTTGAAAAAGAAGACGCAATTTATCCTCCATAGTCAGCGTTCCTTCCTGCTCCGCCTTTTGCAGTGCAGTGAATGATCCGGCTTCGGTCCCGGCTTTCTTCGTCGTTTTCTTGGTCATAATATATTTAATAACTTAATAATATCGGATAGGATTTGTGTAGATCTGTGTTTTGCGGACGGCAAAGGTAGGGAATTTTTTTATAAGCTCATTGCAGATCTGATCTTGCACACCGGCTTCCGATTCATAATGCCCTATGTCAACCAGGATCATATGTGGAGCCGTTTCAAAATAAGTATGATAGCTGAAATCAGCACTGACAAATACTTGGGCTCCGGAACTTAAAGCATAGGGAATGAGTGAAGATCCGCTTCCCCCGCAAAGAGCTACCTTGGATATGTGATCCCGGAAAGCAACAGACGCTTTGAAGTGTTCCAGGAAAAACACTTTTTTAAGAAGGGCAAAAAATGCTTCGGTAGCCATCGTTTGGGGCAAGTCCCCGACAACTCCCAGTCCACAGGCACCGGGGTCCGTCTGACAGTCCGGATCAGGAGCTAAAATAGAAATGTTTTGCAATCCCAGTAACCGTGCCATAGCTCCGCTGACCCCTTCCATAATTTTGTCTGCATTGGTATGCATAGAATAGATCACCATATTATGCCGTATGGCAAGGGCTACGGTCCGTTCAACCGGTGTTTCTTCCCTTAAATGTTTTAATCCCTTAAATATAAGTGGGTGATGTGACACGACCATGTTCATGCCACCGGCTATTGCTTCTTCAACCACTTCAAAGGTGCAGTCAAGACAGACCAGCACACCCTTAATCAGTGTTTGGGGATTTCCTATACATAACCCTGAGTTGTCCCATTCTTCCTGTAACTGCTGGGGAGCCCATTGTTCAAGGACCTGAATAATATCTGCCGCTCTGAGTTTCATTCTATCATATCCCTGATTTCTACCAGCTGCGACTTGATCCTGTTGAGCGAAGCGATGATGTCAACAGTCCTGTCTTCTCCTTCTTTGTTGTCACGCATCCGTTTTCTGGCACCTTCAAGTGTCATGCCCCTGTCTTTGACAAGATGATGAATGATCTTATAATTGGCGACATCATCCGTTGTAAAAAGCCGGTTTCCTTTTTTATTGCGCACCGGCTTAATGAATTCACTGAACGTGGTTGACCAAAACCGGACCAGAGAAGTGCTCTCTCCAAGCATTTCAGCCATTTCACCAATGGTGTAGTACATTTTTTCCATATTCCGCTAATCTAAAGATTGACCTGTATTGTATGCCGTCAGCATGATCTGGCGGTATTCCCGCGGCATGACGTTCATAAAATAGTAATGAACCGGATCCCTTACCTGGCCGTACTGCCTGACTTCATAATGCAGATGTGGCATAAAGGACATTCCGGTAGATCCCACCCGGGCAATGGTCATTCCCCTTGTAACGTATTGGCCTTTCCTTACGAAAATGTCACTCAAATGAGCATATATAGTAGAATAACCCCTGTAAGGGTGAGCAATTTCAATTACATTCCCCTGTCCTCTTGCCGAACGCGATACTTTGACCACCCGACCGTCAGCCGTAGCCAACACATCTGTCCCCAACCCAACTAAAAAATCCATCCCTTCATGATCTATCGGAATTTTATAAAAGGGATGAATGCGCCGTCCAACGGTAGCACCCATAACTTCCATAGAAGGATTACGCAAAGGGAACACAGCCGGAAGAAATCTCAGGCTGTCCAGTTTATCATACACATGGTTGGCAGTCATATATAACGCACGTGTGATCAGGGCCGCCCGTCGCTCCAGACCTGTTATGACCGAATCTGCCTGATAGGCAAGGACGAATGACGGATCTTCCAAAAGTATCCTGTAATGCGTAATATCTGTCTCTTCCGTCAATTCCAGCGGCGTAGAATGAAGTACCGTCCCATATATGCTTCGGTCCCTCACCTCCAGTTCTTCAATTACCTTGTTCAGGTTGTTTATCTCACTGCTCAATCTCTCGTACTCACTCTGCATCAACTGTGTTTCCCTGACAAGGTTTCTTTCTGCAGGAGAAAGAATGAACAGTCCGAATATCAAATAGTAAACCAGGGCAAGGCCAATGCTGCCCAGGAACACCCATAAGATGCGCTTGAGTACCGTTTTAAAATTAATACGCACCCTGGTGAATTCCAATTTCTCTTCATTGAACTGATATCGGGTCATTTCCAGAAGTTATTGGCGTCCGCCCAGGATCACCGCATGGTAATCGTCAGTTGCTATATTGTTATTGAAATAATTATAAGGATTTACCGGGCGACCCATATAAATCACCTCGTAATGCAAATGGTTACCTGTAGATTTACCTGTCGATCCAAGCAATCCTATCCGTTCTCCACGTTTTACCAGCTGTCCTTCATATACCAGGGCTTTGTTCAGGTGGGCATAACGTGTCTTGTATCCAAAACCATGGTCTACAAGTATATAACGTCCGTATCCGTTATATTCGTAACGGATGGATTCAATTTTTCCGTCTCCCGTAACATAAACCGGTGAATTGGGTGCCCCTGTCAGATCTATGCCTTCATGCATCCTGATATCCCCGTATATGGGATCCTTTCTATATCCAAACGCCCCTGACCATCTGAAATTCTTCGTATCCTCCGGAAGGGGCAGTATGGAAGGGATGCATTTAGCCACTTCCCCCAATTGGCCGGCAACGCGTTCCACATCGTCAAAGGACCTGGATTGGATGTATGCCTTTTTCATTATCTTATCGAAATTCAATGCCGTCGTCATCAATAATTTCGAATTCTCGGAATATTCCATGTAAGGATACCTGTTCGATCCTCCAAATCCGGCATTTCTCACCTCGGAAGGGATTTGTTCCATTCCGAATATGTTTCTGTAGATACTGTTATCTCTTAACTGAAGGTTCTCCAGTCTTTTTTCCGATTGCATGATCTGTTTGTTGATCAGCTCCAAACTAGATTTTGCATTATTGTATTCCCTTTCCAATTGAACGGTCCTGGGGGTTTTGAGTTTCAAGCCTTCCGTATAGATCACATAATACCCAAAAGCCACTATAAGACTTACGGGCAGGACGATTAAAACCCTTAACAGATAATAACGCAATGTATGTCTTTGTAATTCGTAAGACAGTGTTTCAGGGTTATATTTGTATCTTTTTCTTCCTGCCATGAAGGTTGTTAACGCGTGTTTAACGGGTAAAGATAAATATTTTTAGTAAAAAGCGGTATATTTGTCCGTTAATATTATTAAATAAAATGACATCAGGCGATATCAGGAAGACTTTTCTGGAATTCTTTGAGAAAAAAGATCATACCATTGTGGCTTCAGCCCCAATGGTCATAAAAAACGATCCCACCCTCATGTTCACCAACGCAGGTATGAACCAGTTCAAAGACTGGTTCCTGGGTAATGAACCTGCTGCATACAAACGCGTAGCCAATACGCAAAAATGCCTTAGGGTTAGCGGAAAGCATAATGATCTGGAAGAAGTCGGACACGATACATACCATCATACCATGTTCGAGATGCTGGGCAACTGGAGCTTTGGGGATTATTTCAAGAAAGAAGCCATTGCCTGGGCCTGGGAGTTGCTTCACCAGGTTTTTAAAGTCGAGGCGGATCGCATCTACACAACCGTGTTTGAGGGATCGCAAGAAGAAAATCTGGAGCCGGACCATGAATCACGTGAGATCTGGGAACAATTTCTGCCATCGGAAAGGATCATTCCGGGAAGCAAAAAAGACAACTTCTGGGAGATGGGAGAAACCGGTCCATGCGGCCCATGCAGCGAAATCCATATTGACCTCAGAACTCCCGAAGACCGTGCGCGGGTACCTGGAGTCTCGCTTATCAACACAGGTCATCCCCTGGTAGTGGAGATCTGGAACCTTGTTTTTATACAATTCAACCGGAAAAGTGACGGAACACTTTCCCTGCTCCCTCAAAAGCACGTTGACACAGGAATGGGACTGGAACGGCTGTGTATGGCTATTCAGGGCAAATACAGCAATTATGACACCGATCTGTTTCAGAATCTGATCCGGGCTATTGGTCTGTTGTGCCACAAGGAGTATGGGAAGGACAAGCAGGTGGACATAGCCATGCGTGTTGTGGCCGACCACTTGAGGGCTATCTGTTTTTCAATTGCCGACGGTCAGCTCCCGTCCAATGTCAAGGCCGGGTATGTTATCCGGCGCATACTCCGCCGTGCCGTACGCTACGGTTATACCTTCCTGGGTTTTGAAAAACCGTTTCTCTGTGACTTGGTTCCCGCACTGGTAAAAGAAATGGGAGAAGCTTTCCCGGAACTTCTCCGACAGCAGAAACTCATACAAAACATCATCCGCCAGGAAGAAGAAGCATTCCTGCGTACCCTGGAAAAAGGGATTCTTTTGTTCGATCACTTCACCCGGGATAAAAAGCTGAAAGAGTTCAGTGGCAAGGATGCATTCCTGCTCTACGACACTTACGGATTTCCCTTGGATCTGACCATTCTTATGGCAAAAGAAAAGGGACTTCAAGTCAATATTGCCGATTTCGAAAAGGAGCTGCAGGCTCAGAAAGACAGGGCCAGGAAAGCCACCCAGACAAAAGAAGGAGACTGGGTAGAAGTCAGGCCGTTCATCCAACCGGTATTCCTTGGATACGAGACCACAAAAACTCATGCCAGGATCATTCGATACAGAAAAGTGAGTTCAAAAAACCAAGAGTATTACCAGATCGTGTTGGATCAGACACCTTTTTATGCCGAGAGCGGAGGGCAAACCGGAGATAAAGGTTATCTGAAGGATGGCCAGGGAGAAAAGATATATATCACAAATACCGTAAAGGAAAACAACCTGATCCTTCATGTTTCTGCAAAAGTTCCGGAAAATCCCGAGGCCGAATTCCATGCCGTCGTTGACCGGGAACGTCGCCAGGCCATAGCCAATAACCATACGGCTACCCACCTGCTCCACTACGCATTGAGACAAATCATAGGTCTTCATATTGAGCAAAAAGGTTCGCACGTTTCTGCAGAAGGCCTCAGATTTGATTTTTCCCATTATGCCAAACTTGAACCGGAAGAAATTAAGAGTATAGAGCGGCTGGTCAATCGCCTGATAAGGGAAAACATATCCCAGGAAGCCCTTCAGGACATAACCCTGGATGAAGCCAGGCAGATGGGTGCCATAGCTTTATTCGGAGAAAAATACGAGGACAAAGTCCGGGTAATCCGTTTTGGTGACTCCATTGAGCTGTGTGGCGGAACACATACTTCTGCCACGGGGAACATCGGGATGTTCAAGATAGTTAGCGAAGGAGCCATTGCCGCAGGAGTCAGAAGAATCGAAGCTATAACGGGACTTGCCGCGGAACAGAAGATTGAAGCTATGGAAACTGTTCTTACCGAAGTCGGTAACTTGACGAATAACCATCCGGATGTTATTGCTTCGCTGCAGAAACTGGTAAAAGAAAACGAAGACCTGCGCAGATCACTTGAGCAGAACATACGCGAAAAAGCAGCAGCCCTGCGCAAATCACTCTGGGAGCAGCGAAAGGATCTGAACGGCATCCGATTTGTATCTTTACGTGGAGTATACACTCCCGATATGGTAAAAGACCTGGCTTTCTCATTCCGCGACGCAGATCACAATAAGATGGCCTTTGTCGCCGCTTTTGAACACAACGGCAAAGCCAACCTGACCTTGCTCCTGTCACGCGACCTTGTGGAAGCCGGATTGGATGCTGCCGGGATTCTCCGTAAGGCATCCCGTCACATTGACGGCGGAGGCGGAGGCCAAAACTTTTATGCAACTGCCGGAGGAAAAAACCCGGAAGGCCTGCAAGCTGCCATTGATACGATTGCCGATGCATTGAAGAACCCTTAAAATGACCGCCGGTGAAAATATTTGACCGTTTCCTGATCCGTTCGTTCTTAGGCCCCTTGTTTCTGACGATCTTCATCGTACTTTTTGTACTTATGTTACAGTTCCTATGGGTATATATTGACGAATTGGTCGGAAAAGGGCTGGGATTGAAGGTGATCCTGGAGTTTCTTTTCTGGGGGACCTGCACTGTTATCCCTCTGGCACTTCCCCTTGCCACCCTGTTGGCATCGATCATGACCATGGGAAATCTGGGGGAATTCAACGAACTGCTGGCCATAAAAGCCGCCGGGATACCCCTCCGGCGCATCATGCATCCGCTCATCATCCTGTCAATAATCATCTCCGTCACCGCGTTCTTTGCAGCCAATAACCTGATGCCGCTGGCATTTAAGAACATTTTTGCCTTACGCGATGATATTTCCAGGACAAAAGAAGAGATCCGTATCCCTACCGGGATATTTTACAACGGCATAGAAAACTACAGCCTGAGGGTCAACAGAAGGGACAAGAATACCGACATGTTGTATGATATCATGGTCTACAACCACAGCTCCAGAAAGGGAAACAACAACGTGACACTTGCCGATTCGGGTGCCGTCAAGCTGACCGAAGACAAGAAGAACATCCTCTTTACCCTATACAGCGGAGAAACGTATGAAGAAGGAGAACGGAAGTCTTCATCAGATACTTCTTATTCCATGCAGCGGATCAAGTTCGATAAGCAGGAAATAGTCATAGAACTGACCAATTATGCGTTTCAGCGTCGGGACGGGGACCGGTTCGGAAGTGATGTTATGGCCCAGGGGCTTAGCAGCCTTGGCCACAGACGTGACTCGCTCGACTCGCTTTATTCCATAGCACGCAATCAATTCCACAAACGTCTGTTGATTGCAGGCGGGCTCAATTATGCCCACCAGTTGGACACATCCAATAAACAGGTGCTTCAGGGAGTTTTCCCTATAAACCAACTTCCTGTCCCGGAAGAAAGTTCGCAATATCCTGACCTGATGAACAGGGCAATAAGAAAAGTGGATCAAATGTCAAATCTGGTCGATAATTTTATGATCGAAGAAGTGCAAATACATCTTCCATTGAGAAGAACAAAAATTGAATGGTACAGAAAATTTACCGTAGCCTTTGCCTGTTTCATTTTCTTTTTCATCGGAGCACCTCTGGGGGCCATTATCCGCAAAGGTGGCCTGGGTACTCCTGTGATCGTTTCAATGCTTTTTTTCGTGATATATTATGTTATTGACATATCGGGGAAAAAACTGGCTACGGACGGGTCGATTTCAGCTGCCATGGGTACCCTGATTTCGGCAATGGTATTGCTTCCCATAGGTGTTTTCCTTACTTACAAGGCTACGACAGATTCGGTATTATTCAACAAAGATGCGTATCTTGCATTGATCAGGAAGATCAAAAAATATTTGCCGCTACGTCACCATGATACAGACAAAGAGCAAACCTGACATCGTCTTTATGGGTACTCCGGATTTTGCTGCAGGAATCCTCTTGTGGCTCATAAGGGAGAGATATCCGGTCAAAGGAGTTGTGACCGTTCCCGACAAACCTGCCGGAAGAGGACAATCACTACGTCCGTCCGAAGTTAAAAAAACAGCCGTTGCACACGGGATCCCTGTTTTGCAACCGGAAAAGTTCCGGGACGGATCATTTTTGGAAAGCCTTACCCGGTGGAACGCACCCCTGTTTGTTGTGGTCGCCTTTAGGATGCTCCCCCGCCAGGTATGGCAAATACCTACCTGCGGTTGTTTTAACCTGCATGCATCGTTACTCCCCATGTACCGCGGTGCAGCCCCCATCAATCACGCTATCATAAACGGAGAAAAGGAGACCGGTCTTACAACTTTCCTTATAGATGACCATATGGATACCGGCGGGATACTTCTGCAGGAGAGGATCCCCATATTGGAGTCAGATGATGCAGGAAGCCTGCATGACCGGATGATGATCGCCGGCGGTCCATTGGTGGGCAGGACGATTGACGGACTCTGGTCAGGCAATCTGAAAGCGTTTCCTCAAGAATCGGTAGTCACTGAAAACCTTAAGACAGCACCTAAAATCACAAAGGAGACATGCCGCATAGACTGGAACCGGAAACCTGAACAGATCGTCAACCTTATCCGGGGATTGAGTCCTTATCCGTGTGCCTTTTCCACCCTGGAAAACGGGGACAGCACGACAAACATGAAGATATACAAGGCACTGGCCGAACATACCCGGCATTTTTATGCTCCCGGCAGTATACTCTCTGACTGGAAAAAGGTATTTAAAGTGGCCTGCCGGGAAGGATTCGTTCATATTCTCGAAATCCAGACACCCGGTAAAAAAAGATTGCCTATTGAAGCTTTCTTGGCAGGATTCAGGGAAAACGGACCGGTATCTTTTTTATAAGACAATGAAAGAAGCAATAATCCTGGCTCATGGGGCATATCCCACACATCCGTATCCGCTCCGGATTTTACGTACGGCCAAACTGCTCGTATGTACCGACGGAGCGGTAAACAAGCTGCAAGACAGAGACCCGGATTTTATTGTCGGCGACCTGGATTCATTGACACCTGCCTTGAAGGAAAAATTTGGATCACGCCTGATCAGGGATACCGACCGGGAAACAAATGATCTGACAAAAGCCGTCTTGTTCTGTTACAACAAAGGAATCCGTAAGATCACCATTCTGGGAGCCACCGGACTGAGAGAGGACCATACCCTGGGGAACGTATCCCTCCTGGGAAATTATGCCATCATGATGGAATCCGTTAAAATGGTAACGGATCACGGTGTTTTTACCGTATTTGCACGCGGTGTCCCGGATAATGAAGGATTTATCCATGTAACTATTCCTTGCGTTCCGGAGGAGCCCGTCTCGTTTTTCGCCCTCAATCCGGACATGAAACTAATGGCCAAAGGAGTACGCTATCCGGTGGAACAAGTGGTTTTTGACGCCTGGTGGAAAGCGACCCTTAACCAATGTACTGGAAAGAAACTGGAACTTTCATTCCGGAACGGACCTCTGCTTGTTTACCTCACCCATCCTTTTGCCGGTCCGGAAGCCCGGGACATTCAGGCAGGGTGACCGATTTACGGCTTGAGGCATAGGAACCGAATATGCCTAAAGCACCTCCTGAAATATTTCCGGAAACATTGCCCCGCGGACCTGAGAACAGGGGAAACTGCTGGTTTTTCTCAATTTTTGCCTCTTCCAGGAATTTGTAATACTCTTTGCTCAACGTCTGCATTTCCACAGTAAGCACATCTCCTGAAAAAAGATCAAATGTCTCTTCGTTATCCCAAGGAAGCGCTTTTGTTATGATCCATTCCGGAATCGGATAATGGATAAAGGATCCGTCTTGGGAATAATCGTTCAGGGTATGGATATAATACCTAAGGATTCTGTTGCTGTAAAGCACATCGTTAATCCACAGGGCAGCCCCGTAATAATCTTCTCCCGGAGTATCCTGGAACCCGACCATCAACAAGAACGGGACGTTCCCCGATACGAGTGACTTAAGCGATAACGTTTCCAGTACATGAATATACGGGACAGTAGTAGTGGCAGAATAATACTCTTCCTGTCCGTCCTGATTATAGTCTATCCATACCTCAAGCACATAGGTTTTCCCTTCTTCGGCGGCAAATTCCTCCCCCATGGAATAGATCCCGGGAGCATCCCTGACCAATAGTTCTCCGTTCAGGCGCACTTCCCGGGCATCTAGGCTGACAGGCGTACCGGTACCAAAATATGGTATGGTGGAAGATATTTCAATTATCTGGTATCCGGGTTCAGTGGACAATACCCCGGTAATGACCAGTCTGGGCTCCATATCTTCACTTCGCAGGTCAATGGGTTCGGTACATCCCGGTAAAAGGATATGTAATAGCAACAAAATCAGGTATGTAAGTCGGATAACCCTCATGACTAAAAACTAAAATTCCACGTAATCGAAGGAACGACACTGAAAAGATACGTCATTTCCAGGTATTGTTCCCCGGATGTTGTCATCCTGTAATTGATCGCCCAGGGATTTTTCCTTCCGTATAAGTTATATACCGATATGTTGATCGAATGTTTCCACCGTCTTTCCGGTTTTCCAAGCCGGATAGTCAACGAAGCATCCATCCTGTGATAATCCGTCATCCTGTATGAATTCCTTTCTGTATATACAGGAATGAACTCATTGAAAAACCAGTACCGTCCTTCGGGCAGGGTGATGGGCTTACCTGTGGCATAGATCCAGTTAAGGGACGCCTGCAAACGTGAAGAAATGTCATAAAAGAGAACTATATTGATGTTGTGAGGACGATCTGACGGAGAACGGTAACGCATGTCGTTGTTTACCCCGGGAATAGTCCTGAAGGAACGGGACCAGGTATAACTGACCCAGCCACTTAAAACCCCGGTGTTTCTTTTTAGCAGGAACTCTATCCCGTAACTCTTCCCTTTACCGAACCGTAACTCGGTTTCGATCTTGTCGTAAAGCAAAAGATTGGGATGTTCCTTGAAGTCAAGAACGTTATCCAAATGTTTGTAGAAAACCTCAACCGATGCCTCGTAATCTTTCCGGAACAAGTTTGTAAAGATCCCGGCAGATAATTGGTGCGAAGATTGCGGACTGATTGAAGGAGCGGAAGGGATCCATATTTCAAGAGGGGAACCGGCGGAAGAAAAAGATAGCAGGTGAACGTACTGGAGGGTTTTCGAATACGAGGCCTTAAACGAAATATTGGGGAATGCAAGAAACGATATGCCCAGGCGAGGCTCCCATCCATATTCATGATGAAAGAATTTTCCGCTTGGGATAGCTGTACCATCCGGATCTATCAATTGGTAATTGTCATCCACCCGGTATAACGTAGTGGGGCCCACATTGTCAAATCGTGTAAAACGCAAACCGTAACGAAATTCTATCCTTTCATCAAAGAATTTGTGTTCGTTGGAAAAGTACAACACATTGACAAAACCCTGCCGGCGCGACATGGTAATATCCTGTTGTATCCGGACTCCCGTTCCCATCGTTCCCGTTCCTATTGCCTTACCAGGCTGAAACCACTGAAAATTGGAGGTGTATCCGAATTCAAAGATATTGTTCCTGTCCAAAACATAGGAAAAGTCAGTACGCATTCCGACATCACGTATCCGTGAAACCCATTCCATTTCCATTTCGTTGGTCTTTCCACTGAAATCGTAATCGTAATTGGTGTACGTTGCATGGATCTTCATAAAGAAACGGTCGGAAAAAGAATGATTCCAATTCAGGGCTGCCACCGAATTGCCAAATTTTACACCCATCTCTGATACTTTAAACCGGTCCCTGCCATTGTAAAGAGTCAGGTACAAGTAATTGTTGTCATTGATCCGCCAGCGCATCCGTCCGTTTAAGTCGTAAAAATTGATAACGGTATTGCGCACCATCTCCGATTTTGCCAATGGTAGAAAAAGATCGGCATATGTCCTGCGTCCGGTTACCAGGTAAGTCAGATCGTCGCCAGCAATCCCTCCCTGGACTGACAGTTTACTGGAAATAAGGCCAAGACCGCCATCGACCGAAAATTTCCCCGATCCGTCCTGTGGCGTAACATTCAGCAACGAGGAAAGACGTCCTCCGTAACGGGCCGGGATGTCTCCCTTGTATAGAGTCATATTTCCTACCGCATCTGAATTGAATATGGAAAAAAATCCCAGCATGTGGGAAACATTATACAAAGCAGTGTTATCAAACAGGATCATATTCTGGTCAGGGCTTCCGCCGCGCACATGAAATCCGCTGCTTCCTTCAGAGGCTGCTTGTACTCCGGGCAATAACTGGACGACTTTTAGCAGATCCACCTCCCCAAACAATGTGGGAACGCGCTCGATAACCGAAACATCTATACGCTCTACACTCATTTCGGCTTTTCTAAGCCTTATTGCAGGAGTTTCGGCAAAGACTGTCACCCCCTGGAGGTAATAAGACTGGGGAACAAGAAAGAACAATGTGTCCTTATCCCTGTCAAGAAGGAATTCACTTACCTGTGTCTGATAACCTATATATGATATTTCCAGCCTGATTGTTCCTTCCGGAAGATCCATGGTGAAACGGCCTTTTGTGTCGGCAAGCGTCCAGGTAACATGGTCATTGAACAACCTGATTACAGCCCCGGGAAGGATCCCCCCCTCTGCTGCATCCATAATTTTTCCGGAAAGGGTATGATGTGTCTGGGCGGCAGATACGGTTGCTCCCAAAATACTTCCCAGGAAAATAATGACGATCCTGCCCCAAATGGTGAAAGTCCGTTTCATCTGTTTCTTATGTACACAAAAAGGAGAACATAAGTGTCCTCCTTATCTTTTCCTGACTCATGTCAAGTTGATGCAGTACCGTTGGCTACAGTTTAATGCTTGGACGGAATTTAACAACCTTCTTTGCTTTAATTTTGATGGTAGCTCCGGTACGAGGATTCCTCCCTATTCTCTCACCCCTCTGTCCTACAACAAATGAGCCAAACCCAACCAAAGTAACTCTTTCACCTCTTTTTAAGGCTTTTGTTGTGGCAGCTAGAAAAGCATCCAATGCTTTTTTTGAATCAACTTTCGAAAGTCCTGATTCTGCAGCCATTGCGGCAATAAGATCTGCTTTGTTCATAATAGTAATTATTAGGTTAAATGAAGTTTTTCTTCGGGTAACTGCACAAATCTAATATAATTTTCTTTTGTTTCCAATAGTTTGCAGCAATTCAGACATCTGTTTATCAAGTTTTTTACGAAAAAATGCATATTCCTCTGACAACGGAAACAGAGGCTTATGATGGTACGATGTATTTAGTTTTTTCATTTGCCCAGCCAGATCCTTTGTCTCCTGATCCAGAACAGTATCAAAAAAACGCTCCAGGATGTAATCAATTGTATGTGGGGCCAAATGAAAACAATCGTCCGCATAATACCTGTAATCCCGCAATTCATCCAGAACAATTTCATAAGAAGGAAAATAGACAATATCGTCAAACGTTCTCTGAAGATGTTCAATGGCAAGGAGAAGGGATGATTTGCTCAATTGATTCCCGTGAGCCCCGTCTCCCCAATGGCGTATGGGACTAACTGTCATGATCCATTTTTTGTTTCTGTGACGTCTTATGATAGGTGTCATCAATGCGGTAATCTGCCCGGGTTCCATGAAAATGCGTTTAAAAAGATGAGCCGGCATTTTATGGCAGTTGGCTACCACCTTTTCCTGAAACGTGTAAGCCCATGCAGTTCCCAATGTTATGATTATCACCTCTGCTTTTTCAAAACAATCGGAAGCAATCTTTAATTGCTCGTTCGCATATGTAAGGAAACCGGCTTCGTCTCCCCTGGAAAATGAAGTGTGATGGCTCAATGAGCCGAAAGCTCCATAGGGAAAATGCATCACGTCGGCAGGAACAAAGGGGGTCCGGCTCTCCAGCCTTTCCAGAGAAGAAACTATTGATGCCGGATTGAATAATGGCCCAAAAGCATCGGGTGCCACCATAAAATGCAATTGACGCATCCTTTCTGCCACCTCGGTGGCAAAACAGGACCCGGCGAATAAAAACCTCGTGGCATAAGTAAAACGATCCTGCAGGGATTCTGTCTTAACTTTTGTTTGCCATTCCATAAACACAAAGTTAGCATTTTGTTTATCTTTGTTAAGTTAATCTAAAAACCATCCCTGTGAAAAGATTATTACTCCTGCTGTTTTGTGTGGTTTTTTCGGTCAATTTGGCCAGTACGCAAGACAATTCGACCGTTACGGTCAGCTCCGGGATAGATTCGCTGTCCATTGAAAAACCCGTCGTAGACAATGCAAAACCCTATAGCGGCATCCTTGAAAGCCGGCAGTTTGTTTTCAATATCAAGTCTATCCTCAGGGGACTGATGGGACTTGCGGCTATTCTGCTGATAGCATTTCTTTTTAGTACCGACCGCAAAAAGATCAATTGGAGGACAGTGGGTATAGCTCTGGGACTGCAACTGCTCATAGCGGTGGGGATCCTTTCTGTTCCTGCAGTGCAAATGGTTTTTGAAGTATTCGGACGGGCCTTTGTCAAAGTCCTGGACTGGACAAAGGCAGGTTCCGAGTTTTTATTCGGATCACTTGTGGACCAGAATAAATTCGGATATGTGTTCGCCCTGCAGATCCTTCCTACCATTATTTTCTTTTCGGCCTTGACTTCACTCCTTTTCTATTGGGGTGTAATCCAGAAGGTCGTATGGTTTATGGCCTGGATTTTTACAAAACTTATGCATCTCTCCGGGGCCGAAAGTCTTTCAACGGCCGGTAATATATTCCTGGGACAGACGGAAGCCCCTCTACTGGTCAAAGCTTACGTACCAACCATGACAAAATCCGAGATCATGCTGGTAATGACCGCCGGCATGAGTACTATGGCCGGTGGAGTTCTGGCTGCATACATAGGCATGTTAGGCGGCGGAGATGTTCAGATGAGCATTGCTTTTGCAAAACATTTGCTTTCTGCATCTGTGATGGCTGCCCCGGGAGCCATTGCCATGGCTAAGATACTGGTGCCCCAGACTGAAGAAATTGACAATACCGTTACCGTAACGAAAGAGAAAATAGGGACAAGTACTCTGGATTCCATAGCCAACGGATCTATTGACGGATTAAGACTGGCTGCAAACGTGGCAGCCATGTTGCTTGTATTTTATGCCCTGATCGCAGGGGCCAATTACATATTCGGAAAAATAGGACAGTGGACCCATCTGAACAACTTGATAGCTAACTGGACAAATAACATGTACAACAGCCTTTCCCTTGAATGTATCTTGTCTTATTTGTTTGCACCCGTGATCTGGCTGACCGGAGTGTCGGGACAGGATATTGCCCTGGTGGGAAGGTTGCTGGGGGAAAAACTCATAATGACCGAATTCATAGGCTACAGCAGTCTGGCCCAAATGATCCAGGCAGGTTCTTTTGTAAGCACAAAATCCATGATCATAGCTACATATGTACTTTGCGGATTTGCCAACTTCGCATCCATAGGAATCCAGATCGGAGGGATCGGAGGAATCGCTCCCAACCAAAGACATTTACTGGCCAAATACGGGTTCAGGGCGCTTCTCGGAGCTACCCTTGCCGCTTTGTTGTCAGCTTCGATGATCGGGATGTTCCTGTAGAATCTTACAACTTCATTCGAAGGTGTTTCAACATGTCATCAGCCATGGCATCAATATCCCATGTAGGATTCCAACCCCATTCGGCCCGTGCGCAAGAATCATCCATATAGTTGGGCCAGGAACTGGCAATCGCCTCTTTTACCGGATCTATACGGTATTCCATTTTAAATGACGGGATACGCCGTTTTATCACTTCATACAGCTCCCCAGGACAAAAACTCATGGCGGTTACGTTGAAACTGTTGCGGTGAATCAATCTGGCAGGATCGGCCTCTATCAGGCTGCTGCATGCTTTCAGGGCATCCGGCATATACATCATATCCATATAAGCATTGTGAGGAACGGGACAAATAAAAGATTCCCCGCGTACCGCTGCATAAAAAATCTCAACTGCATAGTCAGTCGTTCCTCCTCCGGGCAAAGTCCCGTGTGATATGATACCGGGAAAACGTACACTACGCGTATCTACTCCAAACCGTGAAAAATAGTAATCGGAAAGAAGCTCTCCCGATACTTTGCATATCCCGTATATGGTATTTGGCCTCATAATAGTGTCTTGCGGAGTCCCGTCGGGTGGAGTATCCTTACCGAAAACTCCGATAGAACTGGGGGTAAAGACACCGCATTGGAATTCACGAGCCAGTTCCAGGCTGTTAAGCAAAGCCCCCATATTTACATGCCAGGCCGTCTGGGGATTATTTTCTCCAGTAGCCGACAATACGGCGACCAGGTTAAAGATCCAGTCGGGTTTATACTTCCTTACTACCTCTGCATAAGCATCCCTGTCCAACGCATTCAGACACACCGTACGTGCTTTTTCAGACATTCTCTTACAAACTTTAGGACGTAATTCGGCCGCTATCACACGATCCTCTCCGTAGATCGATTGTAAATGCGACACAAGTTCAGTTCCTATCTGCCCTCCGGCTCCGACAATTAAAATGGTTTTACTCATATATTTTTAAAATTGTTTCATTATTTAGGCGCCAAGCGATACAATACAAAGGCGATCAATGCATATAAAATGTTGGGGATCCATAAGGCTATCGCAGGAGGAAGGACATCCGCATGCACAAACATTTCCGAGAACCTGAGGAACAGGATATACGAAAAGCTCAATGCTATACCTATCCCGATGTTCAGCCCTATGCCCCCTCTTCTTTTACGCGAAGACAAAGCCACTCCCATAATAGTCAGAATAAAAGAAGAAAAAGGTATCGCAAGCCGTGAATTCTTTTGTATTAGTGCAAACTTTATATTGGCATCACCCCGCATGCGCAGTGTGTCAATAAACTTGTTTAATTGTCTGAGGTTGAATTGTTCAACAGATTCCTTCCTGCGTACCAGGTCCGCCCCAGTGATATCGATCAGCGTATCGAGCTGTCTCCCCCAGACTACCGTATGTGCTGTATCTGAAAACCGTCTGATGTTGTAACCGTTCAGACGCCACCGGCCGGTGATGGAATCCCAACGTGCCGTTTCTGCCGAAAGTTTTGACAGCAGCTGATTACCTTGGAAAGATTCCAATGTGAAACGGATAGCCGTATTGTTCCAGGAATTATACGATTCAATATAGACGTAAGTATCGGGTTCCACCTGGTAATGGATGTTCCGGTTGTATTCGGTCCGTGTTTTCACGTACTGTTCTTCAAAAGCCAGGCGGTTTTTGTTTGCCGGCGGAATGACGAACCAGTTCAGGACCAGGGACAGCAACGCTATAAACAAGGCAGACAAAATATAAGGATACATGATCCTGTTGAAACTGATCCCCCCGCTGAGCATAGCAATGATCTCACTATGACCGGCCAGTTTGGAGGTAAAGAATATCACCGATATGAAAACAAACAACGGTGAAAACATATTCATGAAATAGGGGATAAAATTCATGTAGTAATCTACAATAATGGCACGCAGGGGAGCTTCCTTGTCAACAAAGTCATCAATTTTTTCACTGATATCAAAAATGATAACGATCCCGATAATAATCAGAATGGCAAAAAAATAAGTGCCCATGAACTTTCGTATAATATACTTGTCCAGTATCGTTATACGGAAATTATAAGGTCTTTTATTTATGCTCCCATCCATTATAACCTCACTTCAAGTTGTTTGACCATCTTGTTTTTCCATGAGATAAAATCCCCGTCCTTTATATGTAATGCCGCTTCTCTGACCAATTGCAAATAAAAAGCCAGATTGTGCAGGCTGGCAATCTGCGGACCGAGCATTTCTCCGGCAACGAAAAGATGACGCAGGTATGCCCTGGAATACGTTTTATCCACAAAAGAAGTCCCTTCCGGATCTACCGGAGAAAGATCGTCGGCCCATTTCCGATTCTTAATATTCAATATACCCTGTCGTGTAAAAAGCATTCCGTTCCGTCCGTTCCGGGTGGGTATTACACAGTCGAACATGTCAATGCCGCGGGAGATCCCTTCCAGGATATTGGCCGGAGTTCCAACGCCCATGAGATACCTGGGTTTATCCAACGGCAACCGGGGATGTACCGTTTCGATCATCTGGTACATGACTTCCGTAGGTTCTCCCACTGAAAGTCCTCCGATGGCATATCCTTCCGCCTGGAGGGAAGCTGCATGTTCGGCGGCCTGACACCGCAATTCCGGATAAACACAACCCTGAACTATGGGAAAAAACGATTGTCCGTATCCGTACAATTCTTCTGTGGTCCGGAACCGGGCCATGCCCCTTTCCAACCAATTTTGTGTTAAAAGTAACGATTCCCTGGCATAATCGAATGTGGCATCACCGGGAGTACATTCATCCAGAGCCATGATGATGTCAGCCCCTATGATACGTTGCATATCCACAACGTGCTCGGGAGAGAAAAAATGTTCCGAACCGTCTATATGTGACCGGAAGTAACATCCTTCGGGAGTAAGTTTTCTTTGTTCGGCCAAAGAAAACACCTGGTATCCCCCGCTGTCCGTTAATACCGGTCTTTCCCACCCGCTGAATTTGTGGATCCCCCCTGCCTTATGAATAATATCCGTTCCGGGACGAAGATACAGGTGGTAAGTATTTCCAAGGATGATCTGTGCTTTTACATCGTCAATCAGATCCTTGTGAAATAGCCCCTTAACCGTAGCCAGGGTCCCGACGGGCATAAAAACAGGTGTGTCAATCTCTCCGTGATCGGTTGTGATCTTGCCGGTCCGGGCGGCACTCGCCGGGTCAGTATCCACTACTGTGAAATTCATTCTACAAAGATAGGCCTTCCTCTATGAAAAAAATATTCCCGAAGAAAAAAATCCTCCGGGAACATTTTATGTGTATTTCATTATTCAGGTTTTTCTTCAGTCGTTTCCGCGATCTCCGGTTCCTGCTCTTTCTCTTTGATTTCTTCAGTAGTCTCCGTCGCCGGTTCCTGTTCTTTCTCTTTAATTACTTCAGCAGTCTCTGTTGCCGGTGCCTGTTCAGCTGTGGATTTGGTTTCCCCGGTCTTGACCTTTGAGGTTTTTGCACGGCTGCGGCGGGTAGCTTTCTTTTCTTCCTTTTTAACGGTCCCGGCCAATGCCAGTTCGTTGAAATCCACCAACTCTATCATCGCCATATCGGCTGCATCTCCTGCACGAAATCCCGTCTTGAGAATGCGTGTATAACCTCCCGGACGTTCTGCGACCTTAGGTGCCACAACGCGGAAAAGTTCGCTGACGGCATACTTGTTCTTCAGGTATGAAAAGACAATACGGCGCGAATGGGTCGTGTCGTTTTTTGATTTGGTGATCAATGGTTCCACATAAACACGTAACGCCTTGGCTTTGGTTACCGTCGTTTCTATGCGCTTATGAAGTATAAGGGACGATGCCATATTGGCCAACATGGCCTTACGGTGTCCGGCTTTACGTCCCAGGTGGTTAATTTTCTTTCTGTGTCTCATGTCTCTTTACTTTCTTTTCAATGTTGTACTTGGTAACGTCTATTCCAAAAGAAAGATCCAGACGCTCCATAAGCATATCAACCTCGGTTAACGACTTTTTACCAAAGTTGCGAAATTTCATCAGTTCATGACGCGGTACGGAGACCAGGTCTGCAAACGTTTCTATCTCGGCAGCTTTCAGGCAATTCAAAGCCCTTACAGAAAGTTCCACATCCGAGAGCTTTGTCAGCAAAAGCTGGCGCATCCGGAGGGATTCCTCATCCAGTTCGGTACCCGTGTCTTCCTGGGGAAGTTCCATACTAATACGTTCATCGGAGAAAAGCATGAAATGATGTATCAGGATCTTTGCAGCTTCTTTCAGGGCATCCTTCGGATGGATGGAACCGTCGGTAGTCACTTCTATGATGAGTTTTTCATAGTCGGTCTTTTGTTCCACACGCCAGTATTCCATAGTATAATTCACATTCTTGATGGGCGTGTAAATAGCATCCATGACTATCAGTCCGAACGGGGCGTTCTCGATCTTGTTCTCTTCGGCGGGAACGTAACCGCGTCCCTTGCCAATATGGAGTTCCATGGAAAGGTTGACCGAAGGATCCATGTTGCATATGACAAAGTCCGTGTTGAGTACCTTAAAGGAAGATAACTGCCTGGAGATATCGTCTGCAGTGAAGATCTCCTTGCCTTTTATCGTAACCCTGACCGTTTCTTCATCTACATCCTCTATCATTCTCTTGAATCGCACCTGTTTCAGGTTAAGAATGATATCCACCACACTTTCCATCACACCGGGGATAGTCGCAAATTCATGTTCAACACCGTCAATTCTGACATATGTCAGTGCGTATCCTTCCAATGAGGATAATAATATTCTGCGGAGCGCATTCCCGATAGTTGTGGCGTATCCGGGTTCCAGGGGACGGAACTCGAAACGTCCGAACGTATCGGTAGCCTCAAGCATAATGACTTTATCGGGTTTTTGAAATGCTAAAATAGCCATTGTAAAAATTTAAAATTATTTGGAGTACAACTCCACTATTAATTGCTCATTGATGGTTTCAGGTATTTCGGTCCTGTCAGGATAGTTCAAGAACTTGCCCGATACCGAAGCTGCGTCCCATTCTATCCAGGCATATTTACTTACAGAACGAGAAATGTTGTCTTGAATTACCTCAAGATTTTTAGAACGCTCCCTGACTGCCACTATAGATCCGGGATGGATCAGTGCCGAGGGTATGTTACATACCTTTCCGTCAACCGTGATGTGACGGTGTGTTACAAGCTGGCGTGCAGCCGGCCTGGAAGGGGCTATTCCCATGCGGAAAACGATGTTGTCCAACCGGCTTTCCAGTAATAGCAGTAAGTTTTCACCCTTACGTCCCTTCATTGAGGACGCTTTTTTAAAAAGGTTATGGAACTGGCGCTCCAGTATCCCGTATGTATATTTGACTTTTTGCTTTTCCTTTAACTGGGTACCGTATTCAGATGTTTTTCTACGTTTCTTCATCATCCCGTGTTGTCCGGGAGGATGATTTTTACGTTCGAAATACTTGTCGGGGCCGTAAATTGGTTCACCAAATTTACGTGCAATCTTGGTCTTTGGGCCTGTATATCTTGCCATCTTATTTCATTTTTATTGATCAACAATTATACCCTCCGGCGTCCTTTGGGACGGCATCCGTTATGAGGAAGCGGGGTTACATCAACTATTTCGGTAACTTCTATACCGGCTCCGTGTATGGTGCGAATGGCAGATTCACGGCCTGATCCCGGTCCTTTTACATAGACCTTGACTTTGCGAAGCCCCATATCATAGGCCACTTTAGCACAATCCGCAGCAGCCGTCTGGGCAGCATAGGGGGTATTCTTCTTGGAACCGCGGAACCCCATCTTTCCTGCGGAAGACCAACTAATGACCTGTCCTTCACTATTGGCAAGGGTCACAATCACATTGTTGAATGTGGAAGAAATGTGGGCTTGTCCGTAAGCATCCACTTTTACCACTTTCTTCTTGTTGCTTATATTTGATTTCTTAGCCATAATCCGAGCTGTTATTTGGTTGCTTTCTTCTTGTTGGCGACTGTTTTCTTACGTCCTTTACGCGTACGGGCATTATTCTTTGTGGTCTGTCCTCGCACAGGCAATCCCAGACGATGACGGATGCCCCTGTAGCAACCGATATCCATCAACCGTTTGATGTTCATTTGTACGGAGGAACGAAGTTCTCCTTCGATCTTGTATTCCTCCGTAATAAGTGAACGGATGGCTGCGATCTGATCGTCATTCCAATCCTTCACTTTGATGTCAAGGTCGATCCCCGCCTTGGACAGGATGGTCCGGGCGGAACTGCGACCGATGCCGTAGATATAGGTCAATCCTATTTCTCCGCGCTTGTTATTGGGTAAGTCAACACCGGCTATACGTGCCATAATCTATAATATTTTTTTATTTTACTGTTTTTATCCTTGGCGCATTTTGAACTTGGGGTTCTTTTTGCAAATTACGTACAGACGTCCCTTACGTCTTACGATCTTACAATCATCGCTGCGCTTTTTAACAGATGCTTTCACTTTCATTGTAGTAATCTTTAATAATAATTACTTATATCTAAAGGTTATCCGACCTTTAGTAAGATCATAGGGAGACATTTCAACCCGAACCCTGTCACCGGGGAGAATACGGATGTAGTGCATCCTCATCTTTCCCGATATGTGTGCAATAATGACGTGTCCGTTGTCCAGTTCCACACGGAACATGGCATTGGACAAGGCTTCAATAATTACACCTTCTTTTTCAATTGCAGACTGTTTGGGCATTGTGTTAATCCTTAATCATTATTCTATTTGTACATATCCTCGCCTTCAATGAAGGCAAACGTTGACAGGAGTTCCGCTTTTCCCTTACGAACGACTACCGTCAATTCATAATGAGCCGAATTCCTGTTATCTGCTGTCCTGAGTGTCCAACCGTCACGTTCCATGTACACCCCTTTACCTCCTTCATTAATCATAGGTTCGATGCACAACACCATTCCTTCTTCCAGTCGTTTGCCCTGTCCGGGGCTGCCATAATTTGGCACATCCGGTTTTTCATGAAGCCTGGTGCCGATGCCGTGACCTACCATCTCCCTGACCACGGAAAAACCGTGTTGTTCGACATAAGTCTGGACAGCAGCGCCGATATCGCCAATGCGGTTACCGGCTGTAGCTTGCCCGATTCCTCTGAAAAGCGATTCCCGGGTCGTTCGCATAAGGAGTTCAGCCGCTTGGGAAACTTTCCCCACACCAAAAGTGTAGGCCGAGTCCCCAAAATAACCCTTATACTTTGTCCCGCAATCTATGGACACTATATCTCCTTCCTGCATGCGATAGTCGCTGGGGAACCCGTGAACCACCACTGAATTAACAGAGATACATAAGGAAAAGGGAAAACCATTGTATCCTAGAAAAGCCGGAACTGCTCCGTGATCGCGGATGAAAGCCTCGGCAATGTCATTGAGTTTCGAGGTAGTTACCCCGGGCTCAATATGCCTGCCAACTTCCGCAAGGGTCCTGGAGACAAGTATTCCGTTTTCGCGCATCAGCGCGATCTCTTCTTCGGTTTTCGTAATATTCATTAAACAAAGAACAATTTGGGAAACCTACATATTGGACCGGCCTTTCAGTCTTCCGGTCTTCATAAGTCCATCGTAATGTCGCATCAAAAGATGGCTCTCTATCTGCTGCAACGTATCAAGTATCACACCCACAAGGATCAGCAGTGAAGTACCCCCGTAAAACTGGGCAAACTGCATATTGACCCCCATCATCTGGGCAAAAACCGGCATTATGGCCACAAGACCCAGGAAAATAGATCCGGGAAGGGTAATGCGGGACATAATGGTGTCTATATATTCGGCTGTTTTCTTTCCCGGCTTTATACCCGGAATAAAACCGCCGTTTTTCTTAATGTCATCAGCCATATTGGTAGGATTGACCGTTACTGCCGTATAAAAATACGTAAAGGCTACTACCAATATGAAAAATACAAAGTTATACCAAAAACCTTGCATATTGCTCATTACGGCCGCAAATCCGCGTGTCGCGTCAAAGCTGGCGAAGATCATGGGGAACAACATAAGAGCCTGTGCGAAAATGATGGGCATTACGCCTGCCGCATTGATCTTCAGGGGGATATACTGCCGCACTCCACCGTATTGTTTATTGCCTACAATGCGTTTTGCATATTGTACGGGGATCTTGCGTACTCCCTGTACCAAAGCTATCGAGGCAGTAAATATAAAGAACAGAACTATCAATTCCACCACCAGCATCAGAAGTCCTCCGGCCGATTGGCTCATACGGTCACCTGCTTCGGCCACAAAGGCAAAAGGCAGCCGGGCGACAATGCCAACCATAATGATCAGGGAAATACCGTTCCCCAGACCGCGGTCGGTGATTCTTTCACCGAGCCACATAATGAACATGGTTCCGCCTATAAGTACGATGGTCACAAACAGGTTGAACGAAAAACCGCTCAACAGAAATGCCGATTCAGGGAGCTGGGCATGCAAGTTGGTCAGATAGGTAGGTCCCTGCAATGCAAGGATCACAATAGTCAGGTAACGGGTCCATTGGTTCATTTTCCGATGTCCGCTCTCACCTTCGCGCTGCAACCGCTGGAAATAGGGAATCATAATGCCCAGGAGCTGGATGACGATAGATGCCGAAATATAAGGCATCACTCCGAGAGCAAAAATAGAGGCATTCCCAAATGCACCACCGGAGAACATATTCAGCAAACCGACCAGACCGCCCGAGGCTTGTGCTTGCAGGTTGGCCAACTGCATCGGATCTATTCCCGGCAGGACAACGAAGCTGCCCAGACGGTAGATCAGAAGAAGAAGTGTCGTGTAAACGATCCGCTTACGCAGTTCTTCGATCTTGAAAATATTCTTTATGGTTTCAATCAGTTTTTTCATCGGTTAAGCGTATTCTGGGTTATTCAATGATTGAGATCTTCCCTCCCTTTGCTTCAATGGCTTCTTTCGCCTTTTGAGAAAAACCGTGAACCGTAACGTTCATTTTAACATTCAGTTCACCTTTTGCCAGGATCTTAACCAAATGATTCTTTGATACCAGTCCGGCTTCACGCAATACATCCATATTAATATCGCTGATCCCTGTCTTATCATAAAGTGCCTGTAAAGTGGAAAGGTTTATGGCCTTGTACTCTACGCGGTTTATGTTTTTGAACCCGAATTTGGGGACACGACGCTGCAAAGGCATCTGGCCTCCTTCAAAGCCAAGTTTGCGGGAATATCCCGAACGGGACTGTGCGCCTTTGTGTCCGCGTGTAGATGTGCCGCCTCTTCCTGACCCTTCTCCGCGACCTATTCGTTTTCTTTTGGAAACGGACCCTTTTGCGGGTTTTAAATTTGATAAGTTCATTTTGTTTCCTCCTTTACTTTACTTCTTCAACAGATACCAAATGACACACTTTCCTGACCATACCCCTGATAACGGGGGTCGCTTCCTTCTCAACCGAATGGTTCATCCTGCGGATTCCCAAAGCGGCCAGAGTTCCTAATTGACGTTTAGTGGCAGAATTACTGCTTTTGACCTGGGTGATTTTCCATACTTCCATGATCTCTCCTCCTTATCCGTTAAAGACTTTTTCCATTTTGATTCCACGCACACCGGCCACCTGGTAGGCATCACGCATTTCCAGTAAAGCATGTACGGTAGCTTTTACCAGATTGTGGGGATTTGACGATCCCATGGACTTGGCCAGGACATCATGTATTCCCACAGATTCAAACACGGCACGCATAGCACCTCCGGCGATCACCCCCGATCCGGGTGCTGCAGGTTTCATAAAAACCCTGGCACCGCCATACTTAGCTTCCATTTCATGAGGAATGGTTTCTTTGTTTAGGGGTATGCGGTACAGATTCTTTTTTGCATCCTCAATACCTTTGGATATGGCCGAAGTTACCTCTCCGGCTTTTCCCAGACCGTATCCTACTACACCTTTTTCATCACCGACAACAACAACGGCGGAAAAACTGAAATGACGGCCTCCCTTTGTTACTTTGGTGACTCGCTTAATGGCCACCAGACGGTCTTTTAATTCAAGGTCCGTGGCTTTTACTTTTTTTGCATTAATCTTTGCCATATCCGTATTTAGAATTTAAGACCACCTTCCCTGGCGGCATCTGCTAAACTTTTAATTCGTCCGTGATAGAGATATCCGCCACGGTCAAAAGAAACAAGGGTTATACCCTTTTCACTGGCACGTTCTGCGGCCAGCTTTCCCACCAGTGCAGCTATCTGTACGGGTGTTTTTCCTTTGATCCCTTCTGCCAAAGAGGCGTCTTTTGAAGATGCCTGTGCAAGGGTTATCCCGTTAGTATCGTCTATCATTTGTACATATATCTGTTTATTGCTCCTGTAAACGGCCATTCTGGGACGTTCGGGAGTTCCGGAAATACGCTTGCGAATGCGGTATCTTATCCGTTGTCTTCTTGCCTGTTTTGTTAAAGCCATAATTTCTTCTCCTATCTATATCTATTTAGCTCCCGCCGATTTTCCGGCTTTACGGCGAATCTGTTCGCCAACAAATTTGATACCCTTGCCTTTATACGCTTCGGGAGCGCGCAGCGAGCGGATCTTGGCGGCAACCGTTCCGAGTAGCTGTTTGTCATAACTCGTAAGTGTCAGGATCGGATTGGCTCCTTTACGGGCGATCTCGACCGAGGCCGTTACTTCTTTGGGCAGCATGAAATGGATATCGTGGGAATATCCCAGATTGAATTCCAACATCTGTCCTTTAGCTTCAACGCGGTATCCCACGCCGACCAATTCCTGCTTAATGGTGAAACCCGTTGAAACACCAACGACCATATTGTGGATCAATGCGCGGTACAAACCGTGCATCGATCTGTGGCGTGGCTGATCCGTAGGACGTTCCAGCTTAAGCTCTGTTCCCTCTATAGACACTTTAATGTCCGGATCTACTTTTTGCGTCAGTTCTCCGAGAGGGCCTTTCACCTTTACCAAATTGCCCGAGCCTATTGTTACGCTCACGCCTTTTGGAAGGTTTACAGGAAGTTTTCCTATTCGTGACATATTGTTCTGTTAATTAATATACGTAGCACATGATCTCACCGCCCACATTCAGCGTTTTTGCTTCCTTGTCGGTAATGATCCCTTTGGATGAGGAAATAATCGCAATACCCAGACCGTTCAAAACGCGCGGCATTTTATCCACGCTGGTATAACGGCGAAGGCCGGGAGTGGAAACGCGAATGAGCTTTTTAATAGCCGGACGTTGTGTCTCGGGGTGGTATTTGAGAGCGATCTTAATGGTATTGGAGGGTTTTCCTTCTTCGATCTTGTAACTGAGGATATAACCCTTTTCGTGTAAAATACGGGTGAGCTCCGTTTTTACCCTGGATGCGGGAATCTCAACAACCTTGTGTCTTGCCATCACCGCATTACGAATCCTTGTCAGATAATCTGCTATTGGATCAGTCATAATAATGTTTTTAAAATTTGTTTTCGGCAATAAATTGCCCGATATCCAATAATATATATATGTATATATGGTACGACCCCTTAAGGGTCTTCGTTTACCAGCTTGCCTTACGTACGCCGGGGATCAAACCGTTGCTTGCCATTTCGCGGAACTGTATGCGGGAAATCCCAAACTCACGCATATATCCCTTAGGTCTGCCTGTAATGGAACAGCGATTGTGCAGACGTACGGGACTTGAATTACGGGGCAGTTTGGCAAGACCTTCCCAGTCTCCAGCCTCTTTAAGGGCTTTCCTCTTTTCAGCATACTTAGCTACTAATCTGGCGCGCTTGATCTCACGTGCTTTCATTGATTCTTTTGCCATCTATTGTCCTTTTTTAACATTTTTAAAAGGTAATCCGAATTCCCTGAGAAGGGCGAAAGCTTCTTCGTCCTTATTGGTTGAGGTAACGAAAGTAATCTCGAGTCCCAGAATTTTGGAGATCTTGTCGATATCTATCTCGGGGAAAATGATCTGTTCTCTGATACCCAATGTGTAATTACCCTTTCCGTCAAATTTTTCAGCTATACCTTTAAAATCGCGGATACGGGGCAAAGCAATGGATATCAGGCGGTCCAGGAACTCGTACATCCTGGCTCCGCGTAAGGTAACTTTTACCCCAATGGGCATCCCACGGCGAAGCTTGAAGTTAGAGACGTCCTTGGTCGACACAGTCTGTACGGCTTTCTGTCCTGCAATCAGGGTCAGTTCGTTCTGTGCAACCTCAATAAGTTTCCTGTCTGCAGTGGCCGAACCCACGCCTTGGTTCAAAACGATCTTATCAAGCCTGGGGACCTGCATGATTGATTTGAACCCAAATTCCTTCTTCAGCTTCGGGACGATCTCTTCTTTGTATCTTTTCTGCAGAGTGGGCACATAGCCTTTCACCACTACAGGAGCCGGTTGCTGTTTTTTAACTGCTTTTGCCATTACTTGATCTCCTCTCCCGATTTTTTAGCATAACGCACCAATTTCCCTTTGTCATTTAAGCGGCGCCCTATCCGTGTGGGTCCTCCCTTTGACGGGTCAACGACCTGAAGGTTTGAAATATGCACCGGGGCCTCCTTTTTGATAATACCTCCCTGAGGGTGCTTAGCCGAAGGCTTGGTGTGCTTACTTACCAGATTGATCCCTTCAACTATGGCCCTTTGTTTTTTTGGCTTGACTTCCAGAACCCTTCCGGTCTTTCCCTTATATTCCCCGGTATTGACAAATACCGTGTCGCCTTTCTTTATGTGTAATTTTGTACTCATAACTCAATTTTCTATAATACCTCCGGAGCCAGTGAAACTATTTTCATATAACGATCCCTGAGCTCTCGGGCTACCGGGCCGAAGATGCGCGTTCCGCGCAATTCGCCAAGGTTATTAAGTAAAACACAGGCATTGTCGTCAAAACGGATGTAAGATCCGTCGGGACGACGAATTTCTTTCTTTGTCCTCACTACCACAGCTTTGGAAATAGACCCCTTCTTAGCGTCCCCTCCACCCGGAATGGCGCTTTTGACTGTCACTACTATGGTATCTCCAATACTTGCGTACCTGCGTCTTGTGCCACCAAGGACACGGATGCAAAGGACCTCCTTAGCACCGCTGTTGTCAGCCACCAATAAACGTGATTCTTGCTGTATCATGGCTATTTCACTTTTTCAATGATCTCTACTAAACGCCAGCATTTGGTCTTGCTCAAAGGCCGGGTTTCCATAATGCGTACGGTATCACCTTCACTGCACTCGTTGTTTTCATCGTGCGCAACAAATCTGGTGGTTTTATTTACGAATTTTCCGTAAATGGGGTGTTTAACCTTCCGGTTTACAGCAACTACTATAGATTTATCCATTTTATTGCTGACCACCAATCCTGTTCTTTCTTTTCTAAGATTTCTTTCCATGAATCAATTGTTATAGATTCTGTTTGGCTTTAGTTTCACTCAAAATAGTGAGCATCCGTGCTATGGTGCGGCGTGCTTTCTTTATTTGTGACAAATCATCTAAAGGAGAGATGGCATGGTTCATTTTAAGACGAAGCAAGTTGGCTTTTTCCGCCTCAATACGATCGCTTAAATCTTTAACAGATAACTCGCGTATTTCAGGTGCTTTCATTGTTGTTAAACTAATTTTGTTCTACATAATCCCTTCGTACCACAAATTTTGTGACGACAGGTAATTTCTGGGCGCCTAACCTGAGGGCTTCCCTGGCTACTTCCAGGGGTACACCTTCCACTTCTATCAGGAGCCTGCCGGGAGTAATGGGGCAGACAAATCCTTCCGGAGCACCCTTCCCTTTACCCATACGAACTTCAGCAGGTTTCTTGGTAAAAGGCTTGTCCGGGAAAACACGGATCCAAATCTGTCCCTCACGTTTCATATAACGTGTAACTGCCTGACGGGCAGCCTCGATCTGTTGACCGGTCAACCAGCAGGATTCCATGGTTTTGATCCCGAACGACCCAAAGACAAGTTGGTTTCCTCTCTGGGCAATCCCTTTCATACGGCCTTTTTGTTGCCTTCTGAACTTGGTTTTTTTAGGTTGTAACATTGTTTTTTCTAAACGTTTAACGTAACGTAAATATGTATTGTTGCTTCGGTGCTTGTTTTCAGAGGTTATATATTATAACCCTTTGTCCCACAATCCATTATGTAGAATCTACCTTAAAATTGCGGGTTGCAAAGATAGAACTTAATTTCTGATTTACAAAAATTTATGAACAAAAGAAAGTGAAAAATGTTAGAAACTACGGGCAAAATCGCTCACATCCTCCATTACTCGCAAAACATTGCCGCCCCATAATTTCGCAATCTCCCGATCTGAGTATCCCTCCTCTATCAACGCTCTTGTGATGGCTTTCATTCGTCCCATGTTCTCCACTCCCACTATGCCGCCGCCGCCGTCAAAATCACTGCCAATGCCCACATGATCTATACCGACCAGGTTGACCACATAATTGATATGTTCCATCAGATGCGGAAGACCCACCTGGTCCCTGGGCAGAAAGGAAAGGAAATACCTGCCTATGGATATCTGTATAAGGCCGCCCTTGCCGGCGATGGCTATCATCTCTTCATCCGTCAAATTTCTGGGTATTTGCTTCAGGTTATAGACACAGGAGTGACTTGCCACGATCGGCGTACGACTTGATCTTACTGCCTGCAGGCAGGCCTTCCGGGAGGCATGCGAGACATCTACTATCATTCCCAGCCGATTCATTTCTTTGATCACTTCATAACCGAAAGGAGAAAGCCCCCCGTGCCATTCCAGGCTGTCCATTACGGCATCGGCAACACAATTGTTTCCGTTGTGTGTAAGTCCGATCATCCTGACACCCATTTTGTAATAATGCTCCACCAATGTTATGTCCTGTCCCAGGCAATAGGCGTTTTCAATGGAAAGCAACATAGCTGCTTTGTTCTGCTTTTTCAACTCTCTGACCTCCCCGGCATCGAATGCTATGGCGCCCTGTTGACTTAATTCTGCAGCATACCGGTGCAATGCCGTCAGCATACTGTCTGCCAGCCATTTTGCCCTAGCATGTCCCTCTTCCGTACATGGTCCCTGCTCCTGATATGCCGCGAAAAAGGCTGCATCAAGCCGTCCTTCTTTCATCAATTCAAAAGAAACCTGTCCCTTTGCAACCGTATGTTTTTCTTCGGGAAAAGCATAGAACATGGCAAAATCGTTATGCGTATCTATAGAAATAATGGAATCATGCAGACGTTCCACCTTCAGGTCCAGGGAATCGGGAACAGATAAGGAAACAATCAGGCAGGAAAGGAAAAACAGTTTCATAATGTAAATATATTACGTTAATTCCAATTTTGTTACATTTGTGAGGATAATAAAGCCTGCCGGCCTCAGGGAAAAAGACCTGAACGTGTTCCGGATGAGCGCTATGGGATGAACTTTCATACAAGAGAATAAAAAGGAACGTTTTTTGCTTCTCCTTGACATTAAATGAGAACCAAGCTGATAATCCCGGCAATTGTCCTGTGCCTGATCTACCCGCTAACCTTAACAGCACAAAAGGAAACCCGGCGTGAAGGTCACGTCGTCGGTTTTATCATTGAGAACGGTGACACTTTGTTCGTTTCTTCCATCCCTGCAATATACGTGTACAATCGAGATAAAAGGAAAAAAGATAAGGAATGGAGGGAGTTTTACAAGACGGTACACAATTTTGCCCGGGCGTATCCTTTCGCTCTTCAGGCCAGGGAACGCATGGATACGGCTGACAGCATTCTTGCCGTTAGTAATTTTACGCCCCGTGAACGGGAACGCTTTCTGGCAAAGACGGAAAGAAACCTTTTCGCCGAATTTGAAGGACCTCTGCGCAAACTGACATTCACACAGGGACGTATCCTGCTCCGGCTGATAGACAGGGAAATCGGACAGACCTCATATGCTGTGGTAAAAAATTACCGTGGCGGACTGACAGCAGCTTTTTGGCAGGGTGTGGCTAAAATTTTCGGGGCAGATATGAAAAAACCGTATGATAAGTACGGAGAGGACAAACTCCTTGAAGAACTAGTTCAGATGTACCATGACGGGCGTTTTTATTATCTCTACTTCTCCCTTTTCGGCTCCCCGAAAGACTCCAATATCTCCCCTTACGGCACCAGAAGGACCAACTGACAACCAATCTTCAAGCACTATCAGTTCCCCTCCCTGCGGCAGGGGACAACGCGCCGATGTGTGCAAATGTCCCACTATACAATAATCCACAGGTTTTTCATAAGAAGCTGCATACTGATAGACGGGTTCTTCCTTGTCCCTGAAATTATAGGATACAGGCCGGCGTTTCCTGTTATGTGTGGACCATGATTGTGCCAGAAGAAAAGCCCACCAGGGATGCAGGCAACTGAACAATATCTGAAGAAACCTGTTGTGGAACATACCGTGTACAAACCGGCTTTTGAACGGTTGACGTCCCATCCGGTGTCCGTGTGCCAAGAGAAAATTCTTACCTTCCAAACAAATGTACAACTCATCGCAATGTATCTGCATACCCAGTTCCTGCTCAAGATATCCGAAAGTCCACAGATCATGGTTCCCGGCAAAATAATGAACGGGTATTCCCCTGTCCCGCACACGTGCCAAAGCTCCCAGGGTACGGGTGTGACCACGGGGAATCACATGTTTGTACTCGTACCAGAAATCAAATATATCTCCCATCAGGAAAAGCCCTCCCGTATCATTTCCAAGACTGTCCAGGAATGATATGAAACGCTTTTCCCTGTCAACAGGATCACCGATCTCCAAACCCAGATGAATGTCTGCAACAAAATAGTAGTTACTCATAACAACGGTACTATCAAATACGATACTCCCACCAACAGGCAATAGACGGCAAACCAGGTTAACCTGACCTTACGCACGATGGCAATCATAAACCTGCAGGCAAACAGCCCCGATACAAAAGCCGCTGCAAATCCTATAACCATGGCACTCCATGAAATGCCGGTGACAGCCGGAGCAAATCCTCCGCCTATGATCTCGAGGAACGTTTCCCCCAATACGGGGATAAGGACCATTATGAACGAGAATGGCGCCACCTGGTCCTTATGTGCTCCCAGCGATAAACCTGTTGCAATCGTCGCTCCCGAACGCGACAATCCCGGCAAGACGGCAAAAGCCTGTGCAATACCTATCAAAAAAGCGTCGCGGTATCCTATCGGATGGGTACTTCCTTGCCTCCGAACCGACAGCCATTGTGATATTCCAAGCAAAGCCGCCGTCAGCAGTAACATCCAACCGACGATGGCCTGCCCGCCTGTAAATAACGATTCTATCTTGTCTTTAAAGAAAAGCCCTACTATCAGCACGGGAATAGCAGAGAACAAGATACGGAGGGTCAGTCCCGTTGCTTCGGTCCTGCGAAAACGTACCGTATCGGATACCATACCCCATAATTCTTTCCGGAAAACTATCACAGTACTCAGAACAGTCGCTGTATGCACAATGATCTCGAAAGAGGCATCTTTCGTTTCGATCCCAAAAAGGTCCTTTACAATTACCAGATGACCGCTACTGCTGACCGGGATGAATTCTGTCAATCCCTGCAACAATCCCAGCAGTAATGCTTCAAGTCCGCTCATTCCCCTTTTCTTTCTTAATACGCATAATGGCAATGATCTCAAAGACAAAGCCACAGCAAACCAGTATGGGAGCTATAACTATCCGGCGAAAACTGAATAGCGTCTCCCCGGTGAATACCTGAGGATCATTAGACCCCCCTCCGGCCATAAGGATAAATCCAATGGCTATGATAACAAGTCCTGCTATCAACAAATATACATTCTTCAGGGGCAGTGCAAATTTTTCTTCAGTTTCCTTTTCGTGTTTGTTCGGTTTTTTCATTAACATTAATAATAAAAGGCGGAGGCCTTAAGTTTCACAACTCTGTTGACAACAAAATAGGTAGATAAGCGGCACAACAACACCCCTATTACGATCATTGCACCTATTACTATCAGGAACATATTGGGGGTAATGAGCATCAGGATCCCGGGAAATTCCCTTTGCAGTAAATAGAGGACACCCATCAAAAGCAGAATGGCAATGAGTGAGGAAATGAATCCCTGTATAAAGGCCTGTAACATAAAAGGTTTCCTTATGAACCTCTTGGTAGCCCCAACCAATCTCATGGTATAAATGGTAAATCTCCTGGCATACACAGATAATCTTATAGTGTTGTGTATCAGCGCAAAGGATATAACCAACAGGATAAGGATGATCACACCCAGCACAATGCCTATGTTCCTTAGGTTTTTGTTAATCAGGGAAATAAGCGGTGCCTGATAGGAAACCTCCTCTACAAACGGAAATTTTGACAGGTACGTTCCCATACGCGCAATGCTGTCATTATGCACGTAATCCGCATTAAGACTAAGCTCCACAGAAGCGGGCAGCGGATTGTATTCAAAGATGTCAAGAAAATCAGATCCGAGCAATTGCGCCATCTCTGCAGCTCCCTGATCCTTCGATATGAAAGCGGCGTCTTTTACGGCATCCCTGACATATTTGGTTGCCAAGATCTGTTTTACAATCAATGTGGAATCGGCATCGCTTGTTTCCTGGCTCAGGATCACCGACACCCCCAGATGTTCCTTAAAGTAGTCGGAGACGGTCCTGGCATTGACGGCCAAAAAACCTGTTATCCCTATAAGGAGCAACACCAAAGATATGCTGACAACTGAGGACAGGTATGACTGGACAAGCTGCTGGCTGATTATATTTTTCTCCTGTTGTGCCATAGTTAGGGGATCCAAAGATAATGAAAGTATAAGAATTTTTGCTATCTTTGTATGCTTTAAGCCAGTTAAAACAATATGTCCAAAACGAAAAAAATCCTTTATGCAAGTTCGGAAATATTGCCGTTCCTTCCACAAACGGATATGTCATATATCAGCCGTCATTTACCTCAGGCTGTTCAAGAATCAGGTGGCCAGATCCGTTTATTCATGCCTAAATACGGATGCATTAACGAACGCCGCAACCAACTTCATGAAGTGATTCGCCTTTCGGGCATGAACATCATAATAAAAGATATAGACCGTCCGCTCATCATAAAGGTTGCTTCCATTTCCACCGCACGCATGCAAGTCTATTTCATAGACAACGAAGATTATTTCCAAAGAAAATTCATATACAAAGACGATAATCAAGTATTTTTCCCGGACAACGATGAACGGGGCATATTTTTTGCTCGGGGGGTACTGGAAACCGTGAAGAAGTTACGCTGGAAGCCTTCTTTAGTACATTGTCACGGATGGTTGAGCCACCTGTTGCCCTTATACCTTAAGAAAGCTTATCGCAACGATCCGCTCTTCACCAATGCCCGTGTGGTCGTTTCGCTTTATAACGATTTGACTACTGAAAGTTTTAACGAAAATATGCGATCAAAGATTATCGTCCCCGGCATAGAGACTAAAGACGTGGAACTCCTGGAAGAACCTACGGCCATGAATTTAACAAAAATGGCCCTCCGGTATGCCGACGGCGTGATCCTGGCCAACCGGTCGGTTGACGATTCACTAATAGAATATGCCAAATCAAGGAAGATCCCTATTCTTCCGTTCGTTGACCCACAAGACCCTGAAAGCACATATATTTCGGATTACAACCGTTTTTACGATCAAATTTTGGAAACCAAATGACAATCAGGGCACGCAGTATCATCCTTTCTGCTTTTCTCCTATTTTCCATTTCCTCCTGCATCTCCGTTGACAACCGCATGGGATCGGATTACATTCCGACCAACCAGATCCTCTATATCCGGACACAGGAATTTAAAGCACCCATGTTTACGGCCGTAGCAGACAGTATAAATATGTCTTCGCCTTCATACCTGGAATTCGGATCGGTCAATACGCCGGTTTTCGGGAACACGACAACGGCAGCCGTCGTACAGTTTGCCCCGTATGCATATCAGAAGGATTACGGAGAAAACCCCGTTGTGCAAAATATGTACGTAAACATTCCCATTGGCGGTTTTGCGGTATTTGATCAGAATGACAGGTATATTCCCCAGAACATATATGTTTATAAACTCGTTAAAGACCTGAACCATCTTGACATATATCACAATTCATTTTCCGAGGATTATATAGATCCTATCCCGGTAAGCAAACCCGGTCTCGTTTTCCTGGGACGGGACACCCTGCGAATAGACTTTACTGATGCCTTCGCCTATGAGCTTCTTGCTGCAGATTCCATAGAAAGGGACAGCACTAAGGCATTTCTCAATAAATACAAAGGACTTTATTTTACTACGGAAAGATTTGAAGGTGCCGGAACCGGCGGCCGGATCAATTACCTGAATTTCAAGGAAACAAATATTTTTATCAATTATAAAGCAGGCGGAGGAGACAGTTTGCTTTCCTATTATTTTAACATATACGGTACGTATTACAACATATCATCCCACGAATCTGCACACCTTGCCGGCAAAGATCCTTCGGATAAACTCTATTACGAAGGACTGGCCGGAGTCAAACCCCGTCTGGACATCACAACCCTGACAGAACAGATCAAAGCCTGGGGCCTGGCACAGACACCCCCTGTAGATGCCGACAGGATCCTTATCTCCCGCGCAGAGCTGGTCATGCCCGTTGAAATACCCACAGGAGAAGATTATGCGGCATTTGACAACGCTCCTGCGACATTGTATCCCTGTAATCTGATATCAAATGATTCCCTGACCTATTACAGTCCCCTGGAAGATATATACTTTGAGAATGCCGGAAGAACCATGAACCGTTCCAAATGGGAATATACGTTCGACATCACCTCTTACCTGCAGAAAATTCTCTCCCGCAATGACATCGGTCCCAGGGACGATCTCTGGATCATGCCCGTCTATTTAGTCAGCACCACATCAGGAGACACTTATTACGTAGATAACTTCACCTACCGTAACACAACCCTGCTCAACGGCAATCTGGCAGACAGATCTCCGTACGTACGAATCACATATGCAGTGTTGTTACAATAAAAAAAAACATTACATTTGCACCCCCGTTCCAAGACTTCGTAGCTCAGTTGGTAGAGCAAATGACTCTTAATCATTGGGTCGAGGGTTCGAGTCCCTCCGAGGTCACAATGCGACTTTTTTGTCTACTTTTTCTTCTGACCGGCATTACGTTGCCGCTTAATGCCCAGGTCTTTGAACTGAAACCAAAAGAATTTCTTGACAGGATTAAAGAAAATCCGGGGACACAAGTGCTGGACCTTAGAGACGCGGAAGAATATCTCCATTTTCATATTCCGGGTGCGGTAAACATCCAACCTGCAGAGGAATTCTTTCTTGAAGAAGTCAGGGATCAGCTCTCAGCTTCGGACACACTTTTTATCTATTGCCGTATAGGAAAAACAAAAGAAGTAGCACGCCTGTTGCTTGAGAACGGGTACCGTGTCATTTACAACCTCAAGGGCGGATCTGTTGCCTGGGTTGAATACCTGGAAAAAGAAAGGCGCAAGGGGGAAAAATCAGGCCGTTGAACAGCCTAGCCCCTGTTGAACTCCCGCATCCATGCCTGTCGTGATGCATCTTGTTCGGCATCCTTCTTAGAATATCCCCGCCCAACACCCAGGATACTATCGTCGGAAACGGCCTCAGCTTCGAAAACAGAGGGTTCCCCTGACTTCGGAGGCAGCATCCGAACCCTGAAAGAAAGCGATTTTCCTTTTTTCTGACACCGCTCTACCATACGGGATTTGTAATCCGTTTCTGTGCATTCCAGTTCCTGCCAGTTTACTCTGGAAAGTAAATGGTTCAGAAGTACTTTCCGGCATCTTTTAAATCCGATATCCAGAAAAATCGCTCCCGAAAGGGCTTCAAACATATTTCCGCCAATATTGCGGAAATGTATATCATTCCCCTTTATATCCAACCATTGACGCAATCCGGTCTGTTCGGCTATCCTGTTCAGGGAATCCCTGCTAACGATACGCGAACGCATTTGTGTCAGATAACCTTCATCTTCATTGGGATAACGCCTGTAAACGGCTTCCCCGACGACAACGTCTAAAACAGCATCTCCCAGGAACTCCAGTCTTTCATTGGAATCCTTATCCTGCAAAACTGCAGAACGATGCGTCAACGCAACTTTATATATATCTAAATTTTTTGGTTGGAATCCGAAACAATCCTTCAGGGCTTTACGCAATTCCCTGTTTTTAGGGTCCTTATCCGCCGGGCGGAAGATCATTATTCAATTTTTTTGATCAACAGACTGGAATTATGCCCTCCAAAACCGAACGTATTGGAAAGGGCAACGCGTACCTTTCCCGGCTGAGACTCGTTGAAAGTAAAGTTTAATTTATAATCGATCTCAGGGTCTTCTTCCCTGAAATTGATGGTGGGTGGTATCATCTCCCGTTCCATAGCACAGATGCAGGCCAGAATCTCTATGGCACCTGTAGCTCCAAGGGCATGTCCGGCCATTGATTTAGTGGAACTTATGTTCATCTTGTATGCATGATCTCCAAACAGATCCTTAATTGCCTTTACTTCCACAATATCCCCCAGGGGTGTAGAAGTGCCGTGCAGATTTATGTAATCCACATCCTCGGGCTTTAGTTCCGATTCCCGGATGGCTTCTTCCATCACACGGCGGGCTCCGTCCCCATTGGGATGCGGTGCCGTAATATGATAGGCATCGGCAGTCATGCCGGCACCTCCTAATTCGGCATATATTTTTGCTCCGCGGGCTTTGGCATGTCCGTATTCTTCAAATATCAGGATACCGGCCCCCTCTCCCATAACAAAACCGTCACGCGTCCTGTCAAAGGGACGGGAAGCGGTCATGTACTGTTCATTGTTCGTAGAAATGGCTTTGGAAGCATTGAAACTTCCTATACTGGCCACGTTGATAGGCGCTTCACTTCCGCCGGTAATTATAATATCGGCTTTCCCCAGACGAATGAGGGCAAAGGCATCACTCATGGCGTGATTGGAAGTGGAACAGGCAGAAACCGTGGCATAATTCGGTCCACGGAATCCGTATTTCATAGAGATCATACCTGAAGCGATGTCAGGGATCATCATCGGGACAAGAAAGGGACTGAACCGGGGTACTCCCCCGCCTTGGTGAAACGCTTTGATTTCCCTGATCAGCGTTTCAATACCTCCGATCCCGGAACCGACCACTACGCCTGCTCTGTCTTTGTCAATAACATCCAGATCAAGACCACTGTCCCTTATGGCTTCATCGGTTGCAATAAACGCGTATTGGGTAAAGGGATCGTTCCTGCGGACCTCTTTTTTGTCCAGACCTAACTTTTCAGGATCGTACTCTTTAATCTCGCAGGCAAAACGTGTTTTGAATAAAGAAGTGTCAAAACGGGTAATCAATCCGGCACCGGATTTTCCGGCAACAAGATTGTCAAAGTACTCGGGAACGTTGTGTCCCAAGGAATTGATCGTTCCTATACCGGTAATGACTACCCGTCTGAGCTTCATGGTTTTAAATTATTCGGCTTTTACGTTGTCTTCAATGTATTTAATGGCGTCACCAACTGTAGATATTTTTTCAGCGGCTTCGTCAGGAATGTTGATGCCGAAAACTTCTTCAAATTCCATAATCAATTCTACGGTATCCAAAGAATCCGCACCTAAATCATTTGTAAAGTTAGCAGTGGGGGTAACTTCGTTCTCGTCAGCACCTAATTTGTCCACAATAATTTGCTTAACTTTTTCTTTAATGTTAACTGCCATAATTCAGTGATTAGTTAATAAATATGTAGTTTAATTGCAAAATTTAACAAACTTTGCAAGATGCAAAGTAAGATAAATAAATCCAATTTACGAAATCCGCACCTGCCGACTCCAGATCGTATCACCCCTCTAAAAATTCAATAGCCCTGACTATGAATAGTATGAATAACAAACCAGCACACATCTCCAAAACAGCTTTTATTACACTGCTCCTATTTGCTTTTTTTATACATGTTAATGCACAGATAAAACGCGGAGAGTGTCCTTTCTACGAACTATTCCGCACCTTGCCCCTGGAAGAACGCGAAAATCTAACCTGCCGGGAAATTCTGGCAGGCAACGTCCCCGAATACATGAAGGGATTTGTACGCATAACCACCAGACAAAAAGACATAAACGGAAAGAACTACCGGGTAACTTTGTTCGTCAAACCCGATTACCTGACGGTACTGAGCGGTGATGTTCCGTTCATAGTTCCCCTTACCCCCATGATCGCAGGCAGGATCGCCGATTCGTTGAACTGTTCCCTGCCTACACCAAAGATTGTTGACATCATTTACCAACATGCACAGGCAACACCTGAACCTTTTAACTACATCCCCCGGGATTACCGCAACCTGGACCCGGACCTGTTCTTTGACCATTCACAGGTGATCTTTGCCCAGCTGAAAGCTGCAGGTAAAAAACCCGGGGTACTAACGGCCGGCACCAAAAAGGATGTAGTCATCACCAGGATTCCGCCCAATCCCTCCAGAACGCACCATGTCATCATATACGGATGGCACAGGCCGGATGGAACTCCCATTCAGCCTGTTTACGACGGTCATATCAACACCTATGTAGATTACAGCCATGGTGTCAGGCTGATCTCGAATAAAGTCCTGGTCAACGGGAAAGAGTATCGCCTGCAGGAATTGTTGAACGACCCTGTCCTGTGGCCTTTGGTCAGTGATTAAGGGACGTTATCTTTACCTTTGCATTGATAGTTACGGGATACGATTGTACCTGATTACCCTGTTCCACCACCAGATCTCCTTTCATCAACTGCGTACCGTTACTTTCTATTACCCATCCGCTCTCAATATCAATAACCGAAGCGGCTTCACCATTTCCGGAGATCTTTTCCATACGTTGTGCTGCGGTAGATGGCGCAACGTTGGGATCGGGCATCATGACCAACCTGGATGACAAGGTAGCTCTGTTCCCGGACACTTCTGTCAGACGATGCTGCAGCGTAATGATGACATTCATCTCCGGACTTTTATCCTCAACAGTCCAAACAGAAGGGATCGTCAGCATCCTGTCGGGAAATTTTGTCAATCCGGACTGTACGACTTCTTTAATAGTCTTCTGGCTGAATACCTGTTTTATCTGTTCCATAGACTGTTCCCGGCGCCGGCGGGCATATTGTGTGGCAAGGGTTTCATCTGCCGGGGTGAAAAAAGTATCTGCAACAGGCATTTGTTCTATGACCTCACCCTGGCGGGAAATGATCATTTGCAGGGGTTTCCCCATTAAGGTTTTAATAGCCTGGCTCATAATGTCCTCCCCTTCGGAATCGAAGACCTGCTGCTGACCCTGCCCCGAAGACGTTACGCTTATACGTGTCAAACAAGCTTCCATCAGGTATCCCTTTTCCACTTCTTCTACCAGTGTGAGAACGGCACCGACAATCTGATCGGTTTGCGTGGTCATCTCTCCCATCATGGGAATCATGACGGTCATGGTCTGATTTACCTCCATGTTGACAACATATTCCACTCCTTTTACAGGTTTGAATTCCGGTTTAATGCTCTGTGCCTGCAGGGACCAGGCCATACATACAAACAATAAGCTAACGATTCGTTTCATCTTTGTTCTCTTTATATTTCCACAAACTTACAATTAATTCATTAATTATTCCGCCAATAAAACATCTTGTTGATGATCTGACAGGTTTGATTGAATCTGGTTTGATATTTGCAGCTTTTTTCGTAATCTTGCAGCAAATTGAGTTGACTATGAAAATACATAAATTATTTCTTCTGACTGTTTTTTTAGCAGGTTTTTCTCATTTTTCCGTTGCTCAGATTGGCTTTGATGCCAACACAAGTGCAGAAGGCTCCATAACACTCGGTTCAAATCTCCGGATGGAGAAAATAAGCGATCTGAACTTTGGAGACATCGTCAGCCAATCGACGGGCGGGTCGGTCCGTCTCAATCCATCCGACGGAAGCGTTTCAAGTGTTTCCGGAAATTTTCACCTGATGGGCAGCAGCAGTGCTGCAATATTCGAGATTTTAGGCATAGTCGGACAGTCTTTTCTGATCGCTCCGGGAAGCTATCCTACTCAGATCACTTTGACGAACGATCAAGGAAACACTATGACAGTAAACAGTTTTCAGATCATTCCATTAAGTGGAAGTCTTAACAACATCGGCAGCGCTTTAATAAGAATCGGGGGCACATTGAATATTGGCGCCAATCAGCCTGCAGGAAATTACATCAACACCACTGACCTTACGATTATCGTATCTTTCCAGTAACAATACTTATAACGTTCCTGTTTCCGGAACATCACCAGGACATCACTGTCCGGTAAAATCTACAATCTAATGAACAGAATTATATGTATACTTATGATGCTGACAAGTTCACTGGCGCTGAACAATTGCAACAAAAACGCTGACAGTAAAGCTCCTCTGATAGGAAAAAACACAGATAAACTGGAAAACGACCTGCTCAATCCCATAGTCCTGAACCACCTGGGACGCTTATCCGATCCGCAGGTCTCCCCTGATGGAAAAAGGATCGTCTATGGAGTAACCTATACTTCTATAGAAGAAGACAAAAGAAACAGGGAGTTGTTTGTCATGGACATTGACGGAAGCAATAATTGCCGGATAACCAGCACCAACACAAGCGAATCCAATGCCCGGTGGCTGGATAACGATAGGATACTCTTTCTTTGCCAAGGAAAACTTTGGGTTATGCAGGCCGACGGCACGGACCGGCGGCAGATTACGGGAACGGAAAGGCCTATTGATGAGTTTAGTCTCTCTCCCGACGGTGGCAGGCTCCTGTTCATCTCAAGGATCAAAGCGTCCACTAAGCCCACAGATATAGATCCGGCCCTGAACAAAGCTTCGGGACGCGTCATTGATGATTTGATGTACCGCCACTGGGATTGTTTTGTTGAGGATATACCTCATTCTTTCGTCGCTTCGTTTGACGGAGAATCCCTTTCATCGGAAACCGACCTGCTGGAAGGACAACCTTTTGAACTGCCGACGCTTCCATTTGGGGATATAGGGGAGTTATGCTGGAGCCCCGACGGCAAAAGCATCGCCTATTCCTGTCGAAAACTTACCGGAGTGGATTATGCCGTTTCAACCAACACGGATATTTACCTGAAAGACCTGGAAACCGGAAAGGAGGTGAACCTGAGTCAAGGTATGATGGGATACGACACGGCCCCACGATTCTCCCCTTGCGGAAAATTCCTGGTCTGGAACAGCATGGAACGGGAAGGGTACGAAGCCGACAAAAACCGCCTGATGTTTCATTCCTTTGAAGATGGAACTACCCGAGATCTGACTGCAGATTTTCGCTATAACGTGGAAAGCGTAACCTGGATGAAAGACAGCAAAGGACTTTATTTTACTTCGTGTGCAGAAGGAATCACCCATGTATTTGTTATGGACCTTGCATCGGGACAGATACGCCGGATCACAAACGGCTGGTACAATTGCGGACCCGTACAGTTGGCAGGAAGTCCGGCTGAAGGTGAAACACTCATAGGCACCTTTGTTTCCATGTCCATGCCCACCGAACTGGTATCCATCGATCCCGTTTCAGGGGAATACACGCAACTTTCCTTTGAAAACAGTCATCTGCTGGATCAGTTGACGATGGGCCGGGTGGAAGAACGCTGGATCACCACTACCGACAACAAAAAAATGTTGACCTGGATAGTATATCCACCACATTTCGACCCGCAAAAAAAATACCCCGCCGTACTCTTCTGTGCAGGAGGTCCCCAGTCAACCCTCTCTCAGGGATGGTCCTACCGGTGGTGCCATCAGCTCATTGCCGCCAACGGGTATATAGTCATCCTTCCCAACAGGAGGGGTACCACGGCTTTCGGCCAGGAGTGGACAGAGCAGATAAGCGGCGACTATGCCGGTCAGAACATGCGGGACTACCTGAGTGCCGTTGACCACATGAAACGCGAACCTTATGTGGACGGCAACCGTATTGCTGCCGTCGGAGCAAGCTATGGCGGATACTCGGTCTTTTATCTTGCCGGCACCCATAGCGACCGCTTTGCCGCTTTCATTGCACATGCCGGCATATTCAATACGGAACACATGTACATGACAACGGAAGAGATCTGGTTCCCGCACTGGGATAACGGTGGTGCACCCTGGGACAAAAATCCCGTGGCCGTGAGACATTATGCCCAATCTCCACACAAACGCGTTCAGCACTGGAATAAACCCATACTGATCACCCACGGAGAACTGGATTACCGTGTTCCTGTCGACCAGGCAATGGCCGCCTATAACGCTGCCCTCCTGAACGGTGTTCCTGCCAGACTCGTTTTGTTCCCCGATGAAAACCACTGGATATTGAAAGCCCAGAACAATATACTTTGGAACAGGATATTTTTTGAGTTCCTGGACAAATATCTGAAATGAACATCGGAAGAAACCCGTCTAAAACGTAAGAATTTCAGTTAAAGACGAAAAGGAGACCGGCAAAGGTATATCCGGGAAATGATACCGGAAAAATACGTACATTTGCAAACATAAGATTATACCGGTATGCCGCAGGATCTATTCATATACAACACCCTTACAAGAAACAAGGAAAAATTTGAACCGTTGGTTCCGGGACATGTAGGGCTTTACGTATGCGGCCCGACCGTCTATGGTGACCCGCATCTGGGTCATGCAAGGCCGGCAGTCGTGTACGATGTCTTTGTCAGGCTTTTGAGAGACATGGGTTATAAAGTGCGCTATGTCCGCAATATTACCGATGTGGGCCATTTGGAGAGCGATTCCGATACAGGTGAGGACAAGATTAACCGCAAGGCCCGGCTTGAAGAGCTTGAACCCATGGAGGTGGTACAATATTACACCATCCGCTACCACCAGGCCATGGCAAGCCTTAACACCCTGCCTCCAAGCATTGAGCCCAGGGCTTCGGGGCATATCACAGAGCAGATAGCCATGATACAGCAAATCCTGGAAGCAGGGATGGCTTATGAGGTCAACGGGTCCGTCTATTTTGACGTAGAACGGTACAACCGGGAACACCGTTACGGGGTCCTGTCAGGACGTGTGCTGGAAGATCTGCAGACAAGTACCCGGGATCTGGAAGGACAGGAAGACAAGCGTTCTCCCTTTGATTTTGCCCTGTGGAAAAAGGCAGCCCCCGAACATATCATGCGCTGGCCTTCTCCCTGGAGTGAGGGTTTTCCGGGCTGGCACCTGGAATGCTCGGTCATGAGTTCCAAATACTTGGGGCAGGTCTTTGATATTCATGGAGGAGGTATGGACCTGCTGTTTCCCCACCATGAATGCGAACTGGCACAAAATACGGTGACCAGGGGCAAGGACAGTGTCAGGTATTGGATGCACAACAACCTGATTACCATAAACGGCCAGAAGATGGGCAAATCCCTGGGCAACTTCATTACCCTGGAAGAACTCTTCAGCGGTAAACACCCGCTACTGACACAGCCCTTCCACCCTATGACCATAAGGTTCTTTATTCTGCAGGCACATTACAGGGGCCCCCTTGATTTCAGTGACAATGCCCTGGTGGCTGCAAGCAAAGGGCTTAAAAGACTTTTGAAAGGTCATGGCATATTCAAAAAGATTCCTGTTTCAGACGGTGTGAACGCCTCGGAAATGTTGCAACAAACGGAACAAAAGATTTACCGGTCCTTGTGTGATGATCTGAATACCCCAGTGGCTTTGGCTTCGCTTTTCGATCTGGTTACCTGGATCCATACTGCGGCCGACACAAACAAACCCATTTCTCCGCAAGACAGGGATCTGATTGAACGTATCTATGAACGGGTCGTTAAAGGCATTCTGGGGCTGAAGGAAGACACAGACGGTGACCGGTTGCCCCTGATAGAAGGGCTCATAGATATGATATTGGAATTCCGCAAACAAGCACGCCGGGACAAAAATTGGACGGAATCGGACAGGATCCGGGACAAACTCTCTGAACTGGGTGTCCTTATAAAGGATACGAAAGACAGTACGGAATGGGAAATCTGAAAACCAGTGCAATAATTTAAATGCAAAGAGGGATACTGATAGACGACAGTATCCCTCTTTATTTTGTGGCGCATCAAGTGGATCTTTTGTTTGCATGAAAAAATTCCGTGCGCCCACTGCTTTCGTTCTCATATATATCATCAAATAACGTTCCATAAACATTCCCCAACTAAAAAAAGGGGAAAAACATTTCCATAATTATTTTACTAAATATCTATAACGCTGTCTATCATGTATTTATATTATTATTATATAATTCAGACAAAGGTCTGTGAAAATAAAAACTGGGGAAATTGCGACCACTGATTGGGGAAATTTTCCCCAATTAATACTATTATATCACTTTGTATTGCCCGGATTTTCTTTTTATCTTAGTCTTATGAAACCGGATGTGGGTTTTCGTCTTAAAATTATATTCAGCTATCTGTTGCTCGTAGCCCTTGCCATAGGTACGGGATGGTATGTATACCGGCATGTATATCCGTTTCTTTTTCAAAGTGAAGACCGCAGGGAAGAGATCCTGGAACGAAGCCTGCTTATAAGCAATACCATATCATTATTATATGAGGCTGAATGGCTGGGAACCCGTTTTATCCAGGACCCGAAAGCTGAAAATTACGACTTGTACCGAACAGCACTCGATAAAGTGGACCTGATGCTGGATTCCCTTGGCAGGGGGACTACCCTGGAGAGGCAAAAAGAGATCCTGCAGGAAATTGATAGCCTGTTGGTCTATAGGGACACCAACATCAGGCAAATAGCACAACAGCAAAGGGAACTTAGCAGGCGAAGCAGCCGTGAGGTAGAAAAAAAAGTAGACCGGGCATTGCCACAATTGCCGGCCATGACACAAGTTCCAAAGCTGGCAGAAGTTACATCGCGTCCCATACCGCCGATCGTGATCCGGGAAGAGATCATCTACGATACGATCACCATAGCCGTACAACGACCGCGGCAAACCTTCTTTGAACGCCTGGGAAATGCCTTTTCCCCTGCCCGGATGCAGGATAGTATTACCGAAATCAGGCAGATCCGACGTACCGTGACCGACTCGCTGGTCAGAATCATTCCCGGAACACCGCAACCCCTGGCCCAACAAACCACCACCCGCGACACCGTGGTCCAGGCGGTAATGAAGGTGCTTGATGATGTGGAAAAAGAAAGGCAGCGTCAACTAAAGGCCATATCAGTCCAACTGGAACAGCTCATAGAAACGGACCGTGCCCTGAACCTGCAGATAAATAAATTGTTGGAAGAGTTGAATCAGGAATGGTTCAATACCACCCTGACAGCATTGGAAACACGCCAGGCTTCGTTGGAAAAAGCAGGCAGCTCATTATCTATCCTGGGAAGCGTTGCCCTGTTTATCATCTTGCTTTCCACATTGCTCATTTTCACTGACCTGAATAAAAGCAGAAAGTATCGGAAAGATCTGGAAATTGCCCGCAACCGTGCGGAAGAATTGATGGAAAGCCGCGAAAAGTTGCTTCTGACTGTTACGCACGACATCAAGGCACCCTTGAGTGCCATAATCGGATACCTGGACCTTTTGAAGCACCCTTCGGAAAAAAGAACGGAACAACGGGTAAAAGAATATCTGGACCCCATGATGCATTCTGCAGAACATATGATGGAACTGTTGGGCAACCTGCTGGAGTATTACCGTCTGGAGGCGCAGAAAACCCAACTCAATCTTTCCGTCACTCCCGTAAGACATCTTTTTGAAGAGGCTATTGCCGTCTTCTCCCCTATAGCCAATAAGAAAGGCGTAGCCCTTAACTTGCGGACAGAAGTGCCTGCATCCCTTTGCATTATGACAGATCCCTTAAGGTTAAGACAAGTTGTTATGAACCTGTTATCCAATGCAGTAAAATTTACGGACAAAGGACATGTTGACCTGCATGTTTCATTGGAAGAAAAGGTATTGTTCTTTTCCGTTTACGACACCGGAACGGGCATCTCACCCGAAGCGCAAAAACTTATCTTTGACGAATTCATAAGGGTGGAATCACCACGCAATCCGGAAAAAGAAGGCGTGGGGCTGGGACTTTCCATAGTTAAACGCATAGTGGATCTTTTCAAAGGCAATATCAGCATCTCAAAAAATGAAGATTCCGGTAGCACTTTCTGTGTTTCCATTCCCGTAGAACTGACAGACAAGAAGACCGATCAAGTCCCGGTAATAGGGGAATCCTTTACCCCGGAACCTTCCCCTGCACCCCTCCGGGTGCTGGTGGTGGATGATGACCCTACTCAATTGGCACTTTCTTCGGAAATGCTTCGAATCTCGGGTCACCTGGTCGCAACGGCTTTAAGTGCTCCTGCAGCTATGGCACAGCTTGGGACCCTGCCGGTAGATGTCGTATTGACCGACATCCAAATGCCCAATACGGACGGGTTCCTGCTTCTTGAAAAGATCAAAAAGATCAGGGATATTCCTGTAATTGCCGTTACGGCCAACAGTTTCTTCACTTCACACCATTTCCTGGAGAAAGGCTTTACGGCACATCTGGCAAAACCGTTTGTAAAAGCGCAACTCCAGCGGGTACTGGCACCTATTGTCCCTGCAGTGTCCTATGAATATTTCTCCCTTACCGAAATGGGACATATGGTTGAAGGTGATCTTGAGGCCGTAACCCAAGTGCTGCGTGTATTCCATAAGGCAGCCGGAGAAAGCCTGCAATCGATGAAAGAATGCCTGGAACAGGGCGACTACGGCAGGATAGCTTCCATTGCCCATAAGATACTTCCTATGTTCCGGCAGTTGGGATCTCCCCTGGTAAAAGACCTTGCTTTTCTGGAGCGCTCGGGTAAAGAAGATCCCGTAAGGGTACGGCGTGTCATCAAACAAGCCGGATCGCTACTCCAGGCGATAGAGCTTCATTTTATTATATAGTGTCTTCCTATCAATCCCCAGCAGACGTGCCGCACGGGTACGGTTGTTGCGGGTACGTGCCAATGCTTCAATGATCATCTGCCGTTCGTGTTGCTCTTTAAGACTATGGGCATCCTGACCGGAACGGGCAGACTGGATGTTGCGGATCTCATCGGGTAAATCGGTAACGGTAATGAGCGGTCCTTCACTCAGAAGCACTGTGCGTCTTACTACGTTGAGCAATTCACGCAGATTCCCTCTCCAGCAGTAGGCAAGCATCAGTTGCTCCGCTTCGGGAGTGAATCCTGTAATCTGTTTCTTCATCTGCCGGTTGGCATATTCCAAAAAATGATGTGCGAACAGTAGGATGTCCTGACCCCTTTCTTGCAGACGGGGAATATTCAGCTGGAATTCATTGATCCTGTGATACAGATCCTCCCGGAACTTCCCCTGTTCTATCATTTGTTTCAGGTCCACGTTGGTCGCGGTAATGATACGGATATTAACCTCTACCATGCGTGAACTCCCCACCGGCTTGATCATGCCCTCCTGCAAGGCTCTTAAGAGCTGCATCTGCACATCGGGTGACAGGTTCCCTATTTCGTCAAGGAAAAGCGTCCCCCCGTCCGCCATCTCAAAAGCCCCTTTCTTGTCGCTTATGGCAGATGTGAACGATCCCTTCAGGTGCCCAAACAGTTCACTCGAGGCAAGGTCCCTGGGGATCGCTCCGCAGTCGAGTGCCACAAAAGGTCCGTCCCTGCGGGAACTGTTTTGGTGGATGTGGTTGGCTACATATTCCTTGCCGGTACCGCTTTCACCGGCAATGAGCACGGATAGAAGTGTAGGAGCTACCAGCATCATGTAGTCGTACAACCTGAGTGAAGCCGGACTGTCCCCTTTTATAAAAGGTATACGTTCGTGCGGTCTGTCTTTCTTACGCAGTACTTCGTCAATTTTTTCTTTAAGAACAACCGGATCTACCGGTTTTTCCAGGTAATCGGCCGCTCCCAGGCGAATGGCCTGTACCGCCGTCTGAATATCGGCATACCCGGTCATAATGAATACGGTACTGTCGGGAGACGTTTCCCGGATCCATTTAAGCAATGTCAGACCGTCCGTATCCGGCAAACGGAGGTCGGACAGGATAATGTCATAAACCTGTGATTGCACCGCTTTTATAGCCTCTGCTGCGGAAAGTACCCCTTCTGCCCGGAACCCGCCTTTGGTCAGCCACGTCTTCAACAATGTGTTGAAAGCAACATCGTCCTCTATGATCAGTATTTTAACCATTAGTTACAAATGTATAAAATATTTTTTTGTACCTTTGCGGCATTATGAAAAGCTTTGCGTTATCCCTTTGTTTATTGGTAACATTATTATTCCCGGGGTATTCCTCTTTATACGGACAAATCAAGACCATGTACGTTCCCCTGACTGCCCAGCTGGAAATTGAAGTAATCATACCTTTGGGCATCATTAAGGAATCTGACCTTTCTTTTGGGTTTGCACTTCCCGGAAACGGAACCGGATATGTTACCATCCTTCCTGCTGAAAATCCGCAAAGGAGCGCCTCGGGTGCTGCCAGCTTGTTACCCACCGCCCCCGGGATCGTTTCAGCCGGTAAATTCAGGATCACCGGCACCCCCGGAGCGCAAGTCAACACTGCGTTTTCGTTAAATTCAATTCTCCTGTGGCGTGAGGGCGGTATAGCTTCCATGGTTCTCAACCTGACCAAATCTTCATCCAGCCTGCAATTGGACTCCAGCGGAGAAGGAGTCTTTTATGTAGGCGGCACCGTCACTATTTGGTGGGGTCAGATACTTGGCCATTACACCGGCACTTTCAATGTGACCGTCTCTTACAACTGATCAAAAGCCTTGTCGTTGAAGAAAAAGTCGTTTTAGTTGACTAAATCCCCCTTTCTGTTGAAATTGTTTTTTACTTTGTTATAGGACGTATACTTTTGCACCCCAGATTTAGATTTGTATATAAAAACAATTTAAAAATATTAACATTCATTATGAAAACAACTTTGAAACTTCTCACGCTCTCAGTAGCCCTCTTTGCTTTTGCAAACATTTCTTTTGGACAAAATGTAACTGCAGATGCCGCTGCAAGAATTATTACCCCCATAAAAATTCAACAAGATCAAGCCCTTGAGTTTGGTGATATTATTTCCGGGACAAACGTAGTTACCATTGCTCCAGACGGTAGCAGAACGGCAACTGACCCAACCTTATTACTGACTTTAGCAGCAGGAGGCCGCACTCCTCAAGCTGCCGGATTTAGCGTTAAGGGAGAAAAAAACCTTTCCTATACCGTAAATATTGATGCAAGTGCAACTCTTACTAGGGCTGGTGGCGGCGGAACCATGACCATTAATAATTTCCAACATAATTCAACAGGCACCCTGGATGCCTCCGGAGAAGATACTTTTAATGTAGGAGCAGATCTGACTGTAGGCGCAAACCAAGCCTCTGGTGTATACGAAGGCACCTATACCGTAACTGTTGCTTACGAATAATAAATTAATTCCCTTTTGAAAAATATTTCCTCGGTTACTCCCTTGGTGACCGAGGAAAATTTTAAAAAAACAAGCGTGAAAAACAAGCTTACATTTTTCCTGATCTTTGGTCTGCTGTTTACCGGACTTTCCTTGGAATACACCTACGCCATTGATCCCGACCCTGTTAACGGTTCTTCCGTTCAAGCCTCTGCCACTGCCGAACTGATAGAAGCTCTTTCAGTTACTGAAGTTACCCAACTCAACTTTGGCCGGTTCACGTCCGGAACTAGCGGCGGGACTATTGTCGTAGCCAATACCGCTACAGGAACCGTGAACGTAACAGGTACCGTGGTCACCGTTAACGACGGAAGCCCCTGTAGTGCTTTATTTAGGGCTTTAGGACAGCCCAACGCAGCATTGACCATTGCCCTACCTGCTGCCGGAACGGTTAACCTGAATCACATTGGCAGCAATAATACCATGAATATAGCTTCCTTCACCGTTTCTGACGACACGCCTACATTGAATGCTTACGGTGAGGCTATAGTTTACGTAGGTGCCACGTTGACGGTACCAAATACCGATATTGCCAAAGGCATTTATTCCGGTATCTACAACATAACCTTCACTTACCAATAAGACAAGAGTTTCCCAAGATGTTTTCATAATAAAAACGCTTCTCCTCGTTGGGAAGCGTTTTTCTTTCCCGATCAACGTACTGATTGCAATATCATATTTGATTTTTTTACTATATTTGTGGGAATATAAGTGTTTTAAAAAAACTGCGGATCATGTTTAAATCTAAAAACATATTTTTCCTACTGGCATGGACAGTATTTTCCGGTGTTATTGCTCTTCCCTCCTTTGCTCAGGGAAATCTGCTGATTACACCGCGACGCGTGGTATTTGACGGTTCCCGCAGGGTTATGGAATTGAATTTGGCCAATACCGGACAAGATACGACCCGGTATAATATTTCATTTTTACAGTACCGTATGACAGAAGCCGGTGATTTCGAAGAAATTACCGAACCAGATCCGGGACAGAACTTTGCTGACCAACACATTCGTTTCTTTCCCCGTTCCGTTACACTGGGTCCCAGTGAAGCCCAGACAGTCCGTATGCAGGTGGTGGGTCGGGAACGCCTGGACCCGGGAGAATACCGCTCTCATATTTATTTCAGGGCTGTTCCCAATGAAGTAGCTCTGGGCGAAGAAGATCCCAACCAGGATAGTACTTCGGTAAGCGTCCGTTTGATCCCCATTTTTGGAATCACCATTCCGGTAATCATCCGGGTAGGGGAGTCAGACAGCCAGGTATATCTGTCGGACCTGGTCATGGAAAAGGAAGAAAATGAAAGATTATACCTGAACATGGTATTCAACCGTTCCGGGAAAATGTCTATTTATGGGGACCTGACCGTGACCCATGTAGCTCCAAACGGGACGGAAACGCAAGTGGGCATGGTAAACGGTATAGCCGTATATACCCCAAACACGATTAGAAAATTCCGGATACAGCTCAACAATCATTTAGGTGTGGATTACAATACGGGTAAATTGCTTGTCAGCTACTGTGCCCAATCGGATCTTAAACCGGAAACATACGCAACGGCTCAATTGCAACTTCCTTAAATTTTGCATCAAGTATTTTTTGTATGAAATTAAAATTGTCTTTTTTTGCCTTACTGCTTTTGCTAACAGCTAACACGGGAAGAGCACAGATTAATGTGGATGTTGTTAAAAATTTTAATTTCGGAAAAATTGCAGTAACCGGTTCGTTGGGAACAGTGTCACTGGATGTGACTAACGGAAATTTAGGCCGTTCGGCAACGGGGTCCGTTGAACTCAGGAACTCAATTCATCATCCCGCAGAATTGTATATATCCCATCAGGGATCTGGAACCGGGAATTCCAAAGTCATACAAATTTACGTTCCCACAACGGTAACACTTACCAGGCAAGGAGGAGGCTATACCAGGCAAATTCGGCAGATTAAATTTTGGCCACCGATCTCTTCCGGCGCTTATCAAAATCTAAAAAACAATCCGGTAACCGTTTACCTGGGAGGAACCATTAATATAGTCGATTATACAATTAATCCCGGAGGGATATATACCGGCAGCCTGCAATTAACCATTCTTTACGAATAAGTCTCTCCTACATCCGATCTACCGTCCCATTTACCGCTTTTTCACGCCTTTTGCGAAGGGGAATAATTTACGCATAAGCGCGTCGGGCCGGGGATCGCGACCGCGAAACCTGCGGTACAATACATCGGGATCCTCTGAATTTCCCGTTGAAAGAATATGTTTACGGAATGAACCGGCTACCTGGCGGTCAAAAATACCTTTTTCCCTGAACAACTCATAGGCGTCGGCTTCCAACACTTCCGCCCATTTATAAGAATAGTATCCGGCACTGTAGCCTCCTGCAAAAATGTGAGAAAAGGAAGGAGATATGGCCGTCCCGGGTATAAGGGGCAACACGGCAGAGCGGCCCAGGACCGATCCTTCGTAAAGGACAATATCCGTATCGGGCACACTGGATACATCGTGCCAGGCCATATCCAAGATGCCATAGTGAAGTTGCCTGACCTGTCCGTATCCGGCAAGAAAATTCCGGGATGCCACTATCTTGTCTATCATTGACAGGGGAATGGGCTCCCCGCTCCGGTAATGCAGTGCGAAAGACTGCAGGAATGCCGGTTCGTATGCCCAGTTCTCCAGTATTTGGGAGGGTAGTTCCACAAAGTCGCGTACTACGTTGGTCCCTGTAAGCGAACCGTACGTACCTTCAGCCAATATCCCGTGCAGGCAATGGCCAAATTCATGGAACAAGGTTGTCACTTCGCCGAATGTCAGCAGGGATGGCATGGTAGAGGTCGGTTTGGTGAAGTTGGTCACCAATGAAACCAGGGGCCGGTATTCCTGTCCGCCCATTATATACTGCCGGCGGTATGCAGTCATCCAGGCACCGGGCCGTTTACTCTGGCGGGGATAATAGTCTACATAGAGCAGTGCCATAAAACGTCCGCTCTCATCGTTCACACGGAATACTTTAACATCCGGGTGATAAACCGACACTTCCGGAACCGGCGAAAATGTTAGTCCGTATAACTTCCCGGCCAGCGAAAAAACGGCTTGTTCAACTTTGTCCAGGGAAAAATAGGGTTTGAGCAATTCTTCACTGAGACCGTATTTTTCTTCCCTGAATTTTTCCGACCAATAGGAGAAATCCCAAGGCATCAGCTGTTCCTTAAATCCTTTTGAACGTGCATATAGATCAATTTCCGCGACTTCCTGACGGGCATAGGGCAATGTCCTGTCCAGCAAATCCTGCAGAAACAGATTTACCGTCCGGGCATCTTTGGCCATCCGGTTTTCCAATACATAATCCGAATATTTCCCATAACCCAGCATGTTGGCCGATTCAAGACGCAACATAACAATCCGGCGAATCAGTTCTTGGTTGCTGTGTTGATACAGGCAGCGGCTGTTATAAGCCTTCCAGATATCTTTCCTCAAAGCCCTGCAACTGCTGAATTTAATGAAGCCCCCATAGCTGGGGTAATCCAAGGTGAAAATCCATCCGTCCATATTACGGATCGCCGCAGCTTCTTTGCCCATCTCTACCATATAGGGCGGAAGCCCGTCCAGGTCTTCTTCTTTGCTAATGTGAAGGGTATAAGCATTGGTAGCTGCCAGGACGTTGCTTGAAAACTGAAGGGTTAAGAGTGAAAGCTGCTCCTGAATTCTGCCATAGACTTCTTTCTTTTCCGGGGAAAGGTTCGCACCACCTCGTACAAAGTCTTTGTAAGTTTCCTCCAGTAAACGGGATTGTTCCCCGGTAAGGGCAAGCGAGTCTTTTTGCTTTTGTACTTCTTTTACCCTTTGAAAAAGTTTGTCGTTTAGCAAGACATAAAGGGAATATTCCGTAAGCAAAGGAGAAAGTTCTTGTGCCAGCTGCTGCAACCGGTCAGAGGTATGTGCCTCATTCAGATTGAAAAAGATGGTACTTACCCAAGTGACTTCCTGTCCTGCACGCTCAAGTGCTTCTACGGTATTGGCAAATGTAGGAGCTTCCGGGAAGGAAGTTATGGCATCAATCTGCTTTTTGGCCAGTTCAATAGCCCGGATCAGGGCCGGTTTGTAGTCCGTCACAGTAATACGGTCAAAAGGAGGCTCTCCGTATGTGTTTTGCGAAGTTTCAAGTAAAGGGTTATACGTGTTCACAGGTAAAGAAGTTTCCACTTAGTAAAAGTAATGATATTTCACATATTTTGATGTTGTATCCCACAGTGGAAAGATGTTCTTCCGATTTGAGAAGACTCAACAATGCTTCAGCAATTCTTAACCGGTAACGTTCCGGGACAATTTCACAATTACTGCGCTTAATCTTTAGGTTTGGGTTTTGGATAGTGTCCCATAAAAAAAGTGAAGTCAAGTAATGTAATGTAAACTAAAAAGGCTGGGGGTAACATTCCTCCAGCCTTTTATGGTGTAACAGTCTTTGTGTGCACTTAATTCCGGACACAACGGACGGAAAAACCGAAATCCCCATTTAAGGCAATTCTGTAGACGGTGCTTTTATTATACCCCATACTCCTGACATAAATATCACTGTCGGTTTTTTTCGTGGAAGTCCACCAGTAGCCATAGTATTTATAATTCCTGAAATCATTCACGTCATTATTGCGACAACCCCCCGGAAGGGCTGTAAACCCGCTTGAGTTGGTTCCATAGTTGCCGGACTCCCAGTGAAGTGTTCCGATTTCTTTCAGTTGATCACCTTCGTCTGTACCTCGAGCAACTCCTTCTTTGTTTGCGTCTTCTGGTGACATCCCCAATTGCATTTCCAATTGTTTCCACTCTGCATCACTGGGTAAATGCCACCCGTCCGGACAAATGCCTTGTACGCCGCTGGGATTATTATCGCTGCTTGCAGCCCCAGCCATAGCTTCATCCCAGTTATACAACACCCCATAGGTTTGATAATTGGCTGTGGTTTTAGCTGTTGCCACATCTGTGCCATTATAACCGTAAACATAATATCCACCATTATCGTCAAAAGGATATACTTCCGGCAGATACGCCAGGTTTTTTGCCATCCAGGTCTGGGTGCCAATTGTGACATATGGGTATATCTGACCATCACGGAAATCCTTAAACTCCTGTACCCATCCTGCACTTTCCGTGTCCAGTGTTACCACATATTTCTTGCCCTTTTTAAAACCTCCTGTCGGTTGTGCTTTAGAGATTTCTTTCCAGGTCCCATCATTAAAATTCAAGGCAATCCGCAAGTCTTCATTGTGATTTCCTTCCATCACCATCATGTATACGCTGATAGGTGAACCGGAAAGTGGAGCAGGGGTGGTTAGCGTAACAGTTACATATCTGGAAAGATTGTTAAAGTTATACAAATAGCTAGTCGGCGAAAGTTTAATCTTGCCATCGCATGTCATCCAATCGACTCCAGTAAGTCTGATCTTTTTCAGACTCCCGCTACCGGTAATCTTGAATTCAATCATGCAATTCCAATGGATAAACTCGAAGTTTACCGGTCCGGGAGAGCTAGCTGTTGTGGGAATCGCCACCATCATATAATCCAATGCCCCAATATGATCCGTATTATTTGCTGCAGACTGTGTCTGTTCCGAAGGCAGGGAAAAGGGCACGGCAGTATGATCCCCGGTATATGCTGAATTATAAGGGTAATAGGCATAAAAATTATGCGCTCCTGCCCCCCAGATTAAAGAACCTGTAAAGGCCGAACTTTTTCCATTGCTTTGTGCGGTATAAGGTATGTTGTTGTTCGGTGCTGCTGCCTGGGGCGAAAAGA
>MWER01000009.1 GCA_002071175.1 Bacteroidetes bacterium ADurb.Bin037
CGGAACGAAAACTACATTATCGGGATTGGAAACCCACTGGGTGAAAGATGTGGATAAGATCGGGGTCTTTTCGCCCCAGGCAGCGGGCCAAAAGAACAACGTACTTTATACCGCACAAAGCAATGGAAAAACTTCGGACTTTACAGGTTCTTTAGTCTGGGGAGCAGGAGCGCATGATTTTTATGCCTATTACCCTTATAATTCTACATATAACGGGGATCACGAAGCCGTACCCTTTTCCCTGCCTTCGGAACAGACACAGTCTGCAGCAAATAATACGGATCATATTGGAGCATTGGATTATATGGTAGCGCGTCACGAAGGAGTTACTCCTCCCGGACCGGTAAGCTTCAACTTTAAACATCTTTTTGCCATGATTGAATTCAAGATCACCGGTACCGGGACTCTGAAAAAGATCAGACTTACTGGAACCGATCCGCTGGCACACGACAATGGCATTATTAGATTTTCATCGGGGGGAGGACAAGATATATCGGGTTTCAGCTCTTCCAATTATGTAACTGTTACGCTAACCACTCCTGCTGCACTTTCCGGTTCACCTATCAGCGTATTCATGATGGTGATGCCTGGAAATCACAGTAAAAACTTGCAGATTGCCTTGAATTTTACCGATAATACCTGGAAAGAAATCTCTAAAGCACCACCAACAGATGGATGGTTTTATGAAGGCAAGAAATATGTGGTAACACTGGACACAGAAAGTGCAGGATGGGCACACGAGTTTAAGGATTTACGTGATGATCAGATATACCCATATGTCACAATTGGCACCCAGACCTGGATGGCAAAAAACCTGGCGTATCTGCCGGAAGTATATCCTTTTGACGATAATGGTGGATATTATGTTTACGGTTATAATGGCACAGATGTGGCAACAGCTAAAACCACAGCCAATTATCAAACCTATGGGGTGTTGTATAACTGGGATGAAGCTATGGCTGGGGCTGCAAGCAGCGATAATAATCCCAGCGGCGTACAAGGCATTTGTCCGGACGGGTGGCATTTACCCAGTGATGCAGAGTGGAAACAATTGGAAATGCAACTGGGGATGTCACCAGAAGACGCAAACAAAGAAGGAGGTCGGGGTACAGACGAAGGTGGTCAACTGAAAGAAAACGGAACAACCCACTGGACGACCCCCAACACCGGAGCCACCAACTCAAGCGGGTTTACAGCCCTTCCGGGGGGGTTGTTGCAATATGGAAATAATTTCATCCTTATAGAAGACGGAGGCTACTGGTGGACTTCCACGAAAAAAACCGACAGTGATATTTATGTCAGGAGTATGGGGTATAATAAAAGCATCGTCTACAGAAGTGGCCAAGATCCGGATTTCGGTTTTTCCGTCCGTTGTGTCCGGGATTAAGTGCACACAAAGACTGTTACACCATAAAAGGCTGGAGGAATGTTACCCCCAGCCTTTTTAGTTTACATTACATTACTTGATTTCACTTTTTTTATGGGACACTGTCCAAAACCCAACGGTCATTTATACTAAATTTTGGATAGTGCTACACCTTTACCGAAGACCTCCAGACGGCCGGGCTCTGCCCGGTCTCTTTTTTAAATACCCTGAAAAATGAGGACTCGTTACTGAACCCGGCTATTTCGCCTATACACTTAATGGAAAGATGCCTTGAAGCCGGATCTGTTAAAAGTTTCTTTGCATATGTAATCCGGTACGAGTTGATAAATTGTGAAAATGAAACCCCAAAATCCTGGTTTACAACCTGAGATATGTATGTTCTGTTAGATCCCAACAAAGAAGCCACATCTGTAATATGCAGATCTTCTCTTGTATAGATCATATCCCGGTTCATCAGACAAACCAGCCTGTCTTTCAGATTTTGGTCGTCACCAGTCTGACCCACGGAGATCTTATCCGTTTCCCGGATATCATTTTCAAAATCCCCGGCAGTAAAACGTTGATGATAGCCCACATATCCCACCATATACAATAAAATGGTAAAAATTATGGATGGGATGAGCAATATCCACAACGAAGTTCCGAAGACAGCCCTGCCTATCAGCGAAAAGACCGCAGACATGACCGACGTTAACACCATCACATAGAGCATGTTCCTGGCCCACCAAAGAGAACGGTCTTCCGTAAAGGAATAAAAATTTTCCAGTTCGTTCTGATACCGTTCAATATTCTTCTTGCTAATGAGAACTATAGGGATAATCTGTAAAACGTACACCAGCCGGCTAAGCCGGAAAACAACTGCCTGTACACTGGCCGTCCCCGACAACTGGCTTATCTTCCTCCCTTCTATGACAAATTGTTTATAGGCGCTTTGTTCCGAAGGCGACATCAAAAAAAACACTATAAATATTATGATAAAAAGAATACATGAAGGCAATACGACCGACAATTGACGGACAGGTGTCATTCTTGTCCCTGTAAGTTCTGCGATATACAAAAAGAATAAGGGATATACCAATAATGAACACAAGGAATACAGGCTTTCAACAATATGGAATAATGCCGTTCCCCTGTTGAAATAATAGGCATGGGAGAAAAAAACGAGGAAAGAAGCGAACATAAAAACAGCCAGCAATTTCCTGGCCCTGGTAATTTTCTTTTTGTCTACTATTATGGTTATGAACCAAAACAGACAAACGAACATGGGGAATGTGGATAATACCGCCTGCAGCATAAACATTATAATCCTTCCGGCAGGAACAGATCCAAAGACCTGCGCCTGTTGTTAATATTGTTTATGAAATCTTCGTGGAAAGGCAACAAGGTCCGCTGCCCATCGCCGAACTCCAACTCCAGACACGGATTCCCCGGATAATCAAAAAATCCGGAAACGGTCCCTTCGCGCTTTTTACCTCCTTTGGTTTTTGCGGTGAAGGTATATCCGACCAGCAGGATTCCGCCGTCCTGAGATCCTTTGGCCCCTGCTTTATACAGGATGGTTTTACCTACCCATTCTGCCGCCAGGCTTTCGGACAGATAATTTTCCAGGCACACCATAGCCTGATCATTTCCGCGTAAGGTGACAAACGTAAAATAAAAAGGAACCGGTATCCCATCCACCTGAATGAATACCGGTTCTTTTGTGTTTAGTTGGTTAATAATATTTTGGGGAACGTCAGGACGGAACTTCAAAATAAGCTCCCCTCCCTTTCCGAAGGTTTTCCTCACCGTTGCCAGTGGCAGAAACCGTTCTTTTTCTCCCATGTCATTATTCCGTTGCCGCTTGGTCTTTTTCTTCTTCCACTTCTACTTCGGGAACTGCCGTTCCTTCAATTTCTGCAATGGTTTCTTCTGCTTCGGCAGCTGCGGCTGCAGCTGCGGCTGCCAGACGGGCGGCCACTTCTTCACGTTTTGCCAATAATGCGGCAGCACGCTCTTTATTAACCTTGGCTTCCGCTTCCAAGCGCTTCTTCACTTCCGCGCGTGTCTCCTGCTCCAGTTTACTTTTCTTGGCAACAATCTTGGCTTCCTTTTCCTGTATCCAGGCTTCCCATTTTGCATCTGCCTGTTCCTGTGTCAAAGCTCCTTTGGCCACACCTTTGTACAAATGTTTTTTCAAAAGCACTCCTTTATAGGAAAGGAGCCTGCGGGCCGTCAATGTGGGTTGTGCACCGTTATTGAGCCAATAAAGGGCTTTTTCCGTATCTAACTGGATCTTTGCGGGATTGGGGTTGGGATCATAAGTTCCCAATGTTTCAATTATACGTCCGTCACGGGGAGCACGGGAGTCGGCAACTACAATGTGATAATAAGCGTAGTTCTTTTTGCCACGGCGAGAGAGGCGAATTTTTACTGCCATAAATCTGATTTTAAAGTTAATTAATTACGTTAACTTCCTTATCTTCTCGAGAAAAGGTCCGCAAAGATATATGTTTTTACGGTTCCGGCAAAATTTTTATTAACGGCGGTAATTCCTGTTGCTGCGGAAACGGCCGGCGGAATATTGTCCTTCGTTACCTCTGTAAGGCAATGTTTCGTAAATCCGGCGCTGTTCAGGGGTTAACAGTTGTTTTACCTGGTCGCGATGTGAATCCCGGGCAGTAATCATTTTAGAACGTACATCAGCCTTAACCTCCTGATCCCTGGTGGAACGACGCTCACTTCTGAGCTGGTCCATTTGCGTTCTGTGAGCAGTTTCCAGGGCAGTGATCTGCTGGATCTGTTCCTGCGTAAGATCCGGAACAAGGTGCATACACGTCTTATTGTCACTGCGGGCTACATATCTGTTACCCCTTCCTCTGCCTCCCTGGGCAAATACTGTCAATGATGTTAACATAATCAAAGCAGTAATCAAAAAAGTCTTTGTCTTCATTGTTTCGAATTTTTTAAAGTTAATTTGCCTATAGGACACGAACCCACCCTAAAAACTTGCGCAGGATAAGATTTTTTTCAGCAGGATTTACGGTAACAATCTAAAAAGCTTTTTTTGCAAATTCTTTTTTGCCCTGAATATCAGAGACTCTACCGAGGAAACGGAGAGCTTCATCACTTCGCCGATCTGTTTGTAAGAAAGATCTTCGTATTTGCTCAAGACGAAAGCTGTTTTTTGTCTTTCGGGAAGGGAGTCCAGTGCCTGTTCCAGGATTTTCTTTCTTTCCTTTTCCTGTAATGTTTCCAACGGACTTTCCCCCGACACGGGCACAGAAGATACAACGACAGCATCCCGGATCAATAAAGAATTTTTATGCCTGCGGTTATCTCTTAGATAGTTAAGTGATTTGTTCAATGCTATGCGGTAAAGCCAGGTAGATATCTTGGCATCGGAACGGAATCTGTCAATTGAGCGAAACACTTCTATAAACACTTCCTGCGTCACATCATCGGCATCCTGACGGTCGTGTAATATTCCCATACAAGTCCTGAATACCAATTGACCGTATGCTTCAATCAGTTCCCTGAATGCAGCCTCTTCACCTTTCTTTAACCTATCTATTATATTTGTGTCCAAAGTTTGTAAAAAACAATATATTTGACACGACAATCGGAAAATACTTGTGCCATCGCATTGAAACAGCGCAAGTTTTTTCATTGTGATGTGTCAAACATACAAAATAACGGAAAATGAACTGCAAATCAACGGAGAAGAAACTCATCTTTTTTTTGGAAAACAACCTTCCAGATCACCGAGAAGCAGAAGCCATTGCTTCTCATTTGGATTTATGTCCGGAATGCAGAAAAAAAATGGAGTACTTGCGGGAAACCCTATCTCTGCTGGATAAAGAAAAAACCGTTCAGGTAGATCCGTTTCTCTTTACACGTATTCAGGGACGTCTGGAATACATAGGAAAGGAAAAAAGCAGGATACTAAAACCTTTGTTTATTGCAGCAGCACTGATCGTTGGCTTATTTTCGGGAATACTGCTCGGACAATTGACCGTCAGGCCTTCCAAACCGTTCTCCGGGCAAGAGTATGAAATTGCTTACCTGTTCCATGACAATCAAATTGAAAACATGGAAAACCTGCTTCTGGAAGAAGATTTTTAAAAGATGGGATTATGCGTAAACTTTCAAAAACGTTTTTGGTCATCCTGGTGGTTTTTCTGATAGGGACCAATATTGCCACTATTGTTACATACTACTCATGCTTAAAACAAGATTTGCGGGAAACGGAGCAAGCAACAGACATACCTCCCCGTCAGTTTGACAATTTCATTATCGCTGAATTGAATTTGGATGATATGCAACAAACGCAATTCAGACAATTTCGCCGGTCATACAACCGGTCCGCCAATAAAACAATGGCATCTATGAACGGGATCCGGAACCGTATGGCAAGGGAGTTGAAAGCAGCAGATCCTGATCGGGAAAAACTGGAGGAATTGGCCGAAATTCTGGGACAAAAGCATAAAGAACTTAAGATGCTGACTTTCGATTACTATTTTAATATGCAAAGCGTACTCTCCCCTGAACAACAGGATAGACTTTCCATCCTTTTCCAGTCTATGCTGTCCGTACCCGGTCAGGGACAGGGCCACAGAAATGAGAGAAGGAATTTAGATATTCCGTAGAAGCTATCCTAAAAAGCGCGCGGCTATCGAAAAATAGATCAATACACCGAAAATATCGGAAATCGACGTAATTAGCGGAGCACTGGCTGTAGCCGGGTCAAGTTTGAATTTTGTAAAAATAAACGGTAAAAGCATACCGATCAAACTTCCGCTTATTACTATCAGGACCATCGAAATGGCAACAACCGCAATTATTTCGGGTGCCCTGAAACTTGCTATCACCGCCACTCCGGCAGCCATGGTTACTCCAAGCATAAAAGAAACGATCAGTTCTTTTCCTATCAATTTATACCAATCGGAAAGTTTTACATCCCCGGTAGCAAGTGCACGGATCATGAGGGTGGCAGACTGTGAGCCGGCATTTCCCCCGCTATCTATAAGTAAAGGAAGAAAGAAGACCAAAGAAACGACCGATTGAATAATAGATTCAAAACTTGAAATGGCTGCTCCTGAAAAAATATTCACAAAGACCAAAGCAAATAGCCAGACTATTCTATTTTTATATAATTGCAGGGCCCTCTCTTTGAGCGGATTGGATATTGACTGCTGAAAAGATCCAAACTTGTGGAAGTCTTCCGTTGTCTCTTCTTCAACTACGTCCATGATATCATCAATCGTTACAATTCCCAACAAAATCCCTTCATTGTTTACAACAGGAAGTGCTACCCGGTCGTAATCCTGAAAGGTTTTTACAGCCGTCTCCTGGTCATCCATTACATGCAATGCCACAAACCGGGAATCCATCAATTCGGAGACCTTCTGCTCCGGTGAAGCCAATATGAGTTCTTTTATCCGGATATCGTCAATCAGTTTCCACTGTTTATCAACTATATAAATTACGTTAAGTGTTTCAGAATCCTTTCCGTACATTCGAATATGCTCAAAAGCATGCTCTACGGTATCGTTCGCTTTGACAACGACATATTCGGGAGTCATCAGACGTCCTATACTGTCTTCGGGGTATCCAAGCAGCTGGATGGTAATGTCACGTTCTTCGGGGGAAAGGAGCTGGATCAGCCGCTGGGAGACCTTTCCGGGCAATTCTTCAAAAAATGCCGTCCTGTCGTCAGGCTCAATATCATTAAGCAATTCAGACAATTTTCTGACATTTTTGGCCAGTCCTTCTATGATCTGCTCTTGCTTCTCATGGGAAAGCAAGTGAAACGTTTCTTTAGCCAATTGCCGTCCAAGCAATCTGAACAAGATGATATCATTATCTTCCGGGGTTTCTTCAATAATCCCGGCAGCTTGAATGGGATCCATTTCGTTCAAGCCGTATTTAAGAAATTTCCAGTCTTTATTATCTATTAATTGCCGGATCTGGGTTGAGAATTTAACCATAACGCTGTCTCCTTAAAACTTATGCCATAAGGAGACATCCGACTCCTTACAGGGATTTTAACTTTTTACATTTACAATTGTCAGGGCTTTCGTCCATCGGGGTGTCATTTTGTAGTTTCCGGCTGCAAAGATAACAAATACAACCATCTTTTAAGAATTCCGGAAAAGGATCAGAAGGATAGTTTCAATCTTACAAAAAAGTTACGTCCCGGTTCCACGCTAATATCCCCGCGATTGGTAGACAGGTGGTTCGTATAACGGTTGTTTGTAATGTTGTCCACACCTGCAAATACCCGGAGCTTTACAAAACGCAGATCAATGACCCTGGAATTGAGAGCAACATCCAAACGGTAATACCCGGGCGTTTCCGTTTCACCTTCAGCTATTTTATCCTGCCTGGCAGCACCCAATACGGAAAATTCCGCAGCACCCAATTTTGGGTATGTATAACGCAATCCCACACGACCATTTAAAGGCGGGATCAGCGGAAGGTTCTCTTCCGTTTCCAGGGCCACCCCACGCACATAAGCCCCCGAACCGAAGAACACAAAATCCCTGCTGAAATTATAGGCAAATTTAAAGTCCACTCCATAAAGCAAGGCCTTTCTGACATTTGCATTGATCAGGGCGGGAATCGTATCTGGTTTGGAACCGGCACTAAGCCTGAAAACGAATTCTCCCGGTATTTCGACTATCATATTATTCAGGCGGTTGATAAAGACACCTGCCTGCAGATTGAATCTTGATTTCCATACCCTGAGTTCAAGATCCGCCAAATATGATTTTTCAGGTTCTAAAGAAGGATCTCCCAGACGCACAAAATTACCCAGATCAATATACTTGAACCTTTCTTCCAGGGAAGGGGCTCTGAAGGCTCTGGCCAGGTTCAAGGACAGATCTACATCTTGGAACAATTTATACAAAAAACCTGCATTGGCACTCCATGAAAGGCTGTACTCCGTTCCAGCCTCGAAAGTAATGCGCTGATTCGAAGGATTGTCATTCCGTTCACCGTTCATGATGATATAATCCACATCCATCCCCTGCTCATTCCTGATCCTTATCCCGTCAAACCGTCCGCCCAATATCATCGTCAGGCGGTTATCCAAGAAATGCGTTTCATTTTGGAAAAACACACCAGCACTGCCAAAAAAAGATTTGGGAATGGGCGTTTCACCTCTTATTACATTGTTTGTTTTGACAATGTCCCCTGCAGGGTTCAATATATCTATCCTGATATGTTTTTCCCTGCTGGTGCGGAGCCGGCGGCCCCAGACATCAATCCCGGCTATCAGTACATTCCTTTCAGACAGATCCCAGGTGCCCTGCAATTGCACTCCGTTTGTCAAGTGTCTTCCCAGGGGATAAAAGACTTCAGGAGTCGTGCGCTGTATATTCCCGTTCGGAAGGTTGGCCTGGGTCATCGTATTCGGTTCCATAGCCACGTCCCTGACTATATACTGCGTAAAATATCTGAGTTCAAGGGTAGACCACTTTTCCGTAATATTTGATATCTGGTAACTTGCCGAAAGCAAATGCCGCCCTATATCGGTATAAGTCGCTTTGGCAGGGCCCGGGAACGCATTGCCACCGGGAATCCCTACGTCTGTAGACCAGTTTCGCTGGTATTGTATTTTGAACAAATGACCGACAAAAGGCTTTACACCGAACTTGGCTGAAATGTTATTCGTGGTAAACCGGCTATTGGGAAGTATACCGTCCGGAGTACGCAAATTGCCTGCCTTTGCATAAGTCCCGCTCAGATTTAAAAACCATTTTTGGGAACCGGCACTGACTGCGGCATAGTTGGAAAACAACCTGTTTACAGAAGCAAAGCCTGAAATGATATCTGCCGAAAAGTAGGGCCCTGAACCAAAATGTCCCTGTTTCGTAATAATGTTCACGATCCCTCCCATCGCTCCCGTTCCATACAGCGAAGATTGTGCGCCTTTTATCACCTCTACCCTTTCTATATCGTTAACATCTATCATGCTGAGCGAAGCCGTCAGATCGGTTGCCGTTTCAACCCTGTTCCCGTCAACCAGGATGACCAGCCGGTCTTCACTAAATCCCCGGACTTTGATATTCGTGGCCCAGACACCGTCACCTCCCCTGGAAACGCCGGGTTCCTCTTCCAACACATTGGACAGGGTAAAAGCCGACCGTTTCTGATAAGCAGATGAGTCTGCCACAACCATTGAAACCGGCAGATTCCTGACCTGGCGGTTGATTCGCAGACTGGTAACAACGATCTCACCCAGCGAGACCGGAAGTGTGTCCGTCTTATCCTGCCCGTAGGCAATGAATGGGGAAAATACAGCCAACGATAAGGCTGCAGCCAAAGTAATGGAAAATTTTGTCATCTTATATATTCTTCAATAATACCGACTTAACCTGAATACCGCTCAGCCGGCCAAGCTGGCCGGTCAATGAGCCTATCTGATCGGTGGTACCTTCAAGAATCAGGGAAATAAGATTTTTACCATTACTTCGCGGAAGACCTTGTCTTCCCAGAATAATGCCTGCATGCCGTGAGAGGATGTCGTTCACCTGTGCGACACACTCGTGGCTGTTGATTTGAATGATTAGTGTTCCTACTCTCTTTTCCATCAGAATTCCTTCGGATTAGATCAGATTTAATTAGATTTGACTTTTGTGCCGGCCTTGAACAGGAATATCCTGATCTCAGTACGGACACTATTTTTTGTTTGCGCCACAAATATATGACATTTTTCCCATCTGCCTAAAAATGTTCTATTTTTGTTGAAATTTTATGATCATGAGATTACCGGCCATCCTGTGCGTTTCCATATTTCTTTTGGGAAGCTGCGGAAACCCTGCAGGAAATAAAGATGGAGCAACAATTACCATAGCCACGCTTAAAGGGCCTTCCTCCATGGGTATGATAAAGTTTATTGACAGCCTGGACCATGCGGCCGGTCGGGATATTGCGGTCAGGATCATGAACGAACCGCTCCAAATAAGGAAAATGATGCTGGACGGTAGTGCCGATCTTGCCGTCCTTCCCACCAACATGGCAGCTATCGTATATAACAAGGGATTGGATTACAGACTTATAGCCATCCCCGTATGGGGGACCCTCTATTTGTTCGGAAATGATACGACCATAAAGGAATGGCAAGATCTGAAACACAAGAAAGTCAATGTAATGGCCCGGGGAATGACCCCGGACGTTCTGTTCCGGTACTTGCTGCAAAAGAACGGGATCAATCCGGACAAAGACATAGAGTTGGATTATCGCTTTCCCACACACATTGACCTGGCCAACGCCGTTGCTTCGGGAAAAGCTTCGCTGGGTGTGATCTCGGAACCATTGGTAAGTCAGGTTATGCGCAGGAACCAAGAAGTCAGGATGTTGTTCGATCTCAACCGCGAATGGATATCCCTCCAGGGATTCCCGATCCCACAGACAGCCCTGATGGCAAAGAAATCCGTAATACAAGACGATCCGGCCCTGATTGAAAAGATCCTGGACGCCTATCAAAGGTCTGTACAGTGGGTTAACGATAACCCCGACAGTGCCGCGGTACTTATAGTCAAACACCGGATCCTGGACGATATCCAAACGGCACGACAGGCCATTCCGGGATCAGGGCTCCGGTTGGTAAGATCAGCGGCCATCAGCCGGCAAATTCAGGATTATCTGCATGTTTTTTTTGTAATGAACCCTCAGATTACCGGAGGAAAAATGCCTGATGAAGAATTTTATTACTAAAAAGCGAACGATTACAGCCGCATCCATCCTGCTGATGTTAGTCGTCTGGAAAGTGCTGGCCGTTATTATCGATTCCCCTTTCATAATACCTCACCCCGAATCGACATTTTTGGCAGTGATCAAGCTTTGTACCCAAAAAGGATTCCTGGCCGCTGCAGGAAGTACCATCCTAAGGGGACTTGCAGGGTTTCTGGTATCTGCCGTACTGGGATTGTTTACCGGCATACTGGCGGGTATCAGTCCCGGTTTCAACACTTTTATAACGCCTATGTTGGTTGCGATCCGTTCCGTACCTGTAATAGCACTGATCCTCCTGGCCCTGATCTGGTTCAACACAGGAACGGTCCCCATTTTCGTAGCCTTTCTGACCATGTTTCCCTTTATCTGCACCAATGTGTCTGACGGTATAAAAAATGTAGATCCGGGATTGATAGAAATGGCCCGTTTCTACCGGGTGGATAAAGGCAGGATCCTTACAGGGGTTTATATCCCGGCCATTATGCCCTTTATCATTAGCGGCGCATCAAGTGCCATGGGGATCGGATGGCGTGCCATCATCATAGGAGAGGTATTGAGTCAACCGGAATTCGGTATAGGTACCAACATGCAAACGGCCCAGACTTTTCTGAACGTAGAGGCGGTCATTGCCTGGACTTTGATCGCGGTGCTTATCAGTTTTGTTTTCGAAAAGCTTATCCGATGGAAAGAACATAGTTTTACACACTGGAAAACAGGATCATGAGTCTGCAAATCAATAATTTGGGTAAAAGTTACAACAACCCGGTATTTAAGGATTTTTCCATCACCTTCCCCGAAGATGCCATAACTTGCGTACTGGGACCTTCTGGTTGCGGAAAAACGACACTGTTGAACATCATAGGCGGGATTATCCCTCCCGATGAAGGATCCCTGACAGGCTTTGAGAACAAAACCTTTTCCTATGTTTTCCAGGAGCCCCGCCTGTTACCATGGAAAACAGTAACCGAAAACATTGAGTTTGTGCTCAGCCGGGATTTACATGCCGGAGAACGAAAAAAACAGGCTGAAAAATTGATCCGGCAAGTGAAACTGGAAGGTTATGCCGGTTATTATCCCGCCCAGCTAAGCGGTGGCATGCGTCAGCGGGTCTCCATTGCACGGGCATTTGCCATACCCTCTGACATCATCCTTATGGACGAACCACTCAAGGGATTGGATGTGGCATTGAAGCAGAACCTGATCAAATGGTTCCTGCATATTTGGAAAGGTGACAGGCGTACCGTGATCTTTGTGACCCATGATGTAGATGAAGCCCTGCTCCTTGGAGACCGGATTGTAGTCCTGAGTCAGGCCCCTGCAAAGATCATAACCCAGGTTGAACCGGAAGGGCCGGCAGGGAACCGGGATAGCGACTCCGATCTTTTCAAAGCTACAAAAGAGAAACTTATCAAAGCCTTGGATAAATAAAAAAGCGCCGTTTTGAACGACGCTCAAAGAAAAAGTCGGGGTGAAAGGACTCGAACCTTCGGCCTCCACGTCCCGAACGTGGCGCGCTAGCCAACTGCGCTACACCCCGGATTGTTGGGGTTGCAAAGGTAAGTAAAATATTTAATTACTAATCTTTTAAAATATGAAACGATTTTTATTGTTGGTTGTAACCGTTGCTATAATGTCCGGTTGTTACCGGACAGATCCCCGAAATCCGTATAACCTTCCCATTGCCAACACAATGGAAAAGTATCTTGCCCAGGTGGCTGAAGATCCCGACACAGAGCTGGTTGACATGGAAGAGATCATACCCGGGATAGCCCTGCATATAGCTTATGCGACAGAAAATAATTTTACCGGAGTCCCCATCTATACTTCACCCAAAGCATTTCTCTGCCGTCCGGTGGCCCATGCACTGTCGGCAGTCCAGGATTCACTGCAAAAGCTCGGCCTCGGATTGAAAATACTCGATGCCTACAGACCTTATGCCGGCACCCTCTATTTCTATGAAATATATCCCCACAGCACTTTTGTGGCCAATCCCAAGACCGGATCGATACATAACCGGGGAACAGCCGTAGACCTGACCCTGATCCGCCTGGATACGGGAGAGGAACTGGAAATGCCTACACATTTTGATTCTTTCTCGGACACGGCATCACATACCTTTATGGACCTTCCCGAACAGGTCTTGGAAAACAGGGCATTGCTCAGGGGGATCATGGAATTTTACGGGTTCCATCCCTACGAACCGGAATGGTGGCATTACAATTTCACCAATGCACGCTCCTATCCTTTGCGGGACGTATCATTTGAAGATCTTATGAAAGACTAGAGCAATTTCTCAGGCAAGAGGAACCAGATCCCTATCCAGAACAGGAAACGGAGGGCTTTCCCTATAAACATGAGGATGGCTGTTTTCCAGAACGGGATTTTGTAAAAGCCCAATCCTACCGCAAATATATCTCCGACCAGAGGCAGCCAGCACAACAGGGCCACCAGGCTGCTCCATTTAAGGATGATCTGTTGCTGCTTTTCCAGCTTTTCCCTTTTGACACGCAACCATTTTTCTATCCATTCCCACTTCCCCAGATATCCCAGTCCATAACAGGTCAGGCTCCCCGTACCGTTGCCCACCGTGGCTACCGCAAAACACAGCCATGGATTTCCGCCGGCAAGTAACATTCCTATCAGCAGGAACTCCGAACTGAACGGAACAATAGTAGAGGCAAGGAAGGACCCTAAAAATAAGCCCAAATATCCCCAATCCAGCAAGAACTCCATTTACTTTTCTTTATTTTCCGGCAACCGTTTATTTTTTTCATACTTTACGGTTGTCGGCGATATTATTGCAATATCGCAAAGATAAAATAACTCAAAAAAACAAATATTTTAATATTGGAAAGTTTGGCATACAGTTTGCAAATTTACTGACATAGATAGTTTTTTTCATCTATTAGGTTTTAGGTTAAATGGGTCAGAACAGACAACGCTTCTAGTTGTCTGTTCTTTCTTTTTCCAGGCGCAGTGCCCTTATGTAATCCTTTTCTATACTGCAATTTTCAAACAGACACATCTCCAAAAGACTCTCCATGGCACGCCGGCTCAGCTCCCTGTCCGGCCTGGCTTCCCTGATTGCGGTATAAGTATCTCTTGGTGCTTCGGAAAAGGCTATTACCTGATCCCAGTTTTCAGGCGTACCTATAGATACGAAGCAGGATCCCCCCATTTTTTTATAAGGCCAGAAAGTATATCCAATGTTATTGTCTTCCATGACTTTGCAAAAAGCTTCCATCCACTCCAAGGTATTGTGACCTATTTCGCCCATATACATGGGCAGCGATGTCTTATCACGAAAATCTATAAAATGTGTTATGGCTTCCGCTGTGGCCTCACCCCCATAACGATGGCATGAGTACATGATTCTATCATCGAATTTCCAGTCCGTAAAAGGATCAAAATTACTGTTCCACTGCGGTGCTCCCAGGATTACAATGTGGTTGGTGTCCACCTTACGGATCTCCGCAACTACCCTTTTATACAACGGTTCGAGCAAGGTGTTCAGGGAGTCCTTATTGCTAAAATAGGGAGCAATGGGTTCGTTCAGCAGATCATACCCCAGGATGACCGGTTCGTTCCCGTACCTTTGGGCAATCTTAACCCAGATATCACAAAAAAGCTGTTGACTCGTTTCACTTTCAAACAACCAGGGATACCCGTGGCTGTCGTCAATATTGTCTCCGGTCTGACCTCCCGGTGCATCGTGCATATCGAGAATCAGGTACAAGCCCTGTTCCCTACACCAATTCACCACGCTGTCAATACGGTCAAATCCGTCCTGATTGACCGTAAGTCCCATATAATCTTCATCGGTAAACAATTTGTAATGAAAGGGCAGTCTTATGGTATTGGCACCCGTCGAAGCAATGAAGACAATATCATCGCGGGTGATATACCTGTCCTTGAATGTTCTCCAGAATTCAGCCGCTGCTTCCGGACCGACCAGCTCCCGGAACATTTTATCTATCCATCCTGCCGAATTCGTTTTCCTGAAACCGAACATATACCCTTCCGGGTTCAACCAGTTCCCCAAATTCGTTCCCTTGATAAAAAACGGCTCTCCGTGCAATATAAGACCAGGACCGTCAATCCTGATAAAATCCTCAACGGGTACACATTCTTTCCCGGTGCTGCAACTTAAGAGCAACACCGCCGATCCAAGCAACAATATACGTTTAATCATAATGGCGGTTGTTTATTATCGTTAAGGTAAAGGTAAAATTTTATAACTTGCAAGCCAAAGGATATGATAATTTATCAAAAAATAATGAAGTATGCGCTTTTAGCCGTTGTCTTATTTACTGCGGCCTGTACCAAAACTTCCGATCCCCATGAACAGGAAAAGGATCCTGAGTTAATAAGCATATCCGTTACCGATCAACAGGTTGTGATCCCTGCCGGGGGGTCCGCTACCATATTGTTACAAGTAGATGAACCCGGATTTGTTTTTAATTACGATGTGACGTCCCCTCAATGCCAGATAGAATTACGTTTACATGGGACAACAAGCCAGCCGGATTCCTATTTCATACAAAGCATTACACCGGCTCAAAATGAAGGTTCTTACGAGATACGTCTGCAGGATAAGGGCATTCATCTGACATACAAGGAACAGGTGGTGCTCTGTTTGATCACTTCACGTCCCGGTTACGGTAAGACCATGATCGCAACGAAGGCGTTCCAGGTGATCAGCTCGCTGAGTCATGCAGGCATCAGTGAATTTTCCTTTACACAAAAACTGAACCCCGCACTTACTGCTGACGTGAACCTTCAAATCTCACCTACCCAGGAACCTTATATACACAAGATAGAAGGGAATATCCCCTGTTGGCTGGAAGATCTGAACCTGACGGCAACCTTTACAAGCGGAAATCCCGTAAAAGTAAACGGCGTGCTGCAGGAAAGCGGAAAAACGGTCAATGACTTTTCCTCTCCCGTAGAATATAACGTACTTACCAATGAAGGCACCCTTTTGACTTATACCGTACGGGTGGATCTTTTTACCGGCCTTCCCGTCATAATAATCAACACGGAGGGAGGAAAGCCCGTTACTTCCAAGGAAGACTGGATGAATGCCACCATACGTATTCAGGGTATGGGATCGTTCGAAGATCTGCCCCAGATGAAAACCGAGATCAGAGGCCGGGGAAACACCACCTGGTGCTGGCCGAAAAAACCCTACGCCCTCAAACTGGAAAGCAAAACGTCTCTTCTGGGTATGCCCAAACACAAACGTTGGGTCCTTCTGGCCAATTTCATGGACCGTACCATGCTCCGGAACCGCGTAGCTTATAAAATTGCCCAATCCACCTCCCTGGCATGGACTCCCCGCAATGAAACGGTGGAACTGATCTTCAACGGAAAACATCAGGGCAATTACATGCTTATAGAACAGATCAAAAAAGACAAGAACCGTGTGAACATCAGTGACGACGGATATCTTCTTGAACTTGACTTTCATTTTGACAATGAGATCCAATGGATGTCAGAGTACGGACAAAGCGTACAACTGGGAAAAATCCCCTTTGCCGTTAAATTCCCTGAAGACGATGAAATTACCCCGCAACAGATAGAATGGATAAAAAATTATATCAATCAGGCCGGCCAGGCCATCTATGGGCCCGATTTTTGTAATCCGGAAAACGGTTACCGGAAATTTCTGGATATGCAATCTTTCGTTGATTACTGGCTTGTCTTTGAATTGTGCATCAACCACGAACTGGCCAATCCCGGCAGTGTTTACATGTACAAAGACAAAGACACCAAGCTTTTTGCAGGACCCACCTGGGATTTTGACTGGGGAACTTTTTCTTACCAAGCCTCCCCGCAAGCCAGGGGAAAACTCTTTATGACAGAGGCCATCTGGTACAAACAACTGTTTAAGGACCCGGAATTCCGTGCCCTGGCAAAAGAACGCTGGAATGCACTTAAAGGCAACTTCGAACAGATCCCCGCTTTTATTGACAGGGAAGCAGAATATCTTGCCTTGTCGGCTGAATTGAACTTCAAGATGTGGGACCCTGCTGAATCGAGGTTTATGAACGGAGGAAACCTTATAAACGGAGATGAATACTTATCCTATTTCTCTGCAGTGGAACGCATGCGTAATATTCTGGTAGAACGTATCCGGACTCTCGATGAAAAGATCAATGCTTTATAAATAAAAAACCTACAAACTATGAAATTCACCAAGACCATCCTTATCGTGGCCTTTCTGGCCCTTTCCCTGCAAGAGGGCGTTGCCCAGCGCCGGAACCAGGAACAGAACGATAACAAAACAGAAAACAAATCCGAACCAAAGACAGAGACAAAAGGTCCGGCCAAACTGGAAGAATTTATTAAGGCAGGGACTGTAGCAATGGACGGGATGACACCCGTTTATATTCAGGACAAAAAGTTCTTCATAGGAATACCCGATTCCCTGATAGGAAGGGATATCCTTATGGTAACCCGCATGGCAGAAACGCCTGCCGGGTTCCGTGCCAATTTCTTCGGTTATGCCGGAGATCAGATAAATAGCGGCATGCTCCGTTTTGAAAAAGGCCCCGACAATAATATCTTTCTCACAAAGGTACTTGCCCGGGAACAATCAAAGGACTCTACGCAAGCGATGTTCTACAATGTAGTGCGTTCCAACCGGCCGGTGATTATAGCTTCATTTGACATCAAAGCCCTGAATGAAGACAATACGCTGTCCCTGATAGACATTACGGATCTTGTCAAAAGTGACAACGAAAGTCTCTATTTCAGCAAAAGGCAGAAGAAATCCTCCAAGATGACTACGCTGCAGAACGACAAATCCTATGTAAAGAGCGTGAAGACGTTTCCCATCAACACGGAATTGCGCAGTATCAAAACTTATACGCACCAGGAAAACGACGATCCCCTTACTTTCGAGATCAATTGCTCTCTTGTTCTCTTGCCCAAGGAACCCATGCAGCCGCGTTACTATGACGAACGGATAGGGTTTTTCACTTCCAATTATACAGACTTCGATCAAAATCCCCAGGGCATCAAATCCGTCCGGATGATTGCCCGTTGGCGCCTGGAGCCCAAAGAGGAAGACCTGGAAAAATACAAAAGAGGCGAACTGGTGGAACCGGCCAAACCCATCGTGTTCTACATAGATCCGACAACTCCTCAAGAGTGGGTACCTTACCTGATCCAGGGCGTAAACGACTGGCAACCCGTTTTTGAAAAAGCCGGATTTAAAAATGCCATCTATGGGCTGGAGGCTCCCTCTCCGGAAGAAGATCCCACATGGAGCCTGGAAGATGCGCGCAACTCAGCCATAGTCTACAAACCTTCCACCATAGCCAATGCCAGCGGTCCCCACGTGAGCGATCCCCGCTCGGGAGAGATCATTGAAAGCCACATAAACTGGTACCATAATGTGATGAGCCTGGTGCATAACTGGTATTTTGTACAATGTTCGGCCGTTGACCCTCAGGCACGGGCCATGACCTTCCCAACCGAACTAATGGGACAGCTCATCCGGTTCGTATCTTCCCACGAAGTGGGACATACCCTTGGGCTACGTCATAATTTCGGGGCAACTGCCTATTACACGACCGAACAACTGCGAGACCCCGAATTCCTTCGTGCAAACGGCCACACTACATCAATCATGGATTATTCCCGTTTCAATTTTGTGGTACAGCCGGAAGACAACATTCCGTATGATCTGTTGTTCCCAAAGATCAGTCATTACGATTACTGGGCTATTGAATGGGGATACAGACGTTTTTACCAGTTTGCCGACGCCCGGCAAGAGATCCCTTATCTGAACCGGTGGGTGATCGAAAAAACCGCGAATCCCTACCTGAGGTTCAACGGCGGGAGCGAAATGGGGCTTAACGATCCCCGGGCTCAGTCCGAGGACCTTGGAGACAACCAAATGGAAACATGCGAACTGGGTATCAGAAACCTGAAAATTATCCTGGCCAATCTTCCGGAATGGACAAAAACTCCCCATGAAAACTACAGGGGACTTTCTACGCTATATCCCCAGATCACCTCGCAGTTCAACCGTTATATCGGACATGTATCCAAATGGATCGGAGGTGTATTTGCCGATGCCAAAACCGTTGAACAGGACGGCCCCATATACGTCCCTGTTCCCAGGGAGAAGCAAAAAGAAGCCATGGCCTTCCTGAACCGGCAGATTTTTACTACTCCTGTCTGGCTGCTACCCGGCTACCTTTCGGAACTTCTGCCCGTCAGCCGACTGGCCGTGATGGAAAACCTGCAGAACAGCGCCATTACCGGATTGGTTAACGAAAACGTTTTGGTACGGATGCTTCGCGCCGAAGAGCAACTGGGAACGGCAGCATACGGTATAGAAGAATTCTTCGAAGACCTGGAACGTTCCATTTTTAGGGATTACGGACAAACAGACATCTACCGCAGGAGTCTGCAAAATATCTATGTCAACACCTTGTGCAAACTGATCAAACCGGAAGAGCAGCCGAGCGGTAACGTCTCCCCGGCTGCACGCAGGCAACTTGTTTCAATAGAAAATAACGATGTGAAGGCACTTGTCGCGGCCCAGCTTGATAAAATGGCCAAAAAGCTCAAACGCGGCCGTGGCGATGACCGCACCCGGGCCCACTACGATTACCTTTATAAAACCATTAAAGACATATAGTGAATTATACACATATTGTATTTGACGTTGACGGCACGCTGATAGATACGGAAAAGACCGGTCTGGTATCCCTGCAACAGACCGTCCGCCAGGAACTTGGAAAGGAAATGACACTTGAAGACCTGTACCCGTATTTTGGAGTACCCAGTTGGGAGGTCGTCCTTATGTTGGAATTTCCCGATTTATACAAAGCTGCGGAAATATGGGAGCATCATTTCCAGTCCCTGGTACATCTGGCCGAACCTTTTGACGGTGTTGAGAAGACGTTGCAGGCCCTGCACGAAAAGGGCACTGTCATGGGGGTAGTCACCTCACGTACCCGTGTTGAGCTGGAATTGGACCGCCATTTGGCACTTTGGATGCATTTTTTCAAAGCGACCGTCTGTGCGGAAGATGCCCCGGCACCAAAACCCGCTCCCGATCCCATGCTTGCCTTTTTGTCCCTTACCGGTGCCGATCCGGCAAAAGTGCTTTTTGTAGGAGACACATTGTACGACCAACAATGCGCACAAGCAGCCGGGACAGCCTTTGCCCTGGCTTCCTGGGGAAGCCGGAACGGAAAGGACATCCAGGCCAACCATTACCTTAAGCATCCAGAGGACATACTTGAATTATAACCTTCCGTGTGAAAAGATTTCTCTTACTGTTGTTGCTCATACCTGTCCGGATAGCAGGACAGGATACCGACCATCCGGCCACGTCGCTTGCGCGGATGCAAGAAGTCTTTCGGGAGCAAGCCGTCAAAAGAAATTATCCCGGGATGATCTCTCTGATGGACAGCATGCTGACAATGGAAACTGCCATAGACCGACATGCCCGGGCACGTGTTCTTCGTACTTTCGGATCATACAGTTCACTTTTTATCACAAGTGCCGAAGGACGTACCGTACACCATTTGTTCATGCATACCCGGTTCCCTGAAAGCCGGCAGACATACGGTACGTTGTTGCCCGAGGGTGAAGAGGAATTGATCAAAGTCCCTGCGCAGGATTACCAACATCTCTTTTTAGACGATCCCCTGGTATATCCATGTAAAGACCTGTATGAACTGGCCCTTTTTGTCCTGAAAGATTATTCAACTTTAATAGTAAAATTACAAAAGGACAAGAGCCATGTTCCCCACAACCTGATCACCGCCCTGTTCCTTCGTATCCTGTCAACACCGGTATCCCCGCAGGAGCGGATAGCCGCATTGGACTCCCTGATTGGGGCTTATCCCCGAACCGAACCCATATCGCATGTCTATTTGGAAAAGATCAGGCTCCTTATAGCAGAGGAAAGGTATGAACAGGCCCTGGAACTGAGTAAACAGGCAAGCCGTACGTTCCGGAAAAGTACTGTCAGGAAAGAATTCAATCATATGGCGGACTTTCTGACAAAACCCTCGCTGACCATAACCATGAAACGGCAGATCTATCCCATGGCCCCGACCAGGATCACGATAACACGCAGGAATCTGGAACGCTACAAGATACAGATACGGGATAAACGGGGAAAACGGCTCTCCGGCAGCACATACGGCAACCTGCCTGCTCCTGTTTACAAGGCAGTATCCGACACCCTGACCGTTGATGCGCCGGATCCGGGAGAATACACTCTTAGAGTAAAAAACGGGAAAACAATAAGCCAGGTCCCTTTTTATGCCGGAAGGGTGGCTTCGATGTTTCGCACGTACCGCGATACGGCGTACGTATACGGGACGGATCTGAAAACCGGCATGCCCCTGGAAAAGGTCGAGATCATGTTCCTGGACCCCGAACGGAGCTCTTATCCTTTAATCCTGGACGGATTCACTCCCTTGAAAGTAAGGACGGGAAATTCCTTCCGCCTGTCCATTCCCACTGAAAATCCTTCCGTACAGGATACCTTTTCAATGCCCATAACCGTACGACCCTGGGATTTCAATTACGAGAACCCGGACCGCGAAATCATATCGGCTGCACTCTTTACGGACAGAAAACTATACAAGAAAGAAGATACCATTTTTTTCAAAGGTATCGTCACACGCTTTAAGGACCAGACATGCGAAACGGTCCCCGAAAAGGAATACGGTGTCGTTCTGCGTAACAATAACAATTACCGCGATACCCTGGACATCGTCCATGTCCGGACCAATGAATTCGGATCGTTCAGCGGCTTTTTCCCTGCAGGGAAAACCAGGATGAACGGATCCCACAGCATTACCATACAAGGTGCTTCGGCCTGGTTTGAAATTGAGGAATATACCAGGCCATCCTTTACCCTGGACCTGCATCCCGTCAAACAGCCTTACGCCTTTGGGGATACAATAGTCCAAGAAGGGGTCGTAAACAATTATGCCGGATTTCCCCTAAGCGGCATTGCCGTTACCTGTCAGGTGTATCGGCGGAGTTATTTCAGGCCCTATCGCAGTTACCCCGACATGGACAGGGAATCTGAGCTTTCTCTTTTTTCAGACACGGTGTACACAGACAGGAACGGAATGTTCCGCATAGCATTTCCTGCAGAAAGGCCGACAGAGAACAACATTGCCGGATTCGCTCTGGAATTGCACCTGACCGCTGTAGATATAACCGGGGAAACACGGCAGGAACAGGTTTATTTCCCGGTAAACCAATACCGTTATACCGTACATCCCCGCTTTAGCAGCGGGACGGGAACGGTAAGGGACCGCATATTGCTCCTCGAATCGGAACCGTCCCTTGCCATAGAAGTAAAGAACAGCCGGGGTTTTGAGCAGGAGGTAAAGGGCAGCTACCGTCTGACACGAAACGGGACCCTGATCCATACCGGTTCATTTACCGGAAAAGAAACTTCCCTACTGCCCTGGTCTTCCATGGAATCCGGAAAATGGGATATCACCATGGAATTGGAAGGAGCGCCCCGTACTACCGCTTCGTTCTGGTTGCTGAGCATCTGCGATACGATCAGCCCGGCAGACACCGCAGTTTTCTTCCACCCACTGGAAACTGCAGAGCCTTCATTTTTACTGGGAACGGTAAAAGACCCCCTCTATGCCCTGGCAGAATGGTATGTTTCCGATTCACTGATCAAAAAGGAACACCTGATCCTACAGCCCGGCATGCGGTCTTTTTCATTAAACGATAGCCGGAAGACAGACTTTCCCCTGGAACTGAGACTTGTGGCCGTACGGGACGGCATATACTATGAACACAATCACCGGTGGGAAACCGAACCGGTTACGGTACCAGCACTTGAGTTCATTTCGTTGCGCAAAGTTACGGGACCATACTCCAAGGAAGCATTTACCCTCAAAACACCGGCCGGCGAGAAGACCGAATTGCTTGTCAGTATCTTCAACAAAAGCACAGACCGTCTCTCTCCCAACAGTTTTGAATACTATCCGGCCCATGCTTTAGAATTGCCCGTACCGGCTATCAGGCATCATTTCATGCAACAAGCCGTTTCCCCGATCCAGCGCTCACCAGCCCCCGGATTATTCTATGCAGCCGGAAGAGATCAGGCACACGTAGAAATGATGAAAACTAAAGAAGATACAGCGGAAACAGGGCCTATAACAACGGAAGAAATGCCGGCCGTACGAACTGATTTTGAAGAAACGCTCGGGTTCCTGCCGCATCTGCGGTCCGACAGTACGGGTCTTGTCCCTGTAAATTTTTCAACCAACGGACTTTTGAGTACATTCCGCATCCTTGTCCTGGCCCATACTATTGATGGGAAGAGTGCAACGGCGGAAGAGTCGCTGACCGTCAGAAAAGAAGTTATGGTTATGCCTTCTTTCCCGGCATTCCTGAGGGAAAGAGACAGCATCGCACTGACTGCCTCTTTTGTCAATCTGACGCCCTCAGCCGTGAAGGGCAACGCGTACCTGAGCATTGGGAACGGAAAACCCGCCTACAGGACAGCAACATTGCTTCCTTCCGGACGCATGTTGCTACAGTGGGATCACAAAGTCCCGGCTGCTGAAGCCGTACAGGTCCCCCTTACGGACATAACTGCAGGATTTGCCAGCCCTGACCACAACGATGCGGAAAGACACATCATTCCCATCTTGTCTTTGCAAGAACAGATCACCAGGTCACAGACCAAAATCCTTCACGCAGACGGCATCGTAACACTTGTCAAAAAAAATAAAAACTCTCGGGAACAGCTCGACGTAAGCACTCCTGTTATTTCAGCCCTCAATGCACTTCCTGCCTTGTGTGAACCTTCGGGTTACAATCTGACACGGTGGGCAGCTGCTTTTTATGCCAACAACACGGGGGCCTGGCTCATGGAGCGATACCCCGGGATCCCGGCCTCTCTAAGGCAAAATCCCGCAGGACAAGCTTCGGTCCTGGATAAAAATGAGCGGATGATCGGAGAGATCCTGACCGAGGAAACACCTTGGGCAGATTATCCCGGCAAGGAAGCCCAAAGGATTGCACGTCTGCTCCGTATGGCAGAACCGGAGTATATCAAAATGTTCAACATCAGGGCAATAGAACAATTTCATACACTACAGAAGCAAGACGGAGGGTTTTCGTGGTTCCCGGGGATGGAAAGTTCCTATACCCTGACGCTCCATTTTTTGGAAAAGATCGGGGAGATGATTGAGAAGGGAATTCTGCCAAAGGAAGATGAACAGTTGCAATCTATAGTAAATAAAGCGATCCGTTTTATAGATGACTTTTTTGCTCAGCGTATTGCAAAAGATGATCTCAGGGATTTAGACGTTACGATTTATTATTACGTTCGCTCCGCTTTTCCCGATATTCCCTACGAAGGCGTAGCAGGTAAGATTGCCGATCAACTGGCCGCCGGCCCGGAAAAAGCCTGGAAGGGAGCTCCGGTAATGCAGAAGGCTTACCTGGCCGTTGTCCTGGAAAGATGGGGTCTGAGCGGTGCGCTCAAACCGTTGCTCGCATCACTTCGGGAATTTGCCGTTTGCGATCCTGCAACCGGTTGTTATTTCCCCAATGCGGTTCCTTACGACGGGCTCATGCACTCAGAAATGAAGGCACATGCCCTGCTGCTGCGAATCTTTGCCCATGAAGCGGAAATGCGTTACGGGATCACCCGCTGGATCCTTGATAGGAAACAGAACAACATCTGGTCTTCACACGAAAGTACCACCGATGTGATCCATGCCCTGCTACATTATGGCGAAGGATCAACGGATGGAATGCCCGAATATGAGACAACCCGCAAGGGAACCGTCTATACGGTCAGGAACCGTTCCAAGGCATTGCTCTATGTAAGTCTGTACGAACAGACCCTGGAAGATATATCGCACATGCAGCCGTACGCGAACGGCCTTGAAGTACGACGCGCTTTTTTTACTGCAGATAACCGGCCTGTTGCAGAAGGAGATACCCTCCACAGAGGAGAACGGATAACGGCACGGTATTATCTGAAAAATGACAGGGACCTGAGTTTTGTTCACCTGAAAGCCTCACGTGCGGCGTGCCTGATACCTGAATCGGAAACGTCCGGATACGAATGGACTAACACCTGTTCCTGGTACCGTGAAGTAAACATGAGCGCTACACAGTATTTTTTCCAGACCCTGCCCGGGGGGGAACATGTTATAGAAGAACGCTTTTTTGTTACGCAACAGGGTGTTTTCAACCAGGGGAGCATGTATGTGCAATCGCTATATGCTCCGGCTAACAGAGGCTTCTATCCCGGTCATACAATGGTTGTCAATTAATGAACAGGAGTGTTTTTTTAGGAAAAATTTACAGTTTTGATCGTGATATATAGAAAAAAACGTATATCTTTGCAGCCCCGTTTGGGATAAAATTATTATTAACAATTAAAAATCAATTGCTCACAAATGGCTGACTATTTAAATGCCCAGAAAAAGCAAGAGATTTTCGGACAGTACGGAACGTCTAATAAGGATACAGGATCTGCCGAAAGCCAGATCGCCTTATTTTCTTACCGTATCGCCCATCTTACCGAACATATGAAGTCCAACAAAAAGGACTACGGCACACAGCGTGCATTGCTCCGTTTGGTAGGAAAACGTCGCCGCCTGCTGGATTACCTTAAGGCCAACGACATTGAGCGGTACCGTAATATCATAAAAGCGCTCAATATCCGGAAATAGCTGACAAGGCGTGGGAGTACGTCTTCCACGCAACCCAAACAAAGGCTGCACTCTCTATACCGAGAACAGCCTTTTTTTATAAAATTTCTAAATTATCCCGGTCTAAATTAACGCAATCCGGGGACCGGTATAAGCGGAATGGATAATTGATAACAACCCCTTGCTGGAAGGGGCGGATTGCAGAAGAAAATAATAGATGAATATCATTAAAAAGGTCATCACATTGGATGATGGCCGCACCATTGAAATCGAAAGCGGAAAACTAGCTAAGCAGGCAGATGGTTCCGTAGTAGTAAAAATGGGTGGCACGATGCTCCTTGCAGCAGTCACCTGTGCAAAAGAAGCAAAGCCCGATACGGACTTCATGCCTCTTTCGGTAGATTATAAAGAAAAATTTGCTGCAGCCGGAAGATATCCCGGCGGATTTATGAAACGGGAAGGACGTCCTTCCGATTATGAGATATTGGTTTCACGTCTCATTGACCGTGCTCTTCGCCCTTTGTTCCCGGACGATTTCCATGCAGAAGTTTTTGTAAACGTATTCCTGATATCTGCAGAAAAGCAGATCATGCCGGACGCTCTGGCCGGATTGGCAGCCTCTGCTGCCCTGGCCGTAAGTGATATCCCTTTCAACGGGCCCATTTCGGAAGTCCGCGTAGGCCGTATTAACGGGGAATTTGTCATCAATCCGTCATTCAGCCAACTGGAACAGGCCGACCTGGATATTATGGTAGCTGCCACCTACGATAACATCATGATGGTTGAAGGTGAGATGAAGGAAGTCAGCGAAGCCGTTATGCTCGATGCCATTAAGTTTGCACACCAGGAGATCAAAAAACATTGTAAAGTGCAGATGGAGCTGATGGAAGAAGCAGGCAAAACGGTAAAACGCGAATATTGTCACGAAGAAAACGACGAAGAATTGCGTAAAGCCGTTGAAACTTTCTGCTACGACCGCTGCTATGCCATTGCCAAATCAGGTAATGACAAACATACCCGCTTAGATGCTTTTGAAGCACTGAAAGAAGAGTTTATGCAGACGATACCGGAAGAAGAACGCGAAGAAAAGGAAATGATGGTATTACGTTACTACCATGATGTAGAAAAACAGGCCGTGCGCCGTATGATCCTGGACGAAGGTGTCCGGTTGGATGGCCGTTCGACGACTGATATCCGCCCCATTTGGAGCGAAGTAGATTATCTGCCCATGGCTCACGGTTCGGCTATCTTTACCCGCGGGGAGACCCAATCCCTTACAACGGTCACACTCGGGACCAAACTAGATATGAAAGAAATGGACGAAGTCCTAATCCAGGGTACCGAACAATTTGTCTTGCATTATAACTTTCCCCCATTCTCTACAGGGGAAGCCAAATCCAGCAGAGGTGTGGGACGGCGGGAGATCGGTCACGGGAACCTGGCATATCGTGCCCTTAAGGCCATGGTCCCGGTAGGTGAGGAAAATCCCTATGCCATCCGTGTCGTTTCAGATATTCTGGAATCAAACGGTTCCTCTTCTATGGCTACCGTTTGTGCCGGTACGTTGGCCCTGATGGATGCCGGAGTAAAACTCAAAAAACCCGTATCCGGTATAGCTATGGGTTTGATTACCGATGACGGTAATAAAAAATTTGCCATCCTGTCGGATATCTTGGGAGACGAAGACCACCTGGGAGATATGGATTTCAAGGTCACGGGAACACGGGACGGAATCACAGCCACACAGATGGACATTAAAGTCGACGGACTGCCTTACCAGGTTCTGGAACAGGCATTGGAACAGGCCCGTCAGGGAAGGTTGCACATTCTGAATGAGATGATGAAAACCATGTCCGAACCTCGTGCCGAATACAAGCCTCATGTACCGCGCATAATCCAGATCACCGTCCCGAATACCTTCATCGGTGCTATCATAGGAACGGGAGGCAAGGTGATCCAGGAAATTCAGAAAACAACCGGAACCATCATTACGATTACCGAAGAGGGTGATTTTGGTATCGTAGACATTTTCGGGGAGAACAAGGAAGGCATGGATGCCGCATTAGCTACCATAAAAGCCATCACGACAATACCTGAAGTAGGAGAAGTATATACCGGCAAAGTAATATCGATCCTGGAATTTGGAGCATTTGTAGAGATCCTTCCTGGTAAGGAAGGCTTGCTGCACGTATCCGAACTTGACTGGAAAAAAATCAACAAGGTGGAAGACGTGGTACAAGTAGGAGAATACGTTACCGTCAAGTTACTCGAGATCGACGAACGGTCGGGCAAGATGCGTCTTTCCCGCAAGGCGCTGATAGAAAAACCCGAAGGATATATAGAACCGGAGCGTAAACCACGGCCTGCCAACAACGACCGTAACAACCGGGGCGGTTATTCGAGGGGAAACGACCGGGGCGGAAACCGTAGCGGTCATGACCGCCAAAACAGGAGACCTTCGCGTAACCGCGAGTAACAGCCGGTCAAGATTCGGTTTCTGATTCTTTCCAGGGGAATATCTTGATGATTGCCCTGATAGCCAAATAAAAAAGAAGCATGAATAGGAATATGAGCAATATTCCTATTCCTGCTATTTGGAGTGATGCTATAACGGATGTATTCATAATTTGCATTTGTTAAAACAACCCGATCAATGATAATATAATGCCTCCGGCAACTACAGATCCTATCTGTCCGCCGACATTGGCACTTACGGCCGGCATTAACAGGTAATTGGTCTTATCTTCCTTTTGCCCCATCATATGAATTACCCTGGCCGACATGGGAAATGCAGATATTCCGCAAGCCCCTATCATGGGGTTGATCTTTTTGTCTTTAGAAAGGAATAAGTTCATGATTTTGGCAAACGCTACCCCGCCAAAAGTATCAAAAATAAATGCAGTCAGACCCAGACCGATGATCATTAAGGTGTCCCAACGCACAAAGCGCTCTGCCGTCATGGTGCTGGCAATGGTGATCCCCAATAAAATAGTGACCAGGCTGGAGAGCTCGTTTTGGGCAGATTGAGACAGTTTATTCAACACCCCGCATTCGCGTATCAGGTTTCCGAACATCAGGAACCCAATCAGGGAAAGTGAGGAAGGTGCAATAATCCCGGCCAATACCGTCACTATGATTGGGAACAGGATCAGGGCGGTCCGGGATACTTTTCTTGTATTGGATTTCATTTTGATGAGCCTTTCCTGACGCGTAGTCATCAGGCGAATGATCGGCGGCTGTATTATGGGTACCAGGGCCATATAAGAATAAGCCGCCACGGAAATAGGCCCCAGCAATCTCGGTGCCAGCTTGGATGCTACCACAATAGATGTGGGACCGTCAGCCGCTCCTATAATACCTATTGATGCAGCTTCCTTAAGGTCAAAGCCAAGGAGGGCGGCCAGGACCATCGTCAAAAATATACCGAATTGTGCTGCAGCTCCAAAAAGCAATAAATGCGGATTATTGAAAAGCGGAGTAAAATCGATCATAGCCCCTATGGCGATAAAGATCAGCAAAGGAAATATCTCGGTAACTATACCTCCTTCGTAAAACAAAGAAAGTACTCCTTCGACCGCTTCGCCCGTTTCAGGGTTGATATGTGTAAGTACGGCACTGAAGGGAATATTCACCAAAATGGCCCCAAAGCCCATCGGCAGCAACAGTGTGGGTTCGTATTGCTTGGCGATTGCCAGATAGATCAAGACCGCCCCCACGACTATCATAAGCAGATGCTGCCATGTAAAAGAGGCCAGTGCCGGGAAAAAAGATGAAAAATCCATAGGTTATTTATTTAATTTATTTCATATCAAATTCCAATACCCCGCCGGCCATTATATCATCATGGTCAATATAGATCTTATGATATGGTTTACCGTTCAGGCGGATATTTTTAATATATTGCTTTTCCGAACTGTTATGATGTGCCAGTATGGTAAAGGTGCGGTCCCCTCCCACCCGGATCACCGCCTTATCCATAAGAGGTGAACCGAATACATACCGGCCGCCGGCAGGTTCCACCTGATAAAATCCCATGGCCGAGAGAACGTACCAGGCCGACATCTGCCCTACATCCTCATTGCCGCTCAATCCGTCAGGCGTATTGCGGTACATGGTTGTCAGAATTTGACGGACACGGGATGCAGTCTTTTCAGGCTGTCCGGCATATGCATACATATATGCTATATGATGGCTCGGTTCGTTGCCGTGGGCATATTGCCCTATCAGGCCAGTGATGTCGGGTGAAGCATCTTCTCCCAAGTCTCCCTCTGCTACAAACAGGGAATCCAGCTTGCTCAAAAAAGGCTCCCGGCCCCCAAAAAGATCTATCAGACCTGCAATGTCATGCGGCACCAGCCAAGTATATTGCCAGGCATTCCCTTCCGTATAATCATCTTCCCTGTGGGAAGAACGGAAAGGGGAAAAAGGCTCCCTCCACTTCCCATCGGAAGAACGGCCCCGAATAAAACCGGTCTGCGGATCGAACAAATGAACGTACGCTTTGCTGCGCCGGGTGAAAAGCTTTTCACCTTCATCATCGCCCAGCCGAGCCGCCACCTGGGCTACACACCAATCAGCCAGGGCATATTCCAATGTCTTGGCCACCGTTTCGTGTGCCGGGTCCTTGTCGTAAGGAATATACCCGTATTGTTTATACCACTTCAAACCACGTTCATCGAGCATGGCCGACCGTTTCATGGCTTCGTAGGCCCGGTGCGGATCATTTCCGTATCCTTTCAATACCATGTCTGCCAGTACCGGGATACCGGGATTGCCCACCATACAGTCCGTTTCATTCCCCATCAGGTGCCATACCGGCAATTTGCCCTGCGTATCAAAAATATCGAGCATAGTCAGGTAAAAATCTTCCATCTTTTCAGGATGGATGATCGTGGCCAACGGATGAGCCGCCCGGTAAGTGTCCCACAGGGAAAACGTAGTATATTTTGTAAATCCTTCCGCTTTGTCATGATCACAAAAAAGGGAAGGCGCCATCATGGTATGGTAAAGTGCCGTATAAAATATTTCCTTAGCGGCAGGATCTGCGATCTGATAATCAATTTTAGAAAGTTCCCTGTTCCAGGCCTTGTCGGCTGCCGCTGCCGTCGCCTTGAAATCCCACCCGGGCAACTCATGCTCCAGGTTGGCCCGTGCTTTTTCCATAGATTTGGGAGACAGGGCTACCTTGACCATGATCTCTCTGTTTGCCGAAATGTCCAGCCATATCCTGGCATAGGCTTTTTTAGCCGTCAGACTGTTTCCTTCCACAGGTTCCGTACCTTCCAGCATTTCCAGCTTCAGGACAGGAGCAGAGAAAACGGTCGTAAAATATATTTCCTGGTTACGCGCCCAGCCGGAAGATATTCTGTACCCGTTAACGACCTTGTCCCCGTCCCACTCCAAGTGGCCTTCTACGGGACTGTCCCAGCCTATGCCGTGCTCAAGGTCTATTACAACACCGGCAGGTTGATCGTTCTCCGGAAATGTGTACTTATGAAAGGCCACCCTGGGCGTTGCCGTCATACAGACTTTGATCCCGCTTCCTTCCAGCTCCACTGCATAATATCCCGGGCGTACTTCTTCCCGTTCATGGGAAAAACGGGCGCAAAGCCCTTTGCGATCGGTTACCACATTGCCTACAAAGGGCATCAGCAAAATGTCACCCAGATCTCCTATTCCGGTTCCGCTCAGATGCATCTGAGCAAATCCAATGATCGTGGAATCGGAATAATGGTATCCCGAACACCAGTCCCAGCCTTGATTAAACTGGACCGGACCGGTCTGGACAAGCCCGAAAGGTACATTTGCCCCTACAAATACATGTCCGTGCCCACCGCTACCGATCAACGGATCAACGTATTGGGTATACGACGTAGTACAGGAAACGGTTCCTGTAAGAAGGGAAAACAAGGCAAATAAGCGCAATAGGGCAGAAAAATTCATACCGGAGATTTTATGCGAATATAGGAAATTTGCCGGTTTTCTTTTTTCAGATAACCTTACGCAACAAATAGGAATATGAGCGGTCTGCAAGACCCAGCGATTATTCCATGTTGAACTACATCCCTTTGCTATGTACTTACTGACGTTTTTGGGGGTTTCCAGAAGGATTTAATGATAAGCGTTCTTTGTAGTATTGGAGGTTTTTTGTGCTTTGAAAGGAAGTTGCTTTCAACAGGTTGTTGCCGTTTTATCAGCGTGTCAATGTCTGGTTTTTCTTCCGGGTCAAACTGTTCCGGTAACATACCGAAGTGTAGCACAAAAAGTGCGATACGCCGAATGTAATTCTGTAAAGTACTCTTACT
>MWER01000010.1 GCA_002071175.1 Bacteroidetes bacterium ADurb.Bin037
TATAAAGAGCTCCGTTATGGAGAAACTTTTTATTTTGATTGATTTTTTACTTCCACGTTCCATAAAAACCGGAAAGGTAAAATCATCATACTTATTTTTGAAACTTCAAATTGCCACTTTTTAAAGGGGACTCATACGCTTTATTCTTATACTTTGGAAGAAACAAGGGATTTTTGGGAGGTTTACCGTTCTTCCGTCATTCATACCGCCCTGGTCCTGCTACTACCTTATACCATATCCGTTCTTTATCTTTCCTGGCGGGAAAAATCAAAGCGGGTCAAAGAGCTGGAAGAAGAAAGAGAAACGGAGGAAAGCACTTCTCCGGCTATTGAAGTGCTGACTTTTCGGGATGAAAAAGGGGAACTGCAACTTTCCATTAAGAAAGAATCGCTGTTGTATATGGAAGCAGCCGACAATTACGTTTCTGTCTGTTATTTGTCAAAAACCGGTGTGAGCAGGTATCTGATAAGAAACACGCTCAAAGAAATGGAAGAACGCTTTGCGCACACCAGGGTTATACGCTGTCACCGTTCATTTATGGTGAACCTGGACCAGGTTAAGATCGCCCGGCGGACAAGCAGCGGTATTGTGTTGGATCTGGGTACGGATAAGATCCCGGATATTCCAGTTTCCCGCACCTATGCAGACCGCATAGCACAATGGTTTACGACACCATAACATAACCCTTCCCCCTGTCAGGAGGTTTCAGTTGAGGAAAGTATCTATTTTTTGAGCAGATCGCGGATCTCTGTCAAAAGAACTTCCTCGCGGGTGGGTTCCGGTTCGGGAGCCGGAGCTTCCGGAACTTCTTCTTTCTTCCTTAGACTGGAAAGTTTGTTGATCCCCTTGATTACCAGAAACACACAAAAGGCAATGATAATGAAATCTATCAGCACCTGTATGAAATTCCCGTAATTCAAGGTTACGGCAGGCAACATAATTTCAGAGTCTATTAAACTGGCGCGCTCCTTTACGATGGTCCATTTCAAATCCGTAAAATTAACACCACCTACCAATGCTCCTACCAAAGGCATGAGCATGTCTGCAACCAGGGAAGATACGATCTTCCCGAAAGCGGCCCCTATGATGATGCCGACTGCCATGTCCATCACATTGCCCTTAAGGGCAAATTTTTTGAATTCCTCAATAAACTTTAACATAATAGTTTTGTCAAATAATAGTAAATATACAAAGAATTATGCCTCTTTGAACAACTTTTATAACTTTACGAGGCGACTAATATAATAAAACCACAATATGAAATTTAAGTTTTTTGTAACCACCTTATTGTTAGCGACCCTGACTACCCTTCAGGCAAGGGAGTCGGAAGGCCGCCTGCTCCGTTTTCCCTCGATAGGGAATGGAGTAATAGCTTTTTCCTATTCCGGCGATCTCTATACTGTTCCGCTGGAGGGAGGAGCTGCTGTAAGACTGACTTCACACATAGGGTATGAAGTCTTCCCCCGGTTTTCTCCGGACGGAAAGACCATTGCCTTTACAGGCCAGTATGACGGTAACACAGAAGTGTATACCATTCCCGTAGAAGGAGGTGAGCCTGTCCGTTTGACCTATACGGCTACACTGGGCAGGGATAACATAGGAGACCGCATGGGTCCGAACAATATAGTCATGGGGTGGACTCCGGATGGAAAAAATGTCGTATTGCGATCACGCTGGTACAGCTTTTCCGGCATGCGGGCCCATCTGTTCACGGTCCCCGTGCAAGGGGGTGAACTGAGCCAGATCCCTACTACCGAAGGCGGATTCTGTTCTTTCTCTCCCGACGGGAAGTACCTTGCCCTGAACAGGATGTTCCGGGAGTTCCGCACCTGGAAGTATTATAAAGGGGGACAGGCAGACGATATCTGGATCAATAAGCTGGGAACGACAGAACTGGAAAACATAACATCCGGCGATGGAGATAACGCTCAAGATATCTTTCCCATGTGGATCGGGTCCCATATATATTTTATTTCCGACAGGGACTCCGTCATGAACCTGTTCCGTTACGACACAGACAGCAGGACTACGGAAAAGGTTACCCACTTCGACACATACGATATAAAATTCCCCTCTTCCTCCCAAGAACATATCGTTTTTGAAAACGGGGGATTTATTTATGTGTTCGATGTTAAAACAGATGAGCTGAAAAAAGTAGACATCACCATTAATGACGAAAACCTCCATGCCAGGAAACGATTGCTTGACGTTTCTGCGCAGGCATATGGTTTTTCTCTCTCCCCTAACGCGGAACGTGTTCTTGTAATGGCCAGGGGCGATGTTTTTTCCGTACCCGGCACTGAAGGGGCTACCTATAATTTAACGCGTACCCCCGGGGTGCATGAACGGGGTGCGACATGGTCCCCCGACGGCAGGCAGATCGCCTGGTTCTCCGACAAAGAGGGAGAATATCAATTATACGTGATGACCTATGACGATCCTTCCGGAGCCCGGACGCTGACCCGTTTCAACAACGGATATCCGGACAATCTTTCCTGGACACCGGATTCCAAAGGTCTTTATTTTACAACCGAGAAGCGAGAGCTCTGGTATGCCGACGTCGCTTTGGGCACTTCACGTATGGTGCTGCAAACCCCTTACAATGCCATCAGAAGTTATGACGTTTCCCCTGACGGCAAATGGATCACCTATGCCACCCAGGCAGAGAACCGTGTAAGTGTTGTTTATCTTTTCAATATTGAAGATAATATTGCCTACCCGGTGACCAGCCCGTGGTACGACGCCCAATCCGGGATCTTCTCCGATGACGGCAAATATTTATTCTTTACATCTTACCGTGATTTCAGGGCTTCCTATTCGAGGGTGGAATGGAATGCATCGTACAATGTATCCTCTTATGTCTTTGTTGTCCCATTGGCCAAAGATGTCCCGGATCCCACGGCGATCAAGGCAGTGGAATACAAGTTTGAGGAAAAGACAGATCCGCAACCTGCCGCTGACGGCAAAAAACGCAAAAATGAAAAACCGGAATCCGTAACCGAAAAAAAGGTTGATGTAAGAGTGGACATTGACGGGATTCTGGAAAGAACATCCGTCCTCCCGCTGGAACCCGGCACGTATCAACTTCTGGCTGCCGTTGACGGAGACCTCTATTTCTGGAGCAGGAGAGAAGTGAAAAAAATCTCGCTCAGCGATATGAAAGAATCGACCGTGACAAAAGGAGTGCCTCTGGCCTATGCTCAAAAGGGCAAAAAAATGCTCATACGGGACGGGGGAGACCTTTTCATTATCGGTGCTCCCACATGGAAATCAGATAAAAAGGTGAACATGGACGATCTTAAGGTTGTGGCAGATTACCCGGCTGAGTGGGAACAGATCTTCAATGAAACCTGGCGTGTGTACAGGGATCATTTTTACCTGCCCACCATGCATGGGCGGGATTGGGAAGGCATACGTGCCAAATACGAAGTGCTTCTGCCCTATGTGAAACACCGTCACGATCTTACTTATGTGATCGGGGAAATGATCTCCGAACTAAATGTCGGTCACTGCTATGTAACTTCCCCTTCGGATACCCCGGGACCTGAACGGATAAAACTCGGCCTGCTGGGGGCCCGGTTTAGCAAGGATCCTTCCGGTGCTTTCCGGGTAACGAAAGTTTTTGAAGGCGAAAATTGGGACAAATCGCTCCGTTCACCTTTCCGCGAAGGCGGAGTAAACATCCAGGAAGGTGATTATATTCTTGAAGTTGACGGGGTCAACTGCTCGTCAATGAAGGTCATTTACGAAGCCCTGGTGGGAAAAGCAGAAAAGACCATAGCCCTGAAAGTGAACAGCTCTCCTTCTAAAACGGGAGCACGCACCGTGTACGTCAAACCTATAGCCGACGAATCTTCGCTCGTTTATTACGAATGGGTACAGGAAAACATCCGCAAGGTCAACCGTGCCAGCAACGGTCAGATCGGATATATACACATACCCGATATGGGAATAGCCGGCCTGGATATGTTCACAAAGCTATTCTACACACAGCTTGATAAAAAGGCCCTCATCATTGATGACCGCATGAACGGGGGCGGTAACGTTTCTCCCATGATCCTGGAAAGACTGGCACGCCAGGCTTACCGCATGAGCATGTACCGCAACGGTGCCAATCTGCCCGTTCCCAATGAAACCCATACAGGACCTAAGGTTTGTCTGATAGACAAATATTCTATGTCGGACGGGGATCTGTTCCCTTATGGTTTCCGTGAGCTGGGACTGGGAAAACTGATAGGAACGCGCACCTGGGGCGGAATAGTGGGCATTTCAGGCTCAAAACGCTACCTGGACGGTCAGGATGTTAGAACTCCCTTCTTTACTTCCTATTCCACAGAAGGAGAATGGATTATAGAAGGGTACGGGGTAGATCCCGATATTGAAGTGGATATCAATCCGTTTGAAGATTATTTGGGGAACGATGCACAGCTCAATAAGGCCATTGAGGTCCTGATGAAAGAACTCGAATCGTTTGAGCCTTTGCCCGGCACCCCTGAAGATAGAAAAATGTAACGATGAAAAAATGGATTATTTTTTTACTGATGCTTCTTCCTGCGTGGGCAATGACCGCGCAGGAGGTCGATCATCAGTCTCTTAGTCTGGCAAAACAGATAGACGACCTGCTGTGGTATCATAAAGTAGGCGATGTGGCCTATATAGACAAAGTATTCATCCCGACAGTTCCCCGCTGGAAGGAAAAGAACCCTTCCGGACAGGGAGCCGGCAATCCGCTCAAGATCTGGTCCTATATATTTGTACCCAGGGATATTGATTCTTCGGGGAAATACCCGCTTATAGTCCTTCCACACGGCGGAGTACACGGTGATTTTACAACCTATTACACCCATATTGTCCGGGAACTTATTGCCCAGGGATATATTATTGTGGCTACCGAGTACCGCGGGAGTACAGGTTATGGCCGGGGAATGTATGAGAATATCGATTATGGGGGATTGGAAAACGAAGATGTGTGGTACGGACGCAACTATATGGTGGAAAATTATGATATAGTGGACGGTTCGCGTGTAGGCATTATGGGCTGGAGTCACGGAGGCATGATCACCCTGATGAACTTGTTCGATCATCCCAAAGATTATCAGTGCGGTTTTGCTGGTGTACCTGTCTGTGACGTAATCGCCCGTCTGGGATATAAACGACCCTCCTACGGGGATCTGTTCTCTGCCCCCTATCACATTGGTAAAACGCCTGAAGAAGATGTTGCCGAATACCGGCGCAGGTCCCCGGTGTGGCATGCCGCCAAATTGCAGACACCCCTTCTGATCCACACCAACACCAACGATGAGGATGTAAACTCCCTGGAAGTGGAACACATGATCCAGGCTCTAAAAGCCGAAAAGAAATCTTTTGAATACAAAATATTTGAAAACCATCCCGGAGGACATTCCTTTGACCGTATGGACACCCCGCAAGCTTCGGCTATCCGGTTGGATATTTACAGGTTCCTTGCCAAATACCTGAAGCCCCCAAAACCCTTCCGGAATGTTAAAGAGCTCAGAAAGGCAGCCTACCAGCTCTGGAACGACTAAGACATTATTGCATTATCTTAATTTCCCGGTTGTAGCTCTTCTTTGAGACTATGCAAAAGGAGAGTCTTGCACACATTTTTGCTATCTTTGGCCTATGAGACAACGCATTCTACTTATAGCGGCGCTGCTGTGCATTTCCGGTAACCGCGCCTATTCCTGTACCAATTTACTGATCACTAAAGGAGCCTCGGCCGACGGATCCTGTATGGTAACCTATTCGGCCGATTCGCATACCCGATACGGGTGCCTGGCCTTTTACCCGGCATCACTCTACCCGACCGGGACTATGATGGATATCCGCGAATGGGGTACCAACCGGTACCTTGGCAAGATACCCCAGGCCACAGAAACGTATTCGGTGATCGGAAACATGAATGAGTACCAGGTGGTGATCGGGGAAAGCACCTGGGGCGGTCTTAGATCTCACCGGGATCCGCAGGGTATCGTAGATTACGGATCCCTGATGTATATCAGTTTGCAAAGAGCACGGACTGCCCGTCAAGCTATTGAGGTCTTTACCTCGCTGGCCAATCAGTATGGTTATGCTTCCTCGGGAGAATCCATTTCCTTTGCAGATCCGCACGAGGTATGGTTTATGGACGTGATCGGGAAAGCCCCTAAGATGGTAAATGGAGAAAACCTTAACAAAGGAATTGTATGGGTGGCCGTACGTCTTCCCGACGGCACCATTTCAGCCCATGCCAACCAGGCCAGAATCCGCCGTTTTCCCATGGATGACCCTGAAAATTGCCTGTATGCCCCCGATGTGATTGACCATGCACGTGAAACCGGCCTGTATCAAGGACCCGACAGCCTTTTCAGCTTTGCCGACACATACGGTCCGGCAGGTGGGTCAACCGTCCGGGGGTGTGATGCCCGGGTATGGGCCTTTTTCAATAAGCACGGAGCAGAGGATATGGCTCCTTACCTGCCTTATGCCCTAGGACATGACCTGAAACGGCCCCTTCCGCTATATGTGAAAGCCAGGGAAAAACTTACTGTCAAACAGGTGGCCGATATGATGCGTGACCACTATGAAGGAACCCCCATGGACATGACATGCGACATAGGGGCCGGAGGCCACGACATTCCCTATCGCTGGCGCCCTATGGGTTTTGAAGTGGACGGAAAACAATATATTAACGAAAGGGCCATTGCTACCCAACAAACGGGATTCTGGTTTGTAGGACAATGCCGGTCCTGGTTGCCCAATGAGATAGGAGGTGTTTTCTGGTTTGGTGTGGATGATGCAGGGACATCACCCCTGACCCCGGTCTATACCTCATCCCTGGAAGTGTCACCCCATTATGCCCTGGGACAGGGGGCATCCATGCTGCAGTATTCTCCCGAATCCATGTTCTGGCTCTGCAACCGCATTGCCCAGTTCGCCTACCTGCGATACAACCAGATAGGAGCAGAGGTCCGGCAAGTTGTAGATGATCATGAGTTTGCCCGGTTGGCTGAGATCCCTTTGACAGATTCCCTTGCAATGGACCTATGGAAAAGAGATCCCCTGGAAGCCCGGCGCTATCTGACCGATTACTCCCTTCGTACTGCATCTGATCTGTTTAGGCGTTGGCAAGAACTTGATATTTACTTATTGGTAAAATATATAGACGGCAACATAAAACGCCAGAATCCCGATGGCAGCTTTGCCACTAACGGCCACTCCGACTCCATTCCTCCCGCTCCCGTTTACGGCGGCTACAACAACCGCTGGAAAGAAGCTGTGGTAAAGGATACCGGCGAAAGACTGCTGGCTCCTTAACTAGCACCCTTTGTTCTGCTTTTTAGTCCGGAACAAATGTAAAAAGCCCAGACTACTGCTGCTCTGTGTGTTTTGTCGGATGTTTAGAAATGTGCAACGCACTCAATTCTTTAGCTCTTTCCAAGGCCTGATTAATATGTCCGCATATATTCTCCTGTCCGATCTTTTGTATCAGGCCGCTGTTTTCAAGCATTGTGCGAACTCTTCTATTGACCCCGGAGAGCACTATTGTAATACCTTCCCTGGCAGACAGCCTGAAAAAGCTTTCCAGGTTATGTAACCCTGTAGAATCCATGAAAGGAACCTTTCTCATACGAATGATCCGCACTCTGGGCTTATCCCTCATCTGTTTCATGCATTCATCAAACTTGCTTGCCACACCAAAGAAAAAAGGTCCGTCAATTTCGTACACTTCCACATGCTTTGGAATGATCAGGATCTCTTCTCTTTCATGCACATCACTTTCGTGACTCAGATCCATGGCGTCCTTCACTACGGAAACCTTGGTTGTGTCCACCATTCTCTTCATAAACAATAACATAGCCAGCAGTAAGCCCAATTCTATAGCAATGGTCAGATCAAAGAATACAGTAAGCAGAAAAGTGACCAGCAACACGGCCACATCACTTTTCGGATTTTTCAACAATGACAGGAAAGTCCTCCATTCACTCATATTATAAGCGACTATGATCAGCACACCTGCCAGGCAAGCCATAGGTATGTGCTTTGTCAATGGTCCCAGAAAGAGCAGTATCAGCAACAGGACCAATGCATGTATGAGCCCGGCTACAGGTGTTTTTCCCCCGTTATTGATGTTGGTCATGGTCCGGGCTATGGCTCCGGTAACGGGGATCCCGCCAAAAATGGGAACGACCATATTGGCTACACCTTGGGCAATCAGTTCAGTATTTGAATTGTGCCGCTTCCCTGTAACACCATCGGCAACCGTTGCAGACAGCAATGATTCAATAGCTCCCAGCATAGCGATTGTAAAAGCAGAAGAGAGCAATTGATTGATCGCAGACATGGTAATAGGTATCTTCTCCGGCTGAGGCATGGTAGTGCTCAAAACAAACCGGTCCCCAATCGTTTCTATGGATGTATCTCCCGTAAATCTTCTGTAAAAGTAGACAACAAGGGTCATGAATATGATGGCAACCAGAGATCCCGGGATTTTTTTAGTTATCCGTGGAAACAGCACAATAATGGCAATACTCAGAATACCAACTATGAACGGAGCAACGGAAGCCGTGTTGATATGCTGAAAATAAGTGCCCCATTTTGAAATAAAATCGGCCGGCACTTTATCAATCTGCATCCCAAAAAGATCTTTTATCTGCGTAGAAAATATGGTAACGGCAATACCGCTTGTAAAGCCCACCACAATGGGATAAGGAATAAAACGGATCACACTGCCTAATTTGAACAGACCCATCAACAGCAAGAATACGCCTGCCATTAAAGTAGCTACCGCCAATCCTTCGGTCCCGTAATTCTGAACGATCCCATAGACCACCACAATAAAGGCTCCTGTAGGCCCTCCTATCTGAACTGTCGATCCCCCAAGAAGAGAAACTATAAACCCTCCCAGAATGGCCGTAATAAGCCCCTTTTCGGGAGTTACACCTGATGCGATACCAAATGCAATGGCCAGCGGCAAAGCCACAATCCCCACAATAACGCCAGCCATCAAGTCTTTCAGGAATTTTTCTTTGGTATACGTTTTTAGTGATATCAAAAGTGCAGGTTTCATAGTTGTATGGGAATATTTTGTTCTTCTAATTGATCTTCAACGATTTATAAAGTGACGTTCTGGGGTGTTAATTTCGCAATTGCCTGCCTTTCAGGCAAGCGTATAATGTGTGCGTAACTATTTGTGCCTTTAAACCAAAAGAGCCCCTGACCTTATTCGGTCAAGGGCTCTGGTTGAGGGCGGCGGCTACCTACTCTCCCACCTGGTCGGGC
>MWER01000011.1 GCA_002071175.1 Bacteroidetes bacterium ADurb.Bin037
GCTGCCTGGGGCGAAAAGATCCCGATCTTATCCACATCTTTCACCCAGTGGGTTTCCAATCCCGATAATGTAGTTTTTGTTCCGGTTTGTTCCTCTGCCGTATAGGCTGTAACGGTAATGGTTCCGGCAGTAGGAGCGGGAGTATCCGGTATTTCTTGCTGGGAACACGCATTCAAAGCGGTTATCCCCAAAACGGCACATGTTGCTATAATCAGATTTTTCATCATACTTCTTTTTTAATGTTACCATTTACCATGTTACGGAACTCCAATCTGTAGTGTCAGAAGAGGCAGCGGCAGAAGCTGCAAAGCCTTTTTCAAGAGCAACCTCCAGAACGGTGATTTCCGGAGTAGTGTAATTGTTTTGATCAGGATTGTCCTCAACGGTAGGAGGACAGACATCTTTTATAATCATGATCGTTGTTTGTTAGATAGTTATTTATTTATACGGTTTCTCTTTTTGCGTTTTACCGGGAACGGAGATGACCATTGTTTTGTAGCCTTCAGGTTAAACAAAAACATGTCCAAATGTAGTAACAATTTTAATACACCCTACTTCGTTTTAATAATTTTTAGGATTAAATGCCAATATGGGGTACAAGGTTTGGGCTTTGATTGATCTGTTGATCGGATATTCCGGAAATTCTTCATCTGCCGGTTCTTGTTCGTTCCAAAGCATCCCTGTCAATATCCGCGGTCTCTCTGCATAGCAGGGAAAAGACAAGCTCTAAAGCCGTATATGCACATGATAAAATTATTATGAAAAAAACACATTCAAATGAACATAAGTTCATTTTGTTTATTATATTTGCATTATTAAACAACAAAAAAAATTATGCCAAGAGGAGATCATACCGGACCGATGGGACAAGGTCGCATTACCGGAAGAGGATTGGGATACTGTTGCGGTTACGAATCACCGGGTTTTATCAAAAGATCCGGAGCAGGTCGTGGATATAGCCGCGGGATGGGTCTTGGCCGTGGGTATAGATTTAACCAACGGCTTTCCTACAATAAAGCAGATGAAATACAAATGCTGAAAGACCAAGCTGAATCCTTAAAATGCGTTCAGAAAGATATTGAAAAAAGACTGAGCGAACTGGAAAAAGAATAGTCCCTCTCCGGCGACGTTCCTGATTTCATGTATGGAACGGTAAAGAAAATGTTTCATAAGCAGTCTTATAAATAGAGGAAAAGTTATCTTTGCCTTATGAAACGTATTATTTTTTATTTGTATTTGTTATGGATCCCCTGTATGGCAGCGGCAGATCCCGGCTCTCTTATTTTGGACCGGATAAGATATACTCCAGAAGATCAAAAAGTTTTTGAAAATGTAATGGAAAAGCTGGTGCCCCTGTGCAACGAACCTACGTCCGTGTTGATCATGAAAGCTGCAGAGACCATGCTGGGAATTCCTTATGTGGGAAAAACCCTGGAGCAGACCCCGGAAATACTGACCGTTTCCCTGGCAAAGACCGACTGCATTCTACTGGTGGAAGCCTGCGTTTGCATGGCCCTGACCGCCCGTCAGGATGATCATAGCTTTGAAGCCTTTTGTGAAAATCTGAGACAATTCCGTTACCGGGACGGAATAACGGCCGGATATCTTAGCCGTATTCATTATACCAGTGAATGGATCAATCAGGCAGAAACCCGCGGACTGGCCGTTGAGATCAGCCGGCAGATAGCCGACACACCCCTGTCCCAACAGTTTTCCTATATGTCTGTTCATGCGGACAAATATCCGCAACTGTCAGCAGATAGAATCCTGGTTGAGGGGATCAAAGCCGTTGAACGGAAATTATCGGAAGGGCATTATTACTATATACCCAAATCACAATTGGAGAAAAATCTGGATCGGATTCAACATGGAGATATGATCTGTTTTGTAACGAACATTGAAGGGCTGGATATTACCCATGTGGCATTTGCATATGAATACTATACCTGTGAACATGACTGTTGTCCCGATGGTCGCGGATGCTCCAACGGACAACGGCAAATGGGTTTCCTGCATGCTTCTTCCAGTGAGGGCAAGGTAGTCGTTGATAAAAAGACACTGTTGGGCTATGCCGGCGGCATCAGCTCCTGCACGGGTATCAGAATTGTCCGTTTCTTGTGATCCGTTCTGTCCTGATAAAGATGCGGGCTCTTTTCAGTTAAAGGGTTGTGATTCTTATTGCAACAAAATCAAAGCGATCCGTTTTGGATCAGAATGTATGTATGGCCAGGCCGCTGCGGAGCTTAGGTTCAAACCAGGTGGTTTTGGGCGGCATGATATTTCCGGTATCCGCAATGGTGATCAATTGCTTCATGGTAACGGGATAGAGGGCGAAGGCTGCTACCATTTCTCCCGAATCCACCCGCTTTTTTAATTCGTCCAGACCGCGTATTCCCCCAACGAAATCTATCCTGTTGGTTGTTCTTAGGTCTTTTATATTCAGCAGTTTATCAAACACAAGGTTGGAAAGGACAGTTACATCCAGAATCCCAATGGGGTCGTTGTCATCATAAGTTCCCTCGCGTGCAGTTAACGAATACCAGCATCCTTCAAGATACATGGAAAAATTATGCAATCTTGCAGGTACGTAAGGCTTGTCGTTATCACGGCGTTCAACCAGAAAATCACGGGAAAGTGCCTGCAGGAATGTTTCAGGGGTCATTCCGTTCAGGTCTTTGACAACACGGTTGTAGTCGATGATCTTCAAATGGCTTGCGGGAAACGCAACGGTCATAAAGTAATTGTACTCCTCTTCTCCCGTATGATTGGGGTTGGCTGCCTTCCGTTCGGCTCCTACCAATGCTGCCGCTGCCGTACGGTGGTGACCGTCGGCAACGTAAAAAGCAGGTATGGTGGCAAATAACTCTGTTATACGCCTGATATCTTCCGTATTACTCACAGGCCAGAAATGATGTCCGAAACCGTCAACTGCAGTAAAATCATATTCTGCAGGCCCGGCAGCGATCTTTTCAACGATTTTGTTTATCTCCGGCACGTCGGGATAAGTAAAGAAGACAGGTTCAATATTGGCGCTCTGGATCCTGACGTGGATCATCCGGTCTTCTTCCTTGTCTTTTCTGGTAAGTTCGTGTTTTTTTATGTTGCCGGACATATAGTCTTCCACATGGGCACAGACCACCAATCCGTACTGGGTACGCCCTTCCATAGTCTGGGCATAAACGTAATACATCTCTTTGGGGTCCCTTATAAGCCAACCGCGTTCCTGCCACAAGCGGAAGTTTTCAATCGCTTTATCGTAAGCCTCTTTGGAATGTTCATCTATAATCGGATCAAAATCGATCTCAGGTTTTGTTATATGAAGTAACGATTTTTCTCCGGCTTCGGCTTTGGCTTCAATGGAATTCAGGACATCATATGGACGTGCTGCGACTTCTTGCACAAATTCTTTGGGTGGTCTGAGGGCAGCAAAAGGTTTGATCTTCACCATAAATAAAAGAAAAATTTACAGGACGTTACGTCTTACTTGTTCAATTGGAAGGTTCTGTCTCCGTTTTGGATAAAGGCTACGATCTGACGGGCAGCGGCCAGGCCGGCATTGACGTTAGCTTCTTCTGTCTGGGCTCCCATTTTTTTGTTCGTAGCATATACGCGCGTATCAAACTGAGCCCTGAGGGCTTCCATATTGTCCGGAGCCACATCCGTTGCATATTTCAGATCTTTCCGTTCGGCCATGATGGCTTCCAGTTCCGGTTCATTAATCACTTCTTTGCGGGCTGTATTGACAAGACAGGCGCCTTTTGGCATAAGCGAAAGCAGAGCCTTGCCTATGGAGCCTTTTGTCTGGTCATTGGCCGGAATATGTAACGAAAGGTAATCGCTGCGGCTGTAAAGATCTTCCACAGAGCTTGCCACATGTACGCCTTCTGCCTGTATGACGGAAGCAGGTATGAACGGGTCGTAAGCATATACTTCCATTCCAAAGCCCTTAGCCAACCCGGCTACCAGACGGCCTACGTTTCCGTAAGCATGGACACCTAATGCTTTTCCCCTTAACTCTGTGCCTGTGCCGGGTTGAAACTGTTTGCGGGCCATATAGATCATCATGCCAATGGCCAGCTCAGCCACCGCATTGGAATTTTGTCCGGGAGTGTTCATGGCAACGATATTCTTTTCACTGCATGCCTCAAGGTCCAGGTTGTCGTAACCGGCACCTGCACGTACTACGATCTTCAATCGTTTGGCGGCCTGGATTACCTGGCGGGTCACCTTGTCGGAACGAACGATCAGTGCATCTGCATCTGCCACTGCTTCGAGCAGTTGTTCCGTTGATGTGTAATTTTCCAGCAGGGACAATGTCATTCCTGCTTGTTCCACGATAGAACGAATACCGTCCACAGCCTTTTTTGCAAAAGGTTTTTCAGTTGCTACCAGTACTTTCATATCTGTTTTGTATTTATGTTTTATTTATGTTTTTTTTCAAATTCTTGCATGCAATTGACCAAGGCCTGTACGTTTTCCTTAGAACAGGCATTGTATATGGAAGCCCTGAAACCTCCCACGGAGCGGTGTCCCTTAACACCCACCATACCACGGGATTTTGCAAAATCCATGAAATCGTTTTCAAGCGATTCATAACCCGGAGCCATCACAAAACATACATTCATCACAGAACGGTCTTCTTTTGCAGCAGTGCCTTTAAAGAGCGGATTGCGGTCAATTTCCCTGTATAACAGATCGGCTTTTTCCCGGTTGATCTTGCGTATGGCTTCAACACCACCCATATTTTTCACCCATTTGAGGGTCTGGGTCATGATAAAGATGGGGAATACCGGAGGGGTATTGAACATCGATCCACCTTCTATATGGATCCGGTAATCGAGCATGGAGGGAATATGGCGGGATACCTTTCCCAGGATATCCTTGCGGATGATCACAAAAGTCACCCCGGCAGGACCTACGTTCTTTTGGGCACCGCCATAGATCAGGGCGTACTTTGATATATCTACCGGACGGCTCATGATATCCGATGACATATCGGCGATCAGGGGAACGGGACTGTCCATATCATAGTGAATTTCCGTTCCGTAGATGGTGTTATTGGTTGTAATATGGAAATAGTCGGAATCGGCAGGGATCGTATAATTTTTTGGGATATAGTTGAACGTGCTTTCTGCCGAAGAGGCAACGGTCACTACTTCACCGAAAGCTTTTGCTTCCTTGATTGCCTTTTTTGCCCAGACACCCGTTTCCAGGTAGGCTGCCTTTTTGTTCAACAGATTCATGGGGACCATGCAGAACTGCAGGCTTGCACCGCCTCCCAGGAAAAGCACCTCGTAATCATCCGGTATTTGCAGTAATTCTTTCCAAAGGGCACGGCATTCATCCATGACCGCTTCCCAATCCTTGGAACGGTGTGAGATTTCTATTACGGACATTCCGGAGTTGTTGAAATCCTGTAAAGCTTCAATACCTGCCTTAATGGCTTCTTTAGGCAGGATACAGGGACCTGCATTAAAATTGTATGTAGTTTTCATGACAATAAATTAAGTTACAAATTTTTTGTGAATGCAAAGATATAGTAAATATGTACAATTAGAAATTAATTATTGCTAATGATCTGTAAGTTTTTTTGTTCCGTTTCTTTTTCACAGTAATGACATCTGAGCACGATCCCATCCGATGTCATGCTTGTAGTAAAACGTGTTTTGATCAACTCATGGTTTGTAATACACCGGGGATTCAGACACCGGACCAATCCGTAAATCTCTGACGGTATGACTACGCGTCGTTTTTCCACGACCTTGTATTCTTTGATGATATTGAGAACGGCATCCGGCGCTACCAGCGCAATACGGTTTACATCGTCTTCTTCAAAAAACTTATCTGTGATCTTGATTATGGATTTTGTTCCCAGCACCTTGCTTTCCAGATTCGTTCCAAAGGTCATCTGCAAATCCCTTTTCGCCAGTCCCAATATTTCTATTACATGGAACAACCCTTCGGCAGGTATCCTGTCTATGACGGTCCCGTTCCTAATGGCACTCACCTTCAGTTTTTTCTTTGTTTCCATAGTTGTTATTTTACTGGTTCATAAGATAAGTGATAATTCCCATCCGGGTAAAGACACCGTTCCGGGCCTGATCAAAATAATAGGCTTCTGGTCTTTCATCAACATCAGTCGCGATTTCGTTAACCCGGGGCAGTGGGTGCAGGATCTTCAGATTGGGCTTGGTGTCAGTCAGCATGGAAGCATCCAGGCTCATCAGGTTCCTGACCTTTTCAAATTCCATGGGGTCCTGGAAACGTTCCTGCTGTATCCTTGTCATATACAGAATATCGGCATCCTGGATCTGTCCTTCCAGCACATTGTGCTGTGAATAGGGGATATTCCGGGAATCAAGGAAGTGTTCGTATTCCCAAGGAATTTCAAGTTCCGGACAGGATACGAAACGGAAACGGGGATTGAAATGACTCATGGCCTGCAACAGGGAATGGACGGTCCTTCCGTACTTCAGGTCCCCCACCATGGTTATGGAGAGGTTTTCAAGCGTCCCCTGGGTTTTCCATATGGAATACATGTCCAACAGGGTTTGTGTCGGGTGCTGGTTGGCTCCGTCCCCGGCATTGATAACAGGACACCCCGCTATTTCGGAAGCATATCGTGCCGCTCCGTCCAGGGGATGACGCATAACGATCATATCGGCATAGTTGGATACCATTTTGATGGTATCCTTCAGGCTTTCTCCTTTGGCAATACTGGTGGCTGGCAGAGAAGAGAAGCCGATGACCCGTGCACCCAGCCGACTGACCGCTGTTTCAAAGCTCAGCTTGGTGCGGGTAGAAGGTTCGAAAAAAATGCAGGCAATCACCTTGTCGCTGAAGATCGGGCAATTTGGTTCCGCCTCGTATTTTCGGGCAAGATCAAGGACCTGCATCATTTCTTCTTTGTTGAAGTCGTTGATCGAAATGAGAGATTTCATGACTATTACAAATTCTATGTAGGTTCAAGGGATAATAAAAGTTCCTGACGCTCCGAAGGAGAGACCCTGACCGTCAATTGACAGGGAAGGGGCCCGTCCGTAAAGGATTGTTCAATGACTTGAGCACCGGTATTGTGTACGGCCTTCATGACCTTGTCGGTCTGTTCGTAATGGTAACTGAGCTGTAAGGTTTCAAGAACCTTTTTTTCAACGACAGCAGCATTTTCCAGTGCGTTTTTTGCAGCCGTCCTGTATGCATTGATAAGACCGCCGGTACCCAGTTTGATCCCTCCGAAATAACGGATTACGACCATCAGTACATCGGAAAGATCAAAGGAGATCAACTGTCCCAGGATAGGTTTGCCGGCTGTAGAAGAAGGTTCGCCGGCGTCGTTCGCCCTCCAGGGATCACCCTCCGGTCCTAAACGGTATGCATAGCAGATGTGCCTTGCATCAAAGAACTTTTTTTTCATCGCCCCCAACTGCAGCCGGATATCTTCCTCGGAGGAGACGGGAAATCCGAATGCAAGGAACCGGCTTCCTTTTTCCTTGTAAACTCCCTCACAGGGAGCTTCTAAGGTTTTATATATCTGCCGACCGGAGGACATCGTGCAAAAATACGGCTTTTGCGTATCTTTGCAAAATTGAGCTTCAAAATTATGGGATTTGCCTCAAAATTTGTCGAACATGCCATAACGGCTATTAAGGAGTGCGACAATGCGGTCTTGGCGGAAGCAGCCGGGAAAAATCCCTGGTTCATACCTCCTTTTATCCGCTACCGGCTTGATACGTTAAGGAAAAGTCTGGAACAAGAGAGGGAGCTTCTGCTGCCATTACTGAATATCCCCGTCCCTGAAAACGGACCGCGTATGTTGTCCATCATTGCCGCGGGTAACATTCCGCTTGTTTGCTGGCATGATTTTGTCTGTGCGCTTGCCTATGCTTCAGGACATCCGCAAGAAGTCATATTGGAGGTAAAGCTTTCTTCCAAGGACGATGTGTTGCTGCCTGCCATTGTGGAACGGTTGCAGGGAATGAAGGATTCCTGCCTGGATGGAATCCGGGTGCGCTTTGTCAGGCATCCCTCTTTGAAGACACAGGCCTTATTATTTACCGGGGGATCACAAGCTCAGATGTATTACAGCCAAGCCTTCCCCATGGTACCGATGCTTGTGCGCACAGGCAGGACTTCCGTCGCCATATTGGACGGCAGTGAAACGGAAGAGGAACTGGAAGGTCTGGCCCGTGATTGTTTTCTGTTTTTTGGGCTCGGTTGCCGGAACGTAACGTTGTTGCTCGTTCCGAAAGATTATGATCCCAGGCGGTTTATTGAAAAAGTTGATGCCGTATTGGGAAATGTTTTGCGGAATCACCCAAATTACATGAATGCATTCCGGCATGCCCGGGCGTGTTACCTGATGGACGGAAAAGAGGTTTTTCCGGATCTCTTTGTTTTAAGGGAAAGTGATGATCTGATCCCCCCTATGGGCGAATTGCATTTTACAAGATACCAGGACCGGAATGATGCCTTACGTTTCATTGATTTAAATGAAAACAGGATACAATGTGTCTCGGGGACGGATAAAGTTCCTCTGGGACAGACGCAGACCCCTTCGTTCACCGATTATGCAGATGGATTGAATACGTTGGAATGGCTACAAAAATTATCATACTGACCGGACCTACCGGGGTGGGTAAGACCAGGCAGGGACTTGCCATTGCCCGTCTGCTGGGATCTCCCGTCATCAACTGTGACAGCAGGCAGATATATAAGGAATTGCGCATAGGGGTTGCCCGTCCTGATCCTGCCGAACTTGCCCTTGCAACGCACTATTTTATTGCCAGCCATTCCATACACCGGCCATATTCCGCAGGAGATTACGAAAGAGAGGCTTGGGACCTGGTCATGCAGTTGGCTCCTTCTCATCCGTACCTGCTGATGGTCGGAGGATCGGGACTGTATATAGATGCCTTTGTCAAAGGGATTGATCAGATGCCGCTGTCCAATCCGGAATTGAGAAGAGAACTGATGCTTATGGCAGAAGATCCGGAAGGATTGGAGGTGTTACGTGCCCGTTTAAAACAGTTGGATCCGGTGACTTACGCGCGCATTGACCTGGCCAATAAACGCAGGGTGATGCGTGCGGTAGAGGTCTGCCTGTTATCGGGTAAACCTTATCATTCCTTCCTCAGTCATACGCCTAGGGAACGGCCCTTTGAAATGGAATTACTGGTAATGGACATGCCCCGGAAAGAGTTGTATGACCGAATTGACAAACGGGTGATTGCGATGATGGAAGAAGGTCTGGAAGAGGAAGCCCGTGGATTGTATCCATACAGAAAACTCCCTGCACTCCAGACGGTGGGGTACAGGGAGCTGTTCGATCATTTTGACGGGAAATATCCTTTAGAAGAAGCCGTCAGACTGATACAGCGTAATACACGCAGGTATGCCAAACGTCAGCTGACTTATTGGAGAGACATACCCAGAAAGGAAAATCATCCGCTCCTTCGTCCTGATCCGTCCTTATAGCGGGAGCGGATACTCCCCGGATTTTTACTTTAGTTAGCAGCGGGGAAAACCTTGTTCATTTCCACTTCAAAGACCAGCGTACTGTTGGGGCCAATAACTCCGCCGGCACCATTGGGACCGTATCCCAGGTCGGAAGGTACGTAGAGAATGATCTTTCCTCCTTCACCGATCAGCTGCATTCCTTCTGTCCATGCGGGAATTACCCTGTCAAGGGGGAATTTGACCATTTCATTACGTGAATAGGAAGAATCGAATTCTGTTCCGTCGATCAGCGTTCCCACATAATGTACTTCAACGGTGTCGGTTGCTTTGGCTCGGATCTCGTTACCTTCCCTGATGATTTTATATTGCAGTCCACTGGGCAGTACTACAACACCTTCCTTGGTCTTGTTTTCTTCCAGGAAAGCAATACCTTCTCTGAAGTTGCGTTCTCCTTCGGCAATACTCTTCTTTTCCATAAAAGAAGTGATTTCGTTGTTCCAAGACATCATTTCTTCCTGACCGGGGTTTTCCTCCCGGGCTATAACTTCTTTGTATGCCTTGATAAGCACATTGTGGTTCAGATCTCCGAAATTGGATTGTCTTACCATAGAAGCCAGAGAAGAACCGATCGCCCGGCTGACCGAGTCAATAGCACCCCGTGAAAAATCAACATTGTCTTTTGAAGTGCCGCTCTTACACGACATAGCAAGCATTCCGCCCAGCAGGGCGATAGATAAAATCTTTAAAGTTCTCATTGTAAAAATATAATTATAAAATAGATTGCCTTAATAATAAACAGCAAATGTAAGGTTTATTTCTTGTTATTTAAATAGGAATAACAGCAAATTTTATGTAAAAGGCGGGCCCCGACAATGGCATCCCAGGGATCGTTGTCTCCCGGGGCCACTTCACAAAGATCAAATCCAATGATCTTTCGTTCGGAAGATGCCAGCAGGTAAAGAAGGTAATCGACTTGCTGAAACCTCAATCCGCCCGGGACAGGAGTTCCCGTATGCGGACAAAGTTCGGGTGACAGCCCGTCAATATCGAGGCTGATATAGACCTGGTCCGGAAGGCTTTCCATAATCCTGTGACATTGATCCCGCCAGGTAAGGCCTTCATACATATCTTCGTTAAGCGATTCATCGGGGAAGAAAGCGATGCGCTCATCATTCCGAATTATTTCATGTTCCTGGCTGCAGTAATCCCTGACCCCCACTTGTGTGAGCGATGTAATGGAAGGTATTGTTTTCAAAGCGTTGAACATGATGGATGCATGAGAATAGGTAAAACCTTCGTAAGCTTCCCGCAGGTCGGCGTGGGCATCAATGTGCAGGATCCCGAAAGAACTGAAATGCTCTCCCAGGGCTTGAAGGAATCCGAGAGGTACAGAGTGTTCCCCGCCTACAATACCCACCAGTTTGCCCAGGCGCAGCTGTTCGGAACATTGCAGGTAAACGATCCGGTTCATACGTGCACAGGCCGTATTTACCTGTTCCAGGACCTCACCCAGACCGCTTTGCAGGGGTTCGGACCCTTCTTCCCAGCACCGGATGATTCTTTCGGCCATCTTCCTGGCCGTACGGTTAAGGATGGGAAGTTCTTCATGTTCTTCAATAGTGGCTATAGGGATTTTCCATGCTTCTGGTACCCTGGAATTGAAAAGATCAACTTGAGTCGAAGCTTCTATAATGGCTTCCGGTCCAAGATGTGTCCCGGGACGGTACGAAGTAGTTACGTCCCATGGAACGGATATGAGTACAATTTCCGCTTCCTGTTGTGTGAAAGGCAGTGCAAAATATCCACCGTTGGCTATACCGGGCAGGTTGGGATCAAATGTCTTCATACGATTCCTTCTCTGATTATATCGTGTATATGGACCATTCCGACATACTGTTCGTCCTTCAGGACTATGAGTTGTGTAATCTTGTTTGCCTGCATCATCCTGTAAGCATGAACGGCCAATTCGTCATATGGGATCGTTTTCGGATTGCGTGTCATAACGTCGGCAGCGCAGAGTGCTTCCAGATTGCTGTTTTTTTCCACCATCCTTCGTACATCGCCATCTGTAATGATCCCCTGCAATTTTTCTTTGTCGTCCAGAACGGCTGTAGCCCCCAAACGGTTGCGTGAGATCTCGAATAAGGTGTCCCTTATTGTTTGTTCCGGACTGACTTTAGGCCGGAGTGTGTGGGTCATTATGTCGGACACCCTCAGGTACAATTTTTTACCCAGTGAACCTCCGGGATGAAACCGGGCAAAATCGGAAGGGGTAAAACCACGCAGTTTCAACAGGCAGATGGCCAGGGCATCTCCCAAGACCATCTGTACCGTAGTGCTGGCCGTTGGGGCAAGATCGTTCGGACATGCCTCATGCGGTGCAGAGGCCATAAGGATGTAATCGGCCGATCTGCCCAGGAAGGAGTCCCTGTTGCCAACCATGCCTATCAATAAGTTACCCATTTTACGGATCAAAGGTACAAGCACCTTGATCTCGGATGTTTCCCCACTTTTTGACAGGCACATGACCGTATCTCCGGGTTGTATGATTCCCAGGTCACCGTGAATGGCATCTGCAGCATGCATGAAAACGGCGGGAGTTCCCGTAGAGTTGAGGGTGGCAACTATTTTTTGACCGATAATAGCGCTTTTCCCTATGCCTGTAACGATCAGACGGCCTTTGGAAAGGTAGAGGATCTCTACTACTTTCAGAAAGGAATCGTCAATGGATTTACGCAGGGAGTTAATAGCAAGTTGTTCTTTTTGGATAACCTCAAGCGCTGTTTTCTTAATATCCGGGTTGGGTGTGCTCATAAAATTTTGAAAGAACAAAACAAACGTCTAACTTAGTAGGACAAAGGTAGTAAAATATGTATACTTCATCCGAATTGCACCTTCAGCTGAAAAAGCATTTTGGATTCAATTCATTCAAAGGACAGCAGGAAGAAATTATTACCCATGTGATGCGTGGGGGAAATGCTTTTGTGCTCATGCCGACAGGAGGAGGAAAATCTTTATGTTACCAGTTACCTGCTTTGTTGATGGAAGGTACTGCCATTGTGATTTCCCCCCTGATCGCTCTGATGAAAAACCAAGTGGACGCTATTCGCGGCTTTGTCGGCGAAAATTACGGGATAGCTCATTTTCTTAATTCTTCCCTGACAAAGGCACAGATTACCGAAGTCAGGGAATCGCTCCTATCGGGAAAGACCAAATTGCTTTACGTAGCTCCCGAATCCCTTACCAAGACAGATAACATTCAGTTGTTCAAACAATTGAACATTTCTTTTTATGCTATTGACGAAGCGCATTGTATTTCGGAATGGGGACATGATTTCCGGCCGGAATACAGGCGAATCAGGCCGCTGGTTAAAGAGATCGGCAAGGCTCCCCTTATAGCGCTGACAGCTACGGCAACCCCCAAGGTACAGCAGGATATCCAAAAGAACCTGGGAATGATGGATGCCAAGGTGTTCAAAACATCTTACAACCGGGAAAACCTGTATTATGAAGTAAGGCCCAAAGTGAACGTAGACAAGGAGCTGGTTAAGTTCATACGTCAGCATCACGGCAAAAGCGGCATCGTATATTGTCTGAGTCGAAGAAAAGTGGAAGAGATCGCATCGTTCCTCCAAGTTAACGGTGTCCGTGCGCTTCCCTATCATGCCGGGATGGATGCTGCCATCAGAACTGAAAATCAGGATAAATTTCTTATGGAAGAGGCGGATGTCATCGTTGCCACGATTGCTTTTGGTATGGGAATAGATAAGCCCGATATCCGCTTTGTGATCCATTATAATATACCCAAATCGCTGGAAGGATATTACCAGGAAACGGGAAGGGCCGGGCGTGACGGCGGAGAAGGAATGTGTATAGCATTTTACAGTTACAAGGATATACAGAAACTTGAAAAATTTAAACAGGGCAAACCTATTGCAGAACAAGAAGTTAGCAAGCAATTGCTTGTAGAAACCGTTGCTTATGCAGAATCAAACGTATGCAGACGGAAGGTGTTGCTCAATTATTTTGGGGAAGATTATACGCAGGACAATTGTGCCAATTGTGATAACTGCTTGCATCCCAAGAAACAATTTGAAGGACAGGAAGAGATGTGCCTTGTACTGGAAACGGTTCAGAAGTCATTGCAGCAGTTCGATTCGGAACATATAGCCAATATTATAGCAGGCGTTTCAAATGCCATGATCAAGTCTTACCAGCACCATAAGCTGGATGTCTTTGGGATGGGGAAAGGCCGGACGGCGCGTTTCTGGAATGCTGTCATCAGGCAGGGGATCGTGCTGCGGTTCCTCGACAAAGACGTAGAAAAATACGGGGCTTTATCGGTTACGGCCGCCGGAATTGATTTTCTGGAAAATCCGTCGCCTCTTATGCTTTACCAGGAACGTGATATGGAAGAAGAAGCCGATTTCGCTAGTGAAGCGGCCATGAAAGCCGGGGGCGGGGGTGGCGATATCACATTGCTTACCATGCTTAAAGACTTGAGAAGGGATATGGCCCACAAACTGAAACTGGCCCCTTTTGTGATATTTCAGGATATAAGCTTGGAGGACATGTCTATCATTTATCCTATCAGCCTGGAGGAGATGGTACAATGCCAGGGTGTAGGGGAAGGTAAGGCCAAAAAATTCGGGAAACCCTTCATAGAGCTGATAGAAAAATATGTAGAAGAGAATGAGATCGTCCGTCCGCAAGATATGGTAGTTAAATCGGTTATCAACAAGTCGCTCAATAAAGTCTATATCATTCAAAGTATTGACCGGAAACTGGACTTCGAAGATATTGCAGATGCGAAGGGACTGACTATGGAGGAATTACTTGAAGAAATTGAAGTCATTGTCAATTCCGGGACAAAAGTGGATATAGACTATTATTTGCGACAGATCATTGACGATGACAAACTGGAAGAAATCTTTGATTATTTCCGATACGATGCAAAATCCGAATCCGTCTCGGAAGCTATCGCGGAGCTGGGGCCGGAGTATACGGAAGAGGAAGTACGGTTGGTCCGGATAAAATTTTTAGTTGAGGTTGCCAACTGATGTTTTATCTTTGTCTTTTATGCGTAAACGTTCGATTATATTTTTGACGATCTTGTCGGCACTTCTTGTAGGTGCTGCCGTTTATGGTTTCATACAACTGTTCAAGAAATCCGGCGAGAGTGTTATAAGGAACGACACTTACAGGGCCGTTCCCGTAGATGCCGTTCTGGTGCAACATTTCAGTCGATTCAACACCCTGACGCTCAATATACTTGAACCGGGAAACTATATCGGACGTTTTTTCCGTCCGACTGAAGCGATGAGCCTGTTTTTGGACCGGCTCGGAAACTTTACCGCAACGGACTGTCCGGAGCTTGGAAAAGCCGAAGCTTTATGTTCGTTGCATCCTTCGGCAAAAAATACGCTCTCTGCGCTTTACTGCCTTTCCGGAGCAAATGCCAGGGATCCGCAATGGTGGGATAATTTTTTAATGACATCGGGTATTCCCTATAAAACACATTCATACAATGGACAGACCATATATATAATGTATGGGGAAGAAAGTGGAAATGCTGTTTTTGCAGCTTATGTAAAAGATCTGATGATGGCTTCTTCTTCGCGTGTAGTCATGGAATCTTCCCTGCGACACCTGGAAAGGGGAGGTTTACTCTCCCAGGACAATGCTTTTGCAAGACTTGTAGAACAAACACCCGTTTCCAGGCCAACACGCATTTTCGTTCTGCATGATCGTATCCCTTCCTTAATCGCCGCCTATCTGGGAGTTCCCATGCAGAAATATGCCGCTTTTCTAAAAACGACTGCAGAATGGACGGTACTGGACGGTTTTGCAGACGAGAAAGGGCTCCGGATGGACGGTTACGCCATTTTCCCACCCGGAGGGGAACACTTTTTTTCCGTTTTTCTGGAACAACAGCCCCAGAAACTCATGGCCACGGAAGTACTTCCGGCTGCCACACTGGCAGGTCTTTCAATGGGTCTTACAGACATAGGGTCATATGTGAATGCCTACGTCCGTTACCTTGAACTGCGGAATCAACACAGAAAAATGCCGGATAAAGAAAGATTGGAATGGTTTAACTTGCTTTATCCCACAGAAATATCCCTTGCCTGTGTGCCTTTCAGAGGTGAATTGCAATGGATGTCGGTAATTCACACCCGTTATATACATCAGGCTAAGATCCAATATGCCCTGCTTGGCAGACAGGAAGAAGGGAAAGTCATGAAGAATCCGATCCCGGATCTTCTGCCCGGCATCTTCGGTCCCGTTTTCAATTTGTGTCCGGCACACTACTACTGTTACCTGGGATCGTTCATACTATTCGGACCTGAAGAACTTTTGGAAGACATCCTGAAACGGAATAAAGAAGGAACTTATCACTCCCTGGCAGCAGCCATATCCCAGACAAACGCCCCGTCCAACATCATGAATGCTTCTAATCTGACATTATTTCTGCAACCTTCTGCCGGATTGGACAACCTTGTGCCGTTGATGGACAAAAGATACGCCGGACGTATGGAATCTTGGAGAAACTTCAATGCCCAATATACATTGCTTCAGTTTTCATCGCTTGAAGACCGGCTCTACGGGCACTTGCTGGTTTACGGGGATTCATTGGAAACGTCACCCTTAATACCCCGGCAGCGAAAAGTGCGTATACGTGGCGGGATCAGGCAGGATACCCTTTCCCGGGAAAAACCGCCCTATAAAGTTTTCAACCACCTGACAAGGAAAGAGAACGAACTGTTCCAGACACCTTGGCCGGAATGCCGCCTTATATTGAGGGATCACACAGGCAAGACTTTATGGGAAAAGACAATGGAAGGGACTATACAGGACAGGCTGGTCCAGATAGATTTTTTGAAGAACAATAAGCTCCAGATGCTGTTTTCTATAGGTAACAGGTTGTATCTTGTCGACAGGCTGGGACGTAATGTCTCCCCTTATCCGAAGGCTTTTACGACCAGTATTCTTTACGGTCCGTTCGTATTTGATCCTGCAGGTAACAAGGATTACCGGATATTGCTGGTACATCAGGACAATATCCTGCGTTGTTACGACAAAAGGGGCAACATACTTTCCCGCTGGGAAGATTTTCTGATACCCGGTTACCTGACGGCCCCTCCGAAATATATTCGTACCGGTGCGACGGGATGCTGGGTTATATATGGTGGCAGTCAAACCGCTTTTCTTTCCGAAACGGGGGCTACACTTGCCCTGCTTACACAGGGAGACTGCCTGGATCCAAAGACCGAAATAGAAATTTCAGGTCCGTATGAGCTGCGCGGCACAACTATTGAAGGAAAGACTATTACTATAATGTTGGATTGAAATGGCTTTTCTTACACTTTTCTTTTTTATTATCCTTGTCGGATATCTTTTTATACGCCTGATCCCGTGGTTTCTTGCATTCAGGATCCGAAAGATGCAACAACACAGACCAACACAGGAAAGAACGGAATTCAAAAGGTCCCGTAAAAAACATATAGGCCGGAATACCGGAGAATATATTGATTATGAAGAAATAAAAGATTGATGAAATCTTTTCTACGCATTATAGCATATGGAAAACCCTTCGGAAAGTACTGGCCTTCCTATCTTGTACTTTCCGTGTTGAGCGTCCTTTTTGGGATAGCCAACTATGCGCTTGTAGCCCCCCTGCTTACCGTTTTATTCGAGCCGGACACTTTGTCAGGTCAGTTTGTTCGCCCTGAATATAGCTTTTCCGTGTCTTACGTAACCGATCTCTTCCGGTTCCATTTGGGGCAGATCATGGCACAGAAAGGGATCCTGATGGGACTTGTATATATCTCGATCACACTGCTTGCCGCTACGTTGATGTCAAATCTGACACACTACCTGTCCCAAAGGATCCTGGTCAGTGTCCGCACCCGTATTATGAAGAACATAAGGGATGATCTTTTCCAAAAAATCAGCCGTTTGCATATCGGTTATTTCCATGATTGCCGTAAAGGGGACATTCTTTCTTCCATTTCCAATGACGTGAATGAAGTCCAGAACTCCGTGGCAAGTTCTTTCCACATCATATTCCGGGATCCTCTGCTGATAGTGGGCTTCCTGTCCATGCTCTTTTATATGAGCCCAAAGCTGACGTTTGTTGCATTGCTGACACTGCCTGTGTCGGCCCTGCTCATTGGACGGATCACACGGGCCTTACGTTCAGGGGCACAAGTATCGCAGGGCCTTTTGGGAAAATTGCTCAGTCATTTTGAGGAAGCTATCTCGGGGATCCGCATTATCAAGGCTTTCAATGCGCAGCGATATGTTCGTGACCGCTTTGGAAATATTAACGATCAACACAGGCAGGCGACAAAACGGCTTTACAACCGGCAGGAGCTGGCTTCACCGTTGAGTGAATTTCTGGGTATAGTCATCGCTGCCGCCATTCTTTTTTACGGAGGCTGGCTCCAATACAAAGGTGAATTGGGCATGTCGTGGCCTGTATTTGTCGTTTACATAGGTTTTTACTGGCGTGTATTGGAACCTGCAAAATCCATAACAAAGGCTTACTCCATGATCCGAAGGGGAATGGTTTCGGCAAACCGCATTTTTTCAATACTTGATGTACCCGCTGAGATCAGAAAGGATAAAGAGGCCATATCTGTAAATGAGTTCCGTGAATCTATCGAATACAGGAATGTAAGTTTCCGTTACAAAGGTTCGGACACCTACGTGCTCAAAGATATCAACCTTACAATACCGAAGGGAAAAGTTTTTGCCCTGGTGGGGCCTTCCGGAGCAGGCAAGACCACAATGGCCGATCTGTTGCCTCGTTTCTACGATGTTTCTGAAGGAGAGATACTTCTGGATGGGATCAATATCAGAAAATATAGACCCGGGGACCTGATCGGACTGATGGGCATAGTAACACAGGAAGCGATCCTGTTCAACGATACTGTTGCAAATAATATTACCTTTGGCCTTGAAGATGTTCCCCGCAAAGAAGTGGAAAGAGCGGCCCGTATAGCGAATGCCCATGATTTTATTATGGAAATGGAGGACGGATATGACACCAATATCGGGGATCGAGGCGAAAAGCTTTCAGGCGGAGAAAGGCAGCGACTGGCCATTGCGAGGGCGATCCTGAAGAATCCTCCCATACTGATCCTGGACGAGGCAACATCCGCTCTGGATTCGGAAAGTGAAAAGACGGTGCAGGATGCCCTCACAAAATTGATGAAAAACCGCACATCTGTCATCATCGCCCACCGGCTTTCCACCATAAAGGATGCCGATCAGATTGTTGTAATGAACAAGGGGCGTATCATTGAGCAGGGCACCCATGGCGAGTTGCTTTCCTGTGGCGGGATATACAAACACCTTTGTGACCTGCAGGTTTTTGGATAATTTTTAACAATAATAATTATGAGTCAAGACATTTTGAAATCAAAATCCCTCAATGCACTTTTTGAAATGAGTTTCAAGAAGTACTGGGACTTCAAGGCCCTGACTGATTTTAACGGGAAAACCTTTTATTACCGGGATCTGGCACGTCGGATACGGATGATCCATATAGGTTTTGAGAAATGTGGATTGAAAAAGGGGGACAAAGTCGCTTTATGCGGTAGAAACCAGGCGAACTGGGCAATGTCCTTCTTGGCCACCGTCACTTATGGTGCCGTGGTTGTGCCGATATTACATGAATTCAAGCCCGGCAATATCCAGCATCTGGTGAACCATTCAGATTCCCGCATCTTTTTTGTGGGGGAACAGGTCTGGGAAGGACTTAGCGAATCCGAAATGCCCAACCTGGAAGCCATCGTAGGTCTAAATGACTTTGATATACTTTATACGCCGGACAAAGAGATTATCAACATCCGTAAAAACCTGGACAAAGATTTCGATAATCTCTATCCCCAGGGGATGAAAGTGGAAGATATCAGTTTTCACAAGGACGACCCGGAAGAATTGGCACTGATCAACTACACCAGTGGAACGACCGGATTTTCAAAAGGCGTCATGCTGCCTTTCCGTTCCTTGCTGTCCAACGTCCTTTTCGCATGGGAGGTATTGCCTCAGGTAAGCAACGGGGCCAAGGTGGTTGCCATGCTTCCTTCGGCGCATATGTACGGACTGATGTTCGAACTGTTATATGAAATGACTTCCGGATCACACGTACATTTCCTTACCAGGACCCCATCTCCGAAGGTTATTGCAGAGGCTTTTCAGAACGTTAAACCAAAGGTGATCATTGCAGTTCCCATGATCATAGAAAAGATCTACAAGCAGAAACTCTTGCCTTTGCTCAACCGTCCGTCTATAAAGGTCATGTTGCGCATGCCGTTCATAGATCAAAAGATCAAACGCCGCATTCACGATGAACTGGTGAAGGCTTTCGGAGGAGAATTTCTTGAGATCATAATCGGGGGCGCCCCAATGAACCACGAGGTGGAACCTTTCCTCAAAAGTATCAATCTTGCTTTTACTGTAGGATACGGACTGACCGAATGCGGCCCTATCGTATCTTATGTGCCCTGGAATGAACGACCCTTGTTCTCCTGCGGAAAAGCCGCTCCCAGGATGAACATCCGTATAGATTCGCCTGATCCGGAAAACGTTCCCGGCGAGATCCAACTTAAAGGAGACAATGTGATGCTAGGCTATTACAAGAATCCCGAAGCTACGGAACAGACCTTTACCGAAGACGGCTGGCTTAAGACCGGGGATGTAGGAACTATGGACAAGGACGGGTATCTGTTCATAAAAGGACGTTCCAAGACCATGATCCTGGGGCCGAACGGACAAAACATCTACCCGGAAGAAATTGAGAGTTCCATCAACAACATGTCCTATGTAAGTGAAAGCCTTGTGATCATGGAAGAAGGCAAACTGGTTGCCTTGGTTTATCCCGATTTTAAAAAAGCGGCGGCAGACGGACTTCCCGACAATGCCATGGATAGCACAATGGAATCCATGCGTTCCCAGATCAATCTGGAGCTGCCAAAATACTGTCAGATCGCAAAGGTCAGGATAGTACCGGAAGAATTTGAAAAAACACCGAAAAGAAGTATAAAACGTTTTCTCTACAATGGATAAACAGACCCAATTTGATCTCCATTATCTGGAAATGGCCCAGATTTGGGCACAGAACTCATATTGCGAAAGAAGGAAAGTAGGAGCCTTGATGGTCAAAGACCGGATGATCATTTCTGACGGTTATAACGGGACTCCGGGAGGATTTGAAAATGTATGCGAAGATGCAGACGGCCGCACCAAACCCTATGTTCTTCATGCCGAAGCCAATGCCATTACAAAAGTGGCCAGGAGTAACAACAGCAGTGACGGTGCGACCATATACATAACGGCTTCGCCCTGTATTGAATGTGCTAAACTGATCATACAATCGGGAATTGTCAGGGTGGTTTACAAAGATGACTACAGGTCTGAGGAAGGTATAGAATTGCTGAGACGGGCAGGCATACGGGTAGATAAAATGTAGCAGGTAATGGAAGAGCGCAAAAAAACAAGAAGAACAGGAGCCATTGTACTTATCGTACTGATAGCACTCGCCGTAGCAGGAATCCTGAGATGGAGCTTTTTCCGGAATCGGAACTGGACCGGAAAAAATAAACTGAACAGTGAATGGTCCAAGCTGGAACTCATTCTGAACCAGATCCAGAACAATTATGTGGATTCGATAGATGTGTCTTCATTTATAGAGAAGACACTTCCCTTCATTATGGAAGAGCTCGATCCCCATTCCATTTACCTTTCGCCCAATGAGCTTCGATCTGCCGATGATGAGCTCAGGGGCAATATTGAAGGTATCGGTATAGTGTTTAATGTTCCCAGTGATACTGCGACAGTCATCAATGTGGTTGTGGGCGGTCCTTCCGAGAAGATGGGTCTTCAGTCCGGTGACAAGATCATAAAGATCGATACACAAATTGTAGCGGGTGTGCGAATACCGCAGGATTCCATTGTGCGGCTACTTAAGGGACCTAAAGGAACCTTGGTGGATGTCTGGGTAAAACGTTACGGAGAAGAGGATCTGATACGTTTTTCCATCATCAGGGACAAGATCCCGGTTAACAGCGTAGATGTAGCCTATATGGCAGATTCCATAACAGGTTATATAAAACTTTCCAGGTTTTCCATGACAAGTTATGTAGAAGTACTGGGAGCTATTGCCGATCTGATGAAACAGGGCATGAAACAGGTTGTCTTTGATCTGCGAGACAATTCGGGAGGATACCTGGAACAAGCCCTCAAGATCACAGGCGAATTTCTGGATAAAAACATGTTGATAGTCTATACTGAAGGGTTGCATAGGGAAAGACAGGACTTTTATACGAAAAAGAGGGGTTTCTGTTATGATATGCCGCTGGCGGTATTGATCAACGAAGCTTCGGCCTCGTCATCGGAGATCATGGCGGGTGCATTGCAGGACAATGACAGGGGAACGATCATAGGACGCCGTTCCTATGGAAAGGGACTTGTACAGGAACCTATATATTTTTCGGATAATTCCGGTTTGCGTTTAACGGTTGCACGTTTTTATACACCGCTGGGAAGGTCCATACAAAAACCCTACGGGAACAATTCACACGAATATGCCTATGATTTATTGGAACGATACAGGCATGGAGAACTGATGCAGGAAGATTCCATTCCCAGGAATGATTCCTTAAAGTATGTGACTCCGGCGGGAAAAGTCCTTTACGGGGGAGGGGGGATCATACCCGATGTCTTTGTGCCGCTGGATACTGCCGGGGTGAATGGCCTATCGCTGAGGATAACCAGGCAGAACCTGCCCATACGCTTCAGCATGAACTTTGCCGACCGCAACAGGAAAGAGTTATTGTTGATTGAAAGTTTTGAGGATCTGGAATCCTTTTTTAGCCGAAAATCATTGGAAAAAGAATTCCTGACTTATATCCGTAATCAAGGTATCCGTCCGACACAAAATCAATGGGCCGAATGCGGGAATATTCTGATGACCCAGATTAAAGCTTATATCGGGAGGAACACCCGTTTGGAAGACAAAGCCTTTTATCCCTACCTGGGCAGGATTGACAATGTGTTGCTTAAAGCCCTGGAAGTGCTGCATACCAGGTCAGTAACCGAACTGACGAAGTCTGGATTTGTTTTCACGCCAGTTGGGGAGGACCTTGACGAATAATTCGAGGAACACCTTCTTCTGAAAAAAATCCTCCATATCGAGCCTGGCCTGTGTGCCGACACGTTTTAGGGCACTTCCTTTATGACCTATGATGATTCCCTTCTGTGATTCACGCATGACGTTGATTACGGCTTTAATGTGGTACCGTTCTTCTCCTTCGTTAAATTCTTCCACGGCAACTTCAACGCAATAAGGTATTTCCTTTGTATAGTTTAGAAGGATCTTTTCACGGATGATCTCCGAAGCAAAGAACCGGAGGGTTCTGTCGGTCAGCTGTTCCTTATCGAACCAGGGGGGTGATTTGGGGAGAAGTTCCAGTATCCTGTCAAAAAGAGTCTCCAGGTTGAAACGTTCCAGAGCACTGACAGCAAATATCTCTGCCCCCGGAATTAAGTAATGCCATTGATCTATCAGGCTAAGGACTTCCGCCTGGGAGCTTTTGTCTATCTTGTTAAGCACGACCAGAACGGGAACTTCTATCCGGTTGAGTTTTTCCAGATATTCCCGGTTTTTTGTCGGTTGTTCAATGACATCGGTAACGTAGAGAATGATGTCGGCATCCCCAATGGCCGTGTCTATCTGCTGCATCATTTTTTCCTGTAACAGATAGCTTGGCTTCAGGATTCCGGGAGTGTCGGAAAAAACGATCTGGTATTTGTCGTCATTTACAATACCCAGTATCCTGTGTCGCGTAGTCTGGGCTTTAGAGGTTATAATAGATAACCGTTCCCCGACCAGGGCATTCATCAGCGTAGATTTTCCCACGTTGGGATTTCCTATTATATTTACATAACCGGCTTTGTGAGAATCTTTCATTGCTTAGTCGTAGAATCCTGTTTTTAACATGGCAATTTCTTCTTTTGTAAGGAATCTCCATTGTCCGCGTTTCAGGTTCTTTTTTGTCAATCCGGCAAAATATACGCGATCAAGCTTTTTGACCTTATATCCGAGGGCTTCAAAAAGACGCCTTACTATCCGGTTTTTGCCGGAATGGATTTCCAGTCCGATCTCTTTTTCATCCCCGTCTATGTAAGATATCATGTCCACGTGCATGGGACCGTCTTGCAGTTTTATTCCGCTGACAAGTTTCTCCATGTCTGATTTTTTTAGGTTCTTGTCCAGCCGGACCTGATATATTTTTTTACGGTTGTAAGAAGGGTGGGTCAGCTTTTCCGTCAATGCACCATCGTTGGTGAACAACAAAACACCCATGCTCATCTTATCCAGCCTTCCGACCGGGAAGACACGTTGTTCGCATTTTCCGGCAATCAGGTCCATGACCGATTTTTCTGCATGTTTGTCGTCCATGGTGGTAACGTAACCCTTGGGCTTGTTCATAATGATGTAAGTCTTGGGTTCTCCCTTGATCCGCTGACCGTTCACACGTACATCATCTTCGGGGGTAACTTTCACACCCAATTGGTCTGCTACTTTACCGTTGACGGTAACCAACCCGCTTGTTATATATGTATCGGCTTCCCTGCGTGAGCACAGGCCGGAATTGGCGATCAATTTATTAAGTCTGATTTCTCCGGGAATTTTGGGCTGTTTGGCCTTGGGAGCCGTTTTCCTGTTGGGTTTTTCAGGACGATAGCTGCCTTCCCGGCGGGGTTTTTCAGGACGGTAGCCACCTTCCCAGCGGGGTTGTTTCGGGGTCAGTCCACCCGATATGCGTTTACGTTTTGGGCGTTGTTGTTTTTCCTGATTGGGAGAACTGTCTTTCTTCTGCATTATTTTTTAATTAAAGCCGTAAATGTACATGAAATTTCTTAATATTGCATTATGAAGTATCCAGTCTTTCTTAGATTGTCTCCATTGATCCGGGAAAATTTAAATGTTTCTCTTACAGCAGTAAAAACGAATAAACTTCGTTCAATACTGACCATATTGATGATCGCTGTGGGGATCATGGCCCTGGTCGGCATATTGACAGCCATTGATGCTATAAAAGGTTCTGTAACGGACAGCTTTAACAGAATGGGAGCCAGCACCATTACTATACGGTCCCAATCCCTTAGGAGTCAATCGTCAGAGGTCAGGCGCAGGGTTCGCAACAAATTTATCATAACGTATCAACAGGCCCTGGCTTTTTCGGAATCATACCCCATTCCTTCCAGAATAGCTATATATGCTTCTGCCAGGAGTATGTTGGAGGTGAGTTACGGATCTGAAAAGACAAATCCCGAGATCAGTGTGATAGGGGTGAACCCCGACTATTTTCCTGTAAATGCACTGGAATTGTCCGGCGGGCGGATTTTCTCGCATTATGAAATGAATTCTGCTGGATTTGTTACTGTCATAGGGAACGGTCTGCTGTCCCTTTTCGGGGACAAGAATCCCATCGGAGAATTTTTAAATGTTGACGGACGGCGTTACCAGGTGATCGGGGTCCTGAAATCAAAAGGAGCTTCCTTTGGAGGGGGTGCCGATAAACAGATCTTCATTCCACTGGGTAATGCAAGGAGTGTTTACGGAGGCGATAATATGAACTTTCAGATAAAGATACAGCCGCTGGAAGGGCAGAAAAGCAAAAATGCCTTTGAAGAAGCCGAAGTCTATTTCAGGACCGTCAGGCGTCTTTCGCCTTCCGACCAGACGGATTTTCGTGTTGAGCGAAGTGAAGATATGCTGGAGCGCTCTATGGAGACCATGAGAATTGTTACCGTCGCGGCTTTCATCATAGGATTTATTACTTTGCTGGGGGCAGCCGTGGGACTGATGAATATAATGCTGGTCTCTGTAAATGAACGTACACGGGAGATCGGGGTAAGGAAGGCGATGGGAGCCACTTCCCGGATCATCAAACAACAGTTTCTTTTTGAGGCCATTGTCATAGGACAGCTGGGTGGTCTTGGCGGTATTGTATTGGGTATCCTTGCCGGGAACCTGGTATCGCTGGGCATGAAAACACCTTTTGTGGTCCCGTGGTTATGGATGCTACTCGGTGTTGCCGTCTGTTTTATGGTGAGCATTCTGTCCGGATATATTCCGGCCGTAAGGGCCAGCCGGCTTGATCCGATAGAGGCTCTTCGTTACGAATAATTCTATTTAAGGGTAAAGACATAAGTGATCCTGCCTTCCTGTATGGCAGGGGCCGAACCGCTTACATTGAAGCGTGCCTGCAGAGCCGCTTTCCGTGCCGCTTCCCATAATATCCTGTTTTGTACCGTCGTTCCTTCGATCCCGGGTGAAGCTGAAGTTACATTTCCGTAACTGTCTACAAGAATCCGGACCACGACTTTTCCCGCCAGATTTTCCCGGTATTCGGGGAGGGGCAGTTTGCCGACTACTGTCCTGCCTTCCAATTGTGCGGTAGGTTGACCCAGGGGGTTCCCGATCCGGGTATTACCGGCAGGATCTCCGGCTTGCCGTTTTTGATCTACGTTCAGGCCTGTCTGTTCACCTGCCAGTGTGTCTATATCACGACTTCTGTATAGTGCCCTTTCATTGATCACGGGTGGTTCGGGATCTTTGATGGGCACATCTCCCGTTTCTTTCGGTGTGCTTTCCGTAGTCCTTTGAGTTCCTTCGATCTGTTCCGGAACCACAGCCTGTTGGACCAGTTCCGGTTCCCGTTCAGGAACAGGACGGGGAGAGCGGGGACTTGAGCCCTGTTCGGCAATGATCCGAACAGGTACGGGCGGACGTTCTTCTTCTATCAGGATCTCTATCTGCAATCTGTTGTCGTGTTCAGGCGGAGAGTAATTGATCCCGGCAAACAGCAGCACAGCTGCCAGCAGCAGGTGAAGTCCCGCTGTCAGACAGATACCTGTCTTGTTTCCGCTGTACTGTTCCATTTCCGGGATGTTTTATCTCTATTCGGGCGATGTGGCAAGGATCACTTTATATTGATTTCTTTTGGCAATGTTCATTACCTGAACTACTTGTTCCATAGGAACTGTCTTATCTACGTATAAAGATACGGTAGGGTCGTCGCTATGCTGAAGTTGCTGTTGCAATTGCGGTTCAATGTCGCTGAAAGGGACGGCATTGTGATTCCCGTTTATATGGTAGGAAAAAATACCTGCTTGGGGATAATGCTTAATGGAAACACTTACTTGTGCCTTGTCGGAGATTTGATTGGTGCTTTTGGGCAACAATAACCTGAGCGCATTGGGATTGATGAGCGTAGATGTTACCAGGAAAAATAACAGCAACAAGAATACGATATCGGTCATGGAAGCCATCGTAAAGGCAGGTTCAACCTTTGTATTTCGTTTAATGGCCATAAGATTCTATTTAAGAGGTTCCTGTAACAGATCCAAAAAGTCCAGGGTGTTTTTTTCCATAGTGTTCACAATGGACCCGATGCGTGATGAAAGGTAATTGTATGCAAAATAAGCGGGGATCCCAATGAGCAGACCGCCGACAGTGGTAACCATGGCAATATAGATCCCTTCTGAAAGCAATGTGATATCAATGTTATTGCCGGCCATGGACATATTGTAGAAAGCCTTGATCATACCGATCACGGTCCCCAGGAATCCTACCATAGGTGCGCCTCCGGCAACGGACGCCAGTACGGGCAGCCCTTTTTCCAGCCGGGCCACCTCTATACTCCCCACGTTTTCTATGGCAGATTTTATATCTGCAAGAGGGCGACCTATATTATGTAATCCTTTGGCAATCAGGCGTGCCGTAATCGTGTTCTGGCTTTCGCACAAATGTATGGCAGATTGAACCTTGCCGTCATATATATATTCCTTGATGTTGTTCATAAAGTTCTGGTCCACTTTGGATGCTTTCCTCAAAACGACAAGACGTTCTCCGAAAATATACACTGCCACAATAGACAATGCAAGCAGAACGATCATCAGCCAGCCTCCTTTGGCAGCCATGGACAATAATGAAATAGAAGATGAGGCTTCTGCAATGGCCTCTGATTGAAGTACGATGTGCAACATATCAGTTTACTGTTTTAAGTTTGTCATAGTTCACTTTCCAGAGGAACAGTCCTTCAGGAGGCACGGAATGTCCTGCGAGAGAACGGTTTTTCTCTGTCAGTAATTGCAAAATCCATTCCACGGGTTTTTTCTTCATGCCTATCTCCAGGAGGCTCCCGACCATACAACGGACCATATTTCTCAGAAAACGGTCTGCCGTTACCTGGAAGATCCATAAGGGGGCAACTCCCAGCTCCTCATGCGTAATGAACCAATGTGCCTCTGTTACGGTACATATATTGGAGCGGGTTTGTGAATGTAGTTTGGAAAAACTCGTAAAATCATGGGTCCCCAGCAAAAGGCCGGCAGCATTGTTCATCATTTCCATGTCGGGGGGAGTTTGGCAATAGGTCCCCGGGGCTGAAGACAGTCCCCCCAGGAACGGGTCTTTATTCCGCCGGACATAATAGCGGTAGGTTCTGCTAACGGCATGAAACCTTGCATGAAGGTTTTCGGGAACGGGAAAAATGTCATAAACGTAAATATCGGGGGGCAATATGGCATTTAATTTGTAAGTTAAAACATCACACTGGAAAGGATTTCCGGTATAATTGAAATGTGCGCGGAAATCTTTTGCATGGACACCCGTATCGGTGCGACTGCATCCGGTAACTGTGACGGTTTCGCCCAATACACGACTTATCGCATCTTCCAGAACAGCCTGTACGCAAGGTGCATTTTTTTGAATCTGCCAGCCGTGGTAATTCGTGCCGTTGAACGATAAATGAACAAAATACCGCATAAAGAATGTATATTTGACAAATATAAATGAAAAAACCATAACCGTATTGTAAATATCATTATATGGAAACCGTAAACATTAAAGAATTGAACGAACGAATCCAGCGGGAAAGTGCCTTTGTGGACATTATGACCCTGGAAATGAGCAAGGTAATAGTGGGTCAAAAGCAACTTGTGGAAAATTTGCTGATCGGGCTTCTGGCCAACGGACACATTTTGCTCGAAGGAGTTCCCGGGTTAGCAAAAACTTTGGCCATCAGGACATTAGCAAGTGTCATAGACGCGAAATTCAGTCGTATTCAATTCACCCCCGACCTGTTACCTGCAGACCTTATAGGTACTCTTATTTACAGTCAACGCACCGAGGAGTTTCAGGTCAAAAAAGGTCCCGTTTTCGCCAATTTTATCCTGGCGGACGAAATCAACCGGTCTCCTGCAAAAGTGCAATCAGCCCTTCTGGAAGCCATGCAGGAGAGACAGGTAACCATAGGAGAGCACACTTTTCCGCTCCCTGAACCGTTCCTTGTTCTGGCAACCCAGAACCCCATTGAACAGGAGGGAACGTACCCCTTGCCGGAAGCGCAGGTTGACCGTTTTATGTTAAAGGTCATCGTGGATTATCCGAAGAAGGATGAAGAAAAACTCATCATACGGATGAACAATTCGGGAGATTTTCCAACGGCTGCACAGGTACTCAAACCGGCTGACATCCGCAAAGCCCGGGAAGTAGTCAGGGAAGTGTATATGGATGAGAAAATTGAACGGTATATTGTCGACCTGGTATGCGCGACCAGAACTCCAACCGACTATAACCTTCCCGACCTGAAGCCCCTGATAGCCTACGGATCGTCTCCGCGTGCCAGCATTTCTCTTGCCATTGCTTCCAAAGCTTATGCATTTATCCGCCGCCGCGGGTACGTCATCCCCGAAGATGTACGTGCCGTGGCCTATGAGGTGTTGCGTCACAGGATAGGACTAACCTATGAAGCAGAAGCCGAAAATATTGTTACTGAAGATATCATCACCTCCATCATCAATGCCGTTGAAGTTCCTTAGTAGTAAGCTATGTCGAATAATCTGCTCAAGAATGTCCGTAAAATAGAGATCAAGACCAGGGGGCTGTCCCGCCAGATCTTTGCCGGAGAGTATCATTCGGCTTTCAAGGGGCGTGGAATGGCTTTCAGTGAAGTACGTGAATACCAGTACGGGGACGATGTAAGGAGTATGGACTGGAACGTCACGGCACGTATGAACACGCCTTATATCAAGGTCTTTGAGGAAGAGCGGGAATTGACCGTGGTGCTGCTTATCGATGTGAGCGGTTCGCGTTTGTTCGGGACAAGGATAAAACTGAAAAAGGAACTCCTGGCTGAAGTAGCTGCCGTACTGAGCTTTTCAGCATCTATTAACAACGATAAAGTGGGGGCGTTGTTTTTCAGCGACAAGGTGGAAAAGTTCATTCCTCCCAAAAAAGGGCGGTCCCACCTGCTTTACATTATCAGAGAAATGCTGGAATTTGAACCGGAAAGTCGCCGGACGGATATTTCGGAAGCACTTCGTTTTCTAACGAACGCCATAAAAAAGCGTTGTACGGCATTTCTTTTATCCGATCTGATGGACCTGGACAACAGGGAGAATCCCCGTTTTGAAGAAGGGCTGAAGATTGCTGCCAACAAACATGATCTGGCTGCTATCCAGATATACGATCCCCGCGAGACGGAACTGCCCGATGTAGGACTGGTCCGGATGATGGATGCCGAAAGCGGGCATGAACTTTGGGTGGATACATCGGAAAAAAGGGTACGTCAGGATTATGCAATATGGTATAAAAACAGCCAGGAACACATTAGGACCATCCTGAACAAATACCATGTAGATCATGTTAAGATTGCAACGGATCAGGACTATGTTCAGCCTCTGATCCGTCTTTTCAAAAGCAGGGCTTGATTATGTACCGATTGATTATTAAAAGATTATTTGCCGCTTGGTTCGTTTTCATTGTGTTTGGGGCACAGGCACAACAGGTTCCGGTCATTACGCCGGGACGGGATGTTTATGCCTTTGAATCAACTCTGGACAGAGACAGCATCCTGATAGGCGACCAGGTCTGGTGGAAGATGAATGTGCCCAGGGAGGCCTGGCAGGACAAACAGATTGAAACCGTTCAATTTCCTTCCTTGCCGTTTGATATTTCGCAAGGGGTGGAAGCCTTGTCCCCTGTCCTTCTAGATTCTGTTTTCAGAAAAAAAAGACTTGAAGCCGTCGAGGCGCGTATCCTGCTGACCTCATTCGACAGCGGATCCTACCAATTACCGCCTATGCCGCTGTACCTCAAACAGCTGGACGGAGTTGTAGACACGTTATGGTTTAAAGGGCCGGAACTGTATGTCAATACCATACAAGTTGACACCACGTCGTTCGAACCATTCGGGATCAAGGATCAGATGGGTTATCCGCCCACCGTGGGTGAGATCTTGTCTTTGGTGGGTTTGATCGTATTGATAGTGGGACTGATCCTGCTGATCGTAAGGATTGTGAAACGGCGTAGAAAAAATCTGCCGGTTTTCGGACCAATCAGACCTAAGGACCCGCCTCATGTAGTAGCCCTTAAGGTACTGGAGTCAATCCGGAAACAGGAATTATGGAAAAAACTGAAAGCAAAACAATATTACACCCTTTTGACAGATACCATGCGCATTTATTTGCGTGACAGGTGGGGGATTCAGGCCATGGAACAGACATCTGCGGAAATGATCTGTTCATTGAAGAAAGAAGAGGCCGGTGATTCCCTGCTGACAGATAAGAATATCGGTCTTCTGGAGGATATGTTCCGGACAGGAGACCTGGCAAAATTTGCCAAGTACGTACCGTCAGACAGCGAGAACCGGGAATCCCTGGAACAGGCCATTCGATTTGTTGCAGAAACAGCTGTTCATCAGGCAGATAAAAATGAAGATGATAAGGAAGAATAAGCTCATAGGTTATGTTTTTTGAATATCCCAAACTCCTGTTTTTATTGCTTCTTCTGGCACCTCTTGCCGGTTGGTACATTTACAGGGAACTTAAAGGCAAAAGCGTTCCGGCGCTTCAGGTCTCCAGCCTGCAGCCATTTTTCAGGGACAGGAACTCTTTCAGGAAGATACTTTATCATGTGCCGTTTATCCTTCGGATGATCGCTCTGGCAGCCCTGATCTTTGCCATGGCACGTCCGCGCTCCTCTTCCGATTATGAAACGACTTCCACGGAAGGAATTGATATCATGCTTGCCATGGATGTGTCTACGTCTATGTTGGCCCGGGATTTTCACCCAGACAGGATAGCTGCTGCCAAAGACATTGCCATTCAATTTATTGCGGAACGTCCTACAGACCGTATGGGCATTGTGGTCTTTGCAGGGGAGTCTTATACGCAATGTCCCCTTACGACCGACCGGATCACCCTTATCAATATGATGAAAGAGGTTCAGACAGGTCTTATAGAAGACGGGACTGCCATAGGGAACGGACTGGCCACGGCTGTCGCCCGGCTTAAGGATTCTGATGCCGTCAGCCGTGTAGTGATATTGCTGACCGACGGTGTGAACAACAGGGGAGAGGTTACGCCGCTCACTGCAGCTGAGATTGCACGTACGTATGGTGTGCGTGTATACACAATAGGAGTGGGGGCGCATGGGATGGCCCCGTACCCGGTCATGACACCCTACGGAGTTCAGATACAACAGGTGAAAGTAGAGATAGATGAGGAACTCCTGAAACAGATTGCCGGTACTACAGGCGGAGAATATTTCCGGGCAACCGACAACACCAAGCTTTTATCCATTTACAACCAGATCAATCAGATGGAAAAAAGCAGGACACTGGTAGATTCGTTTCCGGTTTATAAGGAAAAGTTTATGAACTTTGCCCTGGTGGCCTTGTTTGCCTTGGCATTGGAATTTTTATTGCGTTGGATCGTATTGAGAAGAATACCGTAAAATTATGATACAGTTGGCTCAAGTTCAGTATTTATGGATCATAGCGGCCATTCCGCTGCTGCTGTTCATATATGGTATGTACAGGCGTTACGGAAGAAAGATGCTAAAGCGGTACGGGGACCCTGAACTCCTTAGCTCCCTGATGCCTGACCTGTCGCGTCGCAGAGGTTGGATCAAGATCAGCCTGTTTTGTGCAGCACTGTTCTTTTTTGCACTGGGCCTTTCACGTCCCCGTACGGGGGCACGTGTCAGGGAAATGAAACGAACCGGTGTGGAAATCATAATTGCCCTGGACGTTTCCAATTCCATGATGGCTGAAGATTATACTCCCAACAGGCTGGAGCGTGCCAAACTGGCCGTTTCCCGTTTGGTTGACAATCTGGGAAGGGACAGAATAGGCTTGATAGTCTTTGCAGGGGATGCATTTGTTCAATTGCCCGTGACTACCGATTATGTAAGTGCTAAGATGTTCCTCAATACGATTAATACGGGTTCCGTATCCCGTCAGGGAACGGCTCTTGGACAGGCCATCATTACCGGGATCAGGAGTTTTAGCCTGAATACCCCCGATAGCCGGGCTTTGATACTGATTACCGACGGGGAAAACCATGAGGACGATGCAGTGGCGGTAGCCCGTGAAGCGGCAAACCAGGGCATCGTGGTCCATTGCATAGGCATCGGTTCTGAATTCGGAAAACCCATACCGATGCCGGACGGTTCTCTTCTCAAGGATGAAGAAGGCAATACAGTAGTCACGAAACTTGATGAGAAAACACTTACCCAGGTGGCCGAAGCAGGAGGCGGTGTCTATGTAAGGGCAGGGAATTCCGATTTTGGACTTCAAGGTATTGTGGATTCTATCCGTAAAATGGATCAGCAGGAATTCCAGTCGGTCGTCTTTGAGGATTTCAATGAACAGTATATGTATTTTTTCGGGATCGCTTTGTTTTTCCTTTTTTTGGAAACGCTGACCGGGGAAAAGAAAGGACGGCGCATCAAAAGTTTTGATATATTTTCCAAGACAACTCTCTGCTTTATACTCTTTACAGGTTTGTCAGCAACGGCCATGGCTCAGGCTGATAAAAAAGATATTCGTGCCGGGAATCGCGCCTTCCGCAGGGGTGACCTGGAAAAGGCCTTGCTCAATTATCAACGTGCAGCGGTTAAAGATTCGACATCCCTGAAGGCCAAGTACAACATGGCAAATACCCTGCACTTGAGCGGCGATGATGCCCAGGCAACCGGGATCATGACAAGTGTTCCCGATTCTTTAGATATTCTTGACTACAAGGCCGATGCCTGGCATAACCTGGGAAATTTTCATCTTTCCGGAAAACAATATGCCCCAAGCATAGAAGCATATAAAAATGCTTTGAGGATCCGTCCCGGCGATATGGAAACAAAGACGAACCTGGCGTATGCGCAAAAGATGCTGCAGGACCAGCAGCAGGACAAGCAACAAGACCGGCAGCAGGATCAGGATCAGGATAAAGATCAAGACCAGGATCAGGATCAAAAGGATCAACAACAAGATAAAGACAAGCAGGATCAGGAAACACCACCAAAGATAACACCACAGGCAGCCCAGCAAATGCTGGAAGCCGTGCAGCAGAAAGAGCGTGAAACGCAGGAAAAGGTACAGAAAGAGAAAGCGAAGGTTGCCGTACCGGTCAGATCGGGTAAAAATTGGTAAAAGCGCAGAATAATATGAAAAGGATACTTTTGTTGATACTGAGTGCTTTAAGCTTTTTGCAGGTAAATGCACAAGGTCAGTTTACCGTTGAAGTGCCCAATGTGGTAGCTACGGGAGAAAGATTCCGTCTTGTATTTACGGCTACAGACCTTCCTCACGAAGGGTTCAATCCACCGAAGATTGACGGGTTCCTGGTTCTGGCCGGACCGACCACATCTACGATGAACAGGATGGAGTATATTAACGGCCGCAGGACCCAAAGCCGATCGATCAGCTATACCTACATATTGGAAGCGATTACAACGGGAAAATATACTATAGGAGAGGCTTCTGTCGTATCTGACGATGTAACCTACAGGACCCAGCCCATGACTGTGGAGGTGATTCAGCGCACTTCAGCAACAACGCGCCCGGAGCAGGAAGAAAGCACTACTGCGACAACGGAAGTAAGTGATAAGGACGTTTTTTTGAGATTGACGATCAACAAGCGCAAGGTAGTCAAAGGAGAACCCCTTACTGCAACGCTCAGACTATATACCAGGGTAAATGTGGCCGGTGCGGAAGACATCCGTTTCCCGACCTTCAACGGGTTCTGGAGCCAGGAAGTCTATGCACCCCAGCAGATAGAATGGCAGCGTGAAAACGTAGAAGGTGAAATATATCAGGTAGCCACCCTGAGAAGTTATGTGTTGCTACCCCAGCAGACAGGCGAAATACGCATTGATCCATCGGAGATAGTCTGTGTCATCCAGGTCCGCAATACACGAAGGGCACAATCTCTTCTGGACGAATTCTTCGATACGTACCAAACTGTGCGTAAGCGGGTTATCGCTCCTGCCGTCACAGTAAGAGTAAGCGATCTGCCTGCCGGTGCTCCCCCTTCTTTTTCAGGGGCAGTAGGAAAGTTTTCCCTCCGGACTGAAATGAGTAAGGATTCAATACGCTCACACGATGCCGTATCTATGTTCGTGACCATTACCGGGGAAGGAAATATTAATCTGCTGGAAGTGCCGCGGGTCCAGTTCCCTCCCGATTTTGAAGTGTACGATGCCAGGATAACCGATAATTCCAGAAGCGCAGGCGGGACTTTTTCCGGCTCCAAGATATTTGAGTACCCCGTTATTCCAAGAAGTCATGGGGAATTCACCATAGAACCGGTAGTTTTCTCCTACTACGACATTGAGGCCGGACACTATAAAACGTTACGTTCTTCGCCCCTGACCATAAAAGTGGGAAGAAGCCCGGAAACGTTAGGTCCGGGAGTTCCTTTTACTCTGGGTACGCACAGGCGCAGTGTAGAAAGCCTTGCACAAGATGTCCGGTATATTTATGTTGCTATGCCTTCATGGCGGACAAAGGGTAAGTATTTTACGGGAAGTGTTTTCTATTTTATTCTGTTGTCAGGAATTTTTGCCGTGACGGGAGGTCTTTACCTGTTGCTGGAAAAACGCCGGGTTCGTCGCAGCGATGTGATAAGGGTACGGAACAGCAAAGCAAACAAGGTGGCACGTACCCGCCTCAAAAAAGCAGGGATGTTGCTCAAACAGCAACTTTTTGAGGGTTACTACGAAGAACTGCACCGTGCCCTGTGGGGATACATTGCTGATAAACTGGCTTTATCCCAGGCCGACTGTTCCAGGGAAAAGGTTACGGAAATGCTTACCGGACGCGATGTAGATGAAGATCTGATAAAAGACTACACAGGCTTGATAGAATCCTGCGAATTTGCGCGATATGCGCCGGATCCCGGACAAATGGAAAAAGAGAGGATCTTTGAAAAAGCCGTTACGGCCATCAGTAAAATGGAACAAGCATTGAAATAAATGGTGGTATGAAAAGGATAATTATTTATGTTGTTTTTTGTTTTGCGGCATTATTGACGGCAAGGAGCCAGGATGCAACAGACAGCCTTTGGAACAATGCCAACTCCCATTATGCCGACGCACAATACCAGGAAGCGCTGGATGATTACCGGGAGATAGAACAATCGGGAAAGGAGTCTGCTGCCTTATATTACAATATCGGCAATACCTATTATCAAATGCGCTATATTGCCTATGCCATTCTTTATTACGAAAAAGCCCTGAGGTTGGAGCCCAACAATCAGGATATAATGTATAATTTAGAGATTGCAAGGGAGCAATGTACGGACAGGATCGAACCGGTACCTACTTTTTTTGTAGCAGACTGGATCCGCAAAAGCCATCAGCTGATGTCTTCAGATATGTGGGCCATTGTTTCTGTCATATTATTGATCCTTGCCCTGACTTTTTTCCTGCTCTTTCTTTTCGCAAGGTATGTGAAGTTCCGCAAAGCTGCCTTTATATTGTCTGTCATCATCTTTCTCTTTGCCGGAGTTTCCACTGCTTTTGCCTGGCAATCCAGGAAACAGGCGATTCGCCGGGACATAGCCATAGTGCTGGCTCCCGTCAGTTCGGTCAAATCTGCACCGGGATCGCAGGGAAAGGATTTGCTGGTTATTCATGAAGGCACCAAGGTACGTGTTGTGGAACAGATGGGTGAATGGGCGCGGATAGAATTGGAAGATGGCAGGCAGGGATGGGTAGCACTGAATGAGATTGTTTTTGTATATTAGTAGCCTGAAAAATAGTAAGTATAGATGGATTATAACACACAAAGAGAGAAACTTATATTGCCGGAATACGGCCGTTATATACAACAGATGGTACAGGAAGCTAAATTGATCCCGGACCGGGAAGCCCGTACAAGACAGGTCAAGGCCATCATCAATGCCATGAGCGCTCTGAACCCTCACTTACGTGAGATGAACGATTACTATCACAAATTGTGGGATCATGTATACATAATTGCAGATTACGACCTGGACGTAGATGCCCCGTTCCCGCCTCCGACACGTGAGAGTTTTGTTGCCAAGCCACATATCATCACATCGGAAAGAGACCCTGTCAAGATAATGCATTACGGAAGAAATATCCAAAATATGGTTACGGCTATAGCCTCCAAACCGGCCGGTGAAGAACGCGATGCCATGACAATGGCACTTGCATCCTATATGAGAAAACAATACCTGATCTGGAACAAAGACACAGTCTCTGACAAAACGATCTTTAACGATATACGAACTCTTTCAAACGGTACTCTGACAGTCCCGGAAGGAGCCAAATTATCGGAAATACAGGGTGATTTCAGACAACCCAATACTCCCGGCGCACGTACGCGTCAGGGAGGACAGTGGCATAAGAATAAAAAGAAAAAAAGGTCAACATCAAATGGCCAGTGATAAAGAAAAAAAGCTTAATGTCCGCGAAAATATCAGGCTCATAACAGGTTGGTTATTCCTGGCACTGGGAGTTTATCTGCTCATTGCATTCGTCTCGTATCTGTTTACCTGGACGGTAGATCAAAGCCTGCTTTCGCACGATGACATATTTGTACCGGAGGCAGAAGTTGCCAACAGCGGAGGTATCATTGGCAATTACTGGTCAGATCTGTTTATCGGGAATCTGTTTGGGATAAGTGCCTTCATCATTCCTTTCTTTTGCATTGCAGTATCGGTGTTTTTGCTAAAAATCAAACGTATCCGTATCATTCCTCTTTTTTTTACAACGGCTTTTGCCTGTATTATCTTTTCTATAGCGTTAGGATACATATTCAGTTTCACATCGCTCAGATATGTTTTTGGTTCGGGTGTGGGAGGAACGTACGGATACCGGGTCAACGAATGGCTTATAAGTATGTTGGGTACTGCCGGTACGGGAGTACTGATCTTCTTTGTACTGACCGCTTTCCCTTTACCTTTTATTTATAGGTGGATCCGTAATAGAAAAGAAAAAAAAGGATTACAAAGTACTGTTGCAGAGGAGACCGCTTTGGAACCTTCGCCCGTTACTGTGGTTGAACCTTTACCCGAGCCCATGACGGTTAAGGTCAAGGGAGATCAGGCTCCCGTCTTCGAAGTGGAAATTATCGAAGAAGAATCGACTTCCGGAGAAATGCTGTTTTACGATCCCAAACAAGATCTGCCAAGATATAAAAAACCCACACTCGATCTGCTGGAAGATTACAAGACAAGCATTACGGAAGTGTCTCATGAAGAACTGGAACGGAACAACCAGAAGATCGTGGAATGTCTGAGGACTTTTGATATTCAGATAGAGAAGATCGTGGCAACCCCGGGTCCCACGGTCACTTTGTATAAAATTGTGCTTTCACCCGGGATCAGGATCTCACAGTTCACGCGCCTTGAAGATGACATTATGTTGTCGCTTGCTGCAAGGGGAATGCGTGTGATTGCACCCATTCCGGGGACCAATATGGTCGGGATTGAAGTTGCCAACGACAAGCCTTCCCTTGTTCCCATGAAGAGTGTGCTGGATTCCACCAAATTCAAGGAATCAAAAGATGATCTGCCGATCGTTCTTGGGAAAAGCATCTCGAACGAGATTGTAATGCTGGACCTTGCCCGGTTACCACACTTGCTTGTAGCGGGTGCCACAGGCCAGGGGAAATCCGTTGCCTTGAATGCCATTCTGGCATCGTTACTGTATAAGATGCATCCGGCTTACCTCAAATTGGTGCTTGTTGATCCCAAACGGGTGGAACTGAACTTGTATTCCAAGCTGGAAAACCATTTTCTGGCTAAACTCCCCGATGCCGAGAGCCCTATCATCATCGATACGAAAAAAGTCGTTTATACGCTAAACTCCCTATGCATCGAAATGGACAACCGCCTGGAACTGTATAACAGGGCAGGTGTGAGAAATATTAAGGAATACAATGAGAAATTCCTGAAAAGGTCCCTGAACCCACAAAAGGGACACCGGTTCATGCCTTTTATCGTGTTGATCATTGATGAGTTTGCAGATCTGATCATGACTGCCGGCAGGGATGTGGAAGGCCCCCTTACCCGGTTGGCACAGATGGGACGCGCTTCGGGGATCCACCTGGTGATTGCTACACAACGTCCCACGACCAACATCATCACAGGGACTATAAAAGCCAACTTCCCGGCCAGGATTGCTTTCAGGGTAGCCTCAAAAATTGATTCGCGAACCATCATTGACGTTTCCGAAGCCAACCAGTTGGTCGGACGCGGCGATATGCTCCTATCTGCAGGTACGGATCTGTTGCGTGCCCAATGTGCTTTTATTGATACTCCGGAAGTGGAACGTATAGTTGAATTCATTGGCGATCAACAGGGATATTCCGGTCCCATGGAATTGCCCGAATATTCGGAAACGGACAGGCAAGATACGCTTTCTCCGCTTTCAGATCAACGTGATGAGCTATTTGAGGAAGCGGCAAGGTTATTGGTACAGAACGGTGAAGGATCTACTTCTCTTTTGCAGCGAAGGTTCCGCCTGGGCTACAATAGGGCGGGCAGAATTATGGACCAGTTGGAGGAAGCCGGTATCGTTGGTCCCCCCAGAGGAAGCAGTCCAAGGGAGTTGTTAGTCAATAGTCAGGAATTATTGGATGATCTTTTAGCAAAATGACAATCAGAACATTTTTAACATATACGTTGCTGTTTGCTGTTTCAGGTACTTTAGGTTCCCAGACGACTACCGAATTGCTAAAGGAATTTGCCGGTCGCATTGCCGTAGCACCTGCCCTTGAAGCAAATTTCCTTTGGAATGAAACGGTTTCCGGGACTATGGTGCTTCAGGGAGATAAATTCTTTATCCGTATGGACGAATTCAGTATCTATTGCAACGGTACTGAAAAGTGGTATTACAATGAAGGGATAGATCAATGGGAGACATTGCCGCATGACAGAAATTCAACGGAAATACTGGATAATCCTTCCGCTTTTTTTTCCCGACTGGATAAGGATTTTTACCAATCCGGGACTCCCGTAAGGAAAGAAAGCCGGCAGGGAATTTCCCTGTGGGAACTTACGCTGGTGCCTCTTTCCATAGAATCACCTTTTACTTATGTGATAATCCAAATGACCGTTGACAATCTTAATCCGTTCTTTATCCGTTATGCCCTCTCTGACGGTTCGGAATATTCTATAGAACTCCTTTCTTTCAAAAGTGTTCCGGCCCGTCCTTCCGGTTTCTTTTCACCGGATATTTCTCTTTAAACTTTTCCCAGGTACTTTTGCAGGAATTCGGTCGTAAGTTGAAAGGCATCGCAGCCTGCCAGTGATCTTTTAAGCATGAAGCAATGCCGTTCATTCGGGTAATCCAAAAGCTTGACATCGACTCCGTTCTCTGTCAACCTGTTGTAGTAACGGACACCTTCGTCGTGCAGGGAATCCCTCCCTGCAACAATCATCAATGCCGGAGGGAGTCCCTTAAGATCTTGATTGCTGGCATAAACGGGTGATATATACGGATCCCGGCCATCAGCTCCGTTCATATAACAGAAATCAAATATATCGGATATTTTAGGGGGTATACACCCTTTAGGAAGGGGTTTTTTCCGTGCTGCCGTTGCTAGGTCCAGGGGAGGGCAGTTCAGGAACTGGCATACAAACGACATCTTTCCTTCCTTTATAGCTTTCATACAGGTAACGGTAGCCAGATTTGCTCCGGCGCTATGACCGCCGATAGCTATCCGTGCCGTATCTATACCGTATTCTTTAGCCTTATCATGCAAGTGTTCAATTACGGCATAGATCCGCAGGACGGCTGCAGGATAAGGATGATCGGGGGCTTTGGGATAATCAATGCTGACGATCCTGCATTCAAGGATCCGGCTCCATTCAATATTCATTTTTTCATCCATTTCGGGACTACCCAAAATAAATCCTCCTCCGTGCAGATCAATCAGGACCGGTCCGGGAGACGGATGCTCAAATCCGTACCATACAGTCCTGACAGGGCCGTATGGCGTATTGATCATGACCTCCTTTCTAAGTGACGCATTCCTTTTTTTCATAAGTGAATACAACAAGCCGGATATGAATTTCTCCGCCTTGTGGAAGCGTCTGCCTTTGCGGTGGTTTTGCTCACGTGTAAGGGTTTTCATAATATGTATGTTTTATTTTATTTTTTCATTCGGTTATCCGGGATCAGGATCCTGCGTGAAACCGGATGCAGGTTATTGGAGCGTGTTCCGAGGTTTTTTACAAATCCCACCGGAAAACCATCGTAAGTGAGCAACAGGTACCCTTTTTCAGTCCCCGGGGGAAACGTAAGGGATTCTCTGCGAAGGAACGCAAGTGCCTGCTGCAGATTTATCGTAAAAAGCGGATAAAAGTCCTTTTTAAGGTCCGTTGCCAATGCAAGGTCTGCCGTCGGGATCCAGTCGTTACCTTTCCTGGAAGCAACAGCAATCCCGGAGTGAACAACAGGCAGGACTGACTCCAGGGCCAGCATTTCCCTGTGTAAAGACGAAGGAAAGGCTTTGAGCAAATCCCCTTTCATTGACCAGGAATAGTCGCCTTGAAGCGGTTGTGGAAAATGTGAAGGAAGGGGATTGCCGCCGCGTGCCCGGACTTTATCCCGGCCTGAATTTCCGTCACTTCCTGTTTTTTCAAGTACGGCCATAAAAAAACCTTCCCCTCTAATGCGATGAGGAAGGAATTTTTGAGGACCTAAAAGGAGACGGGCACCCAATTGTTTTTGGATCCATTCAATTTGTTCCTCGTTTTCTTTGCTATTGAAGGTGCAGGTACTATATAGCAGTAATCCTCCTTTTCGCAGGGCCGGCCACAAATCTCCCAGGATACGTCTTTGTCTTGCGGCACAAAGTTCCACCTGTGCCGGAGACCAGGTTTTTCTGGCTTCGGGATCTTTACGGAACAACCCTTCCCCTGAACAGGGGACGTCTGCAACGACTACATCAAAATATCCCTTCAGCTCCCTGAAAGCGGCAGGATCTTCCTGCGTAGTCATCACGTTTGGATAACCCCAGCGTGCCAGGTTTGCATTGAGCACGGGTATGCGGGAACGGATAATTTCGTTGCTTACTAAAAGGCCGTCTTCGGGGATTATATCCAACAACAACGTACTTTTTCCTCCCGGTGCCGCACAGGCATCGAGAATACGCGGAGCATTCATTTCTTTAAGATACGGGGCCAGTTGCCAGACAGACATGCCGGAAGCTTCCTGCACATAATATGCTCCTGCATGAAAACGCGGATCGAGTGTGAAAACAGGCCTTTCTTCCAGGTATCTTCCCGCGGGACACCAAGGTACGGGAACAGATCCCGGAAAGAGTTCTTCGGAAGTTTTTTTTGTATGTTGCCGGATACTTACCGGTGATGGCGTATCTAAGGAAGCCAGCAAGAGTTCCGCCTCTCCGGGTGACAGCGATTGTTCCATCATTTTTTTGAAGTCCGTCATCATAGCCTCCCGGATCGTCAGATCACCGGTTCAGCCCTTCTGCCAATTGCTCTGTAAATTGATTTACAAAATCTTTCAGTTTCCCTCCAATCATCATTTTGATCATCATATTGAGTTCCGCATCGAGCTGGAGTTGCAGTTCACAACCTTCTTCCAATGGCCGTATATTCAGATTCAGATTAAAAGTAAACGGAACGTTACCGTATTGTTCCATTACGATCAGGGTGGGTTCTTCCCGCCTGACGACCTGTACTCCTAATTGCATCCCCTGGGCCTTGGCCAGTATGGTATCCTTTGTGATCTCCACACTATCCTTTTTGTCTTCGGGCAGACGGTCTGCAAATTTTGAAAAATCAGAAAACAAATCATAAACGACTGTAGCCGGTTTATTGATATAACGGGCATCTCCCGTGATCTGTGTATTTCCCATATTATCGTCCCCAGGTATTAGGTGTAAGACGCCATACCTTCAGTGTTTTAAGCTGTTCTTCATTGATGTAATTTCTTTCTGCAGCCTCCTGAATGAGCGTATTATAATTTGTAAGCGTGTGCAGTTCACAATTGCTTTTTTCAAAAGCCCTTCGCGCCACATCAAAATTATAGGAAAAGATAGCCACCACACCCAGGACGTCAGCACAGGAAATCCTCAGGCATTCGACCGCAGAAATGGCAGAATGACCTGTAGATATGAGATCTTCCACTACTACGACCTTCGATTTGGGCTCCAGTTTTCCTTCTATCTGGGCTCCCGTACCATGGTCTTTTCTCTTCGGGCGGATGTAGATAAAAGGTTTATCCAGCCGGTCGGCTACGAGTGCCCCCATAGCTATGGCTCCGGTGGCCACTCCGGCTATGACTTCTACCGAAGGATAATTATGCAGGATGGATTGGCACAGGGCTTCACAGACCATGTTGCGTACCGGAGGAACCGATAATACTTTCCTGTTATCGCAATATATAGGCGACAACCATCCCGAAGCCCATTCAAAAGGCTTTTCCATATTGAGTTGCACGGCTTCAATTTCCAACAACTGTTGTGCAACCTTTTTTTCAACAGATTCCATAATATTCACATATCTTTGTGCAAATGTACAGTATTTTCTTTAATAATAGGCGTCTTCAGCTTTGTCGTCCTGACAGTCCGGTTTGCCTGCTCCCGTCCGTGGCTGTAGAGTCTCCTGACAAATACCGTTCCTGGGAGGACCTGATAATCAGTTTCGAATGCAATAAGAACCTCTCTCACCTGGTAGTGCCTGTAGAAGATCCACATACTTCCTTTTTGAAGATAAGCCGTCATTTTATGGTCATGCCTGCTGCCGGAGGGATTGTCACCAATTCGTCCGGAGCCCTGCTGATGATATTCCGGTACGGGAAATGGGACCTGCCCAAAGGGAAACAGGAAAGAGGAGAAACACTCCGGGATACAGCGCTCAGGGAGGTGGTAGAGGAGACCGGGATTCAGGGTCTTGAACTTCTTGAAGATACGTTTTCCACCACATTCCATTGTTACCGGTACCATGGAGACAGCATGCTTAAAATGACGGCATGGTTTAACATGATATCCTTGTCGGAAAAGGCTTTACAGCCTCAGATAGAAGAAGGAATAGAAAAAGCGGAATGGATCCCTGCCGGAGTCTTGAAAGAACGGTTGGAATCCTCCTATACCTCAATCAGGTTACTTGTCCGCAGGAAATTCCTGAACGATAATAAAGATACGGGTGAAACCTGTCGGAATGAAGATATCCTTGATCTCAACTCTCAGATCCTTTGCCGTCTATGAGGGTCCTTATCCGCCAAAGTCATCAAAGAGAATATGATCTTCGGTAACGCCCAGATCGTCCAGCATCCGTAATACAGCATCTGTCATCAGGGGCGGACCGCACAGGTAATATTCCACTTCTTCCGGCTGCTGATGGTTCGCCAGGTAATTATCCAGAAGTACCTGGTGAATGAATCCGGTATAACCTGTCCAGTTATCCTGCTCTTTCGGCTCTGACAAGGCGATATGAAACGTAAAATTGGGAAACTCTTTTTCGATGGCCCTGAAGTCTTCTTCATAAAAGACTTCCCGCCTGGAGCGGGCTCCATACCAGAAGGATACTTTGTCATGGGTCTTCAATGTCCGGAACAGGTGGAATAAATGTGACCGTAAAGGTGCCATGCCTGCACCGCCCCCTATGAAGATCTTTTCCGCCTGCGTGTCCTTAAGGAAGAAATCCCCATACGGACCTGAGATCATTACTTTGTCCCCGGGTTTCCTGGAAAAGAGATAAGAGGAACATATGCCGGGATTGACCTTCATGAAGGCTCCCCTGGTTCTGTCCCAGGGCGGAGTGGCAATCCTGACGTTCAACATGATCCTGTTTCCTTCGGCCGGATGATTTGCCATGGAGTATGCCCTGAAACTGTATTCCTTATTGACCATCTTCAGGTTTGAGATGCCAAGGGATCTCCAGTCATCCATATATTCCTGGTCAATCGTTATATCTTTTGAGAAATCTACCGTAATGGGCGGAACGTCTATCTGAATATAACCTCCCGAACGAAAATCGAGTTTTTCTCCTTCGGGAAGACTGACTGTAAATTCCTTTATAAAAGAGGCTACGTTGCGGTTGCTTACTACACGGCATTCCCATTTTTTTACACCCAGGATTTCTTTAGGGATCACGATCTCCATATCTTCCCTGACCTTTACCTGACAGCCGAGACGCCATTGGTTTTGCTGCTCGCGCCTGGTAAAAAAGCCGGTCTCTGTCGAAAGGATATAACCACCTCCCGAAGTGACACGGCATTTGCACAGTCCGCATGTTCCGCCGCCCCCGCAGGCTGAAGGCAGGTATATCTTATTTTCTGCCAGAGTGGTGAGTAGCGTGTTCCCGGGTTCGACTTCCAGGACCTTTTCGTCATTCACTTTGATCGTTACCTTCCCCGAAGGTGTCAGCTTTGCTTTGGCATAGAGAAGCAAGGCGACCAGGACCAGGGTGACGGCCAGTATGACGGCAACTGTCAATATCAGGAATTGGAAAACTGTCATAGGCTTTTTTATAATTGTATACCCATAAAACTCATAAAAGCGATTCCCATCAGTCCCGTGATGATGAAAGCGATTCCCAATCCCCGCATGGGTGCTGGAATATTGGAATAACTCAGTTTTTCCCTAATGGCGGCTATTGATACTATGGCTAGGAACCATCCGATACCCGATCCCAGAGCGTAGGAGATCACCTGCAGGATATTTTCGTATTCTTTTTCCTGCATGAAGAGTGAGGCACCCAGAACGGCACAGTTGACGGCGATCAGAGGCAGAAAAATACCCAGGTTGTTATACAGGGCTGGTGCAAACTTCTCTACAACCATTTCCACCAATTGGACCATAGCGGCAATTACGGCTATGAACAGAATAAAACTCAGAAAGCTCAGGTCCACTTCCGCCCAAAGGGGATTGATCCAGGTCAGTGCCCCCGGTGACAAGACATAGCGGTTTAGCAGGTAATTTACAGGAAGGGTAATCAGCAGCACGAAGATCACAGCCACACCCAGTCCCGAAGCCGTTTTAACTGTCTTCGATACGGCCAGGTAGGAACACATCCCCAGAAAATAGGCAAAGATCATATTTTCCGTAAAGATCCCTTTGACAAATATGTTGACTATTTGTTCCATACCTTTTTATCATTTTTAGCATTAAAGATCCATACGATTAAACCTACCACGATCAGGGCCATGGGAGGAAGCAAAAACAGCCCGTTGTTTTCATAAAACCCTCCGTTGGCCACATACCAATTTCCCGGAATCACGTGGTGTCCCAATATGGTTCCTGAACCCAGGAGTTCTCTGAAAAATGCTACGGCAACCAGTATCATCCCGTAACCCAATCCATTGGCAATACCGTCCACGAAGGAGGGAAACGGTTTGTTGATCAGCGCAAAAGCCTCTATACGGCCCATGATGATGCAGTTGGTTATGATCAGTCCCACAAAGACTGACAATTGTTTGCTGATCTGCCAAGAGTATGCTTTGAGTATCAGGTCTACCAGGATGACAAGCGTTGCGACTACTACCAGTTGAACGATTATGCGTATCCGGTTGGGTATGGTGTTCCGGAGCAAGGACAGGATCAATTCTGAAAACCCGGTAACGAGCGTGACCGAAAGAGCCATGACCAAAGCCGGTTCAAGCTTTACCGTTACGGCCAGGGCAGAACAGATCCCCAGGGCGAGGATTGAAACGGGATTGTTCTTAAAAAGCGGGTCCAGAAATATGCGTTTATTCATAATGCTTTAAAAAGGGTAAATACGGTTCAAGGGATTCACGTATCATGTTCTCAACACCGCGGCTGGTAATCGTACCGCCTGAAATGCCGTCAACCGCATTGGGATTTTCTGCAGCTTTGCCGGGTTTCAATACGGACAGGGAGACAAAGTTGTCCCCCCGGTACAGGGATTTTCCCCGGAAGGGATCGCTAAAGGTTGCAGTGGAGATTTCGGCACCCAGTCCCGGAGTCTCGGAAGCGTGATCGAATACAGCCCCGTATATGGTCCGGAAGTCGTCGTTCAGGGCAAGGTATCCCCAGAGCGGACCCCACAGTCCTTTCCCCTCCAGCGGGATTACGTATTTTCTTGTTCCGTCCTCCAGGGTACAGATGTACAGGGGTAAATGCAGGGGTCCTGCAACCGTATCGGTGATATATTGTTCATATGGTTTGCCTTCCAGGTGTACGGACCGGAGTATGCTTTGTTGTTTTTCGGCCATCATATTGGCGACTTGCCGGGGCTTGAGAACCTGGGACACGAAAGCAAGCAGGGCAGCCACTATGATCACCATAATAGCGGCGTAAATGAAAGTGTACGCGTTTCCGTTCCTTTTTCTGTTATCCATGTGCGGCAATTCTTTTCATTCTTCGTTTCACGTTGATCGCCACCACCGTGTGGTCAATGAGCGGAGCAAATGTGTTCATAAGCAATATGGCAAGCATCATGCCTTCCGGGTACCCGGGATTGAAGAGCCTTATGGTTACGGTCAGGGCACCTGTTAGCGCTCCGTAGATCCATTTACCGGTCTCCGTCTGCGGACTTGTAACGGGATCGGTTGCCATAAACACGCAACCGAAAGCAAAACCTCCCATTACCAGATGGTAATGTACGGGAAGGTCGCCAAGCAATCCGGTCAGTGCAGCCCCTGCAATACAGGAAATCATGATCTTCCAGCTGGCCACTCCCGTATAGATCAGGATGACAGCTCCCAGCAGGATGCATACGACTGACGTCTCTCCTACCGAACCCGGAATGAACCCCAGGAACATGTCTGTCCAGGAATGCGTGTCCGTCAAAACGGTCCCTTCACTCCATGCGGCAAGCGGGGTTGCCCCGGTAAAACCGTCTATCCAGACTTTGTCACCGGTCATGTAGGCCGGGTAGGAAAAGAACAGGAATGCACGTGCCAGCAGGGCCGGATTCCAGATGTTCATCCCCGTCCCCCCGAATATCTCTTTTCCTATGAGCACGGCAAAAGCAACGGCCAGGGCCAGCATCCACAACGGAATGGTAACGGGGACTATCAGGGGGATCAGCATCCCGGTAACAAGGTAGCCTTCGTTTACTTCATGGCCACGGATCTGGGCTATGGTGAATTCTATGCCAAGACCTACCGCATAGGACACGATTACCAATGGGATCACCTTCAAAAACCCGTACCAGAACAAAGAGAAAAAACCGGGGAGTTCAGACCGCGGGCCCATTGCCAGGAAATGTTGTAATCCCGTATTGTACATTCCAAACAACAGACAGGGTGCCAGGGCAATCACTACTACGATCATTACCCTTTTCAGATCGTTGCAATCCCGGATATGGGAGCCTTTCCTGGTTACAGTGCCCGGAACAAGCAGGAATGATTCAAAAGCATCGAAAGTGGAATGCAGGAAAGCAAAGCGACCGCCTTTACTAAAAGCCGGTTTTATTTTTTCTACTATCTTTTCTATTCTCTTTTCAAGAGCTCTCATTGCATTTCCTTTATCATCAGGTCAATACCTTTCTGCAGGATATCCTGTATCTCAATTTTTGACGGACATATGAACTCACACAAGGCCAGGTCTTCCGGGATCACTTCATATATGCCCAGTTTTTCCATTTTATCAATATCGGAAGCCAGGATGGCTTTGATCAGTAATGAAACAAACAAGTCCATGGGCAAGACTTTCTGGTAATCCCCCGCCATGACAAAAGCCCTTACACCTCCGTTTAGATTGGTGTCCAGATTAAAACGACCCGTTTTTCCCAGCAATGGTACCAGATAAGATATATAGGTACGGGCCGCACTGAACTTTTTCAGACGCAAGGGTCTGGCCCAGCCAAGGAGTTCACGGGAACTTCTTTCCTGCAGGAAAGTCACTTGCTGGTGATGGAACCCTAAAAAGCCTTCTTCCCCGATAGTATCTCCTGTCAGGGGATTGCCGCTGACGACACGTATATTAACGTCTTTTTTTCTTGTAAAATCTTTCAGGGCACTTATCTGTATTCCGGCAGGGCATTTGATGTAACCGGTTTTAATCAGTGCCGGACCCGTTACGGCTACCATCCTGGAGGTGTCGAAAGTACCGTCCGTGAACAATCTTCCGATAACCGACAAACCCATGGGGGTCAGGGTCCAGACTACGTGGCCTTTTCCCAGGGGATATAGGTGATGTATCTGTATTCCCGGATTTCCGGCCGGATGCGGTCCGGCGAAAGTGTGGAAGGTCGCGTTCAATCTACGAAAGACGCTATGGATCGAAGTCTTGGAAGAAAGCACCAGATGCACTTTTCCCGGACAAAGTCTGTCGAGCACCCGTAAACCCATTTGAAGCGAATCATATTCGCCGGCAAATGCGTAATCATATTGCGGAGCCAGGGGGGCCGTATCAAAACAGCTGATATGGATTGCTTTAGGGGTCTCCCCGGGTAGGGCCAACGTTCCATAGGGCCTGCGTGTGATCAGCGGCCAGCATCCGCTTTGGAGCAATAATTCCCGGATCTTGTCCTCATCAAGCTCTTCAGGCGAAGTTACAGGGAATCGGACCCGGTCATTCCTGCCGTCCGGGACTATACGGATGCCTATCAATTTTCTCTTTTCGCCGCGTACGATTTGTTTGACCGTCCCGCTTATTGGAGAAGTAAAAAGGATCTCTGGATGGTCTTTGTCGCAAAAGACAGGGGAACCGGCCATGACAGGATCCCCTTCCCGTACCAAGAGCTTTGGAATTAACTGTCTAAAATCAGTAGGTTTTAATTCGTAGAGGGGAGAGGATATGGACGGGTAGGTCATCGTGAGGGCTTCACCCCTGAGTGGAATATCCAGTCCTTTGCGTAACTTGTAACAGGCGTCCATATACTTTTTTTAGTGGGTACAAAGTTAAAATTTTAAAAGTCTTTTTCCCTATATTTGTCAACATGAAGGAGAATTATTTGAAGGAGTTGAATGAGGCTCAGAGACAAGCGGTTGAAAATATAACAGGTCCATCACTGATCATTGCGGGTGCCGGAAGCGGCAAAACAAAGGTGCTGACAAGCAGGATTGCCTATATGTTGGAACAGGGCATTCCGGCCTCTGCAATACTTGCTCTGACGTTTACGAACAAAGCTGCAAAAGAAATGAAGGAGCGGGTGTCTTCCATTACGGGACCAGAAAAGGTACGTTACCTATGGATGGGCACCTTCCATTCCGTTTTTGCCCGTATTCTGCGGAATGAAGCGGAAGTGCTGGGTTTTCCAAGGCATTTTACCATCTATGATAAATCGGACAGTAAATCGGCGATCAAAAGTTGTATCCGCGAACTGAAGCTTGATGAAAAAGTCTATCCCTATGGAGAAGTAATGTTCCGTATCTCAAAGGCGAAGAACAATCTCAGGACTGCTTCGTCTTATGCTTCGGATGACAGTATCCGCAAGGTGGATGAGGCTGCAGGCAAGGGACGTATTGCCGATATTTATCTCCTCTATGCTAAAAAATGCAAGTTGTCAGGAGCAATGGACTTTGATGATTTGTTGCTCTATACCAATATCCTGTTACAGCAGAATCCCCCGATCCTGGCACGTTACAGGGATAAATTCAGATATATACTTATTGACGAATACCAGGATACCAATCTGGCTCAATACATGATCATCAAAAACCTGGCTCTTGTGCACCGCAACATTGCCGTGGTTGGGGACGATGCCCAGAGTATCTATGCATTCCGGGGTGCCAGGATTGAAAACATATTGAATTTCAGCAGCGATTTTTCAGAGGCAAAACAATACAAGCTTGAACAGAACTACCGCTCCACACAGACGGTCGTAAAGGCGGCAAATAGTCTTATAAAACACAATACCAGAAGGATGCGCAAGGAATGTTTTTCAAAATCGGAACCAGGAGAAAAAATTGAATTGCTTTCTGCCTATACAGATGCCGAAGAAGCGTTCCAGGTCGTGTCTTCCATCCTCAACAAGGTATATATGAACCATGCCGGTTACGGGGAATTTGCCGTCTTGTACCGTACGAATGCACAGTCCAGAATCCTGGAAGAAGCCTTGCGTAAAAGAAATATACCCTATAAAGTATATGGGGGATTTTCTTTTTATGAAAGGGCTGAAGTAAAGGACATGATAGCGTACATGCGTCTTGTAGTCAATCCTGATGATGAGGAAGCATTCCGTCGCGTCATTAATATACCGGCAAGAGGGATAGGGGCCGTTTCCCTCCAAAAACTCGGGACAGCCGCCATGATGGCCGGCATGTCCATGTTGGCTTATATACGCAAAGGTGATCTGGAGGCGGCAGGATTACGGGGCAATATTGCCCGGTCGCTCGTATCGTTTGCAGAAGTGATAGAGTCTGTCCGGGCTATGGAGGACCAGGGAAGCAATGCGTTTGATATGGCATTGGCCGTTGCCGGAAATTCAGGTTATCTCTACATGCTGCGTCAGGACAAGTCCATAGAGGGCATGTCAAAATTGGAAAACGTTGAGGAATTGCTCAACAGCATCCAGGTTTATTGCGGTGTGGCCGGGGAAGAAGTGGAACTGGAGACTGAAGTATCAGTCCCCGAAGCAGGAGAGGGAAAGCCTACCCTGGAACGTTTTCTGGTGAATGTGACCTTGCTGACGCAGATGGATGAACAGGAACAGCTGGACAATGAGCGGGTCAGCCTGATGACTGCCCATTCGGCAAAAGGCCTGGAGTTTTCCCATGTCTATGTGGTAGGCCTGGAAGAAAAGCTATTCCCGTCGCTGCTATCCAGCAATACATTGCCCGAAATAGAAGAAGAAAGGCGATTGTTCTATGTGGCTATGACAAGGGCAAAGAAATCACTTACCCTGTCCTATGCACAGACGCGAATGCGATGGGGAACCATAGATTTCAATCCTCCCAGCCGTTTTTTGCGGGAAATAGATCCTTCTTTTCTCAGCCGTCCGCTACCGGATGTTACTTCATCCGGGGAATGGGATAACGATAGTTCAGGCTGGGACAACCAGCGTAGCTGGAGGGGACGTGTCAACGCACAGCGTGATAGGAGACCTGTTTTTGGCATAGACTACGGCAAAAAGGCAACTACAATTCCTGAAGGTTTTCGCAGGGTGGAGACTGCGTTAGATAATTCTGCAATTCCCTCCGGAGATCGGCAGGGGAGTGGTTTCAGGAGTGAAGATCCTTCTATTCTTGAAGTTGGCATGACCATTGAACATGATCGCTTTGGCCGCGGCCGTATCTTATCCCTTGAAGGTGAAATGCCCAATACAAAAGCCGTCATTGACTTTGAATTCGGAGGCAGCAAAACCCTTTTGCTCAAATTTGCCAAACTGAAAAAGGTATAGTGTAACTATCCATTGTTCGTTTGCTTGAAAGGCGGCAACTGATAGATCAAACATATGACATAAAAAAAGCCAACCGGCATTATAACCGATTGGCTTTCTTTGGAGCGGTCCGGACGGGACCGACCAAATGCAATATCAGGGGTTTACGTATTTCGTTATATATCAACAAAAAGGCCATACAATGCGCACAAAATCAGGGATATATAAAATACATCCATCGTTGTGCCATGTTGCGCCATATTGCAAAATGTTTTAATTAAGTCGGTGAATTCACCGACCTTTTTATTATATTTGCATAAACTAAAATAATCGATCATGGCAACCTTTGTATTAAAACTATCAAAAAGGCAAGATCCTAAGACCGGAAAATCGGAGATATTGATAAGACTGCGACATGGAAAAACCATAGAATTATATGCTAATTCAGGGATATTCATTCACCCGGATTTTTGGAATAACGGGATAAAGATTCCCAGGGATAGAATCATTACCGACAAGCTCAGGGATGCCCAGCGAGCAAAAACGGATTTTGACAAGCTATTAAACCTGATATCGGAATCCTTTTTAACGGCCGATCGTAAACGTGTAAATAGTAAGTGGATGTCAGGCGTTGTCGATACTTTCCACAAGCGGGAACAGGAGCCGGAGCCGGAAAGGCTATTAACTTATATTGCTAATTTTATTGAGCGGGCGCCTCAACGAACAAGGCATGACACGGGCAGAGTGTTGAGGGAATCCAATATGTACCAATACCGGGCAACCTTTAAACACCTCCAGGAGTTTGCCGTTTCCAGGAGGGTAAAGGATTTTGAATTTTCAGATATAAACAAAGATTTTTATGAGAGGTTTGTAGCCCATTTGCAGAAACAGGGATTCCGTGCAAATTCCATAGGGAAGCACATTAAGGTATTAAAAACATTTGTTAATGATGCCCCCGCCGAGCTGAGGACACAGGCAGATTTAAAGCCATTCCGGGTCCTCCGTGAGGATGTGGACAACGTATACCTGAACGATCGGGAGCTGGAGGCGCTCCGTTCCTGCGAGCTACCAACGGCCAAGCTGGAGCGGGTGCGGGATTCTTTTTTATTACTTGCCTGGACGGGTTGCCGTTATTCCGACCTATCAAAAGTATT
>MWER01000012.1 GCA_002071175.1 Bacteroidetes bacterium ADurb.Bin037
AAGGTGTGGCTGGAACACCTCCTTTTTGGAGCAAGTTTCGTTACGTGCTCTACTCTTTATCTTCCAATTTTTTATTCAGTCCCGTAGCTCAGTTGGTTAGAGCACTACACTGATAATGTAGGGGTCAGCGGTTCAACTCCGCTCGGGACTACTGCATAAGGCTACGGGGATATAGCTCAGTTGGCTAGAGCACCTGCTTTGCAAGCAGGGGGTCGTCGGTTCGACTCCGTCTATCTCCACAACAAAAAGCACCTGATTTTCAGGCGCTTTTTTGTTTTATGTAATGAAATTCCCGGAGATTCATTAATTTTGGGCACATGAACACACTGGTCTGGATAGGATTCTCTCAAGCTTTGTTTGCATCCATACTGATGATCACAAAAAGTGATCGGGCCGTATATGACAAAATTCTGACCACCTGGTTGATATTGCTGGCAATCGACTTTCTTACCAGCGCCATAGATTACCAGCTATTTGGAGTTCCCCTGTTGTCAGGCACCTATTTACTGTTCAATCCTGCTTTGTATCTGTATGTCAGATCCCTTACCGTTGCCGGGTTTAGGTTGAAATACCGGCATTTGTTTCATTTGCTGCCTTTCCTGGTATTTGAAATAATGGCCTATGTCATCAGGGAACCCCTTCTGCTGGGAGATTACCTTGTTCAAAATGAAAATTATATTTTCCGTTTTTCTTTTGCCTTGGCCAGTTTGGTATCCTGGTTGATATACAGTCCTCTGAGCATTACATTGGTGTATAACTACCGCACCAACCTGCAGAACGAAACTTCATACATAGAAACAAACGAAAACATCAGGTGGCTGATGTCGCTCACCACTTTTTATGTGATGTATTGTATTATCGGGTATATCATATCCTTTGTAGTCAACATAACAGAGGATTATCACTCTATAATTCCGGACATCTACAATTATTCTTTGTTGCTTGTTTTGGTTTATATGCTGAGTTTTTACGGATTGAGGCAAAAACATATACCGGAACGGCTTCAGATCCGGGATAAAAAAAGACCGTATAAAAACCCTCTGTTAGATGATCACGACAGAAAAACAATAGGAGAACAGGTTTTAGAATATTTTAATAGACAGAAAGCATACCTCAATCCCGGTCTAAACATGGATTTACTGTCTTCTGAACTGAAAATTCCCAAACATCAGCTCACGGAAGTTCTGAATGTAGAGATCGGGAAAAGTTTCTTTCGCCTGGTAAATTCATTCCGCGTAGAAGCCGTCAAGAAAATGCTGGAAGATCCGGGAAACATTTATTCTATTGAAGCTATCGGATATGAATGCGGATTTTCCAATAAATCTTCTTTTTTTAAGATATTTAAAGAGACAGTGGGTGAAACTCCCCTCGAATACAAAAAACGATTTTCTAACGACTAATTTTTCCTCCATCTTTTGCAACACTTACTTATTAGTGTTGTCTGTTTTTTGAAAACAGGACCGTTTATCCGTTCGTTTTTTATTTCTTTGCCGGAAAATTATAAAAATGAAAAGAACGGTTTTCCTTTTTTGTATTATGATCTGGGCGGCTACTGTGTGCCGTGCCCAGGAAAACGGTACAATAAATTTAGGTGGTTTTGGAAGAGGATCTGTCTATGGGGGAGGGAAAGATTATAACATAGCATCTGCTTTTTCCGAGCTCTCTCTGCGTGTTAAAGCCGGGAAAGGAGCAGCTTTTTTAGAATCCGACATCAGGTTCAGAACTGGGGTTATGTATGGTCAAAATGATGTTACCTTGGATGTAAGGGAACTTTATGCCGGGTATAAAAGCCGGAAATTCGATATATTTCTCGGTAATCAGATAGTTGTATGGGGCCGTACGGACGGATTCAATCCCACCAACAATATTACACCGCAGGATTACTTCTTTTTGTCTGCCGATCATGATGATCAGCTACAGTCTAATTTAATGCTCAGGATGAATTACCGGCCGGTATCTGGTATGAAAATTGAATTCATAGGTATTCCCTTTTACAAGATGTCTGTTTACCGGTTTAATCTTTTTCAAATGGGTGATTTTGTACATGTTGGTGAAGATATCATTCCGGAAAAAAAATTAAAGAACGGAACACTTGCCTGTCGGATTGACTTTGATTATCCGGCTATCGGTGGTTCGATCTCATTTTTTAACGGATACGATCCTTATCACGGTTATGGGGTCACTTCTGTAGAACTGACTTCAGGACAACCGGCTATAAACCTGGCGTCTACTGCCTATCGCAAGACAACCGTAGGGGCGGATATATCCGTTCCGGTCAGTAACTGGATAATCCGGGCAGAAGCTGCGTATAATAAAACAGATAATCCCGATAATGAGATGTTTATTCCCAATTCGGATTTGAGTTATGTTGTAGGCTTGGAAACCGGTATTGCAGGATTTACCATTATAGGACAATATATCGGAAAATATACGTTTGATTTTTCTCCGCTCCCTGATTTTTCTCTGATGACTCCGCCATCCAGTACAGATTTCCCTGGATTGATAGAGTACATGAATGAATTGATCGATTACGAAAACAGGTTATTTAACCGTAAAATATTCAACCAGCAGAAAAAAACCAACCACGCAGCTTCCCTTACCGTTACCCGGTCATTTGCCTACGAAACATTATCAGCTGAATGTACGGCGTATTACAACTTCACATCTAAAGAATTGTTTATCAGGCCAAAACTTACTTGGAAGATCTCTGACACCTTAGCTGCTGCGGCGGGGGGTAATTATATGTATGGAGAAGAAAAGACAATGTTTAGCTATTCATCTTCCATTTTGAACGGGGCATTTGTAGAATTGAAAGTCAGTTTTTAAAATATGAAAAGAACAACACCTATTATCCGCTTCAGGTGGTGGATCATCGTAACTACGTTACTTCTGGTTGCAGCCAGCATTATTCCGCTATTAAATATCCATATCAATCCGGATCTTGAATCATATCTTCCTGATTCCATGATATCCAGACAAAATCAAAAGAAGATAAATGAGGCTTTTGGTAACGAGGAAATGCTGCTTATTGTTTTTGAAGCTCCGGATGTCCTGGAGCAGGAAACGCTTCTTCGTGTCCAGCAAATAAGCGATTTTTTTGCTCAGATGCCACAGTTTACGGTTTTTTCATTATTCCAGGCTAAAGATATTCAATCCGGTGACGGTATGATGATCGTTGACCCTCTTGTTGATCAGATACCGGAAACGACTATCGAACGTGAGGAATTGCGCAGGACAATTATGTCAAACGAGCTGGCTTACAAATTGACCGTATCGGAAGATTTCAGATACATGCTGATTATGCTTGGTTTAGATGGGACAGTAGGGGACGAAGAGTTAATGGAAATGGTGCAGGAATCATTGGACAGTTTTCCCGGTCAGGAAAATGTCTATGTAACCGGGCTTCCTTATTTAAGAGAAGAATCCAACAAGAAGATCGGACGCGATCTGATCGTTTTGTTACCTGTCGGATTGTTGGTCATGTTTTTAGTTCTGCTTATTTCATTCCGCGATCTGAAAAGTGTCATGCTCCCTTTCTCCGTAGTTCTTTTTTCCATTGTGATCTGCATGACGTTTATTCCGATCTTTGGTTGGGAATTGAGTCTTATTGGCGTGCTTATTCCCATAATGATGATTGCCATTGCCAACAATTATGGGGTCTATTTTGTGGTGCGTTACCATGACGTATCAATCTCCGAACCGGAAATAAGTGTTTTTGACAGGGTTAAAAAAACTGTCGATTACCTGAAGACACCTGTTGTATTATGTGGATTAACCACTATTGTAGGTATTCTGGGTTTGGTTGCACACCTGCTTCATCCGGCAAGACAAATGGGTGTGGTGACAGCCATTGGGGTAACATTCGCCCTGTCGGCCAGTTTGTTGTATATTCCAGCTGTTTTATCATTCCAGAAAAAAGAGAAAAAATTTAAAAAACGTTCCGGCGGTAACGGCGGATTTTTCCTTTCTCTATCTGAAAACATTGCAAAATATGTCGTTTTGCACCCTAAAATGATCCTGGTAACGTTTATTGTTTTTCTGACATTGTGTACCTCTGGTTTGTTCTTTTTGAAAACGGCACCCGATTCCAACAAGGTCATGCCGGCAAATCATTCTTATAACAAGGCAATTACCATACTCGATAATCATTTTGGCGGGAGCAAGATGATCCAGGTAATGTTTGAAGGAAACACGAACGACCCCTACCTGTTGCAATGTTTGGACAGGTACGAAAAGGAGCTCAAAACACTTTCAAACGTCGGAACGGTTTCTTCCCTTTCTACTGTAGTGAAAAAGATCAGTACGGCATTGAATGATCCGGGAGAGCCGGGGTATGACCAGATACCCGAAACGAGTGAAGCTGTAGCCCAATACCTTGAACTGTATGCTTTAAGTGGAGATCCCGGCGATCTGGAACAATTTGTAAATTTTGATAATACGAAAACATTAATGACCATTCAGTTCCACGCAGATAAAATTTCGGAGATCGACCAAGTGATAGAAAAAATCGGTGAACTAACCGAATCGGATTCACTGGAGCCGGTACTTGGAGGATTTTCTTTAACCGATAGAGATCTAAGTGAATCGGTCAAACGCGGTCAATACTATTCCCTGCTGGCAGCTTTCATATTCATTCTGATTTTATTGAGTATAATCTTTAAAAGTGTACAGGCTGGAATCATCGGAAGTTTACCGTTGGTCTTTGCCGTTTTCTGCACTTTTGGGCTTATGGGCTGGTTGGGTATTGAGCTTAATATTGTTACGGCCCTGCTTTCTTCCATATCCATAGGACTGGGCGTTGATTTTACCATTCACGTTTTCTGGCGAATACAATGGGAACTGGCTCAGGGAAATGATTATGCGGGCAGTATAATCACAACGCTAAAGACTATGGGCAGGGGAATCATTATTAATGCAAGTTCGGTTATGCTGGGATTTGCCGTATTGTTTTTGTCGGCTTTCCCCTTAATCCGTTCTTTTGCATTCCTGATAATCATTTCTCTTTTTCTGTGCCTTGTTAGTGCCCTGGTATTCATACCGGCCATATGTTATTGTATACGACCAAAATTTCTTGAGAAAAAAACAAATAAAATAATAGCATGAAAACTTTTTTCATTCCACTGGTGTCCGCAATGATTTTATTTTCTGGATTACAACTTGCCGGACAAGATGCTGCCGAGATCAGTAAAAGATCAATGGATGCAGTAGATATGAGTTCCATACAGATGGATCTTACGATTCACATTCTGGATAATAGGGGAAACACTAGAACACGGAAGATCACAATGATCACCGGTACGTTTAATGACGTAAATAAAACCCTGATACGTTTTACGGCTCCCCCGGACGTAAAAGGAACATCCCTTTTGATTTATGATTACGAGGACAAAGATGATGATATGTGGATATATATGCCGGCGCTAAGAAAAGTCCGGAGGATTGTCAGCTCTGAAAAGGGTAAAAGCTTCATGGGATCTGAATTTACCAATGCCGATATGAGCCGTCCCAATCAGTCGGACTTCAATTATCAAATCCTGGGAACTGAACTCTTTGAAGATAAAATGTGCTGGAAAATAGAATCTGCCGGTATCAGTGCGGATGTTAGGAAATCCAGCGGTTACAGTAAAGCCGTCAGTTTTATCGATCAGGAGAACTACTTGTGTTATAAGGTAGAATACTATGATCTTTCAGGGAAGTTGCACCGGATCCAGTACATATCTGATTATCGAAAGAAAGAAAATGGCAATTATATTGCCTGTCGGATGAATATGGAGAATGTTCAGAACAAACGTGTTTCCAAAATGATTGTGGATCATTTTGAAACAGGCGTACAATTATCTGAGAACGCTTTCTCTCCTTCGGTTTTAGAACAATGAGAAAAATTATTAAAATAGTAATCCCGTTGGTCTTATTTTGGATGACACCTCTGATATCTCATTCACAGATGCTGAATATAAATATAACAGGCATACGTGGGATGTCGGGTAATTTATGTATCGCAGTTTTTACCTCTGCCTATGATTACATTAAAGAAAAAGCCTATATAATAGAATGTTTTTCCAAATCAACCCTACAGGAAGGTTCCATTTGTATTAATATGTCATTGAGTCCGGGAACATATTGTTTAACGGTTCATGATGATGAGGACGGTGACGGGAAAATGAGGTACAATGTTTTGGGAATACCGCGTGAGGGATTCGGATTTTCAAATCTGGATCAGAACCGTTTAAGAAGACCGTCTTTTGATGAAATTTCATTCACCGTAGATCAGGACGAAGTAATAGACGTCAATGTCAAGATGAGATATTATTGATCGTCTAGATGTTCTCGAAAAAATCAATCACGGGGATTTACAGCAACAGCCGCTCCTCGGGGGAATATAGGATCATTTCGAGTATAGGCCGCAAGGCATCCCGGAATAGATATATTAGAAAGATGATCAGAACGATGGTCAGCAAGATGGTAAGCAACACCCAGGGCCATTGTGATTTTTTCTTTTCAAGGGCTTTGGGTTTCAGGGCCGATCCCGGTTCTACCGGTATGGCAGGCGTTTTATCACGATCAGAGACCAATGATCTGTCCTGTTTTATGCCGGTTACGGTTTCAGTATCAGCAGGTCTGGAAACATCACATTGTAACTTTGAAGGGGTGGGCAGAGGACTCAGTGACAGGGGTACCAATCCGAATCCGTCGGGATTTAGAGATACGTTTTTGTCCATGACAAAGAAGATGTCTCCTTCCCGCGTTCTTCTGAGCTTCCCGAATCCGTCCAGGGTCACGGATTTTTCCTTTGCCAGCTTCCTGGAAATTTCTGCGAGCAATTCGTTAAGTTTCTCACTGGACCCATAGGATTGTTCCAGTAATCCGTCGTTCCAGGTCTCACTTTCCCTGAAAGAGATGCGTCTTCCGGGTGGTAAGAGCACATGAGAATCATGGGTCAGTCTGGCAGGTATGTCTTCTGCTATGAAACTGCCCATATTTCCCAGGGAAACCCGATTATGGGAACGTAACAATTCTATACAACGGGAAGAAAGAAAGAATGTGTCCATAGTTCGGGCAAATTTATACTTTTTTTTGGAAAAGATTTTGCTGGTTCAGGAAAATCCGTTTATATTTGCACTCCCTAAGCAGAAAAACATTCCTCATTAGCTCAGTTGGTTAGAGCACCTGACTGTTAATCAGGGGGTCCAAGGTTCAAGTCCTTGATGAGGAGCCACAGACAAAAGCACTTACAAAAAAACGTAGGTGCTTTTTTTATTGAAAATTCATCTGTCTTTAAGCCAAAACTCGGAGTTATGTAGGGGACACAACATGTAACTAAGGTGCTTTCCGGATTGTAAGCAACAAGCGCATAATGGTTCATCCTTCCTCTTCGTAATAATAGGAGTAGTCTATTCCTTTCATAAATACTTCGTGACTGTTGATCTCATCGGTCAGCGCATGTTGAAGCAGGTTTTTAATAGTTGTGCTGTCAGTAGTGCTTTTGATCATAGCACTTAAGTAGTCGTTTTTGCTTATTTTACTCCAATCCACGCATTTTTTCAGACGTTTTTTTAGTATCAGATCAAGCCAAAGACGGGTGCTGCGCCCATTGCCCTCCAAGAATGGATGGGCAACGTTCATTTCTACATATTTCCGGACAATCTCATCGAATGTATTATCAGGCATTTTTTCAATTTGCCGTAAGGTGTTGTCCAGATGTTGCGCCATGGCAAACTTAAAACCGCCTTTAGAGATGTTTTTCTGCCTTATCTGTCCGGCAAAGTCGTAAAGTCCTCCAAACAGATATGCGTGAATTTGCTGCAATCCTTTAACAGTTCCCACTTCTATACTATCTATCAGAGAACTTTCAAATAAGGCATATGCCTTATATTTGCTTTTGCTGTCTATGGTTTCATCACTGTAGGTAAACCAATCTATGAAACGGTTTGCCTGTTTACTTGGGAATTGCTTGGCCAAGGCAATGATACCATTGTAATCCAGCATATCAGTTAAATATCGCTTGCCATCTTTTGCAACAAGTTTCAGTTGGGTAGTGGTACTAACCAACTCGCTGTTTTCCTTTTTAAGCTTTGATTTCAGGTATTTCCAATAGTTACGTGTTTTGTTGTAGTCGTCCTGGTTGGCAAGCACAGCCACTATGTCAAGAACAGAAAACCACCAAAGGGCTTTCTCCTGGTCCCAAACAGCACGCACTTCGCGGTCGTTAAAGAAACGAATGGAAATCTTACTCATATTTCATAAAGGTAAGAAGATTACTTCTAAAAAACTCGTATTGTTTGCGGTGGGCCTCAATTTCTGCAGGCAAGCCTATTGATATATCACTAACCAAGGCCCAATATATATGTTCCATGTTGTTTTTTAGTGACCTCTCTTGATTATGTTTCAAAAAATGATAAAACTTCGTTAATACAAAATCAACAGAAATCATTACGTATATCCGGCTGTTGTGGTACCTGAGCTGTAAGGTAAAAGAAAATATCCTCTATATGATTCCGGTATGTTCCAGCAATATCTTTACCCCTATCAAAACCAGAATGATCCCTCCCAGAAGTTCGGCTTTTGAACTCAACCGGGCCCCGAATATATATCCCAGTTTCACTCCGGCAAATGACATCACAAACGTTACTGAACCAATTAAGATAGCTGCCTTAACGATATTGATTTGCAGAAACCCCAGTGATATTCCCACTGCCAGGGCATCTATGCTGGTGGCAAAGGCCAGGATGAGCATGGGACGGAACCTGAAAGAACAATCTACAGGTTTGTTGGGACGAAAAGATCCTATGATCATTCTGCCTCCTATGAATCCCAGCAATCCAAAGGCGATCCAGTGATCTGCCGTCTTGATCAGGTGTTCGAACCTGGAGCCGGCCCAGTATCCCAGTAACGGCATCAAAGCCTGAAATATTCCGAAAAAAAGACCGGCCTTCAGTGCATTTTTCCATTGCATGCGGGATTGCCCCATTCCCTTACAGATAGAAGCTGCGAATGCATCCATGGCAAGGCCGATGGCCATAAAGATCAGGTTCAGCGTTTTCATCCGGTAGCTTTTACATACATAAACAGGGAGTGATTGGTGTTACAAGTAAAATAAGGAAGGAACAAGCTCTTTTGTATAATGGAATGCATAAATTCCTATTTTTGCTTTACAAGTAACAAAGATAAAATAATTGACCATGACCGTGAAGAAATTTTTACTCCTGAGCACACTCTCCCTATTGTTTATTCCGGCTTTTGGCAATGGGTACACGCCCAGGGTTACCATAATTGCCACAGGCGGGACGATTGCCGGGATAGCTCCGTCATCTGCCGGTACGTTTTACGATCCGGCACAACTCACCGTGGGAGCGTTGATGGAACAGGTTCCGGAGATAAGATCAAAAGCCTCCATAACGGGTATACAGCTGTGCAATATAGCCAGTCAGCATATGACGACAGAGATATGGATCCGGCTGGCATCTGTAATTGATTCGCTTTTCAGCAACGATCTTTGTGATGGCATTGTTGTGACCCATGGCACGGACACTATGGAAGAAACGGCCTTTTTTCTAAACCTGGTCGTACCCCATGACAAACCCGTCGTACTGACAGGGTCGATGAGACCTTCCAACGCGCTGGGTGCTGACGGTCCGGCAAACCTGTATAATGCCGTTTGTCTGGCTGCCTCTCCGGCAGCCCGGGACAAAGGTGTGATGGCTGTCATGAACGACTATATCTTCGCTGCTGCAGAATTTACTAAGACCCATACGGTAAATCCGCATGCTTTTGAAAGTCCGGGAAGGGGTCCCTTAGGAATTATCCGGGGAGGAATCCCTGTTTTTTTTAGGGATCCGGGTCCCATGCACACGGTTCATTCTGAATTTTCCATTAAACATTTGCACGGAACGGACCTTCCTCCGGTTGGCATTGTTCTATCCTATGCAGGAGCATCTGCAGTTCCGGTTGAGGCGTTAATCGCCAGTGGCGTGGAGGGCATTGTGGTGGCAGGAGTCGGACATGGTAATTACTCCCTAGAGATCGAAGCTGCCATACCCGGTATTATTGCCCGGGGCGTACTTATTGTTCGCGCAACACGTATTCTTTGCGGAGGCGTTGCATCAGATGTGGAATCTCCTTTTGAAGGGCAACTGACCAGCGGCTTACTGTCTCCGCAGAAAGTAAGGATCCTGCTTATGGTTGCCCTTACGCGTTACCGCGATCCGGACAACTTGCAAAGGATCATTGACGGCTATCAATGATCATTCGGCTATTAGTTTCAAATGTTTGGCGTTGACACGCGTTTTCAACCACTCCTGCAGCACTTGGAGTTCTTCCTGCGGGGGAATGGAATCGAACTTTATAACGGCTATGGTCAGGGTGTCGGAACGTGACAGGTCTACTGCTATGTTAAGGGCTTGCGATATCGACAATTCTAAGGCAGCAGGACAGAGCACGGACAGTTCTTTGATCAATTCACCTCCCAGACGTTCGTAAAGCCTGTATTCTTCCAGGTTGTTCCGGAGTGTATCAATGACGGCCTGTTGTGCATGGAGTCGTTCTTCGCTCCGTTTGTAAAAGTCTTCCATCACAGAGGAACGAATCGCATCCAGGTTGACCTTCTCCCCTCCGCCCTGTACAACGGTCAGTTGGGTGCCTTCGAGGACCTTGAACTGATTCATCTGGTTGCGGGCAACGGCTAATGAGGCTTCGGGGATTTCCTGCCCGATAAGCATCAGATCGATAGTTTTATTTTCAAACGATATTTTTTTGCTTATGATCTGGGAATCGGGAAAGGAAAAGGTCTTTTCAATGAACTGGTTGGCTTCGCTTTCATAAATAGTGGCCCGGACAATATTTATGGTCAGAATGACGGCAGGGATCATAGTGACTATCCCAATAGCCAGAATGGATTGTTTAACGGTTTGTTCCCGTTTCTTTTCCTGGAACACCTTAGGGACATAACCCCTTATGCGCGTACCAAGGAACGTTGCAGCTACAATGAATACTGTGTTGATAAAATACAGGTAAAAAGCGCCCATGAAAAAACGCAGGTTACCCGTAGCTATTCCGAACCCTGCAGTACAAAGAGGGGGCATCAGTGCCGTAGCGATGGCAACACCCGGGATCACATTGCCTTTGTCTTTTGTAGACAAAGCAATAAATCCGGCCAACCCGCCCAGTAGTGCTATGAAAACATCATAGATTGTAGGAGAGGTTCGTGCCAGAATCTCCGACTGTGGCTGGTCAAAAGGCGAAAGAATAAAGAAGAGGGTAGCCGTCAGGATACTGATGACGGTTGCCACCGAATAGCTCTTGAGGGATTTTTTTAACAATTCATAGTCGTTGATTCCCAGTGACAGACCCATCCCAATGATCGGCCCCATGAGCGGGGAGATGAGCATGGCACCTATGACCACTGCCGTCGAATTGATACTTAGACCGAGTGAAGCTATGAGAATGGCAAAGATCAGGATCCACAGGTTCGCTCCCTTAAATTCCACACCGGAGCGGATATTGGCAATAGTCTCCAATTCGTTTTCCCTGTCCTTTCTAAGGTAGAAATAGTGCCTTATAAAGCGGGTAAAAGCTGATCTTGATTTATCTTGCTTAGGATTTTCAGTTGTCATAAGATGTTGTTGTGGTTAGTTTTGTTATCCAACAATAGCCCCTTCGGAGATACCTTCTTCGGGAGAAATGACACGCATCTTACCGTCAGGTTCTTTTGCCATCAGGATCATTCCCTGTGATACGATACCGCGTATGGTCCTTGGGGCCAAATTGGCCAGGATACAGATTTGCCGGCCGATCATTTCTTCGGCAGAATAGTATTGGGCAATTCCCGATACGATCACCCTCCGGTCCAATCCGGTGTCGATCTTCAATTTGAGCAGTTTGTCCGTATTCGGCACCTTTTCCGCCTGCAGAACCGTGGCAATCCGTATATCTATTTTTTCAAAATCGTTTATAGAACATTCCGGCAAGGCAGGTGCCATATCTTTTTTTGCAGGTTCCGTTCTCTTTAATTTGCTGATCTGGGCTTCGATAACATTGTCTTCAATCTTGTCAAACAGCAATACCGGTTGATTCAGCCGGTGTCCTTCCGCCAGCAGGGCTTCCCGTGCAAGGTCCGTCCATGGCATGGTTTCGGTTATGTTCAGGATGTTCCTGAGTTTTTTTGTCGTGAACGGAAGGAAAGGCTCCAGTGCTATGGTCAATCTTGCGCACAGCTGCAGCGAGAAATTCAGGATAGTTCCCACGCGTGCGATATCTGTTTTGGCCACTTTCCAGGGTTCGGTATCGGCGAGGTATTTATTTCCCAGCCTGGCAAAATTCATGGCCTCTTTCAATGCGTCCCGGAAACGGTAATGTTCCAGGTGGTCTTCCAGTGCAGATGCCATAGACGGCACAGATTTCATCACTTCTCTGTCGTAATCCGTCAGGGTATCAATGGGGGGAACGAGCCCATTGAAGTACTTGTGTGTCAAGACAACGGCCCGGTTAACGAAATTCCCTAGAATAGCTACCAGTTCGTTGTTGTTGCGGGCCTGATAATCCTTCCAGGTAAAATCGTTGTCTTTTGTTTCCGGCATAGTGGAACAGAGGGTATAGCGCAAAACATCTTCTTTTCCGGGAAGTTCGTCCAGGTATTCGTGCAGCCACACAGCCCAATTGCGCGAAGTGGATATCTTCTCTCCTTCAAGATTCAGGAATTCGTTGGCAGGAACGTTCTCGGGCAGGATATACCCGCCGTATGCCTTAAGCATGCAGGGAAAGACAATACAATGAAAAACAATATTGTCCTTTCCTATAAAATGGACCATTTTGGTGTTTTCGTCCTTCCACCATTCTTCCCAGGTGTCGGGGAAAAGTTCTATCGTATTGGAGATATATCCTATAGGGGCATCAAACCATACATAGAGAACTTTGCCTTCACCCCCTTTCACCGGGACGGGTACGCCCCAGTCCAGGTCACGACTGACGGCCCTTGGCTGCAATCCGTTGTCCAGCCAGGATTTACATTGTCCGTAAACATTGGGTTTCCATTCCTTATGTCCTTCGAGGATCCATTCCCTCAGCCACGGTTCATATCTGTCCAGCGGCAGATACCAATGTTTTGTCTTTCTTTTTTCGGGTGTGCTTCCGCTGATGGAAGAACGCGGATCTATCAATTCGTCCGGGGAAAGGGTCGAACCGCACTTTTCGCATTGGTCGCCAAATGCTTCATTATGTCCGCAACGCGGACATGTCCCGATTATATACCGGTCTGCAAGGAACACATTGGCTTCGGGGTCAAAGTATTGTTCGCTTTCCTTTTCCAGTAACTTTCCTTGGTCATACAATTTTTTAAAAAAGTCCGAAGCGGTCTTGTGATGGATCTTTGAAGATGTCCTGGAATATATATCGAACGATATACCCAACCGTTTGAATGACTCCTTGATCTGTACGTGATACTTGTCAACTATGTCCTGAGGTGTGACTCCCAATTGGTGGGCTATGATCGTGATAGGGACCCCATGCTCGTCAGAGCCTCCTATAAAGCAGACCTTGCGTCCCCTGAGACGAAGGTAGCGTACATAAATATCTGCCGGGATATACACGCCGGCAAGATGTCCGATATGAATGGGCCCGTTGGCATAGGGAAGGGCCGAAGTGACCAGGTAACGTTTATATTCTTTCTGCTTCATTGCAAACGAAATTATGTTAATTCAATCTATTCAGCTCCCTTGCGAAGGAATTTCTGACGTCCATCATGACAGTGAGCTCTTTCAGAATACTTTGTATTTTATCTTTTTCCCCCAATTGTTGCGATTGCCTGAGCTCCTGGGCCAGGCGGGAACAGGTAAGGGAAACGATCTTCAGTTTATAGACCAGGATCGCTTTGGTGACGTTTTCCTTTAGCAATGTCTCTTCAACGGGTAAACTTTCCTTGAGTACCTTCACGTTTATCGTGTGAGGATCGTTCAGCAAGTCCAGAATGTGCCTGGAAATATCAGGATCGGAATGATTGATGAAAAATTTCATTCTCACCTCGTCGTCTCCTGTCAGGTTGTTGTATTCGCTCAATATCCTTGAGTAGAAGGGATCCTGGAATTCCAGTTCATCCTCTGCCAGAGCACTAAAAATGAAATGGCATACTGTCATATCATCATCCAGTTTAGTCTGTCCAAATTTAATCAGATAGTACAAAATGTCTTTCTCACACCGACTCAGATCGTCACTGCCGGGAGAAATGGCCGTCTGTCCGGACAGTTCACTTGTTTCCGTAACGGATGGCGGAACAAACGGGTGAGCGGATCTTGTTGTCCTTTTTTTGCGGATCCGGGCGACTTCCCTTGTAAGAACCACTTCCTTTATATCAAGATGGCGGCTACATTCTTCTATGTAAACAGTCCGGGTAATGGCATCGGGCATTATGGCAATACTTTCCACCACATCCCGTATAAGTCCGGATCTTTTTAGCGGGTCCTTCATTTCGTCTGCCATCAGGGAGATCTTGAAATGGATGAAGTCGGTTTCGTTTTTTTTCAGAAAATCGAGCGTCTCGCGGGCACTGTGAGAACGTGCATATGAATCGGGATCGTCTCCCTGGGGAAATCTTACTACTTTGACCTGAAGCCCTTCTTCCAACAGCATGTCTATCCCCCGGATAGAGGCTTTAATCCCGGCATCGTCTCCGTCGTAGAGGACGGTAACCTGTTGGGAGAACCTTTTTATCAGCCGGATCTGTTCTCTTGTAAGAGATGTTCCTGAAGAGGAAACCACATTCCTGATCCCGGCTTGGAACAAAGATATCACGTCTGTATAGCCTTCTACCAGGTAACATTTCTGGAGTTTAGTAATGTGTTGCTTGGCAAAGTAGATCCCGTACAGTGACCTGCTTTTATTATAGATCTCACTTTCCGGAGAGTTTATATATTTTGAAAGTTGCTTGTCCGTTCGCAGTGTCCTGCCTCCAAAACCTATTATCCTGCCACTAAGTGAATGTATGGGGAATATGACTCTGTCCTGAAAACGATCAGCCAGGGCTTCCGGCATATTATCCCTTGCAGGGTAATGGATAGTCAGTCCGGTCGATGTCAGGAGATCCTGTTTATACCCGTCTGCAAGGGCTGCATTGGTAAAAACGTTTTTCCCTGCCGGGGCGAATCCAAGCTGGAATTCCCTGATGACCGGTTCTTTTAAACCTCGTTCCTGCAGGTAGCTCAGACCGACATCCCTACCTTCCTGCTCTTCCCATAGGTAACGGGTGTAAAATTCCTGGGCATATGCGTTGACCACCATCATGCTGTCTCTTCTCAGTCTTGATTCTGCTTCCTGCGGCGATTCCTCCCTGTCATCAACAGGAATGTTATATTTATTCCCCAGGAACTTAAGGGCCTCTCTATAAGTAAGTTGCTCGTGTTCCATAATAAAACGGATCACATTTCCAGCTTTTCCACATCCGAAACATTTAAAAATGCCTTTAGATGGAGACACAGAAAATGACGGCGTCTTTTCGTTATGAAAGGGGCAACAGGTCACATAATTGGCGCCACGTCTCTTTAGTGTGACATATTCACCAATAACCGCTTCTATGGGAGCAGCTTCCAGGATACGTTCTATGGTGTCCTGGCTAATCATTTGAAAACTTTGAATCCGACAGCTTTACGTACCAGCTCCATAGTCTGGCACGCAGATGCCCGGGCTTCGCTGGTCCCTTTCTCTATTACATATTTGAGATAGGCGTTGTCGTTAGATATCTCTTCGATCCTTTCCCTGATGGGGAGGGTATGCTTGCAAATATCTGCAGCCAGTTGTTTTTTCAGATCCCCGTAGCGGATCTTACATGTATCATATTGTTCCCTGAAATGTGCAACTACTTCCGGTTCCGATACTACGGAGAGCAAGGTGAACAAGTTGGTGACTTCGGGGCTCATGGGACTGCCGGGGGTGACAGGACCGCTGTCTGTTACGGCACGCATCACTTTTTTGGTGATCGTTTTCTGATCATCGATCAGGTAAATGCCGTTGCCTTCAGTTTTGCCCATCTTCCCGCTGCCGTCCAGCCCGGGAATTTTCACCAAATTGTTCCCAAAATTGTAGGCTTCCGGTTCCGGAAAGACATTTACATTATATAATCTATTGAATCTTCTTGCCAGTAACCGTGTAATTTCCAGATGTTGTTCCTGGTCTTTTCCCACAGGGACCCAGTCAGCCCTATGGACCAGGATATCGGCCGCCATAAGTACAGGATAGGTCAGCAGTCCGGCATTCACGTTATTGGGGTTCAGACGTACCTTGTCCTTAAACGAGGCGGTACGTTCCAATTCCCCCTTGTAGGTGATCATATTCAGAAGTACATATAATTCACTGACCTCAGGCACGTTGCTTTGAACGTAAAGAGTGGATTTTTCCGGGTCAAGGCCGCAGGCAAGATATTCGGACAGGATGATTTTAACGTTAGAGTGAAATTCTTCCGATTTAGGATGTGTCGTAAGGGAATGCAAGTCGGCAATAAAAAAGTAACATTTGGCCTGGTGCTGCAATTCGATAAAATTTTTCAGTGCCCCGAAATAATTACCCAAATGCAGGTGCCCAGTGGAACGTATGCCGCTCAGAACAGTTTTCATAGCGTAGGAGAATCAAATTTCAACTTACAAAGTTAGTCTTTTTTGGGTAAATGTTATCTTTGTATATCTAGTACTTTGACCATGATTACAATATCTAAAGGCTGCCTGAAGGGCAAAGTTTCGTTACCTCCATCTAAAAGCATGAGTATTAGAGCGTTAGCTGCTATTTTTTTAGCCGGGCGGGACACATTGCTAAAAGGGGCATGGCCCAAAGACGGGACACAGCTATGTGAGGATGTACAGGCAGCTTATCGTGTGGTCAGATCTGTGGGATCCCAGTTTGTGAAAGAAGATATATGGCCTAATGTCGCCTCTCCGGGTTCGGGAAAGGATCATTTAAGGCATCAGCTGGATTGCGGAGAATCGGCCCTGGCGTTGCGTATGTTTGCTCCCATACTGGCACTTTCTTCCTATATATATTGTCTGAGAGGACGTACAACTTTGATAACAAGGCCTGTAGATTTTGTTATAGAAGGATTGCGTGAACTCGGGTGCTGGTGTGAAAGTATGAATACGCTTCCAACTCTGTCGATCATTGATAATTTAAAAGAGATAGGTAAATGGGAAACACGCGATTCCTCGCTCAGCCTGTCACGTCCCATATTGCTGGTACAGGGTCCTCTCAGGGGAGGAAAATACCTGGTCAATGCAGGAGGCAGTTCCCAGTTCCTGAGCGGATTGCTCATGGCCCTTCCCCTTGCAGAGAAGGATTCAATACTTGAAGTCGAACGTTTGGAAAGCCAGCCATATATTGATCTTACCCTAAATGTAATGGAATCCTTTGGAGTGAGAGCGACACATGATGATTACAAGGTGTTCCATATTCCGGGCAGGCAGACATACCGTGCCCGTAAGATCGCTATAGAAGGAGATTGGAGTGGAGGGGCCAATTTTATTGTAGGAGCTACATTGTTCGGGGACCTGCGCATTGGCCATCTCTGGAAAAACAGCCTGCAGGCCGACAAGGCGATCCTGGAGGCAATAGGACGTGCCGGAGGTTCATGGGCGTGGGCCTCGGCAAATCAGCTGAAGGTGTATAGACATGAAAATTTACAGGGATTTATTTTTGATGCACAAAAATGCCCTGATCTGTTTCCCCCGCTGGTTGCTTTGGCTGTACACTGCAAGGGAACAACGAGCATTCACGGGATAGACCGCCTTTTTCACAAGGAGTCCAACAGGGCGTTGGCGTTACTGGAAGAGTATTCAAAAGTGGGTGCAAATATCAGGTTGGAAGGGAACAACATGATCATTGAAGGAGGCAAACTGCCGGGTGGGACGCGTATATCTGCCAGGGGCGACAACCGTATTGCCATGTCGCTTGCCATTGCAGCACTGGGAGCTGAAAATTCCATAGAGATAGAAGGCAAACATACTGTTGCCAAATCTTTCCCGGATTTCTGGGTAGAGTTGGAAAAAGTAACAAAGAAAGAAGAATGAATGGTTTTGGAAGGAATTACAGGGTAACCGTTTACGGGGAGTCACACGGTCCTGAGGTGGGCGTTGTCCTGGATGGTGTTCCTCCGGGGATCCCCTTGTCCGAGATTGATTTCATGGAAGATATTGCCCGTCGCAAGAGCGGTGCTCCGGGGACGACCCGCAGGAAGGAAAGCGACGAACCCCTGATTCGCAGTGGTGTTTACAGGGGATATACTTCGGGCACGCCCTTGTGTATAGCTTTCCTGAACCGTGATGCCCGTCCGGCAGAATACTTGTCTGCAGATGACGGCGATTCTTCCCAAAAGCCTTCGTTCCGTCCCGGGACGGCCGACTATACCGGAAACGTTAAATACCAGGGATTTCAGGATCCGCGCGGAGGAGGTCACTTTTCCGGCAGACTGACCCTTCCCCTAGTTGCTGCCGGAGTAGTAGCCAAAAAAATGATAGAAAAACGATATCCCCAGTTAAAGATCACGGCATTCCTTTCGCAGGTGGGAGGCGTTCCTCTGATCAGGGACAAGTCCTTTCCACAGGCCGTAAGTGATATGATAACTGCAGCGGTGGAACAAGGTGACTCACTGGGAGCTGTCATATCCTGCGAAGTTACCGATATCCCAGCCGGTCTGGGCAATCCTTTTTTTGACTCCGTTGAATCGCTCCTGTCGCATGTCATATTTGCCATTCCCGGGATCAAAGGGATCACTTTCGGACTTGGATTTGACGAAACATTGATCATGGGTTCACAGAACCCACACATAGGAGGGCTCGCCGGCGGAATTACCAACGGAGATACGGTCTCATTTCAGGTGGCCGTAAAGCCGACTCCAACAGTGGGAAAGAAAGGCAGGCACGATGCCTGTTTTGCCCTTCGTGTCCCGGTCGTGATAGAGGCTGTAACAGCTATGGTTTTAGCTGATCTGATAATCACTCCGGCGTGATAACCGGCTATTTCTGTAGTAAAGCGGCCCTGACTTTTCCTTCGATCTCTTCTTTGAGTTCGGGATTGTCTTTAAGCATTTGTTTAACCGCATCGCGGCCCTGACCTATTTTTGTGTCTCCGTAGCTGAACCAGGAACCGCTTTTTTTGATGATGTTCAGTTCAACACCCAGATCGATGATCTCACCGATGAGCGAAATACCTTCTCCGAAAATAATGTCAAATTCGGCCTTCTTAAAAGGCGGGGCCATCTTGTTCTTGACCACCTTTACCCTCACATGATTACCGGTGGCTTCATCCCCGTCTTTCAATTGGGTGGTACGCCTGACATCTATACGTACAGTAGCATAGAACTTCAGGGCGTTCCCACCGGTAGTCGTTTCGGGATTTCCGAACATGATACCGATCTTTTCCCTGAGTTGGTTGATAAAGACACAGCAGGTGTTAGTCCGGCTGATGTTAGCGGTCAACTTCCTCAATGCTTGGGACATCAGCCTTGCCTGAAGGCCCATTTTGGAATCTCCCATTTCACCTTCTATCTCGGCTTTTGGGGTAAGAGCCGCTACAGAGTCAATGACCACAATGTCAATTGCACCGGAGCGGATCAGGTGGTCTGCCACTTCCAGGGCCTGTTCCCCGTTGTCGGGCTGAGATATGAGCAGCGTTTCCACATTGACACCCAATTGCTGTGCGTAATTACGGTCAAAGGCATGTTCGGCATCAATGATGGCGGCTATGCCTCCGAGTTTTTGAGCTTCGGCGATTGCATGAATGGCTAAAGTGGTCTTCCCGCTGGCCTCCGGTCCGTAGATCTCTACTACACGGCCTCTTGGATAACCGCCTATTCCCAATGCGCAATCCAGTCCGATAGATCCCGATGGTATAACGGACACATCCCATTTTGGCTGATCCCCCAATTTCATAATCGTCCCCTTTCCGAAATCTTTCTCAATCTTATCCAGGGTTGCCTGGAGAGCTTTCATTTTTTCCTGACTGACGGTGGCTCCTCCTTTTACTTCTTCACTTACTTTTGCCATAATATTTATGATATGATTAGATGACAAATATACAAATTCGCAGACAAAATCCCGTATCTTTGGAACATGAAAGAATGGTTGATCGGAAAAAATCTTGACCAATTGCGCAGCATAACTGCCGGATACGGTTTGCCTTCCTATACGGCAAACCAGATTGCACGCTGGATATATGGCAAAAGGATTAGGGAGATAGGGCAGATGACCGATTTGAGTAAAGCGGCTAGGGAGCGGTTAGACCGCGGGTACCAGGTAGGGGGATTTGATCCTCTGCAGGTTCAGGTTTCTTCCGATGGAACGAAGAAGTACCTGTTTCCGTTTACTGACAAGGACCATGGTGGGATAGAAGCCGTTATGATTCCGGAAGGGGATAGGGTCACTTTGTGCATATCTTCCCAGTCGGGATGCAAACTCGGTTGTGCTTTCTGCATGACAGGACGTATGGGCTTTCAAGGGGATCTTACAACAGGCCAGATCGTTGGACAATTTTTAAGGATAGATGAAACGGATCGCCTTACAAATATTGTATATATGGGCATGGGTGAGCCTTTGGATAACTGGCACCATGTCTTGTGCTCACTTCAGATCTTTACTGCAGATTGGGGATTTGCCTGGAGCCCCCGCCGTATTACTGTTTCCAGCTCCGGGATCCTGCCCGTGCTGGATGATTTTATGGAAAAGACTCAGGCGCATCTTGCCATCAGCCTGCACAATCCCTTTGACTCCGAACGGGCACAGATCATGCCTGTACAAAAAGCTTACCCGGCAAGCAGCGTGATCAAAAAATTAAGACAGTACGACTTTACCGGACAGCGCAGGCTCAGTTTTGAGTATATTCTTTTTGACGGCTGGAACGATACGCAAAGACATGCTGCCGCTTTGATACAATTGCTGAGGGGAATGGAATGCAGGGTAAATCTGATACGTTTTCACACCATACCTGACTTTCCAATGCTCCCGTCAAGGGAAGAGGTCGTCAATGCTTTTTTAACAAGACTTAGTAAAGCCGGATTGACAGCTACGGTGCGCAGCTCAAGAGGTCAGGACATCTTGGCGGCATGCGGGCTGTTAAGTGTACAGAATAAAAAAGACTCATAATGAATCGGGAGGAATACAACAAACTGCTGGGAAGGATGCAATCTTTGTGCAGCCGGAGCGAAAAATGCCGTACCGATATCAAAAAAAAATTAAAAGGACTGAATGTGCCTTCCCCGGTAACGGAACAGATACTTAGTGATCTGGAAAAGGAAAGCTACATAGACGAACAAAGATATGCGCGGGCTTATGTAAACGATAAAGGACGTTTACAGGGATGGGGACCGGTCAAGATTGCTAATATGCTTAGAATGAAAGACATACCGGATGATATTATAAAAACGGCTCTATCTCAGGTAGATGAAAATTTGTTTTCAGAAAAGCTCAAAACCGCACTTTTACATAAGGATAAGACCATGAAAGAACAGGATCCGCGTAAACGTCATGCCCGCCTAGTGAGGTTCGGTTTGGGAAAAGGATATAGTTTTTTACAGGTAATAAGGACTTTGGAAATATTAAAAAACAATAAAACTGATTAATTTTTTTTGCATAATTGAAATTCTTATTATATTTGTGCTTTAGAATACAAGCCATTTAATCACTAAATTTAAATATTACTGTTATGACAATCTTGGACATCACATTGCAGCCTCTTTATGACATCTTAGCAGCAATCTGGGCTTTTATATTTCAAGGCGCCGGAGCTTGGGCAAATGATCTCTATGTTATTCTGAACAAAATTTTTGACATTTTCCAGAATATCTTTACATTTGTAATCAGAGAGGTAACACCAGTTGTATAGTTTTTTAGCTAACAATTACTGATCAGTACCTTAATAATAAGGCTGTCTCGTACGAAGACAGCCTTTTTTGCTTATGCATATCTGTAAAACAGGAAACATCTTTTTTACATTATATAGAAGCACGCGAAAATCATTGGGAATAAACGTCAGAAAGGACGGATCGGTACATGTGAGGGCTCCTTTCTGGTTGGGTAAAGGGGTCGTTATCCGCATGGTTTCCGCCAGGGCTTCCTGGATACGGAGCCGTCAGGAGGCTTTGAAAAAAGAACCCGTACTTCCGAAAAACAATGAAGACCTGAATTTGCTAAAGCGTAAGGCATTATTGAAATTCAAAGGCATGGCAATTCCCTGGGTAGAACATTTCAGGAAAACCTATGGGGTTGAACCTAAAAAATGGACAATCCGGGCGATGGATACGCGCTGGGGAAGTTGTTCTTCTGCAACGGGAAGGATCACACTCAATTTGAAATTGATCTACAAACCCGATGAATGTGTGGAATATGTGATTGTCCATGAGCTCTGTCATCTGATCCATCCCGATCACGGGAAAGGATTTTATACGATATTGGAAAGAGAGCTCCCTGACTGGAAGGCAAGAAAAAAGAAATTAAAGATGTAACTTTGCACTATGGTATACAATGCAGATAATTATAAAAACCTATTGCAGCGTGGGCAACGGTTGAGGGGGTTTCTTTGACGTAGAGGCCAGGGAGAAAGAACTAAAAGAACTGATAGATACTTCACAAGAGCCCGGTTTCTGGGACAAGCCCAAAGAGGCTGAAGTGCTCCTTAAGAAACAATCCATGCTCAAGACTTCCCTGGATGCCTATTACAGGATTAGGGAAGGGTTGGATGATCTGCAGGTGCTTGTAGAGCTGGAAGCCTCGCAGGAAGACTTGGATTCCCAGATGGGCAAAGTGCTTGGATGGATTGAGGAAGAAGAGTTAAAAGGCATGTTGGGCAATGAAGGGGACGAACTGGGGGCCTTGCTGAAGATCAACTCAGGTGCGGGGGGAACCGAGAGCAATGACTGGTCTGCCATGCTCATGCGGATGTATATCCGCTGGGGAGAAAGAAACGGATATAAAGTCAGGGTGCACAACATCCTGGAAGGAGAAGAAGCTGGTATCAAATCCTGTATTCTGGAGTTCGAAGGCAGTTATGCCTATGGCTATCTTAAAGCCGAGAATGGGGTACACCGTTTGGTCCGCATTTCACCGTTCAATGCACAAGGGAAGCGGCAGACAACTTTTTCATCTGTTTTCGTTTATCCGGCTGTTGACGATACGATAGAGATCGAAATCAACCCTGCTGACCTGGAATGGGACACCTACCGCTCCAGTGGTGCTGGAGGACAGAATGTTAACAAGGTAGAAACGGGGGTCAGGGTATGCCATATTCCTACAGGGATCGTTGTGGAAAACACGGAAACAAGAAGCCAGTTTGATAACCGTCAAAACGCCCTGCGTATTCTGAAGTCCCATTTGTACGAAATAGAGTTGGAAAAACGGAGGGAAAAAGAATCACAGTTGGAAGGTCAAAAGAAAAAGATCGAATGGGGTTCACAGATCAGGTCCTATACCCTGCATCCGTATAAAATGGTAAAAGATCACCGTACCGGTTATGAAATGACTGACACACAGGCAGTGCTGGACGGGGACCTTCTCGGGTTCATCCATGCCTATCTTATGGGAGGATCCGCAAATGGCTCTTAAGGTATATAAAGCATCGGCCGGTACGGGAAAAACGTACCGCCTGACACTTATGTACCTGTCACTATTGCTGGGTAGTGAAAAACATTACGATCCCCTTGCATTCGGTAAGATCCTTGCCGTAACTTTTACCAATAAGGCTACCGGAGAGATGAAGTCCAGGATTCTCGATACACTGGAATCCCTGGCCCGGGGACAGTCTTTTCCGATGGCTGCGGATCTTAGCAAGGAAACGGGTCTTTGTCATGATGTTCTGGTATCACGTGCACGAATAGTCCACAAGTCGTTATTACATAATTATTCCTGGTTTTCCGTATCTACCCTGGATGCTTTTTTCCAACGCGTGCTACGATCATTTGTTATGGAAGCAGGTCTTGGTTCCGGATACTTGGTAGATACCGACACGGAATTTTTGCTGGAAAGAACTGCCAGAAGGATCATTGCCAAGATCCCTTTTGACATATCCCTACGCACTTGGTTCACAGACCTGATACATGATAAAATCTCCAGGTCCGACAGTTGGAATGCCGTCCGTCTTTTGAAACATGTTGGCCATCAGGCTACCCGTGAGTCATTCAGGGCAATGGGAGAATCCTTCGCCAAAAGATTGTCTGACCGGGATTTTCTTCGTGAATTCATCAAAAAGAACGGGTGTATCATCAAAGACTACCAGGACCGGATGGCCTTATGGGGAAAACAAGCACTGGAAATAATCTATGGGCACGGTTTTTCAACAACAGATTTTCCCAACAAGCAATCTTCTTTTGCCCGTTATTTTGAAAAAATATCGGACCCTGATCCCAATGTAGGCAATTATATACCCGGGACACGTGTTAAGGAAGCCCTGGAAGGCGTCGAAAATGTCTGGTTTAACAAGAATTCGCCTAAAGGTCTAGAAAAGATGCAATCTTTACTGATGCCTTTACTGCATGAGATCCTGGAGTACTATGGAAGTCATTATCAGGAGTATGCTACTGCCGTATCTGTAAGGGATCAACTGTTTCAGATGGGATTGCTTGCCGATGTCATAATTACCATGCGCCAGATACAGGAAGAGAATAACACCCTGGATATAGGGGATTCCACGTATCTGCTCAATCAGTTGGTGGGAGATGGGAACACCCCATTTATTTTCGAGCGGATAGGTGCCTTTTATGAATCTTTTCTGCTGGATGAATTTCAGGATACCTCTTATCTTCAGTGGAGAAACATGTATCCGTTGATACTGAACGGTCTTTCACAGGGAGCTGATTCCCTGATAGTGGGAGATGTAAAACAATCTATTTACAGATGGAGAAACAGCGATTGGAGGATCTTGGGAGAACAGATTACCAATGACCGGCAGTTGTTGAAACAAGGAGTAGATGTTTTTACGCTGAACACGAATTACAGAAGTCGAAAGGAAATAATCGATTTCGTCAATATGCTGATAGATAGAGTTTTAAATTCCCTGTCAGAAGAGATCGGGAAAAAAACGGCTGCAAGTACCAACCTGAAAGACAGCGAAAGAGATTATTTTGAGAATATGTTGAAACATGCCTATGCCGGTTACCGGGAAAATATCCCTGAAAAGGAAAAAGACGGGCAACCAGGCTATGTACAGGTGAACACATTCGCTTCTGAAAAGAAAGAGGAGGCAAAGGAAAAAGTACTTCCGGCACTGAAGGATCTTCTGATCTCGTTGCTGCGCAGGGGATACAAACCGTCGGATATCCTTGTCCTGGTAAGGTCAAATGAAGATGCCCGTACGATCTCCCAGTATTTTTTCCGCTATAGAGCGGAATATTCCGAAGATAAACCGTCTTGTCCCCAGGTTGTATCTGAAGAAGCACTCTATCTGGCCTCATCGCCGTACGTAGGTCTGACCATAGCCTTGCTGCGCATGGCACATTATCCTCAAGATGAGTGCAATACCCAGACGGTTCTCAGGATCTCATCGGAATTCGGGAAACAGGATATTATAAAGGACGGGGATTTTTTTTACCGAATAAAGATCCTTCCCCTTCCCGATGCATTTGAAGCCATAATGCAGAGAATGGATTGGACCGGAAGTATCCCGGCGTTTCCTTATCTGCAGGAACTACACGATACATTGCTGCAATTTGTCGGCAGGAACAGCGGTGGAGCTTATGCATTTCTTAAATGGTGGGACGAAAGGGGAAAAGAAAAGATACTGGCCACGGACCCGCCACCGTATGCCGTCCGGTTGATGACCATACATAAGGCAAAAGGACTTGAATCACCGGTAGTCATTGTCCCATTTTGTGGCTGGCCGATGGATTCCCGTATTGGCAGCCACGTGATTTGGACCAGTACTACACGGGAACCGTTCAACTTGCTGGACCGGTTGCCGGTTGTATTTAACGACCGTCTGCTGAACACCTATTTTGCACATGATTATTTCCTGGAATATACCCAAAGGTTGCTCGATTCGTTGAATATGCTGTATGTTGCAGTAACACGGCCGAGAGAAGAACTGTATGTTTTCCTGCCGTTGACTGAGAAAAAATCAAGTGGAGATATTGCCTGTCACATAGCTAAGGCCTTGTTTTCAGAAGATCAGGAAAAGGATCAGGTATGGTCATCCGGCCGTCAGTTACCTTTGGTAAGTTCACAACAGGCGGACGAATCTACGGGTTTTAAAATGGAAGCATATCCTTCTGCAGATTTCAGCGATACTTTAAAACTTGTTTATAGGGAAGATGATTTTAATTATGCTCCCGGCGATTCACCCCGACAATGGGGGATCATCTTACACAAAGCCCTTTCACGGATTGAAGGACCGGGTGATATTGAACTTGTTCTTCAGGATCTGATCATGGAAGGAGAATTGTCGGGGAACAAAGAAACAGTAATGCGTTTTACGCTTGCTATAGAGAAAACTTTGTCTGATCCGGCAGTCTCTCAATGGTTTGACGGTTCGTGGACCGTAAGGAATGAGGCTTCCATCCTTGGTCCTTTAGGGAAATTACGCCCCGACAGGGTCATGGAAAAGGAAGGCCGTACGATAGTGCTGGACTATAAATTCGGACAACCGGACCCTTCACACCGCAGACAAATGGACAAATATGTGACCGTTCTGCGGAGGATGGGATATACAGGAGTGGAAGGTCATCTTTTATATATAGTTCCTTAAAGGACCTCTCCGGACAGGGCACCCGTATGTGAGCCGTTACGGATGGTATGTACCCCATTGACCCATACGTGAAGTATGCCTTCCGGATAACGATGGGGATCGGTAAATGTAGCTTTGTCGATCACCTTTGCCGGATCAAAAACCACTATGTCGGCACAGTAACCGGGAATCAGAAGCCCCCTGTCTTTCAGTCCGATCCTGGAGGCGGGCAGGGAGGTTATCTTTTGTATAGCACGCGAAAAATCCATCAATTTTCCTTCACGGCAGTACCTGCCCAGAAAACGCGGGAACGTGCCATAGGAACGTGGATGAGGGATGGTCTCTGACAAAGGACCCTGAGGTGAATATACGCTTCCGTCGGACGCAGGCATACCCAGGGGATGTGAAAGGAAAAGACGCACATTGTCCTCTGTCATGGCAAAGGCAACTATATCCGGACTCAGACGCTCTTCTATCAACAGGTCCCTGATCAGATCCCATTCACTCTTTCCGGATATAACCATACACTCTTCCAGAGTCCTGCCCATAAAGGTTTCTTTATTGTGGGGCAGTTTACAGGCAGAAATGATCACATTGCGTGTGCCTCCCAGACGGGTGATCCGGGACAGGGCATATTTTTCGAATTCAGCGGATGTCGTCTTATCTTCTAATCTTTCCAACACATCTTCAACGGAACCCTGTCTTCCGCTCAAGGGTATGAAGCTGGTCAGACCGGTGGAAAAAGCGGTATAGGGATAGCGGTCAAACGCCACGTCAACTCCTTCCCTTTTGGCATTGTCAATCAGACGCAACAATTCAGGTCCCTTGTGCCAATTGTTTGAATTCTGGGCCTTCAGATGCGATATCTGAAGTCTTACCCCGGTTTTCAAAGCCATGGCAATGGCTTCCGAGAGGGCTTCTTCCACACGGTCATCCTCATTTCGCATATGAATGGCAAATAAACCGTTGTGTTTGGCCACAATTTTCAACAGCTCCACCAGTTCCTCATCGGATGCATAGGCTCCGGGTGCATATTCCAATCCTGATGACAATCCTATGCTTCCCTGATCAAGCTGCCTGTCAAGCAGCTCTTTCATCTTCTGTATCTGCTCCGCTGTAGCCGGGGCGTTCCAGTCACCTATTACTGCAGAGCGGATAGAACCTTGTCCCGTAAAAGTGCAATAATTGATCCCTATCTTCTGATCTCTTAAAGCATTCAAAAAGGAAGACGCATTTTCAAAAGGCCCGTCAGGGAACGGAGATCCCCCGCAATTTCCTCCGACGTCTGTCGTGATGCCCTGAAAAATACGGCTATCTCCGGTGGGACACTGTAACAGATTGGTATCTGTATGGGTGTGGATGTCCACAAATCCGGGACAGATTGCCATCCCTTTTACATCCACCACCTTGTCTGCATAATCTCCCAGCTTTCCCAATGCCGAGATCCGGCCATTCTTAATACCGGCATCACCACGGAAAGGTGGTGTTCCGTCACCATTGAAGATCAATCCATTGGAAATAATTGTGTCGAATGGCTGCGCTACACGAAAACTTGATGCATAGGAGGATAATCCGCCGGCAGTGGCAAAAATGCCGGTTCCCAGCATAATGCTCCGTTTTAGGAACGACCTACGGGAAATATTGGATTTCATTGCGTGAAGTTTGTATAAGTATGTATTCGATTGTCTTCATAAAACAGGATGGAAATAAAAATAGAATCGGGTACCCTGTTATTGTGAGCTGCACATTGCCTGGTCGCTTTTCTCATAAGTTATTTATGATCTTATCCGTAGCATATGTTTTGAAAACACCGTTTTCGTCATAGATCAGAAAAGCTTCCATCCCGGGATGTCTTTCCAAGAAATGTATGCTGGCTTCCAACCCCATTACCATAAAGGCTGTAGCATAGGCATCTGCGGTCATACAATCGTTAGCGATTACTGTTGCGCTCAGTAGATTATGTTTAACGGGACAGCCTGTTTTCGGATCTATGATATGAGCGAACTTTTCTCCGTCGATTATATAATAATTCCTGTAATTTCCGGAAGTGGCAAGGGCTTTGTCGGTCAGACCGATGACCGTCTGTGTTTTTTCCCCGGGATTTATATTTCCGTCTATGGGGGAGTCAATACCGATCCGCCAGGGTTTGTTTTTAGGGTTCAAGCCCTTGCATACGATTTCCCCTCCGATTTCAACCAGCAGGTCCGTAATTCCCAAGGCAGTCAGTTCCGTTGCAACCAGATCACACGTATATCCTTTGGCTATTGCATTCATGCTCAAACGGCATCGTGGGTCCGACTTATAAAGCATCATACCTTCCAGGCGGAATTTGTCCATTCCCACATACCGGCGAATCTCTTCCAGGTCTTCAGGTTGTATACCGTCACGTTTTTCAAGTCCGAATCCCCACAGATCAAAAAAAGGAGCAGCCGAAATGTCGAAAGCTCCGTCCGTGTCTGCAGTGATCTGGCATGATCTTTCAAATACAGTTCTGAATAAACTGTCCGTTTCTTGCGTAAGGTTCCGGTTGATCCGGCTAATTAAGGAATGATTATTGTATATGGAAAGAGAGTTGTTTACCTTTTCAAAACATTTCAGGATCGATCTTTCTGTCAGCAAAGACAGATCTGACGACGAACCGGCAGGTGTTTTGTAGGTAATGGCATAAGTAGTACCCAGAGCGCTGCCTTCCAGACGGACATATTTTCCTGCCTGTTTGCAGCTGAGAACGCCAAATACCATAATGCACAGGACAATAAACAGAAATGTTTTTCTCATAAACACAAAGCTATAAATTTTTACCTACATTTGTAGACTATAATTGATATGGTACGTAACAGCAGATTTCTTTTTTTCTTATTCTTTTTTACAGTGCTTGTACTCGTTACAGGATGCAAAAAAGACGATCCGGATCCTCTTTATATGTTAGGAGCCCTTAAGTTCGATCTTCCTTCCTATTCATATCCGGGAGAAACGTTCCTTATTGAAGCCGGTGGTATAACAAAACCAAGTGAAGATTCGGTCACGTATATTTTTCAGGGGAAACATTTTACCCCTGATTCCATCGCGGCAAAATCTTTCATGATAACCGTACCGGACAGCCTGGGTACGTTCACTCTTACCCTGACTGCATCGGCAGAAGGGTATGCCAAAAGTACGACAAGCCGTACCACGACGGTGATCCACAGGTTTTTTACTGTCATGATGGAAGGATTTCAGCCTTCGACCGATTCCATATCGGATCCCCGGGACGATAAAGTCTATTATTATAAGCGATACGGAAACCTGGATTGGTTTATTCAAAATCTGAACTGGGACGGGGCTGGAGTGACTTATTCCAATATTCTGGCATTCGGTACCATAATGGGACGACTTTATACCTGGGATCAGGCCATTTCGGGTGAAGATATCCCCATGATGCCTGGCGGACCATTTATTGGTCTGGGGGAAGGCCCCCGGGGTGTATGTCCTCCGGGGTGGACTATTCCCACGGCAGAGGATTGGGCTGATCTGGCAACTGCAGTTTCGGGTACTCCCATGGGTTTCCTGGATACATGGAACGGATTGGGAGAAATTTTTGCAGTTGATGTAAAAGTCAACGGGAAAAAACTCTGGAAATATCATCCCGACAATGAAAAGACAAACACGACAGGTTGGAATGCGGTTCCTGCAGGATATGCCATCCTTTCGGGAGAAATCTTTTCCGGGTACGGACAGACTTCATTCTGGTGGTCGGCTTCTACGGATGGGGACAAAGGTTATTACCGTCTTATTCATTATGCCGTTGACAGGTTTTCCTGTGCTTTGGCTGATAAATCGGCGGTATATGCCTCTGTAAGATGTGTCCGTAAGGCAGGGGATAATTCACAAAATGAATAGTAGATGTCAAAATTTTTTACATCTCAAGAAAAGAAAAGTATCGTTGCTGCAATTACCCGGGCAGAATTGAAGACTTCCGGAGAAATAAGGGTACATATAGAAACTTATTGTCCTTCCTCATCACTGGACAGGGCAGTTTTTGTCTTTAATCAATTGAAGATGTACAAGACTAAAGACCGCAATTCCGTACTGATCTACCTGGCTACCGACTCAAAAAAATTTGCTGTTTTGGGAGATGTCGGGATCAACACAGTTGTTCCTGAATGTTTCTGGGAATCTGTCCGTGAGACTATGCAGCAGTTCTTTGCGGATGGACGTTTTGTTGAAGGCATTTGTGCCGCCGTCGAGGAAATAGGTTCAAAACTGGCTCAGTATTTTCCTTATCGTAAAGACGATATGGATGAATTACCCAACGATATATCTTTTGGAGAATGAGAAAGTCCGGCATAATATCATTGTTCGCATGTTGTTTACTGGGTGTCGGTATCCCTGTTAACGCTCAGATACCAGAACGTCCGGCGGTCCAACGACTTGTCAATGACCTGGCAGGTCTGTTTACGGTACAGGAAACGGAAACCCTTGAGGCAGAACTTGTTGATCTTGACAATTCCTCTTCCAATCAGATATGTGTAGTCACGGTTTCCTCTCTTCAGGGAGAGGACATTAACATGGCCGCTTACCGGATATTGGTCGACTGGGGAGTCGGATCTGCCGGCAACAATAACGGTGTGGTAGTCCTTGTGGAACATGAGCCCGGTACGCAAGGCGGCCGGGTGGCCATTTCCGTAGGCTATGGACTGGAAGGTGTACTGACAGATGCCCTATCGAAACGGATCATTACCTACGATATGATCCCGGCACTGAAAGAAGATCGTTATTACGATGGTGTAAAGGCAGGTGTGACATCCATCAAAGCAGTAGTTTTGGGTGAGTACGATATTGCCCGGGTTCAGGGTGATGATATCCCGACGCCAGCAGGAGTGATCATTGGTCTGACCTTGTTCTTTATTCTTTTCTTCTTTGTTTTGATAATCTATATTGCCAATAAAAGAAAAGGTCCGATTAATCTGGGAGGTAATGACCGGAAAGGGCCCAGTATCCTGGAACTGATGATACTAGCCAACCTTTTGGGTGGCAAGAGTAAAGGCGGATCAGGATCAGGATTCGGAGGGGGAGTTGGAGGGGGATTCAGCGGAGGAGGATTTGGCGGATTTGGCGGAGGTCTTGGCGGAGGCGGCGGTGCTTCCGGTAGCTGGTAGATCACTGAAAGCAGCCACGATCTTTTTTACGAGAGGATGGCGGATTATGTCGCTTGAATCGAAACGCACAAAAGTAATACCTTTGATGTTTTTCAATAGTTCCATACAGCGGGACAAACCGCTGTCGCTTTTTTTTACCAGATCTATCTGACTTGTATCGCCTGTGATGATGAATTTTGCATCCCTGCCCATCCGTGTAAGGAACATCTTCAATTGTGACAGACTTGTATTCTGTGCCTCGTCAAGGATTACACATGCATGGTCCAGGGTTCTTCCCCTCATATAAGCCAGCGGTGCTATCTGTACAGTTCCTTCTTCCATCAGCGCTTCCAGTTTTTTTGGAGGGATCATGTCTCTCAAGGCATCATAAAGGGGCTGCAGATAAGGGTCCAATTTCTCTTTCATGTTTCCCGGCAGGAATCCCAGTTGTTCTCCTGCTTCCACGGCAGGACGGGTCAGTATAATCCTCCTGACCTCCTTGTTTTTCCAGGCACGGACAGCCAGTGCAATGGCCGTGTAGGTCTTACCCGTACCGGCAGGACCTTCCGCAAAGATCAGATCGTTTTCCTCATAGGCTCGAACAAGAACCTCCTGATTTTTGGTGCGTGCCTTTATCAGACTTCCATGATTCCCGTAAACCAGCACATTGTCCTGTTTGTCAATGCCTTCCTCCTCGGCCTGTACGGCACCACGAAGTATGGAGAGCACACTTTCTTCCGATAGATGATGCTTCTTTTCATACAAACCAACCAGGCTATCCAGTTTTTCCTCAAAACGGTCAATGATTTCCGGGGGTCCCTGTACTTTGATCTGTTCTCCCCTTGCGACGATCTTCAATTGGGGAAAGGCTTTTTTTAACAGGGGCAAGAAGGGGCTGTCGGGCCCATACAGGGTGGCAGGATGGATGGTTTCCAAAATAAAGATTTTCTCGTTCATAGGGCGGATATCGTCTGCGTTCATTAATTCCGGGAGATGTCTCCCGCATAAAGTTACGAAGTGTTTTGATAGTTTTAAAGATATTGATCGTATCTGAAGGATCTTTTAACAGTTTCCTGTATAGACGGGGGTCTGAAACAGGCAACACATGGTATAACAACTTTCCCTGATCCACCGCTTGCCATGTCCAGATCCATTCATACCAGGGAGATTCTATACACGGACCTGTTTCCGTCAAAACAATATCGAAACTCAAAAGTAGTCCCATCCTGGAAAATGGTTCCGGTTGATTGGATATGAAATTGCCAAGGGAATAGGCTGTCATGAATTCTATCTTTCCATTTTGTCCTTTTCTGACCTCAATGCTCTGGGGCACGTGTGGATGAGATCCGATAACGGCCGTTATCCCAGCGTTGTAAAGCCAATCGGCCAGTGAACGCTGCATTCCGGATGGTTGCAATTGGTATTCCGTTCCCCAATGCATGCAACATATGATACAATCTACTCCTTTCTCCCGAACTTCCCGGATATGTCGTCTTATTATCAGGGTGTCCGTCCGGTTAACCGGAAACTCATCTGCAGGAATATGATGATTGCTGGAATACGTATAATTGAGTACGGCAATCCTGATTCCGTTCCTTTTAACGATAATCCACGGATTTATTGTTCCGCAGTGTAGTATGCCCAGGGAATCATATAGTGCGACAGTCCTGATGGCACCTCTGGCACCTTTGTCCAAAATATGATTGTTGGCCGTAAGGAAAAGATTGACACCCGATTTTTGTATGGCAACAGCCAATTCATTTGGGGAGGAAAAAGACGGATATCCCGAATACGGTGGACCGCTGAAAGTCGTTTCAATGTTCATGCCGGTAAGATCTGCCTCTTTAAGGTGTTCCTTGACGAAAACAAAACAAGTGTCATAAAGATAGGAACCATCCTGTTGTCGGGCAGAACGGATCTGTTTCCCATGTTGCATCAGGTCGCCGGCAAAACAGAGCCTGACCCGGCACTCCTGTTGGGAATAGAGCCAAAGAGGGGTAAAAACCATCAGGCTTAAGAACAGAATCCGTAAACATTTTATCATAATGGATACTGCAAGTTACCTTTTTTTTTACAGTTCACGTTTTTTTCACGTATATTTGTTATAATATAACTATCTAATTTGTTTATTATGAAGAAAATATTCCCTTTGCTCATTGGAATTATACTGCTGGGCAGTTTAAATTCCTGCGATTGGATACGTTCCATATTTGGAATGCCTACATCTGAAGAATTAAAACAGAAACAGGAACAGATGATTAAGGATTCCCTCGATAGGGTTGCCAGAGAGCAGGAAGCCGCATTGGAACAGTTCCGGTTGGATTCTTTGGCGCAAATTGAAGCGCAGAAAGCGGCCCTGAAAAGATACCATGTAGTTATGGGATGTTTCATTATGGACGGCAATGCCGTAAGGATGATGCAGAAATTGCCGCAATACGGGTATGAGCCCGTCCGAATTGAATTTAAAAATGGATATTCGGCCATTTCTGCATACCAGACAAATTCCCTTACCGATGCCTATAACAGGATGTATAAAATGTTTGCCCTTGACATCACTCCACATGATGTCTGGGTATATGACACTCACCAAAACCTACATTTCTGATCTATGTCTATGAAAAGAACGGTCTTTACCCGGTTCCATGAAGAGCTGGGTGCTAAAATGGTGCCCTTTGCGGGATATATGATGCCCATTGAATATCAGGGGATCAATGCAGAACACTTCCAGGTACGCACTAACGCCGGCGTTTTTGACGTCAGCCATATGGGAGAAATATGGGTCAAGGGGCCCAGGGCCCTGGATTTTATACAGTACGTAACAACAAATGATGCTTCTGCGTTGCAGGACGGAAAGGTGCAATATACCTGTTTTCCAAATGGCAGGGGTGGCATCGTGGATGATCTGCTGATATACCGGGTAGATGAACATACCTATTTGCTGGTAGTAAATGCGGCCAATATTGAAAAAGACTGGAACCACCTTTGCAAATATGCACCGGACTTTGGCATAACCCCCGGCCGGGAGCTTTACAATGCCTCTGACGAGATTTGCCAGTTGGCAGTTCAAGGACCCAATGCCATGAAGATCGTTCAGAAAATCTGTAATTGCGATATTATGGATATGGAGCAATATGCTTTCCGTAAATGCACGATTGCTGGTATTCCTGAGGCGATCCTTTCAACTACGGGATACACGGGGGCCGGAGGATGTGAGATTTATGTTGCCAATCAGGACGGGGAAAAACTCTGGAAAACACTTTTTGAGGCAGGGAAGGAATATGGTCTGGTCCCGATAGGACTTGGAGCCAGGGATACATTACGTTTGGAAATGGGTTTCTGTCTTTACGGTAATGATATTGACGACACGACTTCCCCTCTTGAAGCCGGACTGGGTTGGATAACAAAATTTTCAGAGACAAAAGGTGATTTCATTGACAGGACATTCCTGTTAGAGCAAAAAGCCCGGGGCGTGCCACGTAAATTGGTGGGATTTAAAATGATAGACAGGGGAATACCTCGTCACGGTTATGCAGTATGTACTTCGGACGGAATAGAAATTGGCAGGGTAACATCGGGCACCATGTCTCCCATGCTTAAAATTGGCATAGGAATGGCATACGTAGAACCGGCCTATGCAGGGTTGGACATTGAATTGTACATAAATGTCAGGGACCGCCTTTTGAAGGCCGTGGTGGTCCGCCCTCCGTTTTATAAAAAACAATGAAAATACCCTTAACGATCCTTATACTGATCCTGGGTCTTGCCTCTGTGCAGGCTCAGGATTCTTTTGAAAATGAACTTAAGGTACATGTCAGAGAACTGACTGCAAATAGACTTAATGGCAGGCAGGCAGGAACTGAGGGGGAGAACGAAGCGGCGGATTATATTTCCCGGGTGTTTACTGAGAAAGGCCTTGAGCTGTTGTACCCACATGGTTATCAGGATTTTTCCTTTATTGATGAATCTACGGGTGACACCCTCTTTTCCAGGAATGTGGTAGCGGTCATTCCAGGTTATGATCCCGTACTCAGGGATGAATACATTGTCATAGGAGCACATTACGATCATCTGGGGAAGTATACCATGCGAGTCAACGGAAGGGACTCCCTTTGTATTTATCCGGGAGCCGATGCCAATGCTTCCGGTGTGGCTGCCTTGCTCGGACTGGCAGGAGCTGCGCAGAGACAATTCTTTATGTATAAACGGAGTCTTCTGTTTGTTGCTTTCGGAGCTGGAGAAAAGGGAGGGTTGGGATCCTGGTATTTCGTTAACAGGGCCTTTCCATCTTCTGTTGTCAAAATAATGATCAACCTGGACAGGATGGGGAGAGCTTCACAGGATAATTCTCCTAAAGCTTTTTGCGGATTGCCTAATTATGAATTGGAACATTTGCTCACACGTTTGACATATAACCCTTATTTGCCTCAGGTTCAGGTTTACGGTTCCGATCATTTTCTCTCCGACCATCAGGCGTTCCTCGAGCAAGGCATACCTGTTTGCCTTTTCACGACAGGCCTGCATCCGCATCATCAGACCTTGCGTGATACCCCGGACAAACTGGAATACGGGAGAATGGATGACTTTTGCCAGTATATCTCACTGTTTATTATGGAAGCGGCCAATGATACAGGTGACCTTTTTAGTTCGGAGAAACCTGTCTATTCCCCCGCGGAGGAAGAGCCTGTTTATCCGTATTCAGAAGTAGATATTCCTCCCAAATTTATGAACGGGGACATACAGTCTTTTGTGGACAGATGGTTGTACAAGTACCAGAAATATCCCCGGGAAGCCGTCAGTCAGGGCATTAAAGGCCGTGTTATGGTATCATTTATCATAGAAAAAAACGGGGAGGTAACACAAGTGGAAATCACACGATCGGTACATCCTTTGCTTGACCGGGAAGCCATCCGTATAATTACTGCTTCGCCAAAATGGAAAGCCGGTGAAAAGAACGGGGAAAAGGTGCGTGTCAGAATTACGCTGCCCGTATATTTTGAATTGGCCCCTACGCGCTGATCAGGTTTTAAGTGTTTCAAATCCTGTCCCATAGACGCCGGAAACGCTTGCCTTGGAAATGAAGGCGTCCCTATCTGTTTCCTTTACGATCCTGGCGATCGTATTCGATTCGGTTCTCCGGACTATTACAAGCAATACTCTTTGCTCGGATTTGCTATACCAGCCCTGCGACGTAATGACCGTTACACCCCGGTTTAACTCACTCGATATACGGTTTGCGATCTCTTCATATTTTGAGGAAAAAATGAAATACTGAACTGAACGTTTGGTGCCGGATAAAATGGTATCCACCGTATAACTGGACATCCCGATGATCAAATAACCATACAGGACTACAGCCAGTCTCAATCCTATGGTAGGTTCATCTGAAATGAAAAATAAAGAACCGATTATCACAAGGTCACAAGACATCATGAAGCGTCCCGGCTGTATGTTCCGGTATTTGCCTATGATCTGGGCAAGAATATCGGTGCCACCGGTACTGCCTCCCTGTGCCATGACCGCTCCGACACCGGCTCCTGCAATAGCCGCCCCAAGCAGTGAGGAGATCAGTTTCCCATTATCCAGGGCCATTACCTGTATTAGGTCCTGTGGGATAATTTGGGGCATCACCTGGAAGGCGATTGTCGTCATGACGACTCCATATATGGTCTTGATCCCGAATTTCCAACCTACGGTTTTCAGACCTATTAAGATCAATATAACATTGAAAGCGAAAAAAGATATGCTGATAGGCAGACCGGTGGCATAATAGATAAGGGTAGAGATTCCGGTAACGCCACCTCCTACCAGCTGGTTCGGTATAAGAAAAGTTGTCCAGGATGCAACATAGACAAACAGGCCAATAGTAATGATCACATATTCTTTTATAGTGTTCCCTGCTTTGAACGGAAATTTTATTTTCATACTACTATGTTTATAATTTTACCGGGAACTACAATGATCTTCCTGATCTTTTTTCCGCCCGAATACTTTTCCGTCCTTTCATCTTCCATAACAAGGCGTTCAATTTCACCTTTGTCAAGGTCCAGGGCCAGTTGTTTTTTAAAACGAAACTTCCCGTTGAATGATACAGGATATTCAAAAGTGTCTTCTTTGGTATAGGCCGGATTGAAGACAGGGAAAGATGCATTGGCTACCGAAGGACTGTTCCCGAGCAGAGACCACAATTCCTCCGCTATATGCGGGGCATACGGAGAGATCAATATAACAAGCTGTTCCAGTATCTGACGCTTATGACAATTCAAATCTGTCAGTTCGTTTACACTGATCATAAAGGCACTGATAGTAGTATTGAAGGAAAAGTTTTCAATATCATCTTCTACTTTACGGATCAAATTGTGAAGGATCTTCAACTCTTTTTCAGCAGGGTCGGTATTGTTCACAATCAACTCTCCGTCTTTGTCAAAGAACAACCTCCAGAATTTTTTCAAAAATCTGTGTACTCCGTCAATCCCGTTCGTGTCCCATGGTTTTGATTGCTCTAAGGGCCCCAGAAACATTTCATACATACGCAGGGTATCGGCTCCATACCCGGCGCAGATGGTATCGGGATTCACTACATTGAACATTGATTTGCTCATTTTTTCGATAGCCCAGCCGCATATGTATTCGCCGTTCTCGAGGATGAATTTTGCATTTTTATATTCCGGGTTCCATTTCCTGAATGCATCCAGGTCAAGACGGTCGTTTGTGACCAGGTTGACATCCACATGGATCTCGGTCGTTTCATATTGATCTTTCAGATTATACGATACGAACTTATTGGTATTCTTGATGCGGTAAACGAAATTGGACCGTCCCTGTATCATTCCCTGATTGACCAGTTTCCGAAAAGGTTCGTCCTTACATACATACCCAAGATCGTACAGGAATTTGTTCCAGAATCTGGAATATATCAGGTGTCCGGTCGCATGTTCGGTCCCTCCGATGTACAGATCGACATGCTGCCAGTAATTGTTTGCACTGGCAGAAACAAGGGCTTCTTGATTTTGCGGGTCCATATAACGCAGGTAGTATGCAGAACTGCCTGCAAAACCGGGCATAGTGCTTGTTTCAAGGGGGAATCCCCGGTATGTCCAGTTTTTTGCCTTTGCAAGAGGGGGCTCTCCGTCCGGGGAAGGTTGAAAGGACTCTATAGCGGGCAATTCAAGCGGAAGTGACGATTCGGGAAGAGGCCTTGCAATTCCGTCTTCATAGTATATGGGAAAAGGCTCACCCCAGTAACGTTGCCTTGAGAAGATGGCATCCCGCAGACGATAATTAGTTTTGCGTTTTCCCAGGTTCCTTTTTTCCACTTCAATGATGGCAGCCGGAATAGCTTCCTCTACAGTCATACCGTTCAAAAAACCTGAATTACACATGATGCCCTCTTTGGCGTCGAAGCTTTCATGGCTGATATCACATCCTTCTATCAAAGGAATGACGGGAAGGTTAAAATGTCTGGCAAAAATATAGTCACGACTGTCGTGTGCCGGGACGGCCATAATAGCTCCTGTTCCATATCCGGCCATAACATATTCGCTGATCCAAACAGGTATTTCTTTTCCTGAGAACGGATTGGTCGCATAGGAACCGGTGAACACACCGGTAACACGGTGCGTTTCCGTCATCCTTTCCCGTTCTGTTTTTGTTTTAACATAAGCGAGGTATTCTTCAACTTCTTTTTTATTCTCGGGGACTGTTAGTTTTTCGATCCACTCACTTTCCGGTGCAAGTACCATGAAGGTTACACCAAAAATGGTGTCGGCCCGTGTTGTGAAGACGTTCATGGTAAACTCTTGCGAACCGTTGTTTACTGCAAACTCCAGTTCTGCACCGTCGGATCTCCCTATCCAGTTTCGCTGCATTTCTTTAAGTGAATCGGACCAGTCCAGGTGATCCAAAGATTCAAGCAGCCTTTCTGCGTAGGCAGAGACACGCAATTGCCACTGTTTCATCTTTTTCTGCTCCACTGGATGTCCGCCCCTTATGGAAAGTCCTTCTTTAACTTCGTCGTTGGCCAAGACGGTACCCAGATCGGCACACCAATTGACGGATGTCTCGCCCAGATAGGCGATCCTGTAACACATAAGTATGTCTTCCTTTTCATTTTCAGAGAATGCTTGCCATTGCTCTGAACTGAACGTTATCGGGCAGTGGTGTGCGGCATTTACAGATCCGTTTCCGCGGCGTGTAAATACATTGACGAGTTCGTCTATAGGTTCGGCTTTATTGGAATCCTTATTGTACCAATGATGGAACATTTTTAAGAATGCCCATTGTGTCCATTTATAATATGACGGATCGCATGTTTGGATTTCGCGATCCCAGTCATATGAAAAACCAAGCTTATCCAACTGCTTCCTATATCTTCTGATATTCTCCTCTGTCGTCTTCTGAGGCGGCTGACCCGTCTGAATGGCATACTGTTCGGCAGGAAGGCCGAATGCATCATATCCCATGGGGTGTAAAACATTGTATCCTTTAAGCCTTTTGTAACGGGCATATATATCACTGGCAATATATCCAAGCGGATGACCTACGTGAAGACCGGCCCCGGAAGGATAGGGAAACATATCCAATACATAGAACTTGGGCTTGGAAGGATCGATCTGGACCTTAAAGGTTTTCCTTGACGACCAGTATGACTGCCATCTCTGTTCGATTTCAGTAAAATTGTACTCCATCTTGCTTGATCCTGTCATCTCATAAAGGCACAAAGGTAATAAAATACTTTAAAGCCGGGAATAATACCTTGTGTAGCATGGGAACTGTTACCTGTTGTCAAAAAGAAATAAAAAATATTAACCTTAAATGTAAAAACTTTAAGATAAATCAATTTTTTGTTCTGTACAATAAATTGAATATCAGCAAAGTATAAAGGACAAAAAAACAGACAATTGTTTGATCGTAATTACAGTATTTATCATTTTCTTTTTAATAATAGATTTGTAATTTTGGATACGGCTCCTATATTATTAATAATCAATTAAATGTAAAATGATTTCTTTTGTTACAAATTTAACAGCTACAATTGTTTATTGTGTGGCGGCTTCCCTTTTAAAAGCAAAAGTAAAGGTAAAAGCCGTGCTTCATTTTTCACCATCCTCACCTTTAAAGGTTCTGATATGTTCCCTATTTGCATTGGGGGCAATTTATTCTGTCAGAATAACTCTTGTTTTCGGTGCATATGATCTGTTAAGCCAGTTTATGAAAGAGGATTATTATCTGCGTATTGCAACTACTTCACTGCCTTTGTACTGCATTTCCTTTTCTTCCATTTCATCTGTTCATCACAGAAGATTATTAATGAAAAGGACTCTGCTCTCTTTTTTTATATTATTTCCTTTGATGGCAGGTATAGGGATTTTTCAGAATCGGTCGTTATCAGTTGGCATGATCCTTTCCAATTCATTACATGCACTCTGTATGACCAGCGTCGTATCCGGGATCATGCTATTTATAATTTTGAACAAGAAACTTGAGCTTCATCACAAACTTTATCCCAAAGAGATTCGGTCTTTCAGGTATCTGATGGGATTCCTTCCAATCATTTCGCTGTTCTCATACCTGACCGTGAGCTTTGAGATCATTTTGCCTGCCCATTTGTTTTTTACCTGTATCATGCCTGTGCATATTATGTTCGTCAACGCCATCATCATGAAGGATGCGTCCCTTGTTTACGGGGGGAAATGGGTGGAAGAGACACAGATGCCCGACAGTGAAGCCTGGGTAGCCCTGGAAGAGGCACATAGAAACGTGAACCGGATATACATGGATATCTATAACCGTATAAAGGAATACATGGTCAAAGAAGAGGCTTACAGATCTTCTGGCATTACAAGGCAAGAACTGGCAGCCAGGGTAGGGACTAATACAACATACGTATCCAGGGCATTGAACGAGTGTGCAGGCGTTAACTTTAAACAGTTCATAAATGCTTACAGGGTAAAATATGCTCAGGATTATTTTAGGCAACATCCCGATGCACGCCTTATTGAATTATGCAATAAATCCGGATTCAGGTCCCTGACAGCGTTGAACATGGCCTTCAGGATCAATGTAGGCATGACTCCGGGGGAATGGTGTAGAATGCAGTTAAATGATGATAATAAAACGTGAAAGTATGAATGTGGGAAAAAGGTTTTTAAGAAGATTGACAAGATATACAAGGGGTTGGTTGCTGACAGATCCCTTACTGTTCAAAAAAAAGGATGCTGCCTATCCTGACAATCCCGAGGACATTATTTTGAAAATGAATAAACTAATGGTCAAGCACGAGTATTTTAAAAATCCGGATCTGACTATTGATCAACTTTGTCGGGAGACAAACACGAACCGGGCCTACCTGTCGCGATCCATTCACCGCATGTACGGTACAAATTTTTGTGAGTGGGTGAACATTTTCCGCATAGAGGCATCTAAGCGCCTGATGAGGGAAATCTCCGGTAATAAGGTAGATTTGAACGATCTGGCCATGGAATGCGGTTTCAATTCGGTACGTTCACTTTCCCGCGTGTTCAAGGCAAGGGAATCATGCACTCCCAGGCAGTATTTTTATGGAAAACGTCAGGAAAAAGATCAGACGAAAAATTTATGAATGGTTTGAAGTGCGGAAGGAAGTGAAAAAACGACTACCCTGTCGTAGGGTTTGATTTCAGTATCTCCCCGTACGATAAGACTTGTATTTCCTCTTGTGATCCCTCCGATAATAGCATCTTGCGGGAATTCAAGATCACGGACCTTTTTCTGTGTGACCAAACTTCTTGGTTTGGCAATGAACTCCATGACTTCGGCATCCGAACCATTGAGACATTTCATAGATGGCACGTCTCCCATCATAGTAAAACGGAATATCCGGCTGGCCGTTATGAGCTTTTTGTTAATCGTGGCATCTATTCCTACGCTTTCAGCCAGTTTGATATAGTCCAGATTCTCGACTTGGGCAATAGTTTTCTTTACCCCGGCTCTTTTAGCGGCCATACAGGAGAGAATGTTGGCTTCGGCACTTGAAGTGACAGCTACAAAGGCATCCATATGGGGTAAATCTTCTTCCAGAAGCAGGTCAGTGTTGCGGGCATCTCCGTTTATTATCAGTGAACGGGGTAGGGATACTGTCAGTTCCTGGCACCGGTTGTTGTTAAGTTCTACCACACGGACTTTTTCTATTCTGGTCTCCATGTGGTGGGCGACCATTTCGCCAACCCGGCCGCCTCCCATGATCATCAGGTTCTTGACTACCACGTTCTCTTTTCCACTAAGTACCATGGCGGCATGAGCCGCTTCCCTTTTTGTAATCACAAAAACAAGGTCGTGCAATTGAAAGACCGTATCTTTCCGTGGAATGATAGTTGTCCCTTCCCTTGCAATTGCTACGGCACGAAAAGGAAGGTCGCCCCCGTTTTCCTCGGCAACCTGTTTCATGCTTTTATTTACGATCAGGGAACTTTCCGTCAGTTTAAGTACGATCAGTTGAAGCCTGCCTCCGGAAAAATCCATAAATTCTGAAGTGCCGGACTGTTTCAGCAGGTCAAGTATTTCGTGTGCCGCAATTTTTTCCGGATAAAAAAGCAAGTCGATCCCTAATTCTGTGAAAATGACCCTGTTCTCATTCTTAAGATATTCATTGTTGTTGATACGCGCGGTTACCCGTTTGGCACCAAGCTGTTTTGCCAGCAATGACCCTACAATGTTCATGTCCTGTTCGTCGGCTGGACTTACGGCAATGAACAAATCACACCGGCTTATGTCAGCTTTCTCCAATGTAGATATGGAGGTGATTGAACCGGGCACGGGTACTACATCCGAAGTCTCGGCTATCTCATGAAGACGGGCTTCATTTTTGTCAATGATAGTGATCTGATGATTTTCACCCGATAACATCTTTGCCAGGTGAAACCCAACTTCTCCGGCTCCTGCAATGATGATATTCATTAAATGATCCTAGTATTCATCTTCGTTAAAGAAAAAATCTTCCTTACTCGGATAATCAGGCCAAATGTCTTCTATGCTGTCGTAAACCTCACCGTCATCCTCAAGTTCTGACAGATTTTCAATTACTTCCAACGGAGCGCCTGAGCGTGTGGCATAATCAATAAGTTCATCCTTGGTAGCTGGCCAAGGGGCGTCTTCCAGTTTTGATGCCAATTCAAGTGTCCAGTACATTGATACAATTATTAAAAAAGGTCAGCAAAGTTATAAAAAAAAGTCTTCTTTACAACCTGTTTCTACCGTAATGAACCGGGACAGGACAAAAAGGTAATCAGAGAGCCGGTTGATATAGGTAAGCATATGTGCGTTGACAATATCCGTGCCAAGTGCAACCATATGTCGTTCTGTTTCCCGACATATGGTGCGGGCAACATGGATCTGGGCAGAAATCTCTGGTTTATAGGGAAGTATAAACGATTTAAGCTTAGGTGTCCTGGTCTGCAACTCGTCTGTTGACTTTTCCAGGAAATCAACAGCCGTTGTAAAGTCATAAACCGGCTGATGTGCCGGATTAGCAGAGGCCAACATCCCGGCAAGATGCATCAGGTGAACCTGTACGGTCCTCAGCGAAGAGTCTATACCCTGTAATATCGGGTCAGATGAAAGTTCAGGCCGGGAACGGATCATTCCCAACCATGAGATAAGTTCATCTGTTTTGCCGTAAGCCGCAACTTGCGGATGGGCTTTTGATATCCTGGTTCCGTCTGAAAGGGATGTCGTTCCCGTATCTCCCTTGCCGGTATAGATCTTTTTCATGAATTGGCCAACACGGGGTTGTCGTTTATCTCGTCACTTTCTACAAGCCCGTCTCTTAACCTGACTACACGTCTTGCATAACGGGCAATATCTTCTTCGTGTGTTACCACGATAATCGTATTGCCTTTAGCATAAACCTGTTCAAAAAGCGCCATAATGTCAAGTGACGTTTTTGTATCCAGATTTCCTGTCGGCTCATCTGCCAGTATAATGGAAGGATTGTTGACCATGGCACGGGCCAAGGCCACCCTTTGTTTTTGTCCGCCGGATAATTCATTAGGTTTGTGATCCATCCTATCCCCAAGATCAACGTTTATAAGGGCCTTCTTGGCTTCCCGTTCCCGTTCCTGTCTTGGTATTCCTGCATAGATCAGGGGCAATGCCACATTATTCAGAGCATTGTATCTGGGTAGGAGATTGAAGGATTGGAATACGAACCCGATCTCCTTATTTCTCACTTCTGCAAGCTGGTCATCACGCATTTGACTTACATCGGTCCCGTTCAGAATATACGTCCCTTCAGTAGGGGTGTCAAGACATCCCAGCAAATTCATAAGGGTTGATTTTCCCGATCCCGAAGGTCCCATGATCGCCACATATTCGTTTTTCCTGATTTCCAGATCAACACCGTTCAGTGCACGGACTTCCTGGGTCCCCATATCGTAGATCTTCTTGATCCCCCTTATCTTGATAAGTAATTCTTTTTCCATAGCTGCGAATGTACAAAAAATAAATATTAACCAATAACCGATTTTCCCATTTGACTCTAACCTACGGGGAAAGTTTAAGTATTTCCCCGGGATATTCTTTTTTTGTATTTTTGCCACCTAGATCATATCTGATATTATGTCTTATCTAAACAACGACCTTTATACTCCCGAGATAACGAAAAAACTGGAAGAACATTACAGGGAAGTGCTTAAATTATTGGGTGAAGACCCGCAAAGGGAAGGTTTGCTCAGAACACCCCAGCGGGTGGCAAAAGCCATGCAATTCCTGACAAAAGGATATCGGGAGGATCCGGCTGCTATCCTTAATTCTGCCAAATTCCGTGAAGAATACCGGCAGATGGTCCTGGTAAAGGATATTGAAATGTACTCCCTGTGTGAACATCATATACTTCCGTTTTACGGGAAAGCCCACGTGGCATACATACCCAATGGTTATATCACCGGATTGAGTAAGATCATAAGGGTTGTTGAAACATATGCCCGGAGGCTCCAGGTGCAGGAACGGTTAACGGTAGAGATCCGTGATTGTATTCAGCAGACACTTAACCCTATGGGAGTAGCCGTCGTTATAGAGGCGGAGCACATGTGCATGCAGATACGGGGTGTTCAGAAACAACATTCAAAAATGGTAACATCTGCTTTTACGGGAACTTTCCTGAAAGATGTCCGGACAAGGGAGGAACTTATGCACCTACTTCACTGAGCCCCAGTTCTGCCGCACGTTGTTTCATAAGGGCCAGCGCTTCATCGTAATTGTTCCCGATCTGACCGTCCAGGATAGCTTCTTTGATAAAGTCCTTTATCATTCCGACTTCACGGCATGGAGGCAATCCGTATGTCTTCATAATGATCTCACCCGAGATGGGGGGTTGAAAATTCCGGATCGCATCTTTTTCCTCGACTTCTATCAGTTTCTTGCTGACCAACTCAAAATTAGTCAGATGCCGTTTGACTATTTGGGGATTTTTTGAAGTGATATCGGCCCGGCAAAGCAACATCAGATCATCAATGTTTTCCCCCGCGTCGTAGAGCAACCTGCGCACGCCGGAATCGCTTACTTCATTTACAAGAGCAATAGGCCTCAAATGCAATTGGACCAATTTCCTGACATATTTCATTTCTTCACCCAGCGGGAGTCTGAGATTCCGGAATATAGCAGGGATCATTTTGCTGCCGACAAAATCATGACCGTAAAAAGTCCAGCCTGTATCCTTGTCAAAATGCTTTGTGGGCGGTTTTCCTACGTCATGCAACAGAGCCGCCCAGCGCAGCCAAATGTTATCGGATACAGCTGCCACGTTGTCCAGGACCTGCATCGTGTGGCTGAAAATTTCCTTATGACCTTTTCCTTCCATGGTTTCCACGCCCCTGAGCATTGCCACCTGAGGCAGAATGATCGAGAGAAGTCCGCTTTCCTCCAACAGGTTAAAACCTATGGACGGTTTACGGGAAGCCATGATCTTTTGTAATTCGGCTGTAATTCTTTCCTGGGATACAATATTGATCCTTTCGGCGTTCTTGGATATGGAAGCGAATGAATCTTTGTCGATGGTAAATTCCAATTGTGCAGCAAAACGGATAGCTCGGATCATCCGCAGCGGATCGTCACTAAATGTCGAATCAGGGTCCAGGGGGGTCCTTATGATTTTGTTACGGATGTCTTCCAGACCGTTAAAAGGATCGGTCAGCGTTCCATAATCCTCTTCCTGCAAGCTGAAAGCCATCGCATTGATGGTAAAATCACGTCTTTCCCTATCGTCTTCCACCGTTCCGTTTTCTACTACAGGATTCCGGGAATCCGACCGGTAAGATTCTTTCCTTGCTCCGACAAATTCGATCTCCAATCCCCTGTACCGTAACATGGCCGTGCCAAAGTTTTTGAACAGGGTTGCATTCACCTTTAAAACGGATGCTACGGCCAAAGCCATATCCATTCCGTTGCCTTCCACTACGATATCGATATCTGTTGTACGTCTTTTTAAAAAATAGTCCCGAACATACCCTCCTATGACAAATGCGCGGACATTCTTCAAGGCTGCCTGTTGGGATACTATCCTGAATATCCTGGATCTCAGAGGTGCTTTTATTACGGGAGATTTAGAGTAGTTCTTCATAAGCGGGGATATCCTTCATGAATTCATAAGTAAGGGTGGTGGTGTTGAATTTCCAGAAAAATGTTCTTATACCGTTGCTCATTAACAGATAAGGTGCCATGATCGTGGAATTGTACCTGCGAAGCTGCTCAACGGTTTTGTTGCCGATTGTCACGGACGGGGACTTGAACTCTGCCAGTATCAGGGGCTTCCCATTCCTGTCATGTATCACAAGGTCGGCGCGGTGGTTCAGATAATGTACGGGATACTCACAACTCATCAGATGCAGAGGGGCCCCACAAACAATATGGAGGTGCTTGATGATCTGCTGCCGTACTTCTTCTTCCGGTGTGCGTTCAACCCATTTTTTTCTCACTGAACAATATATAACAGACGGACTGTTCATTATGCAAATTTAATGTAAATTTGTCTTATGGCTAAAACGACGGCAAAAGAAACCTTGTCCACCTTCAGACGGATCATGAAAGATCTTGAACAAGGTAAATACAAACCTTGTTACCTGCTCATGGGAGAAGAGCCTTATTATGTAGACAGAATTGCTTCCTATATAGCTGCTTATGCACTTACTGAAGATGAGAAGGCCTTCAACCAGATGATTCTTTATGGTCAGGATGCCACCGTTATGCAGATTGCGGACAATGCCAGGAAATATCCCGTAATGGCTCCCAGGCAGGTGATCATAGTAAAGGAGGCACAACAGCTTAAGGGACTTGATACTTTGTCGGTCTATCTGAAAGCCATGAATCCTGCGTGTGTACTGGTACTATGCTTTATGGGCAAATCGGTCGATAAGCGGACCGAGTTCTGGAAAACGGCTCAAAAATATTGTGAAATCCTGGAAGCGGCGCCCTTGAGGGATTATGAAATTCCGGACTGGATAACTTCATATCTGTTGGAAAAGAATACAAGCATAGAGCCACAGGCGGCTCAACTGCTGGCAGATTACCTTGGGACTGACTTGCAGCGGATCGTGATGGAACTGGAAAAACTCTTCATTCTCATCCCCGAAAATACCTGGGCCATAACAACGGAAATGGTGGAAAGTTCAGTGGGGATCAACAGGGATTTCAGTCCCTTTGTTATGTTCAAACATATGACCGACGGTAATTTTGCAAAGGTCCAACCCATATTGCGATACTTTGCAGATAACGAAAAGAAATATCCGCTGGTGATGATCATCAGCCTCTTGTATACACAATTGTGTAGAATTCTGAGATTCCATACATTGAGAATGGAAAATCCCACCCTTCCGGTAGAAGGGATAGGGAAGATAATGGGAGGGAATTATTATTTTTTCAAGGAGACGGTCCGGGCTTCCCGTTTTTTCAATTTTCCGCGTACCGTAAGGGCGATGGAACTGTTATGTGTCTATGACAGTCTCTATAAATCTTCTGAAAGGGGAGAGGCGGGAGATGGCGAATTACTACAAGAAATGATTTGTAAGATGATGGCTTGATCAGGACACATATATTCTTGGGACCCGGAAAGCGACCGAAGTCAGAATTTCATAAGGAATGGTGCCAAGGATGTCAGCCAGTTCGAAGATCGTGGGATCATCACCAAACACCGTGACCATGTCACCGGGTTTTACATCTATCCCCGAAACATCTATCATACACATGTCCATGCAGATGTTGCCAATAGTCGGTGCCCTGTGCCCATTTACCGAAAAACAGGCCTTGCCCCCGCTCAGGTGGCGGTTTACCCCATCTGCATACCCTATGGCCAAGGTGGCGATACGGGCTTCAGGAACAGTAACTTTTCCGGCCCTGGCATAACCAACGGTGTCACCTTGCCTTACCGTTTTAACCTGTAGTACCGGCGTTTTAAGGTAAGCTGTCGGCCGGAGCAGACTCCGGTCAACATAGGACATTCCAAACAGGCCGATCCCCAACCGTACCATATCGAATTGCGCTTCTTTGGCAAACCGTTCGATTCCCGGAGAATTAAGCAAATGACGGATAGGTTTGTAATTCAGATGTGATTCCAGGAAAGAGGACAATGTCTGGAAACGGGCAATCTGTGTTTTGGTGAAATCATCATGTAATGGATCTCCCGATGCAACAAAATGAGAAAAGACAGAAGCAATCCTTACTGACTGGGCTAAAGGTAATTCTTTTGTCAATGCGTCAAGTTCTGCTTTTTCAAATCCCAGGCGGTGCATTCCTGTATCAAGCTTGATGTGGACGGGATAGCCGTGTTCACCTAGTTTGGCAGCTTCAGTTTGAAAGCGCTGAAAGGCTTCCAGGCAGGGTAGACTTGGTTCCAGCCGGTGATGTATCAGGAGGGGATAGTGTTCCATACCGGCAGAAAAAACTATTACTGGCAGTTTAACGCCGGCCTGGCGTATAGCCACTCCTTCACTGGGGAAGGCAACCGCCAGGTAATCTATACCGTTGTCTTCCAGGATACGGGAAAACTCTCCGATACCGTGACCGTATCCGTAAGCTTTTACCAGTACCAGTATTTTCGTATTATCACTCAGGAACGAACGGAAATATTTCAGATTATACTTGATGTTCGGAATATTAATTTCCAGATGGGTAAATTGATTTGTGTTCATGTGTTATTTGATTGAAACAATGCCTACATAAAGGTTCATATATGTTTTTTTCGCCCAGTTCTACCAGTTTCGTACTATCGCTTAGTCTATGGGAATACTGCGCTGGATCGCCGCATTGCAGGCAGATGGCATGGACTTTGACAATGTGCTCTGCAACTGCCATAAGGTTTGGCATGGGACCGAACGGATTTCCCAGGTAATCCATATCAAGTCCGGCTACGATTACCCGGATGCCGTTGTTAGCCAGTATTTGACAGACTCTTACCAGGTTTTGGTCAAAGAATTGTGCTTCATCAATAGCCACTACATCAACGTTATTGGCCAGCAGGAGGATACTTTCGGCCGAATCGACAGGGGTAGAAGGAATGGAATGACTGTCGTGAGAAACGACTTCATCCGTGGAATACCTTTGGTCAATACGGGGTTTGAAAATTTCCACCCTTTGATTGGCAAATTTTGCTCTTTTAAGCCTGCGTATCAATTCTTCTGTTTTTCCCGAGAACATGGATCCGCAGATCACTTCTATCCGTCCGTTCCATTTTTGAGTTTCCAGAAACATATTGAAATCCGGTTAAAAAATTATATCAATTCGTCCGGCATATACTCCGTATGCACCGGTCTGTACAATAACAACATCCCGGCCGTCCATATTTGCCTGCATAACGGGTTCTTCAAGGAATGTATGCGAATGTCCCCCAATGATCAGATCGATTGCACGGGATTGTGCTGCCAGTTCAATATCTCCTTTTAATCCCAGGTGTGTCAGACAGATTATCAGATCGCATCCTTTTCTTTTCAATTTGGAGGCCAAACGGTTAGCGGTTTGAATAGGATCTATGTAACCCATCCTGCGAAGCACTTCGCTTGAAGTAAGTCCTTGAAGATCGAGTGTCAGCCCGATTACTCCTGCTTTTTTCCCATTAAGATCAAAAATAACGTATGGTTTGACGATCTTTCTAAGAGGCCGGTACTTGATATTGTAGTTGGCACACAGAATATGGTAATCTGCTTTTTCGAGCCTCTTTACGAGATCTTCAAGCCCATTGTCGAATTCATGATTCCCCAAGACCGTAGCATCCAATCCCAACGCATTCATGGACTCTACTTCCACCATACCTCCGAAAAGGTTGAAATAGGGTGTTCCCTGGTTGTAATCTCCTGCATCCAGGTATAGTAATCCGGGGTGTTCTTTTCTCATTTCTTCAAGGTAACCGGAAAGACTCAGCAGACCTCCGCTCCCGGCGTTCCTTCCGGAGACGAACGGTTCTATTTGGCTATGGAAATCATTGGTGTGAATAATCACCGCGTCCTGAGCTGTAACGGACAAGGGAACCGCCAAAAGGAGAAAGAAAAGATTCTTATGCAAAATACTCTTTTTCATTGTCAGTCAGGATTGTTTATCACAACACGTCCGTCTATTTTGGCAGGCACGGGTTCCCCATTCTTAGTAAACACCCCGATATACTCCAGTATCGCATCCCGGATGGTAATACCCGAATAATCAACTCCCAGATTGTTTTTCAGGATAGTCATCCGGTCTCCGCCGGTGAGCAGAAAATCAATCGTAGCCAGATGATAGATCCGTTCGGTTTCCAAAGGCAGACCATTTATAAGCAATTCGGTGATCTTATGGTCATGGATCTTTAGCCGGACACCGGCCAGGGCTTCTACCCGGCGTTGGGCAAAGAGCTCAAACAACTCCTTTACCTGGCTTCCTTTCAGGCTTACCAGAACCAATGAGTTTTCAAAGGGAAAAGCCGAGTAAACATAGTATAGTGTAAGATCCCCCTTGGGGAACGAAGTACGAATACCTCCGAAATTAGTCATGGCAAAGTCCACCCGGTCCATACCATAATACCTTCTTGCAATGGCCAGAAGGGCATCGGCTGCCATGTTAGACAAGGGGCTTTCAGGTGGATAAGAGTCCATGGCGACAGTCGTATAGCCGACTACCTTGTTCATTTTCCTGTTCACCTCCGGGGCATATTGCTGCATGATTTTTTTGACAGCGGGGGAAGCTTGTTGCTGATAAACCGATGTGTCCATCAGCATGCGCGTGGCCTTGATGGTCTGTGCCGGTAAAACGACCAGACTTGCGGTCATCATCAGGAAAAAGACAAGTGATGACCTTCTCAGCCGTTTTTGTAACGCATCCATTTCCATAATTCTTTCCAGGTAACTTTTTTACCGTACATCAGGATACCGACTTTATAGATCTTGGCTGAAAAATATACTGCAGCAAGAAATGAAAGGAATAACAGTACGATAGATACGATCAGCTGCCAGAGGGGTACGCCTCCGAAAGGAAGACGTGCCAGCATTACCATTGGAGACGTAAAAGGGATCATAGAGGCCCAGACCGACAGGGAACTGTCGGGGTGCTGGAACGTATGCATCATGATGAACAGGCCGAGGATCAGGGGGATGGTAATAGGGAGCTGGAATTGCTGGGTGTCGGTCTCTGCATCGGAAACCGATCCGATAGCTGCGAACATAGAGGCGTACATCAGGTACCCTCCTATGAAATACAGGCAGAAACTGAGCAGGAATTTTCCCACATGGATCTGTGACAATGTGCTGGCAATGCCCGTCAACACTCCGCTGCCTGTATCAAAGGAAGCGATCGCACCTGCCAATCCTCCCTGTATCTGGGGAGCAGTCTGGGTCAGCTCGGAAACAGTACCCGATCCTAGCGCAATCATTACGATGAAAATAATGATTATTGTGAGCAGTATCCACAAAAGGAACTGAAGCAATGCAACCAGGGCAACCCCCACAATTTTGCCCAGCATCAGTTCAACCGGTTTAACGGATGAAATAATTACTTCTACAATACGGTTTGTTTTTTCTTCTATCACGCCCCGGATGACCATCGAACCGTACATAAAGATGAACATATAGATCAGGAAGCTGCTCAAGTAGGCAATGGCCATGTAAACTTCCGTGATGGTTTCCTTTTCGTCCCCTGTTTCAGTCCATGTAAAGGATTTGACCTGGATGTTGGTCTTGATGTTTTCCATGATTTCCTTCAACTCTGGAATGTTATATGATTCCAGCTTTCGTTTTTCCACTTCACTGCTGATCTGCCTTGACACATATTTCTGGACATCCTGGTCGATTTGACCTGTACTATACATTCTCACATCCACATTATTGGGCTGGATTTCTTCAATAACACACACGGCATGGATATTCCGGATATCGAACGTCTGTTTATATTGTTCCAGATCCCCTTCCTTCACAAATTTAAAAGAGGTATATTCCTGATCTTCCAGTACGGACTGACCGATACCGGATGGATCGATCACTTCTATAATCTTTTCCCGGTTGTCTTTGACCGTGGTCATCAGCATGGGAACGGTAATCAGTGCGGCCATCAGCAAAGGCGTAAGAAAGGTGGCAATGAGAAACGATTTCTTTCTCACACGGACAGTGAATTCTCTTCCGACAATAAATTTTATCTTCTTGAAATTCATCACCTTTCCTCCTTATTTGTTACAAGTTTGATAAAAATATCGTGCATGCGCGGTATAATCTCTGTTATTCCCACTATGCTTATATGGGGTATAAGGGCTTCTAGTATTTCGTTCGTATCAATGCCGGCATTCGGGGTAATGACCATTTGGTAAGAACCGTCTTTCTGTCCTTGCGAAATAATGCTAAAAGGTGCCTTTTTAAGGCTTTGTAATTCCAGTGGTGCCGATGCCTTGTACAGGATTTCTATGTGGTTGTCGCCGTGGATACGGCGGATATCATGAATCTTTCCTGCCACTACGAGACGGGCATTGTCTATAAGTGCGATCTGGTCACACATCTCTTCCACTGATTCCATATTGTGGGTGGAAAGTATGACAGAAGTGCCCTTTTCCTTCATCCTGATGATTTCATTGCGGATAAGGTCCACATTAATAGGGTCGAATCCGCTGAAAGGCTCATCCAGAATGAGCAGGGCAGGATCGTGCATGACTGTTGTAACGAATTGGACTTTTTGCGCCATTCCTTTGGACAGTTCGGTGATTTTTTTATTCCACCAGGCCTGTATCCCAAATCGTACGAACCAGGATTTAAGGCTGGTCATGGCCTGGGCATGGGACATTCCCTTGAGTTTTGCCAGGTACATGGCCTGATCTCCGATCTTCATTTTTTTATACAAACCTCTTTCTTCGGGGAGATATCCTATACGGAATACATCGTCTGCAGCCAGGGGATGACCGTCAAAAAACACATGCCCGCTGTCGGGGGCCGTGATCTGATTGACGATCCGAAGAAGGGTAGTCTTGCCTGCTCCGTTAGGTCCAAGCAGACCAAAGATCTTTCCACGAGGGACTTCAATACTGACGTTATCCAATGCTAGTTGCCCTTCGAAGCGCTTCACCACGTTATCAGTAACCAGAATATTCATAGAATGAATTGGTGTTTGAGAATTTTATATCCGACAAATATAGAAAAAATACCGCTCAATGCAGATACCAGCCGATTTTACGTGCCTGTTCATTAGACAAAATGTTGTCCCGGAGCAGATTCTCCAGTGTACAGGAATCTGCACCGACCGTTTCGCGGTATCTTATGATGCATCGTGCCAGATACCTTCCAATGTAGAGGTGTCCGGCCAACTGGTCCTCTTCTGCAATTTTTATGTCCATTTTCCTGATAAAGGTCGAATCTGCGAACACGTTCTCATAGAAACCCGTCAGTCTTTCCCTGTCGATGCCCGGTATTTCGAGCAATTGTTCAGGTATGGCAAATCCACCCAGTTTTTCTCTGTACTGTAATATCCTGGTCGCATAATACTGACCAATGCCGTATAATTTCACCAATTCTGCGCTGTCTGCCGTATTGAGTTCCACCTTGTAAGCGGTATGTGGATCGTATGGCTGAGGTCCTGTAGTTTTTTCAGCTGAGGACCGCAGCAGCTGAACCTCCTGTTTGACAGTTCTTCTCAGAGTATCTTCTTTTACCTGTTCTACTTTAACGATATCGTTATCACAATATTCCCGGAATGAATCCGCAATCTGTCCCGATACATGTTCTTTGTATGTAGATCTGTTACTATAGAAGATCTTTAAGACGAGTAAGATAAGAATACCTGCAATTCCCGTTGCATGTATGATGTAGTGATGTTTATTGCCCCATTTCACAATCCTTCCCTCTACCTTTTATCACAATGACTATTTCACCTTTTGGGGTATGATCCCTGTACCACAGACATAGTTCCGACAATGTTCCGCGTCTGTTTTCCTCATGTATTTTTGTCAACTCCCTGCTAACCGATGCATAACGATCCGGTCCCATGATTTGTGAAAGTTGTTCCAGGGTTTTTACAAGACGGAAAGGGGATTCATACAATATAATGGTACGCGTTTCGTTTGCCAGAGAATCCATCCGGGCGCGTCTTCCTTTTTTAAGCGGCAGGAATCCTTCAAAACAAAAACGGTCTGTAGGAAAACCACTGTTTACCAAGGCCGGAATCAATGCGGTTGCTCCCGGAAGACATTCAACGGGAATGTCAGCTTTCAGGCATTCTCTGACGAGCATAAATCCGGGGTCTGAAATACCTGGGGTCCCTGCATCGCTTATAAGGGCAATGAGTTTCCCCTGTCGTATCTTTTCCAGTACGGCACCGGTTTGCTGGTGTTCGTTGAATTTATGAAATGATTCCATATGCGTTCCGATAGCGTATTTTTTCAATAAGATACTGCTTTTACGCGTATCTTCAGCCAGGATCAGATCAGCTTCTCCAAGCACTTTCAGGGCGCGTAATGTGATATCCTCAAGGTTCCCTATCGGAGTGGGTACTATGATCAGTTTAGAACACATTTTCCAATTGGCTCAGAAATTTCTGTACTGCGGGAGTTGATAATTCCCAGGAGGGAAAATGCTCGGCAAGATATTTCTCTGCCTGTTGCATGTTATCCATTGATTGCAGGTCGGCAAGGGTTTTTTCATAAAGTCCGTCGTCCCCCGAGAATAGGGTTTTCATATACAGAAATTTATCATTGAACGGAATATGCTCCTTTAAGGGACCTTTCTTTTTTGTCCTGGCCAATGAGTCTGCCACGGTCGGGCGTTTGGCCATATCGGAAAAAAGATCTCCCACGGTACCGGCAGATGATCGGAGGGGTTTTACATCAGCATTGTCCGGAGTAAACGATGCTGTCTCCTGAACAGGTATTTCTTTCGTTTCCATACCTGTTTCCAGTTCAAAATCACTTACCGGTCCAGGGGTTGTGGCGGAATCGTAAAGAGCATCGATCTTGGCGGTGAGCTGAGCCAGCAATTCTTTTATTTCCTGGTATTGCCTTTCGTTCATGTCTCAAAATTACACAATAAATGCTTATTGTGGAATAAAACGATAGACTATTTTCCCCGGTTGCAGGGCAGGGGCTTGGGTCGAAGCAGTAAACCGACTTTGTCTGGCCGCTCGCAGGGCAAACTCCTGCAGACACCGATCCTGGGATGAAAAAGCAGCTTCTATGGAAGCTTTTTGCACATAACCTTTTCTATCTACCTGAATAGAAACCGTTACGTCTCCTCCCCCCAGGCATTTATACACAGGGATAGACAGACTCATGGCTTTTCTTCCTTCCAGCCAGTATTCCAGGACAGCCGGCCCCGTATAAGGTTTTACCTCCTGTTTTTCATCTTCAGTTCCGCCAACGCTCATGGTTTCGTTACCTCCCTGTTCTTCTACTTCTTTTCTGGCGGCATCCAGCCGTTTTTGCAATTCTTCCGCTTCCTTATAGACTTGTGATGGATCCGTGTGCCTGTCATCCTTAAGGGCAAGGTTTCTCTGTGTGGCATCAACTGCAACGTTTCTGGATTGCCTTTGTATACCGGATATCAGATCTTCCAGTTCTTCGCTCAACTGTGCTCTCATATTTTCCCGCATTTGTGCCGCCTCCAGTTCTTCCTGTTGAGTAAAATCAAGTACAAAGGAGGACTCTTTGCGTATCATGGATGAAAATTGAAGCGATAGAAAAACGATCAGTACAACCAGGTGTACAATGACAGTCAGATAAAGTCCGATTCTTGTTTCCTTTTTCATCACGGGAAAAACTTATCTGGTATGCAGTGCCTGTTCAATAGTAGAAATGAGCATGTTGATGGCTACAGTATTATGGCCTCCCTGTGGGATGATGATGTCTGCATATCGCTTTGTAGGCTCAATAAATTGCAGATGCATGGGTTTGACCGTCTTTTCGTAGCGATCCAGCACCTTGTTTACCGAACGTCCTCTTTCCACTATATCCCTGGAAATAACCCTGGAAAGTCTGTCGTCAGGATCTGCATCTACGAAGATTTTCATGTCCAGACATTCTCTTAGGGAAGGGTCAGTAAAAATGAGGATGCCTTCCACAATAATAATCTGCGTAGGTTCAATATGGATCGTATCCTTTGACCGGGTACATGTAATGTACGAATACATAGGTTGCTCAATGGAATATCCTGCCTTCAATCGTTGGATTTGTTCCACCATCAGAGTCCAGTCAATGGAGTCGGGGTGATCGAAATTCAATTCCTGTCTTTTTTCGAGCGGGAGGTGTGAATTGTCCTTGTAATAGGAGTCCTGGGGTATTACCGTTACCTGTGTCTGATCAAGCCGTTCAAGGATCTTGTTCACTACCGTTGTTTTTCCGGAACCGGTCCCGCCGGCTATGCCAATTACAAACATGATCAGAATTCTGCAGATTTCGGTGTGCGCGGGAAGGGGATGACATCCCTGATGTTTGACATACCGGTGATAAAAAGAAGAAGTCTTTCAAATCCCAGCCCGAAACCGGAATGAGGAGCCGTCCCAAATCGCCTTGTGTCAAGATACCAGTCCAGTTCTTCTACGGACATGTTCATTTCCTTGATCCTTCTGGCAAGTGTATCCAGATCTTCCTCGCGTTGTGAACCTCCAATGATCTCACCGATTTTCGGGAACAGGATATCCATAGCCCTTACGGTTTTTCTATCCGTGTTCTCTTTCATGTAAAAGGCTTTGATCTCTTTGGGATAATCGGTCATAATGACGGGGCGTTTAAAGTGTTTTTCCACCAGATACCTTTCATGTTCGCTTTGCAGGTCTGTTCCCCATGATACGGGATACTCAAAGGATTGTCCGCTGGAACTCAGTATTTGGATTCCCTCTGTGTAGGTCAGTCGTGCAAATGTGGTATCACACACACTTTCCAGTCTTTCGATCAGATCTTTGTCTATCATATTGTTGAGGAACTGCAGGTCGGGGGCACAGTTCTCGAGGGCATACCGCACAAGATATTTGATGAAATCCTCTGCCAGATCCATGTTGTCATGGATATCGTAAAAGGCCATTTCAGGTTCGATCATCCAAAATTCGGCCAGGTGTCTGGGTGTGTTGCTGTTTTCGGCACGGAAAGTCGGACCAAACGTATAGATCTCTCCCAATGCCATGGCACCCAATTCTCCTTCAAGCTGGCCACTGACGGTCAGGCTTGTCTGGCGACCGAAGAAGTCCTGAGAATAGTCCACCAGGCCGTCTTTACCTCTGGGCGGATTGTTTAAATCCAGGGTAGTTACCTGGAACATCGCGCCGGCCCCCTCACAGTCAGAAGCGGTAATGATAGGGGTGTGGAGATAAACGAATCCCTTGTCATTAAAATATTTATGTATGGCAAAAGCCATGGCATGCCGGATCCTGAGTATGCATCCGAACGTATTTGTCCTGGGTCTGAGGTGGGCAATCTCCCTTAGGAATTCCATACTGTGCCCTTTCTTTTGAAGGGGATAGGTGGCAGGATCGGCTGTTCCGTATATCTCTACTTTCCTGGCCTGGATCTCTACAGACTGTTCAGTGCCCAAAGAAGGCACCAACAATCCTTCTACCCGCAGACACGCGCCGGTTGAAATGGGACGGAGCTCCTCTTCTTTGAACTGCTCCATATCACATACGATCTGTACGTTGTGTATGGTTGAACCATCGTTAAGGGCAATGAAAGTGATCTTTTTATTGCCTCTTTTGGTGCGGACCCATCCCATAACAAGTACGGAAACTCCCGGCTGCATCTTCAGGATGTCAATGATCTTGGTGCGTGATTTTATCATAATATCAATATCTGTAATAATCCGGTTTGAAAGGTCCGTCTTTGGTTACTCCTATGTAATTTGCCTGTTTTTCGTTAAGTTGGGTCAACTCGACTCCCAGGTAATCCAGGTGAAGTCGGGCCACTTCTTCATCCAACTTTTTCGGAAGCTGGTAAACCCCCAGTTTGTGTTCCGTACTCCACAAAGAGATCTGTGCCAATACCTGGTTTGTAAAAGAGTTACTCATGACAAAAGATGGGTGACCGGTGGCACAACCAAGATTCACCAGCCTCCCTTCTGCCAGCAGTATGATAGAACGGCCGTCAGGAAAGATGAACTGATCTACCTGGGGTTTGATGTTGATTTTTCTGACACCTGGATATTGCATAAGTTCGTCTACCTGGATCTCATTGTCAAAATGCCCGATATTGCATACAATGGACTGATCCCGCATTTTTTCCATATGTTCCACACGGATCACATCGCAATTTCCGGTTGCCGTTACAAAAATGCGACCTTCTTCCAGGCAGTTTTCCAGCCTACGTACCTCAAAACCTTCAATAGAAGCTTGCAATGCACAAATCGGATCGATCTCTGTAACGATGACGCGTGCCCCGTAGGAACGCATGCTTCTGGCACATCCTTTTCCCACATCCCCGTAACCGCATACGACAACCACCTTGCCTGCGATCATAACGTCCGTAGCACGTTTGATACCGTCTGCCAATGATTCATGGCAGCCATACAGGTTGTCGAATTTTGATTTGGTTACCGAATCATTTACGTTGATGGCTGGGAACAGGAGTTCTCCTTTTTCAAACATCTGGTAGAGCCGGTGAACTCCGGTAGTTGTTTCTTCGCTTACTCCTTTGATTTCTGCCGCCATCCGGGTCCACATGCCCGGACGTTCCCTGAGCGTTGTACGCAAGAGGGCTGCTATCGCTTTTTCTTCTGCGTTTTTATTGAGCTTATTCAGAACAGAAGGATCCTTTTCAGCTGCAACACCTTTGTGAACAAGCAAAGTGGCATCTCCTCCGTCATCTACGATCAGATGAGGGCCCTTGTCTTGTGGGAAGGATAGTGCTTGCAGCGTACACCACCAATACTCTTCAATTGTTTCCCCTTTCCAGGCAAATACGGGAATGCCCGCATCTACCATGGCTGCTGCCGCATGATCCTGTGTGGAGAATATATTGCAAGAGGCCCAGCGCAGGTCTGCTCCCAGCATCCGGAGTGTCTCTATCAGAACGGCAGTTTGCACGGTCATATGCAAGCTTCCAGTAATACGTGCTCCAAGCAGGGGTTTCTTTCCTTTGTAACGACGCCGCAATGCCATCAGACCGGGCATTTCCGCTTCTGCCAGCGCAATCTCTTTTCTCCCAAAACCGGCAAGTCCCAGATCTTTTATCTTGTAATCCATCTCTTTTTTTTTACAAAGGTAAGCAAAAAACAAAATCCAGTCTCAAAAACCAAGCGCTTCTTTGAGGGTTCTGTATCCTGAAGCGCTTATTTTGACGGACTTGCCATTGGTCAGGATGATCAGCTGTTGTTGTCCGTAACGTTCTATACGGCTGATTTTGGACACATTTACTATGAATGACCGGTGGATCCGGACGAACTGTGAGGGAGACAGGGTTTCCTGGAGGTGTTTCATGGTCTCCTCTTTCAGCCATTTTCCCTCCTCGGATACGAGCCATACGTAGTCCCCGTCTGCCTGAATATAAAGCAGATCCCCGACAGGAATAACTTTGATGCCGGTTCTCGAGCGCACAACTATCTTATCCGGGTATTCTGTCGATGGCAAAGATTTCGGTACGGACTTTTCCAGTTGGGGCTCATTAGTTTTATCTGCTATTCCGGCTTTCTTTGCGAACAAGAAGATCAGGCATATGAGTGCGAAAATAAAGATCCGCAAAGGAATGATGCGTACAAATACATGAAATGCCTCCGGATCAAGATACAGATATATTGCCAAAAGGGGAATACCGGTAATGCCTGCACAGAAAATCATGTTCTGAACATAAGAAGGCATGCCGTAAGCGTCCATTTTACAGGTAAAAAGGCCCAGTCCCGTTATACATGCAGCAATGATCAATCCGTCTGCAAGTATTTCATACCAGGTGAAATATACAATCGAACCGGTCAGATAAGCAAACAGAAGCGCTGTCAGAAGAACAACGCCCGCTGTTACTGTTATCTTATATTTACCTGATTTCTCCACCGGCAAAGACACATTCTGCTTTTATGATCAGTTTGGAATTCTTATCTACATCGGCCGTGAAAAGCCTGTTGTCCTTAAAGGAACCGAATACCGAATTACTTTGGATCTCTACGTTCCATTCTGCCGGTATATATAAGGTGATCCCTCCGAAGACCGAAGACACCTTAAGATAAGATACACCTTCCTGTAGGGTAGTCTTTCTCAGGTCCAGGGTGCCCCCTCCGAAAACATTTTCAATATTTCCTCCGCGAAATACGGGTTCTAGAAAGATACTGTCGGATCCGCCGAAAACCATTGAATAATTTACGTATCCGTTATCAAAACGGGCAGCCTCCCGAGGCGTATGATGCCTGTTCCCACAATAGGGCTGATCGCCTCTTCTGGCTTTTGTAAAGATCAGAATTCCCACTGCCACAAGGATTAGCGGCCATAAATTTTTCCAATTGAATTTAGTAAACCATTCCATGCCCGGAAAAAGATCCAGGGAGCCAATGCGCGGCAACATGAAAATGGTCCCTATCACCAGCAATATGATGCCCTGGGTGATCTGCCTTCTTGCAAAGGATATGAGTCCTAATACAATCAGAAGCATTTGCCATGAGAGCAGAATGCGGCGTACTTCCCAGGAGATCCATCCGGCATTGGATAAAATTAGTATAGCACCGGCAAGGATCATGATAAGTCCGACGATGATCCCTCCTGAAAAATTGTTCCTGCGTCCCGGATCACGGGAGAGATCGGATTCCTGTTTGTCCAGAATTTCCATAATTCAAAATTTAAATTGTTAAGTATACCGCAAAAGTAAAGGCATACTGCTTCCGGTACAACAGGAGATCGGTGAATACAGCCTATAAACCCGACGAATGAATAATTTTCCGGGTTAAAAGGAAATTCCCATGGCCTGACAGATCTTTTTGGGAATATCCGTATTATCCATCCTGCCCGAAAAAAGTTCACTTTTTACCCCCATGGCATATACGGGAACAGGAATCCCCGTATGGGAAGAGGTAGTCCACATCCGGGCCTTTTGATTCATTTCACTTATCTGATCGGCTTTTTTCCTGTCTCCGCTTTGCAGTAGTATGTCCTTAGATGCAGTCTGTTCTGCTATTTGGTCAGAATGCATGGTGTGCAGACCTTCCCACCCCAGGGATAGTCCCCCGGTTTCATGATCTGCAGTTACAATGATAAGGGTTTCCCGGGGATGTCTAGCAGCAAAATCTATAGCTACCTGAACGGCCAGGTCCAGGTCTATCGTTTCCAGGATAGAGGTTTTCGCATCATTGGAATGACAAGCCCAATCAATTTGACCGCTTTCACTCATTAGGAAAAAACCGTCTTCGTTTTCCAAAAAATCTATAGCAGCGGTAACAACGTCTGCATGTGTTAAGTCACCCTCTTTCCGGTCAATGGCATATGGCAGTGCGCCCAGGTAATTTTTTTCCTTGTCCTGGAGCAGTAACATTTTTTCAGCGTCACGGGACTTGTCAAATTCTTCCATTCCGTAAACAAGAGTGTATCCGGCGTTTTCTATCAGGGTTATAATTGAAACCTGATCTTTATTCCTTCCTTCCGGTTGAACAAATCCGCCGCCTCCGAAAAAGTCAAATCCGGTATCTGGCAATTGTACGGCTATATTGTAGTAATCACTCCGTGATGCGGCATTGGCATAAAAAGCCCCGGGAGTGGCATGGTCTAGGGTAACGGTTGATGATACGCCTACTTTAAAACCTGCTTCCTTGATCTTGTAGGTAATCGCTTTTAGGTTAACTGAATCCGGGGCCATTCCCAGCATGCCGTTTTTGGTTTTGGTACCTGTGGCCAGAGCAGTCCCTGCAGCCGAGGAACATGTAACCATATTACTGGCACTGTATGTGGTGACCGTTCCCAATACCGGGAAGGCGGTAAAGTTCAGTGTCCGGGACCCGATTTCTCCGTCGGATCCGGCCAGATAAGCTTCGGCAAGGGCGACTTGGGCCAATCCCATCCCATCCCCGATAAAGTAAAACACATATTTTGCCTTTGGTTCAGTATGTTGACAACTCACTAAAACCACTAAAAATAGAATGGTAAAAAACCTTTTCATGCTTATACAATTTTGTTAAGTGCAAAGATAAAAAAAAAGCCGCAGGGTAAATTGCGGCTTTTTTGTCATACATAGTTCTCAGAAACCGGAATGCTCTGTTTTTTTACGTGTAGAATACATGATCTTCAAAGCGGAACAACGCCGGAGTTCCTGTTTTACGTCCGTTACGATACCCATACGGACGTTTTCGTCAACTTTCAGATTTACCGTCATTAAAGGACGATCGGCTTCCGACATGGATTCACGTGAAGCAGCTATGAAGTCACGGATATCATCAATGGTACTGAACGTATCGTTCAATTGTATTCGTGAATCCGTCCCATATTGGGCCTGGAAAGCCGGAATAGGGCTCCCTATATTGATGTGGCTGGCCAGGTCTTTCCGGTCAAGTTTGGCGATCTCGGTTGCTTCCGGAAGCCTGACAGTCACAACGCGTTCCACCTGACGGAAACTTACTGAGATCATAAAGAAAAACAGAAGCATGAACACTACGTCCGGCAATGAAGCCGTACTGATAGGCTTTAAGCTTTTGTCCCGTTTGGTTTTAAATTTTGCCATAGTTGTAACCTCCTATCTTCTTCTTCTGGTTTTGACTTCTCTCGGTTCTCTTTCGGAAAGGTTCATAGGAACGGCCTCTCTTACGATCCGTTGCTGATCCTCTTCAAGAAAATTATATTTTTTACCGAAATGTAACATTGCAAATTCGTCACGGACTTCATTGAACGCTTTCACCAGTTCGTTCTGAACTTGTATGTAAGCATTATACGAAGTGCCGCGGTCGTTCTGCAAGGATACAACGGCACGGGATACCATAACGGGGCCAAAACCTTCGATGTCCCTTTCACGCTTTTCGGGCAGATTAGGCAAATTTGCCGGATTGGTGAGGAATTCCTTGACTTTGTCTTTAAGCATGGTGATATGCATTTCATGACCTCCTGCAAATAAGCGGTCGTTACTATTGATTAGTACCACCATAATGTTCCGCTTGTTAATCTGCTCGGCTTCTACTTGTTGACTTTCATCGGGCATGGGAGGGAGACGACGTTGGATCCCTTTGTCCACATCCATGGAAGTCGTCACCAGAAAGAAAATAAGCAGCAGAAAAGCAATATCTGCCATTGATCCTGCATTAATTTCTGGTACTGGTTTTGCCATAATATAATAATTTTACTGAATTAATTTTTTCTAAGGCCATTATATACTGCACCGCCTATGATGGATAAAAAAGCTACAGCAATAAGGAAATAGGTCACAATAAGGCCTGTTTCTGTTAATTTAACAGCAGGACCTTCATGAACGGCTCCTGTTGCCAGTACAACCGGAGTTGCCGGAGCAAGCAAATAAGCTCCTCCCAAGACAACAACAATTCCGACAATGGTAAAAATGACAGACTTGTAATTAATCTTGCGTTGCCTGATAGTTAAGAAAGGCAACACAATGATTAAAACAATTGCCAGCGCAAGCATTATATATGCCCAATTAAGAAAAGCATATGTCCAACCCTCCAGGTTATCACCTTCTGTATTCAAAAAATACAAAACGGTCATGACCAGGCTGATAACCATAAGGGCTATAAGAGTTATTTTCGCTAGTCTATTCATTGTTACAGTTTATTTTTCGTATTTAACCAACATGTCTATCAGGGCAATAGATGCATCTTCCATCTGGATGGTGATCTTTTCGATTTTTGACAGCAGGTAGTTATAGAATAACTGGAGGATAATGGCAACGATCAAACCACCGATAGTCGTGATCAAAGCAACTTTAATACCTCCGGCTACAACGGTAGGAGAAATATCACCTGCAGCTTCAATGGCGTCGAATGCTGCAACCATCCCGACAACGGTTCCGAGGAATCCCAACATGGGAGCAATAGCTATAAAGAGCTGAATCCAGGAAAGATTCTTTTCAAGGAAAGTCATTTGTACACCTCCGTAGGAGACAACTGATTTTTCTACTGCTTCAAGACCTTGATCGGCACGCGACAGACCTTGATAGAAAATACTGGCCACAGGACCACGGGTGTTACGACAAACTTCCATTGCACTGGCAACGCCGCCATCTTTCAATGCGGCATCAATTTTAGGAAGGAATTTTGTAATATTGGTTTCGGAAAGTGTCAGATAAATGATACGCTCAATTGCAAGGGCAACACCAAAAATCAAACACAATAGGATGGAGGCCATAAACTCGGGACCACCTTCAATGAATTTGGTCTTGAGTTGCTGGTGAATGGGTACTTCAACCTGTTCTATTTCACCTGTAGGGGTGGCTGTTTGTGCGGCTGCGTACTGAGCAGAGATGGTAATGAATCCAAGAACTGCCAAGAATACGAAAAATTTTTTCATTTCAGTTGAATAATTAGAGTTAAGAATTATAGTTTATCAAACGTTTTCCAAAGTGTTGCGGAGAAGGCGGGATTCGAACCCGCGAAACCCTTTTGGAGTTTACGCACTTTCCAGGCGCGCGCCTTCGACCAACTCGGCCACCTCTCCTAATTAACTAATTAAAAACAGCGCAAGTTACAGAAAAAAGTGATAATCCAAACATTTGTCTTAAAATTCGCCGTTAAGAGGTTGTGACAAAAAATATCTAACTTCTTTATTTTCTGCATATTGTCCTGTTAATAACATAATTTTAGTCACTGCGGCTTCGGTAGTCATATCATATCCGCTCAAAACACCTATCTCCTTCAATCTCATACCACAGGCATAAGATTCCATTGAAACGCTTCCGGCAGGACATTGGGTGATGTTCACAACAATAATTCCCCTGGACACGGCAGCCGAGATAAGATCCAGCAACCATTTGACCGTCGGCGCATTGCCCTGACCGTACGTTTCAAGGATCAGAGCCCGCAATCCCGGTATGGCAAGGATCGTTTCCACCACCTTTCTTTCAATGCCTGGAAATATCTTCAGGATGGCAATGTCTGTTCCCAACTTGGTATGGACATGGAGCTGTTTTCCCCAGGTAGCGGGATAGCGGATGAATTTACGGTTGTATTTTATCTGGATCCCCGCTTCCGCCAGAGGAGGATAGTTGGGTGAACGGAATGCACGGAACTCTTCGGCATTGTACTTAAACGTCCTGTTTCCCCTGAACAGCTCGTCCTGGAAGAAGATGCATACTTCTGGGACCAGCGCATGTCCGTCCGGATCTACGGCAGCAGCGATTTCAACGGCAGATATGAAATTTTCCTTTCCGTCTGTCCGGGGGAGTCCTATGGGAAGTTGGCTGCCTGTAAGGATAACGGGTTTTTCCAGGTTTTCGAGCATAAAACTCAGCGCCGAGGCCGTATAGCTCATAGTGTCTGTTCCGTGCAGGATAACAAACCCATTGTAATACGGGTATTGTTCCCCGATCAGCAATGCCAGTTTAACCCAGAAATCCGGAAAAATATCGGAAGAATCAATAACTGGATCAAAAGAATATGTGTCAATCCGGTATCCGAACTTTCTAAGTTCAGGAACTTCTTCAAGCACATGTTCAAAACGGAAGGGGACCAGTTCGCCGGTGACGGGATGCGCTTTCATCCCTATTGTCCCACCCGTGTATATCACTAAAATAGCCGAATTACTCATTTTGTATTAAAAAACAAAGATAATGCATTTTGCGTAGTTTGATCGACAATACTGTCCAGGCTTAATCCCTTGATCAGAGAGATTTTCTCTGCTATGTACGACAGGTATGAACTCTCATTCCTTTTTCCCCTGAAAGGAACGGGGCTCAGCCAGGGTGCGTCTGTTTCGAGTACCAGGGAAGAGAGATCCGTGTTTTTAACAACATCGGCCAATCTGGCATTGTGAAAGGTGATCACTCCTCCGATCCCCATCAGAAAATATCCGTACCGGTTTGCTTCCCTAAAGACTTCAACACTTCCGGACCAGGCATGAAGCACCCCTCTCATTCCTGGGAACCGGCATTTTTTCAGTGAGTTGAGCAACTCCGGGAACGAGGATCGAGAGTGTATGATCAGGGGAAGGTCAAGGTCTCTTGCCCATAGTATTTGTTCTTCGAAGACGATTACCTGTTGTTTCATATATTCGTCTGACCAGTAGGCGTCGAGTCCGACTTCCCCAATGGCCACGGCATTTTGAATGTTCTCGTACGCAAAGTCAAGTTCTTTCCTGTAATTTCCGTCGACTGAAGTAGGATGGAGGCCCATCGCCTTATAGCAAAATTCCGGGTAACGCTCCAGGCAATCCGCTTGAGCCTTAAAGCTGCTCATAGATATGGCCGGAAGGATACAACGGCTGACACCGGCCTCTTTAGCCCGCTGCACTACCTGATCCCTGTCGGGATCAAATGCCTGGTCGTAGAGATGTACATGCGTATCTATCATATCAGTGATCTGTATTTATCTTTTTCAAGGCATTCAACGAACCCTTTTTCCTGAAGTTTTTCCAGAATGGTCGATAGTTCGGTAAAGTCTATTATGGTCCTGTTCCTTATGGTATGTATATCCCCATTGTCCTCCTTGATATAGTTAAGGATCTCCTTTTCTTTTTCGTCCAGCGCTTCAAAAAGTTCCAACTGCAAGGCCCGGGCATCTTTACCGGTAGTCTCCCATCCCATGACGTCTGCAATATCCCGGGCAGAAGTCACCAGGGCGGCCTTGTTTGTCCTGATCATATCGTTGCAACCTTTGGAACAAACATCTGACGGTCTGCCGGGAACAGCCAACACATCCCTGGAATATCCGCTAGCAAGATGAGCCGTTATCATGGCTCCTCCGTCTGTACGCGATTCTACTACCAGTGTGGCATCGGATATTCCGGCAATAATCCGGTTCCGTTGCAGAAAATTATGACGGTTATTTTGCGTTGATGGAGGAAATTCGCTTATGACGGCTCCCCGTTGTAAGATGTCCGTTGCGGTGTCCCTATGGGAAGCCGGATAAATGGTATCGATACCTGTCGGAAGTACGGCCACTGTCTGCAGGTTGTTTTCCATGGCCGCCCTGTGAGCCGTTATGTCTATCCCAAAGGCCAGTCCGCTTACAATGACCGGACGGATCCCAAGGGGTACGAAACCTGAAATGATATCACGACACAGGGATTTTCCATACAAAGTCGCAGAACGGGTCCCGACAACCGACAGAACATGGCTGCTGTTCAGATCGGCCTCTCCGGCAACATAGAGCAGCAAAGGTGCATCGGGACATTCCCTGAGACGGTGGGGATAGGTCTGATCATATAGGAAAACGGGGTGTATATTCTTTGCAATGAGCCACTTCATAACATTGTCAGCCGTAGATAAAAGATTCTTGTCAGAGATCTTTTCGGCAATACTCCTGCGTAAGCCCTTGTGCCGTACAAGCTCCGACAAGGGTTGTTTGAAAACCGCCCGGGCACTGCCGTAGTGATCATACAGCCTCCTGGCCAGACCTCCTTCAAATCTTGTACACAGACTCAGGGCACATATCCATATTTCCTCTTCAGCACAGATCATTCTCAAATATAGCGGATGTGGATCAGATTATCAACATGGCATCGCCGTAAGCTCCAAAGTGGTATTTTTCTTTTATCGCCACTTCATAGGCGTTCATAACCGGGTCGTACCCCCCAAATGCCGCTACGAACATAAGCATTGTTGACTGTGGCAGATGGAAATTTGTTATCAATGCATTAGGAATACAAAAATCGTATGGCGGGAAGATAAATTTATTTGTCCAACCTTCAAAAGTGGTTATTTCTCTTTTGGTGGTCACCGAGGTCTCAACCGCACGCAGTACGTCTATGCCTGTGGCAAAAATGCGGTTTCCGGATGCTTTGGCATTGTTTATGACTCCTACACTCGATTCAGGTATGACCACGGGTTCGGAATCCATTTTATGCTTAGAAAGATCTTCCACATCTACTGCCCTGAAGTGCCCCATACCCATATGTAATGTGATCTCTGTACTTTTTACACCCTTTATCTCCATGCGTTTGAGCAATTCCCTGCTGAAGTGCAGTGCTCCGTCGGGGGCAGCAACAGCTCCTTCCACTTTGGCAAAGACCGATTGATAACGTTCCTGATCAATGGGTTCCACATGTTTGCGGATCCATTTGGGAATAGGCATTTCACCCAAACGAAAAAGGGTGGCCTTGAAATTTTCATACGTCCCGTCACACAGAAAACGCAATGTTCTACCCCTAGATGTAGTGTTGTCGATCACTTCTGCGACCAAGGCTTCATTTTCTCCGAAATATAATTTATTGCCTATCCGGATCTTACGTGCCGGATCTACCAGAATATCCCACAACCGCTGTTCCTTGTTAAGTTCCCGAAGGAGGAAAACTTCTATCTCGGCTCCTGTTTTTTCCTTATTCCCGTAAAGACGGGCAGGAAAAACTTTGGTATTATTAAAAATGACGACATCCTTTTCTTTCATTAAGTGAATGATGTCCTTAAAAACCATGTGTTCAACAGTTCCGGTTTTCTTATTAAGGACCATTAGGCGGGATTCGTCACGATTCGTTGCCGGATGACTGGCAATCAGATTATGAGCAAGATTGAAGTTAAATTGAGAAAGCTTCATATAGTCGTTTTGAGTAAATAGAAACGATGTAATATACGTAATAAAATAAAAAAAGTTTCAGTTATTTGAAAATATTTTCAAATTCTTCGATCCCAATGGCTTCATCCGCCCTATACGGACCAGACGCCGAACGGCGCAATGATGACAAATAGGCCCCGCTCCCCATGGCTTTACCCAGGTCCCTGGCAATAGCCCGTATGTAGGTGCCTTTACTGCAGGTAATGTGAAGGGTGAGGCAGGGAGGGACATATTCCACGATATTCAGGGCGTGGATATTGATCAGGTTTTTTTTCATCTGCGGTGTTTCAAGTCCTTGCCTTGCAAACTCATAAGCTCGGGTCCCATCAATGACCTTAGCCGAATAAACAGGTGGAAGTTGAAGTTGCTCTCCCAGGAATTCCTTAAGTTTTATTTCCAAACCTTCTTTTGTTATGTGTTCCCAAGGATAGGTGGCGTTGATTTCGTGTTCCAGATCAAATGAAGGGGTTGTTGCCCCAAAGGTTATATTGGCAACGTATTCCTTATCCTGTGCTTGGAACTTGTCCGTCAACCTGGTTGCCTTGCCTACGCATATAAGGAGCAATCCTGTGGCTAGGGGATCAAGTGTTCCCGTGTGTCCTACTTTAAGTTTTTTAATCCGCCAATACCGTTGCAGCCGGAACCTGATTTTTCTGACCACGTCTGCCGATGTCCAGTTCAAGGGTTTGTCAATGCAGATGACCAGCCCTTCCCGAGCAACCGTTTCCGGACTTGGTACGGGTCGCGTCATGTTATGTTTATCCAGGATGAACATACGTTTTTCAAAACCGGTAAGGCGGTGCTTTTCTGTCTTTGTCAGAGAGTATCATCTTGTCGGGGGAAAGGGGCCAGGGAATATTCAGACCGGGAGAATCGAACCGGAAAACGCCTTCTGCCTGTGGATTATAACGCATATCTGTTTTGTATTGGACAATTGCTCTGGAGGACAGCACACAAAAGCCGTGTGCAAAGCCCTTGGGAATGAACAACTGTTTTTTGTCAGCAGAGTTCAATGTGATATAAAAAATTTCCCCCCGTGTAGGGGAGTTCTCACGAATGTCAACAGCCACATCGAATATTTCTCCTTCTACTACACGAATGTATTTTGACTGGGCATAGGGTTCTTTTTGAAAATGAAGCCCCCTGGTAACTCCAAAATGTGACATTGATTCATTTTCCTGAATAAAATCTATTGGGCCTATCCTTTTGATCAGTTCTTCTTTGAGGAATGACTCCATGAAATACCCCCGCTTATCTTCTAAAATATACGGCGTAATGATCCATATTCCTTTTATGGGTGCTTCTTCAAATTTCATTATGCTTCTTTTGTGCTCCAAATATACTTAGAAAATATCACAAAAAGAGTTGTCAAGCCCATTACCAGTCCCAGAAACAGAAATACTGTCTTCGTATCTGTGTATTTTGTAATCAGGACGAAAGCTGCGGAAGCTGCCAGAATGAATATGAATGAGATTTGGTTGGAGTATGCCAGCATGCGCCCAAGGTTTCGTCCCGGTACCTTTTGAATGATAGCTGCATCGAAAGGCACTTTATACAAGCCGCAAAGGATCCCTGTGATGAAAAATAGAAATCCAAACCAGAAACCTTTTATGGGAACTATGTATGCCAGGAGGAATAACAGGGTGATCCCCGATCCGCATATCGGTACAAACACGTTTCTGTTCCATTTTTTTGTAATAATTCCGGATAGAAAACATCCTGTTCCTGTCCCGACAGCTGCTGCCGTGAGCACCAGACCGGTTTGAAAATCAGACATTCCAAGTTCCCTGCGGCAAAATACCAATAGTGTCATCTGAATCATTCCGGCGATGAACCAGAAGATTGACAAAGCTATCACCACACTGTTCAGGCCCGGGTATTTCGCGGCATGACGCATGCTCCTGACCAGGTAGGTTAACGGACGGATTGTATCGTGATTTTTTTCCGGAGGAGATTCTACTGCCTTTATGGATAGGGAACAGCATAATCCGCCGGCAGCGATCAGCAAAAAGGTCAGTGAAAGACCCCATGCCGGTACGGTCCGGGCAAAAAATGAAGCCATCATCGTTCCCAGGATCATTCCCAGGAAAGACACCATTTCCATGTTCCCGGTCCCGAAAGCTATATGTTCCGTGCCGCCTATATCCCGGATAAGACCATATTTGGAAGGGGAGAAAAGGCAGCTCTGGGTTCCCATCAATAATATGGACCCTATTACCATCCAGACACTGTGCAACAAAAAACCGGCAGAAGCAAACAACATAATAGGGATTTCTGCCAGTTTGCAGATCCTGACTACCGATATTTTATTGAAGATCACCGCCCACCTGCCTGCCAATGGGGAAAGAAACACATACGGTATTACAAGCGAGCCGGCCGCCAGGGAAACGAGAGGAGCTTCATATTCCTTTCCTACCCAGAGAACAGCAATAAAACAGGCCAGTGTCTTAAGGTAATTGTCGTTAAGAACACCCAGAAAATTCGTTGCCAACAAAGGCCACCAGCGGGGATGTCTGCCCATATTAATTACAGATTGTTTAATGCCCGGTCAAGGCGTGCGAGTGTCTCTTCCCTGCCCAGGACATCCATGATCTCTGCTATTCCGGGCCCCTGGGGTTCCCCAACGATACAAAGACGCAGGGCATTCATGACTTGTCCCGTTTTCAGCTGTTCTTTTTCTATCCACAAGTGCAGAGTTTTCTCAATTGAGGTGACATTAAAAGAGGTGCAACCCTCCAGTATCTCCTTCGCCTGACGTATGATCCCCGGGGTTTCCGGTTTCCAGGACTTTTTGGAATAAACAGGATCATAGTTTGTCGGCGGAATAAAAAAGTAATGTGACAGGTCCCAGAATTCATGCACAAAACTGGCCCTTTGCTTAATCAAGGAAACGATTTTTTCTGCTTTTTGCAGGGTTGTTGCAATACCTTTCTTTTGCAATAAGACCAAAAAATCCTGTGCCAGCCGGGCATCGGAACGGTTTCTGAGATATTGTTGATTAAACCATCTGGCTTTTTCGGGATTGAACCGTGCCCCGGACTTGATCACACGATCCATTGAAAAAGCTTCTGTAAGTTCTTCCAGAGAAAATATCTCCTGTTCCGTTCCCGGGTTCCAACCAAGAAGTGCGATCAGATTTACAAATGCTTCCGGATAATACCCGTCTTCGCGGTAACCTCTTGACCTTTCTCCTGAACTGCTCGTCCATTCGAGGGGAAAAACCGGGAATCCGAGCCTGTCTCCGTCCCGTTTGCTTAGCTTTCCTTTTCCGTCCGGTTTCAGCAAAAGGGGTAGGTGTGCAAACAGGGGTCTTTTTTCCTGCCAGCCGAAGGCATTGTAAAGCATGTAATGGAGGGGAAGGGACGGGAGCCATTCTTCTCCGCGGATAACATGTGTGATTTGCATCAGGCAGTCATCTACAATGTTAGCCAAATGGTAGGTGGGAAGACCGTCGTGGGCTTTCCACAGGACTTTGTCGTCAAGCGTACCGGACTGGACACTGATGTTGCCACGGATCATATCATTCATCAGGATCATTTGATCTTCAGGTACTTTGAACCGGATGACCCAGTCATTTGTTTCTTTTATTCTCCGGGCAACTTCTGCTGCTGTCATATTCAGCGAGTTGGCTGTCTTGTTCCTGACCAGATGATTATATGTAAAAGTTTCGCCCCGGATCTCCGCTTCCAGGCGGTAGGATTCCAGTTCCGCAGGTGTGTCGAAAGCGTAATAGGCATCTCCCTGACTGACAAGCTGCTTGGCATATTGACCGTATATGGCTTTTCTTTCACTCTGCCGGTATGGGGCAAACGGATGACGGGAGCAGGGTTCTGTGGCAATGCTCCCGGACGGGAGCACTCCTTCGTCCGGGGTGATCCCGCACCAGTTGAGGGCCTCTATTATATATTGTTCGGCTCCCGGGACAAAACGCCGCATATCGGTGTCCTCTATCCGAAGCACAAATGTCCCGTTGTGTTTTTTAGCAAATAAATAATTGAAAAGTGCAGTGCGTACACCTCCCATATGAAGTGGCCCTGTAGGGCTTGGAGCAAAACGCACCCTTACTTTTTCTGTTTGCATATCAATCTTGTGTTTGATGTATGTAAGCGTTGTCTGTGCTCAGCCGTTGCTGTCCGTTTTTTTCTTCCATTTTATTAGGTGACGATTTGGCAATATCTACCTGACCGGTCATCCTGTAGCGGGCTTCTCTCCGCTTGAAGGCCGGTACTTGTTCCAATTCGGCAATATTCTGGTCGGCATCAAGTATCAAAACCGGTTTCTTTTGCGGGACAACAGGTTCGGGCATTGCTGCCGGCTGTACTGTAAAAATGCTGCGGTTATTGGTTATCCTGAATTCGTCGCTTCCCTGGTCCATATGACTGAATTCATGTTCAGGCACGTTTTCCATACCCTCATCTTCTGCCGGTTCTCCGTCCAGATAAATGGACACCTTGTTGTTTTTTTCCTTTCCGGGTTCGTCTCCGTAAACGGCGATTGGGGGCAGGGAATGGATGCTAAATCCCGTAGCGATTACCGTTACCTTGATTTCGTCTTGGATCGTGGGATCGCAGATGATCCCACGTTTAAAATTCGACACACCTCCCGTATAATCGGCAATATAGCCCATGATTTGTGAAAGTTCGGTCATGGACAATGCTTTTTCCTTTCCCGAGGTGATATTGATCAGCACATTGCGGGAACGAGACAGATCGGCATCGTTTAGCAGGGGAGAGGTGAAGGCCGTTTCGACGGCCTTGAGTGCTCTGTTCTCTCCCGAACCGGACCCGGTCCCCATCAATGCCATGCCGCTTTGTTTCATGACCATTTTCACATCGGCAAAATCGACGTTCATAAATCCCGGTTTTGTAATGATCTCCGATATTCCCTTGACTGCCGTTTTCAATATATCGTCAGTCCTTTGGAAAGCTTCAAAAATGGGAAGATCCCCATAGGCTTTATACAATTTCTCATTGTCTATGATCAGCATGGAATCTGTAAATTGCTGCATTTCCTGTATGCCGTCCAGGGCGCGTTTCAGAAAATCCTTGCCTTCGTCGCGGAAAGGCAGGGTCACGACGGCAACGGTCAGCAGTTCCATCTCACGTGCAATACGGGCTATAACGGGAGCAGCGCCCGTTCCCGTGCCTCCGCCCATCCCGGCCGTGATGAAAACCATTTCGGAATTGCCTTCAAACAGGGCCCTTATACGATCTTCACTTTCCAATGCCGCCTGTTTGGCTATTTCCGGATTGCATCCGGCCCCCCGACCGCGTGTCAGGATGCTGCCCAGTTGGAGCTTTTCCGGGACAGGACTCATTTCCAGGGCCTGGGCATCGGTGTTGCAGATAACAAAATCTACGTCTTCCAGACCTGAACGGTACATGTGACTAACGGCATTTCCACCGCCACCTCCGACCCCGATCACTTTTATGATGGAATTGTTGTTTTCCCAATTCAGGGGAATAAATTCTTCAATTTTTTCTTTCATAACATTCACGCTTCATTATCGGATTCCTTGAAAAAACGGTTCAGTCCGTCAAATAGCCCTCCCATTAAGGGGGCCCTTTCCTTTTGCTTTTTCCCTGATACGTTTGCTTTAGCGGTCTTTGCCGTTTTGCCGGGCGATCCCGGTTCCACATCGGCAAATATTTCAGTCAGGCTCTTTTTCTGTTCTGCGGCATAATTTTCCTGTGCTTCAAAACCGCAGATCAGCATACCGGCAGCACAGGAGTGGGTGACTTGGTTCACATCTTCGCAATCTTCGGTAATAATTCCGTGAGGACGTGCAATACGTGCATCGTGACCCGTCTTGTATTTGATAAATTGAGGTAAATTGGAAAGCAGGGACCCACCGCCGGTCAGCACAATTCCTGCCGGTAGTCTGTCCGCATAACCGCTCTGATAGACTTCGTACATGACTGCTTCCAGGATCTCATCCATCCTGGCTTCAATGATGCTTGCCAGGAACCTGAACGGGATCTCCCTGGGTTCCCGTCCGCCGATCCCCGATATGACGATAGCCTTGTTCTCCGGTGCCAAATCTGCATAACACGAGCCGTACTGGATCTTCATCTGTTCGGCCTGCCTGGTTGTTACCTCGCAACCCTGGCGGATATCCTCGGTAATGACATTTCCGCCGAAAGGGATCACGGCAGTATGGCGCACAATGTTATCGTGATAAACAAGGACATCTGTCGTGCCTCCGCCTATGTCGACCATTATCACACCCAGTTCCTTTTCGTCATCCTGCAACACTGCCTCTGCCGTGGCAAGGGGTTCCAGAATAAGTTTGGACAATTTAAGTCCGGCACTCTCAATGCTGCGTTTGGTATGTTCTGCAGATACGCTTTTTCCTATGAAAAGTTTGTAATTTGCTTCTATACAGCTTCCGTACATGCCGACGGGATTGGCAACACTTCTGTATTCATCTACATGGTATGACTGCGGAACCACATGGAGGACTTCCTCGCCCGGATCCACCCTGGAATTATACATATTATACCACATCCTGTCTATCTCATCCTGCACGATTTCTGTGTCCCGGTTGGAACGGTTGATGTTGCTGCTGGCAGATTTACAGCGGATGTACTGTCCTGCGATCCCTACGATGACTTCCTTGACGGGATGTCCTGTCCTGGACTCCAGTTCTTCCAGTAGGGGTCTGAGCGTATTGAGCACGTTTTGGTTATTGATCACTTCTCCCCTCATAATTCCTTGGGAAGGGGCATCACACGATGCTATAACCTTATAACCTTCCTTTGTTTTTGTTCCTGCAAGGCATACTACTTTTGTGGTACCCAGATCAATTACAGAAATAATTTTTTCCATAGGTTTTTAGTTTTATATATTTTTTTCTTTTTTTCTATATGTGCATACCAACTGGTCGCCAAAACTTGCATCTACCATGCTATACTTCTCCTTTCCTACTAAAGGCTCCAATACGCGGTAAAACTCCCTGAGTTTGTCCATTTTATAGGAAAACCTGCTGATGTTCCCGATCTTGAGCATGATGTCTTCTTCTTTGGGTAAGATCAGGATATCTTCTGTGTTTGCTACCAGAATACTTTCTACTTTGTTTTTCCAGAAAGAATGTGCTGTTATATAAGCTGTCATACGGCTCAAATCGGTAAGCCAGGTGTCGGAGGAATCCATTTCTCCCCTGTAGTGCGGGGGATAGTCAAATGGGATCTTTCCACGGACTATCAGTACAGGCATCCGGAAAGGATTGACTACAGGGAAGATAAACCTTTCGCCGGAAACGAAAAAGGATCCCAGTGAAGTTTCTATCCGGAAGAGGGGTGTGTGTTGACGGATTTCCAGTTTCAGGGTACCGTCAATAGTCCTGACGGCATTGCATTGACGAACCGAAGCGAAAGATTCAACCTCTTTTTCCAGCTGATACATATCGATCATCGAGAAATCCTTTCCCAGCAGTTTGATGGGACTGCGTTCCAGGAAAGAGGCCACTTCCTCGGCGCGTATCAGCGGATTGAGCAGACTGTCCCGAACAACGATGACCACATCCTGGCACCTGTCCTGATTCTTGTCACGTACCAGTATGGTGGCAAAATAGAAATATGCCCCAAGGATACCCGTCAGTGCCAGGTATGCCATAACAGACAATATTTTTCTTATTTTGCTCATAACTTCAATTCCTTCAGGCAATCAACAATGGGTTCCACAAGGCGGTCAATATTGCCGGCACCCAGTGTAAGCAGGACCCGTGGCCGTTCTTTTTTTACAAAATCAAGGATCTGCGATGCATTAAGTATATATTTTTCCTTTACGGTCAGCATGGCTTCGATCATCTCTGAACTTACTCCGGGTATGGGCAATTCCCTGGCCGGATAGACGGGCATCAATACCACCTGGTCCAGGAGATCCAGACTTTGTGCGAACATTCCGGCAAAATCCCTGGTCCTGGAATACAGGTGAGGCTGGAAGATCCCGGTGATCTTTTCCCCGGGGAACCATTCCCTGACAGAAAGAACGGCAGCCCTGATCTCGTTGGGATGATGGGCATAATCGTCAATATAACAGCATCCCTGTGTTTTGTAGCGTACGTCCATCCTTCTGGATACGCCACGGAATGATTCAAGTGCTTTTTTCAGGGACGGAAGAGATATTCCGTTCAGGTATGCCAGGGCCGAAGCGCCGACTGCATTTTCCACGTTGATACGTCCCGGTATACCCAGGCGGCACCCTTTCACCTTTTGTCCCATGAGCATCAGGTCAAAGGTGAACAGGCCACCTTCGCCTATAGTATGGTTCATGGCATAGAAATCACAAGGTTCCTGGTAATGGTATGTGTGGCGTTTAACATGGGAAGATACATGCAACGGGATATCAACTCCTTTTTTAATAACCAGGTTGCCGCCGGGAACGATCTGGGATGCGAACAGGGCGAAAGCCTCTTTAACGGCCTGATGTGTGCCGTAAATATCAAGATGGTCGGCGTCTGCCGAAGTGATAAGGGCAGAATGGGGATGAAGCTGCAGGAATGAACGATCATACTCATCTGCTTCGGCAACCAGGAAAGGACTGTCGCTCAGCAGCAGGTTGGAATGATAATTTTTTGATATACCTCCCAGAAAGGCAGTACAGCCGGGTCCCTCATGTTGCAGTATGTGCGCCAACAGCGTTGAGGTCGTTGTTTTTCCATGTGTGCCGGCTACGGCCAGTGTGGTATGGTTTTCAGAGATGCGTCCCAATGCTACGGAACGTTTGATTATGTCGTATCCTTTTTCCCTCAGCCAATTCAACTCCTTGTTGTCTGCCGGGATTGCAGGAGTATAGACCACAAGGGTGTCCTTCATGTTTTCAGTAATATGAGCTGGAATACTTGCCGGATCGTCCTGGTAATGGATGTTTATGCCTTCCGATTCAAGGTTCCGGGTAAGTTCGGACGGTGTCAGGTCATATCCTGCCACAAAGGCTCCGGCATTTTTATAATACCGTGCCAGCGCACTCATCCCTATGCCCCCTATTCCGAGGAAATAAACGTTTAAGATCATAATTCCAGTATAATTGATGCAATTTGGGCGGCTGCATCGGGCCGGCTTAGTTTCAATATATTTTCTGAAAGAGTCTCCAATTCCCTTGTATTAAAAACAAGTTCAAGTGCTTTGTTCATCAGGATCTCAGGTGCTTCCTTATCGGAAACCAGGTATCCGGCATTTTCCCTGACAAGTGCCATGGCATTGTGCGTCTGGTGATCTTCTGCCACATTCGGGGAGGGCACAAAGATGCAGGCTTTTTTTGCCGCACTCAGTTCGGAAATGCTTCCGGCTCCCGCCCTCGATATGATTAGATCGGCAGCGGCATAGGCCAGGTCCATCCGCCGGATGAATTCATGTGGGTAAACAGGGATCCCCGGATATTTATCAACAGCTTCCCTGGCTTGGACAATGCCGTTTTTTCCGCATTGCCACAATATCTGGACCTGATCGGTCTTGAATCTGGGCAGGAAATCATGCATACAACGGTTGAGCGTCCCTGCTCCCAGGCTGCCACCGGTCACAAGAATGGTTTTTTTGTGCGGATCAAGTCCAAAATGGGTCATTGCCTCCTGTCTTAGCGGTTTGCCGGCCGGACTGATATCGTTTCGGATGGGATTTCCTGTCAGAACAATCTTTGAAGCAGGAAAGAACTTTTCCATACCCGTATAAGCCACACAGATGCATGATGCCCCTGAAGCCAGTATCTTATTCGTTTTTCCGGCATAACTGTTTTGTTCCTGAAGTATGTAAGGGATGCCTTTTTTTCTGGCAACCCACAGGAGCGGACCGCTGGCATATCCGCCGACACCGACAGCAACAGTAGGACGGAACCCCCTAATGATCTTGCGGGCTTCTCTAATGCTTCTTAGAAGTTGCAGGGGCAACATCAGGTTGGCTTTGATTCCTTTCCATGACATATCCCTTTGTAATCCTGCAATGGGAAGACCAACGATCTCGTATCCGGCTTCGGGGACTTTTTCCATTTCCATACGTCCCAGGGCGCCCACGAACAGTATTCCGGCACCGGGATCCTGGATCCTGATGGCATTGGCTATGGAAATGGCAGGAAAGATATGACCGCCTGTTCCCCCTCCACTGATAATTATTCTATGTTCGTTGTGGCATTTCATCTTCTGTTAGTTTTTTCTTTTCCTCTTCTGTGAGTTCCAACGTAAAGAGCCTGTCATCTTGTAAAGCCCTGCTTACAGATAACATCATCCCGAATGCTATGCTTACCGCCAGCACGGAAGAGCCTCCCGAGCTGATCATCGGCAGTGTCTGACCGGTTACCGGTAGCAGGCCCACATTTACCATTATATGGATCATGGCCTGGGTGATGATCAGTATCCCCAGTCCGCATACAAGCATGGCGGAGAAAATCTTCTTACAGTCCCGGGCTATAATTATTACACTGTATAGGAGCCAGAAATACAATCCTATCACAAATATGCCCCCTATAAGCCCGGTTTCCTCCACTATGATCGAATAGATATAATCACTATTTGACAAGGGAAGTACATGCCGTAAAGTTCCGTTCCCCGGTATTTTGCCGCCAATACCTCCGGTAGCGATAGCCACTTTGGAGTACATGACCTGGTCGTTTTCTTTTTCCTGCCGGGTTTCTCCAAAACCAAGAAAATTACCGATACGTTTTTCAACAGTTCTCAACCGTGAAGAAGAAACGATAGTACTGGCATCCGTCTTTTTGAACGTGCGGTTTAATAACACACCTCCGTAAACTAGTCCTGCAAGCAGAATGACAATGCCTGCCGCTTTGGCTATATGTTTAAAACGAACCTTTGATATGATCAACATGATCAGGACCGTAAGGGAAAGCAGTGCACCGGTCGAAAATCCCTCCCAAATAATGGGCACGATAAAAGCCAGGACCGGAAGAAAAAGACGCAGGAGGAAATCCTTAAAAGTGGAAAGCTTATCGTCTTCAAGCACTTTGGCCACAAAAAGAATCAGGGCGATCTTTGCGAACTCGGATGTTTGAAAACTAAATCCGTTTATGGACAGCCAGCGGGTGCCTTCGTTCCGGCTGACTCCCATAAAGAGCGTCAGCAATAACAGAATAAGGGCCAAAACATAACCGAAATAAGCCAGTTTTCTGTAAGCTCCAAGCGGAAAGATATGGCACAGATATATGACTCCGAATCCCAGGAGTATATGCCGCATTTGCTTTAGCATGATAGAGAAAGTGGTCGTATTCTCCATTACTGCCATGCGGCTGGACGATGAATAGACAAACACGAGTGAGAGCAAGGAAAAAATGATGATCAATGCCCACAGGGACGTATCCCCCTTCAAACGTATTTTCTTCTTCACGTTCATAATCTATTACAGTTTTCTGACAGCTTCCCTGAATTGGTCCCCCCGGTCCTCGTAATTCCGGAAAAGATCAAAACTGGCACATGCAGGTGAGAGAAGTACCGTGTCCCCGGGTTGTGCCATTTCATAGGCATGGGTGACGGCTCCTTTCATGGATGTTGTGTCTATTAAACAAGGTACTTTATCTTTAAAGGACTTATGTAGTTTTTCATTGTCAATACCCAGACAGATCAGGGCTTTCACCTTATCCCTGACAAGATCGTACAAAGGCTCATAGTCGTTTCCCTTATCCTGTCCTCCCGCTATCCAAATAATGGGGGTCTGTATGCTTTCCAGCGCATACCAGACTGAATTGATATTGGTGGCTTTGGAGTCATTGATATATAATGTCCCCCTTACTTTTGCCACTTGTTCCATCCTGTGGGGAATGCTTTTAAATGAAGTCAGGCTTTCCCTTATCACCGGATTGCTGATATTCATAATTTTGGCTGACAAGGCAGCAGCCATTGAATTGTATACGTTGTGCTTTCCCTGGAGTGCCAGTTCGTTGAGGAACATTTGGAATTCTTCCTCTCCGTACTTTACTTTCATCAAGTTTCCCTCGGTATAGGCCCCCTGTGGTACGGCAATTTTTTGCGAAATCGGTAACGATTTAGCTTTTAGTACAATACGACTCAAATGATCCATAGAGATCTCATCATCCCGGCAGAAAATGAAACAGTCGTCTTCAGCCATGTTCTGTGTGATCCTGAATTTTGCCCTTACATATTCCTGCAGGTCATGGTGGTACCTGTCCAGATGGTCTGGGGTTATGTTCAGCAATATGGCGATATCGGCCTTGAAGTCATACATGCCCTCAAGTTGGAAACTGCTTAGTTCAAGAACATATATATCATAATTCTGTGTAGCTACCTGGTAAGCGAAACTCTGTCCGACATTTCCGGCAAGTCCTACGTTCAAACCGGCATTTTTCAACAAGTAATATATCAGGGAGGAAGTGGTTGTCTTGCCGTTGCTGCCGGTAATACATATTTTTCGGGCATCGGTATACCGGCCGGCAAACTCTATTTCTGAAATGACAGGAATCCCCGCTTTGTTCAGATCTTCCACCACGGTCACCGTGTCGGGAATTCCCGGACTCTTTACCACTTCTTCAGCCGTCATGATCAGGGGAAGTGAGTGTATCCCTTCTTCAAATTCCACCCCGTGCTCATTGAGCAAAGCTTTGGCCTGCGGCTGTATGATCCCGCAATCGGACAGAAATACTTCATATCCTTGTTTTTTTGCCAGCACGGCTGCTCCCACGCCACTTTCCCCGCCTCCCAGAACTACCAGTCTGTTCTTCATGTACAAATATATAATTATCTAATCTTCAATGTAATAACAGTTAAAACGGCCAGCAGTATACTGATAATCCAAAACCTGACAACTACTTTTGGTTCCGCAATGGGTTCTTTCGGATTACGGAGTAAAATGCGTCCGTTCACGTCTTTTCTGTTGTATATGTAGTGGTCGTGCAGGGGAGCCCTTACAAAAACACGTTCTCCCTGGACGGTGTCACCTTGTTTATATTTCCCTTCTGCTATCATTTTTTTAGTGGCACGAATACGTGTATGCCTGTACCACAGGCGTTGAATAATAACGGAAATGCTTTCGGCCAGAAAAACGCCGCAGAGAATAATCAACAGGAGTTCAACCCTTATCATCAGAGCAAATACAGCCACGATTCCTCCCAGGGTAAGGCTTCCCACATCGCCCATGAATATTTGTGCCGGATAGGCATTGTACCAAAGGAACCCGATCAGGGCTCCGATCATACCGGCCATAAAAATCACCATTTCCCCGGAATTTGGTATGTACATGATATTTAAATATCTGGCATATATTATGTTCCCGGATAAATAGGCAAGGATCCCCAGGGTGATTCCCGCTATGGCCACCGTTCCTGTGGCCAGTCCGTCCCTCCCGTCTGTAAGGTTGGTTCCATTGGAAACGGCAGTTACAATAAAAATAGCTACCAGGATATATACGAGCCATCCTGCTTTCTGACCTGCTTCGCCTTTCAACGGGGTAAGCCAGGCATAATCAAAAAGGTTGTCTTTCAGGAACGGGATTGTTGTTTTTGTGCTCTTGACATGACGGATGTAGCCGAGGTCTTCGATTTGTTCTGTCTGTTCGGTACCCGGAGGCACTTGCGTCATTTCTACTATGACGGCTTTATCGCTCATGTACAGGGCAAGCCCCACAATGAGTCCCAGACCTACCTGGCCGTATACTTTCAGTTTTCCTTTCATGCCGTCTTTGTCCTTGCGCTGCAGCTTTCCAAGGAAGCGAACGAACCTGGTTTCCGTCATGCCGGCCTTTTGACGCAGTTTAAGCATATCGTCAAGAAAACCGATGATCGAAAGCCATAGGGTAGCGACGATCAATAGCTGAACATACAGATTTGTCAGATCACATAACAGAAGTGCTGACACAAGCAACGACATGATGATCATCAGACCGCCCATGGTCGGGGTTCCGGATTTTCCGTTTTCTCCTGTTTTTTCTCCCAGATCAGTGATCTGCTTCCTTTTCAGGCATGCAATGATGTATTTTCCGGCCGTCAACGAGATCAGCAATGCAAAAATCACTGACATGATAGAGCGGACCGAAATATAGCGGAATAACCCTACTCCCGGGAAGTCAAAATTCTGTTTTAGGTATTCAAATAAATGGTATAGCATATCATCCCGTCTTTAATAGTTCTGTCAGGATCTCTTTATCAGAGAAATGTTTTTTTACTCCTTTCGTATCCTGGTAAGTTTCATGACCTTTTCCTGCCACCAGGATAATGGCACCCGGTCTGGCCGTTCTGACTGCCGTCCTGATGGCCTGGCACCTGTCTGTAATGCGCAGGTGGCGATGTTGTTGTTCCGTTGACAGTCCGGCCATCATATCGTCCAGAATGGCCTCGGGATCTTCAAATCTTGGATTGTCCGAAGTAAAAATGCACAGATCGGCATATTGGTCTGCTGTCTGAGCCATTATGGGGCGTTTTGTTTTGTCCCTGTTACCCCCACACCCGACCACACAGATCAATTCCTGCTCCGGTTTTAACAATTCTTTGAGGGTAAGCAGGGCATTTTTCAGGGCATCGGGGGTATGGGAATAATCTACTACGGCCGTCAGGTCGTTTCTGCCCCTTACATATTCCATCCGGCCGCTTACCGTTTCCAATGAACTGAGTATCCTGAGTGTTTCTTCGGCAGGCTCATTCAAAAGTCTGGCACAAGCATAAACTGCCAACAGGTTATAAGCGTTATGCATACCTATAAACGAACTCCAGACCTCTTTTCCGTCAATCCCCAGTTGCATTCCGTCCACACTGTGTTCCAGGATACGGGCGTTGAAATCTGCCATTTTTCTGCATGCATAAGTATATTTTCGGGCACTGCAATTCTGTATCATGATCTGCCCGTTCTTGTCATCATCATTGATAAGGGCAAAAGACCGGGATGGCAGCGTGTCAAAGAAGTGCTTTTTGGCGTCCCTGTAAGCGGCAAATGTCTGATGGAAATCCAGATGATCATGTGTCAGGTTCGTGAAGATGCCTCCGGCAAAATGCAAACCTGTAATCCGGTTCTGAACTACGGAATGTGAGCTGACTTCCATAAAACAATGGGTACATCCCTGTCGGGACATTTTGTCCAGCAGGTTGTTGAGGGTTATGGCATCGGGAGTGGTGTGCGTTGCAGGTACTTCCTCCTGGTCTATGTAGTAAGCTATGGTAGAGATCAATCCGCATTTGTATCCCAGCTGGCGGAACATCCGGTAGAGCAGGGTGGCAGTAGTCGTTTTGCCATTTGTTCCCGTTATGCCCACCAAGATCATTCTGGCAGAGGGATGGTTGTACCACATATCGGCCAAAAGTCCAAGGGCATAATGGGTGTCAGGTACCTGAACGAATGTGGTTTTTTGGGAAAACTCCCCAATGACCCGCATATCTTCCAGGCATCCCTCCTGGAATAAGATCGCCGAGGCGCCTTTTTGTGCCGCCTCCCTGATGAACAGATGTCCGTCGGTTTGAGTACCCGGCAGTGCGGCGAACATACAGCCTTGTGACACCTGGCGGGAGTCCTGGCATAAAAAGGACACATCACGGTCGGATGATCCGGAGATCACACAATTTTCGAGTACTTGCAGGAGCTTTTTCAGTTGCATTGTGTCATCGGGTTATGAAGCTTTCCGGGGGGCTTCCAGGGGAGCGTTCCAGAAAGGATTGGTTATATATATATGGTCTGCGATTTTCTTGAAAACAGGAGCTGCCCAGGAAGCTCCGTAGAAATTCCCACGGGTGGGGCTGGAGTATAAAATGACGATCATACTGTATTTGGGATCCTCGGAAGGGAAGAAACCTACAAAAGATGCCTGGTGTTTGCGATACCCGTTATGTACAAAACCGCCGTCATAGGCTATCTGTGCCGTTCCCGTTTTGCCCGATATGCTATAACGCTTGTCGTTTATACGGCTGGCCGTTCCCTGTTCCACTACTCCCCTCAATGCCGCATGTACGGCTTTTAGTGTGGAAGAGGTACATAAAGTGCCGCTCAGGGGAGTGTGTTCGAATTGTTCCACAACACGGCCGTGCTGCATGAAGGATTCGATGAAATACGGGGTGACCATCCTGCCGTTGTTGGCTATGGCATTGTAAAATGTAAGTACGTGCAACGGAGTAAGCTTCATTTCATATCCCATGGCGATCATAGGCAGTGACAGGCGTGACCAGCCGGCTTCTCCCGGAAAAGGGATTTGGGCACGTCCTTCTCCTATGAGTTCAATATTGAGCCTTTCATTAAGCTTCATATTGTACAGCCGGTTAATGAACTGTTTCTCCCGGTTGCCGTATTTGTCTACTGCCAGCCGGGCAAAAGCCACGTTCGATGATTTTTCAAAAGCCTGCTGAACAGATATCGTTCCTAATGAGCCGCTTGCTTCCGTAAACGTTTTTCCATAGTAACGCCAACCGTTCTTCCCGGTCTCTATGCTATCTGACAGCCTGACGTATCCGTCTTCGAGCAGGGCAATCAAGGTGGCCAGTTTGAAGGTTGATCCGGGATTTGTCGATTCGCTTATGGCATAGTTGAACGTTTCGTCATACGATCCGTTCTGCATTTTTTTCATATTCACGATCGCTCTGATGGCCCCTGAGCTGACTTCCATTACCACAGCAGTAGCGCCTTCGAATGTGGAATCTATAGAAAGTTGTTCCCTAAGTGCATTTTCTGCTGCTCCCTGAATGCTGATATCGATAGTGGTCACGATATCAATACCATCTTTTGGGGCCATTTCGGGGCGACTTGATATAGGTACCCATTTATCATCTCCGGAACGTCTTCGGACACGTTGTTTTCCCGGATGTCCTTTCAGATAGGCATTGTAAGCGTACTCAATGCCTACACCGCTCTGTTCATCTTGGCTGATATATCCTATAGTCCTGTATGCCAGGCGCTTATATGGATATATTCGTTTTTCCCTTTGCGTGGCGATCAGACCGCCCCGGTACTGTCCCTGGTCGAAAATGGGAAACTTCTTAATTTCCTCCAGCTCATCATGTGATACGACCCGGTTCCCCAGTAGCAGGTTGCGGTATCCGGGCCTTTTCTCTATCCTTGCTTGCACAATCTCTTTTTCATAAGCAGCAGCGGAGCGATCACCAAAAAAACGTGACAGAGCCTGTGAAAGACTCCCCAGGTCACGGTTCAGCATATCATCGCTGGGCACGGAACAATCCATCCTGATCTCGTAAAAAGGGACCGTATTGGCAAGTACCCGTCCGTCATATCCGAGGATACTTCCCCGGTGAGCTGGTATATCGATGGTCCTGTATACAATGGCATCCAACTGGTCCTTGTAGTCCGAGAAGAACTGCAGGCGCACGATCTGGCCGATGGCCAGCAATGCCGTCAGAAGGTAGCATATGTATACGATCATCATTTTATTTGACGGGTTCATGGTTCACTTTTTATCCAGGCGGGCGGGTTGACCGGGGCTTTAAGGTCAGAGCCCTTTGCCCTGAGTTGTTTTTCAATTTCCTGTTGTTGGCTAAGCTGCATCAGGGCAGCTGCTTTTCTTGTGTATTCAGCATGAAGCAACTGAAGTTCCTTTTCGAGCCTGTAATTGGCGAGCAAAGTCTTTTCAACCGCATTGTTTATGCTGATGTAGAGGATCAGTATCAAAAAAATATACAAGATGAAATTCAGGTGTTTGGAAAACACCCCTTTGAGCAACGTCCTTCCCCCGAAAAGGGTAGATATGATCTGTTCGCTTTTACGCATGGACCTTATCCTCCGTTTTTTCGGCAGCACGAAGCTTGGCACTCCTTGCTCTGGTGTTTTTCTTTATTTCCTCCTGTTCAGGGATCAGGGGTTTTTTGTTTACCACTCTGAGAAGACCGTTCCCGGCAGCATCCCGTATAAAGTGTTTTACCGTCCTGTCTTCGAGGGAATGGTAGGTTATGACAACCAGCCTTCCTCCCGGTTTGAGCAGAGCAAGACTTTGGTTCAACAGTCCTTCCAGGGCACGTATTTCGTCATTGACCTCCATGCGCAGTGCCTGATAGATCCTGGCCAGGAATTTATGTTCTGCCAGGCGGGGGGGAATTTGACCTTCCAGTGCCCGGTGTAGGTCTTTTGTCGTATTGATAGGGTTTCGGGCACGGGCTTTCACAATGGCTGCTGCAAGAGCTCCTGCGTTTTTGACTTCAGCATACTTAAACAAAATGTCTGTCAGGTCTTCTTTGGAATATTCGTTTACCACCTGAGCGGCCGTTTTTTCCGAAGCCCTGTTCATCCTCATATCCAGGGGAGCGTCAAAACGGAAAGAAAATCCGCGCTGTCCCGTATCGAACTGATGCCAGGAAACTCCCAAATCGGCCAGGATGCCGTCTGCTTCTGTAATGCCGTTGTATTTGCACACATTGTGGATGAACCTGAAGTTTGAATGGATCCAGGTAATTCTGTCGTCGTCCGGCAGATTGTCCCGGGAATCGGGATCCTGGTCAAAAGCCAGCAGACGTCCCTCCGGTCCCAGTTGCTCCAGTATGGCCCTGGAATGTCCTCCGCCTCCGAAGGTGGCATCCAGGTAAGTGCCTTCGGGTTTTATCGCCAGAAATTCGATGCTTTCTGTCAAAAGGACCGGTATATGATAGAAAACCATGGGAGTCAATATTAGGACAGGAGCTTTTCTGCAAGCGATACATAGTCATCTTCACTGATCAGGTTCACATGATAGGATTCTTTTGGCCACAGCTCGATCTTAAAATCCGCTCCGGCAAAGATCACTTCTTTGTTTACACCTATCATATTGAGCAAATGTCTGGGAATTAATATCCTTCCGGTTTTCTCATCGGGTTCGACAATGGCCCTGTTGCTCATGTAAGCACGCCACAGGATGGCATGTTCCCGGTTGAAAGAGGGGTTCAGCCTGGCCTTTACCGCTTCGGACTGTTTTTCCCATTCATCATAGGAATACATTTCAAGACATGGACTGAAAAGATCTTTCTTCACAACAAAGCGAAGCGGAACGTTGGGGTCGGCCAGTGCCTTCAGGGCGGAAGGAAACACCAGACGGCCTTTATCGTCGAGCTTTGCACTGTATTCACCAATAAATTTCGCCACGTCGGTACGGTTTTTTTATTATGTGCAAAAGTATAAAAATTTTTCCACTATTTTCCATTTTATTACAAATTTTTCCACTTTGTGTCAATTTTTTTTAGTTTTGTACAAACGGAACGGGAAGATCATGAAAAAACATGTCTTTATTCTACTGATATTCAGCACAATAATTTTGGCATGCACGAACCGGCAAAAAGAACGGGAAAAACCTTCTGAAACTTCTGTGGAAATAGTCCGGGATGAAAGAATTGACGCATTCTGCTGTTTGTTCGGATTGCCTTCTATAGATTATGAATTTGAGAACGACGTAGTAAAGAGGAATGAGCACTTTGCCGCCATCCTTCAACGCAGGGGTGTGGATTATCAATTGATTTACAATGTGTCACAGAAAGCGCGCAATGTTTTTGATTTAAGGAAACTCAAGGCGGGCAATACCTATACCCTCTTGTTTACTCCCGGGGCAGAACTTCCGGACTATATGATCTATGAAGAAAATTACAGGACCCATATTTGTTTCTCCCTTACCGATAGTATTTGGGTCACGAGGTCTGAATTTCCCTTGCAGGAGGAAGAAAAATTTGTAGATATCACTATAACCAGTTCGCTTTGGCAGGATCTGAAAGAAGCAGGATACAATCCGTTGGTGGCTAACGGATTGTCAGAAATATTTGCCTGGACGGTAGATTTTTTCGGATTGCAAAAAGGAGACAGTTTCAAAGCCTGTTACACAGCCTATATGCTCAACGGTAAAGAAATCGAGGTAGGACCCGTACAGGCGGCTTCCTTTTCCCGTGCCGGCAGGAGCCAGATGGCCTACCGTTTTGTTCAGGACAGTATCCCCGGATATTGGGATCAGGACGGGGTCAATTTGCAAAGGGCATTTTTGAAAGCTCCTTTGAAATTTTCCAGGATCAGTTCAGGATTCAGTTATGCCCGAAGACATCCGGTTACGCGTATTGTCCGTCCCCATACAGGGATCGATTATGCCGCCCCGGCAGGGACACCCGTTATGAGCATAGGAGAAGGAGTAGTCGTGCAAAAGACTTATACGCGGGCAGGAGGAAATCAGGTAAAGGTCAAACACAACAGTGTGTATACGACTGCTTATCTTCATCTGTCAAGATTTGCCAAAGGATTGACGGTCGGGAAGCGGGTATCCCAGGGGGAGGTCATAGGTTATGTGGGAAGTACGGGACTTTCCACAGGGCCTCATCTTGATTTCCGGGTATGGAAGAACAACAAACCCATCAATCCCCTGACTATGGAGTCACCGCCTGCTGATCCGGTACACGGATCTAATATGAAACAATTTCTATCACACATTGCTCCGTTCCGCAGACATCTGCAGCCTGAGTTATACAAAGAAATAGCCCTGGAGATTATCGATCTGGCGGGAATACGTTTTAATTGATCTCTTTTTCCCTGAAGAGCGCATCTTCAGCATAGTCCGGATCCGGAATTTCCATATTTTCCGGGGATTTTTCCTCCTGTATTGTCTTTCTTTTTCTATTATCTGTTACGTTTACAGGCAGGATCTTTCGCAATTCAAAGTTTTGTCCCAGGTATTTTCGCCTTACCTCCGGATTGGATGCCAATTCTTCTGCCGTCCCGCTTTCCAGGATACTTCCCTCATAGAGCAAATAAGCCCTGTCTGTTATAGCCAGCGTTTCGTGTACGTTGTGATCTGTGATAATGACACCTATGTCTTTTGTCTTCAACTGAGCGACGATCAGTTGAATATCCTCAACGGCAATGGGATCTACTCCGGCAAATGGTTCGTCAAGCAATATGAATTTCGGGTCCAGCGCCAATGCCCGTGCGATCTCGCAACGCCGCCTTTCTCCTCCCGAGAGTTGGATACCGTAGTTTTTTCTGACTGTCTGCAACCCAAATTCTGCGATCAGGTGTTCCATCCTTTCTTTCCTTTCGGTTTTGGAGAAATGGGACAGTTCCATTACGGACAGTATATTGTCCTCCACGCTAAGCTTTCTGAAAACAGAGGCTTCTTGTGCCAGATACCCTATGCCTTTCTTAGCACGTTGGTACATGGGATATGTCGTGATCTCCTCGTCGTCCAGAAAGATCTTGCCCGCGTTTGGCTTGATCAGTCCGGTGATCATGTAGAAACTGGTTGTCTTACCGGCTCCGTTAGGTCCCAGGAGTCCGACGATCTCTCCCTGATCTACATGTATCGAAACGTTCTTGACAACAGTACGCAAACCGTATCTTTTGACCAGATTTTGACAATGTAAGCGCATACTATCTGATGATTAACTGATATCAAGGCTAAGATCATCCCTCAGTGCAGCCACTTCGGGATGCTTTTCTGCCATAAATTTTGCTTTTTCCTCGGGCATATAACATGTATTTCCCGGTGAAGAATTCTCGACTATTTCCTTTACCGTAAGGGCCATGCAGACTTTATTGTTTCGCAGGGCCTGGCGTAGGTATTTATTTATAGTTCCGCCGTAATGTTCCTCTATCCATGTTTTCTGCAGTTCGTTGATCACACAGAATTCCACTTTGCATCCTTCCAATATCCTGGGCGGATAACGCTTTAGAGTAGATGAGAGGTTGGGTTTGTTTTTGAAAAGATCATAAAGGCCGGGAAGAACCTTTTCCAAGTCTTCCATTTCCAGGTCCCGGCTGGAAGCATCTTCGGACAGGGATACCTGCTCCATATCCTTTTCCTTTGCTTTCCTGTTTTTTTGCATCAGGTCTCTGATAGATACCGTCGTAGCTGTCTGTTCCGTTTCATTTTTTGGTGCAGGCAAGGTGACATTTTCCTGTGTCAACGGGCGGACAACTTCCTTGTCGGCGGGGCGGGCAGGTATTTCTGTATCTTCTTTACGTTCTTCCTTAACACCGCTCAGATTTTCAACCTGGCTGAGCCTAATTAGTGCCATTTCAACATGAAGTCTGGGGAGGTTGCTCTGTTTATAGCCAGCTTCGGCCTGTGTACAAATGCTCAAGGCTTTAAACAGGAACGGGAGGGAACACGCCTGTGACTGCTCACTGTACTTGCGGGCGGTCTCTTCACCATATTCCAGCAAAGGCAGGCTTTTAGGTTGTTTGCAAACGAGCAGGTCGCGAAAATGAGAGCTAAGTCCGCCGATAAAGTGCAATGCATTGAAACCTCTGGTAAGAATTTCGTCAAAAAGCACCAGCATGTTCTCATAACGACCTTCCAGGGCCATGGCAGTAAGCCTGAAATAGTATTCCCTGTCCAGCACATTGAGGTTGGATATTACCTGTTGGTAGGTAACCTCTTTACCGCTGACGGCAATACATTGATCCAGCAGGGTGAGTGCATCCCTCATGGCACCGTCTGCCTTCTGTGCTATCACCTGCAATGATTCCTGTCCTATAGTAACTTCTTCCTTCTGTGCGACTTGTGCCAGGTACCGGGTCATGGCCCTGATTGATATCCTGTTGAAATCAAATACCTGACATCTGGACAGAATCGTGGGAAGTACTTTATGCTTTTCTGTCGTTGCGAGTATGAAAAGAGCATAGGAAGGGGGTTCTTCCAGGGTTTTAAGAAAAGCGTTGAAAGCCGACTGCGACAACATATGGACCTCATCTATGATGTAGACACTGTACTTTCCGACCTGGGGAGGGATCCTTACCTTGTCTATCAGCTCCCGGATATCATCTACCGAATTGTTCGAAGCGGCATCCAATTCGTGGATGGAATAAGAACGTCCTTCTGCAAAAGAGACACATGATTCACATGTTCCGCAGGCTTCCATGGTATCGGTCGGATGAAGGCAATTGATGATCCTGGCAAATATCCGGGCACAGGTAGTTTTGCCGACTCCCCGGGGACCGCAGAACAGATAGGCGTGTGCAAGTTGTTTCCTCTTAATGGCATTCTTGAGGGTTGTAACGATATTGTCCTGATCGACAACGTCGCTAAATTGCTGAGGACGGTATTTCCGGGCAGAAACTACAAATTGTTCCATAGAACGCAAAGATAAGAAATAATCCCTATTTTTGCGGACTCTCCAGACAATGGAAAAAACCATGAGACCTGTCTATCTGACTACGTTATCCTCCGGAATGAAATGTGCCGTTTCCACCATTTCTTCTCCTGTGAGTTACTGTGCATTAAGCACCCTTGCCGGGACCAGATTCGAACCGGATGGATATGCGGGATTGGCCCATTTTTGCGAACATATGCTTTTTAAGGGGACCGTCAAACGCCGGTCTTACCACATTAATAACCGTCTCGAGCGATTGGGAGGAGAAATAAATGCTTTTACAACCAAAGAGGAGCTGGTACTTCATGCAACGGTATTGCATGAAGATCTGGGCAAGGCACTTGAGCTGATGTCGGATTTGATCTTCCACTCTGTTTTTCCGCAGTCTGAGGTGGTAAAGGAACGGGAAGTGATCTTGGATGAGATACGGTCCTACAAGGATTCGCCTATAGATCTGATCTATGACCGTTTTGAGGAAAGATTGTTCTCGGGAACGCCCGTGGCTACTTCCATACTAGGAGTTCCGGAAGAATTGAGGAAGATTACTTCTCTTCAAATGAAACAGTATATTAGTGAACGTTTTGTTCCTGATAATATGGCTCTTAGCATTGTGGGCAACATATCTCCGAAGAGAGCTGTAAAACTGGCGGAAAAATATTACGGGAAAAATTCCTTTTCAGGCATCACATCGGGATCGAAACCTTTGACAAAGGAGTATCCCCTGGTCCAGCCTGTCTGCAGGTTTGACGAAACTGAAAAAAGGGGCACTTACCAGACACATTGTCTGACAGGTTCTACTGCATACGGACTTCACGATAAGAACCGCGTACCGCTTGTCTTGTTGATGAACATCATAGGAGGTCCGGCATCCAATGCGCGATTGAATATGATACTGAGGGAAAAATACGGTCTTGTCTACACAGTGGAAGCTTCTTATTATCCGTATATTGATATGGGCTTTGCCGGGATCTATTTCGGGACTGATGGACCTAATCTACTCCGTTGCAGGGAGTTGACCGATAAGGTCATAAAGGAATATGCAACTACAACAATGACTACGTTGCAGCTGGACAGGGCTAAAAAGCAACTCATCGGGCAGATGTCCGTTACGGAAGACAACCACGAAGTACAATGTCTTTCCATGGGCAAAAGCATCCTGTCTTTCGGGAAAGTCATATCTCACCGGGAAATGTTGACTATGATCGCCGAAGTGACTCCCATGCAGATCTTGCATGTTGCCAATGAGATCTGGGACCATTCCAGGCGGTGTACCCTTATTTATTCATAGGCATTAGGGGTAGGAACGGGTTGTCTATTTGTTGGAAGGATGAACTTTCAGACTGTAATTCCAACGGTTGAAATACAGGTTACCGCCACGCCATTCGACTTCACCTCTTTGGAAGTCAACGGTCTCGGACCTGGGATAGATCTTGGCCGGGAAAAATGATCCGCCAATGCCGGTATTTACCGCCATACGATAGGAATCCATCCCCCTGGAATAAAAAAGACGTTCCGTTCCCGGCTGAAGTCCGAATGACTGGTCTATGGGGATCCACCCGATGCCTTCAAGATAAGCTTCTGCCCAATCATGCAAATTGATCTCTCCGGGGTGCAGCATCCACCCACTTTCCCATCTGGCGGGAATGCCCAGGCTCCGACACATGGATATGAACAACAGGCTGACCTGTCCGCAGTCACCGTGATTGTTTTCAAGCACATACAGAGGAATGCTTTCTATGGTTGAATATTCACGTGCCCCGGCCCAGGGATATGTCTGGCTTATGTAAGTAAAGATTTTTTGAAGTTGCAGGAACGGATTTTCTTCCTGGCCCACAATTTTTTTGGCAAGTTCTGCGACCGGTCCCCCGGTAAGAATGTGGGGCGGTACTTCCTTTATGTACTCCTTGTATACCGGACTGTCTGTATTATAGGGAAGAATATCTTTCAACGGATCAAAATGATGGTATTGTGCCTGTGCAGTATAAGTGAATGTATATTCAAACACGGCATCCTGGTCTGTTACGGCCGTCTTTTCCATGTATATGGATTTATGCACGTAGTTATCGGGCGATATGATATAATCCGGTTCTGAAGCGGAAAGCAGCCGGAATCCGCTTTGACGGGGCACATCGGTCCGCGGCAACGGCATCCAGGCACGGATCGTTTCACCTTCAGGAATGGTGTTGGCGGGAACGGTCAGCGTATACGTAATAGTATAAGTAACGGGTTCGACCCTTAGGGTTCCTTTTTTCCTGGTGAGCCGTACAATTTCAGGAAGGTGCTTTTGTAGGAGGGGGGCTTTGACATTTTTTGCCGGGCCGTTTACTTCCTCAAATTTTGCCTTGCATGTACTGTCTATCCTGAACAGATTCCGGAAAGCTCTTGAAAAATACCGTTTTTCATTGTCGATAACCATGCATTCCAAGGCTCCCGAAGCCTCCCATGCACTCATTTGTTCCGCTGTTACATCAGGAAAATATTGTCTTATGTAATCCAATGCTTCCGTTTCACTCTTATTGAAATCCAAAGAGATCCTTTGCATGCGTTCTATCTCCCAGTCCCACCGGAGCTTTTCTTCGCAGGGCAGGGATGTTACGGCAGTATATTGTCTGATCATCTTTTCTGCCGCCTGGAATTGTCCCCCGGTCATAAGGGCGGTTATACGGTCAGGGGTAGGCTTAGTTCCTTTACCGTTACAGGCAGCAAGCAGGAGCAAAGCCAGAAAAACTTGCAGGTATCTGTTCATTACTTGTATTATTTTACCCGTTCCGAATACTCACGGGTTCGTGTGTCCACCTTTATCCGTTCTCCTTGATTGATGAACAGGGGAACCATGATCTCTGCCCCTGTTTCAAGGGTTGCTGCTTTCAGGGCATTGGTCGATGCAGTATCCCCTTTGACGGCCGGTTCCGTATAAGTGATCTCCATTTCGACAAAAGGAGGCAATTCACAGGTCAGAACCCTTTGTTCATCTGCCAGGAACATCATTTCGACATGTTGTCCTTCTTTCATCAGGTCCGGATTTTCCACCAGTTCCGTTTGCAGGAATATTTGTTCAAATGTTTCTGTATGCATGAAGTGGTAACCCAGATCATCTTTGTAAAGGAACTGGTAAGGACGTCTTTCAACGCGTATAATCTCTATCCTTTCACCGGCACTGAACGTATTTTCCAGCACCCTTCCGTTTTCCAGGTTGCGCAGTTTGGTCTTTACAAATGCGGCTCCCTTGCCGGGCTTTACATGTTGAAACCATATGATGGAACAGGGTTTTCCATTGAAAGAAATATACAATCCGTTTTTAAAATCTGCCGTTGTTGCCATAAAAAAAAAGTATGAATAGTGTTGCTGTGGTGCAAATTTAGGTGATTTTTTTATATTTCTTTCCTATGACAGCAGAATAGCAGCTCTCCTGAACAATGCCTACGGTTCAGCGGAAGGGTGTGGATGCCATTGTCAGACCGGCCCTGAGTTAATCTACAAGGGCCTCAAAATCTGCATCCAGACGTCTTTTCTCAATGAAATCATATTGGGCTATGGACCGCAGTTCAAAATAATACCGCCAGTAATCATACAGTGCCTGAACGTAACCTACCCGTGCCTCATCCCTGTCCAATTGGGCATTGTTCATATCCGTCACGGTGATCTTATCTATCAGATAGCGTTGCTTAGCCACATCGTATCTTTTTTGGGCTATGGTGTCTGCTTTAGCCGCGATCATGAACTGTTGTCCTTGAATATTGAATTGCCGTACGTTTAATATGATATCCTGCTGGAAATCAAGCCGGGACTGTTCTACTTGCCGGCGAACCAGTTCTTCGTTGCTCTGTGCCATTTTTACCATGCCTTTGCCCCTTCCCCAGTCCAATATGGGCACCGTTAGCCCTATACTCACTGTTTGCATATCCCTTGGGTCTTTATAGGAATCGAACAGTCCGGTCGCCTGCTGGTTCAAACCAAAGGCAACGTTCAGGTTTGCCTGAAATCCCCTGTTGGCCCTTTGTTGGGCCACATTTTTTTGTGCTTCTATCAGCCGTCGTTCATAGGTAATTATATCGGGATTATTCTCAAAAGCCAGCTGCAGCACTTGTTCGACATCCAGCTTTATATTAGGGACGTTTTCCGGTATGACGATATTCAGTTGTACACGTTCATTGAATCCAAGGTATGAACGCAGGCGGTTTTCTGCATCTTCGAGGTTCAGCCTGTCGTCATTGAGCCTCTTGAGAGCATTCTGGTAGGCAAGTTCCGACTGGAGCAGATCGTTCTCACCGATGGTGCCCAGTTCGTATCTTCCCGAAGCGATGTTGTACAGCGTATCGTTATTGGCGTGGTTAAATTCAGAGATGGCAAGACGTTGCTGGGCAATGGCCATATTGAAGAAAAACTGGATTGCCCGTTGATTGACGTTCTCCATACTTTTAATGTAATTACGCCTGGCTTCTTCGTATTTCAGGGGTTCGATCTTTCTGTCCCATTTCATTTCATTGACACCAAAGATGGATTGCCTGAGCCTGACGTTCAAGGCTGTTGACAGATACTCGGTCCCCAGATGGTTGTTGAAAGATCCGCTGAAACGGTCAACACGCTGAAGTGATGAACTGATTGTCACGGAACCGCCCGTAGGCAGGTTCTGCTGGAGGGAAAGCCCGCCACTGAAAATATTGTAGAACTCCGATGAATACTCGTGCCTGACTTCTCCTGTAACCGGATCGATGCTGGGAACATCCACTATTCTTCTTGAGAATTCGGGTAATTGGGATGTAAAACTGAGAGTGGGCAGGAAGTTGGCTTTATAAGACCGATACTCCCAGTATCCCACCTGGAAACTGTTCCTTGCCCGTAAGGCTTCATTAGACTGTGTTGCGGCAAGGTGCAATACATCTTCGAGTGTCAGGTTGTATGAATGCAACTTGTATTGGGGGGAATTTGGATCGGCGGATTCTGCATCCCCCTGTGCCAGCAGGCTGGATGCGGTAAACAGAAGACACATGGAAAATGCCAGGAGTGTAACGTTTATCTTCATATACTTATTCATATCTTAGAGATTCAATGGGATCGCGTTCTGCAGCTTTTTTGGCGGGAGAATATCCGAAGATAACACCTACCGCGGCCGATACGCCAAATGAAATAATGATTGAGGAAAAGGATACAATCGTAGTGATATCAAAAAATGACCTGATCAATATGGAAAGTACCACACCAACCACTACACCTATTGCTCCGCCGGCCACACTGATAAGAATAGCTTCCGAGAGAAACTGTGCTATCACATCTGCTTTCTTGGCTCCTATGGCCAGCCTGATCCCAATTTCCTTGGTACGTTCCATGACAGAGGCAAACATGATGTTCATGATGCCTATACCTCCCACCAGCAATGATATTCCGGCAATGGCACCCAGAACAATATTGAAAATGTCCTTTGTGCGCTGTTGTTGCTTGAGAAGCAATTCAGGTACGGTAACCTCAAAATCGGGAACTTCTTGATGACGTCGTCTGAGCATCCGGGTGATCACTTCCTGGGATGAAGTAAGCTGGTCGGTTTCATGTACCTGTACGGTGATCCTATCTAACTGGTGGTAATTGCTATTGCCCGAAGTAGTAGGAGAAGAACTACTTCTGACCACAATCCTGCGATGTCCTCCTCCTCCTCCTCCCATAACAATTGCGCCTCCACTGGAAGATGCCGGATTGGTGATAGCCAGGGCTCTGTTTTCCTGGCGAAGCAACATGGTCCTGATAGGAATGAACACCTGGTCGTCATATCCCTGCATTCCCATGCTTTCCGATCCTATAGTTCCCAGCGATCCGGAACGTGCCGTAGATGCTGTTCCCGATGATTGCTCCTCTTCTATTGGCTTTGTGGCCTCTGAGGCGCTCTGTTCCAGAACACCTACTACTTTGACCCAGTTAGCTCCAAATTTTATAAATTGTCCGATAGCCTCATTTTGCTGAAACAAACGGGTCTTCACATTGTGACCGATGATACATACAGCCATAGAATTGAGCTCCTGTTCCTGGCTGAAATAACTTCCTGCCTCCAACCCTATATTGTATAATTGAAAATATTCCGAAGTAACGCCAAGCACTTTAGCCGGCAGGCGTATTCCGTTATAGGTCAAATACGTAAATATGCTTACTTCGGGCGATACATGCTTGACGGAAGGCAGTATTTTCCGGATGGCTTCTGCATCGGATAATTGGAGTCCGGGCGAAAATTTTTTAGTTTGACTGCCTGAGGTACCGGAGGATTCTTCGTCAATATCCTCAACCGTTGCCGGAAGGATCACTATATTGTTCACACCTACCATCTTAATCTGGTCCAGGATCTCCTTCTGAGCTCCGTTTCCAATGGCCATCATACTGATCACGGCTCCTACACCAAAAACGATACCCAAAGCCGTAAGAAAACTCTTTAGCTTATTTTGCACGATGGATTCCACAGCTATGTGGATATCGTGAATATACCGGTTGATGAAAAAAATATTCATAACAATTGATGCTTACTGCGGGGTGCCTGAAGATTGATTTCTCCTGCGGGAACCTTCCTGCGGCTTTGGGGTGCCTTCGGGCAGCTGAAAACTTCCCTGACCATCACGTATGATCATACGTCTTTGTTGCCCGGGTTCCTGTTTTTCCGCTTTTTTCTTTTCTTCTTCGGCTTTTTTAAGAATTTGTTCCTTTATCACAGAAATATATTCTTCCCCATGAACTTTGAACCGGGATGGGTTTAACGGCAATGAAAGGTATACTTCATCTCCTTCTGCCAGACCCTGTTCAATAACCGAGAAATTATCATTTGACTCTCCTTTGACGATTATCTGGCGTATTCCGTTCGTTTTATAAACGTATGTAATGCTATCCCTTTCAAAGATGGCTTCAGAAGGAACGAAAACGGCAGAACCTATGGAAGCCGTTATAATTTGGTTGCTTGTAGTCATGGCCGGACGAAGGATCTCATCCTGGCCATTTACCTTAATAATCACTTCAAAAACCTTGGCATCTGCATTCCGCAGCTGTTCCCCGATATTGGAAACTTCTTTTACCACACCTGTGTAGCTCTTTTCGGGGAAGGCATCCACACCTATGCGAACCGTTTGTCCCGGTTTGACCTTGGCAATATCTATTTCGTTCACATATGTCTTGGAGAGCATGTTGCTTAAATCGGGAAGTGTGGCCACTACAAGATCCCAGCCGCTGATAGAGGAACCTATACGGCGTTTCTCACCGCTCCAGTCCCTGAAATAGATCACCATACCGTCACTTGGGGCATAAATTGTAAAATTATTTAGCACATCCCGTAATTCATCCAACTGTCTCTTTTTTCTGTTCAATTCTATCAGGACATCGTTTACACTGGCTTGTGCCTGCTCTATTTTAAGGTCGTAATTGGTGAGCGATTGGTCATGTGCCCGCAATGCTTTTTCCAGGTTGTTTTGATATTGTCTTTGTGTTGCCGGCGGTTCATAAATTGACTGTTCCACTGCGATTTTAGCTTCTTCTATAGTAAAACGCTGGTTCTCTATATCATCGCGGAGGGCTTTAAGGGTCAGCGAAGTGTCCAGAAGTGTCCTTTCGTATTTGGCCTGAAGCGCTTCGTATTCGTCTTCCAGGTCTTTCAGGGAATTGTCGGCAGACGTTCTGTCCAACGTGGCCACATAATCTCCTTTTTGGACAACCGTTCCTTCCGCAATCAGATCCTGGATCTTTACCTCACCTATCCGGACGTTCCGTGCACGCATACCGGTGGGGCCTTCTATTTTTATATTACTTTCAGCCTCCAGTTCTCCCGTTGTCGTGACAATGATCTCAAAAAGACCTTGCTGTGCCTTGACGACCTGGGGTGTATAGCCATCCTTTTTATTTGCTGTAAAAATGATAATTAACACGATGGCTGCGATTGCCACAGAACCCAAAATGATGATGTTCTTCCTTTTCATATTGTTTCAAAAGTCTGAGTTGGTAAAAAATCAATAAATGTAACCATTTGATGGGCTTTATTCCAAATAGTTTAATGCGATAAAAAATTTTGTGCCCAAAAAATAAATAATTACCTTTGTGACCCCTTTCAAGAACGGTGCCATAGCTCAGTTGGTAGAGCAAAGGACTGAAAATCCTTGTGTCCCTGGTTCGATTCCCGGTGGCACCACA
>MWER01000013.1 GCA_002071175.1 Bacteroidetes bacterium ADurb.Bin037
CACAGTGAAGACTTGCGGATTGCCTTGAATTTTAATGATGGGACCTGGAAAGAAATCACCAAAGCACCACCGACAACAACAGAAGGAGGATCATTTTTTAAGGGTTTTCAGGGTACCAAGAAATATGTGGTAACACTGGACACAGCAGATTCGGAATGGTACGATGTCTTTGAGGATAGCCGTGACCATCAGTTATATCCATATGTCACGATTGGCAGTCAGGTCTGGATGAAAAGAAACCTGGCGTATCTGCCGGCAGTATATCCTTCCGACTCAGGATCAGACACAGATCCTCGTTATTACGTTTACAGTTTTCAGCGCACAAATGTGGCAGAGGCTAAAATCACAGCCAATTATTATACCTATGGGGTGTTGTATAACTGGCCGGCAGCTATGAATGGGGCTGCAAGCAGCAACAGTAATCCCAGCGGCGTACAAGGCATTTGTCCGGATGGGTGGCATTTACCCAGTGATGCAGAGTGGAAAGATTTGAGAACGCATCTGGGAATTGAATCCAGCCACAAAATGAGAGAAACCGGAACAACCCACTGGGCAGCCCCCAACACCGGAGCCACCAACTCAAGCGGGTTTACAGCCCTTCCGGGGGGTATACGCGAAACCGGTACAGGCCCCTTCTCCGGAATTGGAAATTTAACTTATTGGTGGACTTCTACGGAGGAGTCCTCCATGTTCGTGGTCTTTTATATAGACATAAACGACGTGTCTGCTAATTTGCGGCGTAAACAAGTTGCTGCCGACTCCCGTGATTATGGGTGTTCTGTCCGTTGTATCAAGGATTAAATGCACACAAAGACTGATACACCATAAAAGGCTGGAGGAATGTTACCCCCAGCCTTTTTAGTTTATATTACATTATTTGATTTCACTTTTTTTATGGGACACTGTCCAAAACCCAACGGTCATTTATACCAAGTTTTGGATAGTGTCAAAAATTCGTTTCTTTGCAATGTAAAAGATAAAAATATGCCGGGGCGTATTCTCTATCCCATCCATATTGTCATGGTCCTGTTGTGCTTTAACGCACCCCTGACGGCTCAGGTAGTAGTCAGACCTGAAGAGTACGCCAAACTCATAACAGGACAGGAGCTGGATCGCCATATACGTTACCTTTCCGACAGTCTTCTGCAGGGAAGGGAAACCGGTTCCGCGGGTGGATCGGAAGCCACAAGATATATCGTTTCCCTGTTTGATCAATACGGACTGGATTATTTGGGAACAGGAAATCCCAAACGCTACAACGAATCTTATATTCAGGGATTTGTATGCCCTACAGGCCAGAGAGGCAGGAATGTCATCGGGTGGATACCGGCAGATGTTCCAAGTGACGAATATATTATCATATCTGCCCATTACGATCACCTGGGAGTCATCAACGGCATCCTGTATCCGGGTGCCGACAGCAATGCATCCGGTATAGCATCATTACTTGACCTGGCCAGGATATTCGGGATGTTAAAACGGGAAGGCACGGGCATTTCCAGGAATCTGATATTCGTTGCTTACGATGCCAAGGAATTTTCCATGACAGGAGCCCGAATCTTTGCTCTATCATTGGGGATACCCGCCTCCCGGATCGTACTCAATATAAACCTGGATCAATTGGGAACAAGCCTCGAACCTCCCGGTGAGCAGAGCAATTACGTGCTGATCCTTGGGGCAGAGGAAGTACCTGCCCACATCGTACAGTCCATGAATAACAACAATTCATTTTATAACACCGGTCTGGATCTGGACTATTCTTTCTATAACAGCCCCGCTTTTGCCGACATCTATTTTTCGATGACCGAACAATCAATTCTGCATCAGATGCAGGTCCCTTCCCTGCTGATCACTTCGGGTGTGAACGATTACACGTACAAACCGGAAGACACTCCGGAAATAATCAATATTCCCGTTCTGACCAAAAGGACAAGGTGGTTGTTCTTTACATTGTGGGACCTGACTCAGCGCTGAAAAAAACGGACCAGGTCATAAGAAACCGTTACACTCCCCCTCATCTGTTTCATCTTGTAATCAAAAAAGTCACTTCCCGGCTTAAAGATATCCTTGAACCCGAACATCAGGTGAAGTCCCATCTTGACACGGGGAAAGATTCTTGCTTCGTATCCGGCCAGCAATCCTGCATCCCACCTGTCCAGCAAAGAGGAAAAATCCATGACCTGGGGACTGGTCAGATCAGAATCCACACGGTCCGGCTCAGATCCTATAAAACCTTTGGTCGCACGGACAATGAAACTGGATTTGAATACATACGACCCAAAGACGCCCAACTGGATCCCGTGCTGTCTTCTCGATCCCACCAAAAACTCTATGTAAACCGGCAATTCCAGCAAAGTAAAACTCATGGACATTTCCGACGTGCCGGTAAAATACTGGACCATGTTTTCTCCCTTGAACTTCTGGTTTGTGACCCGCGCATCGGCATCCATGGCTATAGTCTTATAATTTAGGTTGACCCCTACATTCCAGCGATCATGTATATTAAGGAAAAAACGGGCCCCCAAGGTGGCGTTCAGTTTGGGGTAGGCATTGAAATGACCTCCCACAGCACTGAAAGGTATGGGAACCGCGCCGCCAATATCCGTACCGATCTGAGGGGAAATACAAGAAAAAGGTATGGCCGCTGTCGTAGATTGCGCAGTGAGCCGGTGACCGGAGACTGCACCCAATGATGCAGCCAAAACTGCCGTTAAGAAAATTTGCCTGAACATATGACAAAAATAAAAAACTTCTACCGACCTGAAAGCTTTTTATCCTAATAATTTGGCACGCATCGCCCTGCCGGTGGGAAGGTCATCCCTTCCGGCAAGGTCTTCCGGTGTACCGCAAAAACAACAGGTACCGCCTTTTTCCCCGGCACCGGGTCCCATATCAATGACCCAATCGGCACATTTTACCACATCCATATTGTGCTCTACCACCAGTACAGTATGACCTTTGGAGATCAATGCAGCGAACGATCTCAGCAACTTGGCGATATCATATACGTGAAGTCCCGTAGTCGGTTCATCAAAAATGAAAAGACGGCTGTCGGCGGTATTCTCCCTGGACAGGAAGTAGGCAAGTTTTACCCGCTGGCTTTCTCCTCCGCTCAAACTGCTGCTGCTTTGACCAAGCTTAATATAGGACAACCCCACTTCATCCAGGGGTCTGAGCCTTTCAGCTATGCGAAGGGCTGCGGGATCATTCTGGGATGAAAAGAAATCGATCGCCTCTTCAACCGTCATTTCGAGGATGTCATAAATATTCCTGTCCTTGTACCTGACTTCAAGAATATCCGGCTGAAAACGTTTTCCTCCACAAGATTCACAGGTAAGCACAACATCCGCCATGAACTGCATTTCAACCTTGACCACTCCTTCTCCCTGACATTCAGGGCAGCGACCTCCCTCAATATTGAAAGAAAAGTGGGAATGCCCGTATCCGTTCATACGGGCATAGGGCTGCTCCGAATAGAGTTTCCGTATATCATCATAAGCTTTGATATAGGTAACCGGATTTGAACGGGATGATTTGCCAATGGGATTTTGATCTACAAGCTCCACACCGCCTATACGGTAGAGATCGCCGCTCAGCTTGCGGAACTTGCCGGGTGATGGAATCCTTCCCTGGCCGTATTGCCTCCCCAGGGCATAATAAAGAATATCCCTTACCAGGGAAGACTTTCCCGAACCGCTGACACCCGTGACTGCCGTAAAGACCTGTAGGGGAAATTTCACGTCAATGTCTTTCAGGTTGTTGTGGGCAGCACCTTCAACCCCGATATAAGAGTTCCACCTCAGACGTTTCCCCGGAACAGGAATTACATGCGGGTTTGTCAGGAACCGCAACGTACGGCTTTCACCCGGATCGCACGGTTGGCCCAGTTTGACCGGCGGCCCCTGGTAAATAAGCCTGCCTCCGTCTTTTCCGGCAAGAGGTCCGATATCTATGATTTGGTCGGCTGCCCTCATGATCTCCTCGTCGTGTTCCACCACCAGAACCGTATTGCCCAATTCCTTCAGATCCCTGAGCGAAGCCAGGAGTTTCTGGGTATCCTGGGGATGCAACCCTATGCTTGGCTCATCCAGGATATAGAGACTCCCTACCAGGGAGCTTCCCAGGGAACTTACCAGGTTCACCCGCTGGCTTTCCCCTCCGCTCAACGTGGAAGACCGTCTGTTAAGGGTCAGATACCCCAATCCCACCTGGTTTAGAAAATGAAGGCGGGAACCGATCTCTTGCAGGGTCCTCCCTGCAATCTGAAGTTCCTTCCGGTTCCACGGAATACTTTTGAGGAACGATTCCAGATCTTCAACGTTCATTTCAAGCAACTGATCTATACGTTTGCCGTGGATCCTTACATAAGAAGCCTCTTTCCTCAACCTGGTCCCCCCGCATTCGGGACATAAGGTTTTCCCCGTAAAACGGCTGATCAGGATCCTGTACTGGATCTTATACCTGGCTGATTCCAGGTGTTTGAAGAAACGGTGAATGCCGGTCACACGGCCATCCCCGTTCCATAGCCACTCCTTCTCCCGTGCCGACAGTTCCCTGTACGGCTTGTGAATCGGGAAACCCACCCGGGCAGCGTTCTTTATGACCTCATTCTTGAAAGAGCTCATCACTTCACCTCTCCAGCAGGCAACGGCATCCTGGTAAACGGAAAGTTCCCTGTCGGGGATGACCAGGGACTCATCTATACCCGTGATCTGTCCGTATCCGCCGCAAACGGGACAGGCTCCCAGAGGACTGTTAAAGCTGAACAGGTATTCCGTAGGTTCCATGAAAGTCATGCCGTCTGCTTCAAAACGTGTCGAAAACGGAACCTTTTGATTTCCTGTAAGGACCATCAGGGAACCGTCCCCGATAGAAAATGCGGACCGGACCGACTCCAGGATCCGCGCCCTGTTGTCGGGATCGTCCTGTGGACTTACCCTTCCGGCCAGAAGAAACATGTCGCAGGAAGCATAAGTTTCCATATTGCTAAGCAACTCCTCAATCCTTACGATGTCCCGCCCGTCATGAAAACGGACATATCCGTCCTGCTGGAGCTGCAACAGATTCTCCACCCTGCGTTGAGAATCTTCCCATCCGAAGGGAGCCAGGATCAGGGCATATCCTTCCTTTGGCAATGACAATATGAATTGCATCACATCGTCCTGGCTGTGACAAGTGACTTCCTTGCCCGATACCGGTGAATACGTTTTGCCTACACGGGCGTACAACAATCTCAGGTAATCGTATATCTCCGTGGAAGTGCCCAGGGTGGAACGCGGATTGCGTGTATTGACCTTCTGTTCTATGGCAATGGCAGGAGGTATTCCCTCAATGGAGTCAACATCCGGCTTTTTGATCCTTCCAAGGAATTGTCTCGCATAAGCGGAAAGACTTTCCACATAACGCCTCTGTCCTTCGGCAAAAAGGGTATCGAAGGCAAGGGAAGACTTTCCCGAACCCGACACTCCCGTAATCACTATGAACGTGTCACGTGGAATATCTACGGATATGTTCTTCAGGTTATGAACCCGTGCACCCTTAATAACGATCTTGTTTTCCGTCATCATTTCATTCTCTTACTGCTTTAATGACTCCCCTGATTTTCCTGAGTTGGAAAAGGAGCAGGTCCACCTGTTTGTTGGAGTTTACCGCCACCTGCAACCTGCCTGTGATCTTGCCGTTCTGGCCGGAAAAGGTAAAGCTGCGCAAATTGAGCGAAAGGTTCCGGATCACATCACTGACTTCCTGCGCCAGTCCGATTTCTTCGTAAGCGGTAAAGCGGATCGTAGTCTGAAAAACAGCCAGAGCGACCGCATTGCGCCATCTGACCTTCTGTATCCTGTATGGATATTGCGTCATTAAACGTTCCGCGTTCGGACAGCTCATCCTGTGTATCTTTATTCCTTCCTTAACCGAAACAAATCCAAAAACATCGTCCCCGATCACCGGATTGCAACACTTTGCCAGCCTGTAGCCGATCCTTCCGAACATATCGTCAATAACCAGGTAATCTCCTTCCCTGTATGCAGATTCCTCCTGCGAAAGTTCGGCCGCAGCCGGTTCCGCAGCCGTTTTGACGGCCCTTCCCTCCTTTTCCCGGATCAGGAAAGATTTGATATCCTGTAACGCTATATCTTCCCTGGCAATGGCAGCATAAAAGTCACTTATCTGCTTTATTTTAAACTTTTTAAGCAATTGCGTCATATCTTCCTGCATCAGCTCTATTTTCCAGTTCTTCATCCTGCGTTCCAGAATTTCCCTGCCAAGGGCATCCTGGACGCCGGCTTCTTCACGCAATTTCTGGCGGATCTTGTTCTTGGCCTTTCCGGATACGACAAATCCAAGCCAGTCTTTAGACGGCTTCTGGTTCTTTGATGTCAGGATCTCCACTACATCGCCCGTTTGGAGTATATCCCGGACCTGGGACATTTTTCCGTTCACCTTTGCCCCGGTACATCTGACCCCGACGTTGGTATGGATATCAAAAGCAAAATCCAGGACGGAAGCTCCCGCAGGCAAACGCCTCAGATCACCTGCCGGGGTAAAGACATATACCTCGTTGGGTTTGAACGAATCCGCTTCGGTTGCAGATGTAAAACTCCCGCCGGGATCTTCCAGCCGCTTCCTGACATGGGCCAGCCAATCCTGCAACATCTGTTCATTGGGCATGCCCTTGTATGTCCAGTGCGCCGCCACACCGTATTCGGCCGTAACGTCCATTCTGCGGCTTCGAATCTGTACCTCTACCATCAATCCTTCAGGGGTACGTACCGTAATATGCAGCGATTCGTATCCGCTTGCCTTCGGTAACGTGATCCAGTCACGCATCCTTTCAGGGATCGGCTCATATATCTGGGTTACGATCGAATATACCTGCCAGCAGACTTCCTTTTCCTTTTCAGGGACCGTATCTACGATAAACCGGATGGCAAGGATATCGTACACTTCTTCCACGCCCACTTGTTGGGCCTGCATTTTTCGCCAAATGGAATAAATGGCTTTCGTACGGCTCTTTAATTCATACTTGACGCCTGCCTTCCTGAGTTCTTTTTCCAACGGCCTGACAAACCGGGCAATTTGGGCTTCCCGTTCTATTTCGCCGGCTCTCAGGCTATTGGTTATCAAACGGTAGTCTTCCGGTTGGAGGATCCTGAAAGAAAGGTCTTCCAGTTCGCTTTTGATCCTGTACAAACCAAGCTGATGGGCCAACGGGGCATATAGCATCATGGTCTCGGTAGCCTTCCTGATCTGTTCACTCTTTGGAAAACAATCGGTAAGCGACCTCATAATTTCGAGTCTGTCAGCCAGTTTAATAAGGGTCACACGCGGATCGGTCGAATAGGATATGATCAGCTTTCTGTAATTTTCAGCTTGTAAACGTGTATCTCTCGGATTGATTGTCGCAATCCTGTTCAATCCGTACACCATGAGGCCGATCTCACGGCCAAAGGAACGGTTGATCTCTTCAAGCAAGCCGTGGTCCTTACGGCTTGCCTCATGCAGGTATACGGTAACGACGGCTTCCCGGGGCAATCCGATCTCCCTGTCAACAATAGCGGCAACGGCATCGACATGATGCATGAACGGTTGTCCATTACCGCGTGTAAGACCTTCGAGTCTCTGTACAGCGAATTCCCTCGCTTTATTGACAACGTCCCCGTTCATTTTTGTAGTTTTTCCAAGATATACATCTCATCCCTGAATTTTGCCGCAGTAATGAAGTCCAGTTTCCTGGCCGCATCCTCCATCCTTTGCCTGGCAGTGGCGATGGCTTTTTCCAGCTGTTGGGGTGTCATGGATCGTGTTACAGGATCTTCCGCCACCATGAAAGCCGTATCCTCCATCAGGCCGTAAGCCATCTCCTGGCCCAGGGTATTGCGGACATTCATGGCGATCTGGGTAGGTGTGATCCCGTGCTCCTTGTTATATTGCATTTGTTTATCACGGCGTCTTTCCGTCTCACGTATGGTACGCGCCATGGAGTCGGTTATTTTGTCCGCATACATGATCACCCGTCCCTCCACATTCCGGGCAGCCCTTCCTGCCGTTTGTGTCAATGCTCTTTCCGAACGCAAAAAGCCTTCCTTATCGGCATCCAATATCGCAACCAGGGAAACCTGCGGCAGGTCCAGTCCCTCACGCAGCAAATTAACCCCTATCAGCACATCGTAATATCCTTTCTGGAATTCTTCAAGTATCCTTATCCTTTCCAGGGTCTCCACGTCCGAATGTATGTAAGTGGAACGGATCCTTATTCTTTGAAGGAATTTATGCAACTCTTCCGCCATTCTTTTTGTAAGGGTGGTTACCAGCACACGCTGGTCTTTTGAGGCACAAGACCGGATCTCTTCTATCAGATCGTCTATCTGCCCTTCCGTTTTGCGAACTTCAACGGGCGGATCGAGCAGTCCCGTAGGCCTGACCACCTGTTCTACAATGAGACCTTCCGATCTTTCCAGTTCATAATCGGCCGGAGTGGCGGAAACATACATACGTTGCCCTACAATACGGTCAAATTCTTCAAAGGTCAAAGGACGGTTGTCCGCTGCTGCCGGAAGCCGGAAGCCGTATTCAATGAGCACTTCCTTACGGGAGCGGTCACCCCCGTACATAGCCCTTATTTGCGGAAGGGTCGCATGACTTTCGTCTATAATAGTCAGGAAATCATCCGGAAAATAATCCAACAGGCAAAAAGGTCTCGTACCCGGGGGACGCCCGTCAAAATACCGCGAATAATTTTCGATTCCGGAGCAATACCCCAATTCACGGATCATTTCCACATCAAATTCCACACGCTCCGACAACCGTCTTGCTTCCAGATGCTTGCCAATATCCTTAAGGTAAGATACCCTCTCTACAAGGTCATCCTGTATATTCCTGACGGCTTGTTCTTTTCTTTCCTGGGTAGTTACAAATGCACTGGCCGGATAGATGGTTATGCCTTCGATCTTTTCCATCCTTGCTCCGGTCACCGGATCAACCCGTTCAATGGAATCTATCCGATCTCCCCAAAAAGCGATGCGGCAGGCTATGTCATCATAGGCAAGAAAGACATCCACCACATCTCCCCTCACCCGGAATGTACCTCTTTTGAACTCATTTTCGTTCCTCGAATACAGCGCATCTACCAAGCGGTACAGCAATTGGTTGAAATCATGGACCTCTCCCGTTTTAAGGGTAATCGTATTGGAATGGAAATCTTCGGGATTTCCTATTCCGTAAAGGCACGAGACACTAGAGACCACCAGTACGTCACGTCTGCCACTCAACAATGATGAAGTAGTGCTCAAACGCAATTTCTCTATTTCATCGTTGATGCTCAAGTCCTTTTCTATGTACACGTCAGTGACGGGCAGATACGCTTCCGGTTGATAATAATCGTAATACGACACGAAATATTCCACCGCATTGTCCGGAAAAAAGCTTTTGAACTCGGCATAGAGCTGGGCGGCAAGGGTTTTGTTATGGCTTATGACCAGGGTCGGACGCTGCAATTTTTCTATCACGTTGGCCATCGTAAACGTTTTCCCGGATCCGGTCACTCCCAGCAATACGGCAGCGGCCGTACCTTCCCTAAAAAGTGCCGTCAACTGTTCGATAGCCTGCGGTTGGTCACCCGTAGGCTCATATGGTGCCTTGAGCTTGAATAGCATAGGAATAATCCTAAAATTGCAAATTTACTGAAAAAAAAACGAGGGAACGATAAACCCTGCTCTCAGTACATTAAATATCCGGCGACTCCTCCCAGTACCATCAGCAGAATGGGATGTACCTTGTAGAAGTATGCAGCCAGAAATCCTGCGGAGAAAAGCAGATAACTCCTGTAATCCGTAAAGTTTTCGGGTGTTGCCATAACAAGTGCGGCAGATGCTATAAGGCCTACGACTACCGGGCGGATTCCTTTAAATATACCCTGCACGATCTCGTTATGACTGTATTTTATGAAAAACCGGCTGACAATGCTCATCATCGTCACAGACGGCAGGATCAGCGCTAAAGTTGCCATGACCGAACCCAGGACGCTCCCGCCTGCCGAAGTATAACCCACGTAAGTAGCCGTATTGATGGCGATGGGACCGGGTGTCATCTGGGAGACGGCCAGGATATCGGAAAACTCCGTCATCGTAAGCCATCCGTGATGGTTGATCACTTCATCCTGAATGAGTGACAACATGGCATAGCCTCCCCCGAAACAGAAAAAGCCGATCTTCAGAAACGTATAGAACAATTGCAGATAGATCATCTCCCAGGCCTCCCTTTTTGATGTTTGTCAACCCTGTACCAGATATACCCTCCCAAGCCGGCTGCCATGATGACCCATACGGGCGATATGCCAAAGAGCCATATCAACAGAGCGGCGGCGGCAGCGATCAACCCCGACGATAAGGTGAGCCCTATCGAACGCATGGTAGTGATCACCGGAACGGCAATCAGGGATACGACTACCGGGCGCATGCCCATAAATATCTTTTCCACCGCAGGATGTTCCCTGAAATTCCTGAAAAAGACGGCCAGGATCAAAATGGAAAAAAAAGGGGCTACGACGGCACCCAGGACAGAAATCAGCGATCCCCGAAACCCTTTGATCCGGTAACCCACCGCAACGGCCATATTGACAGCTATAACGCCGGGAAGCGTCTGTGTCACGGCCAGCATATCGGTAAAATCTTCCTTGGTAATCCATTTTTTACGGTCCACTACTTCCCGTTCTATTATTGGGATCATAGCCAGACCGCCGCCTATTGTGAAGGCGCCTATCCTGAAAAAAACTTTAAAAAGGTCCCAGTACATTTCAATCAAGTATAATTTCTACTATGGTGTTGATCAGGGAAGGATCGTACGGCCTTTCCACCCGGATGTAATTACGTGTGTATCCGTGCATCTTCCCTTTACCGGTCTTTCCTTCGAACAATACTTCTTCTCTTCTTCCTTTGTTAGCCAGGATAAACTCATTATGCAGCCTGTCCGACAACCGGCCAAGCAGTTGCGTTCTTCTTGTTATGACACTGTCCCGTACCCGTTCCGTGACGGGGAACGCGGCAGCCCGTGTCCCGGGCCGGAGGGAAAACGGGAACACATGCAGAAAAGAAGGCCTGAGCTCTTCCAACAGGTTATACGTATCGGTAAAATCAGCCTCCGTCTCTCCGGGAAAGCCTGCTATCACATCTACCCCTATAAAGGCATACGGCATCAGGGTACGGATATGCCTTACCTTTTGGACGAATAAAGCCGTGTCGTACCTTCGGCCCATTTTTTTGAGCACACGGTCACTCCCGCTCTGAAGGGGAATGTGAAAATGAGGGAGGAAACGTTTCCCGGCAGCTGTCATCTCTATGATCTCCCCGGTCAGCAAGTTCGGTTCTATGGAGGATATCCTGTAACGGTCAATCCCGGGAACTTCTGCAAGAGCCCTCAGAAGATCGGCAAACGACTCTCCCGTCGTTTTTCCAAAATCTCCCGTATTGACACCGGTCAGCACAATTTCCCTAACGCCTTTTGACGCTATCTCCGCTGCCTGCCGAACGACTGCGGCTATGGGAATGTTCCGGCTCCTTCCCCTTGCCAGGGGAACGGTACAATAGGCGCAGCAATAGTCACAGCCATCCTGCACCTTAAGGAAAGAACGCGTCCTTTCGCCATCGTCCTCCCCGGCAGAATAAGCCTGGAAAAAACCATCCCTGTCCCCACAAGGTTCCAGTAACAAAGTTCCGGGCACCTTAGACTCCGAAACGTGTACGACACGGTCCCTGAACCCCGTGCCAAGCAGTGCCCCTACTCCGGGTATATTCCACAGATCTTCCGGTCTGAGCTGGACCGAACATCCCGTAACAATAACATAGGCATCGGGATTGGTTCGCAGCACTTTGCGTATCGCCTGACGGCTTTTCTTGTCTGCATGTTCGGTAACGGAACAAGTATTGATCACATACAGATCTGCAGCACGTGCGGGACCGATCCTCTCGTATCCCTTCAGCAACAGATCCCGGGCGATCGTTGCACTTTCGGCATAGTTGAGCTTACAACCCAGGGTGATGACGGCACATGTTTTTTTGTCATTCATCTCCCAGATCCTTCTTTGTTACCGTAACCGACGCCCTTCCGGCTTCACCGCCGATGGAAGGCGCCAGTTTGGATACCGTCACACGACAATCGGTCCCGGGAAATGCAGTTAAAAGAGACCGGAGTATCCTTCCCGCCACATTTTCCAACAACCTGCTGGGAATGACCATTTCCGCAGCCACCAGGGAGTAGATACGGGAGTAATCCACGGTATCTTCAAGACAGTCGGTCAGCACAGCCGGACAGTTATCCGTTTCCATTTCCACATCTACACTGAAACGCGTCCCGATAAGACGCTCTTCGTCAAAACACCCGTGGTGTGAATAAAATATTAAATCCTTCAATACGATAACAGCCATAATGTATTAAGCCAATATTAAAAAAACACACGGCTTCTTTTTATACGATTCATCAAAACCGGGTTTGAATTTCTTCCACTCACCGATAGTTCGCGTACGGATCAATGCATCGGGCATCGTGAGGTTGACTGCAACCGTCAGACGTGTACCCGGCAAACAGCAATTGAGTAACGCCCTAAACAACGCTTCATTCCTGTAAGGGGTTTCTATAAACAACTGGGTCTGATGTTCCTTTGCGGACAACTTTTCCAATTCCCGGATCTTTTTATCCCTCAACACCGGTTTTACCGGCAAATACCCCTGAAAAGCAAATTTCTGACCGTTGAGACCCGAAGCCATCAGCGCAAGCATCAAAGAAGAAGGTCCTACAAGGGGTACCACCTCGAATCCGTTCCTGTGGGCAAGGGCGACAAGCTCCGCACCGGGGTCGGCAACGGCAGGAAGACCCGCCCCCGATATCATCCCCACGGAACGCCCCGCACGCAACGGTGCCAGCAAGCCGTCCACCTCCTGCGGGGAAGTATGTTCGTTGAGCAACTCGAACTTCAACGATCCCACTTTCAGCCCCAGGGCCGAAAGATACCGCCGGGCAGTCCTGAACTCCTCTACTACAAAATCCTGCAACGTCCCCACTATTTTTATATGATCCGAAGGCAGCACGGCAGACGGAGGCGTATTGCCCAACGGGGAAGGTATCAGATAAAGTGTCGGTTTGTTCATGGGGCCTGTCCCTCCTCTTTCATTTTTTGAGTCAATGCTTTTTGAAACCTTCTTGCATTTTTCATGTGACCGGACAAGGTTGCGGCAAAGTTATGGTACCCGCTAAAATCCTCTTTTGCACAAAAATAAAGATAATGGTGACGATCATAGTCCAGTACGGCATCTATCGCTTCAATGGAAGGTATGCTGATAGGTCCCGGGGGCAGGCCCCGGTAGCGATATGTATTATAAGGGGAATCAATGCGCGTATGCTTTTTCAGGACCCTGCGTATGGAATAATCCCGGGCAGCGAAGATAAGCGTCGGATCTGCCTGCAAAGGCATATTGATCCTTAACCGGTTCATGTAAACACCGGCCACGGCAGGCATTTCGTCCGTCATTTTTGTTTCTTCGTAGACGATCGAAGCCAAAGTACTGACCTGAAACGGGGTCAGTCCTATGTCCTGTGCCTTTCCCCGGCGCTCTTCATTCCAAAAATGCTTATACTCCCTGTACATCCTTTCCATGAGCTGCTCTGCCGATACGGTCCAATACACCTGATAGGTATTGGGGATGAACATGCCCCTGAGACTAACGCTGTCAAAACCGAACTTAGCGATCAGGCTGTCGTTCTTCAGGTATTCCATCACAGCGGAAGAATCCAGCTCGATGTTCCTGGTCAGGACCGAAGCCAGTCTTTCAAAAGTCCTGATGGTCCCGGATAAAGTTATATTTAGCGGATCCTGCCAACCCATGGCCAGCTTTCTTGCCAAAGTCTGGTTGTTCATGTTCGGATCAAGTCCATAACGTCCCGGATGTACATGGGAAGGAAGGTTCTCGTAACGGGCCGCCCACCGGAATGTGTCTTCGAATTTTAAAAAACCGTTTACCGTCAGACTATCCATGACTTGCTCAAAATCAGCTCCGTGAGGGATCAGTAAATAGGCTGTTTGTCCCTCCGGGGTGACAATGTTCTTGTGACGAAATACTAAAAAGAGCCATCCTCCCGCCAACAGGCCGGAGAGTATAACCAAGAAAGACAAGACAACGACAAGACCGGATCTCTTTCTCATACCGTCAATTATTTATCGCAAGTCCAACACGGTCCCCGGCGCCGGACGATCTTCAATGCCGGGATTCAGTCTACGCAACGATTCCAGACGTATCCCAAAACGTTGTGACACATAGTGCAACGTTTCACCGGCCACCGTCGTCCATGTGGACACTCCTTTGGGACCCTTTTTTGCTTTTCGCTCCAGATACACCTTCTCTCCAACGGCAAGAGCATCATCCCGGCGGGTATCGTTGTACCGGATCAGTTCACCTTTAAACAGACCGTACTCGGCTGCCAGGGAGCGATACGTATCACCGGGCTGAGCTATTACATAACGTTTACCGTTTGTCTGCCGTACCCTTCTTTCCACAGATATTGAAAACACGTCTTCCAAAGGAAGATCCCCGGTATATTTCCCGTACCGTGCCGGTGCCGGTCTCTGCCACTGATCAGTTGTATCTTCCGGGAGGAAGGTGTCATATTGGTGTAAATTATGATTTTCTATCAGATTGATAAGCAATTGGGCATATCTGGGGTTGGTTGCGTATCCCGCTTTTTTCAATCCGTGCGCCCACCCTACATAATCCGTCCTGTCCAACAGAAATAGGTCCGAATACCGCGGACGCGTGCTAAGAAATTCGGAATGATCATAATAGGAATCCTCTGCGCTGGCATATTTCCGAAAACATTCCCCTGACTGGTCGTCATCGTGGAATATGCGGTCTCCCTCCCAATCATGACATTTTATGCCAAAATGGTTATTCGCTTCCCTGGCAAGGCGGCTGTTCCCGTTCCCGGATTCCAGGCATCCCTGCGCCAGTATGATGCTGGCAGGGATCCCGTAACGGTGCATCTGTCTGACCGCAATATCTTTATACTTTTCAATATACTGTTTACGTGTAAGATGAATATCCGCACCGGAGGACAAAATGGGGACAGCAGAAGACACATGTACCTGAAGAACACAGACAACCAAGCAAAATGCCTTGTATAGACACGGATTCAACATGATGCAAATGTAGTATAAATTCTTATATTTGCTTTCCGTAAACCTTCTTACCCTATGAACCGGAGTACCTTTACCATCGAATACAACGTCACAACCAGGGACCGCCTGAACCCGGCAGATGCCGAACTTATGGAAAAGGCTATTCAAGCAGCCGGCAATGCCTATGCACCTTATTCAAAGTTCAGGGTCGGCGCTGCCATCCGCCTGAAGAACGGCCGCATCCTGACGGGAAACAACCAGGAAAATGCCTCTTTTCCGGCGGGGATCTGCGCAGAAAGAGCTGTCGTCTTTTACGCACACGCAAACTACCCGGAATCGACCATCCGTTCCATAGCCGTCACCGCCTCTCCTTGTGGAGTATGCCGGCAGGTTCTTCTGGAAAGTGAGAAAAGAGCGGGGGTCCCTATACGTGTCCTGCTGGCAAACGGAAATGAAGTCCGGATCTTCAACAGCGTAAAGGATCTTTTGCCTTTCGGATTTGATTCTTTCTGATTTTTTGTACCTTTGTATGGGGTAAGTCGTGTACGACCAGCTCCCACTGAACTCCCCCAGGGTTGGAAGACAGCAAGGGTAGGTGGTTGTAGCGGTGCGATACATCCAGCTTACCCTTTTTTTATGCCTTATGAAAATTGCCGTCGGCCTTTCTGGTGGAGTTGATTCTTCGGTTGCCGCCCTTCTTCTGAAGCGGCATAAACATGACGTGATCGCCCTGTTTATGAGAAACTGGCACGATACGACCGGGACACTTCATGGCGACTGTGCATGGGAAGAAGACCTGGATCTGGCCAGGATGGTAGCACATAAACTGGACATTCCGTTTTTTTACACAGATCTGAGCAATGATTACAGCCGCAGGATCGTGGAATATATCTTCCGTGAATACGAACGCGGACGGACTCCCAATCCCGATATACTGTGTAACCGGGAGATCAAGTTCGACGCTTTCCTGGACAAAGCCCTCGAACTGGGAGCCGACAAGGTGGCTACAGGCCATTACTGCAGGACGGAGATCACTCCCGAAGGGATGGTCAGGTTACTTCAGGGAGCCGACCGCAATAAAGACCAGTCGTATTTTCTTTGCCAGTTGAACCAGGCGCAGCTGTCAAGGGCGGTTTTTCCCATCGGGGACCTGACAAAGCCGCAGGTGAGGAAACTGGCCCGGGAAGCAGGGCTGCCCACTTCGGATAGGAAGGATTCACAGGGGATCTGCTTTGTAGGCAAAGTGGACTTGCCTGTTTTTCTGCAGCAAAGGCTGGCACGCAAAGAGGGAGACGTTGTGGAGATCTTTCGTGACGGTAGCTCTTCCGTTATCGGAAAACACCAGGGAGCGCATTTCTATACGATCGGACAGCGAAAAGGATTGCATATAGGCGGTCATAAAGATCCTCTTTTCGTCTTGTCAACGGACGTAGGGACAAACACCATATATGTGGGAGAAGGTCAGGACCACCCCGGATTGTATCACAACATGTTGACCGTTGCCGGGACAGACGTTCATTGGATAAGGCCGGATCTGGAAATGAAACCGGGAGAAGAACGCCAATATAGCATCAGGATCAGGTACCGTCAACCCTTGCAGGATGGTGTATTGCAATTTGACACAGATATGCAGATCCGTTTCAATGAACCGCAGCGGGGTATCACCCCGGGACAATTTGCAGCCTGGTATCAAGAAGATGAACTGGTCGGATCCGGCGTTATAGCAACCCGTTCATAACCTCCAATGCTTTCCTGTATTCCGGTAAGATCGGATTGATCACACGGTAAAAACCGCCCGTTCCAAAAAGTCTGGCCGCTATCAATGCCTTGAGCTGTAACCGTATATGTTTTCCCGAGATTTCAAGTTCTTCCTCTTGCGGGACTATTCCCATCGTAACGGCATAGTCTATCAACTCCCGGAACGGAACATCCTCCGGACCCATACCCTTTTCAAACGATTCAAAATCGCGGTACAACCCTGCGAGACGCTCCCTTTCCGTATCCAGATACCGGTTAATGAATGCACTGATAATACCCCTTCTGGACAATTGGATATAGAAATCGGAATAATAAGTCGTGTCGGCGGGAACAAAAACATCGGGCATGATACCTCCTCCGCCATATACTAGCCTGTTCTGCCGCAAAGTCCTGTATGCAAGCGAATCCGGGATCCTAACACTGTCCCGGCTGAACGACTCTCCCCTTTCGTACCTTTCCAGGATTTTCCTGTAATACGATTCCTTTTCACCCATCTCATAAGGCGATTGGATCAGCCTTCCGCTGGGAGTATGATAACGTGCCACGGTGAGCCTCAATTCCGATCCGTCATTGAGCGGAAAGGACTGTTGTACCAGGCCTTTCCCAAAAGACCTCCTTCCCACGATCACCCCCCTGTCCCAATCCTGTATGGCACCGGCTACGATCTCGCTTGCCGAAGCCGATCTTTCGTCTATGATCACTACTACAGGCGTATTTTGAAAAAAACCCATCCCCGATGCAGTTACCTCCCCACGTTTCATCTTACCTCCTTCCGTAAAGAGAATCAGTTCATCTTTACTTAGAAATTGTTCGGCCAGGAAAAGGGCAGCACCCAAATAACCTCCCCCGTTCCCTTGCAGATCCAGGATCAATCCCGCAGGCATACCCTTCAGATTCCTGAACGTTTCTATGAACTCGTCCTGGGTAGTCAGGGCAAACTTATTCAATCTGACATACATTACACCGGGAGCCGCCATATAGGCCGCATCTATACTCTGAATGGGGATCTTGTCCCTGACGACTTCAAAATAGAGGGGGTCACGTTCACCACGGCGGACCACGGTCAATGATACCCTCGTTCCCTTAGGCCCCCTGAGCAGAGAGAAAACCTTCTGATTGGTAAGTGCAGGAGAGGAAATCTCCTCTCCGTCAACGGCAACAATCCTGTCATCCGCTCTGATCCCCACGCGTTCGGAAGGAGCTCCCGCTATGGGCGTAACCACGACAAGGGTGTCACGGATAATGGCAAATTCAATGCCGATCCCTTCGAAATTGCCTTCAAGCGGTTCATTCATGCTACGTACATCTTCTGCAGGAATATACGTTGAATGGGGATCGAGCTCCCCTACCAGTGCCTCGATCATTTTGTCTACAGATGAGACCGTATCTACGGAATCAATATAATACTGACGTATAAAGAACAATGTCTGTCCCAATTTGTTCACCTGATCGTTCAGTCCGTTGAGCGAACCCTGGGCTCTCATGGGTTGGAAAGTGATCGATGACAATAATAAGAGTATTACACATATCAGCGACCTTTGTACTGTCTTTTTCATAATATACAAATGTAATAAAATATATGTCCCTGCTCTTTTATTAGAAAGACTTGTATTAGTAAATGCTTTTACTATATTTGCATTTACTATATACCGTTATACTATTTTTAAAGAGTATCTCATAATGAAAAAGAACATTTTTAAACTGGTCGTATTTTCCATCGTGCTTTTGACCCCCTTGCAAACAATAGCACAGCAGGCAGATCTGGAGACAAGAACTACAAAACTGGAAAGTTTTATATCCAAGCTGCCGAAAATGTCGGGATATATCAATCTCAGATATCAGTATGAAAACAATGTCAATTCATTTGACGTCCGCAGGGCAAGACTGGATTTCAAAGGAGATCTCGTCAAATGGCTCGATTACCGCCTACAAGTGGACTTCGCTTCTTCTCCAAGGATTATAGACGCCTTCGTCAGGCTTAAGATCAACCCTATGTTCAACGTACAGGTAGGACAGTTCAAACTGGCATTCTCCCTGGAAAATCCCTACGGTCCTCTGGCCCTTGAAACCCTGGAGAACTCCCAGGTCGTCAGCTATCTTTCGGGGATCAATGACCTGGCCGGTGTCAAAGGCACAGGCCGTGACATAGGAGTGGCCGTTTACGGAGGTTTCTTCAAACAGGACGGGTACAATATCATCGATTACGTGATCGGTCTCTACAACGGTACGGGGATCAACGTAAGGGACAACAACAAACATAAAGATATTACAGGCCGCCTGGAAATACATCCTATCCGTCCGATCACTTTATCGGCTTCCTATTACAATGGAAAGACAGGTGCAGACGGAGACCTGAAACCAAGGACAAGATATGGATTCGGTGCCCGCTATGATGACGGTAAAATACTTCTGAGAAGCGAGTATATCAAAGGAAAAACGGATCAGACCGACAGTGACGGTTTCTATGTCCTGGCCGGATATACTTTCGCCGGAAATATCCAACCGCTTTTCAAATACGATTACATGCGCAAAGACCTGGGAGATCACAACTCCCGGCAAATTAACTATCTGGTGGGAGTGGATTACTGGTACAAGAGGTTCTTCCGCTTACAGATCAATTACACGTACCGCACATTTGTGCAGAAAGAAAAGAATAACGGATTGCTGGGCTTTATGTTGACGGCCTGTTTCTAAGAAGAAATAAAAACCAAAAAACTTACATATTATGATGAAAAAAACGAAAAATACCTGGTGGAAGCAGTTCTTGACCGAAGACTGGATCATTGTAGCTGCCGCCACCGTCATACTGGTACTGGCCGTGATCGTTCCGGCGATCATGCCCAAGATGCCAAAAACACTTGTAACGACTAAAGAGTGGCTTGACGCAGGTTACATGTTCGTATTCCTGCTGTTGGTTACGTATCTGACATCGGCTATTCTGAAGAAGCCCCTCAAAGGGATCTTCCTCTCCTTCCTGACCATCTTTCTTCTGGCCTTGTTATCGAATGTGATCGCATCCATCCCGATCATCAAGTCTATTGGTCTGGAATCCGTATTCTTTGCCGTGATTTTAGGACTGATCATCAGCAATGTATTCAAAGTGCCGAATTGGTTGAAACCTGCCATCCAAAGTGAATTCTATATCAAGATAGGTATCATCACCCTGGGTTCTACCATTTTGTTCGGAGAAGTGATGAAGGCAGGTGCCTACGGACTGGCACAAGCTATGATAGTGGTTTTGGTAGTATGGAATTTTGCCTTCTGGGTCGCCCGTAAAATGAAAGTGGACGACGAAATGGCCAGTATGCTGGCCAGTGGGGTGTCCATTTGCGGCGTATCGGCCGCCATCGCAACTTGCGGAGTGATCAAAGGAGACAACAAGAAGCTCTCGACCGTGATCTCACTGGTGCTGGTCATTGCCATTCCCATGATGTACTTATTGCCATGGCTTTCCAATCTTATGGGACTTTCTCCCGATGTGGCAGGTGCCTGGCTGGGAGGAACCATTGACACTACCGGTGCCGTAGCCGCTGCCGGGACCATGCTCGGGGATGAAGCAGCCCAAACGGCTATTATTGTAAAATCATCACAAAACGTGCTGCTGGGTATAGCTGCTTTCCTGATCGCCCTGTACTGGACGTACAAAGGAGAAGAGAGACAGGAAAAACCAACTGCCAAGCTGATCTGGGACCGTTTCCCCAAGTTTGTGGTAGGATTTATACTGGCATCCCTTATCTTCAGCATTTTCTTCAGTGTTGAGGAAGCCAAAGTAGTGGGCAAGATCACCAAAGGGTTCAGCAACTCCCTGTTTAGCATTGCCTTTGTATGTATAGGCCTGGAAACAAGGTTCAAAGAGATCTTTTCAAAGGAGAACCGCCGACCGCTGAAAGCATTCCTGACGGCACAGGGTGTCAACATCATCATCACCCTGATCGTAGCTTATATACTCTTTGGCTGGCTCCAGCCTATGTTGCAGAAATAAAACGACGGGGCACGCTAAATGTACGGCCTTCCGTACTCAGCTCCGTATTGGGAAAGATTTCCCTTGCCTCGGCCAGAAAGGCCGAGGTTTCTTTATACCTTGACGAAAAGTGACCCAACAGCAACTTTCCGGCTCCGGCATCCAAGGCAATCTGTGCTGCCTGCCGGGCAGTACTGTGCAGGTATTGAGCTGCCGAACGAACATCCTGTTCCAGGAAAGTGGCTTCATGAAATAACAGGTCCACCCCACCGATCCACTCCGTAATTTCAGGAGAAGGAGCCGTATCCGTGCAATAGGCAACGGAGCGGGGTTTACTTTTGCGCACACTTTTTTCCCTAAACAGGAATCCTGAAGTAGGTATGCTGTGGTTGAGCGGAAATGCATATACACGTGCTGTTTCACCTTCCAGAATCTGTATCAGTCCCGCACCGGTGATCTCACGGTAAATAACAGGAAAGGATAATTCCTGCCTGCCGGAAAACTCCGAATAAAAAGAAAGCATTTTCTCCAATCCCTTTGGCGCATACAGGTACAAAGGTGCCGTTCTGTCCAGCAGATGCATGGAAGAAATCAGTCCCGGCAGGCCATAAATATGGTCCCCGTGCAAATGGGTGATAAAAACGTGTTCTATGGATCCGAGCGATATATCCAGCTGGCGGAGCCTCAACTGCGTTCCCTCTCCACAGTCAAGCAAAAAGAACCGCCCACGTATGTTCAATACATGAGCGGTAAAATAGTTCTCCTTCGTTGGCAATGCCGAAGCACAGCCAAGGCTAGTCAGTGTCAGCGGCATTTTGTTCCATTTCCGATTTCAAGGCAGCCAATTCAGAAATATCACCCAATGTTGTCTTTTCCAAACTGGCTTTCAATTTCTTGACAGCTTTCTGGGTGGTTTCCGTTTCCGATTCGGATTTTTCCCTGCCAGCAGATTCTTTTTTGGCTTCCTGTTCCCATGTACGGGTATGGGAAATGGCTATGCGCTTGCTGTTCTTGTTGAACTCAAGCACCTTGAAAGGCAGCTTTTCTTCCAAGACTACAGCCGAACCGTCTTCCTTGGTCAGGTTCTTATTTCCTACAAAACATTCAATGCCGTAAGGCAACGTAACCGTTGCACCTTTGTCGACAAAATTGGTGATGGTCCCTTCATGTACGGAACCGGTGGTAAATACCGTTTCAAATACTTCCCAGGGATTTTCTTCCAATTGTTTATGGCCCAGGCGAAGCCTTCTGTTTTCCTGGTCCACTTCAAGTACGATTACTTCCAAATCTTCGCCTATCGATGTAAATTCGGCGGGATGCTTTACTTTTTTGGACCAGGAAAGATCACTGATATGTACCAGTCCTTCCACTCCTTCCTCAAGCTCGACAAAAATACCGAAATTGGTAAAATTCCTGACTACAGCCGTGTGTCTGGAATCAACCGGGTATTTTTCATTGATAGATGACCAGGGATCTGGTTTGAGTTGTTTGATGCCAAGTGACATCTTTCTTTCTTCCTTGTCAATGGTAAGCACCACGGCATCGACTTCCTGTCCGACTTTCAGGAAATCCTGTGCGCTGCGCAGGTGGGAGGACCAGGATATTTCGGTCACGTGTATGAGGCCTTCCACTCCCGGCTGAACTTCCACAAAAGCTCCGTAATCGGCAATGACTACGATGCGGCCCTTGACAACAGTGCCTACGGTAATATTGTCGTCCAAGGAATCCCAAGGATGGGGAGTAAGCTGTTTCAAGCCCAGGGCAATACGTTTTTTGGTGTCGTCAAAATCCAGGATGACCACATTGATCTTCTGGTCAAGTTGTACGATCTCTTCGGGATGGTTGATCCTGCCCCAGGAAAGGTCGGTGATGTGAATCAGACCGTCAACACCTCCCAGATCAACGAAAACACCATAGGAAGTGATATTCTTGACGGTACCCTCCAGGATCTGGCCTTTTTCCAATTTGCCTATGATCTCTGCTTTCTGGGCTTCCAGTTCAGCTTCTATCAATGCCTTATGGGAAACGACTACATTACGGTATTCCTGATTGATCTTAACGATCTTAAATTCCATTGTCTTATCGACATATATATCGTAATCGCGGATAGGTTTTACATCAATTTGCGATCCGGGGAGGAACGCCTCTATCCCGAATACGTCTACGATCATACCGCCTTTGGTACGGCACTTGATATAACCCTTTACGATCTCGTCATTGTTGAAAGCTTCGTTGACACGGTCCCAGGAACGCAGGGAACGGGCCTTTTTATGTGATAAGATCAATTGTCCCCTCCTGTCCTCGGCAGTTTCTACATAAACATCTACCTTATCACCTACAGCCAATTCCGGATTGTAACGGAATTCATTAATAGAGATAACGCCTTCGCTCTTGAATCCGATGTTTACGATTACTTCCCTTTTATTGAGGTTGACAACGGTACCTTCTACGATCTCGTTTTCGATTACTTTGTTAAGTGTCTGAACGTACAGATCTTCTATGACACTCTTTGGGGTGTCGTATACGCTTTCCTTTTCGAAAGCTTCCCAGTCGAACTGGTCAACGGGAATAGATGCATTACTGAGCCTGTTTTTAGGACGGTCATCGACTTCGGGAACATCTTCAGTAAAATCTTCAATCTCTTCCTTTTCCCGAACTATGATCTCCTCTTCCGGATCCTGGACATCAGTCAATGCTTTTTTGGAAGACAATTCTTTTTCTTTTGCCATGTGAATAATTTCAATAAGAGTTAGAAAGTTAGACTTTATTTTTAATCCCTTTGTAAGGGGCTGCAAAAGTAAACGTTATTTTTTAATTATCAAAAGAATGTAACTTTACGGAATCAATTTTTATCCGTTTTTTCATGAATAAGTCAACTACAGGAATCAGATCCTTTCCCAAAAACTACTGGATAGCAATCATTATGGAGTTTTTTGAAAGGGGAGCCTACTATGGGGTGCTATCCATTTTATCGGTTTATCTCGTACTTTCTTCCGCTGAAGGAGGCCTTGGATTTTCCAGAGAGGCGGCCGGGGCCATTATGGGGACCATCCCTCCCCTGCTCTACTTCCTTCCCATATTTGCCGGCGCACTGGCGGACAGGTACGGTTTCAGGAACATGTTGATGGTCGCATTTACTTTTTTGGCGGCAGGGTATTTTCTATCCGGCATTACGCGATCCTATGGGGCGGTCTTTGCTTCGCTCATCGTAATGGCTATAGGTGCCGGATTGTTTAAGCCCGTGATTTCGGGGACGATCGCTCACGTAACCAATGAAAAGAATTCCACCCTGGGGTTCGGGATCTTCTATTGGTCCATCAACCTGGGAGCTTTCCTCTTTCCCTTAATCCTCGTTCCCGTACTCAAAAGACAATCTTATACTTATGTTTTCTGGATGGCTGCTGCAGCCGGGATCATACTCCTGCTCATTAACATATTCTTTTATAAAGAACCTTCCGGGAAACGACGGACCAAAGAATCCCTGACCAAGATATTCCAAGATATGGCCCTTGTATTCAGAGACTGGAAGTTTATCGTCATGATATTGATCTATTCGGGATTCTGGATCATGTATTTTCAAATGTACGGTACCGTTCTATGGTATGTTCACGACCAAATGGACATGAGCTCCGTAAATCTTGCCGTAAATACCGCCCTGGAATGGATAACCGGCAGACCTGCAAAATGGCAGTTTGATGTGGAACACGTAACGGTTCTCAATGCCGGGGTGATCATTCTCCTTCAATTGTTCGTTTCCAGGCTGGTCAACCGTTTTAAAGCCCTGCCCACGATCATTGCCGGTATCGGATTTGGAAGCCTGGGAATGGCTATACTCGCCCTATCCGGAAATGCCTGGGTATTTATAACCGGCTGCGTCGTCTTTACGTTGGGTGAAATGACGGCCCATCCCAAATTCAATTCTTTCGTAGGTCTTATTGCTCCCCCCGATAAAAAAGGTCTTTATATGGGATATTCTTTTTTCTGCAGTGTCATCGGAAGCTTTGTGGGCGGATTCATAGGCGCTCCTTTATACAATCATTTTATAGACAAACTCAATAGGCCTGATATATTATGGCTGATATTCAGCTGTATAGGTCTAGCCAGTATGGCAGGCCTCATCATATTCAACCGGTCTGTCATCAAAAAACAAGTTTGAATCATGAACATATCAGAAAAAATAGAGGCGCTCAGGGGCCTGATGCAGGAAACCGGGTGGGATGCCGTTATCATTTCGGGAACCGACCCCCATGGAAGCGAATACCTGCCGGAGCGCTGGCAACAAAGAAAATGGATCTCGGGCTTTACAGGTTCCTACGGAACTGTGGTGGTGACCCGTACACATGCCGGACTGTGGACCGATACGCGGTATTTTATCCAATCCCGTCAGGAATTGGAAGGGACCGGATTTGAGATGCACCCTTTACGCGTTCCCGGCGCGGTAAATTATCCGGAATGGCTGGCCGCCAATCTCACACCGGGAGCCGTTGTGGGAATTGACGGAGAGTGTCTCACTTACCGGGAAGCGGAATACCTGGAACAAGTGCTGAAATCCCTCAACGGTACCATCGATAATAAACCTTCTTTTTTGAATGTCATCTGGAAAGACAGGCCCGGATTGCCTGAAGATCCGGTCTTTATCCTTGAAGAAAAATATAGCGGAAAAGATACCCGCCAAAAACTGGAACGTTTACGTGAGCAAATTAAAGAAGAGGGTTGTACGCACATCCTCCTCAATAGCCTGGACCAGATAGCCTGGCTGTTCAACATCCGTTGTCATGATATACCGTACAATCCGGTCGCCGTTTCCTATGCCCTGGTAGATAAAAAAACCGCCACTCTTTTTGTATCTCCCAAAAAAGTAAGCGAACAGGTGGAAAAGATACTCCGTTCACAAGGTGTGTCGGTCATGCCTTACCACTCCCTTTACGATGTGCTGAAATCCCTGCCTGCCCAAAGCAGCATAATAGCTGACGGGAATACATTGAATTACAACGCTTTCCAATATTTACTGACACGTTATCCGGTTCATGATATCGAATCTCCCGTTATCTTGGAAAAAGCCGTCAAGAATTCCGTGGAAATTGAAGGGTTCAGAAAAGCCTTTCTATATGACGGACTGGCAATGGAACGTTTTTTCTTTTGGCTGGAACGGACTTTGGAAAACGATGTCGCTCTTACTGAAACCGATGCAAGTAAAAAACTTTCATGGATGCGAGCGCTCTGCCGGGATGCCGCAGGGGACAGTTTTGGATATATATCAGCCTATGGGGCAAACGCCGCTTTACCTCACTACAATGCCGTTCCGGGAGCATGCTCCAAGCTGGAAAAGAAAGGCCTGTATTTGATCGACTCCGGAGGTCATTACCTGTATGGAACGACAGACATCACAAGAACAATACCCCTGGGTCCCCTGTCAGCGGCAGAAAAGGAAGATTACACCGTTGCCCTCAAGGGTATGATCTCCCTTAGCCGGGCAGTATTCCTCAAGGGAACAAAAGGAACACATCTGGACATGCTCGCAAGGGACCCGCTCTGGAGGCACCGCCGGAATTACGGACACGGAACGGGTCACGGGATAGGACATTATCTCTGCGTTCATGAAGGGCCGCAGGATATCAGGATGAACTGGAAAGACCAGGATATCCTCCCGGGAATGGTCACTTCCAACGAACCGGGTATATACCGGGAAGGTTCACACGGAGTGCGTCATGAAAATGTGCTTTTATGCCGGGAGCTGGAGGTAAACGAATTCGGCACGTGGCTGGGATTCGAAACACTAACCGTGTGTCACATAGACACTTCCCCTGTCATTACTTCCCTGATGGACCGCTCTGAAATAGAATGGCTAAACGATTACAACCGGTCCGTCTTTGAAAAACTCGCTCCTTTCCTGACGTATGAAGAATCCGGTTGGTTGAAAAATAAAACGGCCCCCCTTATACCTTAACGGTCAACCGCCTTTTACTACACGAAAACCGAGCGCACGCAACTTGAGCATTATCGAATCTATCACCTGGACAGGCGGAGTGGAAAACGATCCCTGCTGCACCTTTTTCCCGGTCATGCGCATGGTTTTACCTTGTCCGTAATTGTGACAGGGTAAAAGATGTATTCCCTTCAGGTTTCCCATATCGCGCAACCGTACGGCAAAACGGGCCAGTAGATCCGTTTCTTTCTCCGTATCGTTCACCCCATGTACCAATGGGATCCGCAAGAGAAAAGGAACACCGGAACGGGCTACGAGGAAAAGATTTTTATGGATCAATATGTTGTCAACCCCGGTATACTGCTTGTGCTTGAGGGGATCCATAATTTTGACATCGGCCAGAAAAAGCGTGGTTAGCGATATGACTTGCCTTACCACCTTACCGGGTGCGTATAAAGATGTGTCCACAGCCCGGTCAATACCGCTTTCTTTACAAGCCTGCAACAGACCGATCAGAAAATCCGGCTGCATCAACGGTTCACCACCGGTAAAAGTAACACCTCCTCCGGACCGGTCAAAGAACAAACGTTCCCGAAGTATGATCTCCATCACCTGCTCAACGCTCATATATTTTCCACATCTTTGAAGGGCTCCCGAAGGACATTCCTCAGGCAGGGAACGGTCCTGACAGGCACCGCATGCAAGACATCGTAACCCGTCGAACATCAATTCCGGGTCGGGATCCTGTCCTTCCGGATTGTGACACCACATACAAGAAAGGGGACAGCCTTTAAAAAAGATGTTCATCCGGATACCCGGTCCGTCATGGATGGCATACCGTTTTATATCGAAAACACATCCCTTACGAACCATCGTATCAGAATCCTTCGTTAAGAGTCCGGCAGATTATGTCTTCCTGAAGGGCCGGTGCAAGGTGGTTGAAATAATCGCTGTACCCCGCAACGCGTACAAGCAGGTCCCTGTACAGTTCAGGTTCTTTTTGAGCCTGACGCAAAGTATCAGTATCCACCACATTGAACTGGATATGATGTCCACCCAGTTCAAAATAGCAGCGGATAAGGGACGCGAGCTTTTCCCTGTCTTCCTGTGTCCTTACCATGGAAGGTGAAAAACGTTGATTGAGCAACGTCCCTCCTGATTTCACCTGGTCCAGTTTTCCCAGGGAACGGACTACGGCCGTCGGTCCGTTCGTGTCGGCTCCGTGAGCGGGAGACGTTCCGTCCGAAAGAGGACGTCCCGCCTTGCGTCCGTTGGGCAAAGCCCCTGTCACGGCACCGAAATAGACATGACATGTAGTGGACAGCATATCCATATGAAATTTACCGCCCCGGGTATTGGGCCTGCCATCAATCAGAGTGAACAGGTCATCGTACAGCCGGACGGCCAGCCGATCCACATAGTCGTCGTCGTTCCCGAAGAACGGGGTCTTGTTCAAAATATATCGGCGCATCGGTTCATAGCCTTCATAGTTACAGGAAAGGGCTTTAAGCAGGTTTTCCATAGACCATTTCCCGTCGTCAAAAATATGCTTCTTAAGAGATGACAGGCAGTCGGCAGCAGTTCCAAGTCCGGTACATTGAATGTACGATGTATTATATCTGGGACCGCCGTTGTAGTAATCCATGCCCTTCTCAATGCAATCATCTATCAGAACGGACAGGAACGGTGCAGGCATCCATTCCGCACAGATCCGTTCGATCCGGTGATTTACCGTTACTTTCGTATTGATGACATATTTTAGCTGTTTGATAAAAGCACCGTACAGCTCGTCGAAAGAACGAAATCCCGTGGGATCCCCCGTTTTTATGGAAACCATATGGCCCGAAACGGGATCCGTACCGTTGTTTAATGTTATTTCCAGGATCTTTACAACATTCAGATATCCCGTCAACAAATAGGCCTCTTTACCGAAAGCACCCACTTCTATACAACCGCTGCATCCCCCTTCATACGCATCTTTCAGGGATTTCCCCTGCCGGACAAGTTCTTTGACATATATATCGGGGTTGAACACGGACGGATAACCGTATCCCTTTGCTATCACACGGCAGCTTTCCTTCAGAAAATCTTCCGGGGTATCGGGGACAATGTGAACGGAAAGACCCGGCTGTAACAAGTGCAACTCCTCGAGTGTTTGCAACATGATGTAGGAGACAGGATTGACCGCATCGCTCCCGTCGGGGCGGACACCCCCGATATTGATATTTGTAAAATCGTTGTAAGTACCGCTCTCACGTGCAGTAACACCTACTTTGGGAGGAGCGGGATGGTTGTTCACTTTAATGAACAGACAAGCCATAAGTTCCTTTGCCTGCTGTTCTGTCAGGATACCCGATTCCAAGTCATTCCGGTAAAACGACTCCAGGTGTTGGTCCAGATGCCCGGGATTCATGGCGTCCCAGCCGTTCAGTTCAATGATCGTCCCAAGATGAACGAACCAATACATCTGCAGGGCTTCCCTGTAAGTTCCGGGAACTTCGGCAGGAACGCGGCGGCATATCAAGGCAATGCATTCCAACTCCGACGCACGTTCCAGATCACCTTGTTCCCTGCATTGCGCTGCCATCTTGAGGGCAAGCGAAGCGTGGCGTCCGGCAAAAAGAACAATCGCTTCACAAGCTATGTACATGGCCTGCAACATTTCATTCTTCTGTAAGGCCAGAGGATCTTTCGACGAAGCATTCCTTTCAATGGCACGGGCTATGCGATCCCTGAACCCATTCATACCGCACCGGTAAATTTTCCCGTCCAAAGCCGTATGACCAGGAGCCCGCTGTTCTGCAAATTCAGTGAACAGACCGCTGCTGTAGAGGGTTCTCCAATCATCGGGCAAGACTGAAAAGATCCTGTCCCTTTGCGTTCTGCCCTGCCAGAAGGGAATGATCTCTTTCTCATAGATCGGGATGTCTTCCTCACGGACAGTATACCGTTGACGTTCTCTGGTATTCAATATATGCAGATCCTCTACGCTGTGACACGTAAGTTCGGGATAGGTGGGAACGGCTTTGGGCAGGGGTCCGCGCTCTCCGACTATTAGCTCTCCTTCTCCAATGTAAATGGTTTGCTTTTCGCACAATTCTCTGAAACACAAAGCCCTGGTCAGAGGAGTCGAATACTTGTCCCCGTTCTTCCGGTAAAAATCAGTCACAATACAGGCCCTTTCAATGCTTAAGGAAGGTTCCGCCTGAAAAGATGCTTCCCTAAGTATTGCGATCCGTTGACTGATATTTTCACCCGGTTTCATTGTATTTATTTTATCATCTTTCTTCTTCTAAACAGGAATATGGCCATTACAACGCTCAACAACATCAACCCCAGGAGAACGAAAAAATCCCAGAATTGGCTTCCCGAAACGATGGGCAGCTTTACGTTCATCCCGTAGATACTGGCAATGAGCGTGGGGGGCATAAGCAACAGGGATACGAAAGTGAATACACGCATGAGTTTGTTCTGTTCCAGGTTAATAAGACCCAATGCCGTATTTTGAAGGTATTCCAAACGTTCAAAACTGAAATTGGCATGATGGATAAGAGAATCCACGTCTTTATTCAGGATCTCCAGCTTGGAATAGATGTCTCTCGGGAATTTGTCACTTTTGAATATCCCGGAAAGCACCCTTTGCTTGTCAACGCCATTGGCCCTGATGACCATGGTGTTTTCCTGCAACTGGTTCACATCCAATAGAAAACTCTCGTCCATAGATTCTCCGAGATCTATCCTGCGCGAGAGTTGTGATATCTCTTTAGACAAGATCTCTACCAGGTCGGCATCTACATCTATCCTGTTTTCCAATATACTCACCATGATGTGATAGCCTGTGGGAAAAAGCCTGTAGTTGCCCACCAATTTACGTTGCACTTCCGATAACGTCCTGAGCGGTGTGTGGCGCAAGGTCACAAGAATACTTTCGGACAATATGAAAGAAACCGGAACGGAGGAATAATCATCGGGTCCGGGAATCAGGAAATTGGTGTTGGCAAATATCGTGGTATCCGTTTCAAAATACCGGGAAGAAGATTCTATCTCTTCCGCCTGTGCTCTACTTTGCAACGTGGTGTCGAGAAAGTCTTCTGCCGCCCTCTTTTCTTCCCCTGTCGGATCGTGCAGATCTATCCACAAAACGTCATCCAATCCCAGTTTGTCCAGGATCTTTACATCTGTATCACTTAAGATTTGTCCTTTTGATTTGAAGAAAATTTCGATCATAATGCGAAGTATTACAGGTTCAACATACGGTTTTGCAAACGTTTGTTTACCTTCTACTTCGCGGCTTAGATCTGACTTTATGAGCAATTTGCCAGCAGGTACCTAAACTCCTTGTATGTTTTACACGATAATGCATACCCTTTTAGTTTTAGTCCTTTCAAGCTATGGATCTTATGGTTAATTAACCGTCCGGCATTTGCTCTTTATAAATAATTTTAGCAAAGGTAACTTTTTTTTCTAAAACAAAACTATCAGGCTGTTACCTTGACCGTTTTTTCACGGAAAAGCCACATCCCAAAAAACGTAAGCAATCCGTTGACTATCAATATAGTGAATCCCAATCCGAAGTTAAACCATGTTTTAAATGCCAAGTCTGCCAGGTAACACAGGACGGGTGACAGAAGGGCGATATACGGGGCAACCCTGTCCCGGACACGGTATTTGGTAAGTATCCCAAAAAAGAAGAAACCCAAAAGAGGTCCGTACGTATAGGCGGCAAGGAGGTAGACCAGGTTGATGATCGCCTGGTTATTGACAACGTACAGCACCAAGATGATCAAAAAGAAGAGTACGGCAAAGGCGGCATGGATCAACTTGCGCACCTTGTCCTTCAGTCGCTGCGTCATATCTTCCCTTTTGTTGAAATCCAGAAAGTCAATACAAAAAGAAGTGGTCAGCGAAGTAAGTGCACCCCCTGCACTGGGGTAGGATGCCGAAACGAGCCCAATAATGAAAAACAAGCCCACCCCCAATCCCAGGTACTGGGAAGCAATTACGGGAAACAGCTTATCCGTCTGCGCTTTGCTGAAAACACCCGCAGCATCGGCCAGACCGATCCCCTGCATACCCCCCAGGCGCTCATTCACAAATATGGCCATCACGGCACCCAGGGTCAGGAAAAGCAGGTTTACCACTACCAGGATTATACTGGTGGAATAAATATTCTTTTGTGCCGATTTGATATCCTTGCAGGAAAGATTTTTCTGCATCATCTCCTGATCCAATCCCGTCATAACGATCGTTATGAATATCCCGCTGATAAATTGCTTGACCGCGTTATTCGATGCACTCCAATCCCAATTGAACCATCTGGAGTAACCGGAACCGGCAACGGCACCCGTCATCTCCCTGAAATCCCAATCCATGGCACGGGCAATGGATATGACAGTCAAAATCACAGCCAACAACATAAAGGTGGTTTGGAGCACATCAGTCCAGATAATGGTCTTTACCCCTCCCTTAAATGTATAAAGGAAAATGAGCAGCATGAACACTGCCGCCACGATCCAGAACGATACGGAACCGGGGGGCAAGAACGTGTGCAGGACCAGAACTACCATAAAAATCCTGACAGCCGCCCCAAGAACACGCGATACCATGAACACAGCCGCTCCTGTCCTGTAAGTGGTAAATCCAAAACGTTTCTCCAGGTAAGTGTATATGGATGTGACATTCATCCTGTAATACAGCGGAAGCAGCACCTTGGCAATGACTATGTAGCCGATCAAAAAGCCCAGCACAAGAGGCATATAAAAGAAGTTCTCGTTCATTACATTACCCGGTACCGAAATAAACGTCACCCCACTGATGGAAGTGCCGATCATGCCGTAGGCCACTATCGGCCAGGGAGATTTCTTATTGCCCAAAAAATAGGAGTTGCTGTCTGCTTTACGTGAAGTGAGCCACGAAACGAAAAAAAGCATGGCCGTGTACACCGCAAAAGCCGTCAACAGCCAGGAAAGGGGAAATGTATGTTCCATTTGCAAAAAATAATTATTCCGGTTTAAAAGGTTGTCTGTTCTCAATGGACCTGCCCAATGTCAGTTCGTCGGTATATTCCAGCTGATCGCCAAAACCAACACCACGGGCTATGGTGGTGATCTTCAGACCGGAAGGATTGATCTTCTTATAAAGATAAAAACACGTAGTCTCTCCTTCCATAGTCGTACTCAGGGCAAGGATCACTTCCCCGGCCTCTCCCCTGCCTATCCTTTCCATAAGCGGTTCTATGGCAAGATCTGCCGGTCCTATACCGTCTACGGGAGATATGATGCCTCCCAGAACATGATATAATCCCGTGTACCGTCCGGTACGTTCTATGCTCATGACATCCCGCACATTCTCCACAACACAGATGGTTCCCCTGTCCCTTTTGGGATTGGAGCAGACCGGACAGACCGGTGAATCGGATATCATGCGGCACTCGGAACAATAAACTACCTTACGGCGCAATTCGGCAATACTTTGAGCCAGGTTTTCAGCTTCTTCCTCTCCCTGCTTAAGTAAATACAAGGCTATTCTCAGGGCCGACTTCGGTCCTATGCCCGGAAGACGGGAAAAGGCGTCCACAGCCTTTTGCAACAGGTCAGAAACGTAACGCGGTTCAAACATGATGTCCATTTTTCACTGCTTCCACAGCAGCCCTTACGGTACCGTATTGTAACAACAGGGAACGGGCCTTATCGTAATCCGCTATGCCCGTATCTTCCATGATCATTTTAGTGCCCCTGTCTATGAGTTTGGCATTTGACAGCTGCATGTCCACCATCTTGTTACCTACCACATGTCCCAGACGGATCATGACGGTAGTCGATATCATATTGAGTATCAATTTTTGTGCTGTTCCCGATTTCATACGGGTGGACCCGGTAACGAACTCAGGTCCGACAACGGCCACTATGGGTATCTCGGCCTCTTTCGTTACGGGGGATCCGGGATTGCAAGTGATACATGCCGTCAACAGACCCATCCGGCGGGCGTTCCTGAGCGCTCCTATAACGTAAGGTGTCGTACCGGAAGCCGCTATGCCGACTACTACATCGTTAGTCCCTATGTGATAGGACAAAAGCTCCTCCCACCCGGTCTCAAAGCTGTCTTCAGCCCGTTCCACGGCCCTGCGGATGGCCCCGTCACCTCCGGCTATCAATCCGATCACCAGATCGTAGGGAGCCCCGAAAGTCGGAGGTATCTCGGAAGCATCCAGGATCCCCATTCGCCCGCTTGTCCCGGCTCCCATATAAAACAGCCTTCCCCCCTCTTTCATACGGGATACGATACCTTCCACGAGTTTTTCAATATACGGGATACAGGGAGTTACGGCGGCCGGAACGGTTTTGTCCTCACGATTGATGTTTTCCAATAACTCTCTGACCGTCATCTTATCCAGATGATCGTACCGTGACGGTTGTTCGGTAATTTTCTGTATCATTTTTGTTCAGCAAAAAGGTTCCTGTGGTATGTGACCAGCCCTTCAACAGGCGTACGGACGATCTTCCCTATTCTCATTCCGTGGCGGGCGGCCGACGCTTCCACTTCATTTCTGAAATAAAAAGCAACCGATCCCACGATGTTCACAGGATACGTTTTATAATCGTAATGGATTATGTTACGTAAAAAGAACTCGTCAAAAGCTTTTCCCAAAAACTCCTGTACATAAGGATGGGACTGGTGATCGCCCAGAAACAGGGTGAACGATGCCAGGAACCTGTTGGGCATGGGTTGCCTGTACACTTTTTCAATGATATCCAACAGTCCCAGTTTATACCGCTTTTCAAAAGCTTCACTAAGGTCTTCCGGCAACATCCTCTTGAGATAATCGGAAACGAGTTTTTTGCCCAGAACGGCCCCGCCGCCTTCATCCCCCAGGATGTATCCGCAAGCAGGCACGTTGTCCACTATCTTTTGCCCGTCATAAAAACAAGTGTTGGCTCCGGTTCCCAGAATAGCCGCTATGCCTTTTTCCGAACCGCACAGGCAGCGTGCTGCCGCAAGCAGGTCGGAATGGGCTTCTACATGGCATCCCGGAAATGTCTTATGAAAACAACGCGTAAGGATTTCCACTTTATCCTTCCCCGCAACCCCGGCTCCGTAAAAGAAAACACGTTCCACATTTCCCTTGACGGCGGGTTTGAGACCTTCTTCCATAGTCTTGAGAATATCTTCTTCGGGTACGAAAAAGGGATTGATCCCTATTGTCTGGATCGCCTGGATGGTGCCATCCTTGTGTATTACCCTCCAGGACACCTTAGTCGATCCGCTATCTGCAATCAATATCATAGCTAGCCGGTTTTTTAATGAGGCTACAAATTTAGACAAATTGACAAACAAATTGCTAACTTTGTAAGATAAATAAGCTATATTGATGATAACAAAAGAGTTCCTTAATCCAAAAAGTATCGTGGTCGTAGGAGGATCCGATAACATTCACAAACCGGGAGGTAAAGTCCTGAAAAATCTGATAGACACCAAGTACCCCGGAAATATCTATGTCGTTAATCCAAAGGCCGACACCATACAGGGACTGCCCTGTTATCGACGGGTGGAAGACATTCCCCAATCAGACGTGGCTATCCTTGCCATCCCGGCGGCTTTTTGCCTCAATGCGGTCGAAATACTTTGCAGTACCAAGAATACAAAAGGCATTATCATCTTTTCAGCCGGTTTTTCGGAAGAAAGCAAGGAAGGGGCAGTACTTGAAAAACAGATCCGGGATGTTGTAGACAAATACCAAGCTACGCTCATGGGACCCAATTGTGTGGGATATATGAACGGCAATTATGCCGGTGTATTTACTTCTCCCATACCTAAGTTTATACCGGACAGTATTGATTTGATATCGGGCTCGGGTGCCACCGCGCTCTTTATCATAGATGCAGCCGTCCAGCTGGGCATTCCTTTTGCCAATGTTTTCTCTGTCGGCAATTCCGCCCAGACAGGCATAGAAGAAGTGCTCGAATACCTGGATCAAAGCTATGTTCACGGAAAGAGCGCTCCCGTCAAGCTTATTTATGCCGAAAGTATAAAGGATCCTATCAAATTATGGAAACATGCAGCCTCTCTGTACCGGAAGGGGGCCCGGATAGCTGCCGTTAAGGCCGGCGCTTCGGAAGCCGGAAGCCGTGCCGCTTCTTCGCACACCGGGGCTCTTGCCAGTCCCGACACGGCTGTCGGAGCTCTTCTAGATAAAGCGGGTATCATCCGGTGTAACGGAAGGAACCAACTCCTGACCGTTGCCTGCATCCTGCTAAAAGGAGCGCCCAAGGGAAAGAACATGTGCATCATCACCCATGCGGGAGGACCTGCCGTCATGTTGACCGATGTGCTTTCGGAAGGCGGGATACTTGTTCACCCTTTAGAAGAAGATAAAAGAAAACAACTGCTGGAAAAACTGTTTCCCGGATCTTCGGCCACCAATCCCATTGATTTTCTGGCCACCGGTACGGCCGAACAATTGGGTCAGATCATAGATTTCGTGGAACACCAATGTCCCCGGATTGACGGTATGGCGGTCATTTTCGGATCACCCGGCCTTACTCACGTTTTTGATGTTTACGAATTGCTGGACAAAAAAATGTCGCAATGCACCAAACCGATATATCCCATATTTCCTTCCACGCTCAATGTTATTGAAGAGATTCGCGAATTTCAGAAAAAAGGAAGGATATACTTTCCCGATGAAGTAGTATTCGGAGCGGCCCTGACAAAGGTGCTGAACACCCCGGTTCCCGTTTCGGAACAGGTGCGGACACCGGATATAGACGAAAAAGCCATCCGCAGCGTTGTGGAACAGGCAGAGGAAGGTTATCTTTCCCCGGACAAGGTAGGCGCCCTGCTCGATGCGGCAGGCATCCGGCGTGTACGTGAAGCCGTGGCCGGCAATGAAAAGGAATTGTCGGAGGCCGCATCTAAGGTGGGCTATCCCCTGGTGATGAAAGTTATCGGTCCCGTACATAAATCGGATGTGGGCGGTGTCCGTCTGAACATTAGGGACAGGGAAACGCTCCTCGATACATTCAAAAGTATGATGACCATCAAGGATACAAAAGCGGTACTGCTCCAATCCCAGATTCGTGGCAGGGAACTCTTTGTCGGGAGTAAACGGGAACCTTTGTTCGGTCATACGATCGTTTGCGGTCTGGGAGGTATCTTTGTGGAAGTCCTCAAGGATATAAGTACCGGACTGAGCCCCATCTCACGGGATGAGGCAAAAAAGATGATCCGCAGTTTAAGGGGTTACGGGCTGATAAAGGGTGTCCGCGGCCAGGAAGGGGTAAACGAGAACCTCTTTACGGATGCCGTCTGCCGCATTTCGGCTTTATGTCAATGTGCCCCGGAAATTGCCGAAATGGACCTTAACCCGCTGCTGGGAACAGCCTCGGATGTGGTGGCCGTAGATGCGAGAATAAGAATATCGCGCCTATGATCGAACGTTTGACAGTATGGTTCAAGGGGTTGCCATCCCACGTAAAAGGGATGCTCATCCTGATCCCTTTGCTGGTAGTGGCCATTATACTCAGTTGGGACAGGGTCTGGGAAGGCATCAGAAAAGGATTTTCCTTTTTTAGCAAATAAAATGTAAGGTATTTTAAATTTTTACTATACATTTGTAAGAATTCATTGCAAACAACTAATAATTATCAAAAATATGGCAATCAAAGGCGCTATTGTGGTAGACACAGAAAAATGCAAGGGATGCGGCGTGTGCGTGGTCAACTGCCCCACACAAACGATCGCCTTGGCAAAGAAGGTTAACAGCAAGGGATATCCATATTCCTACATGGAGAATCCGGACAATTGCACCGGTTGCGGCAATTGTGCGACCGTATGTCCTGATTCGGTAATCACTGTATACAGAGTTAAAATTTAAGAAGAGTAATACTATGGCAGAAAAATTATTGAAGAAAGGGAACGAAGCCATTGCCCTTGCCGCTATCCGTTACGGAGCGGACGGGTATTTCGGTTATCCCATAACGCCCCAAAGCGAAGTGATGGAAACCCTGATGGAAGAGATGCCCTGGGAAACTACCGGTATGGTAGTCCTCCAGGCTGAAAGCGAAACGTCTTCCATCAACATGCTATACGGCGGTGCCTGCTGCGGGAAGAAAGTAATGACATCATCCTCAAGCCCGGGCATAAGCCTGATGTGTGAAGGATTGTCCTATATGGCAGGAGCCGAATTGCCCTGCCTGGTCGTTAACGTGATTCGCGGCGGTCCCGGTTTGGGTACTATTCAACCTGCACAGGGAGATTATTTCCAGGCCGTCAAAGGTGGCGGACACGGCGATTACAAGATCATTGTACTGGCCCCGGCATCGGTACAGGAAATGTACGATTTTGTCGGTTTGGGCTTTGATCTGGCATTTAAGTACCGCATCCCGACGATGATCCTTTCCGACGGAGCTATCGGTCAGATGATGGAAAAAGTGGAATTGCGCGATCCCGTCAAGCGTCTGACAGACGAGGAGATCGTTGAAAAGTATGGAGATTGGGCTACCGTTGGAAAACCTGCGACCCGTAACGGGAACATCATTTCTTCCCTGTCCCTGGCCGCCTCCGAAATGGAAGCCATCAACCTGAGGCTTCAGGAAAAATACAAAACTATAGAAGAAAACGAGATCCGGTTTGAAAAACTGATGTGTGACGATGCCGATTATATGCTGGTAGCCTTCGGGAGCTCTGCCCGCATCTGTGAAAGTACGGTTGAGATCGCCCGCGAAAAAGGGATCCGTCTGGGATTGCTCAGACCGATCACCCTCTTCCCGTTCCCCACGCCGGTCATTCAAAAGATGACACCTCAACTCAAAGGCATCATGTCCGTAGAATTGAATTCCGGACAAATGGTGGAAGATGTCAGACTGGCTGTTAACGGAGCGGTTCCCGTAGAATTCTACGGAAGGATGGGCGGCTCCATCTTCTCCCCCGAAGAAGTGTTCAAAGCCTTTGCCGAAAAATTCAAACTTTAAATGCAGATCAAAATGGATATAAACGATATTATAAAACCGGAAAATCTGGTATACAAGAAGAGCCCGGTACTTACCGATACGGTAATGCACTATTGCCCCGGATGCAGTCACGGTGTAGTACATAAACTGGTGGCAGAAGTAATCGAAGAAATGGGTATCCAGGATAAGACCATAGGTATTTCACCGGTCGGTTGTGCCGTCTTTGCTTATAAATACATAAACATAGACTGGCAACAGGCTGCCCATGGACGTGCCCCCGCACTGGCTACCGCTACCAAAAGGCTGTACCCCGACAAATATGTATTTGCCTATCAGGGAGACGGTGACCTGGCATCGATCGGGACTGCAGAAATCATCCACGCATGCAACCGCGGGGAGAACATAGTCGTAATCTTTATCAACAACGCCATTTACGGTATGACAGGAGGCCAGATGGCCCCTACTACCCTGCTGGGCATGAAGACGGCAACGACTCCTTACGGAAGAAAAGTCGAACTGAACGGATATCCCCTTAAGATCACCGAACTGCTCGCACAATTGGAAGGAACGTGTTACGTTACGCGTCAGTCGGTCCAGAATCCCGCCAGTGTCAGAAAAGCCAAAAGGGCTATCAGAAAGGCCTTTGAAAATTCAGGGCAGAAAAAAGGAACATCCTTTGTGGAAATAGTTGCAGCCTGTAACTCCAACTGGAAGATGCCCCCGGTTAAGGCCAACAAATGGATGGAAGAAAACATGTTCCCGTTTTACCCATTGGGAGACATTAAAGACAGATAATTATGAAAGAAGAACTGATTATTGCCGGTTTCGGAGGACAGGGAGTCCTCTCCATGGGCAGAATACTTGCCTACTCAGGAATTATGCAGGATAAGGAAGTCACCTGGATGCCGTCCTACGGCCCCGAAATGCGCGGAGGAACGGCCAACGTGACCGTTATCATTAGTGACAAGCGTATCAGCTCTCCGATCCTTCAATGGTGCGATACGGCCATTGTACTGAACCAACAGTCGATGGACAAATTCGAGCCCATGGTGAAAAAGGGAGGATTACTGCTTTATGATCCCAACGGCATTATACGCCATCCTACCCGCAAAGACATAAAAGTCTGCTCCATAGAGGCTGCCGACCTGTCAAATCGCATGGAAATGTCAAAAGCCTTTAATATGGTAGTACTGGGTGCCTATTTGAAAGTAAAACCCATACTGGAAAAGGAAAACGTGATCAAAGGCTTGAAAAAATCGTTACCTGAAAGGTATCATAACCTGATCCCTATGAACGAACAAGCTATTGAGCTGGGAATGAGGCATGTAAAAGAGGTCATTTAGACCTCTTTTTTATTTATTGGAAATACATTATCTTTGCTTAACGGATCATACATATATGAAACCTCAACATGCAGCCATTATCAACCCGTTGAAGCAGAAGATCGAATCGTTTATTTCTCTGCATGAAAGGGCATTGACTGAAAACGTTGAATTAAAAGAAAAATTACAAACTTTAAGTGAAGAACTGAATATATATAAAAAAGAAAAAGAAGAACTAGAACAAAAAGTACAAAAACTCCAGATGGCCGGTGCTTTTCAAACATCAAGCGAGGATGCGAAGGAAGCAAAGCAAAAAATCGGGAAATTGATCAGGGAAATCGATAAATGTTTAACCATGCTTAACCGATAATCCCCTATAAAATGAGTGAAAGTAAATTATCCATAAAAATCAGCATAGCAGACCGCTATTATCCCTTACGTATAGCGTCTGAAGACGAAGAGATGGTTCGTGCCGCAGCCCAACGTATTAACCAGAGGATAGAACAGTTTAACGTTAAATACTCCGGCCAGGACACACAAGATGCCCTGGCGATGGCAGCCCTTCAATTTGTCTTAAGTTTATTGAAATACGAAAAGGATGACGAAGCGAACCGAATCATTGCAGAAATTGCTTCACTGGATAATTTTTTAGGAGAATATTTGACAAGAAATTAGTCAGACCCGTTACATACCAGCTCTTTGCGAAACTCAACACTTTAAACTAAATGGAGTGTCTTGACTGTCAAAAACAGGCCCCTTAGTAACCCTTCGGGGAATTCCGTTTACGGGACGTGGGAAGTTTGCGACATGAATCAGATCCTCCAAACCTTGCTTATCAGGGTTTTTGTTAAATAGCGGTATGTTAACGGGTTTTTTTATGCCATGATGAAGACAACAACAAAACATATATACACTATTAACAACTATGAACACCACATATATTGTTGCCGCGATCTGTCTTATAGTCGGATTTGCGCTGGGATACACCTTTTTCAGGACTGTGATCCTGAAAAAAAGGGCCAAAACCCTTCTGAAGGAAGCTGAACAGGAAGCAGAAAACATTAAGAGGGAAAAAATTCTTCAGGCAAAAGAAAAATTCCTTCAGTTAAAAACAGAACATGAACAAGTCATAACCGAACGGAGCAATAAGATTTCACAAGCAGAAAATAAACTGAAACAGAGGGAGATGACGATGAATCAGCAACATGCTGAGGTACAAAGAAAGACGAAAGAAGTTACTGCCATGAGAGAGACCCTCGGTAACCAGATAGAACTGGCCGAGAAAAAGGTCGAAGAATATGAAAAGTTGCGTTTGCAGCAAATTGAAAAAATCGAAAGCATGGCCAGCATGTCGGCTGAAGAGGCAAAAGCCCTGCTTATGGAAAATATGAAGGAGGAAGCCAAGAGTCAGGCTATGTCCTACATCAGCGAAGTCATGGACGAAGCAAGGCTCACGGCCGGAAAGGAAGCAAAACGGATAGTGGTAAACACCATCCAGCGTGTTGCGACCGAGACTACCATAGAGAACGCCGTAACCGTATTCAATATTGATAGCGATGAGATTAAGGGACGTATCATAGGCCGTGAAGGCAGGAACATCCGGGCGCTGGAAGCCGCTACGGGAGTTGAGATCGTAGTAGACGATACGCCCGAAGCCATTTTGCTTTCGGCTTTCGATCCCGTACGTCGCGAAGTGGCCCGTCTGGCCCTCCACCAACTGGTTACGGACGGCCGTATCCACCCGGCACGTATTGAAGAAGTGGTGGCAAAGATCCAGAAACAGATCGAAGAAGAGATCGTTGAAACGGGAAAAAGAACATGTATCGATCTGGGTATACACGGTATGCATGCAGAGCTTGTAAGACTTATAGGCAAAATGAAATACCGTTCCTCCTACGGGCAGAACTTGTTGCAACATTCGCGTGAGGTGGCGAACCTCTGTTCCATCATGGCCTCTGAACTGGGATTAAATGCCAAGATTGCAAAAAGGGCCGGATTGCTGCACGATATCGGCAAAGTGTCGGATGAGGATCCGGAACTGCCCCATGCCCTCCTGGGGATGCAACTGGCGGAAAAATTTAAGGAAAGACCGGAAGTCTGCAATGCCATCGGAGCGCACCATGAAGAAATGGACATGAACTCACTCATTGCCCCGCTCGTCCTTGTGGGGGACGCTATTTCGGGAGCCCGTCCGGGTGCCCGGCGGGAAGTGATCGAATCTTATATCAAGCGTCTGAAAGGCATGGAAGACCTGGCCTTGTCCTATCCCGGCGTTACAAAAACATACGCCATTCAGGCCGGTCGTGAATTGCGTGTGATCGTGGGATCGGAAAAAGTAAGCGACCATGAGGCGGAACGGCTGTCCCATGACATTGCTCAGAAAATACAGGATGAAATGGTGTATCCGGGACAAGTTAAGATCACCGTCATCCGGGAAACCAGATCGGTCAGTTACGCAAAATAAAGCACTATCCAACCGCAAGAAAGACCATGGAAGGCTTCCGTTGACACGGAGCCTTCGGTGGATCTTGACATGAATGGCGACATGGGCGAGCAATTTAAGCCCAATGCATCTAATACTTTTAATAAAGAGTTATTTACCGACAATGAATTACAAACCCTGCATTCGGTAGCCGAAAGATTTAAAAACACTTCCGCCAAAGAAATCATTGATATCAGCCATAAAGAAAAAGCATGGATTGAAAACAGAACAGACAACAAGTTGATTGATTACAGATATGGATTTGAGTTGAATTAAAGCGATAACATTTGTCAATACACTATCAACTTTATTCGACCCTGCCGGAGCTGACACGCAACAATCCCCGGTAGGGTTTTTCTTTTGAGCGTATCAGATACCGGAAAGGCCCGGGACGTTTCCTGACTGCCGTATCATACGGTATCCATGCATCTTCCCATATATAGATCAGGTAGGTTCCTGCCGGCAGCATATCATACCGGTAAACGGTCCGGTTTCCTTTGGGGGTCCCCTCTAATATATACCGTCCGGGAACATTCCATTGAAAATAATCGGAAATGGCCCTTAACAGGAATTCCCCGTTCTCCCTCAGGGACGGAATGGTTACCCACTCCCCTTCGGGATTTTCGTTGTAATAGGAATACGGCATTTCAATGGTAAGTGCCAACGTCTTCCCCTGTGTCCTGTTCCAGATCCATCCTTCCACATAACGGGGTGCAGGTGAAGAATAGAACATGTCTTCCGGGAAGAAATAAGGATTGTCATCTGTTGTCAGGTTGGCCAAAAGCATGGCCTTTCGATAATATTCCTCAGAAGTGGATTCGGCAGTGTGGATATAATAGCTTGCCTTATCGGAAGATTGTGCGTGCACGTTCAAAACCAGGTCAAACGGTTTATCCGCCGTCAGCAATTCCATCGTTGAGCGCAAAGCTTCCACCTCAACCGATGTAACCGAATCCGGATGGTCCCAGTTGATCTCCTGGTTAATACCTCTGGCATTGGACCGGGAATACCCGCCGTATACCCCGTCGGGATTTGTAAAAGGAACCACATAAAAAACGGAGCGGCGACGGTATTCCCTGCCGACCGGAGAATCCTCCGTCAGACAGTCCAACAATCCGTCCAGTTGCCAGCTTGCGGGAGACTCGCTGGGATGTACGCGGGCATGTATCCATATCCTGTCCTTTTCCTTTTCCGGCACTTGCGGATCGGTTACCGTCAACATCTGTATGGGCAGCCCCATCATACTGATCCCAAGGGTATCCATAGTCACATAGGACAATCCTGTCCATTGCACCAACCGTTGTTGCAACATATCCCATCCGTAGGGTATGAAATAAGCCACATAGACCGTGTCGCAGGTAAAGAGTGCGGAAACTTTCCGCAAAGATGCCTGGTAATGTTCAAAGCGGTGAAAATCCTTCCCGTTATATGAATATACGGCACGCTTGGGATCCGTATTCCTGAAATTGAGATAGATATGTTTTCCTGCTACGTTTTCCATTCTGAAGAAGAACCAGCGGCCGCTCGGCTGGAGTTCCGGATTGGCCGGATTGTCCGGATCAAGGCGGGAAATAATCTCATAGGAAAGGTGCAGTACGGAATCCGTACGGGAAGGCCTGACCCATACCGAATCTATTAAAACGACATCTCCCAGGCTTCCCGAATCAAAATTGGTGGAAAAGGTGACAGGACGACCCTCCTGCAGCCAGGCCGCAAGCGAGGCAAGTATGAAAAGCCATTTCATAGCTTTTTAGCCTTGATGGTAGTATTTGTAAAACAAGATGATGGATTCGATCCCCTTGTAGAACTGGCTCAACAGATAACTTTCATTGGGGGAATGTATGGTGTCCCGTTCCAGCCCAAAACCCATCAACAGCGGTGAAGCGCCAAGAATTCCTTCCAACTCTGCAAGAATGGGAATACTACCCCCTCCGCGACTGGGTACGGGCTCTATCCCGTAGACTTGTCCGACCGCTTTTGCAGCGGCTTTGTACATGGGCGAAGATATGGGTGCAAGAAACCCTTGTCCTCCGTGATGTTCCTTTACTTCAACGCTGACAGTTGCCGGTGCCAACGACTTGAAATGTTCGGCAAAAAGCCGTGCGATCTTCTTATGGTCCTGGTTGGGGACCAGGCGCATCGATATTTTGGCGCAAGCATAGGACGGCAATACCGTCTTAGCTCCTTCCCCCGTATATCCGCCCCATATTCCGTTCACATCCAGGCAGGGACGTATTCCGGTACGTTCCGGCGTGGAATAACCGGCTTCTCCGGTAACGTCGCCTACACCTACCGATTTTTTATACTGTTCCAGATCAAAAGGGGCACGTGCCAACATAGCCCTGTCTTCCGGCGACAATTCCACCACATCGTCATAAAAGCCTTTTACCGTGATCCTGCCTTGTTTGTCTATCAATTGATCGATCATACCGCAAAGGACGTTGATAGGATTGGCAATGGCACCGCCGTAGTGTCCCGAATGCAGGTCTTTATCGGGCCCCGTGACCTTTACTTCCATGTAGGCCAGACCACGCATTCCCGTATTGATGGAAGGGACTTCTTCACTGATCATCGTAGTATCCGAAACGAGAATCACGTCACAGGCAAGCATATCCTTGTTTTGGACAGCCCATTCCTTCAATGAGGGTGAACCGATCTCTTCCTCTCCTTCCAGCAGAAATTTCACGTTGCATGGAAGTTCATTCCTGGAGACCAGGTACTCGAAAGCCTTGACATGCATGAACGATTGTCCCTTGTCGTCATTTGCACCGCGTCCGTAGATGGCTCCATCCCGGATCACGGGTTCGAACGGCGGAGATTTCCACAATTCAATGGGATCTACCGGTTGTACATCATAATGACCGTACACCAGGACAGTCGGTTTCCCCGGATCTATGATCTTTTCTGCATAAACGACGGGATGACCCGAAGTGGGATATATTTCCGCCCTGTCGGCACCGGCTTCCATCAACAATACTACATATTGCCGGGCACATTTTTGCATATCGTCTTTATGTTCCTTCAGCGAACTGACGGAAGGGATCCGCATCAGGGTAAAAAGTTCTTCCAAAAAACGCGGAGAATTCTTTGTGATATAATTTTTGATTTCGCTCATAATGTCAGGATTTATATGATTTTTGTAAGTCTTTCTATACGTTTCCTGGCGTAAGGTAATGTAATACGCAATGATTTTTTGCCGGAAGAAGGCGCATCATACATGGCATCTACCATGATCGCCTCGCAAATGGAACGTAATCCCCTTGCACCCAGTTTAAACTCAATAGCAGTATCTACAATGTAATCCAGCACTTCCCCGTCTATTGACAACTTCATGCCGTCGAGGGCAAAAAGGTGCCTGTACTGCTTGATAAGGGCATTTTTGGGCTTTGTCAAAATATCCCTCAATGCGCTTCTGTCCAGTCTGTTAAGGTACGTTATCACAGGCAGCCGTCCCACTATTTCGGGAATGAGTCCATAGGCACGCAGATCCTGAGGTGCAACGTATTGGATCAGATTGTCTTTGTCAATATGAGCCTTCTTTTCGGTCATGCCGTATCCTACCACGCTTGTATTGAGACGTTGCGCAATCTTCCGGTCTATGCCTTCGAATGCGCCTCCGCAGATAAAGAGGATATTGCGCGTGTTAACAGGTATCAAATGTTGCTCCGGGTGTTTTCGCCCCCCCTGCGGAGGTACGTTGACCGTAGTCCCCTCAAGTAGTTTGAGCAACGCCTGTTGCACGCCTTCTCCGGAAACGTCCCTGGTAATGGAAGGATTGTCGCTTTTACGCGCGATCTTATCTATTTCGTCAATAAAAACAATCCCCTGTTCAGCCTTTGCCACATGGTAGTCGGATGATTGGAGCAACCGGGTAAGTATGCTCTCCACATCTTCCCCCACGTATCCGGCTTCAGTCAATACCGTGGCATCGACTATGGCAAAAGGGACATTGAGCAGACGGGCAATGGTATTGGCAAGCAGGGTCTTACCCGTTCCGGTAGGTCCTACAAGCAGAATGTTGGACTTTTCAACGTCAACGTCGTTTTTTTTACTTGAACGTATCCTTTTGTAATGGTTGTAAACGGCTACCGACAGGAATTTCTTCGCCTGATCCTGTCCAATGACGTATTGATCAAGGAAACTTCGTATCTCCCTGGGTGTCATTAATTTGTCATTAAAAACAGATTCGGATGCCGATCCCATTACCTTGTGACCGTACATTTCTTCCAATACCAGCGAAGCATCTTGAAGGCAATCCTCACAGATGGAAGCGTACAGTCCGGCTATGAGCATGCCGGTCTCTTTACTTGACTTTCCGCAGAAAGAACAATGATCAGTGTCAAGGGGCTTTCGCTGCATTATTTCTTGGCTTTCCTCAGCACTTCATCAATGATCCCATATTGAACGGCATCTTCGGAGCGCATCCAAAAATCCCTGTCGGCATCTTTTGTTATTTGCTCCAGGGTTTTCCCCGTATGATCGGCAAGTATCTGATAAAGCTGCTTCTGAAGCTCCAGGATCTCTTTTACGGCGATCGCCATGTCGGCTGCCTGTCCTTCCACTCCCCCTACGGGCTGATGGATCATCACACGGGCATGGGGCAGTGCGGAACGCTTGCCCTTGTTACCGGCTGCCAGCAATACGGCGGCCATAGAAGCGGCCTGCCCGGTACAGATGGTCGCCACTTCCGAATGAACCAGCTGCATGGTATCGTATATTCCCAATCCGGCAGTTACGGAACCGCCGGGAGAATTGATGTACATCTGTATGTCTTTCCCCGGATCCAACGAATCCAAAAAAAGAAGCTGGGCTTGTACAATGTTCGCTACTTCATCCAGTATCGGAACACCCAGGAATAAAATACGATCCATCATCAAACGACTGAATACGTCCATCTGGGCTACGTTCAGCTGACGCTCCTCTATGATATAGGGCGTTATGGACCCCTGGGGACTTCCATACAAAGACTGATACCTGTGCAAACTCAGACTGCTAATGCCTTTATGCCTTATGGCATATTTTTCAAATTCGGTCATTGGTTATTCTTTGATATCGACTGTAACGTTTTCGCGAATATACGAAATAACTTTGTTTTCTTCCGCCCTTTCGTACAGATTCCTGGCCTCTTTTTCATTGGCCAGCATGCTTTCCGCATATTTGAGCAAGTGTTCGTCCGGAACGTTGTTCAGCCCGTACATGGCAAATTGGTACCGTGCCATAACCAGTGCTACCTGGACCATATCGTCCTTTTCCACCTTGATCCCGGCTTTCTTCATAATAGATTCACGGACAAGCTGCCACCGGAAATCTTCCAGGAATACAGGAAAGTCCTTTTCGATCTGCTCCATGGTGAATTTACCGTCGTTGGCTTCATAGAGCCATCGTTTAAGCAGGTTTTCGGGAAGTCGTATGGCGGCCTTTTCCGACAGGACCTTTTTGACTTCCTGTCCGAAAAGGTAATTGCTTTCCCCTTCGTTGTTCCTTTCTATTTGTTCCCTTACCTTTTCCACAAAGGCTTCCCGGGTGGTAACATTTCCGGGACCGTACAGCTTGTCGTACAGATCCTGATTCTCCTGGGCCGGTTCAAAGCGCTTGATTTCTTTGATCACAAAGGTGAATACGGGATCGGCGAAACGCTCCAGTTCTTCCTGTTTGACTTGCAGAAGGACTGCACGATCCACCTCTTTGGGAAAGAGAACGGTGATGTCGGCTTCCACTTCATCTTCGACCGCCTTGCCAATAAAAGCTTTCTTGTCCTTGAGTTTAGCTACTGTCTTCAGGTGCAGGTATGAATCGCTGATCAACAGATCTCCCTGTTTCAAATCGACTTTTAGAAAGTCTTCCTTTTCAACTTTCTCCACGACCTTCATCGTACCGTGCTGGTTTAACAGTCCGGAAATATATTCTTCTATATCCTTATCTTGTACCGATTTCTTTTTATAAGTGATGTGCAGGTTACTGTCAATGGGAATGTCCACCTTCGGAGCCAGCATCAGATCGAAAGAGAACGAGAAATCAACATCGTTATCCCAGTCTGCTTTTGCCTGCTCTTCAGAGGCCAAGGGTTCCCCAATAATATGTATCCCCTCTTTTTCCATATAATCGCCCAGAGCCTGCGACACGACGGTATTGACCTGTTCCAGCAATGTGGAGCGTCCGTACATCTTTTGAACAATTCCCACCGGAACCATTCCTTTTCTGAATCCTTTGATCTCCAGTTTTCTACGGATATCATTCAGGGCTTTTTTTACTTTCTCGCTATAATCGCTCTCTTGAACGGCAACGGTTACCTGCAGGGAAAGGTCATCAATTTGTTTCTTAGAGATATTCATATTGTTAATCTTATAAAGGGCTGCAAAAGTAGGTATTAATCGTCAAAAAACCAATCATTTTCTTACCTTTGCCGAACAGATATGTCATCAAATAACATCAAAATAATATGAGAGAAAAGATCGTAGCCGGAAACTGGAAGATGAACACTTCCATTGAGGAAGGCAGACAACTTGTGGAAGATATCCTGGCAGGCATGGACCGGGTTCCGGAAGGAGTCTCCCTTATAGTAGCCCCACCCTTCACGCATCTGTTCCTGATAGCCCACCTTTTAGGGAACAGGAAAAATCCCGGTCTTGCGGCACAAAATTGTGCAGACAAAAAAAGCGGAGCCTACACGGGAGAAGTTTCGGCTTCCATGTTGGCTTCGGTCCCCTGCGGATATGTTATCCTGGGACATTCCGAAAGGCGGGAATATTACGCAGAAACGGATCAGACGTTACTGGAAAAGATCAAACTGGCATTGAGCGAAGGCCTCAGGCCCATCTTCTGTGTGGGGGAAGTGTTGGAAGATCGTGAGTCAAATATGCATTTTCAGGTGATTTCTTCCCAATTGAGGGAAGTGTTATGCCAACTTGGACCGGAAGATTTCAAAAAAATCATTGTGGCCTACGAACCCGTTTGGGCCATCGGTACCGGGAACACGGCCACATCGGACCAGGCGCAGGAGATGCATGCATTTATCCGTGCATTCCTTGCAGAAACGTTCGGGGACCTTGCAGAATCCACCCCCATTTTATATGGAGGCAGCTGTAAGCCTTCCAATGCCCGCGACATCTTTTCACAACCCGATGTGGACGGTGGCCTTATCGGAGGTGCATCCCTGAAAGCAGACGACTTCCTGGCCATTGCCGGATCGTTTGCCTGATTGACATGAATCACATTGCCGTCAGCATAACGATAGAACCGTTTTGCAAGGAAACCGAAGAGATCCTTACGGCGGAACTCTCGGAGATCGGTTACGAAGGTTTTCTTTCCGAAACACCTGTGCTGAAGGCTTATATTGAGGCAATGCAATTCCGGGAATCACACCTGAAGATCATACTCAACACGTATGGCATCCATACTTATTCAAAAGAGTTCGTTGCAGAAAGGAACTGGAATGCAGATTGGGAGTCCCGGTTTGATCCCATTGTTATCAAAGCGGGAAAAGGGTGCAGTGTAAGAGCCCCGGGGAAAGAAGCCATGGTGCCTGTCTGGCCTCCCGTAAAATGGCGACTTGTGATAGAGCCGGCTTTGTCTTTCGGGACGGGACACCATCCTACCACTTACATGATGATGGAAACCCTGCTGGAGATGGAACAGGATGGGTTGATTGAAAACAAACAGGTGCTGGACTTCGGTTGCGGAACAGGAGTACTTGCCATACTGGCGGCAAAAATGGATGCCGCCCGGCCCGTACATGCAGTGGACAATGACAGGAGATCGGTACAGTCCTGCAGAGAAAATGCACGAAGGAACAGGATTGCTCATAAAGTGGCGGTACAGCTTGGGGATGCCTCATTGATTCAATTCGGCAAGTACGGATTGATCATGGCCAACATCCAACGGAATATCCTTATAGACGAAATGGATACGCTTGCACGGGGATTACGTCCTGATACGGGACATCTGCTATTGAGCGGATTTTATGTCCATGATATACTCCCCATTACCGAAGCGGCAAAAAGGAACAACCTTGTTTTGTCGTCACAAAAGGAAAAAGAGGATTGGGTACTGCTTCACTTTATCAAATCTACCGATTAAATTCCATCTCTATGAAGATCACACGTTACGACGAACATAATAAACCCGGTCCCGAAGAAAAGAAAGCCCTGGCAGCTTTTCTATTCAAACACCTGGGAGATTTTAGCGATGATACGGCAGATATTGAGAAAGCCATCAACTATGCGGTAAAGGACACGGACTCCCCGGGAGGATTTGTATTAAAATCGACACAGGATGACTTTATAACGTGCGTTCTGGTAGTAACCAGAACAGGCATGACAGGGTTCGTTCCCGAAAACCTGCTGGTATATATTGCCACACACAGCGCATTCAGAGGTCAGGGAATAGGCAGAAAAATGATGCAACTGGCCCTGGAGACGGCACAGGGCAATATGGCCCTGCACGTAGAGCCCCACAATAGGGCAAGGAGATTGTACGAAGAACTTGGTTTTACCAATAAGTATCTTGAAATGAGATACATAAAACCACAAGAAGAAGCTCCCGGTAATCCCTCTCCGTTGTCATGTTGAAAAAAATATACCGTGGGATATTATGGATTATAGGCGGGTTATTTGCCTTTAGCCTATTTTGGGTGCTTCTGTACAAATTCGTACCCGTACCCGTTACCCCTTTGATGATTATACGTTACGTGGAACAGAAAAAAAAGGACGACAAAGCCGTGCGGTTCCACGACTGGGTCCCCTTGCATAAAATTTCGGTAAATCTACAGATAGCCGTTCTGGCTTCGGAAGACCAACGTTTCTTTGAGCATAGGGGCTTTGATCTGGAACAGATCCAAAAAGCAAGAGCGGAAAACAAAACCCGCCGCCGTCCCAGGGGCGCCAGTACGATCTCACAACAAACGGCAAAAAACGTATTTCTCTGGCCCCGGTCTTCCTGGTTCCGTAAAGGACTGGAAGCATACTTTACCTTCCTGATAGAGTTGTTCTGGAGTAAGGAACGGATCCTGGAAGTTTACCTGAACTCCATAGAAATGGGAAAAGGGATCTACGGGGCAGAAGCGGTCGCACGCCATCATTTCAACAGACCGGCCTCCGGACTGACCAGGTATCAGGCATCATTAATCGCCGCCACACTCCCCAATCCGTTGCGTTTCAGCTCCCGCAACCCTTCCGCCTATGTGTTAAGGCGCAGTCAGGAAATCCTCCGGCAAATGGACCTGATCGCTTCACCTGTCCACCGGGACCGGTAAATACTTAATTCCCGGAAAAGGCACGTGTGATATCGCTTCCGCTGGGTTGCTGGAATACTTCCAGGTCAAAGAAAGTCACAGCTGCCAGTAAATGATCGAAGATATCTGCCTGGATCCTCTCATACTGGGTCCATACGGTCGTCGTTGTAAAACAATAGATCTCAATGGGAATTCCCCTATCTTCAACACCAAGCTGTCTGACCATCAGTGTCATGTCTTTACGTATCCCCGGGTGGTTACGCAAATACGCTTCTACATAATGACGGAAGATACCGATATTTGTCATCCTTCGTCCGTTAATCAGCACGGAAGTATCAACCTCATGCTCCCGGTTGAACAACTCGATCTCAGTTTGCTTTTCCGTTATATAATCTTTCAGCAGATGGTACCGTTCATAACGGCTCCTGGTCTGGGGATCTACAAATTTTACGGTCCGGGCATTGACATACAAAGCCCTTTTGATGCGTCTTCCTCCGCTTTCTTTCATTCCCCGCCAATTCTTAAAACTGTCGGTAATAAAGTAATATGTAGGAATGGTGGTAACGGTTTTGTCCCAGTTCTGCACCTTTACGGTATTCAGATTGATAGCTATGACATCTCCGTCGGCATTGAATTTGGGCATTTCCACCCAATCTCCTATACGGACCATGTCGTTGGTAGATATTTGCACGCTGGCCACAAATCCCAGGATCGTATCCTTGAAGATCAGCATGACCAGGGCCGTCATGGCACCGAAAGCACTTAGAAAATAGACGGGAGACTTGCCCAACAAAACGGAAAGAATCAGGATCCCGGCAGCTATATACAATATGATCCTTATCAACTGAAAATAACTGGAAAGGGGCTTGTCAACAAATGCTTTTGATTTTGTAAGTACATTTTCCGCTACCCGGAGCAAGGCAACAATGACCAGTAAGATAACGATGATCAGGTAACTGTCCGTAAGTTTTATAACAAAAGGAAGTACTTTTTCAAAATCCCGGAACAGGATCGGTGCCATAACGCGTACAATAGCGGCCGGAACAATATGTGCCAACCTGGAAAAGATCTTGCTATCGAGCATGAGATCATCCCATTTCTCCTGTGTCCTTTTTATATATCTGTACAACAAGCCATTGGCCAATCTTTTGGCAATGTAGAAAAAGAGCCAGGACAGAAGTCCTACAACTAACAACAACGCAAGCAGCCTCAAATAAGGAGCGCCCCCTTCGGAAACGCCCATGCTTACGATCACTTTTTCAACCCATCTGTCTATGTTTTCCATAATATTTTCCATTTTCTATTGATGTTTTATTTTTCATTTCTGCCGGCAGGCAGGTAGAACAACCCCCTGTCCTGTCTTTCGGTCCGGATATCGCCCGCATCCTCCAAGGTATCCAGATATTTATTTATTTCATTTACATGCAAACCCGTGATACGTGAAATATCATCCAGGGTGCACGGTCTGCGGTTAATCGTCTCGAGGATCGCATTCCGGATATCTTTCCGGTATGATTTCGTATCCTTTCCGGCGGCTGACGATGAAATGATCTCTACTGCCGGAAGATCCCAATAATCCTTTATGCTTTCCAACTCCTTACGCGTGGCACTCCGCAGACCGGGTTCGGTCCCGGGTCTGTCCAGGGTGTTAAGCTGCACAACATCCGGCCGTATTTTTATGATCTTTTGCTTTAATGCATCCAGCTCAGAGGTTGAATCATTGTATCCCGGAAGGATAAAAACTTCGAGCCATATTTTTCCGGTAAATTCCTTCCTGAATGCTGCCAGACCTTCTATATACGTATCCGGATCCAGCGTGGGATCAGGTCTGTTGATCTTTTGAAAAACCTCTTTCGTTACGGCATCCAGTGAAGGTAACACCAGATCCGCCTGCAACAGGGACCGCCTCACGTCAGGATCACCGAACAATGTCCCGTTGGTCAGTACGGCCACGGGAATTTCCGGTCTTTCGCTTTTCAGGTATGCGATCACATTCTCCAGGGCCGTATTTAATGTCGGTTCTCCGTACCCTGAAAAAGTGATAAAATCGGGGTCGGGATGTTTTTTAAAGAAATCTTTCAGTTCCTTAATGATCTCCCGCTCCGGAACATACTCTTTTCTCCGTACGGTCAGCAACGTGGTTTGTCCCACCTCACAGTACACACAGTTGAGCGAGCAGACTTTTTTAGGTACCATATCCACTCCCAACGACATACCAAGCCGGCGTGAAGGAACGGGACCAAAAAGATGTTTATACATGAGCATGGGATAGTACTAATACATTACTTTGTCCTGCTTGTTTTCCCATTCCCGGAACAGATCCTTTACGGCAGGAATGTCTATGCGTTTCATAACAACGGTCCTTCTGCCGGGAGCTAATGTCAATTCTTCGTATAGGAACTTATCACTAAAGCCTATTCGTTCGGCATCTTCCCTGTCGGCACTATAGTATACGGTACGGATCCCGGCCCAATAAATGGCAGCCATACACATGGGACAAGGTTCACAACTGGTATAGATCACCGCATCTTGTAAATGGTAACTGCCTGTTGCCTGACAAGCCTGACGAATCGCAACTATTTCCGCATGTGCCGTAGGATCGTTGGACGAAAGCACCCTGTTGCAACCTTGACCAATGATCTTGCCGTCTTTAACGATCACCGCCCCAAAGGGCCCTCCGTGATTATTCTTCATTCCATATAGTGCCTGTTCAACGGCCTTGTTCAAAAACTTCTCCTTCATGATCCGTATCTGGTTTTCCAACTGTTTGAGCAATGGGACAGCTCTGTCTTAAAATACATGAGCGAACAAAGTTAACAGAATTATCCGTCAATCCATCTGCAAAAGACTGCGATTCTCTCCCGGCTTACGATCAAATGAGGGTACAATTTAATGGCAGTCTTTCAATCTACATCATTTTCGATTATTTTTGTAAAAGTACCTTATTTACAATACTTGGATCAAATGAAAAAGTTTACGATTACATTATTTCTGCTTCTTTTTGCAACTTCCGCATTCTCACAGAAGAAAAACCTGGACCACAGTGTTTACGACTTATGGAAAAGCGTCCGCTTTATTTCCATGAGCGATGACGGTCAAGTCATTGCCTACACGGTCAGGGAACAGGAAGGCGACGGCTACGTTGACATTCTTAATACCAACACATTGGAAAAGAAGCCCGTCCACAGGGCGGAACGGTCCGTTCTGACACCTGACGGAAAATACCTGATCGCAGCCATCAAGCCGTTCTTTGCAGAAACAAAGGAGGCACAACGTAAGAAGTTGAAGCAGGACCAGATGCCCAAAGACACGCTTGGCATTTATAATTACCATACCGGGGAACTGGTCAAATATCCTTTCCTGGAATCTTTTAAGAAAGGTTTATACGGGAATAAATATATTGCCTATCAGACAGACATGCCGGCAGATACGACCGAAGGTAAGAAGCCTGTCAAAAAAGACAAGAAGACGGGAAGCGACCTGATGGTATATCACCTGAGATCGGGTATCACAGATACCTTGAAAGCAGTAACCCATTATCAATTCAGCGTGGGCGGGGATTCCCTTTTCCTGGTTAGAAGGCCCGCCTCGCAAGATTCGTTGCTCGAAGCCGGTTTGTTTATGTACACTCCAGAAGACAAGAAACTTACGACCATTTACACATCCGCACCAAAGCAAACCGTAAAATTACCCGTTATCAGTCAGGACAATAAGCACATGGCTTTCCTGGTCAAACCGGATTCCACAACGACCGGCAATGATTCGGTAAGTATCTTTTACTATAGGGAAGGCTTACATAGGGCGGAATTACTTTTAAAGAACGAACAATTACAAGAAGGATGGCAGATCAGCAACAACCGGGAACCGGCGTTCAGCCAATCCGGCCACCGGATATTCTTTGGGATTGCGCCCATAAGGCCCGTAAAAGACACAACGGTTTTAGATTCGGACGTACCCAAATTGGACATCTGGCATTACAAAGAGAATTATATCCAACCCCAACAGCTGGTCAATCTGAGACGGGAGCTGAACAGATCCTTCCTGTGTGTGGCAGATATAGGAAAAGAACCGGCAATAAGGCAACTGGCTAAAGAAGAATACCCCACAATTCAGATCCCGTGCCAGGATGATGCAGACTGGGGATATTCCGTAAGCAATTACAACTACCAGCTGGAATCCACATGGAGTGCGGATCCCAGAGCGAACTTGTATATTATTAACGTGAACGACGGCACATCGGAAATGTTGCTTCAGGATCATTACATATCTAATGTGGCAGCTTCTCCCGAAGGGAAATACCTGATCTGGTACAACAACCTGGATTCATTGTGGTATTCCTATAACCCGGCAAAGAAAGAAATCGTATGCATTACCCCGGATCTTAACGTTTCTTTTGCCAACGAGCTTCACGATACCCCTTCCATGCCTCGTTCGTACGGTTACAGTGCCTGGGCAGACGAAGACAAGGCGGTTTACATCAACGACCGGTATGATGTGTGGCAGATAGATCCTTCCGGACAAACACCGCCTGTGGCTCTGACCGGCGGGTTGGGACGCCGGGAACAGATCAACTTCCGCATGGCATGGCCGGATTATGTTGTCTATCCTCCGGGGATAAGAAGGCTGGAAAAAGAAACGATCAAACCAGGAGCTACCGTCTATTTTTCAGCATTCGACGAAAAGACGAAAGAGAACGGGTATTATTACATGACGGTCGCCCGGAGAAAATCCGGAAAAAATACTGCTCTAAAACCATGGATCGTTGAGCCCATGACCTTTAACGACCTGAATAGATCGACAGCAAGCGGCGTTGTGTGTTACATCAAACATAATTTTGAAAATTCTCCCGATGTCTGGATCACCAAAGACAATTTCAAGACCCAGGAGAAGATCACCGACATCAATCCGCAACAAGCAACGTACAATTGGGGAACGGCCGAATTGATCCGCTGGAAGTCCGCCATAGGTCAGGACCTGGAAGGGATCCTTTACAAACCGGAAAACTTTGATCCGGCCAGGAAGTATCCTATGCTGGTATATTTCTATGAAAGAAATTCCCATACGTTGTATACGTATAGATCGCCTGCCCCCAGCCGGTCCACTATCAACATCCCCTTCTTCGTAAGCAATGAATACCTGGTCTTCGTACCCGACATCATATACCGGGAAGGCCATCCCGGACAAAGTGCCATGGATTGCATCGTTCCCGGAGTGGAAAAGCTTATTGAAGATCACGATTGGGTTGATGCGGAAAACATTGGCATACAAGGACAAAGCTGGGGTGGATACCAGGTGGCTTTCATGGTAACACGGCCTGAAGTCTTCAAATGGAAAGCGGCGGGAGCCGGAGCTCCCGTAGCCAATATGACCAGTGCCTACGGCGGGATCCGGTGGGGTTCGGGAATGGTCCGCCAATTCCAGTACGAAGATACCCAAAGCAGGATTGGAGCAACGTTATGGGACAATCTGGACCTGTATATTGAAAACTCTCCCCTTTTCTTTGTCCACAAGGTGGAAACCCCTGTTCTTATCATGCATAACGACAAAGATGATGCCGTCCCCTGGTACCAGGGCATAGAATATTTTACCGCTTTGCGCAGATTGGGCAAACCGTCGTGGTTACTCCAATACAATGACGAGGTCCATAATCTTTCAAAAAGAACGAATGCCAAAGACCTGAGCATACGTCTGGAGCAATTCTTCAACCACTACCTGAAAGGGGCACCTATGCCGGTATGGATGAAAAGCGGCGTTCCCGCCACCCTTAAAGGTATTGACTTGGGTTACGACTTGACGGAAGAGTGAATTTTACCCGGATAGAACAAAGAAAATTGAATGAACAGACCCTCGCAAGAGCTGGCAGCTGCATTTATTAACTATCATTTAGAAAAATGACTATCAAGAAAATCCAATATGGCAGTAGAGTATTCCGGATCATTTTCAGGTTCCGTGAAGTTTTCCGTTATAAAATGTATGTTTCCCTCGCGAACAAATGTTGTAACATGCAAAGGTGACTGATCCATTATTCGTTCAAAGTTTGAATAGGGAACTTGAGAATCTTCTTTCGTATGCATTATTAAAGCCGGTCTGTTTCCTAATTTCCGGATTTCTTTAACAGGTTTAACCGACCAGACGTTAACTTTGTACTTTACCAATGCTACCAAAGGCACGAATGGTTTAACCATTTTTGCCAGGAAAACAGGAGCTTGAGTAGCCATTACTTCATAAAAAACATCTTCCCATGATGAGTAAGCCGATAGACTTATTAAGCCATTGATTTCAGGTATTTCTCCAATGGAATTAATAGCAGTTGCTCCTCCCATGGACACACCAAAAACGACAGTAGGAATGTTTTTGTACGCTGAATCGGTCTTTATATATTCTACAATTGCCTTAGTATCAAGATACTCCTTGTAACCTAAACAAATCATATCACCATCGCTTTCCCCATGAGCCCTCATGTCAAAGAGAATGGTAGCATAATCGTTTTCTTTAAATAATCGTGCATGTCCAAAATATGCAGTAGCAGAAGGATTGTGTATTCCTGACATACAGATAATGATTGCTTTGGGATTTTCCACCGGAACTTCATAGGCTGAAATATTCAATGCATCATCTGTTGTGACAAAGAATTGCTTTGCTTCAATTCCAAATTCTTCTGCAGTCCATACCTTGTCAAAGTCAATATGCCTATTAACCATTGAATTTATTACAAGAACAGGAATTGTTACTAAAAATCCAATGATCAATAGAACAAGTCCAAGAATGATCCCAAATATGATTCTTGTCCTTTTTTTCTTGTTCATGACTTAGTTGTTTTGAGATTTTATTATGTTGTTCGTAAAGGGAAATACCTGATTATCGCAAACGGTTTTGCCGGTCAGCAATCCAATCTTTGATTTTGTACATTGAACCGGTTGTCATACTATAATGAAATTTGTTTGCAACTATACACATTTTTCAGTAACTATTGCGAACCATAATTATTCCGACCGGTAGTCCAGGATGCTTCAGAATAGTCAGTATTTTATTTCAATGTCAAGTTGTCTGCCTTCTTTCAATGCTTTCTTGTCCATTGCATCACCAACCCCATATCCAATGGCAAGACCTATAGGTAACCCTAATGCTAAATATGCCATATTTCCAAGACTTGTTCCAAATGCAACACCCACCGGAATGCCGAATACAGCCATTCCCAGAGCCGTCCACACGTTCCGGTAGTAATTTATTGGCACGAGTTTAAGATCTTTTTCCAGCAGTTTGATTATTCTTCTTTGTCCCTTACTAATCTGCTTCCTCAATGCTTTCCCATTATTTGCAACTGAATTGATTTCATCAATGTCGTTATTGATTGAAATAACTATTTCATCCGGTAATTCCCTTTTTCCCAATTCAATTAACAGCTTCGTGAATTGACAATACAGTTCATTCAATATGGGATCTCCATTATTAAGCAGACGGTTAAGTTCGTGTAGTTTCATAGTGTGGGATTTTAGCGTTTCAAAGCGTGTTCCTTAAAAGTCACAATTAGTTTTAATTAGGATGACATCGTTCCAACAATCCGCTTTCTTTTGTAAATCTTTTCAAGTCAAAGCTTAATTGAGCCACAAAGTCTGCGGTTCTATCTTTACAATCTTTTCTTTTACAATGCTTACAGTATTTCTTACAACATTCATCCGTGTGCACATTAAAAACAATATCTTCCCGGAAATTTGAAACCAATAAATTCTTTAGTTTTTCCCCTTCTTCGTGAGCATCCGACAAATACAAATTCCAGGGTAAAACCAGATCACAATTGATATGATATACATTCCCGTATTTAATAAGTTTAAAATTATGTATATCAATCCATTCGTCAGGTTTGTTATCTTCAATTATTTTCCCGAATTGCTCAATCAATTTAAAATCGGCTTTGTCCATCAGATTTGATGTGGTTTCCCTGAGGATTTTTAAGCCGGTAATCACAATTACAGTTCCGAAAATCAGGGCAATGGCACTGTCTAACCAAGCTAATTTCGTATAGTAGAGCAACACCAAACCAATTACTAGACCAATAGATGAATAGGTGTCGGATTGTAAGTGTTTTCCTCCTGATATTAAAGCAATTGAATTGTTCTTTTTACCAATTTTTATGCTATACCAACCGATTAAATAATTCAAGAGTCCTGCAATGGCAACAATAAAAATTCCTATGTCCAATTGAACAATCTGCACCGGAATAAAAAGTCGTTTAACCGCTTCAAAAATTATGATTAATCCGGCAATGATGATTAAAAACCCTTCAATTGATGCAGATAAGAATTCGGCTTTCCCATGGCCGAAAGGATGGTTTTCATCTTTTGGTTTTAATGAAACATAAACGGCATACAAAGTAATAAAACCGGTTATAACGTTTACCGTACTTTCTAGGGCATCCGTTAATATACCTACCGAATGGGTCAAGAAGTAGGCAATTAACTTTCCCGCAAAAATCAGAACGGATGAAATTGCAATAATTCGTTGGACTTTTAATTTCGGATTGTTGTTATATGTCTTCTCGTTTCTTATTACCATACCGGTTTTCTCAAATCTTTGACCATTGCCAATGTTACCCATTGATCAATTCAAAATAGCCTTTATCAACGTCATAGTTATAAATTTCGCCTGTTTCAATGATATAGTACCAACCGATAATATCTAAAGTATCGTTGTTATAACGTTCCAATACATAGGGATAAGTAAACAAATGAGTTATTTGTTCCACTACATTCATTTGTTCAGTCATCCATTCCCGTTCGGCATAGGTGGCTTTGGGGAGCATTTGCATTACCCTGTTTTTTACCGGACGTGCTAATTCGAGCCAAAGATTAGTATGAGGTAAATCCTTCATTTGTTCTTCGGTTTTATACAAAGAAGCACAGCCTCCACAGTTAGAATGTCCGCAAACAATAATATGCTCAACTCCCAAGGATAGGACGGCGTATTCTATAGCCGAACTGATAGCCGGATAGTTGATTCCTTTTTTATAAGGAGGGATGATGTTTGCAACGCTGCGTATTATAAACAGCTCGCCTGGAATGGTGGAAGTTATAAGCGAAGGGACCAAACGAGAATCCGAACATCCAATAAAAAGTGTATGAGGTTTTTGCCTCTTACTCAAGTCTCCAAATAAACCTTTGTGTGTTTCAAAGTCTTTTTCCCTAAAAGAAACGGCACCACTAGATAATTTGTCCACAATGCTTGTTTTTATTGTTAAACATAGGTTTTCTCAATTATGTACATCCAATAAAACGTATTCATTTGGATACGAATTTAGTAATCTTTTCTATTCGTAAAAGACTTAGTTCAAAAGTTTAATAAATAAGAAATATTGACTATCAAGAACACTCTATATGTGTCCATTAAAATGCACTATAATGATTACTGCTGTGTCATCGTAGGAACATCCTAAGAAGGAGGACCCCAAATAAAGAACTGTCTTACGTTCTCATATGCCATGAGCGGTTGTTACAGGGCGTAATTTATTTTAATGAATAATTAGTACCCGGTCCCGTTCCATATTTCTCTATAAGATTCTTCCCCATTAAATTCGAGAGTATTCTTTTTACGGTTGGGTTCGGTATATCTAGTTTTTTGGCAATTTCACCTGATTTGCATCCCGGATGATTTCCAATGAAAGTAATAATAGATTTTTCTTTTGGAGACAGTTGCAATTGTATACCACTTGTTTCCAGTTTGTCAAACAATTGACTCTGAATATTTAAGAGCGCGTTAAAAAAGAAACTAACCCATTCGGTAACATTCTCATTTGGTCTTTGAGATTGACAATTTCTTAGTGCTCTGTAATATTCATCTTTTCGGGTTTCAATTTCATGTTCAAAACTTACGTACTCTATCCATTTATATCCATTTTTTAGTAATAGCAAAGTAGCTATTAATCTGCTAAGTCTACCGTTTCCATCTTGAAACGGATGAATGCTTAAAAATTCATAACAAAATAAGGCACATTTAACTAGTGGGTGGGTTTGTTTATCTGATTTATACCACTCAATTAAATTTTTCATAGCGGCTTCGGTTGGGAATCCCGCTTCGGTCGTTTCAAAGATTATACATTTTGTGCCGTCAGGATAATTTGCTTCTACCGCATTATTATGTTGTTTATAGCCTCCTTTATGCCAGCTGTCTTTTCGGCTGTATTTTAATAAAATATTGTGTAAATTTTTTAGACTGCTTTCTGTTATATTAATATCTTGATATGATTCAGAAATAATGTCAAGCGTATCAAAATATCCGACAACTTCTTGAGAATCTCTATCTGCTAGTTTTGTAATATCAATATTTTTAAGAAGAACTTCTACTTCTTCGTTATTCATTTTTGAACCCTCAATTCGAGTTGACGCAGCAACACTTCTAATTGTCGCAATGCTTTTTAGTTGTTTAAGACTCTGCCCTTCTCTTTTTTCTATTGAAGTCCACGATGCATCAAATCTATCAATCTTACTAATTAAAGCAATCAGATTCCAACTGATATCAATTTCAAATGTATATACTTTGTTTCCCATAAAACAAAGTTAAATAAAAATCTTAATTTGATACGATATGAGCCGAAAATATTTGACGTTGATACGATATGAGCCTGGTTTATACGAAAATGAGACGTTTCTATGATGCCTGTAACGGTTGGCAACATGATTAGTGAGGGATTGTGACGCAATTTCTTGTTAGTTTACACTGACCTTTTACGAGACACAACCACTCGAAAATCACTAAAACCCGTATGCACTATACCATATATTGGGTACAGTAATTTTTATTTTCTTGAATTGATGTGGAAACTAAGTAACCCACTGCTGTCCGGTTTAATGGATAGTGCCATTTTTACCTATGAAGACCTGCATTATTGATGCCAAAAACTATGTATCTATGCACGCTTAATTGTCAAAAACTATGTACTACTAATAAATGCTGTTCTCAGGTACGCTTGCTCATAGTAACTCTGAACATACCATGTTCAGGGAACTGCCTGTGTCAAGCAACTGTAACAGCCTCTTAAGTTTTAGCATTGTAATTTTTTCGTTTGTCATAATAGTACCTCCTATACGAAGGCAATATTATGATATTATTAGTAAAAAATTACAGGCTTTGAAACGGTATCCTTTGGAGCGCTATGACCGGTACCCTTTCCAGCGATATGGATGGTGCCCTTTGAGCGATATTGTCAAATCCAAGTCTATTGACTCTAAAAGCTTTTATAATTACCTAACTTTCAATATCTTCAAAGAACTTTTATGATTTTTTAGTGGACACGTATGACTAAACTTATCAAATTACTACTTCTTTAACTTTTCTGAATGTGTCATCTTTGTGTGTTGGCATGTTTCAATTATTTTCTTTAAAGCGTGGGGGAAAAATTTGAAATTCTTCTTTTAGACTAACTTTACAAACTCTTTTAAAAACCATCGTTATAACTTTTTCTAGTATAGTTTCAAATGTGCTTGCAAATCGGGAAGAGGGTTATTATTCATTTATTTTAATTTAATATCTGGCATTTCATCAGAGAATTCCTCATCAATTAGATGAATTTGTCTTCTAATTATTTGTCTTTTTTCTATTGCCGGAATTAAACAATAATTTTTAAAGTCTTCTTTGTCGATCTCAGAAGTGTCATTTACATTTGGGAAAAGTAGTTTTAAATATGCGGTAGCTATTCTTTTAACTGCTGTAGTATCTCTGGTGTCAGCTTTCGCAGGAACTTCCAATAGATCGCTAACAATTGCAGAATAAATAGGTTTGTCTCGAAGTTCATGTATTATTTCTGAAAAATACTCAACATTCAGTGTCCATCCATTAATTTTTAAATCTTCATTAATTCTTGGCAGCTTCCATCCTTCAATAAAACCATGAAAACGATCTAAAAGTGCTGATTCTTTAAATGTCTCAGGAAGTTCTGAAAAATATTTTAAACGTATCGGTTTTTTATCTTTTGTGAGAGATATGTTACCCATAATAATCAAACCTGCTTGCGATACTAATTTAACATTCGCAACAGTTGTATAACCAAATTCAAGGTAACTTTTAAGTGCAGCCTGTATTTCAGCCGAATCAGAAAAAGTAATTGTTTGAATTTCATCCATTGTAACAAAATCGTACAATGTAATTGCACCCATTGATTTTTTAGTCATATCATAAAATAACTTTGCCCTGGTTACTTTCCCACCACTTATCATCCAACCATATTTACTAAGATTACCAAAAATGTATGATTTCCCAGTCCCTTTTGGTGCTAATTCAATCATATTTAGCCGAGGTTCAATAAATATGAGAATTCTGCTCAGAAACATCATTTTTTGTGACAAAGATTCAAAACCATCTGGGTTGTATTCCATTGAACGTATCAATAGGTCTATCCACTCAGTTGTACTAAATTCTTTTCGTGCTGCTTTGAAATATTCCAAATCTACTTTATAGGGCTTGAAGGCTTTGTAATTAACAAGTTCAACAAAGCCCTTCTCTCTATCTGCAGGAGGTTGATATACTAAGGTTACAACTCCCCAAAGTTCACCATCTTTTAATTCTTTATTTCTTTTTGCAACATGGTCAGGTATCCGACCTTCACTTGATTTTATGCCCAAATCAGGAATAGAAAAAAGTAATTTATCATTTTTTAAATCTGTTTCAACGATAAACCTTGTTAATACAGTCACTTCTTCTCTATGAGTTCTCAAACGATTCTTGAGGTCGTTATCCTTGCTGGGAATATGATCTTCTAAGAATTTTAAAACACCATTTCGGTCTAAATTTCCATAGTTATCAGTATAGCGTTTTATTAAAAAGTCCTTAATGAATGAAGGCAGGTTTTTACCAGCAAAGACGCTATAATTCCGAGGGATCTTAATAACCGATTCATCAGGGAATGATTGTTTTATTTTTTTGTCAAGTGTGTTCAAAATAAGTCCTCCTCTATTATACCTGAGATTATGTTAATTGTAAATTCCTTTTCACATTTACCTATTTTTACTTTAATTGGAATTTTGCCTGATAAAGATTTATCAAGGTTTACTTCCCACTTTTGAGTCATCTCATTAAAATTAAGTTTCGTTATTTTTCCCTTTATATCAATATTTGCTATAGAAGGTTTTGGAGTTATATTAATTGAGACAAGAGATTCTTTTTTAGGTATTTCTGTTTTTTCGATTGTAATGGAAAAATCAGTTTCGGTACTTTCTTTTTTGTTAGAAATAATAATAAATGGGACCAGCACTTCTTCGGGAGTTGCCCCTCCATGAACTTCTCTTATTGGTTTATTTCCAAGAGAACTGTGTTTTAATGCAATTAAATAGTTTTTTTGGTCAATTTCTGATTTATGAATAATGTAATCAGAATCTGGAAGATGGTCCTTATCTTTCACTTCAATAAAACGGCCTTCATGACTATCGTCTTTTCCATATTTTTTAGACACTGCAAGTCTAGACAAAGCAGTTAATCCATGATCAGAAACTATTGCAATTGTTTGTTCTGAATCAAGTATAATGTAAGTATCAATTATTCTTTTAATTTCATCAAATTGCTTAATGATTGAGTTTGGAAAAGAATATACAGTTGAGTGGATGTGATTATCAAAATCTTGAATATACTTGTTGACGTCAGGAAACCTATTATGGACGGTACTTGATGGCAAATTGGCAACTCCAACAAATTTTTTAATTACATTCAAGTCATGCTTTTTATTGATAACATAATTCTCAATAAAAGATACCCATTCAATCCCTATGGCATCAATCCATATTACTTTATCCACTTTATTTGCATGGAAAATGCTGTGAATTGATTCAAAACTATGATACCAATCATAAAATGATTGGTCATTGGTATTTTTTAAAAGCAAAATATCATTCAAACGGTTGGTTGTAAAGTCATATAGTTTTGATTTCTTATACTCCCTTAAATATTCTAAAACCCACTCATTTTCAGTTTTAAGATTGTCAAATGAACATTCTGAATTGTAATATAAAATTTCTGGAAATCGTTGAGAGATTAAACTTAAATTATCAATTTCTCCTTTTGCAAATAATTTAAGAATATAGACTTTCTCAAATAGAAACATGCCAGTGGTGAGCAATAAAGCTTGCTTGTAATCGACAATAGACTGGATATTAGAATTTAATTCGACAAGAGTTTCATCGCATAGATTAATTGGTTTAAGCTTAGAGAATTGTTGAATCAATTCTAATCGATCATTAATAAACACCTCATTGATTTCCAGACAAAATATTTTTTGGTAGAGACTTTTGAGAAGGGTGTGATCAGAATAATCTGATAGTGATTCAAAAACTTTAAAGATGTATTTCGTTTCTAAACAACTTTGAGATAATACAAAATGTTTTAAAAGCCATTTCTCAAATAAATCGTTTGACCTTAGCCAATGCTCCAGTAAGGTAGAAATTGTTAATGAAGTAACCTTAAAATAACCTTTTACAAAAGCTCTAAAGGTTGTAAAATCTTTATTTAAAAGACTGAGGAATGTTTTCCAGAATATTATATCAGAACCATCAAAAGGAATCGGAATTTCAATATTGAAGATTTTTTCAATTAAATTTTTCTGATTATCAACCTGTTCAATAGTGAAAATAGTGTCAGGTAAAGTATTCTTGTAGAATAAGTTTAGGGGTTTAGAATAGCATATGACATCACAAGGGCTTTTTCTCTTCCAAAACTTGAGCCATTCTTCAGTATTGGCAATAGTTTCATAATTGTCAATCTTTTTAGTGAGTGTTTGTGAAGTCAAATATACTTTTATTGAATTTGGAGTTTCTCTTGATATTTTCCAATAGGGAGCGGACTCATTTTTCCTAGTAAAATCTTGGAAAAAATCTTTCTCAAATCTTTCTTCAACTCCTATTAATGGTAAATAAATTCGTCTTGATAATTCGACATTTTCAATCAATAGCAACTGATTGAAGAAATTTTTAAAGTCCTCTTTTGAATAAAATCTCACAATTTCCGAAAAAGGCACAACCGCTGTATCCTTTGATAAGTTCTTCTTAACAATGCTGATTAATGTATCTTTTGTTATCCATCCATCGTGATGAGGCAAATCTTTTTCAAGATGATAGTTTTCAATCCCAATTGAGGATAGCTTTTCAATCAACACCCTAAAAGTTTCAAACCTTTGTAAAAAAATTAATCTTACAGGATAACGTCTTGACAAAATATCATTTGTAGCCTTGTCATACTTAATTTCTGAAATCAATGCTTCGATGCTTTCAAATTTTTTTATTTTTTTTGCCAATTTCATTGTTTACTCTAATTGAGATATTTATCAATTAAACTTAAGAGTTCAGAAAAGTGTTGGTTTTCTTCAATCATTTTCACAATTCTATTTTTAAGTTCTTGTTCACCATGATCAAAGTTCCTGACTTTAAAAATGATTTTTTCTTTTTCAGGCGTGTGTTTAGACGTGAAGTTATCAGGATTTTGAGAAGTGTCAGGATTATTCGGTGATGTTGGATTTGATGTAGGTTGATTTTTTTGTGTGTGCCATTGATAAACTTTTAACTTTACATTGTCTTCCTTCCACAAACCTATTTCTTCTTGCATACTAGATAACAGATAATTTGTTACTTCGCTAAAGTTTTCATTTGTTATAGAAATTCCTTCATCCACACTTTGCAAAAATGTTAGAAACCCTGCTTTAAAATTTTCATGCTTAAGTGCTAATTTAAGATCATAATGATAATTCTTTATTTTTTCTAAAACACCAGAGATTAACTTAACGTCTATATCATTCGAGGAATTATAGATGAGCTTCAATAACTCATCTATTGCTTCAGTAATGTTTTTTCCTTCATCACAATATTTTAATGACCAAATAGGGTATTTTGCAATTGTTTTTACGTAATTCACAATTGCCCAGCGTGTATCAGTAATACTAGTAACGTCTTTTAAATCAAATAGATCAAGTAGTATTCTTTGTAGCTCCCTTTCTTCTTTTGACCCAAAACGTACATTCAATTTGCTTTGATTTCTACCGCCCTGCCAAAAACTGAACATATGGCCAATTAAATCCCGCATTTCATCCTTTTCAATAGGTCTTCCTACATCAGCTACATAAAGTTCTCCAATATATTTCCTAAGTACAAAACCAATAAGTGCCATATTAGGCATGTTTGTATAAAGGCCAAAAGGTGACTCTGTTAAAAATTTTAATTCTTCACCAATATTGAAAAGTGATCTCTCTTTGAGTTTGGAAAATTTTGAATCTATTTCTCCTTGAATAATATTTAAAGTGTGATTAAGGTCGGCATCTGGCTTTAACATTAAATCATCGGTAATGATATATTCGCCTTCCTTGTCTTTAACTAAATATTTAAGATAGATATTTGTGCCGCCTGAAGTTCTTTCTTCAAGTTCAGTACGATCGTCAGCAAAAATAAAAATCTCTGTTGCTTTTATTGCTGTTTGAAACTTCCAAACGTTTGCATTCCTATATAGATTATCGATGATGTCGATACCTTTTGAGAAAATTATAGGACTGTATGAACGATTGATCACAGTTCCAATTTTAGTAGCAAGATGCTTTTCATCTTTACTTCTAAAAATGATCTGCATATATCTGTTTTTAATTCTAGAGAACCACTCTTTTACTTGTTCTTTTGCATAGTTTTCATAATTAGCCGACTGTTCGTCATAACTATGAGTGTCACTTACCTGTTTCCTAGCAATATAATCGATAAACTTTTCGTAATTTCTTTCAGAGAATGGTTCTTCAACAATAACAAAAACTATATTCTGAAAATCTTCATCTTGCGCTAATTCTTTAATTTTGGGAATAGTTGTTAAATGATCATAGTCTTCATTTGCTAAAAAAACTGCGCATTTCAAACTGTATGGTTTCTCAAAAGCTTTGTTTAAACGACTCCTTAAAATATATTCACTATCAATGTTGGTTGAGAACAAAGTAATTTCAGATTCTCTGTAAATATTGTCCTTGAAAATACTTTTTTCTAAATCTTTATCGACTTGAGCATATTTTAGCACATTAACTATATCTTTAAATTGATTCCTAACGCTTTCTTTTGCGTGCTCAATTTCTTTTATTGGTAAAGATGAGAACTCAATTAAAAAGTCACCACCTGGTGTCTTTGTAACGATTCCTTTTTCGTCAATAAAGGATAGTATTTCTGGAATTTCTTTTTCAAAACTAGAACCATAAAAAAGTGAGGTAATGTTCTCAGTTGAGGGAGTAACCGAACTTCCTTCTTCTCCAGTTATTTCAATTACTTTATATAATACGTTAAGAAGCAAAATTCCCTTAAATACTTTTGTGTAATTTTCACCATGCTCCTGAATTCTTTGAATATTTAGACGATATTTATCAAGCACCTGGTTAAATCTTGCCTCCTGATCATTTTCAAATGCATTGGCAAAGAAATCCCACAAATAATCAGCCGTAAGTAAGCGTTCTCCATTTAGCTCCTTTTCTAAATAATTCAGAAATCCAAATTCTTTATCGTATAAGAACCCAAAAATACTTCTATTGGTAGAACCTAAATTTCTAGCTATAAAGGTGGACAAATAGGCTGAATATGGGTGGATAGGGAAAAGGTCCTTCATTTTTGATTTTGCAGACGCACTGTGGTTATTGGTCAATAAATTAATTAAATCATCCCATTGTGTTGAGCCCTCATATATTTCTGCTTGCTGTCTGCGCCATTCTTCAACATTTATTTTTTTAATGCTTGCCGCAATAATATGATATGTCGTAATAGGTTCCATGCGATATGGAATAATATGAAACCTATCATTCATTCGTGATAAATCTTCTTTGGGTATAGTATGTTGGTGGGGAGTTCTGTGACTAATTAAGTACAAAAAGATGTTGTTTTTCTCACTTAATTCTGCAATATTTTGTAGTTGGTTAATAATTCCTGAATTAATAGAATCCATTACAGAAGTAAACTCATCCCAAATGATGATAATGCCATCTGCTTTTTTTTGAGCTATTACTTCATTATTGACTTCAACAAGCCAATTAGTAATATCTGCATGGGAAAAATGAATACCTTCTTTATTCAAAGTATCTTCAATTACATGGAAGAAATCAATATCATAAGCATTTAGTTTCTTTAAAATGTCAGTTTTGGTTGTTACATAGATACTCAGTTCATTATGCTTTTTTATAAGTGAATCCCAATCTATTAAAGGGCTATCTACTTTTTCAATTAATCTATCAAAATCGCTGGTTGGCACAATACCTAAATCTTTAAAACCAGGTGAGGTTCTTATAGCTTTTTCAATTTGCAAAGCAAATGTTCTGCTATTTGAAATACTTCCTAATCCTTTTAATACAACAGGCATTATTTTGTTTTTGCCTCGATAGTTTTTTATTTTTGATTTTAAAGAAGAATCACCAAAATTGTCATTTATATAATCTTCAATCTCCTTATAATCATCAAACAACAAATGTTTAATAACAGAAGTAGCATGACTTTTCCCTGTGCCAAAAGTTCCCTGAATCCAGATAGATTTTCTTAAATGCGGCTCGCTAGTATCTATTGCAGAAAGTGTTTTCCGTAAAACCATATAAAACTGGTCGTTTGGGATAAACTGTTTCCAATAATTAATGGTTTCGTTCTCTAAATTAAACACAGGGTGAAAATACTCCTGTAACCCAATAATTTCTGAATATCTCATGATGCTACTATTTTTCAAGTAAAAGTTTAAGCACTTCTGTGTATGTTAAATCTTCACGTAAGGAAATATTATCGAGCCCCATTACCAAATCCACTTTTACAACTCCATTTTTATTTTCTTGTAAAGTTCTCAATACATTTTGTAATCGTTCTTTTGATACTCCAAACTCCTTGTAGATACCTTGCTTTTGTTCAGATGTATATAATTCGGAGACAGTCAAATTATAGCGGTTTTTGCTGTTGGCGTAACGATATAGAGAATAAGCTACAGTAATTGAATTAACTTCTTCATACGGTAATTTTGAAATGTAGGTGGTCGATCCTTTTTTTACATTTGTTCCTATTTTAATTTTAGAAATATCGCTGTATTTGAATAAATATAGTATTGAATTTAAAGCATTATTTCTTGTTCTGGGCTGTAATTCTTGATAACTTATTTTCAATAACTCCTCTAAATCATCTTTTGAAAAAACCGAATTAAATGGAATATTTTCAATATACCATCTGATAATTAATGAATTATAACAGAAATTAACCCATATAATTTCCCATGCTTTTATTGGATCGTTAAGATATCTTTGTTGTAAGAGTTTACCCAAATCGGTAATTTCACTGGTATTGTTTCCAATTATTTCTGAATCTTTCAACCAATTGGTAAATGCTCTAATTTGGGGATTGCCACCTAAATTGTTGTCAATTTCAAAATAATTATTGATATTACGAAAGAATTGATCAATCCAATTTTCTTTTATCCCAAACCCTTCATATCTATTCAAGCTTCCTAATTTCTTTTTCATTTTACTTCCTCCTTCTGTAATGTTTAAAGATTTTGCCATCACACAGCCTTTATCAATGAAATCAATGCATTTCCAGCAATGGATGCACTTATTTGTATTTACCTTTACTTTAGGTTCAACAATTAAAGCTCCAGTTGGACATTCTATTTCACAGGCTAAACAATGGGCACAAAAAGTAACTTTGTATAAAACTCTTTTTACCTTGCCCAAAATGTTTGGGAAGTTATAAAGATTTGAAAAGACGGCTTTAAATGAGTTTTTATCATCAGTATTTTCTAATGAAAATCTGCATACAATTTCTTTAAATTTAATTTCACCACTATAGCTCCTTCCATTATTGCAATAGGTAACTGTCCCAAGTATTTTAATCCATTCAAGAATGTCTTCATTAGGATTTGAGATGTATGCTTTTAGTTCACCATTTTTTTCAGTTAAATCAACTCTTGAGTTTTGATTTTTTAAAGTAAGTCCACCTGCTCTTGTTTTCCATTTTCCTGTTTTGATATATTCATCTACATCTCTAATTCCTAACGCAACACTTTGTCTTTCTATTGATTTTAGAAATGGATAAACATTATCGGGGTACTTTTTATTTACAATATGCTCTGACCATTCAGATGAAAATGGACAGATATAACATCCTACTCTAGTAAGTCCAAATCTATAACCCTCATTGATAGGTAATTTTCTTGCAAAAAGGTAAAGAAAGACTTCAATAGTATTCCAATAGTAAATAGGACTAGCATTTATAACCCCAGCATGTTTTACATTTTTACCTATTTTCCTGTCATATTTTGCCCTTGAAGGACTTTCTTCAGACCTTACTCCTTCAAAAACTAATACATTAGGTTGTTTGTCATTTCCTTTAATATGTTTTAAATCACGATAGAATGGAGCTGTTTTTGCAACAGTGCAACACCATCTATGAATGCGACTTGGTAAACCAAACTTTTCCCAAAGTTCAACTGTATCTCTTTGTGGATTTCGTGCTAAATGGAACTTTAGCTGGGGATAATTTGCAATATAATATTCTTTTGTTTTTTCCCAAATTTTGAGGGAGGGTGGAATTTCCATTCCAGTATCAGAATAAATCACCATGAAATCATCGGGTGGTATCACACGGCTTACAAGATCAAGTGTAACCTGAGAATCCTTTCCGCCACTAAAGGAAGCGATAAATTGGTCAATTTTGGTGTTCAGGTAAATAGTTTTGTTGTTTTCCTTGGCTAAGTCAAGAGGTATTATATCAAAACTATCGCAGTCTTGCTTGACAACAGCATGTTTAATTTTTGTATTCTTTTCATGCATTTCAGCCAGTAATGCCCAGTCAACTTCTTCATTTGCTTTGGCTTTGCTTCTTATTTTCTTGAGACTATAAGTGCGATAGGTTTGTTCAATAAATTCAATGGCTTCCTGTTCAAGCAGGAAAAGTAATTTTTGATTTTTTTCAACTACCTTTTGAATGTTTATAGGCTTAAGTTTTAAGTCTTTCCCTACATCTGTAACTTCAATTATTGGGTCGTCAAATATATTCCCACCTCTCACTTCAGCAACTAATTCCCCTTTATAGTAATATCTTCTATCTAAAGCCCATAGCAAAGGTTCATTTGATTCTGAATATTCCCAATTCCATTTTTTATCAAAACCAAGCAAGGATAACTCTTCATGGAAAACAGGACGAGGAGAAACATTCAAAGCATCCCCGTTTCCGTTTGTTCTTAGCAAAACACCATTAATATCTTTGTCCCAGACTACTTTAAACATACAAATTAAATTATTTAAAGACACTAAAAGGGTCGGCAAGATTGTACTCTTTGGTAAGTTCTGGTATGTAGGTCATATGGTTTAACTTGCCAATGAGTACGAGATAAGATAGCAGAATTCCAAGATTCTCGTGCGGTAAAAAAAAATAAAAACGCATTTGTAGCGACAATGAATATCGAGTTATTTGTTTATCAGTTTCGCCTTTCATTCCAAGTTTAATATTCCATTTTGATTGTTAATTTGCTGTGTCGGTGACTCTCTTCGATTGTCATAACGAAAATGCTGTATTCTCAGTTACCCTTTACAGCGGGCTCCAAACCTATATATTTTGTGTTTTCGTGCTTTATTTATAATTCATAAAAATTCACATATATTTTCCCTGTCTCTGTTGCTTTTCGTCTTTTTCTATAGAGCAAATCAGGAAGTCTTACTCTACCATCTAATACTGCAATCAAATCAATACTATCCATAATAATAATTGATTTAAATTCAGGCGCAATTGCTTGTGGTGTCAAACCTTCCATTGTTACAAGTAATCCAATAGATATTTTAAACTTAGAATCAACTTTAAAGCAAAATGATGCTAATTCTCCTCTATCAACTTGTTGTTTCCATTTTGCTTCAAGAAGATAATCCGTTCCATCAAAAGTAAAAGCTCCATCTATTTGTTCTCCGTAATTCTTAAAAGAGCCTTTGGGATCAAGTTCAAATAGTGTAAATAAATCTCTTAAAAAAGACTCAAATTCATATCCTCTTTTTTGCAAGTTTGGATTAGACGCAATTTTATTAAACCTTTCCTTTAACAATGACAATTCATCATCTAATGATTTATTTTTTGCAATTCGTTTCTCTACATCAAGTTTTCGTTTACGACTTTCTTCCTGCTCCCTAGTTATTTGGATATATCCTTCTGTATGATTTCTTAAATTTTGAACAGCATGGATTGCTTTTTTCTTCAGGCTACCGTCTGTATCCCAATATTCTAATTGGGAAAACTCTGTCAAGTCTGTTACTGAAGATATAAGACTAATTAAATCATCTTTGTAGATATCTTGCCTATTGGTCATTCGTTCAATTAATTCCTTTACACTTTCTCTTTTTGTTCCTGACCAATTGATTGTCCCAATGATTGCTGTATTGTTTATTGAAAGCTTTATAAAATCTTGTAAATCTTCCTTTCTCCAACAAATGACAGATAAGGCTTCTTTTAAAGCCAGAACTGCTTGAGGAGAAATCTTTTTATTATAATCACTCATTGAGGTAACTTCTATCAATCTATTTATTCTATTTTGCAAATTTGCACAGTCTTCTTAGCATGAAGCACAATTTGTATATAGATTCAAAAATGTGTATCTACACCCTCAAATTCAGTGATATAGATGTTGAAATAACTTATTAGCTTCGCGCCCAAATACCCCTTATTAGCCTTATCTAAGGCTAATAAAAGATGTAAATCATAGAATTTACTAATATCGAAAATATTGACTTTATGTGCGGACATAAGAACAATATAACTGTTTCTGGAACAAGGGATATGTAAAGATATTATTTTTATAAAAAACCACAAAACCTATGTCCGAATAATTTGATTATAAAAATCTTTTTAATCTTTATTATCACAATGAAAGAGGTATGGATAAGTTTTATCTTTCTAACTAAAAGCAGGAAATATATCATTTACACTGTACCCGTTATCTGATTTCACAACATCTTTCTGAAAAACTGCTATATTTGCAGCGTGATAAGCCATAATAACACTTATCACCAAAGGATTTAGCACACGTGTAAATCCAAAATATTGCGGGTATGGCGTAACTGGTAGCCGCGCTAGACTTAGGATCTAGTGCCGAAAGGCGTGGGGGTTCGAATCCCTTTACCCGCACTGAATCATGGTCCCTTGATCTTTAGGGACCATAATATCATACCTGATTTGGTAAATAGAACATTCCTTCTTTACATTATACCTGAAATTGGGTATTTCACAGATCAGAATCCTTGATACCTTTGTACCCGGTTTCAAATCCCCGTATGAATTCAAGGATTCTCATACCTTTTCTGTTGTCATTGTTAGCAGGTCTGGCCACATTGATAGGTTTCTTCATCACTTTCATTGCCAAGAAAACAAACCGCAAATTGCTCTCCTTCTCACTGGGATTGTCTGCCGGGGTAATGATCTACGTTGCTTTTGTCGAAATCTTTGTAGAATCCCGGTCCATCCTCGCAAAAAACCTGGGGGAAAGGCAAGGCCTTTTACTGACAGTGATCTTTTTCTTCATTGGGATGGCCATCATTGCATTGATAGACCGTTTTGTGCCTTCCTGCGGGAACCCGCACGAAGCATATTCGGTTGAAGAACTGGACGAAGGTGTAACATGTATGAAGAAACCGGGATTGATGAAAATGGGCATCATGACAGCCATTGCCATAGCCGTACACAACTTCCCCGAAGGGATCGCCACATTCATGGCCGCACTGGAAAACCCCACTCTGGGGATCGCTATTGCCACAGCCATTGCCATCCACAATATTCCGGAAGGCATTGCCATTTCCATCCCTATCTATTATGCCACCGGAAGCCGGAAAAAAGCTTTTGGCATAACATTGCTTTCCGGTTTGGCAGAACCCCTGGGAGCTTTGCTTACCTACTTGATCCTGATGCCCTTCTTCACTCCTGTGGTGATGGGATGCCTTTTTGCAGTAGTAGCCGGTATCATGGTATTCATTTCCATTGACGAACTGTTACCGGGAGCCCACAAATACGGAGAACACCACGTAGCCATTTACGGTCTGATCTCCGGTATGGCCGTCATGGCCTTGAGCCTGATCCTTTTCGCCTGAAATTTCTTATCTTTTCTTATCTTTAGACTTTAAAACTCAGGAAACATGTATAAACTGGGAAAATATACGTCATCCGATAGTATGAGCGACCTGATTTGTGACAACTATCCCATGCTTTTTGTCATGAGCCGCTTTGGGATATCTCTCGGATTCGGAGAAAAAACGATCAGCCAGGTATGCCGGCTCAGCGGTGTAGATGAAAACACCTTCCTGGCAGTGGTAAACCTGCTGATCAGCAAGGTAAGGGATGAAACGGCCAAGCCGTCCCTACCCTGCCTGCTCAAGTATCTCCGGAATTCCCACAGCCACTTTCTGGATTTCCGTTTTCCTTCCATCCGGCAGGAATTGGTGGCCGCCCTGGGCAGGCAACATGACAAAGCGGTCAGTGCCATCATCAAATTCTATGACGAATACGTGGAACAGGTGCATACACACATGGATTACGAAGAAAAAACCGTATTCCCTTATGTCCAATCTCTATTAAAAGGTAAAAAACAAGGTGACTACAGTATCCGGATCTTCTGCCGGCAACACGACAATATTGAATCAAAACTTTCTGAACTGAAAAACATCCTGATCAAATATTATCCCCCCGGGAACGCAGATATATTAAACGCCGTCCTGTTTGACATCTTTGTCTGTGCACAAGACCTTGCTTCTCATAATTTCATTGAAGACAACCTGTTCGTGCCCATGATCTCCCAAATGGAACTCAATCTGAAAAAATCATGAGCAGAAAGATCCATGTAGCCATTGCAGAGCCTTCGGAGATATTGCGTGCCGGCATGATAGAAGTCCTAAAACGTATTGGCGGTCTGGATATCTATGTAATAGAAATCGCTGACCTAAACAGCCTGGAATGCAGTTTAAGGAACCTTTCCCCCGCTTTACTGATAGTCAATCCCACAGCAACGAACCCGGCCATGATTCGCAAGATAAGGACACTTGCCTATAACAATAAAATGAAAACAATGGCCTTACTCCATTCCCTGACAGACCGGCACACATTGGATCATTACGATGAATCGGTATCCATCTATGATTCAACGGAACATATCAAAAGTAAGATCGTAAAACTGCTTGATCTGAAAGAAGAAAGTAATAAGCCCAGAGAATTGAGCAACCGGGAAAAAGACATCATTGCTGAAGTAGCCAAGGGATTGACAAACAAACAGATCGCAGACAAACTCTTTATTTCGGTACATACCGTTATGACACACCGCAAGAATATTGCCAACAAACTTCAGATTCACTCCCCTTCCGGGCTTACCGTTTACGCCATACTGAACAACCTTGTTGACCTGGACCAGATCAATAAATAATTCATCTATAAAACCCAGCATACATTCATTCCAAAGATCCTGCCGCCGGTGGAGGATACTTCCGGGAAGGCTTTTGCGAACGTAAAAATGATTATCTTTATATAGTTAACAATTTTAGATATGAAAGCCATATCCCATATCCGTTATTCCGTCCTCAGAGGCCTTCTGGGAATGGTCCTGGGCGTATTCCTGCTGATCAATCCTGAAGGAAGTGTAAGCGCGCTTATCCGGCTCCTTGCCGCCATCCTCCTGATTGGAGGACTGTTTGCCCTGTATTTTGCCTGGAAAGATTCCCGTCAATCCCCCTCTTCGCATCCTTCAGGCAGGGAACCGGACAAAGGTCTTCAGCGCCTGCTGTACATGACGGCCTTTATCTTCATAGCATTTGCACTGTTTTTGCTTCTGTTCCCCCGCTTCTTTGCCGGACTGGCTATGTTCCTGACCGGAATCGTACTGTTGTTATCATCATTGACACAGATCACCGGGATCATCCAATTCCGGAGAACCCATGCCATTGGCCTGCCATGGTATATCTATATCAATCCGGTGATCATCTGTATCCTGAGCGTTGTGATCCTGGTAAACCCGTTTGAGGCTGCCATGACACTCGCCATTTTTACAGGGGTCATCTGTCTTGTTTACGCCTTGACCGAGATCATCCAGGCAATTGTAGAACACCGTCTTATAAGGAAGAACAAGCAATCGGGGTCGTGAGAATCGTAGTTGCCATGGACTCGTTCAAAGGCAGCCTGACATCATTGGATGCCGGTTGTGCCGTGCAACGGGGAATAGAAAAGGCCTTCCTGCCCATACCGGATCAGACACCCGTAGTAAAGGTATTCCCGCTGGCCGACGGAGGTGAAGGTACGGTGGCGGCACTGATTGGGAGTCTTGGAGGTACATACGAAACGGTTAAAGTCAGGGGACCCCTCAAAGGGCAGGTGGAAGCCGGCTACGGTATCGTTTCACCGGGCAACGGGCCGGCCGTTGCCGTGATCGAAATGTCTGCAGCCGCCGGTCTGTGGCTTGTTCCTGAAAAGGAAAGGAATCCCCTTTATACGACTACTTACGGAGTAGGTGAACTTATCCTGCATGCCCTGCTGAAAGGATGCCGAAAATTCCTGGTCGGGATTGGAGGGAGCGCTACAAATGACGGCGGAGTCGGTATGCTCGCCGCACTCGGTTTTGAATTCCGGGATAAGATGGGACGTAAAACCGGAATATGCGGAAAAGACCTGAATTGTATTTTTACTATTCATACAGAAAGAAAACAGTCGTTGTTGGATGGGTGTACCTTCCGGGTTGCTTGTGATGTGAACAACCCTCTGTGCGGACCTAACGGTGCCGCATACGTCTTCGGTCCGCAAAAAGGAGCTTCCCCTTCGGAGATCCGCCTGCTCGACAAGGGTTTGGCCAATCTGGCAGATGTGGCATCCCGGTCAACGGCAAAGAACGACTACCGGAACGTTCCCGGAGCCGGGGCGGCAGGCGGACTGGGTTATGCATTCATACAGTTTTTGAACGGAAAACTGGAATCGGGAGCCGGGATGATCATAGATGCCATCGGTCTGGAGAATGAGATCCGCAACGCCGATCTGGTCATTACCGGGGAAGGCAGGATGGACGACCAGACCGCCATGGGTAAGGCCCCATGGGAAGTAGCACGATTGGCCGGGAAATACGGGAAAAAAGCGATCGCTTTTTGTGGAAGTATAGCCCCTTCCGCCTCTTGTGCCTGGAAAGATCATTTTGACCTGTGCATACCGGTAACCCCTCCCGGAGCCTCTCTGGAGCGGGCTTCGGAATGGCTTGAGAAAGCCGTCTGCGAATATTTTAAAACTAAAGGGGATTCCCTGTAGCCTGTTCCCTGTTACGTTTCGGTTTGGCAGACAACAGCCTTAGGGATTTTGTAATAAAACGACTCAGGGGCTTTTTATCATCTTTATCCCTCAGATCAATATACAGGCCCAATCGTTTGAGTACGGGGATACGGAACGTTTCCACAAATTCTATCAATGTTCCGTCCGGATCTTCCACATAAGCGAAATGACCGTTGGCATCACCCATCTCAAAATCGGTTCCGCTGTCGCAAACGAAGGGATGTCCCAAGGCTTCCGCTTCTTTTTGGATCGTATCCATATTCCGGACATCAAAACATAAGTGAATGAACCCGGGATCTCCCCACATCCTGCCTTCATATATCTTTGAGGGCATGGAAGAAAGGCTCTGAATCAGCTCCAGGTGCGAAGTCCCCAACAATTCGGATAAAGGACCCTGAATGGGTTTTGATCTTTTGAGAAGGACTCTGCGCAATGTGTGCTCCGATCCGGGGATCCCCTCCAGGTCTTCAAAAATGCCTGTAGTATCCGATACCACAGTATCGTAATCGAGCAACTTACCGTAAAATCCTATGGAACGTTCCATATCGGTAACGCCAATCGTCACACCGTTTCCTCCCCCAATCAGGTGTGAAGCATTCGTGAATACATAGCGGTCTTCTTCAATGTCAAAAAGGTTCCCCCAGGGATCCCTGACAAAGAAATGCTCTTGTCCCCAGGGAGAAGTGACGGGTTCGGTCAGAACGTTCAATCCTTTTCTCATAAAAGACCTGTAGGCACTTGTAACATCGGGACACTTGACCTTACAGGCAAAAATACCGGTGTCTCCCAGTATGGGATCCTTTTCGGGATAATTCAATTCCCTTTGGCGCGGTTCCCAGACCTCAAATCCGCATCCTCCCCTCATGTTCAGCAACAAAACAGCATAACGGGGCTGGGGTTTACCCCCCGTATAAGGGAGCATCAATTCTGCCACCCCTTCATCTTCAAATACTTTTACCTTGAAACCAAAATGTTCCCTGTACCATGACCAGGATTCCGCTACATCGCGAACCCCTATTCCTACCTGCTGGATACCACAGATGACTTTTTCTTTCATTATTTTATGTTGATGAGATTTTACCGGCCAATGTATAAAAGAGCCGGAGTGAATATTTATGGATGTAAGCCATAAGGAGCTCCTTGCCCCCTATAAGCTTGCGGTGTTTTCGTTTGTCTATGGCCCTGACGGCTACGCGTCCGCAACGGTCCACATCCATACCCTGCTCCTGTCCCTGGTCCATCTTGCCGTAGACACCTCCATCTCCCAGGATGGCACTTTTGCTGATCTGGGTACGGATCCTTCCCGGTATAAGGAAAGTAACCTTAATATTCGGGTTCTCCAGGTCAAGAGATTCAAAGAAGCCGAAAAGTGCATGCTTGGAAGCACAGTACGCCGAACGGAGCGGAAACCCAAAAAGACCTGAAATGGATGTTACGACAGCGATCTGAACATCGCTCTTCTGCCGGATAAGCCAAGCCAAACTTTTGATCAGGTAAACATGACCGAAAAAATTGACGTTCATAAGTTTCCTGTCCACTTCAAACGTACTGTCAAAAGCCTTTGCCCTTTGAGAAATCCCGGCATTCAACACGTAAATGTCCGGCACTATCCGCTCTTCTTTTACAAATGCTGCCAATGCATCTATAGTTTCCGTATCTTCCAAGTCCAAAGGAAATACCCGGGTATCCGCCCCTGCCTGACGACACTGCTGCGCCACCCGTTCGAGGTCGTCCCGTACCAGTCCCGTAAGCAACAGGGAAGCACCCCGGCCCGCATACACTTTAGCTATTGACTCTCCGATCCCGGAACCTGCTCCGGTGATTAATACCGTTTTTTTCATCTTACGATCAATCTGCGCCCAATTCTCAAAATCGCCGTTGACGATATACCGTTCCAACTGCATATTTGCCTGACGGTAGTACCGTATTTTAGGGCCAAAGCCCCCAAGGTATCTCCCGACTTTATCGTATGAACGATCCTTTGTGAAGCTGCCAACGATTCTTCGTCAGTCTGGCCGTAATGAGAATATATGCTGAAATAATGTTTTTTAAGAATAAAAAGGGTATCACGCAACGTCCCGTTCTCGAAATCAATGATCCGTTCCGGATCGAAAGCCTTCCCCTTGTACCGTACCTCGAAATGCAAATGGGGTCCCGTACTTCTGCCCGTATTTCCTCCCAGTCCTATTACCTCCCCCGCCTTTACGATCTCCCCCATATCTACTAAAAAATGGGAAAGATGTCCGTAATACGTTTCCAGTCCGTTCGGATGCCTGACGACCAAAAGATTGCCGTAACCTCCCGTATTCCTTGTCGTCTCCTTCACCCGTACCACACCGTTAAATGCTACCCGTATCGAGTCCCCCCGGGAAAGAGCGATGTCCGTACCCCTGTGTTCCCTGACCCGCCTGAAGGCATAACCGCTTTTGACCTTGTCCATGATGGGACAGCAGAAGCCCTGCAACGAGTCGGAAAGAACGAGCGTCACTTGATCGGGAATATCTTCCAGCGGGACTTCCTTGTAGGCGTGAATGGACGATGAGTCCCAGTCTTCGAACAACACATCCTCATCGAACACGGGTTTTCCCAGATCAAGGTATTTCCAGGTGAAATCTTCGTACAGTACTATTCTTGTGAATTTGTCCCCGGTGGGCAAGGTATCTATCGGCTCGGGGCGTTGAATCCCTGTTTCCTGAGCCGGTGAAACGCAATAAATGAAAAAACAGACAAATAAGAACCCTATTCTTTTCAAACTAAAGGAATATGTAAATTTACCCGTACAAATATAATGGTTTTTTAATACCAACCGTTTTTCATTTATCTTTGTTGTGATGAAAAGGCTTTGGTTACCGCTTCTTTTATTGTTGTTCATGATCGCGGACATATTTCTGGGATCTGTAAGACTTCCTGCTGCAGAAGTGTGGTCTGCCCTGCTGTCGGAAGAATCTTCGGATTTCGTGTATAAAATTGTCTGGAATTTCAGGATTCCCAAAATGATCACGGCACTCCTGGCAGGCATGGCTCTGTCGGTCTGCGGCGTCCAAATGCAGACCTTGTTCCGAAACCCCCTGGCAGATCCTTATGTGCTGGGGATCAGTTCCGGAGCAGGTCTGGGAGTTGCCTTTTTTGTCATGGGTACGTCATTATTCGGAATACAAGCCCTGATCCCCTGGCTGTCGGATCTGGGTACTGCGGCTTTTGCATGGATAGGAGCCCTTTCCGTGATGCTGCTGATCGTGGCCGCTTCCAAAAGACTGAAAAGCAACATGACCCTGCTCATTCTGGGTGTCATGATAGGATCTGCCGGATCCGCCCTCATTGGTTTGATCCAGTATTTTTCAAATGCCCCCGCATTAAAATCCTATATCCTCTGGACCATGGGCAGTTTTGGGAACGTTACGGGAAACAGGTTACTGATCATGTCAGGTCTTTGCCTGACGGGACTGCTGATCTCCGTTTTCAATATCAAGGACCTGAATGTGCTGTTGATGGGTGAACAATATGCACGGAACCTTGGGATAAACATATCATGGGTCAGGAACAGGATCTTTGTGGCTACGACATTACTGGCCGGAAGCGTAACGGCATTCTGCGGCCCTATAGGATTCATAGGGATTGCAGTGCCCCACATATCACGAATGATATTCAACAACGCCAACCACCGTATCATGATCCCGGCATCGGCCCTGACAGGCTCCTGCATGATGATCCTGGCAGACATCATATCCCAATTGCCCGGATCACAAAGGGTAGTGCCCGTCAATACGGTGACCGCCCTGATGGGCATTCCGGTAATCATCTATGTGATCTTTAAAAACAGGGCTGTGGAATTATGACCGTAACGCTTGATATACAGGACCTGACCATAGGCTATTCAAAACATACTCCCCTGTTTGAGCAGATCAACGCACAACTTGGCAGCCGAAAAGTGACCGGACTGCTCGGTCCCAACGGTATTGGAAAGTCTACCCTGTTGAAAACGCTCGCCGGCCTGATACCTCCGCTGAAAGGATCCATTCAGCCTGCCGTCAGGGAGAAAAACGGCAACTTATGTGCTTTCGTCTCTTCCCAGCCACCCAGGGCGGCTTATTTTTCAGTACGCGATACCGTAAGTACCGGCAGGTACCGCTATACGAATTGGCTGGGTATTGAAAATCAGGAAGGCAAGCAAATGGTTTCAAAAGTTATGGAACTTACAGGCATCGCCCATCTTGCAGACAGGAACAGTGCCGATCTGTCCGACGGTGAGTTCCAACGCGTGGCCATTGCACGGGCACTGGTCCAGGACACCCCCCTGATCATTCTGGATGAACCGACTGCTTTCCTGGATATCGCCAACAAGCGTGCCATGGGTCTGTTACTCAGAAAACTGGCTGCCGAAGAAAATAAAGGGATTCTCTTTTCCACACATGATCTTTCTTTGGCCATGGAGCATTGCGATCTTTTCTGGATCATGACTCCTGACGGGATATTACACCAAGGCACACCTGCGGAAATGGAACAAAATGGAATTATAAAACGTTTATACTGAATATATTATGAAAATATTAGACTACATAAGAAATAACCGGTCCTGCAGAAGGTTCATACAGGAAGCAAAGATCAGCCGGGAAGAACTGGAATCCATGATAGAGGCTGCCCGGTTGAGCCCTTCGGCCGGCAACAGGCAACCCCTGCGATATATCCTGTGCGAGAACGGAGACGGTCCCCTGGGAAGGAAAATATTCGAATGCCTGGCCTGGGCGGCCTACCTGAAAGATTGGAACGGCCCTGAAGAAGGAGAACGGCCAAGTGCTTATATCATTGTACTTCACGACAGGTCGGGAAATCAGGAAATCCGTTGCGATGCAGGGATTGCCATGCAAAGTATGCTCCTCCAGGCCGTCTCCCTCGGTTACGGAGGTTGCATTTTCGCATCTGTGAACCGTCCGGTGTTGATCAATCATTTAGGCCTGCAGGATCAATACGACATATTGTATGTAGTAGCAGTGGGCAAACCGGCCGAAACTATTGTCATGGAAAAAATAAACCCCGACCTCCCGGCCGGGGAAAATATCAAATATTGGAGAGATGCGAACGGCATACATCACGTACCCAAACGTTCGCTGAAAGATCTTATTATTGACCTTTAGCTTTCTTATCCTGCATCATTTTACGGATCGCGTTGGCCAGGCGGCGGACACCTTCTTCGGCACGCGTTTCTTCCATATAGGAGAAATTGATACGAAGGGTATTCTTCCCCGATCCGTCACAGTGGAATGCCTCTCCTATTACAAAGGCCACATCTTCATTGATAGCGATCCGGAATAATTCGGAAGTATCGTAACCTTCAGGCAACGTTACAAACAGGAAAAGTCCCCCCTCCGGATTGGTCCAGGTAACGCCTTCCGGCATATACTTCTCAAATGCCGCGATCATATTGTCCCTCTTGTTCCGGTAATTGATCTTGATCCGTTCAACGTTCTTGTCAAAATATCCCTTTTCTATAAAGCGGGCAACGATGAACTGATTGAACACGGGAGCACACAAGTCTGCGGATTGTTTTACGATCTCAAGCCTTTCAATGATCTTGACCGGAGCCATGATCCATCCCAGACGGAACCCGGGAAGGAATGTCTTGGAGAAGGTCCCCAGTAACAATGTGCGGCCTTCCTTATCCATGGAATAGATCTGAGGCATCGGTTCCCCGCTGAAACGGATCTCACGGTAAGGACTGTCTTCAAGGACCAGCAGATCAAATTTGCTGGCAACATCCAATACATTCTGTCTTTGCTCAATGTTCATGGTGACACCCGACGGATTCTGGAAATCAGGGATGGCATATATGAACTTCGGTTTTTTCCCGGCAGCCACCAACGCATTGACAACCGTATGGAGTTCTTCATCCTTCGGGATCCCGACCGGATTTGCCCTGTGGGCATAGAATGCCTGGAGTGCACCAAGGTATGAGGGCAATCCGCAAACGATCGTGTCACCCGGATTTATAAAAAGCTGTGTCACCATATCTATGGCCTGTTGTGACGAAGTAGTGATAATAAAATTCTCATATGTCACATCTATACCCTGATCACGGTAACGCTGTGCAAGTATTTCGCGCAGTTTCTTTACACCCAGAGTCTCTCCGTACTGCAACGCCTGGATTGCGTTCTCATCTAGTACTTCCTGGATCACCGTTCTGAGTTCATCTACAGGGAATGCGGTAATATCAGGAAATCCTCCGCCAAATGATATAATCTCTGGACGGGTAGCCATTTTAAGAAGGTCCCTGATAGCGGAACGTCGCATATTTTTAGCGTTTTCGGAAATAATGGATTTTAAATAATCTTCTTGCATAATTTGAATTGTTTTAATTAAACAAAACTAAATAAGTTTAACCATAAAAGCAAAAATACTGTCAAATACATAGTAGAAGGGTCTGATAAAGATAAAATCATAAGTCCTAAGGCTCACTCGAATAAATGTCTTACATTTGTAAGAATTATCGCATTATATGTCACAATTATATATTACCAGAGAATTTCGTTTTGAAGGATCACATGCACTGACCGGTTATAATGGGAAATGCCGCCATATACACGGACACTCCTACCGCCTGATGGTAACGGTAAGCGGAGAACCTTCCCTAATCCCGGGAGATCCCAAGTCGGGGATGATAATGGATTTTAACGACCTTAAAAAAATTGTAACACAATATGTGCTGGATCCCCTGGACCACTCGCTGATGTTGCGTAAAGACGCTCCGCTATCCAAGGAACTTCAGGCGCAATATGACAATATCAGAATCTTTGATTTCCAACCCACCTGCGAGCAACTGACCCTGTACATAGCCCAGATCCTCGATCCGGTCATCACGCCACCCAACCAACTCCATAGTGTCCGATTGTATGAAACCCCTACATCATTTGCCGAATGGGTGAAATGAAACGAATATTCATGATCGACGGACACGCTCTGGTTTACCGGGCGTACTTCGCTTTTATCAACCGCCCGATGATCAATACCAAAGGAGTGGACACATCGGCCGTATACGGTTTCTGCCGTTCCCTATTCGATATTATCCTTAAAGAAAAACCTACCCATCTTTTCGTTGCCTTTGATCCGGGCGGAAAGAACTTCCGGCATGAAGCCTTCCCCGAGTACAAGGCCAACAGGCCTGAAACCCCTGCCGTTATCCGGGAATCGCTTCCCGTGATCAACCAATTCCTTGAATCCTGCAACATACCGGTGATCACCGTCCCGAATGCGGAAGCCGACGATGTGATCGGGACCCTGTCAAAAAGGGCAGAAAAGGAAGGATTCCGGGTTTTCATGGTAACTCCAGACAAAGACTACGGACAACTGGTTTCCGATAATATCGCAATGTACAAGCCGCTTTCCCGGGGAGACGGATGGGAAATTCTGGGAACGAAGGAGATCTGCGAAAAATACGACATCAGCGATCCGCAGCAGGTTATTGACATTTTGGCCATCTGGGGTGATGCTTCGGACAATATTCCGGGAGTCAGGGGCATTGGAGAAGTAGGAGCCAAAAAACTCGTTTCACGGTACGGAAATATTGACAATATACTGCAGCATTTACCGGAATTGTCTTCTTCGTTACAGCAAAAACTGGAACAATCCAGGGATATGCTCAGCCTTTCGAAGGATTTGGTTACAATCCGTACGAAACTTGACATTCCCTGGAACGAGGAATCTTTCAGGATCAGTGCCCCCGATCTGGGACGCCTTAAAGAATTGTTACGCGAATATGAATTCCATTCCCTGAACAGGCTCCTGCCTAAGTTAGAAGAGCTTTTTTGCTGTTTTCAGGATGAGGCAGCTCCTACCCTGTCAACACCTCAAACATACGTGATGGCAGAAGATCCGGAGGAATGGGAAAAAGCCCTCGAAGAAGCACAAAAAAAAGGGATGGTATCGTTGGCCGGTAACTGTTCCCGCATGGCTTTCTGTACGGGAAACAAAACATATATCACTACCGCTTCTCAGGCAGCCTCCCTGCTCGAAGATAAAAACATCGAAAAATGCGGGTTCAAGCTTAAAGACCTCATGTTGCCGCTGTGGAAACAGGGCATTTCTCTTGCCGGAACGCTTTGGGACCCTGAATTGATGCATTACCTGATCAATCCGGAGAGAAACCACCGTCCCACCGATCTGGCCATACAATACCTCAATTATTTCCCGGAAGAAAAAGCGGAACCAAGCAGGGATCTTTTCCAGACGGAAAATGTCGAAAGCTATGAAGACGGGAACATCGCAACGGAAGCGTTCATCGCATACCATCTGAAAGAACCGCTTAACGGAGTATTGATCAAGGACGGCATGGACGGTCTCTACAGGGACGTTGAAATGCCGTTGATGGAGGTCCTGGCCGACATGGAACGGGAAGGAGTACGGGTAGATACCGGACCGCTTGAAGAATACGGCAGGGAATTGAACCGTACTGCCCTGGATATTGAAAAACAAATACGTGAATATGCTTCGGAACCTACGTTGAACGTATCTTCACCCAAACAGCTGGGAATCGTTTTATATGATAAACTCAAGATAGACGACAGAACGAAAAAAGGGAAGAAACAATATACTACCGATGAAGAAACCCTCAGTGCACTGGCCGACCGTCATCCGATAATCCCCCTTATACTCGAATACAGATCTTTAAAAAAACTGCTTTCCACCTATATCGAAAGCCTTCCGTTACTGATAGAACCTACTACCGGCCGTATCCATACCACATTCAACCAGACCGTTACAGCCACAGGAAGGCTCAGTTCCCAGAAACCCAATCTGCAGAACATCCCTATCAGGGAAGAAAGGGGCCGGGAGATCAGGAAATTCTTCATTCCCAAAGATGAAGAGCATATCCTCATGTCGGCCGACTATTCTCAGATCGAGTTGCGGATCATGGCTCATATGAGCGGTGATCCGGATTTCATTGCCGCCTTTCATGCAGGGGCGGACATCCATACGGCAACGGCCGCAAAGATCTTCCATTGCAGCCGGGAGGAAGTTTCCCCCGAACAAAGGAACAAGGCAAAAACGGCAAACTTCGGGATCATTTACGGCATTTCCGCATTCGGACTGGCCACAAGGCTCAGGATCCCCAGGTCGGAAGCAAAAGATCTGATTGACGGATATTTTGAGCATTATCCAAAAGTCAAGGAATATATAGACAACACCATTGCGATGGCCAAAGAAAAGGGATACGTGCAAACATTATTTAACCGCAGACGGTATGCTCCGGACCTTAAAGCCGTCAATGCAGTACTTAGGGGACTGGCGGAACGGAACGCCATCAACGCACCTATTCAGGGAACGGCTGCAGATATAATCAAGAAAGCCATGGTTTCGGTCCACAGGGCCATGGTCCAACAAGGTCTCCGGAGCCGGATGATCCTGCAAGTGCATGATGAATTGCTCTTTGATATATACCTTCCCGAAAAAGAAACGGTGGAACGACTGGTGCGTTCCCATATGGAAAACACAGCCATTTTGAGCGTACCGCTAGAAGTAAGCATAGGATTTGGAAATAACTGGCTTGAAGCACACTAATCAATTGTTTATGGATCTGATGCTCTTATACCAGGAACCGTTCCTGATCATTGCCACCATGGCAATCCTGGCAGTCATCACACTGCTCCTGTGTATTCAATATGCACGTTCGGCCTTTGCAAAAAGGAAAAGCCCGGATAAACTCCGGGGAGAATTGCCGGGCGTATCGATCGTACTATGCGTACGGAATGAATACGACAACCTGGTGCGTCTGCTGCCGGCTTTACTGGAACAGGAATACGACCATTTCGAGGTCATTGTGGTAAATAAGAATTCTGAGGATGATACGGAAATATTATTGACCTCTCTGGAACATTATCATCACAATCTGACTATCAGGAATTTAGCTGCAGACAGAAAGTTCGGTCACGACAATCTGATGGCTCTGGGCATAGGTGTCCGGGCCGCCCGTTATCCATACGTCGTTTTCTTCAGACCCGATTGCCATCCCTCATCAGAGAAGTGGCTTGCCTCACTGGTAAGGAATATACCGGAAACATCAGCCACGGCCGTTATAGGATACATCTCGTTTAAAGGGAGCCCTCCCCTGGTCCGTTACGATATGCTGGAACAACAGCTTCACTATATGGCCATGGCCGATCTCAATCTGGCTTATACTTCCGAAGGAAACAACACCTTGTTTTTAAAAGAAAAACTCATCTCCGGAAAAGAGTTCGACACCATGACAACGACCTATAACCAGTGTGAACAGGCCATCGTATCCCATGTAACGAGTGAGGGCAAGACCAGATCCTGCATCTATCCGGAAGGTACGGTGACCTTAAACCGCAGGGTCTCCCTGAAAGAATACCATCTGACACGTATCAGAAATCTGAAAACAATGGTCCTTACAAAAAGCCGGTCGTATCTTTTACTTACTTTCGAGAAAGTTTGCATTGCAGCCTTTTATGTAATGCTGATCCTGACTATTTTACGCTCGGCCGGAACGTGGAACATCTATGAATTGTCCACGATAGGCGGCATGTTGCTTTTGCGATGGATCACCCTTTGGATACACCATGCAGGATATCGTATCCATTTAAGGGAAAAAGAACTTGTTTATGCAGCGCCTTTATGGGATCCGGTATCCGTACTGGTACACTTTTATTTTCTGGCTGCACTTTTTGTTAAACGCATTAAAAACTGATACGATGCCTCGATCTTTGGATAAGCTGGACGACAGGGCACTGGTAGAACTGGCCCTGCAAAACAGACAGGAAGCTTATACAAGGCTTCTTGTCAGGCATAAAGACCGGGTGCAAGCCTTTATAAACAAACTGATCGTAGACTCTACGGAAGCCGAAGATCTGATGCTGATGAGTTTTGACAAAGCGTTCAGGAACCTGAAGCATTACAATCCTAAATATGCTTTCTCCACCTGGTTATACAGCATTGTTCAGAATCTGTGCATAGATCATTTCAGAAAGAACAGGCAGTTTTTCGTATCCTTGGAAGAAGCACAGGAAACAGAAGACATTAATCCGGAAGAGGTCCTGATAGCAGAACAGCAGAGACAGACTATGGAAAACATGATTTCCAAGCTAAAACCCGAATATGCGGAAGTAATCCGGCTCAGGTACATGCAACATTACGCCTATGAAGAAATTGCCGCCCAATTGGACACACCCCTGGGTACCGTCAAAACAAGACTTCACAGGGCAAAAGTCATGCTTGCCCGACTCTTCGAGGAGGAAAACAAGGATTAAATGAAGGCAGATATCATTTTCAGGTTTTTTCCCCATCTGGATCAGCAGGCCAGATCACGTTTTGCGCAACTGGAGGATCTGTATATTTATTGGAACAACCGTATCAACGTGATCAGCAGGAAAGACATCGAACATCTTTACATCAGACACGTACTCCATTCACTTGCCTTATCGCGTGCCGTAAAGGACGACCCCTTCAAAGAAGGGAATGTGATCCTGGATGCCGGAACGGGAGGCGGATTTCCCGGGATACCCCTGGCGATCCTGCATCCCGGTACCCGTTTTGTCTTATGTGATTCAATAACCAAGAAGATCAAAGTGGTGGAGGAGATTTCAAAAACGCTGGGACTGCAAAATGTAACCCCTCTCGTATCCAGGATCGAATCATTGCCGGAAAAATCTTTTGACCGTATTGTATCACGAGCCGTAACAAGTATGGTTCGCTTTCTCCCGTGGACCAGGAATAAATTCAGGGAACAAGGCAGCATCCTGTTCCTTAAGGGCGGCAATCTTGAAAGTGAAATCCGAAAGGCCTCATCCGTTTTACACATTCCCGAATCCTGTTTTACCGTAACGGATCTGAAAAATACATTTCCCGGACTGGATGATGATTTCTTTGACACGAAAAAAATTTGTGAAATCAAACAAACTTCGTACCTTTGCGCTCCCCCGCTCAAAAACAGTTAATACGGATAATACAGAAAAATAAATATGAAAAGGACATTTCAACCCTCTCAACGTAAACGCCGTAACAAACACGGATTTCGTGAGCGTATGTCTACTCAAAACGGACGTCGCATTCTGGCTGCCCGCCGCAGACGCGGACGCAAAAAATTAACCGTATCCGACGAAGATCGTTTCTAGGAAGTGTCTGATAAAAAATCCATAAGGAGACCGATTCTCAGACATCTGCTGTGGATTTTCGTATTCCTTTTTGTGCTCTTTCTGGGCATATACACTTTTTTGCACCTCTTTACACGTCATGGGAAAGGGTTCATTCTTCCCGACTTTTCCGGTCTCACACTGGAAGAAGCACAGGAAGAGGCTTTGTCTTTACATCTGAGGCTGGAAGTGACGGATTCGCTGTACATGCCCGAGTTGCCCAAAGGTGTTATCTTCAGACAGGTCCCTCCTGCTGGGCAACATGTAAAAAAGAACCGGAGGGTGGAACTGACGGTAAATTCATTGCTCCCACGCCAGGTTTCGATGCCTTCGCTGGTCGGTTTTTCACTCAGGCAGGCAAAGGCGGAACTGGCCTCACAAGGGCTTAAACTGGGTCATCTGACCTATGTTCCGGATATGGCAACAAACAACGTGCTGGAACAATTTTACCGGGGAAATCCCATTGCGCCGGGATCTCCGATTGACATATACAGTTCCGTCGATCTGAAACTGGGAATGTCTTCCGATCACCAATTGGCTTACATCCCGCTGCTGAAGGGAAAAAGCCTGGAAGCTGCCCTCGATATACTTAGCGATCACTCCCTAAATATAGGTAACATCCGTTACGACCAGACGGTACTGACGGCCGCCGATACATTGGCTGCACGTATCTTCAGGCAATCACCCGGTTATTCACAGCAACCCGAATGGCCGCTGGGTACACCGGTACACCTGACCTTGACGATCGATCCCCAATTGCTCATAGCAGAAGAAATCCCCCTTATTGAAGATGCCCTGTAAATGAGAGATGAACAGGAACTTTTTGAACATTTTCACGTTGTCGTTGACAAGGGCCAATCCCCTTTAAGGATCGACAAATTTCTTACATCAAAACTCGAAGCAACATCCAGGAACCGGATTCAGCTTGCCGCCGAATCCGAATATATCCTTGTAAACGGAATACCGGTCAAAAACAATTATAAAGTCAAGCCTCTGGATGATATCCGGATCATGCTCCCCTTTGAAAAAAGGGAGTTCAGCCTTATCGCAGAGGAGATCCCTTTGGATATCCTATTTGAAGATCAGGACATTTTGGTAGTAAATAAGCCGGCAGGACTGACCGTTCATCCCGGACACGGCAACTATTCAGGGACACTTCTGAACGGACTGGCCTGGCATTTCGGGCAAAGGGGCACGGTCAATACAGACGATTCCCGGATGGGAGTCCTCGTACACCGTATTGACAAGGACACTTCGGGACTGCTCGTTGTGGCCAAGTCGGAAGCTGCACAATTTCGCCTGTCACGTCAATTCTCAGAGTATACCGTAGAGAGGATCTACCTTGCATTGGTATGGGGAGATCCGGAAAATGACCGGGGTACGATTACCGGGGATATTGCAAGACATCCTTCGGACAGATTGCGCTTTCGCGTTTGTCCCCCGGAACAGGAAGGCAAACATGCCGTTACCCATTACAAGGTACTGGAGCGATTCGGATACGTTACGCTTCTCGAATGCCGTCTGGAAACAGGCAGGACACACCAGATCCGCGTACACCTGGAACATATAGACCATCCCCTGTTCGGAGATGTCCGTTACGGCGGGGACCGTATCCGGAAAGGTACGCATTATACGAAATACAAACAATTTGTGGATAATTGCCTGGACATACTTCCCCGGCAGGCACTCCATGCCAAGACGTTGGGATTCATACATCCGGGAACAGGAAACAAAGTTCAATTTGAAGCCCCGCTACCTGAAGATTTCAGCAAAGTCTTGGAAAAGTGGCGCAGATACGCTATTTCCGCACAATTCTCTGAGGATTCTTTGATATAAAAGTCTCCCATGAGAGAGATGAAGTCTGTCTATCGTGAAAAACCGTCTGATTCGCATGACAAACGGCAACGGCCAATGCATCCGTTGCATCCCAGGATTCAGGTTCCTGTGTAAAACGAAGGATCTTTTTCAACATAGCGGCAACTTGTTCTTTCGATGCGGCACCCCTTCCGGTAACGGCCATTTTAATCTTTCTAGGCGCATATTCGCAAACAGGAACATTTTTTGACAACGCAGCGGCTATGGCTACTCCCTGGGCCCGGCCGAGTTTGAGCATGGACTGAACATTTTTGCTGTAAAACGGAGCTTCAATGGCCATGATGTCCGGATGAAATTCTTCCAACAGTTCATACGTTTTTTCAAGGATATGGCTCATCCTCCTATACGGGTCTTTGATCGATGCCATTTTGACGATCCCCAGTGCCAAAACTTCCATTTCCCTGCCTGCTGTCTTAATGACACCGTATCCCATAACGCGTGTTCCCGGATCTATACCCAGGATGATCCCTTCCTGTCCCGTGTTTTTCATATCCTGGAAAAATGCAAATATTTATGCAACACATCGGGCATTACGATACCCTCCCGGGTTTGGTTGTTCTCCAGCAGTGCGGCAACGATCCTGGGCAATGCCAGTGAACTTCCGTTTAATGTATGTACCAGATGTATCTTTCCGTCTCTATCCCTGAAGCGTGCTTTTAGCCTGTTCGATTGGAAAGTCTCGAAATTGGAAACCGAGCTGACCTCCAGCCAACGCTGCTGCGCAGCAGAATACACTTCAAAATCATAAGTCATGGCCGAAGTAAAACTCAAATCTCCTCCACACAGGCGCACGATGCGGTAAGGCAATTTGAGGAGTTGTACCAGCCTCTCAATATGTTTGACCATTTGATCGAAGACCGAATATGAATGGTCCGGATGTGTAAGTTGGACAATTTCAACCTTATCAAACTGATGCAAACGGTTCAATCCCCTGACGTCTTTTCCGTAAGAACCTGCCTCACGCCGGAAACACGGTGTATAGGCAGTAAGCCTGACAGGGAGCTCATCCAATTCCAATATCGTGTCGCGGTATATATTGGTCAGCGGCACCTCTGCCGTAGGAATAAGGTAATAATTATCCAGTTCCATATGATACATCTGCTGTCCCTTATCCGGCAATTGTCCCGTTCCATATCCCGAATCCTCGTTTACCAGTATAGGAGGCATGATCTCTGTGTAACCAGCCCGTGTGTTCTGGTCCAAAAAGAACTGGATCAGTCCCATTTGCAGACGGGCTCCCTTTCCTTTGTAAACAGGAAAACCTGCTCCGGTCAGCTTAACCCCCAGCTCAAAATCTATCAGGTCGAACTTTTTGGCCAATTCCCAATGCGGAAGTGCACCGGAAGGAAGTTCGGGAATGGTGCCACCCTCCCTTACCAGAACGTTGTCCTGGGCCCCCTCTCCCTTAACTACCAATTTGTATGGAATATTAGGGAGCGTGACCAGCAGATCATCCAACTCCTTTGCCAGCAATTCCTGTTCATGAATGAGGGTTTTTACCCTTTCCTTACTTTCAGCAGCTTTCCTTCTGATCTCTTCCGCTTCCGCTTTTTTCCCCTCTTTGAGCAAGTCCCCGATGCCGGATGCCATTTTCTTCTGTTCCGCAATCAGGGCATCGGCTTCCGTCTGTGCCGCCCTTCTGCGTGCATCCGTATCGAGTATTTTTGCTATAACGGGACCTGCATCCATATTCCTGATGGCAAGCCGTTGCGCAACAAAGTCGGGATTATCCCTTAAAAGCTTTAACGTTAACATGTTATGACAATTTAATCTCCATAATGGCTTCGGAAACGTTGATAATATAGTCCCCAATCCGCTCGCATTCGGCTATCAGGTCCATAAAATATACCCTGGTAAGGTAATCGTGATCACTCTTTCCCAGACTGATCAGGTTCCCCTCCCTGAGGATATCACGGTATTTGTCGATAGCCTTTTCTGCATCATAAGCACTTTCGATATTTGTCAGTTTTGTATAGCCTGCCTTCAGATTATTGAGCATGATCTCAAAAGCTTTATCCAACAGGTCGAACATACCCTCAATATTACGCACCATTTCTTCATCAAACACTATTTTGTTAAGACGCTTCCGCTGAAGTACCCTGGCCAGATTATAGCCTGAATCGCCCATATTTTCCATTTCCCCTATTATCTTGTACATAGCCTGTATCCTGCTGCCGGATTCCGAACTGATCTTTTCCTCCCCTATCTGGTTCAGATATTCGGCTATTTCAAACTCAATCCTGTCAGTCACTTCCTCATAATAGGCTATCTTTTTGAACAGGGTGTCAAACTCTTCGTCGTGCGTCAAAGTAAGTGCTTCCTTAATAAAATTGTATTGTCTGATCACTATATCCGCAAAATGTACGACTTCCTGTTTTGCCTGGTTCAGGGATAATTCCGCAGTAGTGAGCATACCTGCATGTATGAACTTGAGCCGGTACTTTTCCTCTTCCTTTGGGCTCTTGATGAGAAAGGTAACGATCTTTGCCAGAACGGGAGTGAAACCTATCAACAACAATGTATTTGCTACATTGAACAGGGTATGCAGAAGGGATACGGAATACAACATCGATGTCGATGCGGCTTCCTGATCAACGGCTTGTGCAATAGGAATGAAAGGATCGGCAACACCCAGTCCGGTTATTATGGTGCTGACAAGCCTGAGGAACGGCCTGAAAAGCACCAGGACCCATATTACTCCTATGACATTGAAGACAGTGTGTGCCAAGGCCGCTCTTTTTGCCGGGACATTTCCGACCGCCGCTGCCAGATTAGCCGTTATGGTAGTTCCTATATTTTCTCCCAACACCATGGCTGCCGCCATTTCAAAAGGGATCCAGCCGTAATTAACCATGACAAGGGTCAATGCCACAGTGGCACTGGAGGATTGGAGAACGATAGTCAAAAGAGTCCCGATCCCAACAAATATCAGGATAGACCAAAAACCACGGTCTGTAAACGTTTGCAGAAATGCAAGCGTTTCCGGATGTGACTGCAGGTCGGGGACGGAATTTTTGAGGAAAGTAATCCCCAAAAAAAGCAAGGCAAAACCGACGATCATTTCCCCGGTATGTTTTCTTTTTTGCTTCTTGGACATGGAAAGAATAAATCCCACTGCGATCAGCGGTATCGACAAAACGGCGATATCGGCCTTGAAGCCCAAAAATGCCACGATCCAGGCAGTAACGGTAGTACCGATATTGGCTCCCATGATCATCCCGATGGCCTCAGTTAGGGAAAGCAGACCGGCATTGACAAAACTCACGATCATTACGGTTGTGGCACTGGAAGACTGGATTATTGCCGTAATGGACAAACCTGTGAGCACACGTTTAAAGGAATTGGACGTCATAGAGGCCAGAAAGTTCCGAAGGCCCTCACCTGCAATTTTCTGTAAAGATTCACTCATAAGGGTCATCCCGTAAAGGAACAGTCCAAGCGAACCTGCCAGGTTGAAAATTTGTAATACTGTATCCATATACTTGAAATTTCCCTGCAAAGATGCATTGTTTTTTATACTTTTGGTAAAGAAAACGCCATCAATTATGAACATCCCGAAATTATTCCTGTTAATTTTTACCTTGGCAAACACGTAAACCAGCTATGCCCAAAGCATTCCGGTAAGGATCCCGGCCCTATATAATCCCAAGGAAGATCAGCCCCATGTCGCCTTTGCAGAAAACGCCGTATCTTTCTTTTCGGAACTGCACAACGGAAAAAACCTGATTACCGATCCCGCATACCTGAATCAAGGAACAGAAAAAAGCTTTTGAAGATCATATGGGACACGGAGACAGGTGGCTTGGCGATCATAAGGCAGCCTTTGAGGGAATTTTCGTACCTTAGTTCATCCGTTTACGCTCTATCATGGAATTTTTGCAACACACATTTGAAAAACATCCCGATTGTACGGTACAGGTCTCCGTTTTTAGGCCGGTACAAGGTAACGGTTCTCAGTATCATCTGATATTCAGGTTCCAGGATCCAGGGAAAAAAGATCCCCGCACAAACCGGCCGGATCCTTTGACAGCTTTGCATGATTGTGTAGAGGAATGGTTCATGCGTGATCCCTACAGGGACACGGAATGTGTTTTTGCCCGTTATTTTATGAAAGATGCATCTACACAACGTTCGCACATCAGAGCCAGGGAACTGTACCCGATAACTTGTGGGGTATCCTTCATAGAACAACCGCCTGCAAACGGATCGGAAATAGCCCTCTGGCTGTATGTAAGGGACAAGTCCTGTGAAGATGGGAAATACACCCATTTGTGGATAACGGAAAAATTCTGCCTGGCGGGTGATGTCACGCAACAGACACGCAAACTGCTGACGGATTATCAGCAATGGTTGCAGGCAAAAGGATGCCATATGGCAGACCATTGCGTCAGGACATGGTTCTTTATCCGGGATATTGACGTCAACTACGCTGCTTTTGCCAAATCGAGGACGGAATATTTCAGTCAGATAGGGATGGATGAAAATACCCACTACATTGCCAGTACGGGTATCGAAGGAAGCAACGGCGTCCCTTCTTCCTATGTAACAATGGATGCTTATGCGATCGCCGGATTAGAGCCTTCCAACATCAAATTCCTGTACGGATTTTCACACCTGAGCCCCACCAATATGTATGGCGTGACCTTCGAGCGCGGTGTGTCGCTCCAATTCGAAGATCATGACCAGATTCTGATATCGGGGACCGCCAGTATAGACAAATCGGGGAACGTATTACATATGGATAACATCCATGATCAGACCCTGCGGATGTGGGAAAACGTAGAAGTTTTACTGGAAGAAGCGGAAGCCACCTTTGAAGATGTGGCCCAAATTATCGTTTACCTGCGCAGACAGGAAGATTACGAACCGGTAAGCAACCTGTTCCAAAGCCGTTTCCCTGCCATTCCCACCGTCATAGTCATGGGTAAGGTCTGCCGTCCTGCATGGCTGATAGAGATGGAATGCATAGCCCTAAGATCAAAAAAACCGGCTAAATCTCATTAGCCGGCTAATTTGTTGCAGAACTATTTCTTTATCTTATGCCTGGACAGGTTCAACCACAGGCTGGATAGAAACGTATGATTTGTTATTGGCTTTTTTACGGAAAACTACAATTCCATCTTTCAGGGCATATAACGTATGATCCCTGCCAATACCCACGTTTTCACCGGGGTTGTGCAAAGTGCCTCTTTGACGGACGATAATGTTACCGGCTTTGGCAACTTGTCCGCCGAATAATTTCACGCCTAAACGTTTGCTGTGTGATTCGCGGCCGTTCTTTGAACTGCCTACACCTTTCTTGTGTGCCATAATCCTACGTATTAGATATTATGAAATTGTGTCTATCTGGATCTGTGTCAAATATTGACGGTGTCCGTTGCATTTCTGGTATCCTTTTCTCCTCTTCTTTTTGAATACCAGCACTTTTTTACCTCTGAGGTGTTTCAGGACAGTGGCATTTACGGCAGCTCCTTTAAGATAAGGTTTACCTACAAGGACCTTTCCGTTATTGTCTTTAAGCAGTACCTTGTCAAAACTTACGCTTGCACCTTCCTCTGCCTCAAGACGGTTCACGAATACCTTCCATCCTTCTTCCACCTTGAATTGTTGTCCTGCAATGTCAACTATTGCATACATAAATCAAACTTTTTATTGTTTCAACCGCAAGCGGGTGTTTACAAACACCTCTTATTCAATAGCTCGACGGTCATCTAATAGTCACTTTCCAAAATCGGACTGCAAAGGTAAAAAAGTTTCTCGGAAAACCAAAGAAAAAGTATCTTTGTACAATTGCAACAACTTTGTTATGAATTCACCGTTTTCTTTTAACCGTCCCCTACAAGCACCTGACGTCCTGGGCAGGACTTCAGTAGCTGACTGGTTGACGTCCAATCTTTTAAAAGGACAGCATTCCGTAATATGGGACAATCCGAAAACCGGGAAATCCTCCCTGATAAACAAAGCACTCATGCAAATCCATAAATCAGATGAGGATCCGATTGTCTGCCGCTTATCTTGTTTCAACATCAGAAGTGAACGATCACTGTATGCAACAGTGGCTAACACCCTGTTCCGCTGTGTAGCAGGAACCCTGGGAGAGTGGGAACAACTCGCAACCGCCCTGCTGAAGGCTTGTAATCCGGAGATATCCGTACCCCGCCTTCAAGATCAGGAATTTTCACTCTTCTTTCCACAGGAACTGACAGAGGAAGCCTTCGGTGAACTGGCCCGTTTTCCCCAGTCCCTTGCATTGCACCTGAACAGGCCGGTGATCCTTGTAATTGAATCTTTTCACACACTGGTACAATCTTCCGGCACTGCATCGCGTGCTTTCTGCCAGCGACTTGCAGCTTTGTGGAAAAGCATGGATAAAGTCACTTTTCTGATAAGTGGTTGTGGGAGCACACTTTCTTCAGGCCATTCGGTCTTTCGTGACCTCTTCGATGTCCGCAGGCCATTCCACGGCTTTGCCGAACATATCCCACTGGGGACAATTGAAGAAAAGGAATTCACAGACTATATAATCCGTTCCTTCTCCAAGGCAGGAAGGGTCATCTCCAGGGATTATGCAGAGATGATCTACCGCAAAATGGAAGGTCATCCTTATTACGTACAATACTTTGCCGACATTTGTTTTTCCAATACAAAGGGTTACATGAACGATGCCATGTACCTCAACGGCATGGAGGAACTTCTCGATATTTTCCAGTCGCCTTTTGAACGCATTTGTCAGGACCTGACGACTCCCCAAATCTGTTTTCTGCATGCATTGACAGACGGTGTCGAACAATTCAGTTCCCGGGAAGTGCTTACTAAATACGCACTGAATTCCTCAGCAAACGTATATCGTGTACGGGATGCCTTGGAGAAAAAAGCCATTATAGAAACCATAAATAAAAAACCACGTTTCATAGACCCTCTTTTTAAGTTGTGGTTCAAGAAACGCTTTTGTCAAACATATATATACTGGTAGCCATGAAAAAGATCGTAGTATTGACAGGTGCGGGAATGAGCGCACAGAGCGGTATCAGCACTTTCCGCGACAGCGGCGGTCTCTGGGAAAATTACCCGGTACACGAAGTAGCCTCCATTGAGGGATGGCACAGGAATCCGGAGATCATGCTCAAATTCTATAACGAGCGCAGAGCAAGCCTGAAAGAGGTACATCCCAATAAAGGGCACCTCATACTGGCAGATCTGGAAAAACATTTTGATGTAAGCATTATTACACAAAACGTAGACGACCTCCATGAACGGGCCGGCAGCTCCCGAATCCTTCACCTGCACGGTGAACTTACAAAAGCCCGAAGCAGTGACGATCCCGACCTGATCATAGACATCGGTTACGAACCCATCAGGTGGGGTGACAAGGCCCCTGACCAAACACAGCTCCGCCCCCATATTGTCTGGTTTGGGGAATCGGTCCCTGAAATGACCAGGGCAGTGGAATGGACGCGCCGGGCAGAGATCATGATCGTGGTAGGCACATCACTGGCGGTCTATCCGGCTGCCGGTCTGATAGATTTCACAAGGGAAAACGTTCCCTTGTTCCTGATTGACCCAAAACCGGCTCCCGTAAGGAAGACAAACCTGCACGTGATAGCCGAAAAAGCGGTAGAAGGGCTGGAACGGTTGGAAAAGATATTGATCGACAAGTATGTATGAAATCTAAAAAACCATTTGCCGGGATCCTCCCAAGGGAACGGATCAAAACCGATTACCTGCATCGTCTTGCCTGGGGGACCGATGCCAGCTTTTACAGAAAGATCCCCCGTGTAGTTCTTTTTCCTGAAACGGAAGGAGAAGTTGCCGGGATCATGGCCAAATGTTATAAAGAAAAAATTGCCGTAACATTCCGTGCGGCAGGAACGAGTCTTTCCGGACAAAGCCTCTCCGATAGCGTCCTTTTAGTTGCAGCCACAAAATGGGATAAATATAAAGTATCCGGCAATGCGGAAACCATCACGCTGCAACCGGGAATTGTAGGTGACCGGGTCAATGAGATATTGAAACCTTACGGCAAAAAATTCTCCCCCGACCCGGCTTCCGTCTCTTCAGCCATGGTGGGAGGGATCATTGCCAACAATGCTTCAGGGATGAATTGCGGGACCCATGCCAACAGCCACCGGGTAGTACGTTCCATGCGCCTGGTATTGGCGGACGGAACGGTATTGGATACCGGCGACCGGGCATCCAGAGATGCGTTCGGCAGGACACACCCGAAATTCCTTACGGAACTGATGCGTATCAGGGACTGTGTCAGGGATAACCCTTCCCTGACGGAAAAGATACGGTACAAATACAGCATAAAAAACGTTACGGGATTGAATTTGCTCCCGCTTGTGGAATGTGAAGATCCCTTTGACCTGATAACACACCTGATCGTAGGTTCGGAAGGTACGCTGGCTTTTCTGTCGGAAGTCACGGTAAGTACCGAACCCCTGTGGCCCCTGCGAGCCAGTTCGATGGTTTACTTCACTTCTATTGGGGAAGCATGCTGCGCCGTTCAGGCACTAAAGGAAATGCCTGTCATCGGAGTTGAACTCCTGGATAGAAAAGCGCTCAGATCCGTAGAAGGACGCAAGGGAATACCCGATTATATAAAGGACTTCCCGGAAGGTACGACTGCTCTCTTAATAGAAACGGCAAGCCGGAAAAAAACAGAACTTCAGGAAAATATAAAGATCATTACAGACGGTCTGGAACGTTTCGATAAACTACACCCCGTATCATTTACCGATAAAGAAAGCGAATATTCCGTATTGTGGAATATCCGTGCCGGGATCTTCCCTTCCGTCGGAGGCATGAGAGCTTCCGGATCTACCTGCCTGATCGAGGATGTGGCATTTCACCTTGAAGACCTGCCGCAAGCAGTTGCAGAGCTCCAGGATATCATTGTAAAACACGGATACCATGATGGTGTCATCTATGGGCATGCCCTGGAAGGCAATTTCCATTTCATTCTCAATCAATCCTTTGATTCTCAGTCAGAAGTATCACGTTATGAGGCCCTGATGAAAGAAGTGATCTCATTGGTTGCCGGAAAGTATAACGGATCACTTAAGGCAGAACACGGTACCGGACGGAATATGGCTCCCTTCGTGGCGACGGAATGGGGAGAAGAGGCCTTCAATATCATGAAACGCATTAAAAACCTTTTTGATCCGTTGAACATCCTCAATCCGGGAGTTATTTTCAATGACGATCCCCATTGCCATATAAAGGATTTCAAACCTATGCCGGTAGTCCATCCGACGGTGGACAAATGTATCGAATGCGGTTTCTGCGAGGTCAATTGCCTTACCTGGGGAAAGACCCTCAGCTCCAGGCAAAGGATCATTGTCCAGCGTGAGGTCAGGCGACTCCGTGAAACCGGAGAAAATCCCGGATTACTCAAGCAACTGGACAAGGATTATTTCTATCCCGGACGAGCGACCTGTGCAGGAGACGGGCTCTGTGCCACCTCCTGCCCTATGGAGATCAATACCGGGGACCTTACCCATTACCTTAGGGAACAGGCCTATCCCCCCGGAACGTTGGATGAAATGCTGGGTCGTCTGTCGGCCGATCATTTTCAGGGATTGAAAAACAGTATGCGCCTGGTACTTCGAATGGCCCGAATAGCCCACATCCTGTTAGGCTCTTCTTTGATGGCATGGATTTGCCGTATGGCACATAAGATGGGATTTCCTCTCTGGACCCCGGCCATGCCGGGAGCACACAGGGTAAAACCCCTGCAACAAGCTCCCTGTAAAGAAAAAGACAAGGTAGTCTACTTTCCTTCATGCATCAACCAAAGTATGGGTACGGCGCATGGCGCACCGGATAACACCCCTCTTACCGATAAAATGGTAAACCTGCTCCATAAAGCAGGATTCGAGGTGATCTTTCCGGACAATATGGACAAGCTCTGCTGCGGAACTATATGGGAAAGCAAGGGAATGCCCCATATTGCCGATCAAAAGACGGCGGAACTTAACGGTGCCCTCTGGATAGCCAGCCGGGCCGGCAAATATCCCGTCCTCTGCGACCAAAGTCCCTGTTTGTACAGAATGCGTGAAAAAATCAACAACATGTATTTATATGAACCGGTGGAATTCATAGAAAAGTTCCTGGTACCCCGATTGGATTTTCATCCGACCACGCAGCCTGTAGCCTTACATGTTACATGTACAACGCGTAAAATGCATCTGGAAAATGAAATGATAAGATTGGCCCAAAGGTGTTCAAAGCGTGTGATCATCCCTGAAGAAGTGGGATGTTGCGGCTTTGCCGGGGATAAAGGCTTTGTACGGCCCGAAGTGAATGCCTATGCCCTGAGAAAACTCAAGCCGCAATTGGAAACTGCAGGAGTCAAGACGGGATACTCCAATAGCCGTACCTGCGAGATCGGGTTGATGACAAACGGCGGCATCCCTTACATGTCTCTTGTGTATCTTGTAGATTCGTGTACCACACCAAAAACGTCTGTCTAAAGAAAAACATGAAACACAGAATTTTACTGTTTATAGCTATTGGTTGTCTGATTGGCGGATGCAGCCGTTCCGGCCGTACCTGCTTTGCCGTCATAGCCGATACGCACATCAATTTGAACGTTCCCGGAGCCGGGGAAGAACTCCTGACCGTTATCCGGGACATCAACACACAGGACAGTATCGACTTTGTGATCCTGGCCGGGGACATCACCGAATTCGGTTCGGACCGGGAGATCCGGGAAGCCCGCAGGATATTGGATTCGTTGCAAAAGCCATGGTATATCCTTTCAGGGAACCATGATTCCAAATGGTCTGAAAGCGGATGCAACACCTTTGTGGAAATATTTGACTACGAACAGTTCTCTTTTGTCCACAACAACATGGTTTTCATAGGCACCAATTCCGGTCCCAATATGCGTATGGCCCCTGCCCTTGTTCCACGCGAAAGCATTGTCTGGCTGGACAGCCTGCTACAAACCATTCCCAAAAAGATGCCTGTTATTTTCATTAACCATTATCCGCTGACGGAAGATATGAGCAATTACAGGCAGGTCATTGAATTGCTTAAAACAAGGAATATACAGATGACCATTTGCGGACATTACCACACAAATGAAGCATTTACCGCAGGAGGCATTCCTTCATTCAAGTGCCGCTCCGCCCTTTCCAAAGGATATGAAGGACCGGGATACAACCTGGTAACGATAGAAAAAGGGAAAGTGACATTCAGGGAACGTATAGCGCTTCCCGATCGCATCAGTTCCTATACACAACCGCCCTGGCATTCCTTTACCTTTTCAAAAAGGCGGTTTTTCCTTACAGACAGCCTGAAGCACAGTGGTACAGAGCCCATAGATCCCCAACTGGAAATTATCTGGAGCATCCAGGATGACAGTGATATAGGATCGGCTGCCATGGCGGATAGCGCTTCGAAAACCGTTGTCTTCGCCAATACCAGAGGTGTAATTAAAGCCGTCACACTGGACGACGGAACTCCATTATGGAGTACTTCCACCAACGGTAAGATATATTCCACTCCCCATATAGCCGGTCAGCGGATCTACATAGGCTCTACGGACAGGAACGTTTACTGCCTGGATCTGCACAACGGTAACATCATCTGGAAATACACCACCGGAAAGTCAATCGTAGCATCTCCTGCCGTTATGGCCGGCGTCGTATATATAGGCGGATCGGACAATACTTTCCGGGCACTGGATGCAGACAACGGGCAATTGCTGTGGGAATATACCGGAATCAACGGCTTTATGGAATCAAAACCATATGTCGATCCGTACCAGGTGGTGACCGGATCCTGGGGCAATGAATTGTATTCGTTCCATCCCCTGACCGGGAAGTTACAGTGGATATGGGAAAACAGACACAGGGGCCGCATGTATTCTCCTGCAGCGACCTGGCCGGTAAAAGCGGGCGGAAAAATCTTCATTACCACTCCCGAAAGGAAGTGTTACGCTATAGATGCACGTACAGGAAAGACCGTATGGGAGGCAGAAGGCGGAAGGGAAAGCATCGGTCTGTCCGACGACAAACAGCAGGTGTACGTCAAGACCATGTTCGATTCCCTGTATGCTTTCCATACCGTCCCCGGCAAAGCTTTGTCAAAATGGCGTGTAGCAGGCGGTTTCGGCTATGAGATAGGTCCGTCACCCGTCACATCACAGGATGGGTTGGTGTTTGTCCCTTCGGCCAAGGGGGTGTTGTACGCTTACGACAAGGACAACGGATCTGCCCGGTGGCATATCCGGCTGTCCGACGGGCTGATCAATTACGCCCAACCTGTAGGAAATTCAAAATTGATAGTCTCTACCCTGGACGGACAAGTGTACCTTATCGGCTACAAAAACGACGTGCTTCAATAAACATGGAAAGCCACGGAGAAACCTCATCATCCGTTCTGTGGGCCGGATAAAACGGCCAGTTCCAGGGATATATACAACGTTCCGGATGCGGCATCATTGCCAGGTGCCGGCCGCATAAGCTGACTACTGCAGCTACACCGCCGGAAGACCCGTTCGGATTTGCCGGATACGTATCGTAAGAGTAACGCATGGCTACTTTATAACCTTCACCGGAGGAAGGGAAGTGAAAACGTCCCTCGCCGTGTGCAATCCAGATACCCAGACGACTCCCCTGCAAGGCTCTCAAAAAAACGGACGGGCTTTCTTCAACGGTGACGTTCACAAAACCGCTTTCAAATTTGCCCGATTCATTGGGCAGCATTTTGGGAGAACGCTCCGGTGCGGACGGTGTAATAAGCCCCAATTCCGCCATAAGCTGGCATCCGTTGCAAACTCCCAGGCTCAACGTATCCTTCCGGGCATAAAAACGATCCAGTGCTTCTTTTGCCTTGGAATTGTATAGAAAAGCACCGGCCCATCCCTTGGCCGATCCGAGCGTGTCGGCATTGGAAAAGCCCCCTACAAAAACGATCAGCCGGACATCATCCAGTGTTTCCCTGCCTGAGATCAGATCTGTCGTATGTACGTCACGTACCTCAAACCCGGCCAGGTAAAGCATCCAGGCCATTTCCCTGTCACACTGGGATCCCTTTTCCCGGATGATGGCTGCCTGGGGAAAAGGTCCTTTGGGAATCTTGTCCCGAACCTCCATCCTGCCGTTAAACCAGCCGGGGAATTGGAATTGCAGCGGAGTCTTCCCAAAACGTTCAAAACGTTCCCGGGCTTTTTCAGGACCGCTCTGCCGGATGTCCATCAGGTATGAAGGGCGGAACCATAGTTCCCTGAGTTTGTCAATATCAAACGAAAGTGTCTGATCCACGAAGATCTTCCTCTCCGGGCAAGGCGATCCGAGGATCCATGTCTTTACATTCTCTTGTAACAACAAGCCCAAAGCCTGCGGGATCTTATCCGAACGGATCTGAAGCACTACACCGGGATATTCGGCAAACAAGGCAGCTGCGCGGTCGGTACCGGCAATGTCGGACAGAACGTTTTCCCTCAGGCAGATCCCTCCCCTGACATTGGCAAAGCACATTTCAAGCAAACAGGTAAGCAGGCCTCCGGCAGAAATATCGTGTCCCGAAAGGACCGTTCCCTGCGCTATCAATGATTGTATCGCCTCGAATCCCCTTTTGAAAACCTGCGGATCTTCCACATCGGGGCAGCCGGCACCGATCTTACCCAAACACTGAGCCAGGGCCGAACCACCCAAATGATACTGATTTACCTCCCGTCCCGAGAGATCGATCAACAGTAAAACCGAGCCCGGATCCTTCAGATCTATCACGGGACAGACCTTCCTGCGTACATCAGGAACAGGTGCTACGGCCGTAATGATCACCGTTCCGGGGGAAAGGACTTTCGTGCCGTCGGGATACTTTTGTGTCATAGACAACGAATCTTTCCCGGTAGGGATATTAATCCCCAGTTGACAGGCAAAATCGCTTGCGGCCTTTACGGCCCGGTACAGCCGTGCATCTTCTCCCCTGTTCCGACAGGGCCACATCCAGTTGGCACTCAGGGATACATCCCGCAGGCCGTTCTCGAGCCGTACAAAAACGAGGTTTGTCAATGCTTCCGAGATCGCCAGGCGGCTTCCCGCAGCCGGATCTATAAGACCCGGTACCGGAGCGTGACCGAGGGAAGCAACGATGCCTGAAAATCCCTTTGAAGAAGGTACATACCCTATGGCCGTCAATCCGTAATCGTTCAAAGGCAATTGCAATTCCCCGACACATTGCTGGCCGGCAACCCATCCCGTGACCGAACGGTCCACCTTGTTTGTCAGCCAATCTTTGCAGGCAACCGATTCCAGTTGCATTACCTTTTCTGCGTAATCCTTCAGGGCTGCATTGTCCTGTTCACAACTAAACGATTCAAAAACGGGATCGTCCGTAACATCTTCCATCAGGGTACGCGGCACAGATCCGAACATATCTTTCAATGCCAGGTCAATGGCTTTTTCCCCTGTACGCGAACTTTCAAATGTAAAACGTCCATCCCCCGTAATCTCACCTATCACATACATGGGGGCACGTTCCCGGGCCGCTATATCCTGCAGTAAAGGAATGTCGGCCGGAGCCATGACAAGGCCCATGCGTTCCTGGGATTCGTTCCCTATAATCTCCTTGGCGCTTAAGGTAGGATCTCCCAGGGGAAGTTGATCGATGTCCACTTTGCCGCCTGCCTCATCTACCAGTTCGGAAAGGCAGTTCAGATGACCGCCGGCTCCGTGGTCGTGTATCGATATAACCGGATTGACATCATTTTCCGCCAATGCCCTGATTGCATTGTAAACACGTTTTTGCATCTCGGGATTTGACCTTTGAACGGCATTCAGTTCTATGACATGACCGTACTGGCCGGTATCGACCGATGAAACGGCTCCCCCACCCATACCGATCCGGTAGTTGTCACCACCCAGAAGTACGATCTTATCCCCTTTGCGCGGTTTTTCTTTCAAGGCATCTTTAAGCCGGGCAAAACCGATCCCTCCTGCCAGCATAATGACTTTATCGTACCCGAAACGGTGAGCGGACCCGATATGTTCAAAACACAGCAGAGATCCGCAAATAAGAGGCTGCCCGAATTTGTTCCCGAAATCGCTTGCCCCGTCCGAAGCTTTAGTCAATATATCTTCCGGTGAATGGTACAGCCATTCCCTGGCCTGTTCCCTTTGCAGACCGCTCCCGATCCTGGGATAAGAGGTCATATAGACTGCAGTCCCGGCTATCGGGAACGCAGCTTTTCCACCGGCTATGCGGTCCCTGATCTCTCCCCCGCTTCCGGTAGCCGCTCCGTTAAAAGGTTCTATCGTAGTAGGAAAATTGTGGGTTTCGGCTTTAAGACTGATCACGGTATCGTTTCGAACGATCCTGAAATTTCCAGGGCGGTCCGGAAATTTAGGGACAAAAAATCGGTGATCCGCAGGGCCTTTGATAAAGGCACAGTTATCCTTGTAGGCAGATACGATCAGGTTGGGATTCTGTGCAGAAGTTTTCTTTATCAGTTCAAACAGGGTATGGGGCTGTTTTTCCCCGTCCAGAATAAACGTACCGTTGAAAATCTTGTGACGGCAATGTTCCGAATTCACCTGTGAAAACCCAAAGATCTCCGAATCGGTCAGCAACCTGCCCAGACGGTCAGACAGATCTTCCAGGTATTGTATTTCTTCAGCGTTTAATGCCAAACCTTCCTGAAGATCGTATGCCTGGATATCGTTTATTTCCCTTATAGGTTCGGGGATCCTTCCCGTTTCAAAAACATGCTCATCCAGACCATGATACATTTCCCGCAACATCGCGTCATACGGCTCATTTTCCCGGACAGGAAAAAATTCTTCGATCCTTACCAGTCCCGTAATATTCATATTCTGACATATCTCTACGGCTACGGTACTCCATGGGGAGACCATTTCCCGGCGCGGTCCAATGAACCAACCCTTCAGGAAAGGGTCGTCAGGAGAGGCAGGAAGAGCTCCGTCAAAAAGCCATGAAAGGGCTTCCACCTGTGTATCAGGCAATGGTCCTTCCGTCTGAAGCACCAATACACGGGAGCGGTCGTTCAGAAAAAAAAGTATCATAGTAGAAAATTAATTGTGCAACAAATGAACGTACAGATAGATCTTGGCGGCTTTATTCAACGTATCTACGACATCGAACACTTCCAGTATGGAAGTACCCGTTCCCAGGACGCCGTGCCGTTCCCATAACATAAAACGGAAATCCTTAAGGTCTTTGATACTGGCCTTGGCCAATTCCACGGATCCGGGCATTTCATAAGGGACCCAGGCCAATCCCCCGGGAAGACACATTTTGACTTCGGGATGCATTCTGTACAATGCCTCGGTGATCGCCTTAGTGCTTTGTAACTCCTTGAAGTGGGAAAGAGCTATCAATTCCGTAGGGTGTGTATGGAGAACAACCCTCCTGCGGGAAGACACCGGTTTTCCCTCCCGGATCGCTTCCCGTGCAAACATCTGATGCATAAGCAGGTGAGAAGGCAACTCAATGGTAGGCGGAAGATTCTTGTCGGCAAGAATTTCAATACTTTTTCCTTCAGCCGATACCCGCGTAACGATCCCCTGATCCATGGGATTCCTGGCTATATCCCGCATACGCGATCCTGCGCTGGTAACGTAATAATACTGATCCGCCAATTCAGGAACCGCATAAAACAGTGGGATCCTATTGATAACAGACAAGCTCCTGTTCTCATCCCCTATAAATTCAGTAATATTGACTGTAATGTTTCCGGCATTTCTTTCTGCCCAACCCTTTTGCCACATATAATCGGCAACCTGGGCAATGTCATTGATTTGCATTTGCAACTGTCCGTTGTACCTCAGTATCATTGAATTAATTTTTAATAAGTAGACAAATTTTCATTACAACCAGGTCAAGTGTCCTGTGGCTGTAGGTTTCAAAAGGGATCTTATTCCCTACCAGCAGGTCAATGATCTTTTCATCCAGGGCCAGGGATTGCTCCAGGTTGTGTATCCGTCCTTCCTGTTCAAAATAGGAAGTCCTCTGTATAAACAGGTTGAAATTATTGAAACGGTTAAAATTATCGATGATCTCCTCGCGGAAAGCATCCGATACATTTACCCCAAAAACCAAGCTGTTCAACAAGGTTGCATCGGTCACCACTACATCTACTTTCCCTACCAGCCTTTCCACACGGTGTGTCTGAACCTCAAAAATATGATGTTGATGAGGTTCGCTCCCGTCCAGAATGTCATACTTTTCATCCCATACCAGCTCCTTGGCATATTCAGAGACATACTCCGTCACCAAACGTTGTTTTTTGAGTTTACTCGCAATCTCCCAGGCACAAGTGGTCTTGCCCGATGCAGGACCTCCAAAAAGATTGACAATCAATGTGTCTTTGGATGGCATTATCATAGTATTGCGAAACAACAAATATACTATTTTTTTAGATAGGAATACGGCAGTCTTTCATTTCTAAAGGTCCTCCCACGGACCGGAGCCGACGTCATACTAAACTCAAGGACTCCTCCCTGCATGATCTGCTGGTGTGAGATAAATGACGTATTCAGCACTTTCCCATTCCATTTGACTTCCTTTACATAAATATTCCTGTCTGTCAGATGAGGGGCTTCAATGGTCAGGACTTTTCCGTTTTCCAGCCGTACGGTCATCTTTTTAAAATAAGGCACGCCCAGTACATATTGATCCGTGGCGGGACACAACGGATACAACCCCATCGCTGAAAATACGAACCAGGCAGGGGAACCCTCTTTCAAGTCATATGCATCCATCATTTCCCTGATCAGTTGCTGACCTTTCCACGGAGCTCCGGTCCACAGATAAAGGTACGGAAGTTCATTAAAACGGTCCGTGGAATCGAGGCGTTTCTCAAAAGCCTTTCTTCCGCCGACACGTTCCACAACGTCGGCCATATTATGGGGAATGTACAACAGATCATCACGATGTAGCAGCGAATCGGGATCTTCATACCAGGAAAGGTCCCTATTCCGCTGACGTGCATAGCCGGTTTTCGGTTCCAACAGCCATTGATACGAAGTGACCATGGGACGCATTCGGTTGACCATATTAAAGTCTCCGTCACTGCCGGCCATTGTTGTCAGGCACCAGTACTCATAGGATAGTTTACGTGTCAGGGATAGGGATGAACCGGCAGCAGATGCGGGAACAAAACCGACTTCCTGCATAATGGAAATCACCGGTTCGTAAGCGCTTGTTACGGTATGGTAAATTGCATCCAGAAGCCTGGGAATCAGGGATGAAGGCAAAATACCTTTCGCATGTGCATCGGTCAGCAGGGTAACGGCCGGATGGCGTGCCCCTTCGCCCGGCAGGAGCTTCAGGACATTTCTGTCGTAATAGGCAAGCATGGAAGCCACAAACTGGCGGCTTCTTTCAGGCTTGAGTAGCGTCATTAACGAATAACCGGCCGGATCTGCCGGAAAGAGTGACGTATAATTGAGATGAAAGTCGGACTCATATATATTGTTGTCGTTGCCCCGGAACCTTCCATCCGTATCGTGAGCGAGTGAAGGATGTAACATCGTTGCATACAATGCCCGGTAAACAAGTGCCCTGCGCTTTTCCAAAAGCTCATTGCCCATAGGTTCATCAATCGTTATGACATCCATTTCCCTTTCCCATCTCTGGGCGGCATCCCACTTCAGTGCCTCAAAGCTCTTTCCGTCCTGTTCTGCCTTCAGGTTGTTTAATGCACCCAACGCATCTACGGAAGAAAAAGCGATCTGAACTTCAAGCACTCCGTCGTCAACATACTGTATTTCTCCCTTAAACAGGTCAAATTCAAAAACAGCCGAAAGATCCTTTCCGCGCAGGAGGGGATAGTTTTCAGGTCCGTTTTCTCCTTCAACTGCGTAAAACCGTTTTACCGGCCTCGAAAAACGTATGGCAAAGAACATGTGGGCCGTATTCCACTTCCCACGTCTGATACAAGAACCGGTCACAACATGTTGGTCCGTCACCCTGATCTCTGTCCATAAAAATTCGTTGTCCGGATCTTCTTTGCCACCGGTCAGATCCACCAGGATCTTCCCTTCCCTTCCGGGTAATCCCTCTTCCCTGAAAAAGGCATATCTGTGCATGGCTCCCCTTGGCGTGGCCGTGATCTGGATGTGTATGACCGGTTCCGTTGTTCCGGCTGAAAAGAACCCGGGCTGCTCCAGGATGCTCCCTTCCTCTATAGGCAACGGTCCGGTCGAAGGGACAATGCCCAAACTGCCGTATTCCCGTTCAGAACTTATATTAAAAAACCGGTGTTCAATAGAAGACAAGGTTCCCGGCAGATGTTCCGGAAAACCAACCGACACGCTAACCGAACCAAACGGGACAGCAACTTCCCTGGTATGATCTTTTGCGACAAGCAGCCAGGGTAAAAAGGAGGCTGCAATAAAAAACACCAAACGTCTTATCATACTTCCGTCAGGGTATAAGTGCGCGATCCGAGTTTCATTTTACTGGCATGGGAAAGTCCGAACTCCCCGTCTGTGCGGGGATGAACGCAACTAAACTTATCCTCTCCCTCCAGTGTACAGGTACTTTCAGGATCGGCCATACTGCCCGGTACGGCCCGTGCCGATTTGACCATATCGAAACAAGCCTGGTCCAAGGCCAGCGGATCGAAAGAGGCCAGCATCCCGATATCGGGCACTATAGGCGTATCATTCATACTCCAGCAATCGCAGTGAGGCGATACCGTCATAATGAAGCTCACGTGAAAATGTTCTTTCCCCTGCAATACGGCCCAGGCATATTCGGAGATCTTGGCCGTAAGGCCCTGGGTTGTGGAATAAGCTCCTGCACGGGCCGCATCATACTGGCACACGGCAACACATTGCCCGCAACCTACACATAGATCGTAGTTGATCACTGCAGTCTTTTGCGTATCGAGGGTCACTGCCCCATGGCGGCAATTTTTTACACACTGACGACAGCCCGTACAATTGTTTTTTTCTATCACCGGTTTTGAATCCGAGTGAAGATGCAGTTTTCCCGCTACGCTGGCGCATCCCATCCCAATATTTTTCAAAGTTCCTCCAAATCCCGACATTTCATGGCCTTTAAAATGTGTCATGGTCACCAGTACATCCGCTTTGGCAATACCCGATGCAATAAGGGCTTCCTTGCAATACTCCCCTTGGGGGATCGGGACGGTCACTTCGTCGGTACCTTTCAATCCGTCGGCAATGATCACCGGAGCTCCGGGCACGCTTATGGGATTGTAACCGTTCAAAAATGCCGTACGCAAATGATCTACGGCATTGGAGCGGGAACCGCTGTAAAGCGTATTGGTGTCCGTCAAAAATGTCCTGGCACCCATCTGCCTTAGCAATTCCACCATCCTGGCAGCATAATTGTGACGCAAAAAGGCCATGTTCCCTAATTCCCCAAAATGGATCTTGATGGCTGTAAATTTATCTCTACAGTCAAGCGTTCCTATCCCGGCAGCCTTGACCAGGAGTTCCATTTTTTTTGGCAGGCTCCTGCCCGGGCGTGATCTGAAATTAGTAAAAAAGACTTCGCTCATACCGTTGTGTTTTCAGGGAACTAAGATAGCAAGATTTTATGTATCTTTAAGGAATAAATAACTTGTCCGATAATGAAAACAGTAGCGGAATGCAATACGCTCTTCCAGGCTGAAGTTATAAAAGGGAACCTGGAAAACGAAGGATTTCATCCTGTCATTTTCGACAATAGCATGAACTCATTCCTGCCCCTAAATATAACGTACGGGAAAAACCTTGTCCATGTCCGTGTTCCCGATGAAGAATACGAACCGGTAAAAAAGTACCTGGAAAACAGCTGACCGGGATCAATAGTGATCTTAACCGGTATGTTCCCTCAAGAAGCCCTGTCTACCAGTTCCAGCACATCCAGGCTTCTTTGGTGTGTATTGACGGCAGATTCTTTAGCGCCCGATTCAATAACGTCTATAAATTCCTTCACTTGGTAATACATCTCGTCCGCAATAGTCGGCACTGAAAGCTCCGTTGCAGTCCCGTCCCGCATGACCAGCACGGGGTCTTCCATGGTGGAAAGCTTGCCGATGAGTATCCTTCCGTTTTCCCCCTGGATCTCCGATGGCAGAAAAGAATCGGATATCTTGGAAAATACCACCACAGCTTCCATTTCAGGATAACCCATCAACACCGAACCTTGTCCGTCCACTCCGGTGGACAGGAGCATCTTCGAGGTTTGCAGTTGCCGGGGCATGCCAAAGAGATGGACTACCAGGGCCAGGCCGTAAACACCCAGATCCCGCAACGCCCCGCCACCCATTCCGGACTGAAAAACATTGCTTACCACCCCCTTTTTAAAATTGTCATAGCGCGATGAATACTGGCAGAACTGCACAAAAACCCTTCTGACGGTCCCGATACACGGTAGCGTTTCCTTTACCCGGAAGAAATTGGGCAACAAGGTAGTTTTCATAGCTTCCATCAACACCACCCCATAGCGGCGGGCTGCCACGATCATGGCCTTCCCCTCTAAGAATGAGGGTGCCAGCGGCTTTTCACAAAGCACATGTTTTCCGTGTTCCATCATCAGAATGGCTTGTGGAGCATGGAAAATATTGGGAGAAGCTATGTAAACGGCATCTACCTGCGGACAGGCAGCCAATGCTTCCAATGACGTAAAAGTCTGTTTTGCCCCGTGTTTGGCGGCAAATTCCGTGGCACGCTCCTGCGTACGCGAATAAACGGCCTGCAACTGAAAACGGGGATCGTGAGCGGCTCCCCTTAAAAAGGAATCCACGATCACATTGGAACCAATAGTGGCAAAACGGATCATAGAAAAAAGTGAGTTGTACTGGATTCGAACCAGTGACCCCTACCCTGTCAAGGTAGTGCTCTAAACCAGCTGAGCTAACAACTCAAAATAAACGCGGGGCAAAAATACAAAAAAGAACCGATTAATCAATACGCCGGAATTGCACCGGTTCCCTGTCCATGCCATTAGCACGGCGTTCCAGTTCCCGTAGTTTCAATTTTACCGGGGCGGTTATCAATTCGGGACAATTGAAAGAACGGGTCAGCATCCCGTAAAAATGTACCGGGTCTTTCTGGGGCAAGAGGAACGGTTTTCCTACCCGGCCTTCACTGTCTATATAGCCGATATACGGCAATACCAGCAATCCGTCGTGACGGCGGCTGGAAAAGACCACCCAATTGGAATTGCTGCTCCAGCTATGGTAACTTTCCACATCGGGACTGTTCCACTCTTCGAGCAATCGCCACGTTCCATCTTCCAGATCCAGCAGGGCCAGTTCGGAGGCCCGGTGATTGACCGGGAATGTACCAAAATCGAGGAGGGAAAAAAGCAGAAACCGTCCGTCAGGTGAAGGGACGGGCTGTGAAATGCTTTTCCCCATGGAAACGGCATCAATGACCGTATGGATCTCTTTTCCGGTCTTTCCTGTAAGCGGGTCAAAATCTACCCGGCACAGATTATACCTCAGATCCCTGTACTCAGAGGGCAGGTTCTTTTCTTTGGCCAGGCAAAAATAGAGGGAATGTCCGTCGGCCGAGAATTTAGGAAAGGTCTCAAATGCTCCGGTTGTCAGGTGGTCTCCGGCCAGGATGCAGTTCTCCTGTGTATCGTAGATCACAATGTCGGATACCAGGTCATAGACTTCCACCCTATCTTCGGAAGTCACGTGGAAGGACTGGTAGGTACGATTGAGCGAATAGGCAATGAAACGTCCCCCAGGATGCCAGGAAGGATAAGAAAAGGCTGTCGAAGTAGAGTCGCTGCGGCTGTCCAGGTAACGAAACGTTCCTTCTTTTTGCAGTACCGTAGCGCCTTTTTCTCCCCGCACGTGCAGGGTCAAATATTCGGGATCCCCTTGTTTAAACGAATGGCAATTTACACAGGTCTGCGGAATGAGGGTGTTTTCATAAATGGCCCGTGTCCGGAACGAGAACAGTTCCCGTTGATAAATATCTACTTTACTGTAGACTTCATACCCGGGAGCAATGTGGCGGTAAACCAATCCGTGGTCTATGGGCCGGTCGCTCACATATATGGTAAAAGAAGGGTATTTGTGCCATTTCTTCCCGGTCCGGCCGCGTACGGTTATCTGAAGGCTGTTTCCGGCATTTTTTTCCAGCAGTTGCTTCCACCGGCGCAGTGAAAAACGGATAACCCGTTTCCCGGAACCCTTCAAGACAGTCCCGTCAGTACCCACAACAACGGCTTCCAGGTAGCTGAACGTTTTTTCCACGGTGAAGTTCAACGGAGCAATATTTAACGGTACGGTTACTTCCCGGTAATCGGGCCATATATTTGGCAGGGAATACTCGACGACTTCTTCCCCGGTGTAATGTCCGCAAGAAAAAACCGCACCCAAGGCCACTAAAACCAAACTACGTTTTAGTAAAGAAAACATAATACCAATACGTTTTTCCAAAATCTTTTTTCAACACCCGCTCCGGCCGTCCCCCGGCAAATTGCCGATAAGCAGCAGTAAAATCATTTAACTTCCGGTATACATAATCGGTTATTTCCCAGGGAATGTCTTCCAGGGAAGTGTGGCTTTGTACCCAGTAGAGAGCCAGTGCTTCCTGGTAGGGAACGGGCAAAGGCTTGTCGCTCCCGGCGGGATATTCCAGGGTAATGTAATTGGCAAACCGTTCCAGGTCTTTAGCCAGCATGGTATAGGCCAGCATGTAAGCGTAAGCCATCTTATTCTCCCGGTTTTCCCGATATAGGACGTCGAGCATGGCATTCAGACCTTGGGGACTGAACAGCATTTCATCCCGATAACGCATCCTGCGGACCTTTCCATAGACGGGATCATCTTCTATACGTTCCTCATTGCCAAGATATTGCATGGCGTCCTGTGCCCATTTCCGGTAAAAGAGGGTTTTTGACAGCTGCTCCAGGAAACTGCGGGCCACCCGATAATGGCCGTTAATGATATGGGTCTGGGCCAGTCGTTTGTAACACCGTGCGCTTTTCTGAAAATCGGGGATCGCTTCCATGGCATCATAGGCATTCCGCTGGGCAGAATTGACCATGCCCAGATGCAGGTATACATCAGACATCATCAAAGGGGTCACAAAATCCCTGCGGAAAGACATCATAAGACCTTCGGGACCCTGTTGTGGGTAGTGGAACATTTCGGTTTCCAGGCGGCCGGTCTTCCACAAGGCCAGGTTGACGGCCACCATTTCAATGGAAGAACCCGGAGGATCTTTTTGTGCCCTCTGCAACACCTCTTCCCACTCCTCTTCATAGACAAGGATGTCGTATCCAAAGAGCAATTCCTTGTCTAAATCAGTAAAACGATACAGACCAAATACCGTTCCGGCACCGATCAACGCGCACAATACCGGAGAAACGATCCGGCGCAGGCGGCCGGGACCCGGTGTGGGGATCAGGCGGCACGACAAGGGAACGGCGGCTGCCAGGATCCAAGCTATATACTGAATGGGATATGAAAAGTAGTAATATCTATAAAAATGGATCCCTCCCAGCAATTTGGCATAGGGATACTGAAAAAAAAGCCTGACTGCAACGGGATAGAGGAAAACAAGTACCACTGCCGGAAGCACACGGACGGCATACCACTTCCAATGACCGGTATTCTCCCGGCGAAATGCTTCCAGGTACAGGAAACAGGCGGTAAAAATAATAACCGTGCCACCGGAAGCAAAGAACAACACCGGTTGCAGGATATAGAATACGGCTATCCGCAAGTTCCCGGCACCGGCACGCTGGTATAGGTTCACAGCCCAAAGGGACAGCAACAGAGCCACCACTGCCGAAATCATGTAATTTTCGTTACACAGCAACAGCCACACGAATGCAGACGGTATAAAAGTCAACGGATAAAGGAAAGTATTACCGTCTGCCCTGCCGGGCACCCTATACGAGATCCGGGCCACCAGCCGTTGCAGCAGTACCAGCAATAAGACTACAACAAGGGCTCCTGCCCACGGATATAGGAAGAACTGGGTAACAAAACCGCCCAGGTAAAAGGAAAAGCCTTCCGGATGCAAGACCGATTCCATGAAATAATCCGTCCCAAACCGGAAAAACTGGAACTGTTCGTGAAATCGCAAATGGTAAGGAACCAACAGCCAGAAAAAAAGAAAAACACCCAGCCAAAAAACAAGTGAATAGACTTTTCGCATACAGCAAAGTTAAGAAAATTGGACACTTTTCGGATCTGCGAACAATGTCTTTAACTGTAGGCTTTGTCCTGAATCTTAACGAAACACTAATGTTCCGATATATATTTTATTAAATCTATAACTCTGGCAGAATACCCCATTTCATTGTCATACCAGGCGAGTATCTGTACCAAATCCCCGCCGACTATTTTTGTAGAAAGTGCATCAAATACGGCCGAGTGGGTATTGTCGTTAACATCACTACTTACTATAGGATCCGAACAATACTCCAGATATTGTTTAAGAGTTGAGTTGGCATAATCTAAAAAAGCTCTATTGATCTCAGCCTCAGTGACAACTTTATCTAAATGCATATATAACTCTACAAAAGAGCAATCTGCAACAGGAACTCTCGTAGCAAATCCGTCAAATGAGCCGGCAAGCCGTGGGAAGATAATCTTAATGGCATCTATTGCGCTTGTAGTTGTAGGAATAATATTGTTTAAGGCGCTTCTGGCTCTTCTGGGGTCTGAATGATATCCATCCTGCAGATTCTGGTTGTTTGTAAAAGGGTGGATCGTATTCATCAATGCTTTTTTAATTCCAAACGCCTCATCCATCACCTTGATCATTATTGCCACACAGTTAGTCGTACAGGAAGCATTTGATATGATCCTATCGGAAGAAGTAATGTCCGTGTGATTGACTCCCATGACTACTGTTCTGTCAATGCTCCTGTCTTTAGAAGGAGAGCTAAGGATAACTTTTTTTGCACCACCGTCAATGTGTCCCTGAAGCATTTCACGGGTTTTAAATTTCCCGCTTGATTCTAATACGATATCTACAGAATTTTTACTCCAGGGAATATCTGAGGGCTTGCTGAAATGTGTGACCGGTATCTTTGAGCCGTCTACTATCAGATGTTCCGTATCAAAACTTACATCGGCTGCGAATTTACCGTGAATACTGTCGTATTTTAGCAGGTGTGACAGTATTTTTGTATCTATTATATAATCATTGATATGAGCCACTTCAATACCCGGTGTTGTAGATGCAAGTTTGAAGACGAGCTTGCCAATTCTCCCAAAACCGTTTATACCAATCCTGATTGACATTTGAATGTTGTTTTATAAACTATTTATTGTGGCACAAAAGTATTACTTTCTTGCGAAATTTTCTAAACACTTGAAGACTTTTCCTAAAAACAACTTTCTATATGACCTTTTAATTGGGGCACAAATCTCTTCCCTTTATAAAATACATTTCGTATGTTTGATCTTGATATGGCGGGCCATGTAATCGAAATTGCGATCGAAGGCATTGACACATTGTCGCAGGTTAAACGCCATTTTACCTAAACTAATGAGCATTGACAAATCATTAACTTCATATTAAATCGATCATGAAAAAAATATTAATTTTTTCGGCATGCTTTTTTGTTTTTTGCCCGTTTGGTAGTATACCCACGAGTAATGCAGAAGAATACCGTATGCCGTCCAAAACTGTCACAGATCTGATCCTTGCTCCGGCAACTCCTTCTTTTTCAGCCAGTCCTAAAAAAGACCGGTATGTAATAGTCTATACGGACGATATCCCTACCATAAAAGAACTGTCACAGGAAGAGTTGAGACTTGCAGGAACACGGATTTTACCTGCAACCAATGGTCCAAAGGTGAGAACAAAAATAAAAGGATTTGAAATGAAATCCATGCCGGGTACAAAAGACATTCGGGAAGGAAAAATTGAAGGGTTTCCGGACCATGTCAATATTATCGACTACCGGTGGTCGCCCGATGGCAAAATGATAGCCGTATGTGTAGAGGAAGAGGACGGAATACGTCTGTGGATCATAGATGTTGATGTTCTTAAGGCGACTAAATTGAACGATCTTAAAGTGAATATGTTTTTTGGTACAAACGCATACGAATGGTCAAATGACAGTAAAAAAATCCTGGTCACTTTTGTTCCTGAAAACCGCGGAAAAGAGCCGGTAGACAAAATAGATAATACCGTACCGGTAATTCAGGAGAGTGATGGAAAGAAAAATCCCGTACGTACGTACCAAGATCTCTTGTCCGATGATTTCACGGAAAGACAGTTTGACTATTATGCTACATCGGTACTGGGCATCATCCGTATTGACGACGGCGGGATCTCATACCTGGGAGAGAATGCCGTATATACACAAGCGACCTTTTCTCCGGATGGAAACTATATTCTTATTCAATCCATAGAAAGACCTTATTCATATGTAGTACCTTATCGTTTTTTCCCATCCGTAACAGAGATAAGGGACGAGAACGGTTCAACAATAAAAGTACTGGCAAAGACGCAGCTTGTCGAATATGAATATTCAAGCTTGAATTCTGCGTTTCCGGGACCACGTAGCTATAGGTGGAGACCGGATCTTCCCGCATCCGTTTGCTGGATAGAACCCCTTGACGGAGGTAATGGAAGTGTAGACGTACCTTTCAGGGATAAAGTAATGTGCATTTCCAGCCCGTTCAGCGAAGACGCTGAAGAAGTTTATAAGGGTGAACACAGGATTAACAGTATTCTCTGGGGAGATGCCAATAATGCATTCGTATTGTTATCCGACCGGTCTGTCCGCCATAAAAAATGCATTCACATTGACCCCCAAAAAAATGTTGTCAAACAAGTCGTATATGACTTGAGTTCAGAAGATCTGTATGCTGACCCGGGAACAATCATAATGACTTTAAACAGTCTGGGAAGGAGTGTAGTTTATACTCCTGATAATTATAAAAACATTTATTTCAGTGGAAGGGGCTGTTCCCCAAAAGGGGCTTATCCCTTCATTGATGAATACAACATTGCAAAAAACAGAACCAGGCGAATATGGCAATGTCAGGACCCTTATTTTGAATCGCCTGTTACTTATATAGACTTGGTAAAAGGAAAATTCATCTCCAGAAGGGAATCCAATGATGAGACACCCAACTATTATTTGGTCAATGTCAAAGAGAAAAATGCAATCGCTCTGACCCGCTTCGAGAATCCATACCCTTCAATGACAGGTGTGAGCAAGCAGGTAATTGAGTATACCCGTAAAGACGGTGTTAAACTGAGCGGCACACTATATTTGCCTGCCGGATATAAAAAGGAGAATGGAACACTTCCCGTCCTGATGTGGGCTTATCCTTCCGAATTTAAAAGCAGTGATAATGCAGGTCAAAGGAGCGACGCCCCCAATCAGTTTACCCGCTATACAAGAACTTCGCCCATTCTTTGGGTGGCGGAAGGTTATGCTGTTTTGAACAACGCATCTTTCCCGATAATCGGAGAAGGTGACAAAGAACCGAATGATACGTATATTGAACAATTGGTGAGCAATGCAGAAGCTGCCATCGATATATTAGTGGAAATGGGAATAGCCGACAGAAAAAGAATTGCAGTGGGCGGACACTCATACGGCGCCTTTATGACTGCAAATCTTCTGGCAAATTCCGATCTGTTTGCAGCGGGAATTGCACGAAGCGGGGCTTATAACAGGACACTTACACCTTTTGGATTCCAAAATGAAAGAAGGTCCTTCTGGGAAGCTCCGGATGTGTATTTAACTATGTCTCCTTTCGTTAAAGCAGATAAATTGAAAACTCCCATACTGCTCATTCATGGATTGGCAGACAACAACACGGGAACATTTACGGTACAAAGCGAGAGGTTATATACGGCACTAAAAGGGAATGGCGGAATTGTCCGGCTTGTGTTGCTCCCCTATGAAAGCCATAGTTACGTGGCAAAAGAATCCATCCTGCATCAGGCCTGGGAAACATGGCAATGGCTGGAAAAATATGTAAAAAACAGATAGTAGATATTGTTATTAGGTAAATGTGCAAGCCCCCTGTTCAGTCCAAAAAGCAGGGGGTTTCTGCATACGGTCCTTTCTCACAAAACGTTAACAATATAACGACTATAATCCGGAGTGTCTAAAGTGTTATTAGAATCAGTATTTGAGCCAGTAAAATTCTTAAGAACATCGTTAGGGGGTAAACCGTTGCATAGGTGATCGATTGTGCATGAACAGGGGCAAGGCTATTGGCAAATTCAAGAGCGGGAGGATCCGTCATGGCTCCGGATAGAATGCCGCAAATTTTCAGGTAATTCATTTTCATTGCCCTGGCAATGATGGCTGCAAGAAATATGGGGATAACTGTAATGGCCGCTCCATACAAAAGCCAGACATACCCGCCATTTACAAGAGTCTGAACAAATTTTCCTCCGGAAGAAAGCCCTACACAGGATAAGAACAAAACGATACCAAGCTCCCGGATTATCATATTTGCCCCGGGGGTCATGTAAAAATCAAGTTTTCCAATACGTCTCTGATGACCTAATATTATGGCAATCAAAAGGGGACCTCCGGCCAGCCCTAATTTTGCAGGAACAGGCAGCCCGGGAATAATAATGGGAATACTTCCCAGTACAATACCAAGGAAAATGCCCAGAAAAATAGGTGCGGTATTGGGATGTGATAATTCTTTAACGGAATTTCCCAGTTCTTGACGAATATCAGGCAACAAATCACGTTTCCCTACAATCCTTACTGTGTCTCCCAACTCGACAGTAGTCCGGAGGGTCGGTAAAATTTCCATACCGGCCCTGAAAATACGGGTGATATTCGCTTCATACCTTCTATAAATCCCAATTTGTTCTATGGTTTTACCTGCAAGTTTTCGATTGGTAATCAAAACATGAAACATGGCAAAATTACCTGATATCTTACGTTTATTACCGACTTTAACATCACCCATTTTTAAACGAAGCGCATCAAGATGGTCTATTGATGAAACACCATATATCACATCTCCTTCCTGAAGTATTTCTTTTTCGGATGCTACAATGAACGTATTATTGCGACCAATTTGGGAAATAACCAATTCCGTGTCTGCTATTTTTTTAATATAGCCGATATCTTTACCGAACAAACTTGGATTTGTAATGTGGATTTCAACGCTTTCAAGTTGCTTTCGGTTGCTATTATACCGGTTATTATAATCTTCGACTTCTTTATTGATTTTGATGCCGAATATCCAACGCACAACAATCATAGTTAAAATAACACCCAGGACCCCAAACGGATAAGCCAGGGCATAGGCCATTCCCGTTAGAGCAACATCCTGTGTTTTTCCCATTTCTGACAATACCTGCTGGGCTGCGCCAAGACCCGGTGTGTTGGTAACGGCACCACTCATAATACCCGTAATAACTTCCGGAGAAACGTCAGTCCAGGAATAAATCAAATAGGCCGTAAAAAAGCCGGTAACTACTATTCCTACGGCAAAAAGATTTAAAATCAATCCGTCTTTGCGAAAAGTGCTGAAAAAACGAGGCCCGACATCAATACCTATCGCATAAACAAAAAGTATCAATCCGAATTCGCGTGTAAAATGCAGCATAGCCGGGTCGGCCTGTAATCCAAAATGAGCAAATAAAAGACCGGAAAACAATACCCCTGCAATGCCCAACTTAACTTTTTTAACCGCTATCTTCCCAATCAGGATCCCCACAAATGCCGTTAAACTGATGTAAAGCAAAGTGGACGTTACATCCGTTCCTTTAAACAAATCAATAATAAAATTCACTGCAATCTTTATTTGAAATCACGTATCAATGTCCTTTACAATGTAGGACGTTTTTATGATTAAACCATAAAGATAAAAGTTATTCTACGAGTAAAAAAAAGGCCCTCAAATTTGAGGGCCTTTTAAGCTTTTTTAGAAGCTAATTTCTTTATTGTAGTCAGACTCAAGACGCGGTACAACCCAGGTCCATTTATTTTTGTCTTCGGGTCCGATTATTCCGGTCAAATCATTATGGAAACTGTCACCGTTCTCATAATTTCTTTTTATCAACGTATCACCCCATCTCTTTTTATCAAACCAGTCAAAACCTTCACCCCAAAGTTCAATACCTCTGTACATCTTAATTTCCTCAAGAAGATCCTGACCTGTTTTTGTGCAGGAATAGTTGGGATCCCTGCCAGTATCTTTTGTTAACGCCTCCAGACATTTTTGAGCTGCCGAAACGTTACTAAGGAAATAGTTGGCTTCAGCTTCAATTAACAACATCTCCGAAGAGCGGAAATTATTGATATGCCCGACTCCAGGGTAATCGATACATTTGAATTTGAAATTCATATACGCATGAGCATTTGCCGTAGCATACAGATCGGGATATAATTGAAAGGCATGTTTCTTTAGTGCGCTGCCGCCTAACCCCGTGTTTTTATTCCAGGACATGTCTTTAGGATCCAGGAACATATCTTTGCGAATATCCGTATCCGGTATTTTGTTATACAACGACATGGTTATTCTCTTAGGATACGTTCTTACGGCAGAAGCATTTGAGTTGTATCCGATATAGGCGAAATAGTGATAATAATATAATGTTTCATCGCTGGCGCCATATACACTCCATATCCACTCTTTATTGGGCACGGAAAAACCGGCTTTGTATTCAGCAACACTCATCATAGGATATTTTTGACGTGCTTTTTTTGCCATTTCCAGAGCTTTGGAATAGTCTGCTATGGTGATGGCGGTTCTGGCATAAACAGCGTAAGCCACATCAATATTAACTTCAAAATTATAATTGCTGTCCCGATCCAATCCGGAAGAACTGTAAAGCGATATGGCATCATCCAGATCTTTGTATATCTGTGAATATACCGTTTTTGCCGGAGAAACGGGCAGATCCTCATCGGTAGGCTCCAATCTTAATACCACACCAAAAGTTTCACCGTTTTGCGTATCCGTCCAACGATAGGAGTACAGTTGCATTAACATTAAGTAGCAATAGGCCCTGTAAGTCAGAGCTTGTGCCTTAATATACTCTTTTTCATGATCGGGACCTTCGGCATCATCAATACCGGCAATTATCGAATTGGCGTTACCGATTATCATGTAATAGTAATACCAGGGATATTGAGTATATGTTGAATTGTTATCATCGTGATTGTTTCCCCCAATAACGTTTACCCAACCAGGAAGATTAACGGTAAAGTTCTGTCCCGGATATTCCCCGTAATATAACTTAATGGTACCTTCCCCATTAAATCCCTGTCTGCTAATATATTGTCTTGTCATTAATTTAGACAATCCGTTTACAGCAAGTTTAGCGTTTGCCGTCGTTTCAAATATAGTTCCTCCACTGGTGGAAGAAGTAGGAGTTGTGCTTAAATATTCTTTTCCACAGCTCCATAGAAACAACATGCTAAGTAAAATAATTGGTTTAAATATTTTTTTCATAATCTCAATCATTTTTAGAATCTCAAATTAAGTCCTAACGTGAAAATTCTGTTTGTTCCATATACGTTATCAGCTCCACCACCGGTGCTGTATACGTTCAATCCGGGTAAAGAAGTAAATAACCAGGCGTTATCTACATTTAAATTGATGTTGATACCGGAAACTCCGATTTTATTAACAGCTTTTTTCGAGAAATTATACGCCAGATGGATATTCTTGATATTTAAATAAGTTTTGCTATGCATATGAGAAATAGCAGTTGTTGCTTTCCACGAGTTGGTGTAATAATCTATTCTGGGCAATCCGTTCGGATCAATTCTGTTGGGAGAATCAGGAGTCATTCCTTCCGGCACTCCGTTCCAGGATCTTTTAATTTCTTTAGAGATTGCAGACGGACTGGCGGAAACGGACATCAAGCTATTCCATGGACTGGAAGTTGCGTAGCCTCCTATACCGTATGAAAGATTAATACTGAAATCAAAGTTCTTCCATCTAATAGAAGTCCCTAAACCTCCGAACAATGTCGGAAGAGAGGTAGCTCCACCATTAAGCCAACCTCTGGAAGCATATGAATAGTGAGCCGTATAATTTTTATCTCCAATATTAACTACATATTCTTCAGGGACCTCTGTTTTGCCTTCCTCTTGATTGTCTTTACCGACAAAGAATCGCTTATCATCTATGTTGTACAAAGACAGACCTGTCATCTGGTCAATTCCTACGAAATCATAAACCCAATATGCCATGTACGGCATTCCTTCCTGGTATCTCTTATTGCCCGAGAGGTAACCTCCATCTTCATCCAGAAGTTCTTGAGGCAACTTCCCGACAATCGTTTTTTGCCAAGTTGTCACGAAGTTGAAATTCCACGTAAAGTTTCTTGTTCTGATCACATCAACGTCAATCATCAGCTCAACACCTCTGTTTGACATACTGCCGAAGTTGACAGTCTGAGTGGGAGACATACTGGAAGAACTTGTAGTAGAACCTACAGACAAAGGTCTCCTTACGCTAAATAAAAGATCTTTTGAAACTTTCTGGTAATAATCCAGTTCAAAATTAAATCTATTGAATAACCTCCCCTCCAGTCCTACCGAAATTGAATTCATAGATTCCCATACAAGATTTTGGGCTTCATTTTGCGATTTGTATGATGCGCCAAGACCTCCATTTTTAGCATTTGAATACAGACCATACCAAGCATAAGTGCCAACACCGCTGTCATTTCCCACCTGACCGTATGATGCTCTGAGCTTTAATGCATCCACAAAATGTACCGATGCCATAAACGGTTCTCTGTGAATAGACCAGGTAGCACCTACCGACCAGAAGATACCCCATCTGTTATCAGGATGGAATTTTGAAGATCCATCACCACGCAACATGGCATCTATATAATATTTATTGTCAAAGTTATATTTAATGGTCCCCAGATAACTCTCTCTTCTAAGATTGCTATCATAGCCGTTCATTCGAACGAGTTCGGTAAAGTTTATCAACTCATATTTATTGGCGAAAACTTCTTTTGTCTTATACAGATCCGTATAAACATAGTTGTAATAGTAATTCTCATGGGCAGCCATTACATAGAAATTATGCTTAGCACCAATTGTCTTGTTCCATGAGAGAATCTGCTGAGCGGTAAACGTTGTGTAGCGGTATATGCTTCTGCTTGATCTTCCTTCGTTACCGGCTCCGTCACCGATAATGGCATTGTTATATGTTCTGTTTTCCGAATTGCGCAAGCTGTAATCGAATAACATTTTAAAATCAAAATCTTTTAGGAAAGTGATGTTAAACCAAGCATTACCGGTGGCAGTAGTTCTGTAAGTCCTATCCCGATTCAACTCCAACTCCCATATTACGTGTCTGTCCAGGTTCTGATTACGGGTAATGCCGTCATGATAGTTCCCTCTGTCATAAATCTTTTCGCCGTTTTCATCCAAAATGAACTCTCCGGTCTGCATGTCGTGCACATATATCGGATAAATCGGAGACATAAAACGTCCATAATAAATCGGATTGACAAAAGATGAAGAACCTTCACTAATATTGTCAGTTTCCTGATATGAAGCGTTGATCTTAACTCCTCCGCTTAACCATTTGCTTGGACGAACAGTAACGTTTGCATTAGTTGTAAACCTCATATAACCACTGCCGATAACATTACTTTCGTTATTATGGTGACCTACGGAGATAAAGTAACTGGTCTTATCCGTAGCATGGTCGGCACTAATTGTATAGTCTTGATACAATCCTACTTTTGAAACAGCATCCCACCAATCGAGGTCTGTGTAACCGGGAAGCATCTTGGCGACAAGTTTGCCGTTCGCATCAAATAGTTGATCTTTAGGTTTATCAAATATATTATAACCTAAATAGTTTTCAACTAAATGTTTAGTTGCATAATCATTAGCGGCTTCCATCGAATATTTCAGATCCGGATTTGACATTAGGTTATTCCTGTAACCCAGCCACATGGTCTCCATCCATTCTTCTGCACTTAATTTTTCAAATTCGGCTTGTCCCCAGCTATATGCTCCGGCACGTACATTGGCCCGGACTCCTATCTTAGCACTCTTACCTTTTTTTGTAGTAATCAGAATTACTCCGTTTGAGGCAAGATTCCCGTACAGGGCAGCTGAAGCAGCGTCCTTGAGTACCGATATGTTCTCCACATCGTTGGGATTAATATCGGAAATATTACCTGCAAAGGGTACTCCATCCACGACATAGAGCGGGGAGTTACTTCCGGTAATCGTCGAAAATCCTCTAATTCTAATAGCAGGGGTAGAACTCGGACCTCCAGTATTTACAACAATTACACCTGTTGCCGCACCATCCAGGACACCGGCTACACTTGCCATTGACCTTCTCTCTATATCGGCAGCCGTAAATGCAGAAACAGCTCCGGTTATCGATTCTTTTTTTGCTTGTCCGTAAGCAACCACGACAACGTCATCTAAAAAAGTGACATCCGGAGTAAGTTCAACATCAATCGCAGCTCTATTATTAACAGAAACTTCCATGGCTACATAACCAATTGAACTGAAGACTAAAACACTGTTAACTGGAGCTGATAATGAATAGTTCCCGGAAACATCAGTCGATGTTCGGGATGTTGTCCCCTGAATATGCACAGTGACATATGGAATAGGGTCTCCTGTGGAAACATCAGTAACGGTACCGGATACAGTGATATTTTGCGCCAATACCTGTACTGATAAAGCCATTAGGGGAATGAACAATAAAAATCTAATTTTCTTCATTAAATTTAGTTTTAGTTTATAATTAAGTTTAAAAAACCATAATTTTCAACATACCCGTGAATAGTCTGCGGTACCACCCATCTTTCCCTTCTTCCGAATATTGAAACGACCATACCTCATTTCCCGAAGGTACAGACTCCAGAAACTGAGCCGATCGGAGGAGTCTGAAAGAAGGCTAAAAGGTATATCTTGGGTAGTCTTCAAACCATCCTTTTTTGAATTTATTTATATTCTCTGATATTTTAGACTAAGATATTGATTCCCTGCATATATTCCAAATATTTCTTTGGGCATATATTGATTTTCAATGACTTAACAAATTTTAAAGATCGAACTAAATAATGTTTTATCGATCATTTAATGGTCATTAAATGACTGCACCCTGTCACATAAATATAATACTCCCATCAATTCAAACTACAGGGTAAGTTTAACAAAAACGATTAAATTTATTCATTATGTCAACGACAAGAAAGAAACACAGTGCCGCCTTCAAGGCCCAGGTGGCCACTGAGGCAATCAAAGAACAGGAGACGCTAAACGAACTACATTCAAATTCTAACATAATAGAGATCAAGGGAAAATCTAAAAAACCCACTTACCAGGAAGAAAGCGGACAACAGCTTTGCAATGTTATTTTAAATGCCTTCTAAAGAGTCAAAGGAAAAATAAGCGACTTTCAGCAACTATATAAAATTAGAATATAAAAAGTCAAATTGTCTTGTTTTTTCTTAAAAAGAAACTATATTTGTAGTTGAACTTATTTTGTTGTAATCAACTATGAGTAGAGAATATCGAAATAAACTCAACCAACTTCTAACTATGGGAACCAAAAACGGCTTGCTTTTTTCTGAATGGTTAGGAAGGAATGGTTATTCCCATCAGTTGATAGACAGGTACAGAAAGTCAGGATGGCTTACTGCTTTGGATAGGGGGGTAATGTATCGTACTGGTGATTCATTATCTGCATTTGCGGCTTTGTCTTGTTATAATCAACAGCTCGGTAAAAACTTAAGAGTAGCTGCACATTCTGCTTTAGAACTCTTTGGTTTCAACCATTATGTTCCTATGGGAAAACCAAAATTAATGGTTGCTCATTCCAATCTAAATGTTCCAAAATGGATGACAAGCAATGGTTTTGATAGAACTTTTAAGCCATTTCAAACAAATATGGTTGAAACACCTGAAACAAGCGTGATAAGGGCTGAAGGTGTTGATTTATTAGTTTCCTCACCAGAACAGGCTTTTATGGAATGTTTATTATTGGTTCCATCTCAATATGATTATATGGATTTGTATTATATAATGGAACAATTAACTTCTTTGCGTCCTGAAGTTGTTCAGAGATTACTTGAAGAAGGAAATAATTTGCGTGTTAAACGAGTGTTTTTGTATATGGCAGAAAAAGCAAGACATTATTGGCATGATATGTTGAATACTGATAAGATAGACCTCGGCACAAGTAAATTACAATTGACAGATAATGGAACATATATAAATCAATATAAAATAACCGTACCTCAAGAATTGAATGATTACGCATGAGATATACAAAAAGCAAGTAGCCCTTTTAATACGAATAATGCCTTCTATATATCGTATTGAGGATTTTGCAGTCCATGGAGGAAGTGCTATAAATCTTTTCCATAAGAATATGCCACGATATTCGGTTGATATTGATTTAACTTATATTCCTATCCAGACAGAGAAGAAAGCTTTTCTTCAATAAAAGAGCATCTTAAAAGCTTAAAAACCTACATAGAAAAATCTATTCCGAATATAAGGGTTATTCCTCAATACAATGTATTATAATTACATTGTACATTGAATGGGGCAGTTGTTATAATTGAAGTAAATGGAACAAAAAGAGGTATAATTGCTCCAACTGAAGATATAATACTCTGTCAAAAAGCACAAGAAGAATTCAGTATGTCTTGTATAGCTCGCATTGTCTCTTTTTCTGAGCTATACGGAGGGAAAATAGCAGCTGCACTATCTCGTCAACACCCAAGAGACTTGTTCGATTGTAAGTATATGGAAATATCTTTATTCGATGAGGTTAAAAAGGGATTTATTTTAAATTTGCTTGGTAGTGATAAACCTATAATAGAATCCCTACAACCTAATTGTATTAATCAGAGCCCCGCATTAGAAAACCAATTTCAAGGCATGTCAAATATTGAGTTTACATACAAAGATTATGAGCAAACACGAAAAAATCTCATAGCTATAGTTAATAACTCATTAACTAAGACAGATAAGGAATTTATTATTTCCTTCGAAGAGGGTAACCCTGATTGGAGCAAGTGTGTTGCAGGAAACTTGTCTAACTATCCATCAGTTCAATGGAAATTGCAAAACATCAATAAATTAAAGACAGATAACCCACAGAAGCATAAACAAGATATTCAAACATTAAAAGATTTTATAAAATAATTTGACAATATCTAATTTATTTTCCACATAACTCCAGACAGATTTCAAAACACTAAAATTCGGGCAACTTCTGGGCAACCGAAACAGAAAAAGCAGCTTACTGTTATATAAGCCGCTTTTTGGCGGAGAGAGAGGGATTCGAACCCCCGGAACCCATAAGGGTTCAACGGTTTTCGAGACCGCCCCGTTCGACCGCTCCGGCATCTCTCCGTTTGGAGAACAGGATACGTATTGGTGGTCTATAGTATATACGACAGAGTCAATACACCGGAGATCATTACCTGCTTCCTTTTGGGGAGGACAAAGGTAAGGAATCTTTTTATTTTTTAGAGAAAAATTTATACTTGAAGATAAGTAGGTATAAAGAGCCGCAGGTAATAGCAGAGTCGGCAAGGTTGAAGATGAATTGGAAGAAGACGAAGCGACGGCCGCCCCAGATGGGAAAGTTTTCGGGGAGAACGGTATCTATGAGGGGGAAATAGAGCATATCTACTACTTTTCCGTGGAGGAAGGTCCCGTAACCGCCTTCGGGGGGAAAGAGACGGGCGATTTCGGTTACGCCCGATTCGCTGAAGATGAGGCCGTAAAATGCACAGTCTATGATGTTGCCTATGGCTCCCACAAATACAAGGGCAAGTCCTACGAGAACCCCCATCGGGGTGTCGGGTTTTTTAAGGAGTTTGCAGATGTACCAAATGATGAAAATACTGAGAGCTATGCGAAAAAGGCTGAGAATGAGTTTGCCCGTTTGTCCGCCAAAGACCATACCGAAGGCCATCCCTTCGTTTTCCACGAAATAGATCTGGAACCAGTTGCCAAGTACGTTTACGCTTTGGTGAAGGGTAAAATGGGTTTTAACCCAGATCTTGGAGATTTGATCCAGAACGAGGATGAAGGTAATGATGATCGCAAGGATTTTGCCTCTGGACAGCTTGCTTTTGCGCATGGGAGGGATCATTCGCGGTTGTTCTTCGCTTCTACCGATAGTGTGGCGTGAGGAACAAGGCGAAGGCGTTCTTTCGGAATCAGCTTTCTGGTTTCACGGCAAATACCATAGGTTTTGTTTTCAATCCTGATCAATGCCATTTCCAGGGATTGGATGAACTTATGCTGACGCAAAGCCAATTGTCCTGCTTCTTTCTTGGAAAGAGCCGAGGCACCTTCTTCGAGGACTTTGAATGTGGGGGAAGTGTCCTCGGTGTCGTTACTCTGGCTGTGGGTGACTATGGCTTTGAGTTCTTCGTAGTCGGCACGTGCCTGGGCAAGTTTTTCGTAGATGAGGGTTTTGAATTCCTGCAGTTCCTCGTCGGAATAACGAACCTTTTCTCTTACCTCTTCCGTAACCTTTTGATTGGTATTGCTTTTTTTCTTTGTCATGGTTCTATTCTTTTAGTAGGAAAGTACAAATGTAGTATTTAATTATGATTTCTCAATATGAATAGACAAGGTGCCTCCTTCCCATTCGACGCTATGGGCTGAAGGGGGTGTGGAAGCTAATTTTATTTCCGTTGCTAGGACTTGTTGTGCAATGTATTGAGAAAAATCCTGAAGGGCATCTGAAACATCTTTTCTATCTTCCAGAACAACCTTTATCTTATCGGTGACTTCCAGGCCGATGTCTTTTCTCAGATTTTGGATACGGTTGACGAGTTCACGGGCGGTGCCTTCGCGCAGGAGGGCTTCGGTAATGGTGATGTCCAGGGCTACGGTCAGGGGTCCTTCAATAGCTATGAGCCAGCCGGGCATGTCCTGCGAATTGATGACAACATCGTTTCTTTCTAAAAGGACGGGGCCGGATGGCAGGTTCAGGGTGTAGGTACCCTGTTCGACAGAGCTTTCCAGAAAAGCAATGTCTTCCTGGGAAAAGCCGCCAAGAGCAGCGGTAATGTCTTTCATTTGCGGACCGTATTTTTTCCCGAGAACTTTGAAGTTGGGTTTTACGGCCTTGAGAATTAAACCGGCGGTATCGTGGATAAATTCCATATCCTTGACGTTGACTTCGTTCAGGATGATCGTTCTCACCCGATCAAGTTTATCTGCCAGTGACGGATCCAGGACAGGCATGAGGATCTTGCTAAGGGGCTGACGGACTTTGATATTGACTTTGCGGCGTAAGGCCAGCACCATCGAAGTGCAACGTTGAGCCAGGTCCATGCGTTCTTCCAGGTCAACGTCCACCAAGGTATGATCGACAGCGGGCATAAGTTCCAGGTGGACGGATCCGGATCCGGTCAGGTCCAGGAACAACCGTTCCATATAAACCGGGGCAAGGGGGGCACCCAGCAAGGCGACGGTTTTCAGACATTCAAAAAGTGTCTGGTAAGCGGCACGTTTATCCGTGTCCATATTGCCTCCCCAGAAGCGTTTCCGGTTCAGGCGCACGTACCAGTTGCTCAACTGGTCGCATACAAAGTCCTGAATCATTCTCCCGGCACCGGTCAGATCGTAATCTTCATAAGCGTTCAGGACTTTTTCGGTCAAAGTATTTAGCAGCGATATGATCCAGCGGTCGATCTCTGGCCTGTCGGCTACAGGTACCCATTCCGGAGAGTCCGCGACGGCCCGGGCTGCCGTAAATCCGTCAACATTGGCGTAAAGGGCAAAAAAGGAATAGGTGTTGTAAAGTGTCCCGAAAAATTTGCGACGGACCTCGTCCACGCCACCTTCGTCAAAACGCATATTGTCCCACGGCTGGGCGTTGGTCAGCATGTACCAGCGCAGGGGATCGGCTCCGTAGGTATCGAGCAGCCTTATGGGATCGACGGTATTACCCAGGCGTTTGCTCATTTTGTTACCGTTCTTGTCCAGTATCAGGCCGTTGGACAGAACGTTCCGGAAACATATCCGGTCGTTGACCATCGTTGCAATGGCATGGAGCGTAAAGAACCACCCGCGGGTTTGATCTACGCCTTCTGCAATGAAATCGGCTATCTGGCCGAAAGCGGGAGTGCCGAGTTTTTCGAGTCCTTCCTGGGAAAAGGGCATGGAACCTGAGTCAAACCAAACATCGATCAGATCCGCCTCACGGTACATAGGCTTCCCATTGGCGGAAGCAAGGATCCATGTGTCTACAAAAGGCCGGTGCAGATCGATCCTGTCGTAGTTCCCGGAACTGAAATCACCGGGTACGAAGCCTTTGTCTCTAAGCGGGTTGGAGTCCATCAGACCTTTGGCAACCGACTCATCCAGGGCATCATACAATTCCCGGAGCGATCCTATGCAACGCTCTTCCTTGCCGTCTTCAGTGCGCCAGATGGGCAATGGTGTTCCCCAGAAGCGGCTGCGTGAGAGGTTCCAATCCTGCAGATTTTCCAGCCATTTGCCAAAGCGACCCGTACCGGTCGAAACCGGTTTCCAGTTAATGGTATCGTTGAGTTCCATCATCCGCTCCTTTACGGCGGTTGTGCGGATAAACCAGGAGTCCAGCGGATAATAGAGCACGGGTTTATCGGTTCGCCAGCAATGGGGATAATTGTGCACCATTTTTTCTATACGGTAGACCTGCCCGTTCTTTTTCAGCCACATGCAGATGTCCACATCCAGAGAATCCGCCTGATCGGCAGTTTCTTCAACGTCCCATTCCGGATCATACACGTTTTTTACGTAACGTCCGGCAAAAGGCCCGTAAGTATTGGCGTCCACCCGGGAGCTGACAAAGGCGGGATCCAGGTCTTCCAGACGGTAAAATTTTCCGGTCTTATCCACCATAGGACACAGGTTCCCGTTGGTGTCCCTCATCAGTAGGGCGGGTATATTGTATTTTTTGGCCACCTTGTTGTCATCATCCCCAAAAGTAGGAGCAATATGCACAATACCCGTACCTTCCTCCGTAGTGACAAAATCCCCGGTAACGACCCGGAACGCTCCTTCTCCCGGATTGACCCACGGGATAAGTTGCCGGTAGGATATGCCTTCCAGCCTGCTACCTGCAAAGGGATTTGATACTTGCTCCCAGGGTACGGCTTTGTCTCCCGGCTTGTAGGATTCCAATGGGATCTCCTTGTCCTTTTCCTGAAAGAGGGTTTCCCTCAGATCCTTGGCCATAACTACCGAAATGGGTTCCCCCGTATAGGGATTGAAAGTGCGCAGCTTAACATACGAGATGGTCGGTCCTACGCAAAGGGCCGTATTGGAGGGCAGGGTCCACGGAGTAGTGGTCCATGCCAGGAAGAATACGCGCTCCCCTTCCCTTTCAAAGAGAAAACTGCTTGAGCTATCCTTTACGATCTCAAATTGTACGGTACAGGTGGTGTCCTTCACGTCTTTGTAGCAGCCTGGCTGGTTTAGTTCGTGTGAACTCAGGCTGGAACCTGCCGCAGGAGAATAAGGCTGTATGGAATAGCCCTTGTACAAGAGTCCTTTATCATAGATGTCCTTCAGTAAGTACCAGACCGTTTCAATATAAGAGTTGTGATAGGTGACATAGGGACGACTCATATCTACCCAGTAAGCCATCTTTTCCGTCAGGATTTCCCACTCGCGGGTATAGCGCAGCACCTCTTTCCGACAGATGGCGTTGAACTCCTGGATCGATATGTTTTTTCCGATATCTTCCTTGGTAATGCCCAATTGTTTTTCCACGCTCAACTCTACGGGAAGACCATGCGTATCCCACCCTGCCCTGCGTTCAACCTTGAAACCGCGCTGCGTTTTGTACCGGCAGACGCTATCCTTGATGGAGCGGGCAATAACGTGGTGAATACCCGGAATGCCGTTGGCCGAGGGAGGTCCTTCAAAGAAAATGAACGAAGGAGCATCCGGACGGTCTTCTATACTATGGCGGAATGTTTCCTCACGATTCCACTTTTCCACGATCTTCTTCTGGATCGCAGGCAGATCAAAGGTCTTATATTCAGGAAACCTCATAACAAATAGAGCTAAAAATAGTTTGCAAAGATACGAATCTTACCTATCTTTGAAAGCATGTTAGCAAAACTTTCTTTCAACTACGTAGATATCATACTCCTGATTATATGGATCGTGGCCATAATCGAGGGGTTGACCAAAGGGCTCATCAAGCAGGTTTTCGGTATCCTGGCCCTGATCCTGGCCTGCTACTGTTCTTATCATTTTACAGGTTTTGCGATGGATCGCATAGTAGAATGGTTCGGATGGAATGGGCAAGGTCTGCGGATAGTGGCCTTTGTCCTGACTTTCGTTATTGTTCTGATCATTGTCCTGATCCTGGGACATCTTTTAGACAAACTGATGAAAATTGTCCTGCTCGGATGGCTCAACCGGCTGACGGGTGCCATATTCGGCTGGATCAAGTGGAATATCCTTGTAGTGATCATTATGTACGTATTGAACCTGATACATGCCTGGGTACCGTTCCTGCCACGGGGAATTTTCGCTGCATCGCGCCTGTACAAGGTGATCGAAACATTTTCATCCATCCTGCTGCCTTATCTTCCTTTCCTGGACTGATTCATTTCTTTTGATCGTATCCGGTCTTTTTTTTCATTTGTCCGGAAATTTTCTTTTCTGCTCTTTAGGTTTGCATCATGAAGACCATTCGCAAACCTTCATACCCTGCTCTGGTACGTGCTTCGGCCGGTGATCACATCATTCCCGGAAGGAGGAACAAGGGGTTTGTTATTCTTTTTACAATGATCGTACTGGCTACACTGGTAGGAATGGTCGTCTTCCTGCAATTTATTTTCGCGGAGCTGTCCGGGGAGAAAGATCTGCTATCCGTCAGAAACAGAAACGTGCGGACTCTGTTTTCGGAAAACAGAAAAGAGGGGAAAGAAAAGACAGCTCCGTTTTTTTACGGCTATAACGATGAAAAAGATACGTATCAGACAACACCACGTCAGTGATTGCGGTGCGGCATGCCTGGCGTCTGCCGCCGCCTGGTTCGGATTGCGCTTTCCTCTGGAGCAGATCCGGCAATGGAGCGGTACGCAGACGCACGGCATTTCCGTACAAGGAATACGGGAAGGGGCCCGTGCCCTTCATTTGGATGCGAAAGCCTACCACCGTAGTCACGATGCCGGAGTTACGGATGAAAAGCTGTTCGCCAACCTTCCGTACCCTTCCGTTCTCCATATGCTCAAAGAAAACGGATACACACATTTTGTGGTTTTTTACGGAATGACTTCACCGTGGTTTCGCAGAAAACGGAAATGCCGCATCATGGATCCCGAGGACGGGCGGATGCACTACAGGCAGGTATCCGCTATAATAAAGGAATGGACCGGAGTGGTGGTGACATTGAGCCCGGGAGGAGGGTTCGCAAAAGGCAATCATATACCCGGATTTCTTTATAGGATCAAGGTCCTGATGCAAGGACAAAAGCAACAGTTCCTCTCTGCCCTGGGTGCATCACTTCTTTATACCCTGACCGGGATTATCTCAGCTCTGTTCCTGCAACAGATTACAGACCGGGTTATTCTCCGTAGTGCGGGGAATGTCCTGCAAACGCTGGGTCTTGCTATGGTTTATATAGCCCTGTGCGCTATGGCGCTCAATATATTCAGGATCCGGTTCCTCCTGCACATCGGGCTTAGAACGGCCATGAGGCTGACCGGGGGCTTTTACCGGCATATCATGTACCTACCCCAGCGGTTCTTTGACCAACGGCAATCGGGGGAACTTGTGGCACGTATCAACGATACTTTCAAGGTAAGCGCCTTCCTTGGCAACGGACTGCTGAACATAGCACTGAGCGTCTTTACGCTGCTGTTTTCATTTGTGGTCATGTTTCTTTTCAACAGGGAACTGAGCTGGATTTGCATGGCTTCATTACCGTTGTATGCCGGAGTTTATTACCTGTTTGACAGGCGCAACAAGGATACGCAACGTCGGATCATGATCGCGCAAGCGGGACTGGAAACACAACTGGTGGACACCTTGCGGGATGTAGCCCAAATCAAATACTGTACGGCACAAGAACAAATGATAGATCAGGTGCGGGAGCATTTTGGAATGTTTGCCACCCAGTCCTGGAAGGGCGGCATGAACCAGTTACGGGCAGCCACCCTGGGAGACACCGTCACCCGGGGAATGGGACTGGCCATCCTGTGGCTGGGAGCTGCCTTCGTGACACGGGATCTGATGAGCCTGGGCGAATTGTTCACCTTTTATGCACTTACCGCTTATTTTTCAGCCCCTGTGTCGGAGATCATTTCCTTCAGCCAAAAATACCGTGACGCCCGCATTGCGGCGGAAAGGCTCTTCGAGATCATGGAACTGGGAACGGAAGAGGATCCGGCAGGTAACGACCCAAAAGCGGTCAAAGCGGAGATCCCGGGCGGAGACCTTCGCCTGGAAGGATTGTCGTTCCATTATCCGGGCAGAATGCCGCTGTTTGAAGATTTTAACTACAGTTTTCCGGCAGGGAAGATCACCGGTATTGCCGGGGAAAGCGGCTCGGGCAAGAGTACCCTCGGGGCGCTGATCATGCGGATGTACCTGCCGGACAAAGGGATCCTCCGCCTGGGAGGGACGGAAGCCGATGACATTCCCCTGAATGTCTGGCGCCGTCATATAGGAATCGTTCCGCAGAAAGCGGGATTGTTCGAGGGAAATATACTGGAAAACATCGCTCTGGGAGACCCCTCTCCGGATCTGGACCGTATAGCCTCGCTGTGCAGGGAACTCGGACTGGACAGCTTTCTTTCTGCGCTGCCCAGGGGAATCCTGACACCTATTGGAGAACAGGGCGTTCAGCTGTCGGGAGGACAGCGCCAGCGTATCGCTCTGGCCCGTACGGCCTACCGCAAGCCGTCGTGGATCATCCTGGATGAAGCGACGTCATCGCTGGACAGTACCTCGGAAACCCTTGTGCTCAATGCTTTACAGAACTGGAGCCGGCAAGGTGCCGGGATCATAGTCATAGGACACAGGATGTCCACCCTCTCCATAGCAGAAAACATAGTAGTGCTGGAAAATGGCAGGATCAAGGGAAACGGACCGCACCGGGAACTGATAGACAACAATAAACAATATGCTGCCTGGTGCAGGCAGCAGGGATTATAAAATTATAAAGCAAACGCGCGCTTGCAGGCGGAATCTCACGCGCCTGATCGGTGAGAATTAACAATAAAACCTAAAAGTTATGAATGATTATGTGATGCAGAATTTTGGGTTCGTCACCCTGGACGTATCTCTGCAGTGTGCCATAACCGGAGGAGATTCCGAGTATGGCTTCTTGGGTGATCTTCTTCAGGATCTCTTAAGCGGACTGGCGTCAAAAATGGGCAAGGCAGGGATCCTGGTTGGCATGCTGGCCAAGAACATTGACAGTTTTATCGATGGATTTAAAGCAGGATGGAACAAATGAAAACGATGAACTACGATCCTTCAATGAGCGGTTTTGTGTTGCTGGGCGACACAGCCTGCTGTGCCATAACAGGCGGCATGTCCGATTTTGATGCCGACCTGGCCTACAAGTTCGGAGAAATCCTGGGACAAGCCTTTCGGGCATTATACGATCTGGGCTGCAGCCTGTTCGGTAAACTGATCAAAAAGCCGGCCCCGGCTAATGCGTAAATACCTTTTCATAGCCTATCCCGTTTGGCTATATGTCATTTTTTCCGTACCGACTTTACTGATCTCTGCCATCTTATACACAAAAGGGGCGGATATCCTGACAGTCAATTCCATTGGGTCCATGGGAATGGTTGTCGCATACCTTAAGGGAAAGCGAAAAAAAATGACACAATGGCCGGAAATATCCTGGAAACGGATTTTCCTTACTACAGGAACCATGCTTATCCCTGTGGTAATACTGACAACAAGCCTTACGGGAAAGGCTTTTTTATATGTGGACCTGACAACTTATCTGATCAATTGCACCTGGACTTTTTTTTGGGTCTCATGTTGTGAGGAATTGCTTTTCAGAGAATTTCTAATGATCAGGATGCGTAAAGCCGGTATGCCCGGATGGCTTACGCTTCTGCTACCTGCCCTGTTATTTTCCCTTTGCCACAGACCGGAATCGGTATCGCTGCTGGTTCAGCGAATGGTCCTTGGAATGCTTCTTGGGTATATCTTCATGAAAAAAGAAAACATAGCCCTGAACGTGGCTGCGCACTGGATTTACAATATTGTAATATACACTTTTCAATGTACCGTACAACAAGTTACTGTTCTTTACTCCGCCTCGCGTGCCGGGCTAAATGTATTGCTTTGCCTGCTTTCGCTTTTAGGCATCGTTGTTGCATATTCTATAAATAAAAGTAAATTTGCAGGATATATTTAAAAGAACATGAAAAAACGTTCCTCTCTTATATGGCTCCTTGTTCTGATCATTCCCCTGTCACTTCAGGCACAGAAAAAATGGTCCCTTGAAGAGTGCATCCGGTATGCCTGGGAAAACAACCTGACGATCAAACAACAGGAACTGGGAGTCGCCCAGTCGGAGAACATCCATTTTCAGTCAAAAATGGCATTTGCCCCTTCGTTGAGTGCACGTGTCAGTGAGAATATCAACTGGGGACAATCCGTTGACCTGTCAACACTTACGATCCTCAATCATGTCAGGAGCACCAATACAGGCGTAGGGATCTACGCCGATATGGACCTGTTTACGGGCTTTCAAAAACTCAACACGGTAAAACAGGAGCGATCCCGATTGAAGATCGCCATAGAAGAAGTGCAGAAACTGCGCAACGATATCTCCATTGAGATTACGCGCAGTTATTTGAATGTCCTGCTTGCCGGGGAGATCCTGGAAGCAGCCCGGAAAAGCCGGGAAAGCGTAACCGAACAGTGTTCCCGTACAAGAAAACTGGTAGAAGCAGGCAGTCAGCCCATGAGTGCCCTGCTTGAGATCGAATCCCAACTGGCAACGGAAGAAGTGCAAGTAGTAGAAGCACAGAACAACCTGCGAACATTCTACCTGACTCTAAAACAGTTACTTGACCTGCCTGTAGACGAGGCCTTTGAGATCACAGTGCCCGGATTAGGCAATCTCCAGGAAATGGAACCCGTATCCGTAGAGGACCTCTATTACGCTTCGCAGGGCCTTCCTCAGATCAAAAAGACGGAGTATAACCTGGAACAACGCCGGCACGAGCTGGCCATTGCCCAAGGCGGCCGCTACCCCAGGCTTTCCCTCTCTTTCGGCTATTCATCCTTCTATTCGGATGCCAACAAGAAAAAGAAAGAAGAGACCAATCCCGAAGAAAACGGTACAAATCCCTTAGATAATCTTTTCGGCGATTCCTCTGCAGGTTTCTGGGATCAAATGAAGAATAACAATAACCCTTCCATAGGGTTATCGTTGACCATTCCCATATTCAACAGATGGCAGGTCAATACCAATATTAAAAACGCAAGGCTGGGACTTGAAATGGCAGACCTGGAGATGAAAAACGCACACCATATGCTCATGAAGGAAGTACAGCAGGCTGCCAATGATGCGACTTCCACCTACCTCAGGACGGAAGCCACCAGAAAAAACTTTGAAGCCATGGAGGAATCGTTCCGTTATGTGCAGCAGAAATTTGATATAGGGATGCTAAACGGAACCGACTACATTGTATCGAAGACGAATTTGTTCAAAGCGCAAAGCAATTACATCCAGGCAAAATACGAACATGTGTTCAAACTTAAGATCCTGGACTTCTATAAAGGCATTCCCATTACGTTATAATAATATCACTCTCTATGAAGAAATCTATATTGTGGATCATTATAAGTGCAGTAGTACTTATTGTCATTCTGATCATCGTTGGAAGAAGCCGTTCGGGCAAAGGCACTTCCGTTACCGTCGTAAATCCAATTGTGAAGAACATCACTGAAATCATTCCTGCCAACGGAAAGATACAACCGGTAACCGAAGTCAAGATTTCTCCCGACGTTTCGGGAGAGATTATCGTGCTGAACGTGGCAGAAGGCGACCGTGTGAGAGCGGGTCAGGTATTGCTCCAGATCAAGCAGGACCAGTATATCTCTGCAAGGGACAGGATGAAAGCGGCACTGAACCAGGCAAGGGCGCAGCTTGCCCAGCAAGAGGCACAATTCACACAGGTGGAACTTTCCTACAACAGGAATATGTCTCTTTACCAACAGGGAGCCATTTCCCAGGCGGAGTTTGAAGCCTCATCCTCTGAATATTCCATTTCCAGGGAACAGCTGAACGCCGCCAGATTCCATGTAGAAAGCTCGGAAGCGGCATTGGCTGAAGCGGAAGAGAGCCTGGCCAAGACCACCATTTTCTCGCCTATGAACGGCATCGTATCCAAACTTGACGTGGAACGCGGAGAACGTGTCGTAGGAACCAGCCAGATGGCCGGAACGGAGATGCTGCGCATTGCCAATTTTGAAGAGATGGAAGTGCTGGTAGACGTTAACGAAAATGATATCGTGCGAATCAAGCAACTCGATACGGCCATTGTAGAGGTAGATGCTTACCCGGGACGCAAGTTTACGGGCATTGTGACACAGATTGCCAATTCGGCCAAAAACATCGGATCCTCACTGGAACAGGTTACCAATTTTGAGGTAAGGGTCTTTATTCTTACCCAATCATACAGCGACCTGGTGACTTCCGATTTCTCCACACCCTTCAGGCCGGGAATGTCCGCATCGGTATCGATCCAGACAGAAACCAGGCATAATGTCATTGCCATTCCCATCCAATGCATTACCACACGTACTGAAACATTATCGGAGGAGATCAAACAACAACTGGGCCCCAACGAGCTGGTAGAACAGGTCTTTGTGGTACGCCAGGACAACACGGTGGAAGCGATCAGGGTCAAATCCGGCCTTCAGGACCATATCCATATTGAGATCACAGAAGGGCTCACACAAGATGACCGGGTGGTGACCGGTCCATACTCAGCCATTTCACGCACTTTGCTTAACGGTACCAAAGTGGAGCCGAAGACAGAAGAAGAAGCTAAAAAGGATACAAAAGACGTACAAATCCGTGCCACGATTTCTGTTGATTGAAACAAGCACGGCTATTTGCTCCGTATCGCTGTCAGACGGAATTCAGATCATTGCCCGTCGCCAGGCCTCACAGGCAAAAGCGCATGCATCGTTACTGGCAGTCTTTATAGATCAGATACTTGATCAGTGCGGTATGGAGGTAAAGGATTGCGCAGCAATTGCCGTGAGCGGGGGTCCCGGTTCCTATACAGGGCTTCGTGTAGGGGTTTCCACAGCCAAGGGTCTCTGTTTCGGGGCATCCCTGCCGCTGATCCATGTCAGTTCCCTGGAGCTGATAGCCCAATTGTACCTGGACGGTGATCCGCAGTCCGCTCCCCACCGTATTTATCCCATGATCGATGCCCGGAGGATGGAGGTATACACAGCCCCCTATTCCGTCAAGGACGAAGGTCCTTTGGGAAGGACGGTTTTACAGGAAGGCCCTGTTCAGGCTGTAAACGTCACGGGGGAAAGTTTCATGGAAGACCTTGCCCGGGGTCCGATCGTCTTTGCCGGGGATGGGGCTCCTAAGTGCCGCAATACGATAACCCATCCCAATGCCATTTTTGCAGATGTGTTGTCACATGCCGACGGCATGGCGCATGCAGCCCTGAAAGCATATACGGAAAAAAACTTCGTGGATCTAGCCTATTATACTCCCTTCTATCTGAAGGAATTCACGGCTATCCGGCCTAAAACAAAGCTCTGACCTGTCGGATCACTTCATCCACATTGCCCGAACGGATAATAATATCCCCTTGCTTGTTGATAACGAAAAAAGTCGGGATCGTTTCTATGTTATAAGTAACGACCGAAGGAGAGGCCGTTCCCAATCCGTCACATACCCCGATCCAGGGCAATGACTGGTCCCTGACGGCAGTGGCCCAGGCGGCTTTATTGGTATCGAGCGCCACCTGGTAGATCTCCAGGCCGCGTGCGGCGTACCTGTCATAAATCTCAATCAGTTCCCGGTTATCCAGTCTCATCTGTACATTGGCCGAATGCCAGAAAGAAAGAACGATCACCTTTCCGCTCAAAGAAGATAAACAGACCGGCTGTCCGTCCAATCCCGGCAAGCACAGGTCGGGAAAGTCCGCCATATCGACTTGTGAAAATAACTGCTCCATCTGCAAGGATTTCTCCATACTTTCATAACGGTCCCTGACGGCCATCACATAAGGGGACAGCGGGTAGTCCACATACAGTGAATCGTAAACACGGCGCAACAACGGAGCGTCCGTTGCATCGGAAAAAACATAAAATTGTCCCGGGAATGTATGAAACACCACAGAGGTATTTACAAAAGAGCGGGGATGCGCATAAAGGAAACGGATAGCTTCCTGTTTATACTTGACGTAAAGAGATCCCAATTCCAAGCTGAGCGCTTCCTGTTTCCTGCCTGTCGCATTCTTATACAAAACATAGATGGAATCGAATTTTTCGACCGTTTGTTGCAACCTGTCGCTTACCTGCCTCAACAGTTCCGAATCCTCCGATCCTTCTACTTCCAGTCTCCCTCCGTCTGCAGAAGCGTTTACCTTGATCCGGTCACCCTTTTTGAGGATGAGCGAAGCGATCTTTCTATCACCTACATACAAATAATAGTAGCCGGGTTGCTCTATCCCTTTTTCCAGGCTGTAACCGAAGTGGCCACTCTCATCTGTCCGGAGCGTATCGAGCAATGTTTCTGCAGTAAAATCCAGACGTTTGAGCACCAGGTAATCATTCTCAGCCAGATCACTGACATGACCGTCAATGCGGACGGCATCACTTTTTTTGCATGAACAGAGCAATGCGGCGCACAGAAAAGCGACCGCAAATAAAGATATTTTGTATTTCATAACGTATTACTCGAATTTCTTTGCGATAGCCTGACAAATACGCTGCATTTCTTCTGCAGGAATCTTACAAATGGGCCGGCTCAGGTTCAAGTCGGCTTCCGTATCTAAGGGGATCAGATGAATATGTGCATGGGGTACTTCAAGGCCCAGAACACCTACTCCCACCCTATTGCAGGGAATGACAGCACTGATGGCATGAGCCACCCGCTGGGCAAAACGGAAAAGGTCTCCCAGCTGTTCCGGATCCAGATCGAAAATATAATCCACTTCCTGCTTGGGGATTACCAGGGTATGACCCGGCTTGCGGGGATTGATATCAAGAAAGGCATAAAAACGATCGTCCTCCGCTACCTTGTAGGAAGGGATCTCGCCCCTTACGATTCGTGAGAAAATTGTTGCCATATCAAAACGATATATTCAGGATTTCAAATTCTATGATCCCCGAAGGTGTGCTGACTTGCGCGATCTCTCCTTTTTTCTTCCCTAGCAGGCCCTTGCCTATAGGTGAAGAAACGGCAAGTTTTTTTTCCGCCAGATTGGCTTCGCTTTCACCGACCAGGGTCACTTCCATTACAGATCTGTCTTTCATGTTGCGGATCTTTACCTTGTTCATAATCTGGATCACATCCGTATTCAATTTAGATTCATCCACCACCCTTGCATTGGCTATCATGGCCTGCAATTTGGCGATCTTCAGTTCCATCAATCCCTGGGCATCCCTTGCCGCTTCATATTCGGCATTTTCAGACAAATCTCCCTTGTCCCTGGCCTCTGCAATTGCACGGGCCGCCTCTTCACGCCCGACAGATGTCAGATGGTTCAATTCTTCCTTAAGCTTATCCAGACCTTCGGCCGTTACATAATGAGTCGTCTTGGTCATAATTGTTTCTTAATCGTTAATTAAAGAAGAAGAAGAATCCTGCAGATGCAGGACTCTTCTTATCACAAATATAATACTTCTTTATGAATCAACCAAATTCATCAAATTTTGGTTTCAGTATCTCTGAAAACAAAACAGCCTGTTTTGCGTTGATTCCGTATTTTTTTGGTTTTGATTGTTTCACATTGGTTTTTCTTTCGTTTTCTCTCACCTCGTAGTGCTGAGCCTGGGGTGCAGTCGCAGGAGAGGCCTCTTCAAGTACCTCCTCCTCCGATACGTCAGGTTCCGAATACGGATCAAAAGACGGTAGCGGCCGTGTTTCAGCGTTTCTTTTTTTAACGCGGGCATTTACAATTCCAAAGATAACGGCCAACACGCTCAGCAAAATGGTAACCAGTGTATCCGACTTCATGACAATTCTTTTTGATCCTTTATCAACTGTTCTCTTAACGCAGAGAGTGAAGGAAATGCAATTTCCCGCCTATGGTGTTTCAATAGCCGAACCCTGATATCGAGTCCGTAAATATCATCATCAAAATCAAAGATATGCGTTTCTATCGTATGTTCCAAATTAGGTGCGACTGTGGGACGGAAGCCTATGTTCATCATACCCTTGTACCACTTCCCGTTCAATCTGGCCTCAACCTTGTATACCCCGTTGGCGGGAAGTTGCTTGAGGGGTTCATAAAGTTGCATATTGGCTGTGGGAAAACCGAGTGTTTTCCCTATCCGGTTGCCTTCGACCACTACCCCATGCAAACAGTAAGGATAACCCAGCCAGCGATTTGCCGTCTCGATAGAGCCCTCTGACAAAGCCGCCCTTATCTTGGTGGAACTTATATGTTCCCCCTGTTCGGATACGTATTCGGGAACGCGGATGATCTCAATTCCGCTCATCCGGGCTTCCTTATCCATTTTTTCCGGATCACGTACACCGTCACACCCAAGCCTGTGATCATACCCGGCAATCAGGACCTTCACACCGTAGCGGGTATGCAAATAGTCTCTGAAAAATACGCTTGAAGTAAGGGACGAAAAATCACGGGTGAAAGGTATAATCTGAAAATCGTCTACTCCCAGTTTGCGGATCATTTCCTTTTTCTCGTCAAGCGAGGTCAGCAGTCGGAACCGCTGTGCATCCTTTTGTAATACAGCTCTGGGGTGAGGCCAAAAGCTCAATACCAGACTGTGACCTCCCATTTTCCGTGCCGTTTCCACCAGGGAGTTCAGCACGGCCCGGTGTCCCAGATGAACACCGTCAAAAAAACCTGTAGCCGCTATAACCATTTTACCAGAGCGAAATCTTGTCTGTGGGGCATTTTTTGATTTTTTGCAAATATCCTGGATGCAACGTAATACGAGCCGGCTGTTTGCGGTACCAGCCTGCAAACATAAGTGGCCTCACCGTTGGAAACATTTTCCAGTGTAAACGGAACGATCTCGTCTATAATGATTCCGCCGTCCCTGCCGCGCATGGTGATGACCATTTCCACCCCGATGTCTTCCGTAGAAAGGGCTCCCAGGTATAATTTGACCCTCGATTCGTTTTCACTGCCCAAGGTCAGGATGTCCTTACTATCATTGGGATGCGTATAGGACAGAACTTCCAGGGAACTCCATTCCCTTTCCATCCGTCTTTTCCAGAATGCCATTTCCTTTGCCAGCGCATAATTGTCTTCCGCCATTTTTACATGTCTTTGCTGTAACGGCCGGTAGAATTTTTGCTCATAATCCTCCATCATGCGGTTGGTCGTAAAATTACCTGCCACGTATGCTACGGTATTCTTGATATGCTGTACCCATGCTACAGGGATCCCTTCATCGTTCCTGTTATAGAACATGGGAGCGATCTCATTTTCGAGCATATTGTAAATAACGGCCGCATCCAATTCATCCTGGTAAGCCTGGTTTTCATATGTCCTCTCTTCGGAAAGGGCCCATCCGGCACCTTCACGGTATCCTTCCACCCACCATCCGTCCAGGACGCTGAAATGCATCACACCGTTCATGGCCGCTTTTTCGCCACTCGTTCCGGAAGCTTCCAAAGGCCTGGTAGGTGTATTCATCCAGACATCAACACCTTGAACAAGGCGCTTGGCCATTTCCATATTATAGTTAGGCAGGAAAAGGATCTTGCCTATGAAACGCGGCATCCGGGATACTTCCACAATTCGCCTGATCAGATCCTGACCGGCTTTGTCATGGGGATGTGCCTTCCCTGCGAACAAAAACTGAACGGGACGTTGGGGATTGTTAACAAGCTCATCCAGGCGGTCCAGGTTGGCAAACAATAGGTGCGCTCTTTTATAGGTGGCAAAGCGCCGTGCAAAACCGACGGTCAGTATATCCTTGCTCAATGCACCCCGTATGGCAACCATATCTCTGGGTGAGTAAAATTCGGGAGCATCCTTTGTGCTGGACAACGCCGTTACGATCCTGTCTATAAGCTTGCCGCGCAAACCGTTGCGAATACTCCATACCTCCTTGTCACCTACCTTAAGGAATTCCATAAAACAGTCCTTATTGTAGTGATGGGTCCCGAAATCTTCACCGAAAATGCGGGAGTGCACCTCTTTCCATTCAGGGGCGGTCCACGTCTGGTAATGTACCCCGTTCGTTACGTAATCCACATGCGATTCCTGTGGCAGGTAACCGGGCCAGAGCGGATTGAGGATCTCACGGCTCACCTGTCCGTGCATCTTGCTTACCCCGTTGATCTCTTGGGAGAGGTTCGATGCCAGGTAACTCATCGAAAACTTCTCATGGGGATCGCACATCTCTGTCTTTCCAAGCGCCATAAGGGTGTCCCACGATATTTTGAGCCTGTCGGGATAATGTGAAAAATAGGGCCTGAGCATATCTTCGGTAAACGCATCGTGACCGGCAGGTACCGGCGTATGCGTGGTAAAAAGCGACGAAGCACGCACCACTTCCCTGGCTTCCTCGAAAGAGAGGTTCTCATCGACCACATATTCCCTGATCCTTTCCAGCCCTATGAAAGCTGCATGACCTTCATTACAGTGGTAAACGTCGGCATCGATACCCAGGGCACGAAGCGCCCGGATACCGCCCACACCCAGAAGCAATTCCTGCTTAAGCCTGTTTTCCCAATCTCCACCGTACAATTGGTGGGTAATGCTGCGGTCTTCGGGCAGGTTGTCCTCAAAATCGGTGTCCAACAGATAAAGAGGCGTCCGGCCTACATCTACCTTCCAGATACGTGCGTAAACGTTACGTCCCGGAAACGCTATGCTGATAATCGTCCAGTTGTCGTTCTCGTCCCGTACGGGGATCACGGGGATCTTCTGAAAATCAACCGCTTCACGATCACTCACCTGATCTCCCTGAGCAGAGAGAAACTGACGGAAATAACCGTAACGGTACAACAATCCAATCCCGGTTATAGAAACGCCCTTATCGGAGGATTCTTTCAAATAATCCCCGGCCAGTATGCCCAGGCCGCCGGAATAGATCTTCAAGCTCCAGTCCAGACCGTATTCCATGCTGAAATAAGCTATTGCCGGACCGCTCAAAGATTCCCGTGCTTTCATGTAAGCGTTGAAATGGGTTTCCACTCTGTCCAACCGTTCCAGAAACGCTTTGTTCTTTTCAAGGATCTTGTATTGTTTGTAAGGGATCTTGTCCAGTAACAATATGGGATTTTTTTCCACTTGTTCCCATAGTTCAGGGTTGATCCCCGAAAAAAGCTTTCTGGCGTCCTGGTTCCATGACCACCAGAGATTTCTGGACAATACTTCCAGGAAGTTGAGCCGCTGCGGCAATTGTTTCTGGATGGTAACGGGAGACCAGGTAGGGAAAGATCGCAACAGTTCGCGGTGAACGGTAGTCGTGCATTCCTCTCTCTTGAGGGGAAAACGGCCCAGATTTTCAATGATCTTATCCAATGCTATGGAATAAGCCTTTTTATAATATTGCAACTGATTGTCCCACAAGGCAATGGTTGATACATCACGGGCATTGTCTCTTACCCGGGCCGCTTCAGCGGGCGATAGTGCGCTCATGCGGCGTATGACCGATGTCACATCGTTTACAACGGAAACGTAGTTATTGTCACCGCGGAATATGATCTCTATTCCGGGATGGGGGGACTTGTAGATTTTTTCCACCCATGCACCGAATCCCGCCAATGATGTGGTTATGGTCGGCACCCGGAAAGCCAGGCTTTCCAGGGGCGTATATCCCCACGGTTCATAATAGGAAGGAAAAACAGACAGGTCCAATCCGATCAGGAGTTCGTAATATGTCTTATTTATCAGTCCGTCATCACCGTTCAGATAGCAGGGAATAAAGAAAACCTTCACGTTATTCTTTTCTGCATTGGTCAAGCCCTGTTCCCGCATTACGTTGAGCACCGGATCATACTCCGGGTCGTGCAGGTAATGGGAGGTCAGGAGATCGTCGTAATCCTTCCTGGGACCTTTGTGATTGGCCGGAACCATAATAAAAGCAAGTATCTGCCTGTCAACATGGGTGCGCTCCCTGTTCAGGATGGCCATTGATTCGAGGAACACATCTATTCCTTTGTTCTTGAATTCATAACGTCCGCTTATACCTACCAGGAAAGCATTTGTATCTACTTCCCTGTGCAACATACGGGATGCAATCTCGAGCAAGGCATCCCTTCCCTCCTGTCTTTTTTTGTCAAACTCCCGGTCAGGGGGAGTAATACTGTTCTCGAATCCGTTGGGTGTTACAATATCAACCTTCTTTTCCAGAAAATGCGCACACTCCCTGGCTGTAATGTCGCTCACGGTAGTTAGGGCATCTGCATAAAAAGCAGCCGTTTTTTCCAGGGAATGTTTGGCTACAACATTGAGATCCCTGGCCTTTTCAACCGGATTGTACATTTCCAGGTTATCGTACAGGGGTAACATATTCCCTGCTATGGAACGCCCCAGGACCGTGGCATGGGTGGTAAACGTTGTGGCTACCGGTATCTTGATCGATTTTAAATACAGGAGTCCTGTGCCCGTCATCCATTCATGAAATTGAGCCACACTTTTATGATGAGGCGCCAGGTTATGGCGCACAAAACTTTCAATGACGATCCCGGTTGCATATCCGAACAGGGCAGATTCAATATAATCCCATTGTCCGCTGATGGAATCGAGTCCGAACTTTTTCCAGAGATCCGTAAAGATCTCGTCTTTTCTTGCTATATAGGATGAAAAATCTACCAGCACGGCTATGGGATTTCCCGGAACATTCCAGCGTCCCACCCGAATCCTCAGACCTTCCTGCATGGCACGGTCTCTCCAGGAAAGCAACAGCCTGGGATCTTCCAGGAATTCGGGATTTTGCTTTGTCTCCCTCCATACGTCCGGTCCGATCAGAATATGCCTGTTTTCCATATCCCTGGACATATGCAACGCCTTTGTAGCAATCACGGTATGGATCCCTCCCACCTTGTTGCATACTTCCCAACTCACTTCAAATAAATAATCGGGACTTAGATTTTGGTTACGCTTCATACTTATTGTTTAGTTGTGCGGAGCGTAATATCGCTCAACACGTTCATATAATTGATAAATGCTTCATACGGTGTATCGTACGGATTGAAATACTTATGTACGTCCCCGTCTGAAAAGAATTTGGTACACATATAATAAAAATGGTCACTTGCCTGCAACCTCCGGAAATCCCTCTTCAGATCCGGATTGTCACTATCCCTCACTTTATCCTCAATCTTGTACAGGTTGTTAAAAGCTTCCTGCTGTAATTCATTGCCCTGCCAGGCACTGATATCCCGTTCTTCATCCGCCCAGGATATGGCGTAGGGAACGTTCAAGGGAGCAATGGGCTGGTGCTTAACCGCAGCCTGGGAAGGTGTGAGGATCTCAAGGTTGGTATGGTTCAGTATCACTCCCGGAAGCGCCTTCAGGAATTCAAATATACCCGATGCAGCAGGCTGGTGTTCCCCGAAACTCTCATAATCCATGAAGATATTGACGATGTCATCCTTTTCAAGGGCCCCGGCGATCCATCCCGCATACTTTTCTGCCGTCAGGGGCCAATCGCCCCAGCTTTGGTTGGAAAAACGGAATGCAATATCGTCACTCAGCCTGAAATTACGAAGCAGCAGCTTTAATTTGGGATTCAGTGCATTTACATATAGGTAGTTGGGGCTTTTCCATCCCAGGATATGTCTTGCACCTTCTGTCAGCATAGTGGTAAAACCCATACCGGAGACCATCTCACCTATCGTATCGGAATAGATCAGTTCCGTATTCCGAAATGCCTTGGGCTTCTGACCAAAATACTTCTCCATTGCATTGACATGCACCTTTATCTGGTCCCGGAATTTTCTGGGAGAGATCAACGAGGACAAAGAATGGGAATATGTTTCGGCCAGAAACTCCACATGTCCTGTCCGGGCCAATTCCTTAAAGGATTCCAGCGCCTGGGGGGCAAATTGTTCCATTTGCTCCAGGGCTATGCCGCTAACGGAATAGGCTATCTTGAAAGCCCCGTCATATTTGTTTATCAGTTCCAGCATCAGACGGTTGGCTGGTACGTAACAACGTGAGGCAACCCGTGCCATAATTGTTTTGTTGGCAAAATCATCAAAGTAGTCATGGTTCTTGCCTATATCAAAAAAGCGGTACTGACGTAACCTGTAAGGCTGGTGGACCTGAAAGTACAAACAGAGTGTCTTTTTCATATTATTTGTTTTTTATTTTTCTTCTATTACAGATTCGTAGATCTCTTTGACCTTGAGTGCGGCATCGACCCATTTCAGGGAATTGACCTCTTCCAACCCGCATCTGACCGTCATAGCAGACAATGCCGGATAGGTCAACAATCCGTAAATGGCATCGGCCATGGCATTGACATCCCAGAAATCCACCTTTATGGCATGGTCCAATACTTCGGCCACACCGGACTGTTTAGATATAATGGTCGGCACGTTGGCACGCATGGCTTCCAGGGGAGATATCCCGAACGGTTCCGATACCGAGGGCATGACATAAACATCGGAATAGGCAAACATATTCTTAACATCTTCCCCACGCAAAAAGCCTGTAAAATGGAAGTGGGAGGAAATGCCAAGCTTGGCCACACGCCGGATGGACCGGTTGAACATGTCCCCGCTCCCAGCCATCACAAAACGGACATTTTGTATTTTCTGCAACACTTTATAAGCAGCTTCTATGAAGTACTCGGGTCCCTTCTGGAAGGTGATCCGGCCAAGGAACGTAACGATCTTCTCGGGAACGCCCCTTGTTATTTCACGGTCTTCTACAGAACTGAAATCCACCGCATTGTGCACGGTGAACACTTTTGCAGGATCTATATGGTACCGGTTTATAATGGTGTTTCGGGTGAGATTGCTCACTGCAATCACCCTGTCTGCAGCGTCCATGCCCCGTTTTTCCAGCTCATAGACCTGTGGGTTGACATTTTCTCCGGAACGATCAAATTCCGTAGCATGTACGTGTATGACAAGGGGCTTCCCCGTTACACGCTTTGCTGCGATCCCGGCCATGTTGGTCAGCCAGTCGTGGGCATGGATCACGTCAAACCGGTTTTGCCTGGCAATGGCAGCTGCTACCAGCGAGTAACGCATCACCTCCTCCATAAGGTTTTTCCCGTATTTGCCCGAAAACTTGAACTTCTGTCCGAACGAGATCCTGAATTCGCTCCATTCCTTTTCCCTTTCCAGGTCCACCTGCTCTTCAAATTCATCGGGACCCAGGTAGGGAATAAGGTTGGAAGTGACTTTTATAAACTGCAACTTATCAAAGATCTGCCGGGCTTCTTCCTTTGTTTCAAATGCAGCCACATCGCTTGCATTGATTATGCGAACGGCACTCTGGTCTTCATCCCCCGAAGCCGAAGGCATCACAAAGAGGACTTCTACCTGATGCTTTGCCAGTCCCCTGGTCAATCCGTCACAGGCCGTTCCCAGTCCACCGGATATATGAGGAGGGAATTCCCATCCGAACATCAGTACTTTCATAGTTTGTTGTATTTTTCAACGAGGTTCATAAGGCGCAGGATCTCGGCAACGTTACGGGCACTTGAAGTACAACCGTGCGGACGATGCGGGGGATCCCCGTCGTAGAGTTCGGCAATGGACCCTATGCCGTGTTCGGTCATATCTTCTTCAAACACATTCAACATCTCCGTGGCACAAGAGGCAAATCCTTTTCCGTGCAGGCGAAACTGCGCTTCCAGGTACGGGCCCATCAGCCATGGCCATGCCGAACCTTGGTGGTAAGCTCTATTCCGTTTTACCGGATCTCCCTCACAATGACCTTCAAACAAAGGATTCTTGGGAGACAACGTCCTGATTCCCCGTGGCGTCAGGAGTTCTTTTCTACATACTTCCAAAATAGAATTTATAGTTTCGTCACCCAGGGGGGTGAAGGGCAACGAACAGGCAATGATCTGATTGGGCCTGGTAAAGATATTTTGTCCTTCGTGGTCTACATAATCTACCAGATGGGAACGTGATTCACACCAGAAAGTCGGCAAGAAATTTTCCTTTACCAATCCGGGTATATCTTCAAATTCAGTAACAAAAGCGGTATCCCCCTGATCTTTTGCCAGTTCCAGGGCAAAACAGACGGCATTATACCAGAGCGCACATACTTCCACAATATATCCGGTGCGCAAGTTTACCGGTTTTCCGTCTACCATGGAGTCCATCCAGGTAACGGGCACCCCTTGCTTTTCAGCCCAGATCAGGCCGTTAGGATGCATTTTTACCATACCGGTTCCCTTTATATAATTATGCAATATCGATTTCATGACCTTTCCGTACTTCTTCCAGAGGGGAGCCTTGTCTCCGCTCCGATCAAGGTATTGCTGCAAGGTCCAGAAAAACCATAAAGGAGCATCTGCAGATCCGTACAGTGTACTCTCTTCGGCAGCCAACGTATCCAGACCGGAGGTAAAAAGTTTCATCCCGTTGTCTGTGGAAAGAGTAAGTCCGGGTAAAGCAATCGCCGTATCTCTGGGATTCATTCCCAACCATGGATATCCTGCAACGACACGGGTCTTTCCGTTCCTGTTAATAAGGAACTGGGAAGCCGACAACTTAAGGCAATTCCGGTAAGAATCCCGGGACGGTCTGTTGGAGATCTCCTTGTCGAACAGGCACTTAAGTCTGGAGGGATTGGCCTGGGTCAGCGAAGCTGAAAACACAATGCTTTGTCCCTTGCGAATGGGACATTCAAAATATCCGGGCACAAAGAGGTCTTCCCTATAGTCATACCCCCTGATCTTTTCCTGGAGATATTCTATATTTTTGTACCAGTCAGGGAAACTGACAAATTCATTCAATACGTTCAATTGCATGTACAGTCTGGGGAAACCCCCGTAAAGACAATAACCCACACCTTTTTCCACCTTGGAATGGAAGATGTCGGCCGCCAGATTGGCACGGGTCAGATCATGGACGTTGCGAAATGCCAAAAAGGGCTTGAGCCTGAGTGATGTCGGTGAATGGGCTTCCAGAAGGGTATAACGAATCAGCAACTGTTCCTTGTTATGCAGGAAAACGACCTCCTTGCGAAATATCATTCCCCCTATCCTGTAGGTCAGGACAATATTCTTGTCCATTTCAAAGTCTATGATGTATTTATGGCCCCGGGGGTCATAGATACCGGGATACCTGTGTATTCCCAGGTTGAATGGCTGGTCGTGCTGGATGAGTGTCTCGTCCAGCGATGACAACAGTATGTAATTGCCACCTCCCAGTGCATCTATGGGTACTACCAAAAGGCCGTGGTATTTCCTGGTATTGCATCCGGTCAGGGTCGTATTCAGGTAGCCGCCTGCCCTGTTGGTCGATAAAATTTCCCGGCTCAATGAATATTCCAGATTCCCCAATTCATGTTTGTTGAACTGTAAATATGCCATAGTTTTTTCCTTATTCAATAAGTTTGCAAGTTACTAATTATTCTACAGTAAACACCATTGCAGTACGCGCAGGCAGATACAGGAACAAGACGTTGGTCCCCCTCTGCGGAACGGTCAGATGCACTACACCCCGGTCATTCCTGCCAAAGCCTCCGTACAAGGGATCATCGGTATCGAGAATGCAACGGTAACTACCCGGCACAACCTCCATTCCGTATCCGGTATAGGAGCGGACAGGGCTCAGATTGAAGACAAAGAGCAAATGACCGCGCTCAAAAGCCAATACCTGTGATCCGATATCCTGCACCACAGGACGTGGGGCACTATTATACAAATTCTGTGCCCGGGCCATACGTATCATATCCCTGTCAAAAAGTTCCAATCCCTTGTAGCGCAACAAGTCATTGTCTGCCAGGGACCACTGCCTGCGGGCATAATAATAGCTCCATCCGTTCCCTTCCCTTGGAAAATCTATCCATTCCGGATGACCGAATTCGTTACCCATGAAGTTCAAATAACCATCCCCCGCAGTAGACAGCGAAAGCAAGCGTATGATCTTGTGCAGGGCTATACCGCGATCTACCGTAAGAGACGGGATATCTTTGCTCATAGAAGTATACATTTCCTTATCTATAAGCCTGAATATAATGGTTTTATCTCCAACCATGGCCTGGTCATGGCATTCTGCGTAGGAGATGGTACGTTCGTCCTGCCTTTTGTTGGTCAACTGGTAGAAAATATCCCCGACATGCCAGTCTTCATCACGCAATTCCTTTATCCATTTGATCCAATGATCGGCTACTCCCATGCTCATCCGGAAATCAAACCCGACACCTCCCTTTTCCGGGGGATATGCCAGTGTCGGCATGCCGCTTACATCTTCAGCAATAGTAATGGCATCGGGATTGCATTCATGTATTAACCTGTTGGCCAGTCCCAGGTAAGTTATGGCGTCTTCGTCCTGGGTCCCGTCAAAATAATGCCCGTATCCGGTAAAATCCCTTGCCAGACCGTGATCGTAGTACATCATGGAAGTCACCCCATCAAAACGGAACCCGTCAAAACGAAATTCTTCCATCCAGTATTTGATATTGGACAACAAAAAATAGAGCACTGCATTCTTGCCGTAATCAAAACAACGGGAAGACCAAAGGGTATGCTCTCCCCTTTGTCCGGAATGGAAGTACAGGTCATAAGTTCCGTCAAACCGGCTCAGTCCCTCTATCTCGTTTTTAACGGCATGGGAATGAACCAAATCCATGATCACGGCAATGCCATGGCCGTGGGCTTCGTCCACCAACCTTTTCAATTCTTCGGGAGTCCCGAACCGTGAACTGACCGCAAAGAAATTGGAGACCTGGTACCCGAAAGAACCGTAATAGGGGTGCTCCTGAATGGCCATCAATTGAATGGTGTTGTATCCCAGCCGTACTACTCTGGGAAGGACCCCTGTACGGAACCATTCAAAACCGGCAATTCCGGGCTCTTCACCGCTCATGCCGATATGCGCCTCATAGATCAGGGGATTTTTCACCCGGGGCGGATTGTTGTGTTTCCAACGATAAGGTACGGGAGGGTCCCATACTTGTGCACTGAATATCTTGGTATCCGAATCCTGAACACAACGCCTTGCATAGGCGGGAAGACGTTCCCCCGCCCCACCGGGCCATTCCATGATCCATTTATACAATTGTCCGTGTTGCAGGGCTCCTTCGGGAAGTTTTAGTTCCCAATTGCCGGATCCCACGAAACGGAAAGCGTAGTCAGGAAGTTTTTTCCATCCGTTACATTCTCCTACCAGGTAAAGGTTCGTGGCATTGGGTGCCCATTCACGGCATACCCACCCTTCTTCCGTCTTATGGACACCGTAATAAAGATGATTATTGACCGCCCGGCACAGTTTGCCATGCGTGCCTATGATTTCCCCTGCCTTGGTCAAACGCATCTGATGGCGTCGCCATATAACGGGTTTATAGGGCTTCAGATAAGGGTCCCGTTCCCATATTTCCAGCTCTTTCATGAGCGGCTATTCCTTTTCATAAGCATCGAGTGTCGTTTCCGCGTCTTCACGTACCTTGCGCAGGTAATTCCTGCAATAGGACACCAGGTCAAGAGCTCTTTTCACTTTCGAGGCAATCTGTCCCAGATCGGCATCGGGCCGTTCCAGTTCTTCCACCAGCGTTTCCAGTTCCCGACGTGCCTGCTGGTAGGTCATCTCCGTTTTCTTCTTCATAAGGGTCAGTTTTCTATATTATCGACGGTAGCGTCAAAGCTGCCTTTTGCAAGTATCGTAGTAATCTTGTCCCCTTTTCCGAGCAGAGCGGTATCGACCAACGTTCTGCCTTGGGACAAGGTCAGAGAATATCCTTTCTGTAGCAACGCAAGGGGGTTGTTCCTCAGGATTCGTTGTTCCAGTAATTCCATTACATGACCGTGCTGTTGCACGATCCATCTGACGGCACCCCTGATATCTTTCAGCAAATGGTCCAGGCCCTGTTGTTCCTCGCTTATCCTGTTGTGAACAGCCCGCTCCAGCCTATGGGAAAGCTGAAACAGGTCTTCATCTTCAACGGCTACCTGTCCGTCAAGAAACCCGGCAACCGCCGTAGGTGTTTTCAATGCCATATGCGCCACCCTATCCGCAATATGTACATCCCTGTGATGACCTATCCCCGTTATGACCGGCAAAGGAAACTGGGCTATATGGGCAGCCAGGTCGTAATTGTCGTAACAATGCAGGTCGGCCACCGCACCTCCTCCGCGCAACAGCAGCAACAGATCGAACTCCCTTCCCGAAGCCATTACGCTTTCCATAGCCGATATGATGCTCGAGGGAGCTTCGCTTCCCTGCATTAGCGCAGGGAACAAGGTCACGCTAAATCCGTAGGCCGAATCGTTTATCTGATTGATAAAATCCTGATACCCGGCTGCCGTCGGCGACGATATAACGGCCAATCGCAGGGGAAGAAGCGGAAAGGGCAGTTGTCTGTTCATATCCAGGATTCCTTCCTTTTCCAGCCGCTGCATAGTTTTTCTCCTTTCCAGCTCCAGCCCCCCCAGAGTGAATGAAGGATCAATATCACTGACCACCAAACTCAATCCGTAAAGAGGGTGCATCTTCGGTTCCACGCAAAGCAGAACCTGCAGTCCACTGCGAAGGTCCATTCCCGTGGCCGTCCTGAAATAAGGATCAATAATGGAGAAAACGCTTGCCCAAATCACCGCCTGGGCTTTAGCCAACAGCTTGTCAGTTTCGGGTTCCTTCTGTACGAGTTCCATATGACAATGGCCGTTGCGTACGGTCAGCTGATTGATCTCGGCCCGGACCCAGCACGGTTCTTCAAAAGCTTTATTGACAGCCTCTTCCAATCGCTTTTGCAGGTCAATGAGATCTATTTTCTCCATGCGGCAAATTTACGTTAAAATATCAAGAAAGTGTTATCTTAGCCCCATGGAAATCAAAGACGCCTTATTCCTCTCCTCTACCGTCGATCCGGATGAATTACCGGCAAATGATCTGGAGGAATTTGCATTCATCGGAAGATCGAACGTAGGAAAATCTTCCCTTATAAACATGTTGTGCCGCAAACCAAGGCTGGCCCATACTTCTTCCACGCCGGGAAAGACACAATGCATTAACCGATTCCTGATAGATAACAGATGGATCATCGTTGACCTGCCCGGATACGGGTTCGCCAAAGTATCCAAAACAAAGAGGTCGCAACTTCAGTCGATGATCTACGGATACATCAAACGGTCGCCCCGTCTTACGCTGTTGTTCGTACTGCTCGATCCCAGGCATCCGATCCAGCAGATTGACCTGGATTTCCTGCTTAAGCTCGGAGAGTGGGGCATCCCTTTCGTTACGGTCATGACAAAGACCGACAAGCTTTCAAAAACCGCATTGGAAAAACAACTATCTTCTTTCAAACAATTGCTTGGAAAATACTGGGAACCGTTACCTCTCCTGTTCGCAACATCTTCTAAAACCACTTCAGGCAGAAAAGAACTTCTCGACTATATCGGTTCAATCCTTCAAGGTAACCTTTGATTGATTTTTTTTCTTCTTATCTTTGTCCCATCTTCTAACCAAAGGGACAATGGATCATCTGCATTTATTTAAAGTCTTCTCATGCCGCGGATCCCGGTATCTTGCCGAACATATTGCTTCTCATCTGGGTCTGCCCCTGGGATTATTATCGGTAACTACTTTCAGTGACGGTGAATTTCAACCGGCTTTCGATGAAAGCGTAAGGGGGGCCACCGTTTTTATCATTCAATCCACCTTCCCCCCCGTCGATAACCTTTTTGAATTACTCCTGACCATAGACGCTGCCAAAAGGGCTTCTGCCTATAAGGTCATTGCCGTAATGCCGTATTTCGGATGGGCCAGGCAGGACCGGAAAGACCGCCCTAGGGTGTCGATAGGCGCGAAAATGGTAGCGAACCTCCTGCAAGCAGTAGGATGCGACAGGGTCACGACCATGGACCTGCATGCAGACCAGATACAAGGCTTTTTTGACTTCCCGGTCGATCACGTGTATTCGAGCTCGGTATTCGTTCCCTATATCAAAAGCCTGCAACTGGAAAACCTTTCGGTAGCCGCACCCGATATGGGCGGTGCCAAAAGGGCCAATGCCTATTCCCGCAAACTGGAATGTCCCCTGATCATCTGCCATAAATCCCGTGAAAAGGCAAATGTTGTGGGAAGCATGACCGCCATCGGTGAAGTTGCGGACAGAAACATAATCATACTCGATGATATGATCGACACGGCCGGTACCATAGCCAAAGCGGCAGAAATGATGATGTCCAAAGGAGCCAGAAGCGTCAGAGCCATTGCGACACATCCCGTTCTTTCGGGTCTTGCCTACAACACCATTGCCAATTCTGCACTGGAAGAAGTGATCGTCACGGACACCATTCCGCTGTCTTCGGACCCGAACAAGGACAAGAGCAAAATAAAGGTTTTATCCATTGCCAAGGATTTTGCAGACATTATAAATAATGTGTACAATCTTCAGTCCATAAGCAGTAAATTCACTTTATAATGAAAACTTCCGCGGAAATATATAAGATCCTGACCGGAGGCATCAGGCAGTATTTCATGGAAGCCGGGAAGAAAACCGCCGTACTGGGCATTTCCGGGGGGTTAGACTCTGCCGTTGTGGCCTGTCTGGCGCAAGATGCACTGGGAAAGGAAAACGTACACGGGTTGCTGATGCCCGGACCTTATTCCACCGTTCATTCGTTGACAGATGCCCTGAAGTTGTGCAACCTGAACAATATCAATTATCACATCATACCTATTGATGCCATTTTTTACAAGTTCCTGCGCGAGCTTGCTCCCGTTTTTAATCATGCCCAACATGATCTGACAGAGGAAAACATCCAGGCACGCATACGTGCGGTAATCCTGATGGCATATGCCAACAAAAAAGATGCACTGGTGCTCAATACCAGTAATAAGAGTGAACTGGCCATGGGTTACGGGACGTTGTACGGTGATCTTGTAGGTGCCATGATGGTCCTTGGAGATTTATACAAGACAGGTGTTTACGAACTGGCTGAATTCCTGAACGGCAAACAGGAACGGATACCCGAGCACACCATTAGCAAGGAACCGTCAGCTGAACTGCGCCTTGATCAGAAAGACAGTGACACCCTGCCTGAATATTATGTGCTGGATCCTATCCTGCATGCGCTCATAGAAGAGGAACGACCTGCCGAAGACCTGAAGTTGCCGGAAACAGATCCCGATACGGTCGCCGAAATAGTTAAAAGGATGAAGCTGTCTTCATTCAAGGCACACCAGGTGCCCCCCGTGCTGGCCGTTACGGACCATCCGCTGCTACCGGAATTCAAATGTTTACGTTACAACCCATGACTCTATTTCTCCTGACGCTGGGTCTGGTAGCCCTGGGTGTTATCGGTATGTGTATTGGGATCATTGTTAGAAAGAACGGAAAATTCCCGGTATATTCCATCGGTCACAACAGAAACATGAGAGAACGGGGCATACGATGCCCCAAAGAAGAAGAAAGGATGCTTTACAAAAAAGGAAAGAATGAGTATTGTAGCGATTGTAGGAAGGCCTAATGTGGGAAAATCAACACTGTTCAACAGGCTGATCGGAAAACGCCAGGCAATAGTTGACCAGACATCCGGTGTCACCCGTGACCGCCATTACGGCAAGACCGATTGGAACGGCAGGGATTTTTCAATTATCGACACCGGAGGCTATGCCGAAAGTTCGGACGATGTATTTGAAGAGCAGATACGCCGGCAGGTACTGCTGGCCATAGAAGAAGCAGATGCCGTCATCTTTGTCGTAGATGTAGAAACAGGCATAACCGATCACGATCAGCAAGTTGCCAAGATCCTAAGAAAATCCGACAAACCTGTGATCGTTGCCGTAAACAAGGTTGACCATGGAGGAAAGATCTTTGACACCTATGAATTCCATGGTTTGGGATTGGGCAATCCCGTTCCCATTGCCGCCATCAGTGGCAGCGGCACCGGTGATCTGTTGGACAGGGTCCTGGAAGTGCTGCCCGATGTATCCGATCAGGAAGAAGAACATGATATCCCCCATATTGCCATAGTGGGAAGGCCCAACGTGGGAAAGTCATCGCTCACGAATGCATTCCTTGGTGAGGAAAGACACATAGTCACCACGATAGCCGGGACTACGCGTGATGCCATTAAAACGCGTTACAACAAATACGGGTATGATTTTTTTCTGATAGATACGGCAGGTCTAAGGAAAAAAACAAAAACAAAAGAAGACCTGGAATTCTATTCCTCTATGCGGGCCATCAGGGCCATAGAATATTCCGATGTGTGCATCCTGATGCTGGATGCCACCCAGGGGGTGTCAGCACAGGATATGAGCATATTTCAGCTGATCATCAGAAACGGGAAAGGGTGTGTGATCGCGGTCAACAAATGGGACCTGGTGGAAAAAGAGACGAACACCCTGAAAGAATACGAGAAAAACATCCGTGCCCGAATCGCCCCTTTTACAGATGTGCCCGTAATCTTCACTTCGGTAGTCAAAAAGCAACGTATCATGCAGGTGCTGGAAGCTGCGGCAAAAGTTTTTGCAAACCGTACGCAACGGATCCCCACTTCACGGCTCAACGAAACCCTGTTACCAGAAATTGAAGCTTTCCCTCCACCGGCTGTCAAGGGTAAATACGTTAAGATCAAATACGTCACTCAACTTCCCACTCCCTGTCCCTCCTTTGCCTTCTTCTGCAACCTGCCCCAATACGTAAGGGAGGATTACAAGCGTTTCCTGGAAAACAAACTGCGTATGCACTTCGATCTGAACGGGACGCCGGTACAGATCTTCATGCGACAGAAATAGATCAGTCCTTTTCTATACGGATCTGTTGAAGGGTGTGGACATCTCTCTGGGATTTCACAAAAAGCGTCACACGAAAACGCTCTCCGCCGGCCGCCAAGGTTCCGATACAATAGCGCATTGGCAAAGAACCGCTTAGATGTACTATGGTAAATGATTTCGGTGTATACCTGGAATAGAAATTCTTCATCAACTGTCTTGCCTGGCTCCGGCTACACACCCCTGCAGTTCCCAATACGTCTATTTCAATATCATCAGCAAACCACTGGGAAAAAGTGGTGGCATCACCGCTCTTCAAGTCATTTCCAATAGAAGTGAAAACAACCTTTGATTCGGCATCCTGTGCATTCAGAAAAGTCGGCACGAATGCTAAAAAACAGGACAGCAACAGAGATATGATCGTCTTTCGGAACATAACAAATAACCTAAAACAACGGCAAGTTACACATAATTTCTTACTTTTGTTTAATGAACATAGTGCTGCTTTGCATGGGCAAGACACAGGAACCCTACCTGCGTGAAGGAATTCTGGACTATGAAAGACGGCTGGCCCGGTATATCCGTTTTAAACGTTTGGAATTGCCTGATATAAAGAACACTTCGTCATTATCCTGCGATCAGATCAAAGAAAAAGAAGGTGTGCTGCTTTTGAAAAACATAAAAACATCGGACCATCTGGTTCTGTTTGATGAGAAAGGCAGTACCTGTACATCCAAGCAAATGTCGTTCCAAATTGAACAGCATTTGCAAAAAGGCACACGCAATCTTGTTTTTGCCATCGGGGGTGCCTACGGTTTTTCACCCAAAGTAAAACAAAGGGCCAATGATATATGGTCATTGTCCGCATTGACCTTCCCGCATCAATTGGTACGTTTATTGTGTATGGAACAAATCTACCGCAGCTTTACGATCATTAAAGGGGAAGCCTATCACCACGAATGAAAATGCAGGTTATAATTAAGGAAATATGGAATAGAAAATTCCTGATACCGCTGATCCTTTCAGTGATTTGCCTTGTATTGTCTTTCTTTGAGCTAACCTCATACAACAGACGCATGATGCGACTGGTAGATGTGGAAAGGGTTCTGCACCGGAAACAGCATAAAATTGAACGTATCGCACTGCAAGAATTGGAAAGGGATGGTATGGCCGACCTCTCCTGTAAGGAGTTACCGGAAGACATGGTCATATACAAGTATTACAATGACAGTCTGATATCCTGGTCAAATACATTTCCTATCATCAACGACAGTTACAGTCCGGGTGCCATGTTCCCCAATTATTCCTTTTTTTCCAGAAACACCATGTTGCACCAATCCCTTTCAGGGGTGGACGGCACTGAACAATATATGAACCTGGGAAGTGCCTGGTACGTGGTCAGGGCATACAGCCGGATAGATGTAACCATCATTACGGGGGTCCTTATCCAAACCGATTTCCCGTTCAGCAACAATTTTGTGGAATCAAGGGTAAACAAGGAGCTGAAATTGCCCGCACATTGTTCCATAGTACCCCTGAACCTGGATGAAGGATTCATTGTCTTTGGCAAAGACGACGGGGTGTTGTTCACCATCCTGAGCGATACCTCCATGCAGACTTATTCCGATTCGGTAATCCTCCGGTGGCTGGCAATAGCCTTTGGTTTACTGGCTATGCTGATGTTTTATTTCCACAACAGACAGGTCATCCATGCCCTGGGCGTAATCGCAGGACTCTGCCTGATGCGGTTCCTGACCTTTACCTATGCCTCATCGCTGCAAACGGACACACTCTTCTTTTCTCCCCTGCTCTTTGCAGGAGGACCTCTGGAAAGTTCACTGGTAGCAATGATCCTCAATACGCTATGTGTTTTCATAGGCGTTTGGGTGATCTACCATGCCCGTGCCGACCTTGAAGTTATCAGGCATAAAATGAAAAGATTCTGCCGCATACTGATAGATTCGGTTATTGTGGTTTTCATGGCGGGTATTGCGCTGCTTACGCACCATACGCTCAAATCCCTGACCATGGACTCGAATATAGTTCTGGAACTATACAAACTGGACGAGATCACTTGGTATACGATACTAGCCTACGTGATCGCAGCGCTGCTGTTCCTGTCTTTCTTCATGTTGTTGAGAACGCTTCTGTCCATCAACCGGGTACGTGGCAGCACCCTGATCTCGGGGAACCGTCTGACCTACCTGTTCGTCTTCCTGTCGGCAACCTACACCATATTGACTACCGGTCTTTACGGCGGGAAAAAAGAACTTAACCTCTACCGGGTATGGACACAGAAAATGTCCATTGAAAGTGACCTGGAACTGGAAATGCAACTGCGCCGGGTTGAAGAAAGGATCGCTATAGATCCCATCCTTTCCATAATGATCCAGATGGAACAGGATCACGACCAGATTCTTTCCCGCATAAAGGAAACATACTTTCAGGATTTCCTCCAGAAATACCAGATCCAGATAACCATTTGCGAACCGGGGGATGTCCTTATCGTTGCCGGTATGCCCCGGCCGGTCTCATGTTACCAGTTCTTTCACAACGAGATCCTTAGGAACGGAACCCCTCTGGCTGAAAACTCCAGGTTTTACAATATTGACAACAAACTGGGAAACATAAGTTATATAGGAGTATTTACCTACTACAGCTACAGCGGATCACAGGACCTTTATATAGAACTGAATTCCCGGTATATCAAAGACGCATTGGGTTATCCGTCCTTGCTTTCGGACCGGTCACAACTTGACAGGTTCAAATTACCTTATGATTACTCTTACGCCAAATTCATAGATGAAAAGCTCGTTTCAAATAGTGGTAAATATGTATATCCCAGCAGGCTAAGTATTCAGACCCGGGACGGATTCAGCTTGCGTAGGGAGAACGGGAGTCTGCATTTCCATTACAAGACAGCAAATAAAGTACTTGTCATCACCCGTCCCCAACGCACGCCGCTGCCTTACCTGGTTTCCCTTTCTTACCTTTTCCTTTTTTACAGCCTCATTTTTACCGTCGTTCTGGGCCTGCTCAAGAAAAAGGACCTGCATATCAATCTTCCCCGGAATTCGTTCCGGCGCAAGATCACATTCCTGCTAGTCGGTCTGTTGTTCGTTGCCTTGGTGCTGATGGCCATCGGAAGCATAGGTTTTGGACTGAAACTGTATGAAGAAACGAATAGCCGTCAAATGCAGGATCAAATGAATGCGGCCAAATTGTCACTTGAGGAATATATACGTTTTGCCGACCGTTCCAATGATCCCGCCGCCAATGTGATCGAACTGATGAATACCATCAACCGGCTTTCATCCAACATTCAGATCAATGTGAACCTGTACGATCCACACGGCAGGTTGCTACGTTCCTCCCAACCCGATATTTTTGAACGACACCTGTTAAGTGCACGGATGAACAGCAAGGCTTTCTGTCAGCTTCATCAGAGTGAACAGCCCCAGTATATACAGAAAGAGCGAATAGGATCATTGGTCTATTATTCCATGTATGCACCACTTTATAACACATACGGAAACCTGGTAGCCTACATAAACATTCCCTATTTATCGGGACAAACAGACGTGACCCGGGATACTTCCGCCATCGTGGCGGCCATCGTAAACTTGTACCTGCTGTTGCTGCTGGGTGCTGTTTTTGTGAGTTATACTTTCTCTAACCAGATCACCAGGCCCTTGGCTGAACTGGGTGAAAAGATAAGCCGCCTGGACGTTACCCGCAAACCGGAACACATCCATTACTCGTCTGACGATGAACTGGGCATGCTGGTGAAGGCTTATAACAAAATGGCGGATGATCTGAACGAAAGTACACGGCGCCTTACCCAGGCGGAAAGGGAACAGGCCTGGAGGGAAATGGCCCGCCAGATAGCCCACGAAATAAAGAATCCCCTTACTCCCATGCGTCTGAGCATTCAGCACCTGATACGCCTGAAACAAGAGGGATCCCCAAGATGGCTGGATCATTTCGATAAGATTGTAGTCTCGCTGCTTGAACAAATAGAGATCCTTTCAAATGCAGCTTCAGAGTTCTCGAATTTCTCCCGTTTCAACACCGAAGATCCCGTTCAGGTCGAACTAAACGAACTGATCAGGGAACAGATAGTGCTATTCTCCAACTTTGAGCATATTAAAATACATTTTGAATCGGAAGTCGACCAGGCCCCGGTAAATGTCAGACGCACCCAATGGGTAAGCGTTCTGGTGAATCTTTTGTCCAACGCCATACAGTCGGTGGAAGAACAATCCATAGGCGTTGTCAGCATCCGCCTGGCAGACGAGAAAGAATCGTATCTTATAAGCGTTGCGGACAACGGACCGGGAGTTGCCCCGGAAAACCGGCATAAACTATTCAAGCCCAATTTCACGACAAAGAGCAGCGGAACAGGTCTCGGACTGGCTATCTGCCGGGGTATCGTAGAACAGTACCGTGGAGATATATTTTACACGTCTTCAGAATGGGGAGGGGCGTGTTTCAATGTGAGGATCCCCAAAAAACCGGTTATTTGAACAGCGGTTGTGCATAGGATTTCACATCTTCCACCCCGATTGAACCGGATGAAAGGATGACCAGCCTTTCTATCACATTTCTCAATTCACGGACATTTCCCGTCCAGTTGAGTTTTTCAAGCTCGGCAATCGCTTCCGGCGTAATGGTCCTTAATGCCATCCCGTATTCGGAACAAATCTGTTCCAAAAAATAGGACGTAAGCAAAGGGATGTCCTCCTTGCGCTCTGCCAGTGTGGGAACGTGTATGACGATCACGCTCAGGCGGTGGTACAGGTCTTCACGGAACGTCCCCTTGCCTATCTCCTGCAAGAGGTCCTTGTTTGTAGCGGCGATCACCCTTACACTGACAGCTATATCCTTATCCGAACCTACCCGGGAGATCCTGTTTTCCTGGAGTACACGCAACACCTTGGCCTGTGCCGCCAAGGACATGTCCCCGATCTCGTCCAGGAAAAGGGTACCGCCGTCTGCCTGCTCGAATTTTCCTTTGTGCTGCCTGATAGCCGAAGTAAAAGAGCCTTTTTCATGACCAAAAAGTTCGCTTTCAATGAGCTCGCCCGGAATAGCAGCACAATTCACTTCTACAAAAGGCATCTTGGACCTGCTGCTCTTTTCATGCAACCAGCGTGCAACAAGTTCCTTTCCCGTACCGTTTGATCCTGTGATCAGAACACGTGCATCCGTAGCCGCCACGCGATCTATCATATCCCAGATACGGCCTATGGCCGGAGATTCGCCTATCAGAGGGGGAACCTTTCCTTCTTTCCTTTTCAATTTTCTATTTTCCTGAACCAGTGTGGTCCTGTCATTTGCGTTCCTGATGGTGATCAGGATCCTGTTCAGATCCAAAGGCTTCTCAATGAAATCGTATGCCCCTTTTTTAATGCACTCGACAGCAGTATCTATGTTCCCATGACCCGAAATCATGATCACAGGTGCATCCATTTCCATTTCCTGAATCTTTTCCAGGACCTCAATGCCATCTATACCGGGCATCTTAATATCGCAAAAGACAGCGTTTATCTGCGATTTTTCCTGTTCCAGAATAGAAAGCGCCTGCTCTCCGTTTTCAGCAAGCACTACTTCGTAACCTTCATATTCCAGAATTTCCTTCAGGGTATTACGTATACTCTTCTCATCATCAATAATCAATATTCTCATACTTCCCTCTTTTATTCGTGCAAAGATACGGGAATTTCACAAATAGAAGATTTTCCGTTACATTTGAGACAGATTATGAAGAAGATAATCATAGCCATAGACGGACATTCATCTACCGGAAAAAGCACTTTTGCCAAATCCATTGCCGCTGTCATGAATTACACGTACCTCGATTCCGGGGCGCTATACAGAGCCGTGACCCTGTATGCACTCGAAGAGGGACTGACCGGAAAAGACGGACGCCCCAATGTCCGGGAATTGGTAAACCGTCTGAAGGATATCTCGGTAACGTTCCGCCGGGATCCAATAACGGGACGGAATGAAACGTTTCTGAACGGGAAAAATGTAGAGAAACGTATACGGAGCCTGGATGTATCCCAAAGTGTCAGTCCTGTTTCGGTTATTCCCCAGGTTAGGGAATTTGTTGACGTACAACTTAGAAAGTGGGGGGAAAAAAAAGGGATCGTAATGGATGGCCGGGACATAGGCACAGCCGTCTTTCCGCAAGCGGAACTGAAGATCTTCATGACAGCCCCGGCCGAGATCAGGGCACGCAGACGTTATAATGAAATGAAAGCCAAAGGAGAAGACGCCTCTTTTGAGGAAGTGCTGGATAATATCCGTGAGCGGGACCACCTGGATTCAAACAGGGAAACAAATCCGTTGGTAAAGGCCTCCGATGCCATTTTGCTGGACAACGGGAATATGAGTGTCGAAGAACAAATGATATGGTTTAAAAAATTAATGGAAGAGAAATGGGGTATCACGTTGAAATAGATAGCAGATCAGGTTTCTGTTCCGGTGTGATTAGGACTATCCGGTGTGCCGAAAAAGCCCTTCAGACCGGCAAGAAAATATATTCATTGGGAGCTATAGTTCACAATAATGAAGAATTAAGCCGGCTGGAAGCCAAAGGATTGACAATAATCAGCCGCAAAGACCTGCATCATGTGCCGGAGGGATCTACAGTACTGATCCGTGCACACGGAGAGCCGCCTTCTACCTATACATTGGCTGCAGCTCGCAAAATAAACCTGCTTGAATGTACCTGCCCGGTAGTGCTCCAATTGCAGAAAAAGATAAAAAAGGAATATGCAAAAATCAGCCGGGAAAACGGTCAGATAGTCATCTTTGGCAAACGGGGCCACGCCGAGGTGGACGGTCTTGTGGGACAAGTATCCGGTAATGCAATCATTATTGAGAACGTTCAGGAAGTAGAGCATATACGGTTTTCGGGGGGACCCGTATCGTTATTTTCTCAAACTACCAAAAGTCCCGTTGAATATAAAAAGACAGGAGAAAAGCTCCTGGAACGGATAATAAGCACAGGAATGGATCCCGGCCTGTTGAAGGTCTTCAATACCATCTGCGTACAGGTGTACGGAAGACAGGAGGAACTGACACGGTTTGCCGCCAGCATGTCAATTATCCTTTTTGTTGCCGGAAAAGAAAGTTCTAACGGTAAAGTCCTCTTTCGGACATGCAAGGAGGCAAATCTCCGCAGTTATGCCATTGAGAATTTCGGAGATATTTCTCCCGATTGGTTCAAACCGGGTGATAAAGTGGGTATTTGCGGAGCGGCTTCCACTCCTTTATGGCTCATGGAACAAATAGCTGAAAAAGTCCGCCATTTGTGATGGATCAGATATTTGCCGACATAATCTTTCCACTGGCCCTGGAAGGCTCTCTATCATACAGGGTGCCCCCGGAAATGGCCTCCAATGCCGTCAGGGGTTGCCAAATCAAAGCCCCTGTGGGGAATCGCATCCATACCGGAGTGATATGCAATATCCGTCGGGAATCTGAAATAACCATTTCAGATAGTGATATCAAGGATATACAGTCAATAGAGACCGCATTGCCCACCATACCGGAAAAAACGCTCCGGTTCTGGGAATGGATAGCCGGTTATTACATGTGTCCGCCGGGAATGGTGGCAAAAATGGCCCTTTCCCTCTGGAGATTCAAAAGACGTGCACAACCGAAGGAACGGGACCCCGGAGCCCTTCCCCCGCCCGGGCTGCCTCTCTATGTACAAGGTGTTGACAGGGTCGATTACTACATGGAACGGATACGTGAAGTCCTGGCAGCCGGGGGACAATGTCTGATCATAACCCCGGACAGGATATCCTGTGAAATAATGTATGAGTCCCTTTTTCCGGAGCTCGGGGAATCTCTGATCTGCTATCATTCCAAAAGGACACTCAAAGAACAGAGCCGAGCCAAAAAGGAACTCTTTGCAGGCAATCCCTGCGTGATCACCGGAATGCACCTTTCCCTGCTGTTGCCTTTTACCCGCCTGGGACTCATAATTGTCGACCGGGAAGAACATCCGGGACATAAGAAGACGGATGCCGCACCCCTTCTGAACGCAAGGGATGCCGCCCTGATGATGGGAAAGATCTGCAATGCACAGGTCGTGCTGGGATCATCCGTTCCATCACTTGAAACGTTGTACAATTCAGACAAGGGAAAATATATATACAGGGATATCTGCCCGCTTATTCCGCAAAATCAGGTCAGGCCGGTTGTCATTGACACATCCCGGTCTTTTGCTTCAAGAAGTATGAAAGGTCATTTCGACATCAGGACGCACCAGGCCATGGAAAAAAGTCTGTCAGACGGCAAAAAAATAATACTTGTAGAAGCCGACCGGTCAATGGCAGAGGATCATCCGACGGACCCGCTTATAGTTGTGTGTAAACCTTTACAACTACATCATCACCTGGGAAAGGACACGGGTATGATCTGTTTCCTGCATACGGAAAAACTTCTTTCCAGAAAACATTTCCGCGCTACCGAACAAGCCGGGCAAATTATCGGGAACGCCCTCCTGTGGGCCACATCTCAAAGTCCCCGGATCCCGGTCTTTGTCCAGACCGACGATATGGACCATCCCTTTTACCGTTCACTGCAGGAAGGTTTTCTCCACACATTTTTCATATCCCTGCTTGAAGATAGGAAAAAGTACGGTTATCCGCCGTTTTCAAGACTTATCTTTCTTACGGTATCACATCGAAAAAGATCACTGGCCCGGGCCCGGGAAGGATCGCTCACCGAAAATCTCTCCGCAGCCGGTCTTCCGCTACGCATAGAAGGCCCTTTTATCCCGGGGGAATCACACAGTATGTTATTTTCTTTCCGTTTGCAGATCACCATCCCGCGAACGGTAAAGGTACAACAGACCAAAGAAAGAATATTGGCTGTTATCAATCAGACCCCTCTGGCTCCTGCCCGGTGCAGGATAGATGTGGATCCTGCCTGAATCACATTTTGCGTATTTTTAATTTCTGACCGGGATAAATCCTGGAATTGCCGCCTAATTCATTTAGCGAACGTATGTTCTGGACCGAGATCCCAAACTTATTGGCAATGTCCCATAAATTGTCACCCGATTTTACAGTATAATACTCAAAGGATCCGTCATGGGAAGTAGTTACGGTGGCAGAGGAATAGATCTTAAGTGTACTGCCTGCATAAATGGTATTGTTGCGCATATTGTTCCAGGAACGGATATTGGCAGCACTGACTTTGTATTTTTCGGCTATACCCCCGATCGTCTCTCCCCGCTGTACTTTATGTGTAATCAAGTTGCCTTGTGGCTTGACGGCCGAGGTGCTCTGGGAAGCGGATTCGCTTTGGGCGGCTGAAGCTTTCGGAGCAGCGGCACGGTTCGTATATATGATCAATCGCTGGTTTGGCATGATCCTGTCCGATCTGAGCCCGTTCCAGTATTTGACATCGGCGATTCTGACACCGTAACGGTAGGCAATATGGCTCAACGTCTCTCCGCTCTTTACCCTGTGTGTGATCTGTTGATCAGAAGCAGTAGCCCTGGTGTTCAGGATCAACGGATTAAAATAAACACTGTCCTTATATGAAAATATGGTATCCTGCAATGCGGCAAAATCCCCGCTGTATTCATAAGGCAGACGTAAAACATAGGGACGTTCAACTCCCGGAATGATGTCCTTCGTATATTGAGGGTTCAGGTCTCTGAGTTGATCGAGTGATATGTCCAGGAAAGAGGTTATCTGTTCAAAATGGAGCATTTTATTGACTTCAAAAGTATCGACATGAGCAGGCATCTCAACAGGCAAAGGTCTGATCATGTGTTCGTTATAATAGCGCATAGTATAGAGTACCGCCACAAAGGCCGGCACATAACCACGTGTTTCCCTGGGAAGGAACGGATAAATGTCCCAAAATTCACGCGATCCCCCTGCCCTGCGAATGGCCTTGTTCACATTGCCTACGCCGCAATTGTAGGAAGCTATGGCAAGTACCCAGTCCCCGTATATACGATATGAGTCCAGAAGGTAACGGGCGGCTGCATCTCCGGAAACGATCGGGTCCAGGCGTTCGTCAACATAGGAATTAATGGTCAGGTTATAATTCCGTGCAGTACGGTACATGAACTGCCACATACCCGTTGCCCTGGCTTTCGATACCGCACGGGGGTTAAGGGCAGATTCTATGACGGCCATAGCCTTGAGTTCCAGCGGCATATCATAGGAGTTGAAAATCTCTTCGAATAGGGGCATGTAATACTGTGCCAGTCCCAGGATCGTTGGGATACGGTCCGGCATCTTCTGGGTATAATGGATGATATGGTTCTTGACAATATTGTTGTAGGGCAGCTTGATAAAGCTATTCATCCTGGACAGTCTCTCAATATAGATAGAATCAGGTATATCCGATTTCAGGAAAGCCGTGTCCAGGGTCTCCAGAGTCATGGGATCAGGCATCTGATTCAGCAGGTTCTGATGATAATACAGGCTCAGGCGTTGTTCCGTAGACAGAGAATCATCCCAGAAATCCATAACGACTGCGGGATTGTCAAATCCGCCTTCATTCAACCCATCTTCCATATACAAAGAGTCTGCTGCAGGCAATTCAAGGGACATCAACGTCCGTTGCAGAGAATCCGTCAGCCTGAGCAGGGAGTCTACCTGCCTGGTAAGTTGTTTTTTGGATGGTCTTTTGATTGTCTGAGCACCCGTAGAGTTGGGGAGCATTATGAATGTAAACATCAAAAAGATCAGGAATTTCGATTTCATATACGGAACATTTGTTAAAAAGTTAATCTCAATTGTATCCCCGCACCCGGCAAAACTGCAGAAGCATAGGAATTACCCGGAATCAGTCCCGGTTCAATACGAAGGGTAAGGTCGTCGCTGACGTCAAAATCCTTGAAATGAGCGAAAACGTTTGCATCTATTATATTGAGGGCATATACCAGGAGTGTCGCAATGATGGAATAATCCCGGTAACGGCGGAACGTATCCCGGTACCATTTGATATTGTCCGGTGACATCCATCCGTCATATTCAGAGGGTTTGGCCGTGGCATGATTGTACATGATCTTGTAGCGCCGGTATTGAAGGCCATTGTATTGCCAAAAATAACCGCAAGCAATCAATCCCCCGTAAATGATGGGAAGTTTCCAGTAATCCCCGTTATACATCTGTCCCAGTCCCGGTAAGAGGGCGGAATAGAGGGTCGCCCTGGCCGGAAGGACCGGTTTGTCGTATTTAAAGTTGACAACCCCATCCAGGAGACTGCTCCAATAAAACAGACCCGCTCCGGCGTAACACAGGTTCCTGTATAAGACATAGGAATCATCTTCAGTATCCAGGTATTTCTTATTGAAATGGCAGCCCATATAGATACCGGCTCCCATCCCCGCATAGATGACCGGGATTTTCCAGTATTGACGGTTGTATGCCTGGGAATATCCGGGCAGGATCAAAGCTCCGGAAAACATACGGCCTATTTTAAGGGTATCCTTGCCGGCAAGTGCCGTGAAATAAGTACGCAGTTTAAAAGATTCTTTGGCCTGAACTGTGGTATCATTTACCGCACTACTGCCCTGATCCCCCATATCTATGGCAAACTGACCATAGGCCAAGGGAATGTAGCAAAACAGGCACAGGAGGAATATCAGGCTACGTTTCACAAATAAAGGACAGGCTATATATTGTTTTTCTCTAGTGCTTCCAGGAAAGACTCCATTTCGGCATCGCTGGAGCAATGGATCGTGAAGACGCCCTCACCTCTTGTATTCCTTTTTACGCTTATATTATGGTTGAAATACCTTCCGATCCTCTCCAGAACACGGTAATACACATCGGGAAGTTCCGTTTCTTTTGTTTTAGTCTCAGTCCGTGATGATTTTCCGGAACGGACCAGACTTTCCACCTGCCTAACCGAGAGATCTTTTTCCACGATCTTTTTTGCCAGTATCAACCGGGCAGAATCATCTTCCAGTGAAAGCAATGCCCTGGCATGACCCATAGACAAAGCACCGGCCCTGATCAGCAACTGAACCTGGGCAGGCAACTGGACCAACCGGAGGTAATTGGCAACTGTAGCCCGTTTTTTTCCAACACGTTCCGCCAGTTTTTCCTGCGTAAGGTTGCATTCCTCAATAAGACGCTGGAATCCGAAAGCAATTTCCATGGCATCCAGGTTCTCGCGCTGGATGTTTTCTACCAGGGCCATTTCCAGCAGAGCACTATCCTCTACCTGGCGTATGTAAGCGGGTACTTTTATCAATCCGGCCATCCTGGCTGCCCTGAGCCTCCTCTCGCCACTTACCAACTGGTATCTGCCGGGGGTCAGTTTTCTAAGTGTTATGGGTTGGATAAGCCCCAGGTTTTTGATCGAAGCAGCCAGCTCCAAGAGAGATTCTTCATTGAATTCCTTTCTTGGCTGTTCCGGATTTACCTCTATCAAATCTATCTCTATCATCGAAGTGCCTTCCACAGACGGAAGCACCACCGGGGTCCTGGGTTTCCAATCTCCCAAAGAAGGCGTTTCCGATATCAGGGCACTCAATCCTTTTCCTAAAGCCGGTTTCTTAGTCATGTTGATTCTTCTTTAAAAATTCCCTGGCCAGATTCAGGTAATTGTTACTACCGACGGAAGCGGCATCGTACAGAATCACCGGTTTACCGTGCGAAGGGGCTTCGCTCAGACGTACATTCCTCTGAATGACAGTCTGGAAAACCATGTCCTGGAAATGGTGCCTCACTTCTTCCACTATCTGGTTGTGTGACCGGAGCCGCACATCATACATAGTCAAAAGAAATCCTTCTATAGCCAGTCCGGGATTCAGTCTGCTTTGAACTATCTTAATGGTATTGAGCAATTTGCCAAGTCCTTCCAAGGAGAAAAACTCACATTGTACCGGGATGATTACCGAATCGGCAGCCGTCAGGGCATTTACCGTAATCAGACCCAGGGACGGGGAACAGTCGATTATCAGGTAATCGAAATGCTGTCGTATAGAGTCCAGTTTCTGTTTCAGTACCCCCTCCCTTTCAGGGACGGATAACAATTCGATCTCTGCCCCTACAAGGTCTATGTGGGAAGGGATAAGCTTGAGTCCTTCGATCTCGGTCTGGATGATAGTCTTTTCAATGGGCACCGTCCCTATCAGGCATTCGTAAAGGGTATCTCCGCTACTGGCGTTCGGATCGAAACAAAGGCCCGAGGTCGTGTTTGCCTGCGGGTCGGCATCTACCAGTAAAACATTCTTTTCCATCACGGCCAGGGACGCTGCCAGATTGATGGCCGTCGTTGTCTTCCCCACTCCTCCTTTCTGATTCGCAATAGCGATTACTTTTCCCATAAAGTTCCCGGTTTGATATCTATTTGGCAAATATACATTAATTACCACAAATATTCTTAATTTTGGGACTCGAATCAATACCGAAGATCATGTCTTCTTCCAGTTGGATAATTATATTAAATCCTGTTGCGGGCGGCGGAAAAACAACCGTCATGTGGCCTCATATTTCTAAATATCTACTTGAGCACAACCTCCCTTTTAAATGTATTTTCACCAAATACAAGTATCATGCCGTCACCCTGGCAACAGAGGCGATACTCGCAGGTTTCCGGAATTTCATCGTTATTGGGGGCGACGGCACTTTCCATGAAGTAGTAAACGGGATATTCTATCAACAAGACGTTCCCACCCAGGACATAACCGTAGGCATTATTCCCATAGGTACGGGCAATGACGTGGTAAGCGCCTATAAAATACCCCTTGACCATGTAGAGGCCATGGAGACCATTATGAAAAACAAAAGCATCCTGACCGATGTGGGATGGGTGTCGTTCCAGGATTACGGAATTGAGAGATCCCGGTACTTTGCCAATGCCGCAGGTATTGGACTTGATGCGGCCGTGATAAAACATTATGAAAGGATCATAGAACGGGGCAACAACCGCGGAAAGGCACAATACCTGAGCAGCCTGTTACATCAGTTTCTTGTTTACCGGCCCAAGGACCTGCGCATTCTGGTGGACGGGGAAATGTTTTATGAGGGACCTGTCCTTACATGCAGCATAGGAATGGGGATCTCTATCGGAAGCGGAATGAAGGCGCTTCCCCTGTCTATTCCTGACGACGGCTTGTTTGACATTACCCTGATCACGCCTATGAACAAAGCTGCACTTGCACTAAGAATAAAAAGTTTCATAGACGGAAAAGTGTATTCGTACAAAGAAGCGTTCCACGGAAGAGGTAAAACAGTAGAGATACTGCCCAACAGCAAGAATACGGCTTTTTTGGAAACGGACGGGGAACTCATGGGAACGCCCCCCTATCTGTTCAAGATCATTCCTTCTTCCCTGAGACTTCTGGTGGGGGCGGACTTTTTACCTTACGTCAAAAACGAAACCTCGCCTGGATCTTAGATTCGCAGGTGATCGTATCCCTGACCAGGCAAGATATCTTAAACCAGATATCGAGCCATTTGAAAGGCGAATATTTAAAGTTAAAGTAACTTTTGATCCCTTTCCCGTAAAGCGCAGGAACTGAAAATCCATAGAGCACATCAGACTCATACAGGTATATCCTAGATTCCCATGATCCGGTATAAAACAGGGTCACCCGGAAAGAACCCCTGAAAACTCCTTTTCGTTCATCGCAGACAAGTTCGGCATAAGCGGCACTGCCCCATTGACCCGGGTTGCCATGCAAAAAACTGTACAAACCATCGGCACGCAAATTGATCATCCAGTTTTCCGAGATCTTGATACCGATCTTAAGACTTAGCAACTGTTTGTCCGTTATTCCTTTATCGGAAAGCGACCTTTGCTGGCGGACCAATACCATGTGTCCGTCCCGGCGCAGTCGCAGACGGGTGTCCCATCCGTAAGAAGGCTCATGACATAAGTACCTGGGAGCCGGAAACAGGAAGAACCAGATACTCCCGTCCAGTTTCCATTTCCTTGAAAGATTTTTATCTGCAGTAAGTTGCAAACTGTATTCATTGGATGAAGAAGAATTTCTGCCAAGCGAAGCACCGTAAGCTGCCGTATAGGAAGGGGAGAAACACCTGAGGAGCAGCCCTGCCTGGTCCCCGTTCTTCCCGTAATAAATGACCCCACCCAGAGCTGCCGGTGCAAACCCCAGATCCATGGCAATCTCGGAGAAAAAGCGCCATGAACGACTGCGAAAGGAAAAATCGGCCGAAAGACCGCCAAAAGGAAGGTCGCGGTTTACGAAAGCATTGTAATAAGTTACCTTTCCTGCATACCGGTGACCGTAACCGTATCCCAGTGCCGTCACCCCGACCTTCCAGTTTTCAGCCAAATAAGACAGATTGATCCCTGTCGCCCATGATGCCAATGCCTTTTTCTTTTCAAGCTCCAAAGGTGTACGATGGTAGCCGGTCATGACCAGCGAGGTGAATCCTTCCGCAATGACCCGGGCATCGACAGGCTTCCATGAGCCGAAAACGGATAATTCCATGCGTTTGTTGCCGAATGTAGCCCCCAATCCCCTGAAAAAAAGATTTTCGTCCCGTGATGTATAAGTTGTCAGCCCTGTCTCTGTATTACATAAAGATGCGGTCGATGATACTTTTCCAAAAAGTGTCCCGTTCCACAAGAGCAATCCTTGTCCAAAACGAGCCCGAAAATCACCCGCCACAAGGATTTTAAACGGCCGGATATCTTTGGCGGCTATATGAAATGAAAGAAAATCAGCCAATGACCTCTCTCCGGGATCACTCTCCAGGGTGATGCCCCAGTACAGTTTGTTCCTGCAACGGTAATCATATCGTGCGTAGCGATACCATGGGACTCCCAGGTAACGCGAATTGGGTCTGGCCTTGTATTCTTCAGCCGTAATCGGGCTATACTCCTCACCCCTGGGAAAAAAGGTGCGTGTCTGGAGCATCAGGGAATGATTTCCTTCCTTGATCAGGGAGTTCCACTGGAATTTTCGGAACTTGGCATCAGAGGGCTCCAAGGTAAAGAAAAGAGACAGCAGTTCTACATCCTCACCGGAGAATCCGGGTATAAGGGCAATCTCTGCCCAGGTAAGGAACTCCCCGTAACGTTCCCTGTAGTCTATCAGCGAAGCTACCTGGTAAGGGGAAAGAAGACCGGACATTTCCAGGTCCTGCCGTGTAGCCAAATTCAGAGCCGTACGTGCATGCAGCATCTCTTCCAGGTCCTGGCCACTGAAATCGCTGTTGCGGGCCAACTCTTCAAATAGCACATCCCCGTTCTGTGCCAGTACGGCACAAGTGATAGTGCCGCACAGCAGCACACATAAAACTTTTCTCACAATCTCTCCTCCTCATTCGCTCCCCTCTGATGAGCTTTGTTTTACATTATAATTCTATCAGATCTTAAAACGGTATTTTATATCTTTAACGGAATCGTTCGCCTCTTCCACCTTGCGGCCAAGGGACAGCTGGAAATCCTGCATTCTTTTACCCAGTTCATGATCGGAAAGTGCCAGAATGCGGGCAGCGAAAATGGCAGCGTTCCGTGCTCCGTCAAGCGCCATGGTAGCAACCGGTATGCCCGAAGGCATCTGCAGAATGGAAAGAATGGAATCCAGTCCTGCAAGCGATTTTGACGATTGAATAGGAACTCCGATAACAGGAAGTGGAGTATAAGCGGCAATGACGCCCGGAAGATGGGCCGCCCCGCCAGCTCCTGCAATGATTACTTTTATTCCCCTTTGGGAGACTTCTGCAGCATAAAGAGCAACCCGTCCGGGTGTGCGATGTGCAGAAAGGACGTTCATTTCAAAAGGGATCTCCATCTGATCCAGGAAACGGGCAGCCTCCTCCATTACCGGCATGTCTGACAGACTGCCCATTATGATGCTCACTTGCGGATTCATAGTCTTTGTCTGTTAAAAGTTCAAATTTAATGATTATTTTTGTTCTATGGAACGCATTACCCTCCAAGATAAATCTTTCCGGACATATATTCCCCATTCGGAAATTGACAAAGCCATCGATCAGGTGGCCTCAAAACTGAACAGGGACCTAAAGGATGAAGACAGGCCTGTTTTTATCGGGATACTAAACGGATCTTTCATGTTCACTGCAGATCTGATGAAAAAGATAAACCTGAACTGTGTGGTTACATTTGTCAAACTCGCCTCATACAGCGGGACTACCAGTACGGGAAATGTAAAGGAAATCCTGGGATTAGGCATAGATATCACGAACAGGACGGTAGTCATTGTGGAAGATGTGGTGGACAGCGGGAGCACGATAGTTAAACTGGTAGAGGACCTAAAAAAAAGGAACCCGAAACAGATAAAGATCTGCACGTTGTTATTCAAACCCGACGCCTATAAGGAAGCGATTCCCATAGATTATGCATGCCTATCCATCCCTAATGATTTTGTAGTAGGCTATGGACTCGACTACAATGACCTGGGAAGACAATACAAAGACCTATTCGTAATAGACTGAATCATGCTCAATATTATCATTGCAGGCCCTCCGGGATCGGGAAAGGGAACATTGGCTAAATTGATGATCGAAAAATTCGGATTCGTTCACTTATCGACGGGTGATATGCTCAGGCGCGAAATCGGACTGGGTTCACCGTTGGGAAAAGAAGTGGAATCCATTCTGGCTAAAGGGGATCTGGTTTCGGATCAGATCGTAATATCTCTGATTTCTAACAGTCTGAAAGCCAACCCCGGAGCTCGCGGTTTTCTGTTTGACGGTTTTCCCCGCACTTTGACACAGGCAAAAGTGCTTGACGATTTTCTTAAAAAAACAGGACATCCACTGAAACTGATGATCCTGCTCAAGGTCGATGACGCTGTCTGCGAGATGCGTCTGCTACGTCGCGGAGGCATTGAGAACAGGCCGGATGACACCGATTCCGAAAAGATACGTCACCGTCTGGCCACTTATTATGCCCAGACGGTTCCCGTCATTGATCATTACAAAAAACAGGGAAAATTTGTATCCGTTGACAATTCCAAAGATCCGGAACACACACTCAACCAGGTCAGTAAATGTCTGAAACCAATTTTGTAGATTATGTGAAACTTTTTTGCGCTTCCGGGAACGGAGGTGCCGGTTCTGCGCATCTAATGCGGAGAAAGTACGTTCCGAAAGGCGGACCCGACGGAGGTGACGGAGGTCGTGGAGGTCACGTAATCCTGAAAGTCAATTCCCAGTTCTGGACATTGATTCACCTCAAATACAGAAAGCACGTACGAGCCGGTCACGGGGAACCGGGCCGGGGCAACCTGGCCCATGGAGCGGACGGAAAAGATGTCGTACTCGAAGTACCTGCCGGTACAGTGGTCAAACGGGCGGAAAACGAGGAAGTGATCGCAGAACTGATGCAACCCGGAGAAGAGTTTATTCTCTGCAGAGGGGGGAAAGGAGGTCTGGGCAATAACCATTTCAAAACGGCTACACGCCAGACACCCCGTTACGCACAACCGGGAGAAAGAGGACATCAGGACTGGTTCATTCTGGAATTGAAATTACTTGCTGACGTTGGACTTGTAGGTTTCCCGAATGCAGGCAAATCAACCCTTCTTGCCAACGTATCCGCTGCCCGTCCCAAGATAGCCGATTATCCTTTTACCACCCTTGTACCACAACTGGGTATCGTATCCCTGTCCGATGACAGGTCTTTTGTGATGGCAGACATCCCCGGTATCATTGAAGGGGCACATCGGGGAAAAGGGCTGGGAATAAGATTTCTCAGACATATTGAACGCAATTCCATGTTGCTTTTCCTGGTACCGGCCGACTGTCCGGACATCACTTCCCAGTACCGCATCCTGCTTGGCGAGCTCCGTAAATACAAACCGGAACTGATGGATAAACAACGCATGCTTGCCGTTACCAAAACGGATCTCCTGGATCCCGATCAGGAGAGATCCCTGCTGCGCAGGCTGCCCCGTTCACTGCCCGTACTGCTGATCTCATCCGTTACAGGGAAAAACATCCCGCAATTAAAGGAGCAGATATGGAACATCTTGTGGAATCAATAATTGATCTTGACCATAAGCTCTTTTTCATCCTGAACGGGGCCCATTGCCCTTTTCTGGACCCGCTGATGAAGCTATTTTCCAACATTCCCGTATGGATTCCATTGTATCTGCTCATTGCAGGGGGTCTGTTTTTGCTGTTCCCGTGGAGGTATGCACTAATGGCCACCCTGGGCATTATGCTTACGTTCCTGCTTACAGATCAAGTTTCCTCATCGCTGATCAAGGATTGGGTACAACGCCTGCGTCCTTCGCATATTCCGGAATGGGAAGGCTCTTTCAGGCTCCTGGAAGACAAAGGGGGACTTTATTCTTTCGTATCGTCACACGCCAGCAACGTATTCGGACTGGCCTGTTTTTCGAGCCTGGTTTACCGCAGAAAATGGTTCACCCTGCCGATCTTTCTGTGGGCATCCCTGGTATCCTATAGCAGGATATACGTAGGGAAACATTTTCCGTTGGACGTGATCTGTGGGGCGATCATAGGATTGTTGCTCGGATGGATCATTTACAGGTTCTTCAAGCTGATAAACGCAAAAATGAAGGCAAGATGCGCTGCATAATGGACACCACGCTGGATCCCTGGTGGAACCTGGCCGTTGAGGAGTATCTGCTGACACATTTGCGGGAACCTGTTTTCCGGTTGTGGAGAAACTCCCCTGCCGTCATCGTAGGCCGTAACCAAAACACAAGGGCAGAGATCAACAGCGAATTTGTCCGGGAACACAATATTGCCGTAGTACGCAGACTGAGCGGAGGCGGGGCTGTCTTTCACGACCTGGGCAATATCAATTACACTTTTGTGGACCGGTACGTTCCCGGTACGAATACGGCCAGAGCTTTTGCACGTTTTACCCGCCCGATCCTGGACGTATTGAACGGATTGGAGGTGCGGGCCCAACTGGAAGGCAGGAACGATCTGGTGATCGAGGGCCGTAAATTCTCAGGCAATGCCATCGCTCTGCACCGGGACCGTATCCTGATGCATGGCACCCTGTTGTTCAATTCCTCTATGAAAGACCTCTCACAAGCCCTGCAGGTAAAAGTCCGCGAAGAGGGACGCGGTGTTGCGAGCAATCCACGCCGTGTTTGCAATTTGTCGGAATACCTGCCTGCAGAGATGAGTGCCCGGGATTTTCTTTCCCTTTTGAAAACACACATTGCCGGCGATATTGATACTATATACCGTAACATTCCGCTCAATCCCAAAGAATGTGATGTGATCAAAGACTTATGTGAAAAGAAATACAGGACCTTTGCCTGGAATTACGGACGGAAACCGGCCATGGAGATCGTGAAAAGGGAGCGCTTTCCCGGCGGGAACATGGAAGTTCATCTGAACGTAAAAGATGACATCATTGAAGATGTGAAGATCTACGGCGACTATTTCTTTCTGTCCCCTACCGGAGATATCGAAAATGCCCTGAGAGGATGTGATCGCACACGGGATGCAGTCAAAGAGCGCCTGAAAGGTTTTGCGCTGGAAGACTATTTCCGGAACATCCCCGGGGAAAGGTTCCTGGATCTATTTTTCTGATTGCTGTTCCAACAGCTCAAGCATCCTGACGGCAGATAATGATACGGGTGTGCCCGGTCCGAATACGGCCATGGCTCCGAAATCATACAACTCCTGGTAATCCTGCGCGGGGATGACCCCCCCCACAATGACCAGTATATCCTCACGACCCAGGTCCTTCAACGCTTTTACCACCTGGGGCACAAGTGTTTTATGACCTGCCGCCAACGAAGATACACCCAATATGTGCACATCGTTCTCTACAGCTTGCCGGGCTGCCTCGACGGGCGTCTGGAACAAAGGTCCCATATCCACATCAAATCCGATATCGGCATATCCGGTGGCTACCACCTTGGCTCCCCGATCGTGCCCGTCCTGTCCCAACTTAGCAACCATGATCCGCGGTTGACGGCCTTCCCTTTCGGCAAAACGCATAACCATTTCCCTGGCTTTGGCAAAGTAAGGATCTTCTTTCACTTCTGATAAATATACTCCAGTGTTCATACGTATTACGGCTTTATATCGTCCGACCACTTTCTCACAGGCATCGGAGATTTCTCCCAACGTAGCCCTGTTGCGCGCCGCTTCCACGGCCAGTTCGAGCAGGTTCCCCGAATTGTCACGTGCCGCACCGGTTATGGCTTCCAGGGATTTCCTGACCTTTTCCGGATCCCTTGTCTTTTTAAGCTCTTCCAGGCGTGCAATCTGAGAAAGGCGTACTTTTGTGTTGTCTACATCCAGTATTTCTATAGGATCCTCTTTTTCAAGGCGATATTTATTAACACCTACTACAACATCCGTTCCGGAGTCTATCCGTGCCTGTGTCCGTGCAGCAGCTTCTTCTATCCTTAGTTTGGGGATCCCTGTCTCTATGGCTTTGGCCATTCCTCCCAACTCCTCTATCTCCTGAATCAGTTTCCAGCCTTCATGAGCCATTTGGTGAGTCAGGCTTTCCACATAATATGAGCCTGCCCAGGGATCAATGCTTCTGCATATCTCCGTTTCGTTTTGCAGGTATAACTGCGTGTTCCGGGCTATCCTCGCCGAAAAGTCCGTTGGCAGGGCAATAGCCTCGTCCAGGGCGTTTGTATGCAGGCTCTGGGTGTGGCCCAAAGCGGCAGCCATAGCTTCAATACAAGTACGGGCTACGTTATTGAACGGGTCCTGTTCCGTCAGGGACCAGCCTGAAGTCTGACTATGAGTTCTGAGAGACATTGATTTGGGGTTCTTTGGATTGAAACTCTTTACGATCCTGGCCCAAAGCATACGGGCCGCCCGCATTTTGGCAATTTCCGTGAAATGGTTCATTCCAATGGCCCAGAAAAAAGAGATCCGGGGCGCAAAATCATCAATGTTCATCCCTGCTTTCACACCCGTACGGAGGTATTCCAGTCCGTCGGCAAGCGTATATGCCATCTCAATTTCACTGGTAGCTCCGGCCTCCTGCATATGGTAACCCGATATGGATATGGAATTGAAGCGGGGCATATTCTTTGCCGTGTAGGCAAATATGTCTCCGATAATACGCATTGAGAATTCCGGCGGATATATGTACGTATTGCGCACCATAAATTCCTTGAGAATATCGTTCTGGATCGTCCCGCTTAATTCCTCCAGCGAAGCTCCCTGTTCCTGGCCCGATACGATGTAAAATGCCAGAACGGGCAGAACCGCTCCGTTCATAGTCATTGAAACCGACATCTTATTCAGGGGTATCTGGTCAAAAAGCACTTTCATGTCTTCCACAGAACATATGCTTACACCGGCTTTCCCCACATCTCCTACCACACGGGAATGGTCGGCATCGTAACCGCGGTGTGTAGCCAGGTCAAAGGCAACCGAAAGACCTTTCTGCCCCGCGGCCAGGTTCCTTCTATAAAATGCATTCGATTCCTCAGCTGTGGAAAATCCTGCATATTGCCTTATGGTCCATGGCCTTTGCACATACATGGTGCTGTAAGGTCCCCTGAGGTAGGGAGGAATACCTGCCGCATAATGCAGGTGTTCCATGTTCTCTATGTCTGCTGCTGTATAGTATTTTTTCATAATCCCAGTTCGTTTTGGTATTGAAGTAGTGTTTCCAGGACATTGCTCCTGACACTGATGAAATGGCTAATTCCTTGGGCTATCAGGACGTCTTTGCACGGCGGGTCACCGGCTACGACCAATAGGATGCCATCGCCCAGAGACCGACTCATCTGGGGAACGGCAGTCTCGTATTCCTCGTCGGACGAACAGGCGACAACTATATGTGCACCGGAACTGCGGGCCGCCTGAACACCTTCATCTACAGAAGCAAAACAGTTGTTGTCTATGATCCTGAAACCCGCCACTCCGAAAAAATTCGCAGAGAACTGCGCCCTTGCCCTGCACATGGCCAGATTTCCGAAAGTGAGCAGGAATACAACCGGTACCTCTTCACCGGCCTGTTCGGTACGCAACCGCATTTTTTCAAAATTTGCAGCTGCCCGTAACCATTTTTCATCCCCTGCCGTTGACAACCCTTCCGGTGCCTTTCCTTCCAGATCGGGATATTGGTTCAGTCCCACCAGGATTTCCCTTCTCGAGGACAGGTTTTGCAAACGACGTTGCCTTGAGCTGTCAATCGCATCCCTGATCCACTGACTTCCTTGAACGGTGGAAAATCCTCCTTTCTGTATGAGTTCATCGTATATTTTGCGGGATTCTTTTAAAATGGAATCCGTCAGGTTCTCTACATAGTACGATCCGGCGGCCGGATCTATAACCCGGTCAAAATGGGCCTCCTCTTTCAGAATGATCTGGATATTCCTGGCCAACCGGAAACTTTGATCGGTCCCGTCCCGGATCACGCGATCGTAAGGCAGTATTTCCATCGAATCAATTCCTGCAATGGCCGCCGACATGGCCTGGGTCGTTCCACGCAACAGGTTTACATACATATCGTAAGCAGTCTGGTTCCAAAAACTTGCAGTAGCATGCACACTTATAGCGGAATCTGCCACCTGGCTCCAGAATACCCTGGCTGCACGGAATTTGGCGATTTCAAGAAAATAATGGGATCCTATGCCCATATGAAAATGTATGGAACGGACTGCCAGCGGCAAAGGTATGCCCATACCGGTCAGCAGACTGATATATTCCTCTCCCATAGCCATAGAAAAGGCAAGTTCCTGCACTACCCCCGCACCCCGATCATGCATCCTGCACCCGGACACACTTACAACGCGTACCTGGGGATAAGGATCACAGGCTTGTACCAGTTCTTTCAGGACCTGTAACACCTTTTGATCGGGAAGTTTCCCGCTAAAAAAAGCATCTCCCAGGGGATCGAACTCAAAACGGGCCCTGACCTGCAACGGATTTGTCCCGCTCTGACGCAGGTATTCCAGGAATGCATAGAACACCCCCGGCTTTTCACAGGAAACGCCGGCAAAGGAAATTTCTACGGCTGGCAGAAAGATCCCGGCCAACAGCACTTTCATGTCTTCCTCGTCGTATTGGCGGGAAAGATCAAAACGTAATCCGACCGATTCCACACCCCTGTCCAGGGCAGCCAGAATGCGATCATTGACTTCCTGCAGTGAATCTCCCACCAGAAATCCCTGCCTGATGAGCCAATTGTTGTCTTTCTTAGTCCCTCGTAGGTACGGTTTTTGTCCGGGAAGCGTATCCAGATGGGATATCCCCTTCAGGTCTTCTTCCCTGTAATACGGTCTCACACGAAGACCATCAGGCGTTTTCCACACCAATCTTTTTTCGTAATCTGCCCCTTTCAGATCCTTGTTGATCTGATCCTCCCACTCTTGTGTAGAAACCGGCGGAAAATCATTGAACAATTTTTCAGTCATAAATATGGTATGAATAAATATCAGTCAAATAAGTCCAGGATGTCGGGATCAGCCATGAAGGGCACGGTGACCTTCAAAAGCGGTTCCTCCGCCATGGCCCGCTCCAGTGCCTTCAGTGCTCCCTTGTTCCTTGCCCATGCACGTCTGGCAATACCGTTGTTCACATCCCAGAACAACATGCTTTTTATCCGCTTGTCCGCTTCTTCACTGCCGTCAATCACCATTCCGAACCCGCCGTTGATGACCTCCCCCCATCCAACGCCTCCTCCATTATGCAATGAAACCCAGGTAGCACCACGGAAAGCATCCCCTATAACGTTATGCACAGCCATGTCTGCGGTCAGAGAAGAACCGTCGTATATGTTGGATGTTTCCCTGAAAGGTGAATCGGTCCCGGAAACATCGTGATGGTCCCTTCCCAGTACAACGGGAGCCTTCAGACGGCCTTCCCTGATCGCCCTGTTCAGTTCCAGAGCAATGCGTATGCGTCCGGAGGCATCTGCATACAATATCCGGGCCTGCGATCCCACTACCAGATTGTTTTGGCGTGCCTGACGGATCCAGTGAAGATTGTCCTGCAACTGGTTACGGATCTCATCCGGTGCATGATGAAGCATTTCTTCCAATACACCTGCAGCGATCTTGTCCGTTTCCAGCAAGTCTTCCGGCAATGAAGAGGTACACACCCAGCGAAATGGACCAAATCCGTAATCAAAGAATAAAGGTCCCATGATGTCCTGTACATAGGACGGATAGCGGAACTTTCCGTTTCCATCCAGGATGTCGGCCCCGGCACGGGAGGCTTCCAGCAAAAAGGCATTGCCGTAATCAAAGAAATACATGCCCCGCTGGGCCAGCTTGTTAATGGCATTGACCTGACGTACAAGACTTTTACGCACAGCATCTTCAAAACGTTTTGGGTCGTTAGCTATCATATCCGCAGATTCTTCCAACGTATAACCTACAGGATAATAACCGCCCGAATACGGATTGTGCAGACTGGTCTGATCCGATCCCAGTTCCACCTGAATACCTTTCTTGACAAGGTATTCCCACAGATCCACTACGTTTCCCTGATAGGCGAGCGAAACGGCTTGACCTTCTTCTTTGGCTTTCACAATGCGGTTTGCCAATGTTTCAAGGTCATCGTACACCTCATCCACCCATCCCTGCTCATATCGTTTGGCTGTTGCCAGGGGATTGATTTCGGCCACCACCCCTACCACACCTGCGATCCGGGCCGCTTTTGGCTGAGCTCCGGACATTCCACCCAAGCCGCTGGAAACAAAAAGCAGAGAGCCCTTGTTCCCGTGCACATGCATCCTGGCGGCATTCATAATCGTTATGGTCGTACCATGGACTATGCCCTGAGGTCCTATATACATGAATGACCCGGCCGTCATCTGACCGTATTGCGATACGCCCAGGGCATTGAGTTTTTCCCAGTGATCACGACTGGAATAATTGGGAATGACCATCCCGTTGGTGATCACCAACCGGGGTGCTTCCTTTGACGAGGGGAAAAGACCCACCGGGTGACCCGAATAGAGAACAAGTGTTTGTTCATCTGTCATTTCACTCAGGTATTTCATGCACAACCGGTATTGCGCCCAGTTCTGAAAAACGGCCCCGTTCCCTCCGTAGGTGATCAGTTCATGGGGATGCTGCGCCACAGCAATATCCAAGTTGTTGTTGATCATCAACATGATGGCTGCCGCCTGCTTGCACCGGGCAGGATAATCTTGTATTTTCCCGGAAGTAATGGGCTCATCGGGTCTGTAGCGGTACATATATATGCGTCCGAACTCTTTCAATTCCTTGGCAAATTCCGGAGCCAGCTCTGCATGCTGTTCCGGGGGAAAATACCTCAGGGCATTGGCCAGCGCCAATCGCTTTTCTTCCCTGGTCAGAATTTCTTTCCTGACCGGAGCGTGATTAACGCTCTTATCATAAGGTTTTGCCGGCGGGATAACAGAAGGAATACCTTCAATCTTCATGATATTGAAAAATTTGTTAAAAATAACGCACAAATATACAGGTTATGCTTTGATTTCCCATTTTTTTATCTACTTTTGCACCCCATAACAAAAGGAGGTGTCTGAAAAAATATGATCATTGTACCTGTAAAGGACGGCGAAAACATAGAACGGGCTTTAAAGAGGTTTAAACGTAAGTTTGAAAAAACCGGGATCGTACGTGAACTCCGCTCACGTCAATCTTTCTCCAAACCGTCCGTGCTAAAAAGAGACCAAAAAAAGAAAGCAATATACAAACAACGTATACAGAATAACGAGGATTAATCCTCGTTTTTTTTGTATATTTGTATATGATGGAAAGAAGTGATTTCATAGATTTCCTAAGGGTACAGAAACGCTATTCAAAACGTACACAGGTCATTTATAATCAGGCTATTTTGGACTTTCTTGAATTCATGAATCTTCCTTCTGAAGAAAACCCCATGAGCCATGTTACCCTGACCCACCTGAGGGCATACACCGGATCGCTTCTGGAACAGGGTTTGAGTCCTGCTACGGTTTTCCAAAGGCTCTCGGCACTGAGTTCTTTCTGTAATTTTCTGGTCAGAAAAGGCACCCTTAAAGATAACCCTCTTAAACTGTTGATCCGTCCCAAAAAAGGCCGCCGGATCCCTGAATTCTATCCCGAAGTCAGGATCAACAACTGGATAGACAACAAAGGATCCACCCCCGACCAGGTTACGGTAATGATCCACCTGCTTTATGCAACCGGGATCCGCCGTGCCGAACTGGCGGGTATCCGCCTGGAAGATCTGGATTTTGACAGGGCTTTGCTTCGTGTCCGGGGTAAAGGCAATAAAGAGCGGGACGTTCCGCTGAACGAAGGTTTGGTCCGGGTTTTGCAGCAATTTATTGCATCGAGGGATGTGGGATCACCATGGCTTTTTTGCCGCAAGAACGGAGAACCGCTTGCCCTTACAACGATCAGTAAAATGGTACACAAGGAATTAGCTGCGGAACCTGGTTTTACCGGGAAAAAAAGCCCTCACGTGCTGCGTCATTCCCTGGCTACACACCTGCTGAACAGGGGGGCCGACCTGAACAGCATCAAGGAGTTACTCGGACACTCCTCGCTGGCTGCCACACAGGTTTACACCCACAATTCATTTGAAGTACTAAAAAAAGTCTATAAAAAAGCTCATCCCAGGGCATAACGGCCTCGGAACGCTGATTAATAATCATATAAAATGGAGGTATATCATGGACATTAGAATTGAATCCGTTAAATTCGATGCTGACAAAAAATTGTTGGATTTCATTAATGAGAAAGTGGGCAAACTGGAACGGTTCTTTGATGCCATAATAGGGGTTGAAGTGACCCTCTCATTAGTTCCAGGACCAGAGAACAAAAAGGCCATCATCAGAGTAAAGATACCCGGAAGCGATCTGATCGCGGAAAGAAATTGTACCACTTTCGAAGAAGCCATTCTTACCGGAGTCAATGTCCTCAAAGAGAATTTGAAAAAAACCAAAGAAAAAAAACGGGGAGTATAACAGAGAAAACCCCCTTTTCTGTTAGGAGGTATAAGAACGCCGTTTATTCGCAAATACCAGGAAGAAATTCAATATTGAATTATAACCTCATGCTCTGTTAAACTCATCAGAGCTATCCTTTTCAAGTGGGAGAACATTCACCCGCCACATAGTAGTAATACTATAATTACATATTAACCAGGTTCTCAGACGTGGACATCCCTGTCACACAAATCCTTTTGAGGCTCAATACATCAGATATTCCCACAGCGGGCCGCGTTTTTTCTTGGCGCGGAATCTGTCTATGACCTCCTGGGAACCGAACCCCGGGAAGATCCATCTCTGTCCGCAGGCTAGGGCACGATCCTTTATAGAGGCGATATCCACATTTTTGGACAGATAATACACAGGTTTCAGCAGATCATCTGTTTCCTTGATCACTCCTTCCTGTAAAGCGATCTGGTAAAGCCGGGTGCGCGGATAAATACGCATCCCTACAAAGGGGAAAAATAGGGTTAAACCCAACTCACCGGAACGTTCAAAAGTCTGGTCCAGTGTTTGGTCCGTTTCTCCGTAACCTCCCAGAATCATAAAATGAGCATGAAAAATACCAAGCCGGGATGCATTCAGGCTTTGCTGCTTGATGTCGGAAAAACGGAAGCTCTTGTTGTAATTTTCCAACTGAATATCTGAGAGGGAGTCGGTACCCCATTCAATGTGCTTGAGGCCGGCTTTTTGGTATAATTCCAAATCTTCGTATGTCAGGTTGTACGGTGTGAAATAAGCTCCCCACTTTACGTTCACTTTACTTTCGATCAAACGAGTGGCCAATTCCCGGTTGTATTCCCGGTGAATATTAAAGACAGAATCGGTAAAGAAAAGATAATCAATACCTCTACTATGATTAAGCTCTTGGATGTTATTTACAACCGAAGCGGGATCCAATAGGCGGACGCGGTGACCTTCAATATTCGGATAACTGCAGTATATACATCCGTAGGGACAACCTCTTTTTGTCTGGATATTGAGCATCCCGCTCTTTTCAAAATAGAAATGTGCCGTGTCCGGTTCCACGCTAAAAGCAAGCGAAGTGATGTATTGTTTGTGTTCGTTGATCCCTACCGTGCCGTCGGGTTTGCGGTAAACAAGACCGTCAATATCATAGGGATCCTGTCTGTTTTCCAGGGCAGAAATAAGTTGGCAGATACTCGCTTCGCCTTCCCCTTGTATGCCCCAATCCGGTCCGAGTTCGTCGAACAGCACATCGGGAAAGACAGAGAAACCCGAACCGCCCATGAGTATTACGGCGCTGCTGTTCTCCCGGATGGTCTTCATTACATCCCTATAGTGATCAACAAAGCAATATTGCTCATAATAATTAGTGTCGTCAACATTTCTGAGCGACACGCCTATATAATTGAAATTGCCGTTGCGGCAGAACAATGCCAGATCCTGATGGTCTCCCAGATTGAAATCGAAGATCTCCAGCTCCCAATCCGGCATTTTTTCATGCAGATAAGTGGCAATATAGGAAATGCCGATCGGATAAATGGGATAGGGATCCTGGTAATTATTGGCAGAGACAAGTGCTATTTTCTTCATAAAAACAAATAAGGACTTCCCGTTTTTCAGGTAATCCAGGCAACGATCTTTCAGTCCGCGTCGGATCCTCCAGGGTTTAGCAGCAGCAAATATACTTTATTTTAGTTCTTTTTAGTTTATTATTACCAATAAATCAGATCAAGTCTATTATATATTGATCCTATTCATAATGAAAGAAACCGGAACTGTTCCCAAACTCCGGAGCCTCCCACTCAAGTGGTTTTACATCCGCTGCTATAGATTATCTGCCTGTTGGTCCGGGATTAAGTGTGCATAGTGCCCCATTGTGTTTCCCTGTATTCCTGTACATGATAATTGCAATAGGAGAATTCTTTTTGCAATTCAGCCAGCATTTCTTTTGTGTGAAATTTCGGTACTGCAGTTGTCCTCAATTGATAATCAATACCGGATTCTTTGAGTATTTC
>MWER01000014.1 GCA_002071175.1 Bacteroidetes bacterium ADurb.Bin037
CACAGTGAAGACTTGCGGATTGCCTTGAATTTTAATGATGGGACCTGGAAAGAAATCACCAAAGCACCACCGACAGGAGGAACTTTTGAGGGTACCAAGAAATATGTGGTAACACTGGACACAGCAGATTCGGAATGGTACGATGTCTTTGAGGATAGCCGTGACCATCAGTTATATCCATATGTCACGATTGGCAGTCAGGTCTGGATGAAAAGAAACCTGGCGTATCTGCCGGAAGTATATCTTTCCGACTCAGGATCAGACACAGATCCTCGTTATTACGTTTACGGTTTTGAGCGCACAAATGTGGCAGAGGCTAAAATCACAGCCAATTATTATACCTATGGGGTGTTGTATAACCGGCCGGCAGCTATGAATGGGGCTGCAAGCAGCAACAGTAATCCCAGCGGCGTACAAGGCATTTGTCCGGACGGGTGGCATTTACCCAGTAATGCAGAGTGGGTAGATTTGAGAACGCATCTGGGAATTGAATCCAGCCACAAAATGAGAGAAACCGGAACAACCCACTGGACGGCCCCCAATACCGGAGCTACCAACGAAAGTGGTTTTACAGCACTACCGGGGGGTAGGCGCGAAACCGGTACAGGCCCCTTCTCCGGAATTGGAAATTCAACTTATTGGTGGACTTCTACGGAGGAGTCCTCCACGTTCGCGGTCTTTTATATACACTACGATTCTGCTGATTTGAAGTGTTTATATGTTGATGCCAACTTCCGTGATTATGGGTTTTCTGTCCGTTGTATCAAGGATTAAATGCACACAAAGACTGATACACCATAAAAGGCTGGAGGAATGTTACCCCCAGCCTTTTTAGTTTATATTACATTACTTGATTTCACTTTTTTATGGGACACTGTCCAAAACCCAACGGTCATTTATACCAAGTTTTGGATAGTGCCCCGTTCAGGAACAACCGTCTCTGTCTGATCCCCACCATTGCCTGCTTAATACTTCCCGGCAGGTTCGGTTTCAGCGAGATATAGGATATCCTACCGGTTGCCCAAGTTGAGCCTTTCCGTCAAATTTGAGCCTGTTTTTAGCCGCATCCCTGTCTATCATGCCAAGGACGACCGTATTCAAACCGGCCTGGGCACAGAACAGATAGACGTTCTGGCTGATGAACCCGGTATCGGTTGCCCCGTAAAAATCTTTCTGTTGCTGGTCAAGACGCTGCATTCTCTGATAGTTGGCAACAAATAAAAGGACAACCGGGGCCTTTTTGGCAAAAGGCTGTCTGAAGGTCTCATCCCTGTAGTCCCCGTCCAGAATATGCTTCATTACATGTTCGGCGGGAAAATAAAGATAAACGGCTTCCGGGGTATAGACATAAATATCGATTTCCTGCATATTCATAGCAGTAGGAGCCGTACGTCTTCCATCTTCACGGTTCACCCCTGCGGCTGCCCACAAAAGATCCGACAAGGTTTGCAGTGAAAGAGGTTTTTCGGATATTTCACGCGTTGAGCGCCTGTTGTTCAGCGTTTCCATCAATGGTACCCCTCCTGTTTTTTGCGGCTGGGGCAGCTTGATATCCTGAGCCTGTATCATAATTGCTGAAGTTAAAAAAATAACTGCAAAAACTAAATGTTTCATTTTGTTATTTATTTATTTGTTTATTCATTTATTTTATCCATGACCAATGCCCAAAGGCTGCTTTCTTTTTCCCATGCAAAGGCAAGCAGTCTGTCGGCCTCTTCTTTTAAAGACCGGGCTGTTTCCTTATTGTTTAGCCCGGAAATATTGATCAATACATTAAGGTACCCTCCTTTGACTGCTGACAGAACGGCGGACGCTCCCACCCCCGCATCAGTAACCGAATTGGGGTTGCCATGAAGGATCATCGCTTCGAGGATATCATAAACCCGCAAAGAAGTCTTCATGGTCTGCAAAGGCACCTGGGCAGCATACAGGGTGGCATTCTCTATAGCTTCTGCCCTTTTTGCCTTGTCGTCCTTTCCCTCGCGAGGCATGGAAAAAGCATCCACGACCTTATTGTAGGACAACGTGTCCTCCTCTACAAGGTGAAGCAGTTCCGAAAGCAAAACCTGGCCTTTTTCAGCCCATTGTGAAAAGTATTCCCACCGCTCATCCCATCCCCGTTTGTGGGAAGAAAGATTGGCTACCATCGTTCCCAGGGAAGCACCCAGGGCACCCATATAGGCCGACACCGAACCTCCGCCCGGAGCGGGGGATTCACTGGCAGTCTCCAGTGCAAATTCACGGCATGTCATGTCACATAATCCTTCTCCGACCGGCCGGTCATCCAACAGATATTCCAGAATCCTTGTTTTGGGATCGAACGGTTTAAGTTCATCCAAACCCATAGTCCTGATGGCGATCCTGATGATTTCTTCTTCGGGAAGGCCCAGGGAGCGTTGCTGCTTGCCAAGAAAATACTTTCCGGCATCGAGCAGGGCACTCTTGGGGACAAGTCCGACCAGCTCTGTCCCCGTAACGCGTATTCCCCGTTTGGTGGCTTTATCACATACTTCGTCAAAAGCTACGTGTAACGGGGTGACCCCTATATTGGTCAGGTTCATGGATACCTGGGCTATCCCGTATTCCTTGATGAACCATCCGATGGCTTTACAATGCTTCAGCGTTCCGGGCTGTTGCGTTTCAACTCCATTAACGATCACTTTTCTGCCCTTTTCCCTGACATCAAAAGAAATGGCGTTCGCCCTTCTGACCGAAGTCGTATTGAGATTGAAATTCACTGCTATCAGGAAGTCCCGTGCCCCAATGATCGTCAATCCCGTGGAAGCCGTACGTTCCGAATATTGGGCGGGACCAAAATCCGGTTTCCATAGCGGATCTTTCAACTTGGCCTCAAGCCCTTCGTACTCTCCGGAACGGCATACGGCCAAATTTCTGCGTTGATCGGAAAATGCCGCATATTCATAACAATAAACCGGGATCGCGAGCTCTTCTCCTACCCTTTTGGCCAGTTGCCTTGCATATTCCACAGTTTCCTCCATAGTCACACCCGAAACAGGAATCAGGGGACAAACATCCGTCGCACCAATCCGGGGATGCTCCCCATGGTGTTTGCGCATATCTATATGTTCAGAAGCCATTTTGATGGCCCTGAATGCCGCTTCCACGACCGATTCGGGAGAACCGGCAAAAGTCATAACCGTCCGGTTCGTTGCTTCTCCGGGATCCACATTAAGCAGTTTCACCCCTTCTGTTGACTCAATGACACCGGCAATCAGGTCAATGACATGCTTATCCCTGCCCTCAGAGAAGTTTGGGACACATTCAATGATTTTTTTCATACAATTATTTATAAATAAGTTTTACTTCCTCGCCCACGGCTTTCTCCAAAGCCTCCTTGTCAAGCTCAAAATAATGTACGGGATATACCACCGGAGCTCCGATCAGTTTGACGGCTTCCACAAACTGGCTGTCGCTCATGGTGTATGGCAGATTCTTGGGTAAAATGGCCACATCTATTGGCCCCAGGTCTTTCATTTCCGGGATCAGTTCCGTATCGCCGGCAATATATACCTTAAAGTCCCCGAACGTGAACAAGTATCCGTTGCCGTATCCTTTGGGATGGAACGGATTGCCGTCGGGCTTCTTGTTGATGATATTGTATGCCGGTATGGCCTGCACTTCTATGTCTTTCCATTTGAAAGTATCCCCGTTATTCAAAGTCTTGATAAGTTTCAGATGCTGCTCCATACAACGGGGTCCCACAAAAACGGTCTGTGGGGTTACCAGTTGTTCGAGGGCTTTTGTGTCATAATGATCAAAGTGATCGTGGGTGAAAAAAACGATATCTGCCTTCGGATAACGGCTGTAATCCGTCGTCGCGGAATAAGGATCCACATATATGACCATATCCTCCAATTTAAAGCATACGGCTCCGTGGCCTGCAGGGACTATGGTCAGCAGTCCTAATAATGTTGTAAATTGTTGTGATGCTGTAAAGATCATTGTTCTGTTATTTTTCCGTTTAATATTGTAGTTTCAACTAAAGGGCTGGTAAATGCATAAGCAAAATACTCATAGGAAGGGATGGGAACCGTCACGAATAGATTGGCAGTTTTTCCTACCTCTATGGAACCGAACCTCAGGGAAAGATCCATGGCATGTGATCCGTTTATCGTGGCGGCATTGATGGCTTCTTCCGGGGTCATTTTCATTTTCAGACAGGCCAGTGTCATCATAAACTGCAGATTCCCCGCAGGACAAGAACCGGGATTGTAATTGGAGGCCAGTGCAACCGGAAGTCCGCGATCTATCATCTCCCTGGCGGGAGCATAATCCATTTTAAGGAAGAACGTAGATCCGGGCAACAGTACCGGCATGGTGTCAGATCCGGCCAGGGCTTCCCATTCATCAGGGCCGGTATGCTCCAGATGGTCTACGGATATGGCCCCGTATGCCACCCCCGTCTGCACACCACCGGAAAAATCCATTTGGTTGGCATGAACCCTGGGTCTGAGCCCGTATTTAAGGGCAGCCGTAAATATCCTTTCCGTATCTTCTACCGTAAAAAAGCCCGTTTCACAAAAAACATCCACGTATTGTGCCAGGTTTTCGGCAGCCACCATGGGGATCATCCGGTCAATGACCAGATCTACATATTCCGACTGTCTTCCCTTATATTGGGCCGGAACGGCATGCGCCCCCATAAAAGTAGCCTTGACCGTCAAGGGGGTTTCTTCTCCAATACGGCGGATCACACGCAACATCTTCAATTCATCCTCCACTGTCAGGCCATACCCGCTTTTTATCTCTACGGCTCCCGTCCCAAAACGGATCAGCTCCCGTACCCGGACCAGGCTTTGTTCAAAGAGTGCATCTTCTGATGTCTGGTGAAGCAACGCCGCCGAATTCAGGATGCCTCCCCCGCGTGCGGCGATCTCGCGGTAAGAGAGACCGCGTATCTTGTCCGCAAATTCTTTTTCCCTGCTACCTGCATAAACCAGATGCGTATGACAATCGCAAAAAGAAGGAAAGACGCATTTGCCGGTGGCGTCAATAATCTTCGTGCCCAGGGGAATATCTTCCGTATAGGGACAACTGTCCATGGGACCGAAACCGTCTATGACCCCATCCCGGATAAACAGCCATGCATTATCAATATAAGGAAGGCGACTCATGTCTTTTCCCCGACAAAAAGATGAAGTTTTCCCGGGATCGGTTTTCCTCACCTGTACCAGTTGTTTGATATTCTCAATCAGTATACCATTCATTTTTCAAAAAGCTTTCTGCTTTATGTATATAGGGATACATAAGCGTATCATCTTCAATAAAAGGCACATGTTTGCGGAATGAGGCAACAAGTCTTTCCAAAAAGGGAGAAGTACGTGCCGGTTTTCGGAATTCGATTGCCTGAGCCGCATTGAACAATTCAATGGCCAGAATCCTTTGTACGTTGTCCATGACACGGTAGCACTTCAATGCGGAATTGGCCCCCATGCTCACATGGTCTTCCTGCGCCTGCGAAGAATCAATGGAATCTACACAGGATGGCGTACAGAGCTGTTTGTTTTGACTGACTATGGATGCCGCCGTATATTGAGGGATCATAAAGCCGCTGTTCAGCCCGGGCCTGGCAACCAAAAACGGCGGAAGTCCCCTTTTGCCCAAAACCAGTTGATTGATTCTGCGCTCCGATATACTTCCCAGTTCAGCAACGGCAATAGAGAGGAAATCAAGTGCCAACGCCAACGGCTGCCCATGGAAATTCCCTGCAGAGACAATCTTGTCCAGGTCCGGGAAAATAGTGGGATTGTCCGTAGCTGCATTCATTTCGTTGGTAAGGACTTGTGCCACGTATTCAATACAATCTTTTGTGGCTCCGTGCACCTGCGGTGTACAACGGAAAGAATACGGGTCCTGTACGTGTTCCTTATACCTGGAAATCAATTCACTCCCTTTCAAATACGCACTGATGGCACCGGCAGTCTTGGCCTGTCCGGCATGAGGTCGTATTTGGTGGACTTCCTCTGTAAAAGGATCCGGCTTCCCATCGTATGCATCAAGAGAGAGGGCACATATCATGTCTGCCTGCATGGAAAGTCTTTGCGCCTCTACCAAGCACCAAAGGCCATAGGCACACATGAACTGGGTTCCGTTTAGCAGAGCCAGTCCTTCCTTGGATTGCAGGTTTATCGGATCCCATCCCATCTGCCGGTTCAGTTCCAGGCTTGACATACGCCGGCCACCGAACTCAACCTCCCCCATCCCTATCAGGGGCAGTGCCAGATGTGCCAACGGAGCCAGATCTCCCGAAGCGCCAAGCGAACCCTGTTCGTAAACTACCGGGTAAACCCCGTTGTTGAAAAAGTCTATCAACCGTTCCACTGTTTTAAGTTGCACTCCGGAATACCCGTAGGAAAGAGAGCGTATTTTAAGAAACAGCATGAGCCGCACGATCTGTTGGGGTACTTCCGGACCTATACCGCATGCATGGGACATGACAAGGTTTTTCTGTAGTTGCTCCAGTTCCCTGTTGCCCACCGCCACATTGTGCAATGCACCGAATCCGGTGTTGACCCCATATACCAGGTCTCCCGAACGGCATATCTTGTTATCAAGATATTCACGGCATAAACGTATTCGCTGCCGCGATTCTTCGGATAATTCCAAACGGGTTTCCCCGGCAATGACCTTTTTCAATTCATCTGTTCCAATAGGAGAGGGAGAGACGATATGTACGTGCATAAAACGTTTTTTTATTCTGCAACAAAATTACCCTATTTTATGAGAATTTAAAAGCCTTACCCTTATTACAGACCCTTGTGAAAATGATTTTAGTTTATTAACTTTGTTTCTTTGTTGAAATTTTTTGTTAACCCTAAATCCGAAAATTCATGAAGAAATCTCTATTATTTGTGCTGGCGGCATTGATTTCAATGTCTGCTCTTGCACAATCAAGGGTTACCGGTAAGGTAACATCTTCAGAAGACGGTTCTCCTCTCCCTTTTGTGACCATTCTGATCCAGGGAGAAAGAGGACTGGGAACGAACACTGACATTGACGGGAATTTTGTGATCGAACGATGCCCGGCCAATGCAGTACTTCTATTTTCTTATGTCGGTTACACTACCATAGAGGTACCTGTAGCCGGAAGGAATGTGGTGAATGTAACGATGACGCCGGATGCACTTGCCCTAGAGGAAGTCATGGTGGTAGCTTATGGCACGGCAAGAAAAGGAACCTATACGGGAGCTGCTTCTGTGGTCAAAGCTGAAGACATCAAGGACGTCCCCACCCTTTCTTTCGAAAATGCCCTAAACGGGAAAGTAGCCGGTATGCAGATCACTACCACTTCGGGACAGGCCGGTGCCGTTTCGAGCATTCGTGTACGCGGTATTGGATCCATGAATGCTTCCAACGAACCGCTTTATGTTATAGACGGGGTTCCCGTAGTCTCGGGAAGCACCGGACAAATGAGCGGTTATATCTATGCCACCAATAACGTGATGAGCACGCTTAATCCTCAGGATATAGAATCGATCACTGTCCTTAAAGACGCCGCTGCCTCCGCCCTTTACGGTTCTCGCGCCGCCAACGGGGTCATCCTGGTAACGACCAAAACCGGACGTCTGGGAAGACCTGTTGTTAATTTCAAGGCATCCGTGGGGATTACTCCCTCGTTCGCCACTGTCAACTTTGACATTGCAAGCCCCGAGGAACAAGTTGAACTGTATTATGAAAACTTCTGGAACGCCGGAAAATATGAAGGCAAAACGGATGCTGCCTCCAGTACTTCTGCTCTTGCCCAGTTAAACAAACGTTTTAACAAACACGGTTACCGCTTTACTGCTGATGACAATACGGTCAAATCCCTTAAGATACTGGGAATGGAAGACGGTATTGAAAACAGGGAAGGTAAGTACCACAACTGGGATGATGTGTTGTTCCGCACCGCTATATACCAGACATACGACCTGTCTGTCAGCGGAGCCAGCGAAAGGACTAGTTATTATTCATCCCTGTCTTATACAAAAGAACAGGGACGCAGCATTATCAACGATTTCAGTCGTATTGCAGGCCGGGTGAACGTTAACCAAAAGGTAGGCAAACTCATTGAGTTCTCCACCAATGTAAACATTGCCAAGAACGTGCAGCACGGATTCAACGACACCCGCAGCACCGGATCCAACTACTTCATGCAATCCAGGAACCTGTTGTGGCCCTTGTACTGGCCTACCGATTATAAGACAGGTAACCCCTGGACAGCACGTTTCGGCAGTTATGCCTATAACCATGTTTATTACAACAATGAATGGGAAAACGAATCCAACGTTTTGCGTCTTTCGGCAAACGAGACCCTGACCGTAAAATTCATGCCGGAACTGGTATTGAAATCAGTCCTCTCGTTTGACAACACACAGACAAGGGACCATCTCTACTACAGTGCCAACCACTTTATCGCTTCCAGTGTGAAAGGTCAGGTCCACGAAATGTTCACCAATTTCCAGAAGATCGTATCATCTACTACATTGAACTATGATAAGGAATTTGCTGACAAACACGTAGTCAATTTACTCGTGGGATGGGAAGCGGAAGAAAACAAGACCGATTTCCAACGTTCTTCCGGTACCAACCTGCCTACCAGTGCCCTGCATACCGTTGCCACTGCAGGGGTTTTGGATGCCAATGCCTATTTCTGGGGTAACACCATACTGTCGCTTCTTTCACGTGCCGAATACAGTTATGACGGACGTTATTACGTGTCAGGCTCATTCCGGCGTGACGGATCCTCCCGCCTGGGTTCCAACACCCGCTGGGGGAACTTCTGGTCGGTTGCCGGATCGTGGAGGATCAGCAATGAATCATTCATGAAGAATATCCGCCAGATCAGTAATCTGCGCCTTAGAGCATCTTACGGCGTAAACGGGACACTTCCTTCATCTAATTACGGCTGGCGTGCCCTTACTTCCTATAATAACAAGTATATGGAAGATCCGGGTGGCGGTGTCGCCAATATTGCAGATGCCAACCTGTCCTGGGAAACCAGTTATACATGGAATGCAGCCCTGGAGTTTGGATTGTTTAACAACCGTTTGAACGGTACCGTGGAATACTTTAACAGGGATTCTAAAGACCTGTTGCAAAGCGTTCCCATTTCCACCGTTACCGGGTTCAGTTCCACCCTTAGGAATATCGGTGAGATCAACAACCATGGGGTGGAAATTGAATTGAGCGGTGATATCATCCGTACGAACAATCTTCGCTGGAGTGCCGGTCTGACCGGATCATGGATCCGTTCCACCGTTACCAAGCTTTATGACGGCCAGGATATCATCTGGTATGATCCCACAGGAGGAGATGCCCGTGCCAAATTCATTTACCGCGAAGGAGAATCCACCCTGGCCCTTTACGGTCGTGAGTGGGCCGGAGTCGAAGATGAGACCGGAAAGAATGTCTGGTTCCTGAATAACGATAAGCAACCGGATCTGACCGTTGACGGTCGTCCCGCTACGTACAGCTATTCAAAGGCAAATGAAATAATCCTGGGTGATGCCCATCCCGACTTCTTTGGCGGTTTTACCACCGATTTAACCTGGAAAGGGTTGACCGTTGCCTTAAACTTTGTTTACAAGATCGGCGGATATACGTACAATGCCGTTGGCCGTGACGTAAATGACGACGGTTATTACTGGGAACGTATCATGTCAAAGTATTGCTATGACAATCGCTGGACACCTGAAAATAAAACGGCAAAATATGCCCAGCGTATAGCCATCGACATGGAAGACGTAAATCAGAAGAGTAGCCGTCATATGAATCCGGCTGATTACTTAAGACTGAAAAGTTTATCTGTTGCTTACAACCTGCCCCGTGCCTGGACAAGTAAGATCAGCATCCAGAATGCCAGAATTTTCTTCAACGGCTCTAACTTGTGGACACTTGCAGCTCATAAGGAATATGACCCCGAAGTGAACGAATATGGATCCAGGGGATGGGAAATCCCATTGGGTAAAACTTTCACCTTCGGTCTGGAATTTAGTTTTTAACGATTAACTGAACAACACTATGAAAAAGATAAATATATTACTAGCAGCAATTTGCGTTGTTCTGACCGTATCTTGTGAAGGATTCTTGGACGTCAAACCCAGTAATTCTGCCGCAGCCGAAACATCCATTACCACCGCAGCCGATGCCAAAGTAATCATGAATGGCATTATGAGTAAGATGACATCCTACAGTTATTATGGACGCAACTTCATTATGTACGGCGATGCCAAGGGAGGTGATTTTGCCCTGCGTTCACAAGGAAGAGGTCTGGACGCTTTGTATACGTTCAATCATTCCCCGTCCTCTAACGCTTATTCGGGATATTGGATCCAGATCTACCACTGCCTGGCACAGGTGAACAACCTGCTTGTCAACATTGAAAAGATCGAGGCAGAAGGCAGCTCCACAAATACCCTGCTTATTTACAAGGGACAGGCTCTTACCCTCCGTGCCCTGATGTATTTTGACCTAGTCCGCCTGTATGGCAAACCCTACAACATGGATAAAACGGCTTTGGGTGTTCCGCTTACGCTGGAACCCCTGGATGCATCAGCACAACCCACAAGGGCTACCGTAGAACAGGTTTATGCCCAGATATTAAAGGACCTTACGGATGGAGCACCGCTTTTGGAAAAGAAAAAGACCAACGGGTATATAAACTATTATGCCAACATGGCCATTCAGGCCCGTGTCCATCTGTATATGGAAAATTACAGTGCTGCCCTTGCGGCTGCCGAAACTGTGATCAACTCAAAAGTATATACCCTGTACACCAACGACAATTGGGTTCGCTCATGGACTGCCCAGTTCAATACCGAATCTATATTTGAGCTGGCCATACTTCAAGGAGAATCCGACCTTGGGTCCGGATCATTGAGTTTTTACCTGCGTCGTCACGGTCACGGTTCTACCTCCGCCATGGGGTGGTTCATGGCCAGTGATTACTGGCTCGAACGGATGAACCAGGATCCCGATGATGTGCGCTGGGGTGTTATGGACTATGATGAATCCTATAGAGACACGGGCGTGTACCGTTATGGTTCTTGCTACAAATATAGCGGAAGCACCACTTTTGAAGGAGACGGAAAAGGATCCCCAACAGCTGTGAACATCAAAGTGATCCGTCTGTCTGAAGTATATTTGATAGCTGCAGAAGCCGCTTTGGGTTCCGGTAACAAGGAAAAGGCCGCCACATATCTGCAAGCCATCCGCAAACGCTCTCCCAACCTGGCTGAGGCAACCGCAGCGAACATTACAGTGGATATGATCCTGAACGAAAGAAGTAAGGAATTGTTCGCAGAAGGACATCGTTTCTTTGATATGATGCGTCTGAACAAGACCATAACCTTTAACGATGACTTTATTTATCCTATGGTAGTGATCACGCACCGTGAAAAGACCATAGACAGGACATTCCACAAGACCATTCTGCCCATATCGATAGATGAGATGAATGCAAACGAAGCCATTCGTTCACAACAGAATCCGGGCTATTAGAATGAAACTTTACTTTTGAAAAAAGCTCTCCTTCTGGAGGGCTTTTTTTTGTAGGTCCCGTTCTACAAAAACCTTTTTTCCGGTTTCCGGCACAAGACCGGTATAATACATGACCGAAGATTTGGTCATAGGAGTAGGCGTAAAATCCTGTACCTGCTCTACCCGGATCCTGTCTTTTTTGAATTTGGCGGCCAATACAGACATATCATGCTGTGTACACCCCGGATGCGACGAAATAAAATATGGGACAAGTTGCCGTTTTAAAGCCTGAGCAGTATTTTCACGGTGGAATGCTTCTGACAGGACACGGTATAGTTCAAAAGAAGGCTTGTGCATAAATTCGAGCACATGATCCTGTGTATGTTCGGGAGCTACTTTCAGGCGTCCCGAAACGTGGTACCTCAACAAATCGAAGAAAAACCGCTTCCCTTCATCATTCAAAAATCCTTTTTCATTCAAAAAAAGATCGTAACGGATACCGCTCCCTATTGTGACTTTTTTTACCCCGGGCATATTCCTTACCGCTTCGTACAGTTCCAGTAACGGTCTATGGGATGTGTTCAGGTTTTTACAGACGGCCGGAAACAGGCAGGATGTCCTGTGACACGCATCACACATCTTTCGGTTCCTCCCCTGCATGTTGTACATATTGGCCGTCGGACCTCCCAGGTCTGTCACATGTCCCCTGAATTCCTCCATTGCAGTAAGCCTGGATACTTCTTTGAGGACCGATCCCTGTGAACGCGAAGTGATCTTTTTTCCCTGGTGAGCGGCAATGGTACAAAAACTGCATCCTCCGAAACATCCCCTGTGAATACATATGGAAAACCTGATCATATCCAGGGCCGGAATTCTTTTTCCCTTATAACGGGGATGCGCCCGATAGGTAAACGGAAGGTCATAAATAGCATCTATCATGCCGGTAGTCATCAGGGGGAACGGGGGGTTCACAATAACCGTTTTGCCTGCCGTATCGTTGAGAGGCTCTGCCAGTACGGGAGGATCAGATACATTGGCCTGCTGTTCAAAGATCCTGAAATGTTCTGCAAATACCTTCCTGCTCCGGCGGCACGAAGCATGGGAGGGAAGAAATATCATATTCCGGGTGTCACCCGCTTCAGCTGCACTGTTGACCAAAAAGGCTATCTGGGGTGTTTTACGGATCTCACTTAAAGCGGCACGTTCCCTTAGCTTTTGAGCCAACTCAATGATGGGACGTTCCCCCATTCCATATACCAGGTAGTCTGCACCTGATTCTACCAGGACGGAAGGTTTGAGCGAATCTGACCAATAATCGTAATGTGACAGCCTGCGAAGAGAAGCTTCAATCCCACCGATGACTACAGGTACGTGAGGATACAGTTTTTTAAGTATCCTGCTATAGACCGTAACGGCATAATCGGGTCTCATTCCGGCCCGGCCTTCCGGGGTATAGGCGTCGTTGCTCCGTAGCCGTTTGGCTGCCGTATAATGGTTTACCATGGAATCCATATTCCCGGCCGTAACTCCAAAAAAGAGACGGGGGACTCCCAGTTTCTTAAAATCTCTCAGGTCATCCCGCCAGTTGGGCTGGGGAACGACGGCCACCCGGTATCCCTGTGCTTCAAGTACCCTGCCGATAACAGCAGGACCAAAAGAGGGATGGTCTACATAGGCATCTCCCGAAAAAAGAATGACATCCACATTTGCGTATTCCAGGCTGTCCAATTCCTTGCGTGAAGTAGGTAACATGCGGCAAAGGTACATGACTTTTTGCTATCTTTGAGAAAAATACAACCGTTATGTTTTCTAAAGAGATCTACACACAACGTCGTCAGGCATTAAAATCAAAACTGAACAAAGGGATAGGCCTGTTCATGGGAAATCATGAAGCTCCCTGTAATTACCCAGCTAATACGTACCATTTCAGACAAGACAGCACTTTTCTGTACTTTTTTGGTCTGGACGAACCCGACCTGGCTGCAATCATAGACTTTGAGACAGGAAAAGAGGTCTTGTTCGGAGATGATGTCGGTATTGATGACATTGTCTGGACCGGACCGCTCCCCAGCGTAAAGGAGAAGGCGCAAAGAATAGGTATTTCACATACAAATCCGCGCGGAGCCCTGGCTACATATATTTCAGGGGAAAAGAAAAAGGGACGCAACATTCACTTTCTTCCCCCTTACAGAAGTGACAACATGATAGAGTTGATGGATATGTTGGAGATCCATCCAAACGAGCAGAAGGGAAAAGCTTCGGAAGAACTTATACGTGCCATCGTTGCCATGCGTATGATCAAACAACCGGAAGAAATAGAACAAATAGACAAGGCGTGTGATCTTGGTTATGCCATGCATTATACGGCCATGAAGCTGGCAAAGCCAGGTATGGTGGAACAGGAACTGGCCGGAATCATGGAAGGTATTGCCGTAAGTGGAGGATATATGCCTTCATTCCCGATCATCCTTACACAGAACGGAGAAGTAATGCACGGACATTCCCACCACCAGGTCCTGAAGGAAGGACGGCTGTTGCTCATAGATGCCGGAGCGGAACTACAAAGCCATTATTGCAGCGATTTTACACGCACAATTCCCGTGGGAGGTACTTTCAGGGGAATAAGTAAGGATCTGTATGAACTGGTACTCAAAGCCAACAACCATTGCATAGGTATGTGCGCTCCGGGGATCTCATTTAAGGACGTACACCTTACAGCTGCCCGTATCATTACAGAGGGCTTAAAAGACATAGGTCTTATGAAGGGGGACACAGCAGAGGCCGTTGCGGCAGGTGCACATGCTGCGTTTTTCCCCACCGGGCTGGGACACAACATGGGATTGGACGTCCATGACATGGAGGATCTGGGAGAACAATACGTGGGATACGACGACACAGTTACCAGGAGTACCCAGTTTGGACTTAAGTCTTTGAGAATGGCGCGTGTTCTGCAACCGGGAAACGTAATGACCGTAGAACCGGGATTCTATGTGATCCCTGCTTTACTGGAAATGTGGAAAGACAAAGGACATAACGCTGCCTTTATTAATTTTGATAAATGCAGTTCCCTTTACGATTTTGGCGGAATCCGCATTGAAGACGATGTCTTGATCACTCCCTACGGACATCGGCTGTTAGGCAGTAAACGCTTACCTGTTACACCCGAAGAGATCAGAGAGGTTATGCAATAATTCTCCTGAGCCGTATAAATCAGATCTCGTTGAGGAACAAAGTGCGGGGATTGTGGAAAAAATCTATGAAATCCGCAGCCGAAGGATGTCCGGGATATGGAGCAAAAATGTGCATAGGCATAAGGTAACCCGGGGCATTACGCCAAACCAGTGCATATGTTACGGGAAGTCCTTCTACGGCTTTCAGCAATATCTGTGTGAACCATTTGGAATTGCCCAAGCCTCCCATTCCGCACTCGGTCAGTGCAATGGGTTTATTATGTTCCTTACCCAATTGAGCGACCATGTTCAGTTCGTTGCGCAGAATATCCATAAACTCCTGCCCGTCACCGTATGCATCCAAACCCAGCAGATCTATATAATCGTCTCCCGGATACCGTTCCATATACATATTACGGGTCAAACCTCCGTAGTTGGGTGAAAAAGCCATAATCAAATTGTCCAAAGAGCGCTCTCTCATGAAATGCACGGTCATCTTCCACAATGCAATATACTCCTCATTGGAACAAAGTTTTCTTCCCCACCAGAACCAGGAACCGGTATGTTCATGCCAGGGACGGAAGATCACCGGGATCCGGGTTCCGTCTTCCAGTTTCAGGGATTCCAAAAAAACAGCCACCCTCTCCAACCAACCCAGGAACAACCGGTGATGTGATCCTCCTTCAAGGATAGATGAAACAACCGTATTATCCGAAACATCCCAAGCGTCGGAAGAAGTTACCGGGTTCCGGGCATGCCAGCTGATCGTTACGATACCACCGGCCTTATAATGATCAATAATGGCCTGACGCATGACATCAAACGGGACCCCGTCAAGATTTTTATCGTCCCCGAGTTCCAGATGCCCCAGATCAGTCCCCAGAACTGCAGGATGGCTTCCGCATACTTCCTTGACATCCCCCCGACCGTCCTCATATTCCCAGGAATAGCCGTAAAAAGGAAAATCTTCCTGCCCGAAAAAGAATCGGTTGTCACCGGCTGCCTGTTGTAAGCGGTCTATAACATCGTCAGCTTCCGGAGATATTGTCCGGATATGTTTTTCCGTACAGGCGAAAATTGTCATCGCCAGTACGATCATTGCCAAATGTTTCATAGTCACAAATGTAGAAAAAAGGAATTTAAAAACCTTGCTATACCGTCATCATCCAATGGTGGAGCCACATGATCGGCTGCCTCCGCCACCCGGGGATCATGGGCATTCCCCATGGCAACTCCAACCTCAACATATTCGAGCATGGGAATGTCGTTTCCTCCGTCACCAAAAGCCATGGTCCCTTTCCGTTCAAGACCGTAATGTTGAAGGATCTTCTCTATACCTGTCCTTTTACTGTTCCCCTGGGGCGTTACATCGGCAAAGTCCGGGTGCCACCTGCTGGATTCACAGCGGGTGAATACTTCCTTCATGACTTTGGCTTCCAATTGGATGTCTCCATAGATGTTTACCTGCATCACATCCTCGCAGACCGTTTCAAGAGGTCTTATCTGAGGAAGTCCAACGCCCAGGAATGAAGCCAGGTTTTCCACTTTCCGGTCAATATAGTTAATATAGACCCTGGTGCTTGTCATCAGTGAAACGGGAAAAGGTTCGTGATCGTTCAGATAATTGACCAAAGCGCGGATATCACGCGGGTCTATGATGCTTTGATGTATAACCTGTCCGTCGCCCGTTGCACAATAACAGCCGTTTTGGGCAATTAATCCGTCAAAAGACAGACTCCCGAATTGTGGAAGGGAAAAATCCTGGACCAGGATCTTCGGTCTGCCGGTACAAAGAAATATTCGGATCCCCCTGGCCTGGCATTCCCTGATGGACTGTGCTGCGGAAGGGGGAACCGTATGGGTCCGGAAACTTACCAGAGTGCCGTCAATGTCAAAAAATATGGAATGGATCATAAATAAGCGACAAAGATATATCTTTGTTGCCATGAAACATAAAAATATCATCCTATCGTGCCTGCTTCTGATGTCTTTTTCGATAGTACAGGCACAAAACATTACGTATTACAAGAGTGTAATTGAGGAATTGTCTTCTAAAAAATACGAAGGCCGTGCCAATTATAAACGGGGAGACTTAAAAGCGGCAAAATACATTGCCGGTGAATTTAAAAAGATAAAGGGCCTGGAACCTTCGGTCAATGACGGCTATCTGCAACCGTTCCTATACAATGTAAACGTTTTCCATAAAAGAGTGGAAATGTCCGTGGATGGAATGGAGTTGCAACCGGGCAATGATTTTATAGTAAGAGAATTTTCTCCGTCACAGAAAGGAACCTTCCCGCTGGTATATATAGAAGAAAAGGATCATGATCCTGAACGGTTGTTGCCAATGCTGGAAAAAGGAGACTTCAGGAATACATACATAGTATTGCAGTTTGACCTGGTATATAAATACATGGGAATAGCCCCCGAAAGTCTTTATAAAATGCCTGTTGCAGGGCTGATCATGATCCGAAAAGAGCGCCCTCCTTTCTTCAGATCCCGGAGCGGTTCTTTACAACCCATACCGGTTATCTGGACAAGTTCCACATTCCCGGATAACGCCAAAGAAATCTCTGTGCGTATTGAAAGCAGGATGATAAAAAACTATGAATCTTCCAACGTAATAGCCCACATCCCAGGTAAAGGACGGGCAGATTCCTGCATCATTTTTGTTGCCCATTATGATCACCTGGGACATTTTGGCAAGGACGTTTTTTATCCCGGTGCCAATGATAACGCTTCAGGAGTAGCTTTCCTCCTGACCCTGGCCGAATACTACGCCCAACCTGAGAACAGACCGGATCTGACATACATTTTCATTGCTTTTGCTGCCGAAGAGATTAACCTTTTGGGATCTGAGTATTACACTGACAACCCGGTAATACCCCTTGACAGGATTTATCAGGTGATCAATCTGGATATGGTCGCTGACAACGGGGACCGCCTGTTTGTGGAAACCGGGCCGGAAGGAGAGGAGAATCTGCTGCGTTTCCGGGAGATAAATGACAGGTTAAATCTTTTTGGAACCATTGAACAACATCCTTTATCAAACGATAGCGATCATTATCCTTTTGCCATGAAGCAAGTTCCTGCACTGTATATAATGGTAGATGGGGACGCTTCTTCCGTTTATCACACGCCCCTGGACGATTACCAACATATATTCACTAACCGTTACCTGCCGTTGTTCAAACTGGTAACAGAATTTGCCGACAGTTTCTGAACAAAAGTGTTTGGCTTTTTAGACCCGGATTCCACCACTTGAAAGAGACAATGATTTATTTATAATCAACTACATTGGATATCCTTACCAGGGCAGTTTTTACTACAATTCCGTAAGATCACAAGGAGCTGCCGCTGCCATGGGAAGAAACGGCTTCAAACGTCCAGTCTACGGCGGTAATTGAATGTAACGGCTATTGCAAAACACACTATGCCAAAAAGTAACATCATACCGCTTTCGGGAAGAACAGCCTTTAGCCCGGCATCCTGAAGAAAAACCTCCATAAAGCCGGAAAGCCCCCAACGCATAGGTGAAAACATGCCTATTTTTTTCATGGGTTCGGACATGATATAGGTCGGGATCCATACCCCTCCAATGGCAGCCATGATCACAATGGAGATAGCCCCGAAAACGGAAGACTGATGGTATGTGTCGGCTATATTCCCGATAGCAACACCGTAACCGATAGCCGCAACAGCCGATGAGAAGGTCAATACTACCAGGGCAAACGGAGAACTTCCTAAATGTAGTGAGTCCAGTCCCAAAAGGGGGCAAATAAACACTCCTATCAGGAATATTAAAGCAAACTGGATAAGGGCCACAACGGTAAACACAATGGCCTTGCTCAACAAATAGTCAGTATAGGAACAAGGCATAGTCAGGAGCCGGAAAAAACTTCCGTCCTGACGTTCCCGGATAATGCTTCCCGAAAGAGATATCACAATAAAGAAAACGGCAAAAAGGGACCAGGCCGGCACATTGTGCTGTACAGGAGTGGGAATCATATTCTTTCCTTTCAGACGGGCATCCCGAATATCTATATACACCTGTTGACCGGAAATACCTTCTGTCGATATGGGTATGGGACTGATCTCCTTGACTTGCCTTGAGATCTCTTTTAGGATATATTCGAATTCTATCTTCTGCGTTCTTTCTTTCAATGTGCTCATGATGGCCGTATAGAAAGAGGCCTTTGCCGTAGGGTCTACAAATATGGTAAAGCCTACACTGTCCAGCAAAGGAAGCACTTCCTCTCCGCTAAAAGCCGCCAGAACATACCTGGCCACATTTCTTTGTATGCCAATTGTAGTGTTTTCGGGTATATAGATCCCCAGGGTATAACGGCTCGATGCCACCTCTTTTTCCAATTCCTCCAGTGAAAGGGTTTTCCCGTTTATTTGCCTGTCAACGCGAAAAATCCCGGAAGACCCCAATTCCTTATCGATCGTTCTCCCCAGTTCTCCCTGGTCGTTATTAACGAGTAAAAGAGGGACAGAGGCATCGGTAATGGCATGAAACGTGCTTTGCTGCAACAAAGTCATTAAGATTACCAGAACGGACGGCATCAGGAACATAAGCATCAATCCCGCTACATCTCTACGCAACAGTAAATAATCCTTGTATAACAGATATCTGAACTTTTTCATTGGGTATCCCTCATCCTTTTTCCAGTCAGCTTCAGGTATATGGATTCCAAGCTGCCACAAGGTTTATGTGCATCTATCAGGTCACCGGGATGCCCCTGGCAAATGATCGTTCCGTTATCCATGAACGCTACTTCGGTGCAAATATGTTCGGCTTCTTCCAGGTAATGCGAAATAAAGAGGATGGTTGTCCCGGCGCGATTGATCTCAATCAGTTTTTCAAGGATCATCATCCTTGATTGTGCATCTACACCTACAGTCGGTTCATCCAGGATCAATATCCCGGGAGCATGCAGCATGCCGGCGACCATGTTTACCCTCCGCTTCATTCCACCTGAAAAACGGTTGATATAGGAATTGCGGCTGGCCGACAGGTCAAACAGTTCAAGTAGCTGATCAATGCGTTTTTCCAGTAACGGCTTTTCAATTCCGTAAAGCCCGCCAAATATTTTCAGATTTTCGTAAGCAGTCAGCGTGGGATAAAGCGCAATGTCCTGCGGTACGAGGCCCAACAGGGGCTTGATGGCTTTCAGGTCACGGGATAAATCATACCCTTCAATAAACACTTTCCCGCTGTCATACTTACGCAGTCCGCATATTACATTGATTGCTGTAGTTTTGCCGGCACCGTTGGGAGCAAGCAGGCCAAACAAAGAGCCATAGGGGATCCGCAGGTTTAATCCGTTCAGCGTGGGATGTAATTTACCTTTATACGTCTTTTTAAGATCTACCGTCTCTATGATAAATTTATTTTCCACGCTCAATCGAGTTTTTAAGTCGTAAAAAAACATCCGTTTCGCGGGCAGAGATCACATCCAATTTATTGGCCAGATCATTGTACGATAAAGCTCCCTCGCGCTGCTTAAAAAAACGGGCGGCGTTGTAAGAAAAATCCCTCCATAGGTCACCAACTTGGCTAAGTTCCATGGATAATTCGTTCCATTCCGGCCTTTTTAAAAACTCACCGGCTTCCTGTAAAAATGCCGCATACATGAATCGGAACCCGGCACCTCCTGTTCCAATCTCTTCCAACATCCGTATCACCTGGGCCAGATTGAGTGCCGCATCTGTTTTTCCATACAGTTTTTCCCACTTTCTCACCCTCCCTGCCAAATAAGCGATCCCCTTTGCGCCGAACATAGGAAGAGGGATATCCAACATATCGGAACATGTCTTAAGCGTCGCCTTTTCTATCATTTCCGCCGTAATCGGTCTGTAATGCTCCATGCTTTTTATATAGTACATGTGTCCTTTAGGGGAATTTGTTCCCTTGGCATACCTCACTTTCTTCAGGTCAGTGGCAGACAGCCTGTTCTTATTCATGCCAATAGGATCCGAAATGATATATTCATCCCCTTCCTTGCCTATTACACAAAGATTATGGCCATTGAAATGGATCCGGTACTCCTTGGGAAAATACGCCAGCCTATATACCCCTACACGCAATCCCACAGGGATTTGCTTGAACAGTATTTCGTCAAGTTTCTCCATTGCCTTATCAGGATCCTTGAATTTATACTCTTGCACTTCAATGCCAAGCGTTTTGGTGACCCGCTTTAAAATTCTTCCGTGAAAAGGTCTAAAAGATGTCAGGGGCATTCCCTGCATTTTGTAAAAGGGCATGTGGGAAAAGAAAATCCCGGAACCCAATCCCAGGATCATTGGCTCACTCAGTTTCACGCCGTAAAAGTTCAGTAAATTTCTTATTACACCGTTTTCACAATGGGCGGCGTGTCTGTGTTCAAAATTGATTTCCATATTCAATCTATAGAGGTGAGTTCTTCAACACTTATACCAAATGCGTCGGCTAAACTGTCAAGTTCCCCTTGCCCGATTGATGCAAAGTGTTTTGGTTTGCAGAATTTTTTAATCTTACGTTTGGATATACCCGTATAACCGGAAAGAATAGGAGGTGTCATCTGTAATTTGATCATGTGGTATGCCAAGGGACTTGATTTACCGGCTATTACCTGTCGGCGGATCTCCTCCGCTTCTTCCATCCTGTTTTTCCAGGTAAATTTTATAGCATCGTTCTTTGGTCCCCAACCTGCACTTGGAACTTCCGTGAATTTTCCGTTTTCGTCCAGTGCAAAATTACGATCCCTTAATAGTACAGTGCTGTCCGGCTGATAAAAACCATCTTCCTGGGGGACCTCATTTACCTTCATAATAGCGTAAATTTAATTCAAATATAATACTTTTTGGCAAAGGAAATTTACCGTATAAAACCCACAGTCATTCCGGTAAAAGTATAAGTAGTCACATATCCTGATCTTTCATTAATTGCCATTTCCTCAAGGGAATATCTATCCTTGTCAAATAGCAGTTCTATACTTTCAAATGCATTGTCCGGCATATTCCTGCGGTGCCGGACAGTAACTTTATGGTATCTTCCGGTATCCTGGTAATCAAGGCTATATCCTGTTCTGAGATCATGTAAATGTCCTTTCATACAATGGTCCATGATGAATGCCGTTTCAGCCATGGCATTTCTTTGTCCTATTAATGGATATGTTGTGGTTTTTTCTCCTGCTATGATCTTTACGATTGCCCCATCCACAACAATGCTCATGACTCGCGGTTCAGTATAATCAAAACGTATTTCATCGTTCCTGACATATTTGAATGATCCCTTTGAAATAACTTTCACATCAAGAGCCTTGAATTCCTTTATTTGTGTAAAGTCGCCCTTTACACTTTCAATATCATTTGAAACGAGGACCAGACGGTTGTAGAACTGTTCTTCAGGTGTCTGGGCGTGAGCCGTACATGTACAAAACAGCGTAACAATAATAAGTAATGATTTTATTTTCATATGTCAATCTCCTTGACCACGGCTTGTAATTTCAATACCGGACGGGTCCCATAATGCATAACGGCTTTGATCTTTATTCCTTCCGAAAAAGTATCAGTCTTTGCCCAGATCCGGATCAATTCATTTCGCAATGGATTTACCATTTCAGTAAATTTACATGAATCTATTGAAATATACCGTAAACGGCTATCGAGAAAACGTCCGGTACATTCTCTTATCAGATATAAAGAACATACTCCCGGCAGTACAGGAACCTGGGGGAAATGTCCCTTGAAAAGCGGATGAACCGCATTGATACCGGCTGTTGCCAGAAAGACGCCGTCTTCTTCCTCCACTATAGATTCAATAATAAAGAGATCCTTGAGCATTTTGTGATACTGTTAGTTCAAGTAAGAGGTTCAGCAGTGGATGTTCTATTGTTATGTTTTGCGGAAAAACACCTTGATAATTGCCTGCCACAATCTTGGTACTTCTGATCCCCCTTCCGGTCCTGAGACGCACGGTATTTCCGTTTGCATCCCGGAAAGGTTCATATCCGGACCGGACATTGGGTTCCCTGAGCATGGACAGATCATCCCACAACAAATCAAGTATTCTTTTACGGTCTAGAAACGGTGTTACATAATTTACCAGGTAACCATCTGAAGAACCTTCAAGGTCAAAAACCGACATGCCAAAATATGAAGTCAGCACAAACCTTGGCCTGTTATCGGAATTCATGGTTGTCAGCATCAATCCTTCAATTTCCCTGTTCATAAAGGAAATACGGAGATCATACATGCCCACACGCCTGGTAGTATCGAGAAGGGGCAACTGGTCCCGCCAGAGAATATGGCTCGCACTCCCGCAAGATATCAAAAACAAACCTGCTAACACTGCCAGGATCGTTCTCATGTACCTGCCCCGTTTAATTTTACGACCATGATCTCCCCGCTAGCAATCATTTTTTCCTTTATATATGTCTTTGCCAGAATGATTGAAAAAGATGGGTACTCGTGGACCGGAGTAATTAGCGTGTACAGGGAATCTTCTGCCTTTACCATTCCATAGGTAGTGAAAGAGCTGACTGATGCCACATAGCCGGGAACGATCCCTTCCCCCTTCTCTACACTTTCTATACCGGCAGCCAGCGCAACAGACTGTGCCATATGTTCAATGAGGCCTTCTTCCATAAATATGCCGTCGGCACAAAACAAAGACCCGTTCACGGGAGTGTATCCCGTATGCGAAGCTTTGGGATCCCTTCCGTAATAACTGTCAACCATAAAAACCGGAGGTCTGTGGGGAAGATACTTGTGCAAGGCTTCTCCCGACAGTAAAATTTGTTTGCGCATCTTCATCAACATCAAATCAACGACCGAAGTTATGAATAATTCTTCTGACTCCCGCTTACCCATGTAGGCCGGGTCACTGATATTTCAATACCAGCAATAAAATTTACAATTTTTGAAAGGTGATTTTAACGTCCAGGGAATAATCAAGCCTATATACAATAAATCAATATTGTATTTAAATAGAAGATATCTCACAGGGTAAACATCATGCTATTTACAGATTGACAGAAAAACAGTAGGTCATTACCTGTCCAAGAACAAGGGATTATGTGAACTTCCCCCTTTTGTAGCCTTCCATAAAAACAGGACATTTTCTACCCTTTGGTTACCTAAGTAAACAATATAGGCTGATAATCTGTAAATTATCAGCCTATATGTGTACCCGGAGCCGATACATAACCGATAAAACAAGGGAAAGGAAAAGAAAGGTAATGGCTATTAATCAGGCTATTA
>MWER01000015.1 GCA_002071175.1 Bacteroidetes bacterium ADurb.Bin037
TACGGTTTCTCTTTTTGCGTTTTACCGGGAACGGATACGATGATAACTGTTTTGCAGCCTTCAGGTTAAACAAAAGTACGTCTAAAGATACTAACAATTTTAGTATATCCTACTTTGTTTTAATAATTCTTAGGATTAAATACCAATATGGGGTACAATGATTTAGGCTTTGATGGGGCTGTTAGGTTTACACAATATAATAGATAGTGCCTTGTAGTGTGAAATCGGAATACAGGATCAGTCAATGTCATTAATCATGTCATCCAGAAGATCCTCAACATGTTCCCGGCTTACATCCCAGTTTGCTCTCCAGCCCCCCTCAAGTTCTTCGTCATCTGATTTATAGATCGTTTCACCGTCACGTGTCTCAATGACATAATAATGACGCATTTCATCGTCGTCATATTTTATAACATAAAACAGGATGATCTCTGCCTCGTATTCGGTTTCTACCAGTTTCCAGAAATCATCATGGTCTTCAACCAACATTTTTCGGGTGTTGATGCACCCCATAATATTCCAACGGCTTTCCCCATACATCAGAGGTACGTACACCCGGGCGCCCTTTTCCAGCAGTTTTTCCGGATCACGGCGTGAAATCCTTTTCAACTGCTCGTCGTAGACATCATGTATATTCTTGTTGTATTGGTAATAAACCACTTTGCCCTCGTATTCCAGGAAGTCCACTTCATTCACTGGGATTGATTTTTTTACGCCGTATGAATTTTCGTACTCTATAGCCGAAGATGTAACATTTATAACGGTCACGTATTCGCCTTTCTTTCCGGATCTTTTAAGATAATCGAAATTCGTTTGTGCGGTCATACACAACGGAAGGGCCAGTAAAACAGATGCAATGATCAAATTTTTCATGCTGCGTTTATTAAATTGATTTATGATAGTAAATGTATGAAAAAAAAAGACAGATTCAACCTCTCAATGCTTTTACTATCTTTGACACAACCCAATCTGTTGTAAAAACAAAGTTGCCGGGAAAAATCATGTTTCATCAGAAAGACACATTAATACATGAAACCGAGAGACCATTACTTAAGACTGTTGCATGATCATGTGAGTAATCCCAAAATGATAGCCCATTGTCTTGCTTCCGAAGCCGTTATGAAAGCACTGACCCGTAGGTTCGGGGAAAATGAAGAAGCCTGGGGGATGGCCGGTCTTTTGCATGACATTGATGTGGAAAAGACGGGAGGCGATTCACTAAGGCATGGGCCGGAAGGTGCCGCCATGCTGCAAGATGAAGGCTTGCCTGCAGATGTCCTGGATGCCATACGCTTGCACAACGAAAAGGCAGTCCGGGAGAAACGCTCCACCCTTTTTCAGCATGCCCTGGCCGCCGGGGAAACCGTTACAGGATTGATCTTTGCCGTGGCACTGGTCTATCCGGATAAAAAGATATCGAGTGTCAAGACCAAATCGGTGACAAAACGTATGAAAGAAAAGCTCTTTGCCGCTTCGGTCAACCGGGATGCCATTCTGGAATGTGAGCAAATAGGGATACCTTTGAACGAATTTGCAGCCCTGGCACTGGAAGCGCTTTCCCCTATTGAAGAAGAGTTGGGATTTTAGTAAATCCCGGACATCAGAAGAAAATCAAGGCAAGCGAATAAATAGTGCCCCCGATCAACATAAAAGGCAATGAATACTTCAGGATCTGACCGGCCTTCAATCCGGTGATCCCCAGCAGAGGCAAAGCCCAGAAGGGTTGCATCATGTTGGTTAGCTGGTCTCCGTACGCCAGTGCCATGACTTGTTTGGCGTAGTCAACACCTACAAGCCCTGCCGCTTCTATCAAAATAGGTCCCTGTACGGCCCATTGCCCGCCGCCGCTGGGAACGAACAGGTTCACCAGTGATGCACTTAGAAAAGAGAACAGGGGCAAGGTTTGCGGAGTGGAAATGGAAACAAACCAATTGGTTATAACCGCCAGCAGTCCCGAATATCTCATAATGCCCATGATACCGGCATAGAGAGGGAATTGAATGATAATGCCTGTTGTACTGCTTACGGCATTTGCAGCGGCACTTCCTAACTTGTCGGCATTGGGGAAAGCCATAAGGACCAATGCAAACAGAATGGTGTTGATCTGGTTCAGTCCCAATGTGCGATCACTGTCGGTAAATGTATAGATTAAGAAGCCGGCAAGCAACAATGCTCCAAAAACAGGTAGTAGCACTGACCGTTTGGTATTAGGAAGATCCTCAGGAAGTTTTCCGGTCATAGGCATTTCAGCGTGTTTTTCACACTGTGTATTTTTGCAGGATTCATTATCTGTCGGTAAAAGATCGGGAACCTGACCCGGATGTTTTTTTGCAAAAAACCATGATGCCAGGGGAATTGATATCAGCAATGCGCCGGATACGGCCAGGTTCATGGGAGAAAAGATGGTCGCGCTCAAAGGGATAATCCCGGTGGCGTCCATCATAAAGTGACCCTGATCGGCCACCGATAACGGAGCTGATCCTGATAGACCGCCGTGCCAAACCATCATGCAGACGTAAGCTGAAGCGCCCAGAAGTGCATAATTGATGGCCCGGTGGGAACGTGAAGCCTGCTCAGCGATCTTTTTTACTAAAATAGCTCCAAAGACCAAGGCGAGCCCCCAATTGAGCAATCCTAATATCAACGCAATAATTGTAAGAATGACCGTTCCCGGTACAGGATGGCTGCTTAGGATACTCAGCCGGGAAGAAAGGCGGTCCAGGGCGGGGGACAAAGCCAGCATATACCCAAGCAGCAGGATGAGTACCATTTGCATGGAAAAAGCCAGCAAATCCCAGAAACCCTCCGTCCAACAAATAAGCACATCCAGTAGACCTGCGGCTCCCGGGCGCAGTGTAGTGCCGAATATTAAAGCAAGGATCAAAGTGATGCCCGTAAGACCCAGGGCAAGGATTAAGGGATCGGGAATGGAAGGTTTAAACTTTTTCATTGGTCTATGATTTCAAGTTTTGTGCTGTTTGGAAGATTAAAGTAAAGATTTTTTTGGGGAATTAAAAAAATTACTAACTTTGTTTCAGTTCAAAAATCCATATTGTTCTCATGAGTGTATCCAATAAGCAACTTATTTTTTATACTTTGATAGGGGCCCTTATAGGATTATTAACGGGGGTCTTTTTATTTACGTCTCCAACATGTCATACCATGTTGCTGGCTATCATGTACTTTATTGGCGGAGAGGCTGCTTTGATAATTTGGGGAGTGACCAAAGTAAATAGAGTTAAAAACAAGGAGTATAACAATCGAATTTTAAGGAATGTTTTTTTAATAGGAATATTTGCCGTACTGATGGCCATCCTGATCCTTCTTTTCAAGTCTTACCTCCAAAAGTATCCTATTCAACTAACAACTGTGGGACTGGTTCTGGGACTGATCCTTCAATGGACAATTATATCCGAATTGTATAAAGTTACAAAAAAGCACACAACATTGGGCTTGTTTATTTTTACAGTTATTCTCCTGGTTCTGGCCGTTCTCCTCCTGATTGTTTCTCTCTTTTCATCGGGAATATCCCCTATTGCATTGGGAATACTAGACTTTTGTTATGTGATAATTGTTTTGTATACTGTAAGATCACATGCACACGTTATGGATGAATTGATTATTTGTTGAATCCTACAGCCTACAGAATCATTTGAATCAAACATTCCGTAAAAATGTTTGATTTTTTATTTCATACAGATATATAATGTCAAAACGTATCGGATAGATACTTGTTGCCCTGGTCTTTGGGCAGCTTCATTCTTCTTTCTTTCTGCCAGAGGAGTGTTTAAAAGAACAAGTCAATACGTGTCTGGACACGGAGAGCAGCCGCTTGCGCCGGGGAGAAATAAATTGTATAAACAACAATCAAAAACAAAGGGCATCGTTACAGTGTAAACCCAACGGAACATCAAAACCTAAACCTTGTACCCCATATTGGCATTTAATCCTAAAAATTATTAAAACAAAGTAGGTTGTATTAAAATTGTTACTACATTTGGACATGTTTTTGTTTAACCTGAAGGCTGCAAAACAATGGTCATCGTATCCGTTCCCGGTAAAACGCAAAAAGAGAAACCGTATATTGCCTAATAAATAAATAACTATCTAACAA
>MWER01000016.1 GCA_002071175.1 Bacteroidetes bacterium ADurb.Bin037
GTGAGGCAGAAATAAGGGCATCAGGAGGGGTTTATATCATTTGTCGGCAGCTGGCCGATGTAAAAGAAGCATTTAGCAACACAAACAACATTTTATTAACAAAAAATTAAAATTATTATGGAAAACATGGAACAAATTGATGGATTAACATTAGAGGAGCAAATGCAATTTATTGAGACGGCTAAGAAAATCGGCCGTGAAAAAGTCAGGGAATTATTAAAGAAGATCCCAGGGGGCGATATGTTCGCTGAGCTCGCCAAGGAGGGCACGGCACGTATCAAAAACGACATTCAGAACGGAAGACTTTATTAAACGGAGGAGAAAAATGGAAACGACAAGAATTTTAATCAGAGAAAATGCCGAAAAGGCATATTTGGACTTGCGAGATGTACGTCTATTGTGTAACAAAATAAACACGGAGCTGGTGCCAGCCCTGGAGGCAATGGGAATAGCACCAACGGCCGAAACAGTAAAGGAATCATTGCGAGGAAAGGGAGCAGCGATTATTGAACAATACCAGGCAGATGTTGAAAGGGAATTAAGGAGAATAAAAATCCCCGCCATCAGAAAAAAGTATGAGGAAGAGGCAGCCGAGCCGTTGCAGAATTTTATTGCAATAGCAGAGAGCTTCTCCGGAATGAGGGGAGACCGCTCAGCAATAACTTTTAAAGACGGCAAGGCGTTTATGTCAAAGGCTGGCGAGGAGGCCATCCGTGAGAAATTTCGGATTTATGCCGAGGGGGATCAAATTGAAACATACAGGCGGCACTTGGAGGCAGCTAAGGCGCTTAATACACTCATGGAAGATTACCCAAAAGGGAAAGAGGATTTTGTCAATCTTTTTAAAACATTGCCAGATGGCACAATCATACCTAAGGAGCTTTCGTATTGGGAAACCGTTTGTAAACTACAAGAAAAATAGAACGTCATGGCATTTGAAAAAGGAAAGAGCGGGAACCCGGCAGGGCGACCAAAAGGAGCAAAAAATAAAGCGACAAATGACCTGAGAAAATGGCTGGAGGCCTTTTTACAGGAGAAGTTTCCGGAGATCGAAAAAAGTTTTGACAAGCTGGGACCATATCAAAAATGGTCGATTGTTGAAAAACTTTTGCAGTATAGCATCCCAAAGATGCAGTCGGTGTCCGTGGAGGCTATGATCGAGGCAGAGATGAGATCATTAGCCGAACTATTGGAAAAAGCACCCGATGAGGCGGTGGACCTGATAATCGCCAAAATGAAAAGTACAGAAACACATAAATAATCAATAAGATGGAAAAAGATATAAGAGAAAAATTGTTGGAGGCAGCCGAAAAAGGAACTGTCAATAAGATGGAATTTGCCGAACTGACGGGGCAGAAAATTATTGAAATTGAGCAATGCCTTGCCCAGGAGTGCGTGAACTGCACACGGAAAGGGGCGCCGATTCACAAGGACATGAATACTCAAATGGCAATTAACACCGATCTAAAAAAAGACATCATAAAGGCCATACATGCCGATGATCTGTCTGTTTTGACCAACGGAACGCCGTTGGTGTTGTATGTTGGTGAGTGGGAGAATTGCAAAAATTGTAACGTACTAAAAAACCAAAAACCATGAAAGAGAGAAAATTAGGTAAAGAGGCCAGGGCCATTTTACTGACCGGCCTGGCGAGGGGATATTACACCTATGACGAACTTTCCCGCCTACCCGATTTGATCGGGCTGGAGGAATACCAGCCACGGGTTGATGATATGTCCAAAGAGGAGATCATGGAAGAGATTGAAAAAATAAAGGATCGGATGAGACAATGTCAATAAATTTTTTTGTATCTTTGTATCAACATCACACATAAAAATGTCATTGAAAATGGGCGCTCAAATGGGCGCCTTTTTTTATTAAGTCGGTGAAAAAGTCGGTGAATTTATTTTTAAAAAAAATCCAACAAACTGATTAACAATTTGCTGGAGATGTGTGGAGCGGTCCGGACGGGACTCGAACCCGCGACCCCGTGCGTGACAGGCACGTATTCTAACCAGGCTGAACTACCGGACCCTGATTGTTTGGGAGTGCAAAGGTAGGGATTGTTTTTGAATCTGCAAAAAAACTGAAGTGTACGTTTCCGTATTTCTTTTCTTTCTGAAAATGTTCTGAACCGGAAAAAGAAATCCCCGGACCATGCTCCAATATCACCAGTCCGTTTTCTTCCAAGATACCTGCATTCATTATCTTTTGGGGTATTGTCTCCAAACCGCGCAAATCATAAGGAGGGTCTGCAAATACGATATGGTATTTCCGGTTGCAGATCTTTAGAAAATCAAACACATTGTTCCGTACTACGCGGATGTGGGAAGAAAGATCCAGGGCGGCAACCGTATCCTTTATAAAGCGGGTATATACCGGATTCATTTCCACGCAAGTCACAAGCGGACATCCCCGGGAAACAAATTCTAACGAAATACTGCCACTGCCTGCAAACAGATCCAAAACGGTAATTGAAGTAATGTCTGTGGAATTTTCCAGTACATTAAACAGGCCTTCTTTGGCAAAATCGGTAGTCGGTCTTGCAGTAAACGATCTTGGCGGCATGATATTGCGGCCTTTCAGACTTCCACCGATGATGCGCATAGCGGAAAGAAATGAGGGCCGTATTGCAAATTAAGGGACTCGGTGGCAAAAAGTCCTGTCGCTGAGGTAGCTACGGTCACCGATGGAAAGAACGCGCATAGCTGCTTGATATGTGTCGGTTTCAGTGACCCGCTGACATACAGACTCAGGCTCCTTGGATTGAGTTGCCACTGTTTAAGGGCAAAACACAAAAAATACATAGCCGTACTGAAACGATCGATGGCATAGGAGTTACACAACAAAAGCTTTTCTCCCTGCATCAGGATAAGGTCTACGTGAGCATGTGCATAATGCAACAGTGCCCTGGAAAATTCACTTCGTCCCATGATAAAATACATCAGGGGTATTACTGAAGCGTAAAACTTGGCTTTGTGCTGGTATTTGAAAACCATTGCATTGACCGGAGCGGGGAGGGCGTAGATACAAGTGGCCTGAAGCGCATTGACGGATGAATAATTGATCTCATCCAGATAAGCAACGTCAAAAAGTTGCTTCAGCACTTCTATGGCTTGTTCTGCCTTGAATATAGAAGTAGGTATAAGTGTGTGCTTGTGCGTATCGATCATAACATCGCAACAGGCAAAACGTTTTTGGAGCAACTCCTCTTGCTTGAATACATATCCCACTTCCTTGGCCCATTCGTTATAATCGTTACCCGGAAAGGTATACGTTTGATTGCGCCAGAGAAGGCAATCTTTAGTCTGGGTATCTTCAACGATAAAAGAAAGTCCATTCACACCAATATGAATGGACAATCTATGGTGCGTCTGCGGTATTTTGATATTCGCAGACATTTTATTATTCCCAGTTACCTGCGTTATTGTTGGGTTGGTCAATGCTGCCTACTTTCACACCGGGATAACGGTTGGTGATCTTGCGTTCTTCGTTCAGGTTAACTATCAGCTGACGATCAAGTCCCCTAAGCAAAACATCAAAAGGCGTACAGGCCTCAAACAGAGGCACGTCTACACCTGACACTTTCTTTATAACGGACCTGAGTTCAAATTCTTCTCCTACAAGGGGTACCCACCTTAGTGAATCTATTTCAAACCCCGGACGTTTAAGCAAAGTGTCCTTTACGGCCATTTCCATACTGTCACGGGAAACACGCCCTTGTGCCACGGCAAGGGAGTCATCATATGACCCGATCTGTCTTACGATTGTAATATATCCGTTTTTGTAGAAATCTTCCAGAGTATCAAAACTGCCGGCATATTTACCGAATTCAGTTTTATAAGTAGTCTGGAGGGTACGAATATCTTTTAATCGCTCAACAGTCAATGCTTCGCGAAATCTTTGCTGTTTTTTGAAGTTTATGGGAGCAGTCAGGCTTCTGACGATAAGATACCCCAAAGCAATGATAATCAAGGGCAAAATAACGATGGTAAATATTTTTTTCATTATTGAGTTATTAAATAATAATCAGGAGTCCTGCAAAATTAGAAAAAAAAATAACCTCTGCAATAAATCAATTATATTTGCAGTAATATCTTTTTTATGAAGGACCTATTTCCAAAGAATCTTATTGCACGATGGAATGAAGCTCTGGTGAGTTCGGTCAGGATCTTACTGGCAACACATATCTATCCTGACGGAGATGCAGTCGGGTCTCTCGTCGGACTGGGATTATTCCTCAGACAGCAGGGTTTTGAGGTATCTATGATATGTCCGAGTCCTTATCCGGATTTTCTTAAATTTCTGGACAAAAATGGAGAAGTCCTGTTTTTTTCGCACGACAGGGAACAAGTAATCCGCCAGATTGCCGAAGCGGATGTAATTATTGCCGTAGATGTGAGCGGCTTTACCCGCATGGAAGAAATGGGGGATCTGTTGTCGGCCTCCGGAGCGTTCAAAGTGCTCATGGACCATCATATAGATCCGGTTGAAGGGGATTTTGACCTTGTTTTTTCCACACCCGATGTCAGTTCGACGTGTGAATTGATTTACCGTGTGCTCCACTCCTGGAGACCGAAGGCAACATTGTCCAAAGAACAGGCCATAGCTTTTTTGACAGGTATCATAACCGACACGAACCAATTTGCCAACAGTATATATCCAGAAACATTCAATGTGGTTTCAGCACTTAACGCTTGCGGTGCCGATATGGAAGAAATATTCGATCAGGTTTTTCGCAATTTTACATACAACCGGATGCGCCTGATGGGGTATGCCCTCCAGAATATAAAGCTTCTTCCGGAGTTCAAGACTGGGTATATCGTCCTGACAAGGGATGTGTTGGATGCATTCGAATACAAAAACGGGGATACGGAAGGTTTTGTTAATTTTCCACTTGCCATCCAGGGAATCTCCGTTTCTGCCTTCTTTATTCAGAGGGAAGACCATATTAAAGTCTCTTTACGTTCAAAAGGCAATATTGCCGTTAACGGAATTGCAAAAGAATTCTTCGACGGAGGAGGTCATTTCAATGCCTCTGCAGGAAAAATGGAAGATAAACCGGAAAAAATTGAAACATTGCTCAGGGAAGCCCTGGGCACAATAATTGCATTATAACAGATCCGGAATGAGAATATATCTGGTTTTACTTTCAGGATTGCTCCTTACGCTTTCTTCCTGTACACGGGAGGACCGCAAACTAATGCTGATCCGTCAGGAAGAAGAGATAGACCAGTTTGTCGCCTCACTTACCGCAGATACGGTATTTTACCGGCAGGGTGTGGTCCGGGCTGTCCTGGAACAGGGAGTTCCTGCCAATAAAGCCGATACGGCTGCCCGTGGCGATACCGTTTATTTCTTTTATGCCGGTCACCTGTTTTCCCGGGGAAAAGGAGAGTTGTTCCATACCAATTCGGATAGCGTGGCTGCAGCATATAAAAGAACGCTCCTTCCCGGCCAGGCTGTTGTCCGCTCAGGTGCCGTAGGGGAAGGAAAGTTCCTGAAAGGATTGGATCACGGTCTGACAGGCATGGCATCCGGAGAACATTCTTATATAATCTTCAATGCCGATTACGGATTTGGTAATACGACGGTTGGCCAGGTCCCCCGGATGTCGCCATTGTTGTTTGAGATCTGGGTGGAGCGGATTGTGAAAAAATAAATACCTTTGTGCCAATGAAAAAACTGTTCTTCATAGCAGTAGTGTTCGCCGCAGTTTCGGCAATTTTTCCTTCTTGTGCCCGACAGCCGGTTGAATCGGTAAGGGAAATTCATGAAAAGATACTGGCTGCACATGTAAGGGTCATTCACCAAGACACATTGCAGAAAACGGAATCGGGAGCGTATTATGCCGTGATCAGACGGGGTTCGGGCAAAAGCACTACAGATTCATCTATGGTATTTGTCAGGGAAACAGTCCGTGACCTGAATTATAATATCACAGCCAGCACCAATCGGGAGGTGGCCAAACAGATGGGCACTTTCAACTATGATGACGCCTATATTCCCCTGTTGTGGTTTATGGGAAAAAATTCCATCCTGAGCGGACTCGAAGAAATGTTACTCGGAATGAAGGAAGGTGAGATCAGAAGGATCTGGCTTCCCTATTGGTTGTCATCCTATTATGAGGGGGGGACGTCGGAAAATTCATCTTCTATGGTTTATGATCTGGAGCTTGTAAAGGTTGTTAACGATATTGACAGATACCAGATAGATACATTGGAAGCTTTTCGCAACAGGCATTATCCGGGGATTGACTCCTTGGAAAGGGGTTTCTACAAGGTTACGTTAGTTCCAGGAACAGGGGATTCCCTTCAAAATGCAACGGTAGTTAGTACTTATTATATAGGAAAATTTCTAAACGGGCATATCTTTGATACCAATATAGCGGATACGGCCATGAAATACCGCATATACAAAGCGGGTAAAGATTATTCCCCTTTAAAAGTATCGATGCCCGTGTCGGATGAGGTGAACGGTGATACAGACGAGGAAGGTTCTACTGTTAAGGGATTCACTAAATGTATGCAGGAAATGAGGTATGGAGAAATAGCCGTATGTTTCTTTCATTCCGATTACGGCTATATGGCTGAAGGCAAGCGATCGTCCTCTTCATCAAGCACTTATTTGGGAGGTGGCATACCTTCGTACATGCCTTTATTTTTCTGGATTTACGCACCCCTGAAAAACTGATATTTTTATATATAAAAAAGAGCAGGTGCATGCAACGTTTTAGTATGCACCTGCATCTATTATGTGGTTTTAGGTTTATAGGTTTCAACGGTAGAGGTTGGTTCGGTTCTCGGGCCATCCTCTTGTTGTTTATTCCAAGACGAACTCTTTAAGATTTTCCAGTCCGGGCTGGCCAAAATATTTATCCCTTGTCTTGCCTTTCAGCCATACTTTGCGGTACAAGTTTTCCGGATGATTCAGCAAATTAAGCCCATCCCTGATGGCTCCTGCAGTAAGATTAACGGCCAAAGTCTTGTTGATATCCGTTTCATTTTTTCCATCTGCCAGGGCCAGGTTCGTTTCATTATCCGTACCACCGGCCATCAATGTAGTGGAGGATTTGTAATATCCTATAATATAGCCGCAGATCCATATATCCGGTATGCCTGCTTCCAGCTCTCGTGCTTCTGTTACGGAATAAGCCGTTTCTTTTGTCAATCCTTTTCCGGCCGTGTTCATATCGTTCCAAATAGACGACACCCAGGTCCGTGTACTGTCTACCGATAAAGTGAATACCGGCACGACGTTTTCCTGTGAAGTTCCGGTTCTTTCTACAAAGAAGGAATACATGTGTTTGGCAAGTACCTGCCGGTCCACAGACCCGACTTCTTGACCGTCGGTAAAGAGCGAAAGCGTAATTTGTCCCGGGAAAAAGAATCCCCAATCATTTTCCGTATCCCCGTCATAGTTGAGCGAGCCACCCGTTCCTGCGACATTCATGTAGTAATTCTGTTGGATCTGCCTGAATTCCTCAGAAAAAACTACGCGTACCCCTGTGTTTTCCTGTTTACAAACCAACACGACTTCGCATGATTCCCCTGCAATAACATGAGCGGTCTCGCTCCCGTAAAAGTGCGGCTTATCAAAAGCCGGAACCGTAAAGGGTTCATTGTAAACAACAACGGAATAAGTTCCCGGTTCAAGAGACAGCGCAGATCCCTTAATGGCCCCCACGGTATCTCTGTAAAGAGTATCCCCGGTCTGATTGATCAACAAAAACACATAAGAATCTACTCCGGTGTTTTTAGTCCTTACACCAAAAGGTGTTTCTACAACTACATTTACTATCAATTGTCCATCCGGGCCCGGAACGATCTTTAATCCGTCACAGGCACACATTACGGCAAGGAGTATCCATCCTGCCGTTCTCCAAAAAAATCTTTTCATGACACTGTTGTTTATTTAATTACATCTCAGATGTGAAATTGAAAGTAAACAAGGGCAAAAAAGTTACAAAACGTATAAATCATTCGAAAACATTTCTAAATTTGTATTCGTTTTCAATTATTCAGCACATGTCATCTATAAAAAAACATCCCATTCTTCCCATTCCGGAAGAGGATAAAGTTGCTTTTTCTTTTGAAGGACAAACCATTTACGGACAAAAAGGCTTTACTATTGCTGCTGCATTACACCAGGCCGGATTGTTGGTTCACAAACACAGCCTGGAGCACAGGAAACGAAGTCTATCTTGCGGTATAGGTAAGTGTGGTGCCTGTGAAATGTTAGTTGACGGTAAGGTCCGTCGTATTTGTATAACCAAAGTGGACGGGGTCCGTGATGTCAGACGAATTCCCGACGGCTTTCTGGCTGGAGAGGGAACGATACCCGAATCCCGGGCAGTAAAGATATACAAGACAATTGTTGCGATCATAGGTGCCGGACCTGCAGGTCTGGCCGTCCGAGAAGAGCTGGACCGTGCCGGGGTGCCCAATCTTGTTATAGATAACAATGCCCGCATAGGTGGTCAGTTCAATATGCAGACACACCAGTTCTTCTTCTTTGAGAAAGAAAAACGCCTTGGGGGCATGCGCGGATTTGAAATAGCGGCTACCCTGGCCGGTGAGAACCATACAGGCATATTGCTTAACAGTACCGTATGGGATATCTTTGACAATAAAAGACTTGCTGTCAAAAACATAGAGACACAAGAAATATTTTACGTAGATGCAGAATACCTGGTCATTTCTACGGGGGCTGTTCCCTTTATGCCTGCATTCCGTAACGATGACGTACCCGGTGTATATACGGCAGCCGTTTTCCAGCGGATGATGAACAGCGAGCTTACCCTGTTGGGAAAAAACATCCTGACTGTCGGGGCGGGCAATATTGGATATTTGACCTCTTACCAGGCTATGCAGGCGGGAGCTAAAGTGAAGGCTATTATAGAGGCTATGCCGCATGAAGGAGGATTTCCCGTACAGGCCAATCGTGTAAGGCGACTGGGCATACCCATCATCACGTCCCACATACTGCTGGAAGCGATACCCAACAGCGACAATACAGGCATAGTTGGGGCAGTGATCGCCGAATGCAAAGATTTTAAAGCCGTCCCGGGAACGGAAAAACGCCTGGAGGGCATCGATACGATCAATATATGCACAGGTCTTATTCCGGACGACCAGTTATTGCTCAAAGGGAGAGAAGTGTTCGGATTCAGATGCCATGGGGTGGGAGATGCCATTCGCATAGGAGAAGGCACCTCTGCCGTACTTAGGGGAAAACAGTGTGCTTACGAGATCAGGCAGCAGATGGGACTGCGTATAAAATATGATGATTACCTGGCCGTTTCCAAGGAATATATAGATTCCCAGCAACATCCGGTAAGGGTGCTGGAGAAGCCCCATATACCTACGCCGGCAAGGATGAAAGAAAGACCTTTTGTGGTCATAGATTGTCTGTATGGATTTGCCTGCAATCCGTGCACATTCGCCTGCAAATACGGAGCTATAGCAAAATCTTCCACTTCTACGGTACCTTGCGTGGATTATGACAAATGTATCGGTTGTATGGCTTGTGTGAGCCAGTGTCCGGGACTTGCCATTTTCGGTTACGACCTCTTACGTGACATGTTGTTCCTGCCCGTAGAATATGAAGTTAAAGAAGGGGCAGAGGTGTATCTGGTAGATAACTCCGGACAGAAAAAGGCTGAAGGGATATTGGAAAAACTCATTAAAAGACCAAATAAAACAAATGTTGCCAGGGTTAAGGTAAACGGACTGAATGCTGAGCAAATGCTGGAGTTACGGGGCTTCATAGCCAAAGAGGACTATCCCGGACCGGTGACTATAAAGGAAACCCTTACATCCGAAGAAAGTAAGACGTATCTGTGCCATTGCGAGGACGTGACCCTGGAAGATGTTCTGAAACTGATCGGCGACAGGACATCTATCACAGCCGATGAGCTCAAACATATCTCCCGTATGGGTATGGGGGCCTGCCGGGGTACGCGTTGCCTGCCCCGGGCTGTGCAAACCCTGAGGAATTATGGCATACAGGTAATTTCCGAGTTGACACCCAGGGGACCTATGGCCAACTTGTTGCAAATGGGAGAGCTGTATCCCTCCGATCAGAACCAGGTAACCATTTTGCCCGGGGGCATAAAAACCGGTCCGGAGAGTGAAGAAACAGGAGCTTTCATAGCCGGCGGCGGTATTGCCGGGAGTGCTTTATTCCGCTACATGGCGCAGGAAGGTTTTAAACCCGTGATGGCTAATAATGACAGGGGAAGTTCATGGAGAAACATAGCCGGCGGACGTCCGGCTTTCAGCTTGCCTGCACTGGCGGATATATCGACACATAACCTGGAAATATTCCGGGAACTGGACAAGATCGGCAACATTGATTTCCACCCTTCCCGGTATGTGAATTTTGTGCATGACAGCGATACTTTTGATTCATTGGAAGCGTCCAAAGCCTGGTCCGATGCCTTTATGATTGAGGCCAAGGATTTTTGCAAGGAAGTCTCTTCTGCCTTCAATCCGGATATATCTACCTATTCCCATGCGCTGATTACGAACAATTGCTGGCAGGCAAGTCCCGGGAAAACACTCGATCTGATCAGGCATCTGGGTATTGAAAAGGGAGGGCGTCTTCTGGAACAGACAAGGGTCATGGATGTGGAAAAGCAGGGGGATACTTACTATATACTCGTTCTGGACCACAAGAATCAGTACAAGATGTTCCGTACCAAGCTATTTGTTAATGCACTGGGACACAACGGAGAGCAATTTGCCCGGAAGCTTGGGTATGTAACGGGTATTTATCCGGTCAAACACCAGGCATTTATTACAAAACGGCTGCCGCTTCTGGGGAAAGACGGAAAAGCCCTGGACATGTTGATCGATCGCCGCAAGTATAAGGGATTCTCGGCTGTTTACGGACAACAGCTCGCAGATACGGGACAGATCATAGGATGTGCTTCACCCCTGATAGATATGCAGGAATCGGGAAAGAACCTGAAAGTAAACACGGAAGATTTCCTGAACATTGTCTCCGAGGTGTTCATCCAGTGGATTCCGCAACTTGCCAATGCAGGCTTCCAGGCATTCTGGAGCGGTTATTACACCGAGCCGCGCTATATAGTCGATCCTGAAAAAGGTTTGTTCCTGGGTATGCGGGGCCATGGATTCATGCTTTCCCAATATCTGGCCAAACTGTACCAGGATCAATTGCAGGGTAGAAAAGTCCCGGACTATTTCAGGCAACTGGCCCTCGACGGTCCGGGATTAAGTGAAATGGCTTTTAAATAAGGGAGCTTAACCGCCGCAACATTGCAACTGACGGCTCAGGTACGTCTTCATGTTGTAATACAATGAACGGACAGCAGCTTCATTTTCATACAACCGGTAGTTGTTGACGTATACTTTTCGCACATGGCCTCCGCCATCTACGAAAATGAAAGCCGGTACGAAATTCATGACTTCACCTGTCAACAGGGCATCTCCGTAGAACAACCTGGAGAATGCATTTACTTTTCTGGCTTCCACAGGATTGAATATCGGCCGGTTTATCCAACCTTCAGTATCTTCCAATCCGTTACCGGCAATGTAATCGAAATATTCTTGTTCCCTGCCTTCGATTTCCATCGCTGCACCGTAGATCTTAAAACCATGCGGGGAAAACTCATCGTACAGTTTTTTGACTTCAGGCATGAAGGCAGTACAGTCGCCACACCACGATCCCCATAGCAATAGCATAGTAATACGGGCTCTTGTATAAATATAGCTGAATGCAACGTCGGAGTCCGCCACACCCGGGATGCCTAAGGTAAAATTCCTTGTGGGTGCTCCGAAATCATGAAGTCCCGCCTGACGTAAGGATAAGGTAGAGGTAATGGATCCTCCTGCAGATACGGTGACGGTTCCTTCCCTTCCGGTAGGTCTGTCGACATCGGCTACGGAGATCACCAATGTGTCTTTATCTTTTTCGGCAAACAACCATTTTTTTGCTCCTTCGGAAACGGAAAAGATCCAGTCGGGAGCGTTTGTGTTGACCAGCAGCTTTATCGGGTCCACATCAAAAGGATCTACATTGAAAGAAGGATCAATGTTTCCAAAAAACTCAAGATAAAATAATGCTGCATCCGAGTTATTTTGCTCCACCGTCAAAGTCTTTTCAATACCTGTAGTGGATTTTATTAAAAATATGGCCATTCTGGGCTCATTACCAGGTAAAGGCGTTACACGCAGTGTTACCTGTGTATCCCCCGGAACACCTTTGTCCGGGTAAATAGTACACCAATCTTCATGTCCCACTTGTTCAACATACCAGTTCCCGGAGGTCTTGACCCAAAAGGTTTTTGTAGAAGATACTGGAGCCATAACAAATTTTACAGGAGCCACCACCAGGAAACCGGTCTGATCGGTAGGCCAACAGGATGAGAACAATGTGAGCCCCAAAGCGATGGTGACAATAAATCTAGTAATTAAACGTGCTTTCATGGGTAGTGTGTAATTATAGTCCGGTAAAGTAAAACATTTTTCATGACAAACCAAAACACGCTCTAAATGTTTACCTTTGCACCACTAACCTCCGACACTCATGCCTGTTGTTACAATTACCAGTGATTGGAATAAACGCGATTATTATGCGGGAGCCCTGGAAGGCGGACTTCTGGGTATAGCTCCTGTCTGTGAGATCACACATCAGATCAATCCCTTTGACGTACGTATGGGAGTTTTTGTTTTAAGACAGACTTATTCCAGGTATCCTTCGGGAAGCATTCATATTTTGGCAGTACAGGCTCAGGCAACCGACCAACTGCCCATGTCCGTTACTTTTTACGAAGGGCATTACTTCGTTACGGTCAATGACGGACGGTTATCTTTACTCTTTGATCATGAGCCGGAGTGGATAAGGACTGTTTATACGACTCCCGGGACCTTTTCCGAGATCGATGCTTACCTGAAGGTCATTAAGGCCATAATTGAGGGAAAACTGGAGGACAAGACACTGCCCGCTGAAATGAAAACAGAAGTCAGACCTTCTGCCGTGGCTGAAAAGGATTACATCATGGGACAGGTGATCTATATTGACTCATACGGCAATGCCATTACCAACGTGTCACGTTCACTGTTTGAAAAAGTGGGGGAGGGAAGGAGTTTCAGGATCTTTTTGCAGGGGCCTTATACGAAGATAGAAAAGTTGTCCGAAAATTACGGAGGAGTACGTCCCGGAGAGTTGTTGGCCCTGTTCAACAGCGCAGGTCTGCTGGAGCTGGCCGTTTTTATGGGTAACCTTTCTTCTCTTGAAAACATCGGGCTTTACGATGAAATACAGATACAATTTGCGAATTATGGATAGGATTAAGATTTTGGAGAGTTTTGGAAAACTTTTAGATATTATGGATAAGTTGAGGGAAGAGTGCCCGTGGGATAGGGAACAAACGCTGGAAAGCCTGCGCACGCTTACCATTGAAGAGACTTATGAACTGAGCGAAGCCATTTTGGGAGAAGACATGGAGGAATTATCGAAAGAACTTGGGGATATTCTCTTGCATGTAATTTTTTATGCTAAGATAGGAGAGGAAAAAGGAGCATTTGATATAGGAGATGTTATTGACCGTCTTTCCGAAAAGCTCATATTCCGTCATCCGCATGTTTTCGGTGATGTGAAGGCCGATAATGCAGGAAAAGTCATACAGAATTGGGAACATCTGAAAACCAGGGAAAAGAATGGGAATAAATCTGTGTTGTCTGGAGTCCCCGCAGGATTGCCGGCACTTATAAAATCATACAGAATACAGGACAAGGCCCGGGCCATGGGTTTTGATTGGGAAAAAAGGGAACAGGTGTGGGATAAGGTGATCGAAGAGGCGGGCGAGTTCAGGACAGAATGGGAAAAAGGGGATCAAGACAAAATGGAGGCCGAATTTGGGGACCTGCTTTTTGCTCTTGTTAATGCTGCCCGGCTCTACGGCATCAATCCCGAAAATGCATTGGAAAGAACGAACCGGACTTTCATATCGCGTTTCAACTATCTGGAGAATAAAACCATTAAGCAGGGACATTCCCTTGAAGATATGACACTCCGGCAGATGGACCAAATATGGGAAGAGGCAAAAAACGATCTTGATAAATAATATATGGAGCATTGGTTGAGCCGTTCTGAATGGCTTATAGGAAAAGACGGTCTGGAGAAATTAAAAAAAAGCACCGTACTTGTAGCCGGGTTGGGAGGAGTCGGATCCTTTGCAGCCGAGATGCTTTCCCGTGCCGGCATCGGTCACCTGATCCTGGCCGACAATGATGTGATCGCTCCGACAAACCGCAACCGGCAACTTCTGGCCCTTATCGGGACGGAGGGTAAATTGAAGACAGAGGTAATGGCCGGAAGGATCCGGCAGATCAATCCCGATATTGTTCTGGACGTCATAGACCGGTACCTTGAAGAAAAAACCATTCCGGATCTTTTAGACGGATACCGGCCCGACTATGTGGTTGATGCCATAGATACGCTTTCGCCCAAAATCGCCTTGATATGTTATTTGATGGAACGACGGATCCCATTGGTTAGTGCCATGGGGGCCGGGGCCAGATTGGATGCCACGGCTGTCAGGGTAGATGATATTTCGCGCAGTTATAATTGCCCTCTTGCCTTCATGCTCAGGAAACGGCTTCGCAAATTGGGAATTCATAAAGGATTTAAAGCCGTTTTTTCGACAGAATTACCTTATAAAGAAGCGATTGTACCCTATGAGGGAAAAAATAAAAAATCCCAAGTCGGGACCATCTCCTATCTTCCTGCCGTGTTCGGTTGTATCTGTAGCCAGACAGTCCTATGTGATTTACTGGAAATTCGTATCTTTGAAGATTCTTTATCGGGAAAGTCATGAGTTTTGAAATCAGAGAAATCTCTACAAGAAAAGATATGAAGCGGTTTTCCCGCTTTCCCCTGAAATTGTACAAAAACCATCCCCAATACGTTCCGGCACTTGTCATGGATGAGGTCAGGAGCATACTGAATTCCCCCAGTATGAAATATTGCAGCCGCAAGATATGGATAGCCTGTAATCCGAAAGGGGAGATCATTGGCCGGGTGGTGGGGATCATCAATCCCAGGGCCAATGAACTATACGACTATAAAAGGGTCCGTTTCGGATGGTTTGATGTGATAGAAGATTATAGTGTGGCAAGTGCACTTATAGATAAGGTAATGGAATGGGGTGCATCTGCAGGGATGACGGAAATCCACGGACCGCTAGGCTACAATACATGGAACAAACAGGGTATGATCGTTGAGGGTTTCGAAAACCTGCCCCAATTCAATTGCATTTATAATTACCCGTATTACCCTGAATTTCTGGAACGCATGGGTTTTTCCAAAGAAGTAGATTGGCTCCAGTATATCATGCCTGCCCAGCAACCGATTCCCGATAAGGTGGAACGGATTAACGAGATGATTCTGAAGAAGTATAACTTGCGGGTACTCAAATGGAAAAGTATCAGGAACTTTCAGCCGTACATAAACAATTTCTTTGACGTATACAACAAAAGTTTTATGACGGTCCAGAATTTTATTCCGCTTACAGCGGAAGAGATTAAGGCCTGTACGCGTTTTTATATAAAACTGATCAATCCCGATTTGTCCTGTTTTGTCGTAGACAGCAATAACAAAATAGTGGCTTTTTCCATTTCTTTTCCAAGTATATCGAGAGCATTACAGAAAGCCAAGGGACATCTTTTTCCTTTCGGGTGGTTCTATCTGCTGAAGTCCTATTTGTTTTATAAGGATATTGACCTGATGTTGAACGGAGTTGCTTCTGAATGGAAAGGCAAGGGCCTTAATTCCATATATCATTACCATACCAATAAAACGTTTATCAGAAAAAAAGTAAGATGGGCGGTTACCAATCCGCAGCTCGAAAACAACCATGCCATTGAGGTCTGGAAAGAATATGACGTCAAGCTTCATACCAGAAGACGTTGTTATATAAGATCAATTAATAAATAAACAATATACAGATGACAATTCACGAAATAGTGTCGTTGGTTCATGGAAAGATACTTTGTGGAAATGTAGGGAATGAAGACTCCGTTGAGTATTGCTTTGCCTCGGACCTGATGAGTGACGTGCTTACAGTATGTCGGAGCGATTTTATGTTGATAACCGGCTTGTCCAATGTGCAGAGCATACGTACGGCAGAAATGAGCGATCTTAAGTACATACTGCTTGTCAGAGGAAAGACGCCTTCCCCGGAAATGGTGGAATTGGCGGAAGAAAGCGGAATAGTACTGATCATAAGTCCTTATTCCATGTTTAAGGCATCCGGCATTTTATACCAAGCCGGATTAAAGGGAGTATATTGATGAATTTATCGTTTCAAATACAGGGGGGAGATTTTACTTCGGCAGGAACGGCTTCATCGCAGGTTCGTCGTACACTTAAGGAACTGGGAGTAGACGCATCTGTTATTAAGCGTGTTGTGGTAGCCCTCTATGAGGCGGAAGTGAATGTTGTGGCACATGCTTACCGGGGTACAATCTCTGCCGAAATAAGTCCCGACAAGGTTTTTATGAAACTGGTAGATGAAGGTCCCGGTATAACCGATATTGAAAAGGCGATGACACCCGGCTTTTCGACGGCATCGCAAGAAGTAAGAGAAATGGGGTTTGGTGCCGGAATGGGTTTGCCCAATATTTGTCGGAATGCAGATGTTTTTAATATTCATTCGGTTCCGGGAAAAGGCACCACAGTTGAAATAACAATTCAATTTAAATGAATATGGACCAACAAATGAAACCGTTCCATCATGCATTGCGGATCCGTAAAGAAATCTGTATAGGATGTTCGCGCTGTATACGCGTATGTCCTACCGAGGCGTTACGTGTGATAGACGGAAAGGCGAAACTCCATCCCGAATGGTGCATCGATTGCGGTGAATGTTTCAAGGTATGTCCTGTTAAGGCTATTGTTGTGGAAGATGATGATATTGCCAAGATTTTCCGCTACAAGCATAGAATATTGCTTATTCCTTCGATCTTTTTTGCACAATTTGAAGAAAAACTGACCCTGGATGCCATCAAAGGGATTCTCTACGACATGGGATTTACTGAACTCTGTACTGTTGAACAGGGTGCAGATTTGCTTGTGGACGAAATAAATCGGTATGTAGCGGAATTTGAAGGGGAAAAACCCGTTATTTCGTCTTATTGTCCTGCCGTTGTCCGGCTGATACAGATCCGTTTTCCCTCTTTTGCCGATAGGATCATGCGCCTGATTCCCCCACTCGAGATTACCGCTCAATATTACAGGAACGAATACGAAAAGAACGGCGTTCCCCTGGAGGATGTGGGTATTTTCTATGTTACCCCGTGTGCGGCCAAGATAGCTGCCATAAAAGCTCCGGTGGGCGGTTATATTTCCCCTATCAACGGCGTGATCAACATGTCGGAACTGTATAACAAAGTTTTTCTTGCCTATAAGCAAAAAGGTATTACCGAGAACGAACACTGTACCCTGATCCATTCTTCGATCTCTTCCGTGGGTGTCCGCTGGTCGATGGTCGGAGGTGAAGCGGATATTTTTCGGGGTCGGGCACTGGCCATTGACAGTATGCCCAATGTAATAGAATTCCTGGAACGTTTGGAGAACGAAGAGATCAAAGGAATTGACTTCCTTGAACTAAGAGCTTGCGACATGTCGTGCTGCGGAGGGATTCTGGTACAGGACAACCGTTTTTTGATCAAGGAACGCATTGATAAAATGGCTGAAGAACTTCCTGAAAAGCATATGTTGGACCAAGAATTCAGGAATGTTTGCTCGGGCTATATACCAATGGAACCGGTAGAACCCAGGGCTATGGTCAAGTATCATGCGGACCTTAAAATAGCATTGCAGCGGATGGAAGAAGCGCGTCGCCTGCGCGATCAATTACCCGACATTGATTGTAGTGCTTGCGGGGCTCCATCTTGTGAGGCGTTGGCGGACGATATAGTATGCAACAGGGCTACCATGAAGCACTGCGTGATTCTGCACGCCCACCGGGCAAATCCGGAAATGATGGAAAAGATTTGGGGAAAGAAACGTTTCATTAAAAAATAGAGTACGATATGACAGTCAAAGAAATGGCAGATGCCTTGAATTTAAGGATCTTTGCCGCAGGAGAAGGAATGAAGAACAAAGTGGAGGGAGGTTATACTTCCGATCTGCTGAGCGACGTTATGGGATATGCCGATGCAGGCTATGTGTGGATAACTCTTCAGACACACAAGAACATAATGGCAATTGCATCACTCAAGGAACTATCGGCTGTGATCCTGGTCAAAGGTTTTGAACCCGATGAGGATACATTGGCCTTGGCGCAAGAGGAACAGATACCGTTACTGGGGACAACCGAACAGGCATTTGAGATTTCGGGACGTTTGTATCGTTTGCTTCACCCCTGATCATGATCAGTGTAAAAGCCGATTTGCACATACACACCTTTTTATCTCCTTGTGGCGACATTGAGATGACTCCCCTAAATATTATAAGGCAGGCCAAGGCAAAAGATCTGCAATTGATAGCTATTACCGACCATAATTCAACACTCCAAGGACCTGAGATCCGCCGGGTAGGATTGCGTGAAGGTCTTGCCGTGCTTTACGGGGCCGAGATAACCACACGTGAAGAAGTGCATTGTCTGGCCTATGTGGGATCGGAAGAACAGCGTGAGGAACTGCAGCAGTATCTTGAAAAACATCTCCCACACATTCCCAATGATCCCGATATTTTCGGGTATCAATTCTGGGTAGATGAAAAAGAACAGATACTGGGAGAGGCTCCTTACCTGCTGATCTCAGCCATTGACCAGAGCATTGATCAGGTGGCCGCCTTTGTACATTCCATAGGGGGACTTTTCGTGCCTGCACATATAGAAAGACCAAGGAATTCCCTGCTAAGCCAATTGGGATTTGTACCGCCGGGATTGCCTGCCGATGCCCTGGAGCTTTCGCGTCACGCAGATCCGGTCTCTTTTCGCAGCAAGAACAATTACCTGAAAAAATACAAGATCATACAATCCTCAGACGCTCATCATCTCTGTGACGTCGGTTCGGTTTACACGACGTTTGAAATGGATGTCCCCGGTTTTGACGGATTAAAAAAAGCATTGACAACATCCTATGAATGATCTGGCCTTACATTTACTTGACATTGTACAGAATTCTCTGGCTGCCGGTGCTTCCTTTATTACTATAGAAGTAGATGAAAATCCCGCAGGCAATCTTTTGACTATCAGCGTAAAAGACAACGGGCGAGGAATGAGCCCTGAGCAATTGCAAAAGCTCAGCGATCCGTTCTTCACATCCCGGACTACCCGGCGGGTAGGCTTGGGCGTTCCCCTCCTCAGACATACGGCGGAACAAAGCGGAGGAGATCTTGAGGTGATCTCGGAACTTGGAAAAGGTACCTGTCTGACCGTCCGTTTTCAATACGATCATCTGGACCGGCCGCCACTGGGCGATGTGGCCAATGCGGTGGTATTGATGATCTCGGCTAACCCCGGTGTGGATTTCGCATACAAATATACATATAACGACAGATCATATGATATCGATACGCTTCAACTGAAGGAAGTGATGGGCGATCTGCCTCTTAATGATATCTATGTAATGGAAATGATAGAGGAAATGATAAAGGAAAACCAAAGTGATTTGAAAGTTTGCCAAATTCAATAATTTGGGTTTACTTTGCGAATCTCACTTTGCTACATATATATTAAAAACAGTTTATTTTATTGCTATGACAAAGATTAAATCATTGGACGAATTGCGAAAAAGAAAAGAGCAACTCGAACACAGGATGGAAATCAGGGACAAAAGCGACCATCCCGAAAGCCTTGTACAAATTAAGGTTGCAATGGCCACATGCGGGATTGCTTCCGGTGCTCGTACGGTAATGAATGCCCTTGTGGAGAAAATCAAAAAAGAAAAGGTACCAGCCATTGTCACTCAAACCGGATGCATGGGTTATTGCTATGCCGAACCTACGGTTGAGGTAAAGAAACCCGGACAGGATCCGATTGTGTTTTCCTATGTCGATGTCAAAAAGGCAGAAGAAATAATTGACAAATATATTCTCAACAATGAATTGCTTGACGGTATCCTGCCGGCAAACTATCAGACTATTTAAATCATTCAATAACTGGAATTATAATGTATAAAATGCAATTACTTGTTTGCGGCGGGACCGGATGTCGGGCCTCCGCAAGCGCAAAAATTGTAGAGAAACTGAATGAATCACTTAAAGCTCACGGGCTGGACGAAGATGCACAGGTGGTAACTACCGGTTGTTTCGGATTTTGCGAAAAAGGCCCCATTGTGAAAGTGATTCCGGACAACACATTCTACACAGAGGTCCAGCCGGAAGATGCGGAAGAGATCGTTGCCGAGCACATCCTGAAAGGAAGAAAGGTTGGCCGTCTGCTGTATGAAAATCCCGAAACACAGGAACACGTTTCCGATTCCAAGCACATGGGATTCTACCAGAAACAGATGCGTATAGCATTGAAGAATTGCGGAGTTATTGACCCGGAAAATATAGACGAATATATTGCCCGGGACGGCTATTCGGCATTGGCTCAGGTTATTTCTGATCTTACACCGCAACAGGCAATTGACTTGCTTAAACAGAGCGGATTGCGCGGAAGGGGCGGAGCAGGGTTTCCAACCGGTCTGAAATGGGAGATTACAAGCAAATTCACATCGGACCAGAAATATGTGGTTTGTAACGCCGACGAAGGCGACCCGGGTGCTTTCATGGACCGTTCCATTTTGGAAGGCGACCCCAATGCGGTCATTGAAGCGATGGCCATCTGCGGTTATTGCATTGGAGCAAATAAAGGTCTCATTTATATCCGGGCAGAATATCCTCTTGCCATCAGACGATTGAGGATAGCCATTCAGCAAGCCCGCGATTATGGTTTACTGGGCGACAATATTTTAGGAACTGATTTTTCATTCGATATGGAATTGCGTTACGGGGCAGGTGCTTTTGTCTGTGGCGAAGAGACGGCCCTGATCGCATCTATGGAAGGAAACCGCGGTGAACCCAGGGTCAAGCCGCCTTTCCCTGCCGAAGACGGATACCTTCATAAACCTACTGTCGTAAATAACGTTGAAACTTTTGCCAACGTACCTGTGATATTCCTCAAAGGACCGGAATGGTTTTCAAGCATAGGTACGGAAAAATCAAAAGGAACCAAAGTTTTTGCACTGGCAGGAAAGATCAATAACGTAGGACTGATTGAAGTGCCCATGGGTATTACCTTGCGCGAGATCATATATGAAATCGGAGGCGGAATAAAGAACGGTAAAAAATTCAAAGCGGTTCAGACAGGAGGACCTTCGGGTGGCTGTCTGACCGAAAAACATCTGGATACGCCTATTGACTTTGACAGCCTGGTAGCTGCAGGATCTATGATGGGTTCCGGGGGTATGATCGTTATGGATGAAGATGACTGTATGGTCTCCATTGCAAAATTCTACCTGGAATTCATTGTCGAGGAATCTTGCGGTAAATGTACCCCTTGCCGGGTAGGCAACAAGCGCATGCTCGAAATTTTGGAAAAAATATGCAAGGGTAAGGGCAGCATGGAGGACCTGGATCATTTGCGCAATTTTGCAAACGTGATAAAGGATACGGCATTATGCGGCCTGGGACAGACTTCTCCGAATCCCGTACTTTCCACACTGGATAACTTCTATGACGAATACCTCGCCCATGTTAAGGATAAGAAGTGTTACGCGAAAAAGTGCAAGGATCTTGCCACTTATACGATCATCCCGGAAGTTTGTACTGGATGTACCGTATGTGCTAAGAATTGTCCCGTTGAAGCCATTACGGGCGAAAGACGGCAACCGCACTTCATCAACCAGGATAAATGTATCCGCTGTGGCGTATGTTATACGAAGTGTAAATTTAATGCTATCTTAGTTCAATAAGCGAGAATATGGAAACAGTAAAATTAACTATAGACAACAAACATATAGAAGTTCCCAAGGGAACGACCATTCTCCAGGCGGCAAAACAGGCGGGGATCAATATCCCATCCCTGTGTTACATGAATTTACCGCACCTGGACCAAGAACACAAACCCGGAAGTTGCCGGGTATGTTTAGTGGAAATCCCCGGAAAAAGGACCCTGGTTCCCGCATGTGTCATCAAATGTACGGAAGGCATGGAGGTCCTGACCCATTCGATGCGTGCCCTAAATGCCCGCAGGACCGTAGTGGAACTGCTGCTTTCCGATCACCCGAAAGATTGCCTTATTTGTCCTTCTTCAGGTAATTGTGAATTGCAAAAACTGTCCATTACTATGGGGATCCGTGAAATAAGCACGGTTGAACACGCAGCCGTTTCCACTTATCGCAAGGATGCTTCTCCCGCATTACTCCGTGATATGGACAAATGCGTCATGTGCCGCAGTTGTGAGACCGTTTGTAACGAAATCCAAACAGTCGGGGCTTTGAGTGCCATTAACCGCGGTTTCATGGCCGTTGTCGCTCCGGCTTTCGAACAAGACCTTACCGATTCGCCCTGTACTTTCTGCGGTCAGTGTGTTGCCGTGTGTCCGACAGGAGCCCTTACGGCTGTAGACAACACATCCCATGTGATGCGCGCCCTGGCTGATCCCAACAAATACGTGGTGGTGCAGACAGCTCCCGCAGTGCGTGTCGCTCTTGGTGAAGAATTCGGTTATCAGCCCGGTACTCCGGTAACCGGCAAGATGGTAGCTGCTTTGCGGGCACTTGGCTTTAACAAAGTGTACGATACTGATTTTGCCGCAGACCTGACCATTATGGAAGAAGGTTCCGAATTGCTGGACAGAATCACACGTTATCTGAACGGTGACAAGAGCGTACGCCTTCCCATCCTGACATCATGTTGTCCGGCATGGGTAAATTTCTTCGAGACCAACTATCCCGACATGCTGGATGTTCCTTCAACGGCCCGTTCACCGCAGCAGATGTTCGGTTCCATTGCCAAAACGTATATGGCCGATAAGCTGGGGGTAAAAAGAGAGAACATGGTAGTGGTTTCGGTGATGCCCTGTATAGCTAAAAAATACGAGTGCCAGAGAGAAGAATTCAAAGTAGATGGCGATCCCGACGTAGATTATTCTCTTACTACCCGTGAACTGGCACACCTGATCAAAATTGGAAATATTGACTTCCAATCCCTGAAGGATGAAGATTACGACCGTCACATGGGTGAATCTACCGGTGCCGCTGTGATCTTTGGGGCTACCGGCGGTGTGATAGAGGCTGCAGCCCGTACTGCCTACGAGTTGTTTACCGGAAAGAAACTGGAAAAAGTTGATTTCGAAGAACTCCGGGGTCTGGAAGGGATCAGGACAGCTACTGTCGATTTTAATGGCACACCCATCCATATTGGAATTGCACATACCCTTGGAAATGCCAGAAAACTGCTGGACGGCATCAAACAGGGAATGTATAACTTCCATGCCATCGAGATCATGGCTTGTCCCGGAGGATGTATAGGCGGTGCCGGACAACCGTTGCACAGGGGCACTGACGTTGCACTTAAAGCCCGTATGGCAGCCCTTTATAAAGAAGACTTCAATATGCCCATCCGTAAATCTCACGAGAATTCGGAGATCATCGAACTTTATGAAAAATTCCTTGGGAAGCCGCTCAGTGAAAAATCCCACAAGCTGTTGCATACCCATTATTTCAGTCACCCGAAACAATAACCATTAATTTCTATTCCTATGAAGAAATTTGAACTAAACGATTGTCACAAAAAGACAATAAAAGAAATATGCGAATCTTTCGGGAACAAGAGGAGTGAGTTGATAAACATCCTGCATACGACCCAGGAACATTTTGGGTATTTGCCCGAATCTGTTCAGCTTGAGATCGCTCTGAACTTGAAAATATCCCTGGCAAGTGTCTACGGGGTAGTTACTTTCTACTCGTTTTTCACCATGATTCCCAAAGGGAAGTATCCCATTTCCGTTTGCCTGGGAACGGCTTGTTATGTCCGTGGTGCCGAAAAGATCGTGGAAACTCTGGAAAAGGAACTGAAGATCAAAGTGGGGCAGGTAACCGAAGACGGAAAATTCTCGCTCGACTGCCTGCGTTGTATCGGAGCCTGCGGACTGGCACCGGTCATGATGATAGGAGAAGAGGTTCACGGCCGGTTGGAACCGGAAATGATAAGCGATATCATTAAAAAGTACGAATGATTGCAGAATATATTTATGACAGGGGGTGTTCCGTTAGGGACACTCCCTTTTTGTTTTCCTGAAAAAAAGTATCTTTGCGCGTTAAACTAATAGTATGCCGGAAAATTCATTGTTGACCAAACTGGAGAGTATCCGATCTAGGTATGAATCACTGCAGCAACAGTTATCAGATCCTTCCCTGGTTCAGGATATGAAACGTTATGTTTCTCTGAACAAGGAATATGCAGAGATCGAACCTATAATCCAGGCTGGGGAAAAGTATCGCAATGCCATACATAACTTGTCCAGCGCCAAGGAACTTCTTCTAACGGAAAAGGATGAGGAAATGCGCGAATTTGCAAAGGAAGAGATAGCCCTTCTGGAAGAAAAGATCCCTGATATGGAACAACAGATCAAATTTCTGCTCATACCGGCCGATCCCCAGGATAGCAAAAATGCCATTATGGAAATTCGGGCGGGGACCGGAGGGGATGAAGCTTCGATCTTTGCAGGGGACCTGTTCAGAATGTACAGCAAATTTGCAGAAAAGAAAGGATGGAAATTGGAGATCACCGGAATGTCGGAAGGAACTTCAGGCGGTTTTAAAGAGATCATTTTCAAAATAACGGGAAACGGTGTATACGGTGTGCTGAAATACGAAAGCGGCGTACATCGCGTACAACGCATACCTCAGACAGAGACACAGGGGAGGGTGCACACATCGGCCGCTTCTGTGGCTGTGTTGCCCGAAGCTGATGAATTTGATGTGGAATTGAATGAAAAAGATATCCGTAAGGATACTTTTTGCTCTTCGGGTCCGGGAGGACAAAGCGTCAATACCACCTACTCGGCTATCCGCCTTACCCATATTCCATCCGGAATAGTAGTTCAGTGCCAGGACGAAAAGTCCCAATTGAAAAATTACGATAAAGCACTTGCGGAATTACGTACCCGGCTTTACAACATGGAATACGAAAAATACCTGAACAATATTGCTGCCAAACGCAAGACTATGGTTTCGACCGGGGATCGTTCGGCAAAGATCAGGACATACAATTACCCGCAAAGCCGTGTTACGGAACACAGGATCAATTATACCATGCACAATCTGCCTGTTTTCATGGACGGCGATATACAAGAAGTCATTGATCTGTTACAAATTGCAGAAAACACAGAAAGACTTAAAGATGACCAGTCAGACTCTTAATAAAGAAATATTCCGCAAACAAAGTTGCCTTTGTGTGGGACTTGATATCTTTCCGGTATCCCTTGAGCTAAACAAGAGAATAGTTGAAGAGACGGCTCCTTATGCGGTCGCATTCAAACCCAATACGGCTTTTTATGAGGCTGCCGGTTGGGAAGGGTGGAAGTGCCTGGAAGAGACCGTTTCTTACATTCGGTCCAGGTATCCGAATCATTTTCTGATAGCCGATGCCAAAAGAGGAGATATTGGAAACACGGCAAAAGAATATGCCAGAGCATTCTTTGAGCGAATGGATTTTGATGCGGTGACCGTTTCTCCTTACATGGGATATGATTCCGTTGCACCTTTCCTGGAGTATAAAGGCAAATGGGTGATTGTACTGGCGTTGACCTCCAATCCTTCTGCCGTTGATTTCCAGTTGACACCCATGTCAGATGGCAGACCTGTTTTCAGAAAAGTGATCGAAACGGCCAATTCCTGGGCAGACAGGGACAGGATCATGTATGTGGTGGGGGCCACACGTCCCGACCTGATAGCTCAGGTAAGAGAAGCTGCCCCTGACCGTTTCCTGCTTATTCCCGGGGTAGGTGCCCAGGGAGGCAGTGTAGAGGAAGTGCTGCGGTATGGCAAAACATCCCGGGGCGATATACTTATCAATGTTTCACGTGCGATCGTTCAATCTGACGAAGGTCCCGGAGCGGCAGCCAAAGCCTTTGCTTCTTCCATAGCGAGATTCTTCTTATAATCGGATAGATTGATCAGCAGTCTTTCGTATGACATGTCAATTTTACCGGTATTTCCATCCCGGAGTATTTGGTACCACTTTTGTATTTGATAGAGTACCTGCGGCAGAATCGCATCCACCTGCTGTTGACGGCCGGTTTCCAAAGCAATGGAAGTGGGATTGGGAGCTTTCTCGAAATGTGTTTGGTTGACATTGATCCCAAAGCCGATTATACTGGAAGTGAGATTGTTTCCGGAGAGCTGATGCTCAATCAGGATCCCGCAGATTTTATTCGGTCCGATATAGATGTCGTTAGGCCATTTTATGCGGGGAGACAAGTGTAAAGTAGTGAGAAAATCACAAATAGCCAATGCAGTACACTTTGAAATGAGAAATTGCTTATTAGCCGGCAGGAATACAGGTCTAAGCAAAATGGTCGCCAACAGGTTCTGGCCTTTTGTGCTTTCCCAATGGCGGGCATATTGTCCGCGTCCGCTTGTTTGGAAAGAGGCGGTCCATACGGTGCCTTCCGCTGCCTGGGACAGATTGCGGCGGGCTTCATTGTTTGTCGAATCTATTTCGTTAAATCGGATGATATGCCATTCAAACATAGTCGCAAAAATACTAATTTATCCTTACCTTTGTATTTGTTGTAAAGGATTGAAAACAACTTATGAATGAAGTAAAGATCATAGCTGGGGCGATGTTGGAGAAAAAAGCACAGGATGTTCGCAGTATGGACCTTCGAAAACTGGGAAACACCATCTGTGATTTTTTTGTCATTTGTAATGCCGATTCGGGTATTCAGGTGGCAGCCATCGCAGATCAGGTGGAAGAACAGATGTTCCTGAAAGCCGGGAGGCATGTAAGGAGAAGTCAGGGAAAAGAAAACCGTTTCTGGGTGATCCTTGATTATTCCGATATTGTAGTTCATATTTTCCAGACTGAATACAGACGGTTTTATAGGCTGGAAGACCTGTGGGCTGATGCGGAAACGCAACATTACAACGATTAATCTATTATGTATTATGAACGGAAACTTCCCAAATAGAAACAAACCCAACAAACCGACCATGCTCCCGGTCAAAAAGCGCTTCAATCCTTTTTTCTGGGTCTATATCATATTGATTGCGGTCATAGTATATTTCATGTTTGCCAACCGCTCCGGAGATCCGGTGAAGACGGAATGGATAACGGTCAAGGAGCAGATGGGACCCAGGGGAGAGATCGAAAAGTTGGTATATATCAGTAATATGCAACGTGCGGAACTGTATATCAGACCGGATGCATTGGAACAGTATAAAGTCAAATTTGGGGATAAAGTACCCAAGTTCGCTCCGCAGTTTTATTTTATTGTTTCCGACAATTTCGATGCTGAAACGCAATTTGAACAATTGCGCAATTCCCTTCCGGAAGAACAGCGGTTCAAGATAGAGATTGAACAACGGTCCAGCTACTGGGGCAGGATTATAGACTGGCTGCTATTTCCCGTACTCTTGGTCCTGATGTGGATATTCATGTTCAGGCGGATGTCCCGGGGATCCGAGGGGATCGGTGGCGGTGGCGGCATATTTAATGTGGGCCGTTCTCAGGCTAAACTTTTTGAAAAAGACAAGACTATCGGTAATATTACGTTCAAGGATGTTGCCGGTCTGGAAGAGGCTAAGGTAGAAATAATGGAGATCGTAGATTTTCTAAAGAATCCTGAAAGATATACCAGCCTTGGAGGTAAGATCCCTAAGGGAGTCCTGCTTGTCGGACCTCCGGGAACCGGGAAGACCTTATTGGCTAAGGCAGTAGCTGGAGAGGCGAACGTTCCTTTTTTTTCCATCTCAGGTTCTGATTTTGTTGAAATGTTCGTGGGGGTAGGAGCATCCAGGGTGAGGGACCTGTTCAGGCAGGCCAAGGAAAAAGCTCCCTGTATAGTTTTCATAGATGAAATTGATGCTGTAGGAAGGGCCAGGAGTAAAAATGTCGGGTTCACCTCTAACGATGAACGTGAAAATACGCTCAACCAGCTGTTGACCGAAATGGATGGATTTGAGTCAAACAGTGGGGTGATCATTCTGGCAGCCACCAATAGGGCTGACATACTGGACAAAGCCTTGATGCGTGCCGGACGCTTTGACCGTCAGATACATGTGGACCTGCCGGAAATGAAAGAACGGTTGGAAATCTTCAAGGTACATTCCCGTGGACTGAAGCTGGAAGAAGGTTTTGAACTGGAATTCCTTGCAAAACAGACACCCGGATTTTCCGGGGCTGATATTGCCAATGTATGCAACGAAGCAGCACTGATCGCTGCACGGAAAAACAAGAAATCAGTTCAGAGACAAGACTTTCTCGATGCCATAGACCGTATAGTAGGGGGATTGGAGCGTAAGAGCAAGATAATCAGTCCCGGGGAAAAACGTACGATTGCCTTTCATGAAAGTGGTCATGCTACGGTAAGTTGGATGCTCAAACATGCAAATCCCTTGCTCAAAGTTACCATTATACCCCGTGGAAAGGCGTTAGGCGCTGCTTGGTATCTTCCTGAAGAAAGACATATCACGACCGTTGAACAGATGATGGATGAAATGGCGGCGGCATTGGGAGGCCGTGTGGCTGAAGAGCTGATGATAGGACAGATCTCGACAGGAGCGATGAATGACCTGGAAAGGGTTACACGTCAGGCTTATGCCATGGTTGCTTACTTTGGTATGAGTGATAAGATAGGGAATGTTTCTTTCTATGATTCGACTGAAAGTGCCGGATTCAATCTGGGAAAACCATACAGCGAAACGACGGCACAGCTTATTGACAAGGAAGTGAGGCGGATCATAGACCAGGCTTATGAGATGGCACGTAAGGTCCTCAACGAACACAAAGAGGGATTTTTAAAGCTGGCCGACCTGCTTTTAGAAAAGGAAGTCATCTTTGCCGATGATCTGGAAGCCATATTCGGAAAACGCCAATCTGCCGAAACAAAAGCTGAAAAAGACACCAAAACCGGGGATAATAGTGGGCACATTGATTAAAAGAACCCTCAGCGGTCTCGTATTTATCGTTGTGATGATAGCGGGGCTTTTGCTGCATCCCTTGGGATATGCGGTTATGATGACTGCCTGTGTGGGGATCATGGTGATCGAATTCTACAGAATGGCCCTGGCAGGGTGGAACAAGACGGGACAGATTTTCGGTTTTTTATCGGCTATTCTGCTCTACGTAGCATCTTACATAATTGCCCGGTACGGAGCGTGGGCTGCACGTTATTGGCTGCTGGCCTTGCCTCTTCCGGTCATTGCCGCTTGGATATCGGTCCTTTACAACAAATCGGAAGACGTATTCCGTTTTGCTGCGTTCCTTTTCCTTCCCCTGGTCTATATTGCAGCTCCCTTCTCAATAATTAACTTTTTGGCATTCAATGTCCTTGGTATGTTCCAGGGTATATATATATTGAACCTGTTCATTATTTTATGGGCTTCGGATATAGGAGGTTATCTGATCGGGATGGGTTTTGGACAAAAGAACGGACACAAACTTTTCCCCAGGATATCACCAAAAAAATCATGGGAAGGATTTGCTGGAAGCGTAGTTTTTGCGCTGGGAACGGCTTTGGTGTTGTTCAAACTGGAAATGTTTCCTTTTGCCTGGTACCATTATGTAATAATATCATTGATAATCAGCGCATTCGGAATGTTAGGCGACTTGATTGAATCAGTCATGAAAAGATATTTTGGAGTTAAAGATTCCGGAAACATCATGCCCGGTCACGGAGGACTGCTGGACCGCTTTGACGGCGCACTTATTGCGCTGCCTATAGCAGTCGTATATATATTATTTATCATAATAACAGTGTGACGTATGAGGATCCACAGAGAAGGCCTAAGCACCATCCTGGTAGTAATCGTGGCACTGGCCGTAATTCTTGCCGTGATTCTTGCCGTGATCCTGTCTTTTTCGCTCTATAATTTCTGGATAGTCTCCCTGTTTGTATTGCTTTCCGTTTATCTGTTGCTTCAAACAATGCTATTCTTCCGGATTCCCAACCGCAATATCCTGTTAAGGGATGATGGTATCGTAGCACCGGCTGACGGACGTATTGTTATGATAGAAGAGGTCATGGTAAATGAATTCATTCAGGAAAAAAGACTTCAGATTTCCATTTTTATGAACTTGTTCAACGTACATGTAAATTGGTATCCGTGCAAAGGGAATATTGTATATTATAAATATCACGCCGGAGACAAGATGGTTGCCTGGCATCCCAAATCTTCGGAAAAAAACGAACATACGACCCTGTTCCTGAAACAGGAAAAGCATCTGATAGGCGTCAGACAGATTGCCGGACTGATCGCCCGCCGGGTAGTCTGCCAAGCCAAAACGGGGAAACAAGTCCTTCAGGGCAGTGAAATGGGGATTATTAAGTTTGGATCACGTGTTGATGTCCTGCTTCCGGTGGATGCCCGGATTGTGGTGGAAAAAGGACAGAAAGTGTGGGGGTGTGAAACACTGCTGGCCGTTCTCACATAATGGCCCTGATAGCAGCTAACGGATCTTTGGAGCTGAAAATATAATTGCCTGCAACCAGAATATCTGCTCCTTTTTCATATAAAATATGAGCATTTGTTGCATTTACTCCGCCATCTACCTGGATGAGGAATCCAAGTTTTTTTTCCTCTCTCATCCGGTGTAGATTCTCAATTTTTTCAAGAGATTCCGGAATGAATTTCTGACCGCCAAAACCCGGATTTACAGACATGATCAGGACCAGGTCGGCGTAATGAACAGCCTGTTCCAGGAATGATACGGGCGTAGACGGGTTCAAAGCAACCCCGGCTTTCATTCCCAGTCTGCGGATTTCCTGCAGATCGCGGTTAAGGTGGGGACAGGTTTCATAATGTACTGTAAGCCATTCAATGCCAAGTTCCTTGTAGCGCTGGTAATACCGCCATGGTTCTACAGTCATTAGATGAGCATCCATGGGTTTTTCCATATTACGGGCAATGGCTTCTATGACCGGGAATCCGTAGGATATATTAGGCACAAAGACCCCGTCCATCACATCCAGGTGTACGCTCCAGGCTTCGCTCCGGTTAATCATACGGCAGGAATCGGCCAGATGTCCTAGATCTGATGATAATACAGATACAGCTATCTTTCCCATATCATACCATTTTAAGGATTTGCAGAAGAAATTTCCAGAATTTGCCCGTACTCTCTATGTCGAGTCTTTCGGCAGGGGAGTGAACGCCTTTCAAGGTAGGTCCGAAGGATATCATGTCCAGGTCCGGATAGGCATCCAGGAAGATCCCGCATTCAAGGCCGGCATGGATAGCCTTTACCTTGACCGGGGTGTTGAATAATTGTTTGTATGCTTCTATGCTTACTTTCAGGATAGGGGAGTCGGGATTAGGCTGCCAGCCGGGATATTCTCCTTCGTGGGATACTTCGGCACCGGCAAGAAGAAAAAGGCTTTCTATCCGGTCGGCTGCATTTCTTCGGGCCGAGTTGACGGCACTACGCTGACTGCTGCCAACACGGATGATGTGTTTCTCCTTATCCATACGGACAGAGGCCAGATTGGTAGATGTTTCAACCAGATCGGGGATCTCCTTGCTCATGGCCAATACTCCGTGGGGGCAGGCATATAGGGCAGCAACAATATTGTTGGCAGTCTTTTCTTCGATCACAGTACCGGGCATAGGAACCGTTGTAAGGCGGCTTTCCAGATCTGGATCGGTATGCCTGTGTTCCTTTTCCCAATTTCCGGATATATTGAGGAAAAGTTGAGTGAAAGCAGATTCGTCCTTTTGATTAATGACACAGATTGCACTTGCTTCGCGGGCAATGGCATTTCTCTTGTTTCCACCCGATATGGAACTGATGCCTAGTTTGAATTTTTGTTGTGCATTCCATAGAAAACGTGCCAGTTGCTGGACGGCATTGCACAGATCTTTATGGATTTCATCTCCGCTGTGCCCGCCGGTCCCACCTGTAATATCAACCTTAAAGGCCAAGTATCCGTCTGACGGGGCAGGTACGGCTTGGTATCTGAAACGTGCCGTTGTGTCAATTCCTCCGGCACATCCAATAAAAACTTCACCTTCATCTTCCGAATCCAGGTTCAGCAATATGCTCCCTTTCAAAAATCCCGGAGCTACGGCACGAGCGCCGTCCAATCCCGTTTCTTCCGATACGGTAAACAGGCATTCCAGCGGTCCGTGTTCCAGGGTATCATCGTCCAGGACGGCCAGGGATGCGGCAACTCCAATCCCATCATCGGCCCCCAGGGTAGTTCCCCTAGCTTTCAGCCATCCGTCTTCAACGTAACACTGTATGGCATCTTTGGAAAAATCAAATACGGTATCACTGTTCTTTTCGCACACCATATCAGTATGACTTTGTAGGATTACGCCGGGACTTTTCTCTTTTCCGGCAGAGGCTTTTTTCCTGATAACGACATTGCCTGTTTTATCTGTCATGTATTCCAGACCACGGTCTCTTGCAAATTGTTCCAAATAGCGGGTCATACCGGCTTCATTCCCGCTTTCCCGGGGGATCTTACAGATCTCAAAAAAGAATCTGAATACAGATGAGGGTTCCAATGTGTTCATGATGGATGGATTTTAACCATTTTTGAGCTGCTTCTCAATGTCCGTCACATATTGCCGGAATGTTCGGTCAGTGTCCATCAGATTACATACGGTATTATAAGAATGCAATACGGTTGCATGGTCCTTGCCGCCTATCATGGATCCAATGGTAGAGAGAGAGTTTTTGGTAAGGTTCCGGCTCAAGTACATGGCTATTTGACGTGCCTGGCATATTTCCCGTTTCCGGGTTTTGGACAACATAATTTCCTTGGAGATGCCAAAATAATTGCATACGGTCTTCTGGATATCCTGTACAGAGATCTCCTTGGGAACCGTACTGACCAGACGTTCTGTAATGCCCTGGGCAAGATGGAGAGTGACAGGTTGTTTGTTGAAGGTCGACTGAGCCAGTAGCGAACAGAAGGTGCCCTCGATCTCGCGGACATTAGTAGTTACCTGTTCGGCAATAAACTCCAGAACTTCGCGTGGCACTTCTACGCCTTCATTGTAACATTTTTTTTCCAGAATGGCCAGGCGGGTAGTATAGTCCGGAGACAGCAACTCGGCAGAAAGGCCCCATTTAAATCTTGACAACAGTCTGTCGTCCAAGTCTTTCAGATCTACCGGGGCTTTGTCGCTTGTCAGTATAAGCTGTTTTCCGGACTGATGTAAATGGTTGAAAATATTGAAATATGCATTTTGTGTACCCGGTTTACCGGCAAATTCCTGCACATCGTCAATGATCAGCACATCTATCATCTGATAGAAATGCATGAAATCGGTCAATTTGTTCTTGATGTTCACGGCATCCATAAATTGGATCTGGAACAAATTGGCAGATACATACAACACCACTTTTTCCGGCATCCTTTTTTTGATCTCAATGCCGATGGCTTGAGCAAGATGGGTTTTGCCCAGGCCTGATCCCCCATATATAAACAAGGGGTTGAAAGGTCCTCCGGGTTTGTCGGCAATACTCATGCCGGCAGTGCGTGCCAGGCGGTTACAGGGACCTTCTACAAAATTCTCGAACGAATAGGCAGCATTGAGCTGGGGATCTATCTTGACTTGTCTGATTCCGGGGATCACGTAGGGGCTAGCCAACTCATCGGTGTTTATTCTGGGAAAAGGGATGGATTTGTTTTGGAATTGTACCTGCCCCTGATGCGGCATGGGAACTCCCTTGCTGCAGGAATCCACCTTAACGCAATATTCCAATTGCGCATTGCTTCCCAGTTCTTTTCTCAGACAATGACCCAGAAGGTCTATAAAATGTTCTTCAATATACTCCCTAAAAAAATGAGAGGGCACTTCGATCGTCAGGACGTTGTTTTTAAGTTTCAATGGCACAATGGGTTCAAACCATGTGTTGAAACTCGAAAGTTGAATATTATCTTTAATGATATTAAGACAATTATTCCAGACAATCTTGTGTGGAGACGAAGACATACTTTAATTAGGGGTTTAGGTTTACAAAAATGGTTGAAAAAAATGGTAAAAAAAAATGAAAAACGCTTGGATTTTTCAAAAAAACAATAAGACCTTAGAAATCAACACGAAAAAAACCAATTTTTTAAAATATTGATAATAAGACACTTAACAAACGCCTAAATTCTCTTTCTATTGACACATATACGTTTGGGACAATTATGAAATATTTAAAAAACAGTGATCCGGAAATATTTTTTTGGGTTTTCACTGATCATTTTGATCAGGGAATCAGCCCTGGAAATAATATCGGTTACGGCTATGTACAATCCGGGATCTGAACCCAATTTTCCGATCGTACCTTCCGGATTGCTCAAGTTTTCAAGCAGTTTTCGCAATCCTTCCACGGTCCCTGCCAGATCGGCATCCTTTAATTCGGCCGATATATCACCAAAATTATCAAGCGTTGCCGATAAACTCGTTACAGCCGTGTTCAGGTTGGAAGACAGCGTATCGACGCCGGCCAGAATCCGGTCTATCCGACCGGAGTTCTTACCCAATGTTTCTGTCAATGAATTGATATGATTGAGGGAAGCGTTCAGACGGGAAAGTCCTTCTTTGATATTGGCTTGATTCTCGCTGCCCAACATGTCGTTAAGTTGCAACACCGTTTGATTCAGGTTGGTTGTCAGTAGCGATATGTCATCTTTAAGCGATATGATCTCCGTAGTAAGAAGGTTGATCAGATCACGTTGAATCGATGTTTGCAGCGTATCTCCCGAGCGGTGCCATCCGGGAGCATCTCCCAGGATCAGCTGTATGGCTTTTCCGCCCAGTATGTCTGTACTGTAAATTTGGGCGATCGTTCCTTCCGGAAGACGGAAATTCTTTTTCAGGCGGATCGTAACTACCATATGCTGCTCTTTCTGGTTAAAATCAATCCTGTCTATCGTCCCGGCCGTCAAGCCCAGGACAGATACGGAACTTGTAGGAGCCAGGCCTGAAACATCGGAGTAGATGGCATAGTACGTATTGGTGCCCCGGAAAAGATCATTGCCTTTAAGGAACTGAATGACAAAATACAACACAAAAATAACGATCAGAGAAAAGAGGCCGATCTTTAGTTCACGGGAAAATTTCTTCGTTTTCATGTGGAGTTAATTAATAGGTGCTAACCGGTCATTTTCGACGGCTATTACAAATGCATCCGGGAAAGTCCCGGATCTGAGTTCATTACAATATTTCTGTGCCTGATCCCTTGTTTCGAAATCACCTAAAGTGTATTTGTATTTGAATACCTGGTCTTCGCATATGATATATCTGATTCCGGGATTTGATGCGATAACCGGATCAGAGGAGGGAAGTTTTGTTGCCGATGCCAGCACCTGTACCCGGAAATGTTTCCGGGAAGGAGTTTGGTCAGCGTTTTCACCTTGCCTGTTGTTTGGAGCATAAGTCTCCATATATTTCTCAAATCCCAGGAAAAGTTGCATGGCTATTCCTTTCCTGCCACTATCCGATGCAAGGATTTTCCTGTCGGCACTGCTGTTTATAAAACCCAGTTCCACAAGGATGGCAGGCATGGAACAATAGGCGAGAACCACAAAACCGCCTTCTTTCATACCCCTGTCCTTTTCAATACCGGATAAGGGGCCCTGGCGCAGTGACTGCTGAACACAGGATCCCAGGATCCTGGATTGCCTCATGATCGCATCTTTTTGAAAATTGAAGACAATCATCGATTGGGGATTATCGGGATCAAAACCTTCGTACTTGGCCTTGTAGTTGTCTTCAAATTTGATCACTTCATTTTCTTTTAATACAACGTCATAACTGTCATCTCTTCTTTTGCTCCTGTCCCCCCCGAATACCCAGGTCTCGGGCCCTACCGGGACGGAGGTGCTTTTCCTGGCAGAATTAACGTGTATGGAGATGAAAAGGTCTGCATGTTGTTCTGAAGCCAAGGTTCCGCGACGATCAAGATCGACGGCGACATCTTTTGTCCGGGTATAGATGACCTCGATTTCGGGGTATTTTTTGTTGATCTCTTGTCCCAGGTATTTGGCAACAGAAAGATTGATGTCTTTTTCTCTGAGTTTCCGGTCAGGGCTCAGCGCTCCCGGATCATGACCACCATGGCCCGGGTCAATGACTACTTTGCGGATCACCGGTCCGGAAAAACTCTGACCTATGATGGCATACGAATTGCAAATAGTGAAAAATACGACCAGTACGGGAATCAGTTTTTTCATATATATTTGCAATTTATGTCTGCGGAAGACAAAGATAAGAAAAGTATTTTGCATACGGTATGTTGTCTGATGTTCCTTATCCTGGGAATGCCAACCCTCTTTGGACAGCAGAAAAGGATTCCTCAAAACCCTATTGCACCCGTAAGCCAGATGTACAGACAGGTGTTGTACACTCCGGTGACATCAAGACAGGAAAGGTCCCATTTGGCTCAAATGTGGGAGAATCTTGGTCGCTATACAGGAGTGGAAAAGATTGGGGTGGGTCTTTCCCCAACGGATCTGGACAGTCTTGCGCGGCTGGACAGTATCCGGGCACATACACAGATGGAAGCACCTGCTTTTTCCATGGCCAGGGATTCTGTAGTGGAGGATTTTCGCGATGGGAAGACCATGTTGTATTATTATGGAGAAGTAAAGGTTACCTATGACAATCTGGAGATTACGGCTGAATACATGGAATACGATGCCGATACAAAAACCGTTTTTGCAACGGGAATAGTCGACTCAACGGGAGTGATGCAGGGCAAGCCGGTGTTGAAAGAGGGTAACAACAACTATGAAATGGAGTCGGTTTATTACAATTTCGGTTCCCGGAAGGCACGTATTAATAATATGATAACTCAGGATGAGCAGGGTTTCCTGCATGGTTCCCGCCTAAAGAAAATGCCGGACAATTCCATCAACATTAAGGGTGGAAAATATACTACCTGTGATGCGGAGCACCCTCATTTTTACTTGCATATGACCAATGCCAAGATCACGTCGGATGAGGACGGTAAGGTAGGACAGACCATTTTCGGTCCTTCCTATGTAGTTATTGAAGATGTCCCGACCCCCATCATAGTACCTTTCGGATTTGTACCCCAACGACCCGAACGTTCCGGGGGATTGCTCATCCCTTCATATGGCGAAGAGGTGGCACGCGGGTTCTTTCTCCGGGATCTGGGCTATTACTTTGTGTTTGGGGATTATCTGGATTTTTCGGTAACGGGTGATATATATTCCATGGGTTCCTGGGCGGTGAAGGGAACGGCCAGGTATAGGAACAGGTACAAATATAACGGGAGCTTGAGTGTAGATTATTCCAAAAATGTGACAGGTGAAAAAGGATCTACCGATTACATGGAATCCGGTGATTTTTCCATCAGGTGGAGTCATGCCCAAGACCCGAAAAAACGTCCGGGCACTTCATTCAGTGCATCTGTCAACTTCACAAGTCCGACCAACAACCGGTTCAACAGCAGATCTATAGACGAGGCGCTTCAATCCCAGACATCTTCCAGTATTTCCTATGCCAAGACTTTTGCAGGAACGCCTTTCAATTTATCCGTTAACCTGCTGCACAGTCAAAACAACAGGGATTCATCCTATGCCCTTACCCTTCCCAACCTGACTTTTACCATGAGCCGTATAAATCCTTTCAAACGCAAGGACAGAATGGGGAAAAAACGTTTTTACGAAGATATTACACTAAGTTATAATACGGCTTTTCAAAACAAACTCAATTTCAAATCATCCCAGTTTGGAACCCCGGACTTTTGGAATGATTTCAAAACGGGTATGCAACATAATTTTGCTATCGGATTGCCAAGTTTCACGGTGCTCAAGTATCTTAATTTCACTCCTACGATCAGTTATGGTATGAATTGGCACTTTATGAGCGAATCAAAGACATTTGATCCCACCGTTCAGAAAGTTGTTTCCAGCATGACCAAACCATTTAGTGAATTTGGCATCACACAATCGTATTCTGGAGGTATTTCCATGTCAACAAGGGTATATGGGATGTTCAATTTCAAGCCTACGGGGAAACTTAGAGCCATCCGTCACATGATCACTCCTTCAATTAGTTTTAGTTACCGGCCCGAACTAGGTACCAGGGCCAACGGTTTTATAACATTAAATTATACAGACAGCCTGGGGCGGGAACATTCGGTAGAATACAACAAATACAGCAAATCCGTATATGGTCCGCCCTCAAAGGGCCGTGCGGCGGCGATCAGCTTCTCTTTAGGGAACAACCTCGAAGCAAAAATCTTCAACAAGAAGGATACTACAGAAAACGGAGGTCTGAAAAAAATCAAGCTGATAGACAACCTGTCATTGAGCGGTTCCTATAACTTTTTGGCAGATTCCATGAGACTTTCCAATATAAATGTCACGTTGTCTACTTCGATCTTTGAAAAACTGGGGATCAATGCCAATGCCATGTTCGATCCTTATGCCATTAACGAAAAAGGGCAGCGGATCGCAACACTCAATGTGGTCAAGACAGGGAAACTTGCCAGATTGACCAATGCCAGTTTCTCTACCTCCTATTCATTCAACGGAGGAGATAAAAAGAGCAGGAACAGCACTTATCAGCTGATCTATGAAGATCCGTTGACCGGTGAATATATCCCGGGAGGATGGGTTTATTATATGGACCCCGAGATCCCCTGGTCGGTAAACTTTAACTACAGCTTTTCATATAACAGATCGTATACCTTTGCTAACGAACAACTCAATACAATCCATAACTTTAACCAGACACTCGGATTTTCCGCCCAGGTAAAACTGACAAAAGATTTTAGTATCAATATCAGGAGCGGATTGGACCTGATGAAATTTAAACTAACTACAACGCAGCTCAGTGCCACCTATGACTTGCATTGTTTTCAAATATCATTCTCCTGGGTGCCGAACGGACAGTGGGAAAGCTGGAGTTTCCGCATAGCTGCCAAGGCTTCTGCCCTGGCGGACTTATTACAGTACAAGAAGAACTCCAGTTTCTGGGATAATTAATTTTTTTATATATATTTGCAGTGTCTTAGCTTCATTCCGCAGCTTTAACCCAGTATTTAACATATCACATATTTTAAATGTACGACATTATTGAGCTTAGCAACAAGTCTATGGAAGAACTCCATAGAATAGCCAACGCATTGGAGATCAAAAAAGTAGAATCCTATGCCAAAAATGAATTGATTTATCAGATACTTGACGTCCAAGCCGAGTCGGGGGTTTCCGCAGGTGCTTCTGTCACAGATACATCCGATACAAAAAAACAAACTGTCCGGCGAACACGCAAAACGAAAACAAAAACTGAAGAGATGCAGGAAATATTTCCGTCTTCCGAACAGGAAAAAACCTTAAAACCTGCCCAGAAGGTAAAACAGGCACCAATATCCAAGCCTCAGGCAAAAGGGGAAAAGAAAGAATCGGGAACGAAAACAAAAGAACCGGATAAAAAACCTGAAAAAAAACCTGAGAAAGATCTTGCAGGCAAACCGGAGGATACTCCGCAGATCAAATCTGCGGGTAACGCCGAAAACAATATAGAAAAGAAATCGCAAGAGACGAAACCACGTAGGGGAAGACCCAGGAAACAACCGGAACCTGATACCAAACAGGCGACTAAAAGCACTGAAGAAGCCGCTCCTGTCGTTCAGGCGTCTAAACAACAGCATCCCGATCATGCACCCAAGAACAATGCAGAAAAGAAACCCGAATATGAAGGTGTGGTAAAAGCCTTGGGGGTTTTGGAAATGATGCCTGACGGATACGGATTCCTGCGTTCTTCCGATTACAATTATCTGAACTCTCCCGATGATATTTACCTGTCCCAGCAACAGATCAAAATGTACGGTCTGAAGACGGGCGATACGGTCAGTGGAGAGATCCGGCCGCCCAAGGAAAATGAAAAGTTTTTCCCCCTGGTGAAAATCCATGAGATCAACGGTCGTGAACCGGAATTCATACGTGACAGGATTCCCTTCGATTTCCTTACCCCTCTTTTTCCCAACGAAAAGTTTGACATTACTTCCAACGGGCACAATACCCTCTCAAATCGTGTAGTAGATCTGTTCACTCCCATTGGGAAAGGTCAACGCGGACTTATAGTAGCCCAGCCCAAAACAGGAAAGACTATGCTGCTGCAATCCATTGCCAATGCCATAGCTGACAATCATCCGGAAGTGTACATGATCGTACTGTTGATAGATGAAAGGCCTGAAGAAGTAACCGATATGGCAAGAAATGTAAAAGCAGAAGTGATCGCTTCAACTTTTGACGAATCTGCCGAACGTCACGTTAAAGTGGCCGGGATCGTGCTGGAAAAGGCAAAGCGTCTTGTAGAATGCGGACACGATGTAGTCATTTTACTGGACAGCATAACCAGGCTGGCAAGGGCGTTTAACACGGTACAGCCGGCTAGTGGCAAGGTGTTGAGCGGAGGTGTCGATGCCAATGCATTGCAAAAGCCGAAACGATTCTTCGGTGCAGCCCGAAACATTGAAAACGGCGGATCGCTCACGATATTATCAACGGCCCTGATTGATACGGGATCAAAAATGGACGAGGTAATCTTTGAGGAATTTAAGGGTACAGGCAATCTGGAATTGCAACTTGACCGGAGGCTTTCCAATAAGAGGATCTTCCCGGCAGTTGATGTTACCCTGAGTTCTACACGACGGGAGGATCTGTTGATGGACAAGGATAAGTTAAACCGCATCTGGATTCTGCGCAATTACCTGGCAGACATGAATTCGGTAGAAGCAATGGAATTTATGAAAGACAGGTTGTTAAGGACACAGGATAACGATGAGTTCCTGATTACAATGAATAAATAAGTTGTATGGCCGCCGCTACGGCCACGGCAATGACTATCTTAAGGGCTTTTGCTATAAAAAAGCCCTTTTTTGTTTCTGCCAGCAGGGGCAGGCCGGCGTGACCGTCCTGGACGATACTGTTTGCCAACAAAATGCTGAAAGGAATGGTCCCCGAAGCAAACAGTGTCACAAAGATCAGATGGGGTCCCGAGGCGGGTATGATCCCTACCAGAATGGCTACGGGCAATACTATCCAGAACTTGTCCCTGATCCATACGTTCAGATCTATGTTCATCATCAGCAGCTGGATGATGAGCAATGTTCCGAAAGTCCAGAGAAAAATCTTCAGGAAATGATGTTTTACGATATGGCCCCAAATATGTTTATCGACAAAATGGTTTGTTGCGAACAAGGTAAATAGGAGGGTAACGAGTGACAATCCGGCAAAGACCAGATTAATCCATCTTTCGGAAAAAACATGATCGATCGTATGTTCGTGTGCATGATGGTCGTGTTCCAGGAACCCCAAGGCTATACTCACAAAAAACAAGCCCAATCCCAGGAACAGGATCAGCCTGCGCCAATGTAGCGGATTGAAATGATTGCGGATGTTTCCCCAAATGTAGAGATCCTCTTTTTGGCCGGGATCCTGCTCCTGAGCCACGAAATGACAATGATCGGGTCCAAAAAGGCGTGGGACTTTACGGACAAACTTGTTGGTAAGGAATCCTGCAGCAACGGCCAGCACAAAGAGAATGGCAAACAGAAGCAACGATGTTCCCGGGATCATAGCCAGCATAAAAAAGGCTTCATCGCCTACCGTTGCGATCATCATGGCGACCAATGCCCCAAAAGACACCAAGTTGTGCGCATAGAGGCTCACTACTACAAATCCGCCGCTGCAACCCGGGATAATACCGAGTAGTGCAGAGAGAAAGATCTGCAGTATGGGTTTGTTCCTAAGTTTAATTAGCAGTGATCCTTTGCTGACAACATTAATGTACTCTATCAGGATCATCATCATCATGACAAGCCCGGTAATGAGAACACTTTGCTTTATGGTCTCAAGGAACCACATACCGTTCAGATTTTTTTCAGAAGCTCAGAAGCGGCATTGAACGGATCCACCAGACCCTCCCTTACCTTTTTTTCCATTTCGGGAAGGATCTTTTTGATATGAGAATTGTCATAAAATTGCGATAACAGGTGATAGTCAATACTTTCACGCATCCAGTACACAGCCTGTTCTGCACGCTTTTTCTGAAAAAATCCGTTTTCTTTTGTCAGGCGCATATAATCCAGGATCGTTTCCAGGATCTTTTCCAGCCCGGTCTCTTCCAAAGAAGAAGCCGTCAATGCCAACGGTTTCCATCCCGACGCAGACGGAGGGAAGAGCTGTAAGGCTCCTTGGTATAGCGATCTGGCTTGCAGGGCTTTCCCGACATTATTTCCGTCGGCTTTATGAATAACAAGCAGATCGGATATTTCCATTATTCCCCGTTTGATTCCTTGTAAAGCGTCGCCGGCACCGGCAAGCATGAGCAGCAGGAAAAAGTCGGTCATGGAATAGACCGTCGTCTCGGACTGACCGACACCTACCGTTTCTATAAATATCGTATCAAAGCCGGCAGCTTCGCACAATATGACCGTTTCCCTTGTTTTCCGGGCCACACCACCTAAGGATCCCCCGCTGGGTGAAGGTCTGATAAAGGCATGGGGATCATTGGATAAGGTTTCCATACGTGTCTTGTCCCCCAGGATGCTGCCCTTTGTTTTTTCACTGCTTGGATCTATGGCCAGGACAGCCAGTTTATGCCCTGAAGAGGTTAGATACTTACCAAAGGCTTCTATAAATGTACTCTTGCCTACTCCCGGCACACCCGTGATACCTATCCTGATGGAATTACCAGATAAAGGCAGGCACGCCGAGACCAGTTCACGGGCTTTCTTCCTGTCTTCTTCCCGTGTACTTTCTATCAATGTTATGGCTTGAGCAAGTATAGGAGTATTTCCTTCCCTGATCCCTTCCAGTAAAGCCGGGACATCCAGGTTCCTGCTACGTCTTTTTTTGATGATTTCCCGTGCCTTTGGATTGATGGCAGGAGGTTGCGGCACGCCTTGATTGACTTTCAGAGCAGAATCCATAATGGTCAGGGTTTGATATTTCCGTATACAAGCAGGTTAATCGTCGGTCTTGAAGGGGCATTGGTCGTCAGACTGATGGTATATATGACTTCTCCCGGTGTCGTTGTTTCGGTACCGGGAATGGTAATATCTACCTGAGCTTTGCTGCCCGGTTCCACTTCTTGTGGCATATCCACCCTGATTCCCGGGTGGCTGTTGTCTATCTTATAGATTACCAGCGTTGATTTTCCTTTATTGGAAAGAACAAAACCGGCCTGAATAGTCCCACCCGCAACGGTCTGGTGAAATTCTACGGCACTCCGGTCCATTTGCGGAATGGGAGCCCGTTCCTTATCGGAACGGGTCAGATCCGAAGTATTCATCTTGACGGACCCTTTGACGGTCAGCACATGCAACGGGTTTTCTTTGTCGTTAATGATCACAGTTGCAGTGTAGAGTACATTGCCCCATTCTTCTTTTTTTCTGGTATCGATAGAGTAAACGATAACACCTTTTTCCTGCGGATTAAGCCGTGAGGGGACGGCACCGACAGAAAGATTGACGTGTGAACTTTTACATTTCAGAAAAATGGGGTGCTTTCCCGTATTGATAACTTCCACCGAATCTGTCTTGACCGTACCTTGCCTGATCTGTCCCAGTTCCAGTTCTTTTTTACGCAGCCGGAGTTGACCCATCACTACCGGATGGGTGTCTTTTACCGTAAATTTTTTCTGGTGTACAACGCCCCTGACACGCAAAACATATGGTTTGGCAGATCCTGATATGTAAACAGACAACATTTTATCGAAAGGATAGGGACCCTGATCGTTGGAATAAGTAACGGTGATGGATCCCTTTTCTCCGGGAGGGATGGGTTCCCGTGTCCATTCAGGCGCCGTGCAGCCGCAGGAGGAGATCACAGTCTGGATCACCACAGGTTTGTCTGTATTGTTGGTCATGATGAAAGTGTGCGATTTCGGGCCGTCATTGATCCCGAAGTCTCCAAAATCATGGATGGTCTTATCAAAGCTCACACGATTGTCTTCCTGCGCAATGACAGTTCCCTGCAATAAGAAAGAAGCTAGAAGGAGAATGAGCGGTTTCATCTTATAAATGTTGTCGGTTTACAAAGGTAGTAAGAATTTAATTCATATATTTGTAGCAATTATTTACTAATAACAGTCAATTTGCCATGGCACACAAAATTACTGAAAACTGCGCAGCATGTGGAACTTGTATTGATGAATGTCCGGTAGAGGCTATTTCTTCCGGTGACATTTATGTAATTAATCCCGATGAGTGTATCGATTGCGGTGCATGTGCAGCAGTTTGTCCTGTCGGCGCTATAGAAGCCGAATAATTTAGGATCCTGGGATGATCTTTGAAAAGCATACCGGCCGGTATGCTTTTTTATTTTCTCTTAAGGGTAAAGGTAAATTCCAGACCTCCTCCACTCCGTTTGGTTGCATGGATAGTGCCGCCATGCAGAAGAATGGCATTTCTTACGATTGACAGTCCCAGTCCGGTTCCTCCCTGTCTCCGGCTTCGGCCCGTGTCAATGCGATAAAACCTTTCAAAGATCCGGGGAAGGTGGTATGCATCAATACCCACTCCGTCATCTGCAAAGACAAACCAATAGTATTGGCTGTCGGCGTTTGTCAGGGTTACAAACAGGGTACGGCATCCTGAATAAGAAAGGGCATTGTCTGTCAGATTACGAAAAACAGATTGTAACAAACTCTGGTTGCCCTGGATGGGCAACTGTGCAGGAATGTCTATTATGGTCTTTATGTTTTTTTCCTGCAGGGTTTTTACCACTTCCGAAAACACGTCATAGATAATGTCGCTCAGATTGACCTCTGTTTTTTCAATGATCTCGCTGGCTTCATCCATTCTTGTAACAGTGGCTATATCGTTTAGCAGCTGAGAAAGCCTGCTCGATTGTTTGAAACAATTTTCTATGAAAATGCGTTGTTTATCCGGACCCATCCCGGGATTGTTTTGGAGTGTTTCCAAATACCCAAGGATGATGCTTACAGGTGTTTTCAATTCATGATTGATATTTTGTGTAAGCTGCTTTTTTAAACGCGTCTGTTCCTGTTTTTCGTGCAGGACGATCTTGTGTTCACTTTCCAGAGCTTCTTTTGTTTGTTTAAGCTTGGCATAGAGTTGGATTATATGATTTGAAATATCTCCCAACTCATCTTTAGGGAACGGGCCAATTCCTTCGAGCGATTCTCCTTTATCTGCCAGTAAGGCAAATTTTTTCAAACGGTTGATATTAAGTCCCAGCCTGCGCGTAAGGATCAAAGCCAGGCCGCTGATAAAAAGAGCCATGCCTATCATAATGGGGAGAAACAGCCTGTCAGCTCTCAGAATTTCCTTAAGGGTCATTGAATAAGGCATCGCTGACCTTACAATATATTGTCCGCTACGGGTGGCAGAATAAAAATACTCCCGGTTTGTCGTAGTTGACAACCGGCGGATGGTGTATCCGGATCCGTGTGCAAGGGCATCTGCAAATTCCGGCCTGTCCGCATGATTACTGAAAGAATCGAGCGGTTTTGATTTTTCCGTATCAAATAATACCCGGCCCAGGGTATCCATGATGGTGAATCGAAGTGCATCGGGTATTTGTTCCGGGTGCTGGAGGAACAGAGAATTCAGAGCCGTCGTATCTGGCAGATAGTGTATTAACCGCGTATTAAGAACCTGCAATTCTGCATTGAAACGATCTGCTTTGTAGATCGTTTCTCTTTTGAATTGAAAAAGCAAAAAACAAATAAGGAATAATGCCAATAATGACAATAGCATTAAAAACAACCTTACGTGAAAAGACAATTTACTCTTGAAAGCCATAGCCAAAACCCAGCCGTGTTACGATATATTTTCCATAAGGTTCTATCTTTTTGCGCAAACGGGTAATATTTACATCTATGGTCCTGTCCAGAACAATGACATCATCACTCCAGACTTTGTGCAGAATTTCTTCGCGCGAAAGGATTTTGTTTTTATGGTCAAGGAGCAGGGCAAGGATCTCCAGTTCCTTTTTAGTCAAATTGACGGGTATGTTATCGACAGTGCATGTTTTGTTCAGCAAATTCAGGGTCAGTCCTTTAAAGTAAATAAATCCGTTCTTTTCCTGATCCGTATTGTGTTCGGTTCTACGCAAAACACTTTGTACACGTGCAAGCACTTCCCGGATCGAAAAGGGTTTGGAAATGTAATCGTCTGCCCCCAGGTTTAATCCGGCTACCGTATCGTCTTCTTGGTCTTTAGCCGTACAAAAAATAATTGGGATGGAAGCCGTCCTTTTATTTTTCTTTAGCAACTGGGCCATTTTAAATCCGCTCATCGGTCCCATCATCACATCGAGCATGATCAGGGAATAGTTCTCGAGGTTCATTGTCATTGCCTGTTCGGCACTATAGGCAACGTCAACCTTGTATCCTTCCACTTCCAAATTGAATTGTAATATTTCACAAAGGGACTCTTCGTCATCGACGACCAGAATTCTTATGGCATTCTTATTCAATAGCTGACTGCTCATATGATGCAAAGATACTTGATTACATGAAATTATGAAAAGTTACATATTGTGTAAACGTTAATTTATGAAAATGTAAAGCGTTTGTAAACGATTTGTAATATGCTACGGTCACTTTTGCGGAATTATGAGGAAAAGAACAATCAGGTCGTTGACATTTCTATTTTTGATCCTCCAAGCGGGGATACTTCAGGGACAAATCATAATTACCGGAAAAGTGACGGATGAGCATGCAGGGGAGCCTTTACCCGGGGTATACGTAATGGTATCGGGGACTACCAAAGGCTCTGTAACGGATATTGACGGGATCTATGAAATTTCTTTGCCAAAGGGATCATACACGCTGGAATTCAGATATATATCCTATCACACGGAGACTACTCCCGTAGTCGTGACCGGGGAATCCGGACAGATGGTTGTTGATGTCCGGCTTAGAGCAGATGAAATGATACTGGATGAAGTATATGTGACAGCCAGAAAAAATAATGAGACCGAAAGCAGCCTGTTATCCGAAAGACGCATGTCTGCCCGGGCGCTTGAACATATGGGAGCCGTAGAAATGGGGAAAAAAGGCATTTCTTCTGTGGCAGACGGGGTTCGTAAAATGACGGGGATATCGCTGGCCGAATCAGGTCAGCTCTATGTAAGGGGATTGGGTGACAGGTATAGTGTTACGACATTGAATGGGTTGCCCATAGCTTCTCCGAACCCGGACAATAAACTGATCCCTCTGGATTTGTTTCCCACAAACATTGTCAGGAATATTACCGTCAGCAAAGTATATCAGGCAGGTTCCTATGCCGATTATTCAGGGGCACATATTGATATCAGTGTCAGGGAGCATACCGGAGAGGACTTTTTTACCGTCCAAATAGGTACCGGAGGCCATTTCAGATCGTTGTTCACAAAATTTTACGAAAGCGATAAAAAAAACGGTCTCTTTTTTACCCGTAATCTTTCCCCTACAATAAAGAATATGTCTTCCAACGAGTTTACTGCTTATGTCAGGAATGAAGACCCTTTTAGGACTACGTTTTCCATAGCTCGAAAGACATTGTATCCGGATCTGAGCGGAGGACTTGGTCTTGGAAAAACCTGGAGTAAGGGAATACATAAACTGGGCATGCTCTTTACCTTGAGCGCTAAATATGCCGGAAGAAGTGAAAAAGAATCCTATGTATCTACCGTCAATGCCCAGGGGGTCGTTTTAAATGCATTCGATTACGACAGTTATACAAGGAATCTGGATATGGCGGCCCTTATGCACCTGAATTACGACATTGGATCTTTTCATCATCTTAGCTATACCTTTTTTTACGCAAGGAATGCCGTTGATAATTACAAATTCAGGGAAGGATATGACCAGGAAGGGATCCATCTTACGGGAAGTAACAGCGTTTTTCATGCCTACAATTTGCTGAACAATCAACTTGTTTATAGTTTTTTAAAAGGGAAATGGTCTTTTAACGTTGCTTTATCCTACGGAATAACGGGAAGTTATGAGCCTGACAGAAGACAAGTTATGTATAGAAGGGACAATGACAAGCTGTCTCTTTTCAAATTGAACAGACAGGAAACCATGAGGTATTATGGAGAGTTGACCGAGCGGGAAGCTGTGACCGATATCCATGCCGTATACAAAATGGGGACACTCGGATCTGTGCAGCTTGGCGTTTTCTATAAAAATAAAAGCAGGGCTTATTCTTCGGTGAGATTTTATTACAATCTGTACAATATCAACCCTCAGATAACAGATGTATTCACAACCGAGACCTGGCTGAACAGGGAGAGCATTGCCGACGGGACCATCTCCATTACCAAGGATGCGCAGCCAAAATCCAGATATTATGCCAAACAGGATATTGGAGGGGCTTATTTGCAGACCGAACTTGTTTTTTCCGGGAATTTAACCATGGATATTGGATTGCGTTACGAACCTTCCTTACAATGGGTTCGTTACTGGACGGACGCTTCTATTGAAAAGCAATCCCAATTAAAGGTCCACGATCTTTTTCCTGCGCTGAATATTAAATATGAGGTAAGAGAGAAACGTTTTCTCCGGCTTGCCCTTTCACGTACCGTTACCCGGCCTCTTTTCATAGAAATGGCCCCTTTTCTTTATAAAGAATCGTACGGAAGTGCCGAATTGAGGGGAAATGAATCCCTGCAGAACGGCTATAACCTGAATGCGGACCTGAGATTTGAAATGTTTGGAAAGACCGACGACCTGTTCTCAGCTACATTGTATTACAAACGGCTGAACGATCCCATTGAGCGTGTTCAGGAATCATCAGGAGGTTCGTGTGTGCATTCGTTTCGCAATGCAGAGCAAGGCATGGCAGCCGGAATAGAGGCAGAAGTAAGAAAAACCATCGTTCCCGGTCTTCGGATAGGATGTAATGCTTCCTACATGTACACCAATGTGATCCTTCCCGAAGGAGGGGGCGTATATACAGATTCGCACCGGCCATTGCAGGGAGCTTCACCGTATTTGATAAATGCGGACATTGCCTATGGTTTTGCTTTTAGAAACAAAGATCAGCTTACCCTGACTTTACTTTATAATCTTCAGGGACCCCGTATCCATGCCGTAGGAATTTACGGAATGGGAAATATTATGCAACAGCCTCTTCACACACTTGATCTTGTAGCTGTTTATAATTGCAAGAAAAAATGGAACATAAAGATCTCTGTAGAAAACATGCTTGATAGCGATTATCTCTTTACCCAGGAGATTAAAACCACCAATGAAACCAAAACGGTTGAATCGTTCCGGCCGGGTGTCTCTTGTAAACTGGGATTCTCATATACATTTATAAAATAAACGGAAATGAAAAAAATGAATTTCAAAACAGCAATTATCATTCTGGGCGTACTGTGTTTAGCAGTATCCTGTGAAAAAAGAAATGAACCTGAAACGGATTCTGCAGATCTGGCAGGGGAACTGACGGAAAACAAAACGCTTCTAAGTGGAAAAACCTACTCATTGTCGGGAGGATTGCATGTTAAAGCAGGGGCTGTCCTTACCATCGAACCGGGTGTGATCATAGTGGCCAAAGACGATGATATAGTAGACTATATTTTAATAGAACAAGGCGGAAAGATCATGGCCCGCGGGACAGCTACCGCTCCTATCGTTATGACGTCGGAAAAGAAGGAACCCGGGGCATGGGGAGGGATCCATATTTGCGGTCGCGCTCCCATTAATGTGACCGGGACCCAATCCAAATCCGAGATTGGAGATGCACTTTATGGGGGTAATGATCCTGCCGACAACTCGGGAGTACTCAGTTATATCAGGGCGGAATATACAGGCTATGCATTTAGTGAGGAAAAGGAAGCCAACGGCTTTACCTTCTATGGAGTGGGCAATGGCACCGTTGTGGACCACTTGCAATCATACAAAGGCTCAGATGACGGTTTTGAGTGGTTTGGCGGTACGGTAAATGTCAAGTATCTGGTCGCCACAGATAACAGTGACGATTCTTTTGACTGGACGGAAGGATGGTGTGGCATGGGACAGTTCCTGGTAGCGGTACAGAGCCCTTCCGCAACTATCGGATATGAATGTGATTGCCTTATAGAAGCCGACAACAACAGCAAGAACTTTGCGGCAGAGCCCGTTTCTTTTCCGATTTTAGCCAATTTGACCTTAAATGGTAATGGATCTACCCTCAATAAACGTGGCATACGTTTGAGGGCAGGTACAAGGGTAAAATTATACAACGCCCTGGTTACCGGAAAAATCAATTGTTTGACTACGGAAACCAAAGAGACGGAATCTTCTTTGGTAGAAGGAATTTCCGTTCTTGATCACATATATTTGGCCGGGAAGTTGTCTGCAGCAGAAGGTATTTATTCTGCAGATATGTTCATTGCCAACCCGAACAATGGCATTCAAAAAGACTTTAATCTTGTTTCCGGTTATATAGGTACCGTTGCCGGCGGAAAAGACATGAGCCTTGTCAACGGCTTCTTTGTGAAAACGGATTACAAAGGGGCTGTCAAGGCAGATAACGACTGGACGGCAGGTTGGTGTAAATAATCGGAAGGAGAGGAAGGAGAAGGGAAGGGCCATAGTTGATACATGGATTTTGACAAGAAAAGTGTACCTTTGTAAGTTGTCAAAGGAATTTGAAAAGTATCAACTATGGCCTCAATTATTAACATCATAGGCAGGATCTTTGGATCGAAGGCGGATAGGGACCTCAAACAGCTTAACCCTTATGTGGATAAGATCAAAAAGGAATACGAGCGGATAGATAAACTGGATCACGATGCACTAAGAGCGGAAACACAAAAGATCAGGCAGGTTATCCTGGATTTTATTGCTGAGGATGAGAAGGAAAAAGCGGCATTGAGACGGCAGTTGGAAGATGTGGAAATTGAGATTGAAAAAAAAGAGGAACTTGCCACTGAGGTTGATAAACTCACCAAAAAAATAGATGAAAAGATAGAAGAGATCTTGGATCGTGTGCTTCCCCAGGCCTTTGCCATAATGAAATCAACGGCAAGGCGATTCAAGGAGAGCGAAACACTTACGGTTACTGCGACCGATTATGACAGGCAACTTTCCACCCATAAAGACTATGTAGAGATCCGCGGAGACAAAGCTGTCTGGCACAACGCCTGGATGGCCGGGGGAAATATGATCACCTGGGACATGGTGCATTACGATGTCCAGTTGATAGGAGGTGTCGTGTTGCACCAGGGCAAGATAGCCGAGATGGCTACCGGGGAAGGAAAAACACTGGTAGCTACACTGCCGGTGTTCCTGAACGCAATGGCCGGTAAAGGAGTGCATATAGTAACCGTCAACGATTACTTGTCCAAACGAGACTCCGAATGGATGGGTCCCCTATATGAATTCCATGGACTGAAAGTCGATTGTATAGATAAACACCAGCCCAACTCCGAAGAACGTAGAAAAGCATACCGGGCGGATATCACATTCGGGACCAACAATGAATTCGGCTTTGATTACCTGAGGGACAACATGGCCATCAATTCCGAAGACCTGGTTCAGCGTAAACACCATTATGCCATTGTGGACGAGGTTGATTCGGTGTTGATAGACGATGCACGAACCCCCCTGATCATCTCGGGGCCTGTAGCTAAAGGAGAAGATCAGCAGTTCAACGAATTCAGGCCCATTGTTGAGCACCTTTACCAGGCTCAGCGCTCCCTTGTGCAGCAATACCTGTCCGATGCACGTAAAATGATTTCTGAAGGGGATGAGGAAAACGGCTCGAAATTATTGTTAAAAGCCTATAAGGGACTTCCCAAATACACGCCGTTGATCAAGTATTTAAGTGAACAGGGGATCAAACAGTTACTGCAAAAGACAGAGAATTTCTACATGCAGGACAACAACAAGCAAATGCACTTGATTACGGACGATCTGTATTTTGTCATTGAAGAACAACAGAAATCGGTGGATCTTACCGAAAAGGGACATGATATGATCGCCAAAAAGGTCAGTGAACCGACGTTCTTTATTTTGCCGGACATGGGTACAGAGATCTCTGAACTGGAGAAAAAGAACTTAACCCCGGAGGAAAAAGCGGCAGCCAAAGATTCCCTTTTAAGCGAATATGCTGTCAAGTCGGAACGCGTTCATACCGTCAATCAATTACTGAAGGCTTATGCCATGTTCGATAAGGACGTGGAGTACATCGTTATAGACAACAAGATCAAGATTGTAGATGAACAGACAGGCCGTATTTTGGAAGGAAGACGCTATTCTGACGGATTGCATCAGGCGATCGAGGCCAAAGAACGGGTGAAGGTAGAGGCTGCCACCCAGACATTTGCCACCATCACACTCCAGAATTATTTCAGGATGTACCACAAGTTGGCCGGTATGACCGGTACGGCAGAGACGGAAGCCGGAGAATTTTGGTCCATATATAAACTGGATGTTGTGGTAATACCTACCAACCGTCCTGTGATCAGGAAAGACGGGGATGATATGATATATAAGACCAAACGTGAAAAATTCAATGCAGTCATAGATCATATTATCAATTTGACAAAAGCCAAAAGGCCGGTACTTGTGGGGACGACTTCGGTTGAGGTGTCCGAATTGCTGAGCCGTATGTTAAAAATGCGTGGTATCAAGCATAATGTGCTCAATGCCAAGCAGCATGCCCGTGAAGCCGAGATAGTGGCCGAAGCCGGTCGTGCCGGATCGGTTACCATTGCAACCAATATGGCAGGTCGTGGGACGGACATCAAGCTCAGAGAGGGTGTAAGAGAAGCAGGCGGCTTGGCGATCATAGGTACCGAGCGGCATGACAGCCGTCGTGTAGACAGACAGCTGCGTGGACGTTCAGGGCGTCAGGGAGACCCCGGGTCATCCAGTTTTTACGTATCGCTTGAAGATGATCTGATGCGTCTTTTCGGAAGCGGGAGAATCGCTGCGGTAGTTGATAAGATGGGTATGAAAGAAGGCGAGGTTTTGCAACATTCCATGCTTTCCAGTTCTATAGAGAGAGCCCAGAAAAAAGTAGAAGAAAATAACTTTGGGATCCGTAAGCGTCTTTTGGAATACGACGATGTGATGAACTCCCAGCGGGAGGTGATCTATACCCGGCGGCGTAATGCCCTTTACGGAGAACGCGTAGATGTGGACGTGGCCAACATGATGTCGGATTTTGCCGAAACTTTTGTACAGCAGATGGAAGGAGCGGATTATGATGATTTCAGTTACGAGCTGATCCGTATGATATCCATAGAACCGGGTTTTGACCGGGAAACATACCGCAAAGCCACTTTAGCGGAATTGGCTGCAGAACTGGGACAGCAGATCCAAAAAACCTACACACGAAGGGCAGAGGCGCTTGTGGCACAGGCATGGCCCATTATGAAGAACATTTACGAAACGCAACGGGCTACCTACGAGAATGTGGTAGTGCCCGTCGGAGATGGGAAAAAGATTTACCAGGTCATCGTCAATATCAAAAAGGCATACGAGAGCAAGGGCAAGGAACTGATAAGGGCTATCAACAAGACCATCAATCTTGTGATGATAGATGAATACTGGAAAGAACACTTGCGTGATATGGACGATTTGAAACAAGCTGTCCAGAGTGCAACCTATGAACAAAAGGATCCGTTGCTGATCTATAAATTTGAAAGCTTCAAGCTTTTCAGCGAAATGTTGGAAAGGATTGCCCGGGAGGTGCTTTCCTTCCTGCTCAAAGCACATATACCGTTGCGCCAGAACCAGGATAGACTGGATAAGGCAGGCAGCGAAAGAAGCCGTACGGATCTGAGCAACACCCAGACATCGCGTCCCGATTTGCTGACCCAGTCGTCAGAGCCGCGTTCCAACGCTCCGGTCCGTGTAGAAAAGCAAGTGGGAAGGAACGATCCGTGTCCTTGCGGCAGCGGTAAAAAGTTCAAACAATGTCACGGTAAAAATATATAATTCCGCAATCACATATGTCATACGATTTAGTAATTATTGGGTCGGGCCCTGCAGGTTATGTGGCGGCTGTCCGCGCCGCACAGCTTGGTTTCAGTACCGCTGTTATTGAAAAAGGACCCCTTGGCGGGGTGTGTCTGAATTGGGGTTGCATCCCCACCAAAGCTTTACTTAAAAGCATTGAAATACTTAACAATGCAAGGAACGCAGGAACATACGGGATCAGGATTCCCGGGACGGTAGAGCCGGATCTGGCAGCCATCGTTTCCCGCAGCAGGGAAGTTGCCGCACAGATGACCAAAGGCATTGAGTATCTTTTTAAAAAGTATAAGGTGGAGGTGATCCGCGAAAGAGGCTCTATTGTTTCACAAGGGAAAGTGTCTGCCGGAAACGAAGTCATTGAAGCCAAAAAGATCCTGATAGCAACGGGATCCAAACCCCATTCTTTACCGGGAGCTTCCATAGATGGAAAAAAGATTATCGGATACCGTCAGGCCATGGTCCCGGAGACAATACCTGAAACTATGGCAGTAATCGGTTCGGGTGCCATAGGGACGGAACTGGCCTATTTCTATCATTGTCTGGGAACAGAAGTCACCCTTATTGAATATATGGACCAATTGGTTCCTACGGAAGATGAAGATATTGCAGCACAGCTGAGCAGGTCTTTTCGTAAAGCAGGCATAAAGGTGATGACCTCTGCCGGGGTACAGTCTGCCCAAAAGTTTGCACACGGGTGCAGTCTTGAGGTACATACGAAAAAAGGAGTCGAAAATATTGAGGCCGAAGTGGTGCTTTCTGCCGTAGGAGTCGTGCCTCACACCGCAAATATGGGATTGGAGGAAACCGGGGTTCACATGACACGAGGAAGGATTATAGTAGATAAGAATTTTATGACATCGGTTCCCGGAATCTATGCTGTGGGAGACGTACTCCCCACACCGTCACTTGCCCATCTGGCATCGGCTGAAGCACTTTGCTGCGTGGAACGAATGGCAGGATTGAACGTCCCGGATGTGGATTATGAAAATATCCCGGGATGTATTTATGCCACTCCAGAGATTGCATCGGTAGGGTTGCGTGAAAAAGACGCCAAAAAGAAAGGGATCGCGGTAAAAATTGGAAAATATCCTTTTACTGCATCCGGAAAAGCCAATGCTGCAGGGGAAAGGGAAGGGTTTGTGAAACTTATATTCGATGCTGCCGACGACCGTCTTCTGGGCGCTCATATCATAGGGGCGCATGCTACTGAAATGATAGGCGGAATTGTGGCTTCAAGAGGTATGCAGATCAGGACTCATGATCTGATCCACTCTGTTTTCCCTCATCCTACAATGAGCGAAGGCATTATGGAAGCGGCTGCAATAGCATGCGGTCAATGTACTAACATATAATAAGTAAATACCATGTACAGGAAAAATTTGGCCTTGGTAGCTCATGATAACAGGAAGAAAGACCTGATAGAATGGGTGAAATTCAACAGGGATCGTTTGTCAAAGCATAAACTGATATGTACGGGAACGACGGGCCATATGGTGGAAGAGATGACAGGTTTAAGTGTGAAAACGCTCAAGTCGGGACCTTTGGGTGGTGATCAGCAAATGGGAGCCCTGATAGTGGAAGGGAAGATTGACATGCTGATTTTTTTCTGGGATCCCATGCAGCCACAGCCACACGATGTAGATGTAAAAGCGTTGCTGCGCATTTCCAGCCTTTACAATATTCCTACTGCCTGTAACCGGTCAACGGCAGATTTTATCATATCTTCCATCTTGTTTGAAAGTTCTTATGTGCCTATCCGGGAATCCTTCGACGATTACCTGAACAGAAATCTGTAAGACATCGGAAATGTTTCCGCTAACATAGAATTTATCCGGGGGCATGTCCGGAAAAGTGGACGTGTGTCGGTTTAACGTCTTTCCCGGATATGGTAGTGGTTTCTTTCGGTTGCATTACGCGTGATCAACTCTCCAAGGAAGCCGGCCAGGAAAAGTTGCATTCCCAGAACAATTGCCAGAAGGGATAAATAGAAAAGAGGCTGGTCGGTAACCGAGCGGAAAGGCAGACCGTGTGATTGCCAGTACAATTTCTGGATGATCAGCCATAGAGCGATTACGCCTCCAAGGATAAACATAAAGGAACCTAATAATCCGAAAATATGCATGGGCCTTTTTCCAAAACGGGCAAGAAACCACAAGGAAAGCAGGTCCAAATATCCGTTTACGAACCTGCTCAACCCGAATTTGCTCTTGCCGAATTTGCGGCGGGAATGCAGGACCGGTTTTTCCCCGATCCTGGTAAAACCTGCTTCTTTAGCTAGGTAAGGTATATAGCGGTGCATTTCCCCATAGACCTCTATGCTCTTGACGACCTCTTTACGGTAAGCTTTCAGACCGCAATTCATATCATGGAGCTTTATACCTGTAACAGCCCTGGCCGTGGCATTGTAAATGCGTGAGGGTATGTTCTTGGTAAACAGGCCATCCTTACGCTTTTTCTTCCAGCCGGAGACCAGGTCGTATGATCCTTCGGCCACCATTTGATACAGGGCCGGGATTTCGGCCGGATCATCCTGAAGATCGGCATCCATAGTAATTACAACATCACCCGTAGCTGCATCGAAACCGCAGAAAAGTGCCGCTGACTTTCCGTAATTCCGGCGGAACCGTATACCATGCACCCTTGGATCCAGGTCGGCTTGTTCGGAAATAAAGGTCCAAGACCCGTCCGTGCTGCCGTCATCCACAAAGATTACCTCATATTCGGGAAGGGCGTCACCTTTGTCTCCCAGTGGTGCACTCAGAACTTTTTTGATCCGTTCCAAGAGTTCTGGCAGCGATTCGCGCTCGTTATACAATGCGATGACTACCGATATATCCATGGGAAATGAGCTGTTGTTAAAAGGGTGTAGTGTTTATTTTGTGCCTGGCTCCGTTGGCTAACAGGGAAGACCAGAGCAATCCCAGGATATTGAACCAGACAAACTGCGAAATTAGCAGGATAACAGGCAGGTGTGCAATGAGCTTGTCAATATTGAAGTCTTCCGAAGTGACCCCTGCCTGCTCAAATCCCATGAGCATGGCGTTGGTGAACTGGGTTGTGGCATCGGGAAATATGAACATCACGTGCAGGTAATAATAACTGGCAGCAATAATAGAGGAGCAAAAAGATACCGCCAGTCCGAATTTAAAGGCGTCGGAATAGACATAAGTCTCTTTCCCTTTCCCAAATTCTTTCATGAAATAGAAAAGCAGACCGATGGTACCGGCCAGTTTGACAATCCAGAATAATATGTTTAACCACCTGGCAGGTGTCATAGCCGCCTGAAGAACCATAAAAAAGACGGAGACAAGGGCCAGAATGATACCGCAAATGGCGGCTTTGTTCCAAAAATGGTGATTCATCAGTAAATCGTTAAGGTTTGAAACACAAAGTAACCAATTTTTTTAAAAAATACCTAACTTTGTGGGCTATTATAAAAATGAGCCCTTTTAATATTTTATTATGATTACAATTACTTTTCCCGATAGGAAAACAGGACAATATAAAAAAGGCATTTCAGGCTATCAGGTAGCACAGGATATCAGTCCTGCCCTGGCAGCAGCCGTTTTGGCAATGAAAGTGGACGGAATATTGACTGATATACGGTTACCGCTGAACAAAGATGCCCATATACATTTTCTTAAATGGGAGGATGAAGAAGGGAAACAGGTTTTCTGGCATTCTTCGTCCCATCTTATGGCAGGAGCACTGGAAATCCTTTATCCCGGCGTAAAATTTGGAATAGGCCCTTCCATTGAGAACGGCTTTTATTATGACGTTGATCTGGGTGGGGGACGCCAACTGGTCGAGGCTGATTTGCCCCAAATAGAGGCCAAGATGCTAGAGATGGCTAGAAGCGGGCAGGTCTTCGAACGTAAGGAAATCAGCAAGGAAGAAGCGCTTAGAACATACGGCGAAAAAGGCGATCCCTATAAATGTGAATTGATTAAAGATTTGGAAGATGGGACCATTACATTTTACACTAACGGTTCTTTTACCGATCTGTGCAGGGGACCCCATATTCCCGACACATCCAGGATCAAGGCTATTAAACTTACTTCCATAGCGGGTGCATATTGGCGCGGAGACGAAAAACGCCAGATGCTTACCAGGATATACGGGATAACTTTTCCCAAGAAAACCTTGCTCGATGAATACCTGAAGATGCTTGAAGAAGCCAAAAAGAGAGATCACCGCAGGCTGGGAAAGGAGCTGGAGCTTTTTGCTTTTTCACAGAGGGTCGGACAGGGACTTCCGCTGTGGCTGCCCCGGGGAGCTGCCCTGAGGGAAAGGCTGGAGAACTTCCTTAAAGCCGTTCAGAAAATCCATGGTTACCAGCAGGTGATCACGCCGCATATAGGACAAAAGGAACTGTACGTGACAAGCGGGCACTATGCCAAGTACGGAGCCGACAGCTTCAAACCCATCAAGACACCCCAGGAAGGAGAGGAGTTCCTGCTCAAGCCCATGAACTGTCCGCATCATTGCGAAATATACAGATCAAAACCCCGGTCGTACAAAGACATGCCCGTAAGACTGGCCGAATTCGGAACGGTTTATCGTTATGAACAAAGCGGAGAATTGCACGGACTGACAAGGGTAAGGGGGTTCACCCAGGATGATGCACATATCTTTTGCCGTCCCGATCAGCTAAAGGAAGAATTCTGCAAGGTGATCGACATCGTGCTCTATATATTCAAGACGTTGAGTTTTCATGATTATACCGTTCAGGTATCGCTCCGTGACAAGGATGACAGGACTAAATATATTGGGTCGGATGACAATTGGGACAAGGCGGAACAGGCGATTATAGAAGCCGCTGCTGAAAGGAAACTGGAAACCCAGGTGGTATATGGCGAAGCCGCTTTCTACGGACCCAAACTAGACTTCATGGTTCGTGATGCCATCGGAAGAAAATGGCAGCTGGGAACGATCCAGGTGGATTACAACCTGCCGGAACGTTTTGAACTGGAGTATACTGGAGCCGACGATAAAAAACACCGGCCCGTTATGATCCATCGTGCACCATTTGGATCTATGGAACGCTTTGTGGCTGTTTTACTGGAACATACGGGTGGAAAATTCCCCTTATGGCTAGCCCCGGAGCAGGTTGTGGTATTACCTTTGAGTGAAAAATTCAACGATTTTGCTAAAAAAGTTTGTGATTTCTTGAATAATTCCGATCTTCGCGCTTCCCTTGACGACCGTAACGAGACTGTAGGTAAGCGTATAAGAGAGAATGAGTTGAAGCGTATACCTTATCTGCTGGTAGTTGGAGAGAAAGAAGAATCTGCAGGAACCGTGTCGGTACGTCGCCAGGGAGAAGGAGATAAAGGTACCATGAAACTGGAGGAATTTGCCACTTTTCTTCAGAAAGAAATAAATGATTTAACTAACTAAAATAGGAGGAACAAAATTATCGGAACATCGCACAGACCACACTCTGCTCCGCAGAGAAGGGACAATCAAGGTAGAAATTACAACAGGTCTTCCCGCCAGGATGACGGCCCCAGGGTCAATACCGAAATTGATGTTCCACAGGTACGCGTTGTGGGTGATAACATTGAAAAACCCGGAATATATCCCATTGCGCAAGCCCTGAAGATGGCTGAAAGACTAAATCTGGACCTGGTAGAGATTTCACCCCGGACTGATCCGCCGGTATGTAAGATCATTGACTACCAGAAGTTTTTATATCAACGGCGCAAAAAAGCCAAAGAGATGAAAGCCCACGCGTCCAAGGTCATCATCAAAGAGATCCGGTTTGGTCCCAATACCGATGAGCATGATTACCAGTTTAAACTGAAGCATGCCATGGAGTTCCTCAAGGATGGAGCCAAAGTGAAGGCTTATGTTTTTTTCAGGGGACGTTCCATTGTGTTCTCTGAACAGGGAGAAAAGCTTCTACTGAGGTTTGCGGTGGATTTGGAAGATTACGGCAAGGCAGAACAGATGCCCAAACTGGAAGGCAAACGGATGATCATGATGCTTGCTCCGGTAAAGACAAATATTAAGAAGAAATAACTATTAATTATATATAAGGAAACAGATATGCCCAAGATGAAAACCAATTCCGGAGCCAAGAAACGTTTTAAGCTGACGGGTACCGGAAAGATCAAGCGGAAACATGCTTATCACAATCATATTTTGACAAAAAAAACAAAAAAGCAGAAACGTAATCTGGCTTATTTCACATTGGTGGACAAGTCAGACGAAAAGCGCATCAAGAAATTGATCTGCGCCTAAAACTGCTATTATAATAACCAGATTGCACAGCTGAAAAAGTATCTCAACGGAGGAGAACGCTGACAATCGCAAAGAATTAAAAAATGCCAAGATCGGTAAATGCAGTGGCCTCGAAGGCCAGACGCAAAAAAATTCTGAAACAGACGAAGGGAAATTTTCTGGCACGCCGTAATGTCTGGACGGTAGCTAAAAACACGTATGAAAAGGGCTTGACCTATGCATATCGTGATCGCAGAAACAAGAAACGTAATTTCCGAGCCCTCTGGATACAGCGTATCAACGCTGCCGCTCGTATGCACGGGATGTCTTATTCCCAGTTCATGGGGAAAGTGAACAAGACAAATATAGGCCTTAACCGTAAAGTTCTTGCGGACCTGGCCATGAACAATCCCAAGGCATTCGAAGCTATAATCAAATCCATTAAATAGATAGGGGTTTTGAACCGCTGGATAAAATTTTCACTGGTTGCCGCCGGTTACCTGTTATGGGTCATCTGGCTGGGTAATTTTTGGTGGCTGTTTGGCCTTGTCATCATATTTGACCTTTATATAACAAAGAAGGTCAAATGGGCTTTTTGGAAAAAAACCTATAAAGAAGGAGAAAAACGCAATATAGCGCTCGAATGGCTTGATGCCATCATATTTGCATTGATAGCCGCCACTTTTGTCAAATCGTTCTTTTTTGAAGCCTATATGATTCCGACCTCGTCTATGGAAAACACCCTGATGACGGGAGATTACCTGTTTGTAGGAAAACTCAGGTACGGACCTAAAAGGCCCCAGCATCCCCTGACCATACCACTGACCCACAATGTGATCTTTGGCCGGGAATCATATACCAGACTCATTGAACGACCCTATAAAAGAATGGCAGGTCTTTCGTCTGTCAAGGCAAATGAGATGGTCGTCTTTAACTTTCCTCATGGAGATACGGTATTGGTAAATTATCCCACCGATGACTACTATACACATGTCAGGCTGAACGGGCGCAAGAGTACACTGGACCATTACGGTCCCGTAAAGGTAAGACCCGCCGGAAAGGAGGACAATTATGTAAAAAGATGTGTGGCAGTTGCCGGAGATACCCTCCTGGTAAAAGACGGGGTAGTTTATGTGAACCATATACCACAGCCTTATTTTTCCGGAGTCCGCAATACATATACCGTAGTTACTGACGGGCAACCTCTGAATCAGCGGCTGCTGAACAAGTACGGGATCTCTCCGGCCGAATTGTATTTTGACAACCGTATTCCCGGGTATCCCAACTTGCCACTAAATGAGGAAAATGCACGGGAACTGGCATCATTACGCAATGTGGTTTCGGTAACGCAGAACATAGATGTTTTTCCGCCGGATTATCCCGATTCACAATTGATGTTGTTCCCCTTTGTTACGTCGGCCGATTTTCCTTGGACAAGAGATAATTACGGTCCCCTATGGATACCGCAGGCAGGTGTCACCGTTACGCTTACATCCCAAAATATACCGCTATACAGGCGTATCATCACTTCTTATGAAGGTCATACACTGGAAGAGCGTGACGGTCTTTATTACATAGACGGGGAAGAAACGACAACGTATACTTTTGGCATGGATTACTATTTCATGATGGGTGATAACCGTCACAATTCCCTGGATTCAAGGTACTGGGGTTTTGTACCTGAAGACAGAATAGTCGGCAACCCCGTGATCGTATGGTTTTCTACAGACAAGCATAAACCTTTCCCGTCGAATATCCGTTGGGATCGCATACTAAAGTTCAGGTTTAAATAAATTTTGGGTTTCCAAAAAAAATGCAGATATTTGCATCCCTTTAAAAATGAATAAATCACAAAATTATATATATCATGGCACGGGTTTGTCAAGTTACAGGTAAGAAGAGAATGGTAGGGAACAATGTGTCTCACTCAAAACGCCGCACCAAACGTGAATTTGCCCCAAATTTAAAAACCAAGCGTTTCTGGTCGGAGGAAGAAGGACGTTTCATTACTTTGAAGGTTTCTGCCGCCGGGATCCGCACCATTAATAAAAAGGGTCTGGCTGCCACCCTGAAGGCTTCCAGGGAAAAAGGTTTGATTGACATAGTTTAATATTTGGTCTTATGGCAAAGAAAGAGAATAGAGTACAGATCATACTGGAATGTACGGAACAGAAAGAAAGTGGCGTTCCCGGGATGTCCCGTTACATCACCACCAAGAATAAGAAGAATACCACACAACGTCTGGAACGCAAAAAATACAATCCTTTCCTGAAGAAAGTGACCCTTCACAGAGAAATCAAATAGTAAAAAAAGACAATTATGGCAAAGAAAGCAGTTGCAAGACTGAAAGATAGAACGGTAAGCAAAGGCAGTATAAAGTGCATTCGCATGGTCCGCTCAGAGCGCACCGGAGCTTATATATTCCAGGAAGACATTATTCCTGTAGAAAAGGAAAAGGAATTCTTTGCAGCAAAATAAGAACTGCATAGATAATATAAAAGGAGACCGGACTGCAAAGCCGGTCTTTTTTTTTTGTCCGGCACCCTCATTTTTTATTTATATTTGTACTCTTATGCAGACAGATGAGATTCTTAATAAAGGGCTGGAAAAGACAAAAAAGGGGTTATTCAGCCGTCTATCCAGGGCCGTACTGGGCCGTTCAAAAGTGGACGACCAGGTCTTGGATGATTTGGAAGAAGCCCTTATAGCCTCGGACGTGGGGGTGGATACGACACTCAGGATAATCGACAGGATCGAGGAACGTGTTCGCCGCGATAAATATGTAAACACAGAGGAACTGAACAAATACCTGAAAGAAGAGATAGAAGCCCTCCTGATGGAGAACGAAGCCACCAACCAGGTAATTCCCTTTGATTTTTCAAAAAAGCCTTTTGTGGTACTGGTGGTGGGAGTCAATGGAGTGGGCAAGACGACTACGATAGGAAAATTGGCGGCTCAGCTTAAGGCAGCCGGAAAGAAGGTAATGCTGGGAGCTGCCGATACATTTCGTGCTGCTGCCATTGAACAATTAACTATCTGGAGCGAGCGTGCCGGGGTCCTTCTTGTCAAGCAAGCGATGGGAAGTGATCCGGCGGCTGTAGCCTACGACTCTCTTGCTTCGGCTATTTCCCGCGATATGGATGTGCTCCTGATAGATACGGCAGGACGTCTTCACAACAAAGTGAACCTGATGAACGAACTGTCAAAAATCCGCAAGGTCCTTCAAAAACTTATTCCGGACGCTCCCCATGAAGTTCTTCTGATACTGGACGGCTCTACCGGCCAGAATGCCTACCAGCAGGCCAAGGAATTTGCCAAAGCTACCGATGTGACAGCTCTGGCTGTTACTAAACTTGACGGGACGGCAAAAGGAGGAGTCGTTATTGGCATAAGCGATATGCTTCAGGTGCCTGTCAAGTTCATTGGTTTGGGAGAAGGTATAGACGACTTGCAGGTCTTTGATAAAAAAGCTTTTGTGGCAACATTATTTGAATGATCATATAGTTATAATATGAAGATTCTGTACAATTGGTTGAAGGATTATCTTCCTTTGGACATGACCCCTGAGCAAACAGCCGAAGTGCTTACAAACATAGGATTGGAGGTTGAAGCACTGGAAATTACTGAAAGTTTGGCCGGTGGGCTGAACGGTGTGGTGACGGCCAGTGTCGTGACCTGTCGTCGGCATCCGAATTCGGACCACTTATTCCTGACTACGGTAGATACAGGCAGCGGAGAACCGGTTCAAGTGGTATGCGGCGCTCCCAATGTGGCGGCAGGTCAGAAAGTTTTTTTGGCAACTGTGGGGACACAACTGACATTTACTGGTGGAGAACAGGTAAAGATCAAAAAAAGCAAGATTCGCGGAGAAGAGTCCTATGGAATGATCTGTGCCGAAGATGAGCTGGGGATAGGCACCTCACACGAAGGGATTATGGTGCTTCCGGAAGATACGCCGGTGGGAATCCCTGCTGCCGAATACCTGAATCTTCCCACTTATGCGGTTTTTGAGATCGCTTTGACTCCGAACCGGGTGGATGCCGCCTCGCATATAGGTGTAGCCCGTGACCTGGCGGCCTGGTATATGTCGCAGGGAAAGGAAGTTAAAGTAAAAATGCCCGATGTAGGTGCATTTCAGGATGACCCTTCCGGTTCAGGTGTACAGGTGGATGTAGAAGCTCCGGAGGCGGCACCGCGTTACAGCGGCATAACGTTAAATCATATCAAAGTCGGACCGTCTCCTGCCTGGATGCAGGATCGTCTTAGGATGACCGGGATCCGTCCCATTAACAGCGTAGTCGATATAACCAATTATGTCTTACTTGAAACGGGTCAACCCCTTCATGCCTTTGACCGTAAAAGCATAGAAGGAGATCGTGTTGTAGTTCGTTTTGCAAAACCCGGCAGCAGGTTTGTGACCCTCGATGAAACGGAACGTATCTTAGACGGAGAGGACCTGATGATCTGTAATGCAAAAGATCCCATGTGTATAGGCGGTGTATTCGGAGGAGTGAACAGCGGTGTAACCGAAGAGACCACCTCTATCTTTCTGGAATCTGCCTATTTCAATCCGTCTTATATACGCCGCACGTCCAAACGGCATGGACTGAAAACCGATGCAAGCTTCCGGTTTGAACGGGGGGCTGATCCCCATGCTACCGTATATGCCCTCAAACGGGCCGTATTACTCATGCAGGAGATATGCGGTGCCAAGGTGGAAGGAAAGATGGTAGACCTGTATCCCGTACCCGTTCAACCCGCAGGGATTGCTCTGAATTACAACAGGATGTTCTCTATTATTGGAAAGAATATAGGAAAGACGGTCGTGGACAACATCTTGAAAGCGCTGGATATCAAAGTAATTGAACGGAAAGGAGATGATATGAGCGTGGAAGTACCCACATACCGGGTAGATGTACAACGGGAATGCGATGTGACGGAAGATGTGTTGAGGATTTACGGATACAACAACATAGAGTTGCCGGAGAGGATAAGTTCTTCAATGGGACAGGTGCAGAAGCCGGAACCGTACAAGGTCAGGGAGTCGGTTGCCGATCGTCTTTCGGCAATGGGTTTTCGTGAGATCATGTGTAATTCACTGACCCGGGCCGATTATTACGAAAGACTGCTAACTTATCCTGCCCGGGCTACAGTGAGGATATTGAACCCGTTGAGCAGTGATCTGAATGCCATGCGCCAGACACTCTTGTGGGGAGGATTGGAGATCATTTCCTACAATATAAACAGGCAACAGTATGATCTTCGTTTTTTTGAACAGGGCAATGTGTACCAATTTGACGGTAGGGGAGAGACACTTGAGGGTTATAGGGAACGCCAACGACTGGCCCTTTTTCTGACGGGTAATGACAGAACGCAAAATTGGCATACGCCTGCCCGTCCTGTAGATCTCTTTATGCTTAAGGCCTATGTGGAACATCTGGCAACGATCTATGGGCTGGATCTGTCGCGTATGGAATGTACCGTACCTCCCGAAGACCTGTTTGAAGAAGGTATCCGTTATACTGTCAGGGGTAAGGTGTTGGCAGATCTGGGACAGATTAGCAGGATGTGCCTGAAGATGCTGGACATCAAACAGAAAGTATTTGCAGCTGAGATTGACTGGGACCTTTTCTTCAATCTGATTCGCAACAACAGCACACAATTTACAGAGATGCCCCGTTATCCGGAAGTCCACAGGGATCTGGCCCTGATAGTAGACCGGGACGTGACATATGAACAATTGCATGTCATCGCTTTCAGGACAGAGAAAAAATTGCTTAAGAAAGTAAGCCTGTTTGATGTCTATCAGGGCAAGGGTATTCCGGAAGGAAAAAAACAGTACGCCCTGAGTTTTGTGTTCCAAGATCCGCAAAAAACGCTGACAGATATCCATGTGGAACAGATAATCAGTCGCATGCTGAAAGCTTTCGGACAGGAGACGGGTGCAGTTTTAAGGTAGTTTCCACCATCTGCGCCATAATTGGCGGAAGGAATCAAATTCTTCCTGGTATACGAAACCGCCACCGCTCCTCTGGGTATTGTCAAGATAATTGGAATACTGGTCGGCGGCGTGGGAGAAGGCCTTCAGGCGGAATTTCCCCTTTTCATCAAGTTTCAGCTCAATGTCCACGTTTCCCACCAAGTCGTTTTCATTGCGGGTATAGGGATTATTACCCATATTGCCATTGATAACTACCCTGTTGTTGAACAATCTTGTAGAGATGGCGACGTCAAAAATATTTCCGCTTTGTCCCGACTGGTAATTAAATCCCACGTCAAGGGGTATGTTCAGTTGGGCAAAAATATTATTCAACTGGTTTGAGAGGATCTCTGTGGCATTGGAGTAGAGGATATTAGAGTTGTTCACTATGCCGGATTCCTGTTCCGGGATAAAACTGCTGGATACGAGTAAGGTTACGAACTGCCTCATTATTTTGTCATCGGTCGACAGGGCACTCTCGATCCGGGCCCTCGTCATAGGATCGATATCTTCCATTTCTATATTGAATCCCAGGGCGGGATTCATCAGGTTTCCCGACATCAGGATCTGGCAATCAACATCCCTGCGGTGTCCTACCATAGTGGTATCTGCAAGCAGGGTATTGAGCGAAGCTTTGGTTTTATAGGAGGCAGTCAGGTTGAGCTGTGTATTTTCTATATCTCCGTTAAAGGAGATAGTTCCTCCCGGGATTATCTGGAACCGTTTCGATACGATCCCCTGAAGTCCGAAAAGATAATTGCCGCTTTCAACAGTGCAATCTCCTAAGATGGAGAATGCGTTATCCCTGGGATCTACACCCAGGTTGATCAGACCTGTTCCCCTGGCCGATATGATATCGCCCGTCATCTTGTTGATTTCCAGCAATATTTCAGCATCGGAGTTCAGTTCGGTCTTCATGTTAAAAGTCAATCTGGAGTTCTTGGTCTTTTTCTTCTGTTGTTCCAGAGCTGCCAGGGTATAGGGATCCCTTCCCGTGTAAATAACTTCCGGTTGGACAAATGTAAGCAGGCTAGTTTGTTTTGCCTGTGCAGCGGAAGATAACGGAATGTGTATGGTGGTACCCGGATCGGGACGAACGGACAGATCCAATAAAATATCGTCCAGGGGTCCTTTGATCAGAAGACTGCCTGTAACGTAAGCTTTTCCGTAAAATACATCGTTATCCTTTTCTTCCAGATCAAGCCCCTGCAGGTTCACAAAGTTCATGTTCAAGTCAGCTGAGATGTTCCTAAAATGCTTGTATTTGAGTCCTCCCTGAACGATTGCATAATGTCCCCTTGAATCATAGAGCGTATCCTTGGGCAGGCTAAGGCCCTGGGAAGTCAGATGCACCGGTCCCGATAGGGAATAAGGGACTTTTGTATAATTTACTGTGAAATGAAGTTTGTCTACAGTGGTGTTGTCACTGATCAGATCCAGGGAAGGCAATTTTCCTGAAAGGAGCATATCTCCCGATATCTTTCCATGCACATCCGATACGAGATTATCCAAAAAAGGTGCAACCAGTGCAGCCTGGAATTCTTGGAAGGAAACTTTCAGGTCCATGTTCTTATCCGAAGGCCGGTAATAACCAGTCACAAGCAAAGGTATCTGTCCTCCGGGAAAGGTGGTGCTGGCGTTCAGTCTCAGATGTGCCGCAACGGGATCCCAAGAGCTTATCAGATGCAGATCCCCGGCCAACGTGTCGTTAACGTAAAGATCCCGGCCAATGATATTGGCAAAAAAACGCCTGTCACTGTAAAAGTCCGTCAAATGGCCCGTTCCTGTGAGTGACCCCCTGAAAGTGAAAGGATATTTCGAGGGAAGCAATGTGTTGAGCAGGTTTACGTCAAACCTGGAAAGTTCCACAAAGAGCGTATCTCCCGGCGTTCTGGATATAGTCCCGTTAATCTTCAGTGATTCAGGCAGGTCCAGGCCGTTAGCATGTTGCAAGAGAACATCGTTCAAGGCAAGTTTACCTTCCGATACTACTATGCTGTCCGAAGTAAGTGTCCATGTTTTACCGTTAACCACAATTTCCTCTGAGGAAAGTTGAGCCGTAATTACCGGAGATCGCTGATCTTCTTTTCTGGAAAAACGGAATACGGATCCCAGGCGGGCATAGTTTGCATTTCCGTTTTCTTTGTTGTATAACAAGTCAAGCAAGATGTTGTTGTCGCTTGCAGTAGCAGCCATGTACAGCGTATCGGCCTTCAGCGGACCCAGAGCCACTTCACGGCACTGCAGATCCAGTTTAAGGTCTTCTTTGCCTGCCACGGCAAGCAGATCCAGATCAGTCAGGTTGTGTTCCCTGTATCCCAGCCTTTCTGACGTTATGACCGAACGAATGCTGTCATTCCCGTAGTCTTTCAGCTGAAGGCTTGTTCCAGGCGAAATATAAAGGCCCGGCAGAAACAGTTCTTCAAAAAAGATACTGTTACGGACAGTCATCCCAAGGAACGAGCTGTCTGTCGGCAGACTGTCGCAGGGGAGATCTCTCCCTGAAGTGAAATAAGCAGGAAGGTAATGGAAAAGATTCCTGGAAGCCAGACGTTTTAGAAAACTCAATAATCCTTCCGTGCCCGAATAATTTGCTTGGAGCGCATCGGAGTCAAGCATCACCAGCCTCGTTTTTTGATCTTCCGAACAGTTGCTTTCAAGGAAAAATGAGTCTAAGGTATGGGTGCCCTTCGAATTAAGAAAGGATAACTCCCTTGCCGCAACGGTACCTTCAATATCCCCCAAGTTGTTGATACGTGAGAAATCTGCTTGAATTAAGCCGCTGAGCACGGCTAAACTATCGCTTTTATATAAATTTAGCCGGTTCAGGTCGGCATACACTATGTTGGCAAAAAAATTGGCTGCTGTTCCGGCAGTACGGGTAAGGTCGGCACGACCCTGGATAAGAAAGTGTAAGTTGGGATCGGTTGCACTTATCCTTCCGTCAAACAGTCCGTTGCGGAGTTCTCCTTGCATTTTAAAGTCTCGGAAAAGGTAATCGTTGAAAACAAGACTTGTCAGGTAAAGTGTATCTATGGTCGCATTCAGTTTGCGGATGCCTCCCTTTCTGAATGTGGCACTGGCTTTGGTATAAAGAGAACAGTTCCCAAGTGCGGGATTACCGGTGAAAAGTCCGAGGTCCAGATTCCGGGTATCAATTATTCCGGAGAGCAGCACCCCGTCCGGAGATACATTGCTGTTCATCACCATGTCTAGGGAAACGAACCCAAATTCCCCGTCCAGATTCCCGTCGACTGCAAAATCTGTAAGCAGTCCGGCCAGTCGTCCGTTAAACCTGAAAGGAGTCAGACTACCGGCATTTTCTTCCAGAAATCTCACGTCTGTCCCGGCAATGGAATACAATATCCCGTTCAAATCATTCATATCGGAATGAATGGAATCGATATTGACCTGCAATGTTGATTCTTCCACCAGAGGAAGTCCCCTCAGCTTAAATCCGCAAAGTATTTGAGTCCTGCCCGTTGCTGAACGTATATCCAACTTTTCCGAACTCAGATTGCTCACAGTACCGGTAACTTTTCCCGTTGCCCGTAATGTAAGTATGAAGTCCTCAGGAAAGGACCGGGCGTAATAAGCAATGCTCTTGAACGAAAGATATGCATTGTCCATATCCAGCTCCATGACAACTTTGTTCAGATAATCGGAAAGATTCCGGGATGTTCCGTAATGCATCAAAAAATGGTGTGCGGTTATATAGGAGTGGTCGTCCTGAATTATCAGGTTCTTGACAAGCGCTTTCTCTTTATCTACTGTAACGTCTCCTTCCAGTTGCCGGATATGATACCCCGATCTTTCTATACCGGTCAGACGGTCCAGACGCGCAATCACCTTATTCTCAAAAAATCGGGCATCCCGTATATCAATAAAAATATTGCGGATATGCATATCTGAAAAATCAATGCTGTTAGGGTTGTGGTGTCTGCGGCTCGGATCCCTTTTGACCATATGAAAGGAAAAATCCTCGAGGTTTAGCCGGTCGGCCGTGATATTCCATTTAAAATGCTTCCCTGTGGTATCTTTATTTCCGGAGGCATGAAACATCGTTTTAATATTTGAGGTACTGTCCTGTGAAATAAGATGGAAGGATCCACGCGAGATCAGAATACGGCGCAATTTAATCTTTTTTGAAAGGGGATTGATACCATTCAGCGTTACCGACACTTTGTCCGCATACAACAATGTATCCGATGGGGCGGTCCTTAGTAGAAGGTCATTGATGATCAGTCTGTTGAACAACAGGAAGTTGACTTCTCCCACAGACACGTCTGCTCCTGTCGTTTCTGAAAGCCAGGTCGCGACCCTGCCGGTAAGCCGGCTCTGGACTGATGGTACCTGAACGACAATGGACAATCCCACCAGAGTAAGGACAATGATGAAAAGCAGTGTACGCAGTATGTTCCGGAACGTCTTCATAAATGATCCTCAAACTTACAAAGTTACAAAAAAAATACCCACATTTGCAGTATAACCGAAAGCACAATGGCTTATATTTTAGGAATAGAATCTTCCTGTGACGATACGTCAGCGGCAGTACTGCATGACACACTTTTACTTTCAAATGTAATGGCTTCACAGGATGTACACAAGAAGTACGGCGGGGTGGTCCCGGAGTTGGCCAGCCGGGCACATCAGCAGAATATAGTTCCTGTTGTGAGTCAGGCCCTGGAAATTGCCGGGATTGGTGTAGGAGATATAGATGCCATTGCTTTTACCCGTGGACCGGGTTTGCTGGGATCACTTCTGGTGGGGACTTCGTTCGCAAAAGGTCTGTCCCTGGCAACAAAAGCCCCGTTAATAGAAGTAAACCATCTGACAGGTCATGTATTAAGTCACTTTATAGATACCGTATCCGCAAATGGAGCGGAAACGGGGACGGGGATTGTCCGGGTGCGTAAACCGGAATTCCCATTTCTGTGTCTTCTTGTTTCGGGCGGACATACACAGATTCTGAAGGTCAATGCGCCCCTCTGGTTCGAGATCCTGGGGCAGACCATTGACGATGCGGTCGGAGAGGCATTTGACAAAGGAGCCAAACTTCTGGGTCTCGAATACCCGGGTGGTCCCCATATTGACAGACTTGCCCGTGAAGGAGATCCCCAAAGATTTGCATTTGCCAGGCCACATATAAATGGTCTGGATTTCAGTTTCAGCGGCGTAAAGACATCTTTCCTGTATTTTTTAAGGGATCGGCAGGCGGAAGATCCGCACTTTATTGCCGACAACAAAGCCCACCTTGCAGCAGGCCTTCAGGAAACCCTCATAGATATCCTTATGGAAAAAGTGATCCGGGCGGTTAAATCTACCGGGATCAATCGCGTGGCTTTGGCAGGTGGCGTCTCGGCCAACAGCGGACTTCGGAACAGAATGGTCATGGAAGCAAAGAAAAGACACTGGGACATTTTCATTCCGCCTTTGTCCTTTACTACCGACAATGCGGCCATGATAGCCGTTACAGGTTACTACAAATGGCTGGAAGGCAGAACTGCCGGACTGGACATTGTTCCGGTCACAAGAAGCAGTCTCATGTCCGAAAGATGAACAGGTATGAATTGATCAGGATCAATCACAACCGCTACAGCCGCTGCAGCTGCTCCCGCACGCAGAGGCGGCACGTTCTCCGTACAGACCGTCTGTTAATTCTTTATCACTTGCTTGCCGGATGTCGACTACCTTTCCTGAAAAACACAGCTCGCAACCGGCCAGGGGGTGATTGAAATTCATTTTTACGGAATTTTCCATAACTTCCTCTATGATCCCATTCACCCTGTTTCCCTGGGAATCCTGCATGGGGATCACTTTGTCCTTTACCAGGAGGCCATCCTCTATCGTTCCGTTAATTTTGAATATATCTTTGGAAAGTTCCACAATGGCATTGGGATCAACTTCACCGTATCCTTCCGCAGGGCTCAGGGTGAACGAAAAATCGTCGCCTACTTTTTTCCCCAATATCTTTTCTTCGAATGCAGGAAGCAGGTAACCCAATCCGTATATGAACCGCATAGGCTTATCTTCTTTGACAGTTTCAATAACGTCACCGTCAACAACGAGTGTGTAGGACAATGAAACTACTTTTTCATCTGAAATGGTCATAACTGTTTAACTATTTTTAGTTGGTTAATTTTCTGATTTTGTACCCTATGGCTGCTGCAAACAAGGAAAACAAGGGAGTGATCAAGTTAAAGAAGCAGTAGGGCAGGTATGTCAATGTGGCAACGTTCAGTACGGTGGACTGAGCTACGCCGCATGTGTTCCAGGGTATCAGAACGGAAGTGACGGTCGCCGATTCTTCAATGGTACGGGATAGTACTTCGGGGGCAAAGCCCTGTTTTTTGTAGCTTTCACTGAACATGTTACCCGGAAGGATAATGGCCATATATTGATCTCCCAGCGCCATGTTGAAAAAAATGCAGGTACCCAGTGTGGAAGCGATAGTGGATAGGGTATTGCGCATCAACTTGAGCAGGTTTTCCGTGATGACATGGATCATGCCCGAGGCGGTCATCACACCTGCATAGGCAATAACACATAAAATGAGCCAAACCGTGTTCAACATGCCGGCCATTCCATTTGTTGACGTAAGATTGTTCAGGATTTCATCCCCGGTTTCAATACTGACATGCGTACTGATCATGGTAATTGCTGCAGCCAGACGTCCATTGGCGATCTCCTGGCATATCTGAGGCTGGACGAAAACGGCTGTTACCGCTCCGGCTATCGCGGAGAGGAAAAGGGTAACAAAGGGGGAAACCTTTTTAACTACAAGCAGAATGGTTATGATCGGTATAAGTAAAAGCCAGATGGAAATGTTAAAGGTGCTCTCAAGCGCAGTCAGCTGTGTTTGGACGTCAACGGCGTTTTCCGTGGGGATACGGAAACCCGCAATGGAATAGATCACCAGGCATATGATACATACCGGGACGGTGTTGATCAACATGTACCGTATATGGGTAAATAAAGGTACTCCGCAAAAAGAAGAAGCCAGATTGGTAGTATCTGACAGGGGTGACATTTTATCACCAAAATAGGCGCCGGAAATAATAGCCCCTGCAAGCCACGGAGTGGGAAGTCCTATGATCTTACCGACTCCCAGAAGGGCTACCCCAAATGTGCCGACAGTACTCCATGAACTGCCTGTTACTAATGAAATGATACTGCTGACGACAAAAGCCAGGGGCAGGAAGATCGCCGGATGTATGATCTTCAGTCCATAATAGATCATTGAAGGAATGATCCCGCTGCTCATCCAGCTTCCGGTAAGAGCTCCAATCGAAATAAGTATGAGAATGGAAGGGTAAGTGTTCTTCAGATGGGAGAGCATGGATTTTTCGGCATCCGACCAGGTTAGGCCATATGAAAACCTGGCTATGGCAAAGGTAATTATCGCAACGAATAACAGCGTGAATTGTGAAGGGCCGGCGGTAACCTGATCCCCGAAGATCCTAACAAAAGTAAAAATAATGGTTACCAGTAGGATTACCGGTACCAGACTTACGATCAGAGAAGGTTTTTTCATACAAGTCATTTAGATATTCCTGCCAATTCAATATCTTCAAATAAAAGGGAAGGTATTTGCCATGAAGATGTCGTAAGTGCATCGTTTCCCGCCGCTGCGAATTTGTTCCACAAATCAATCATATTGCCGGTCATAACTATTTCCGTTACAGGATATGTGATCTGTCCGTTTTGCACAAAAAAACCTTCAATACCGTACGAGAAATCTCCCGTTGCCGTATTACAGTTCCCTCCATTGAATCCGGTCACAAAGATGCCATTTTTCATCAAACCGGCAAGAAAGGCGGAATCTCCGCTGCCGCCATTACATGTTAAAAGAGATGGAGAAGAGATGGTGGGTGGCATCTGCATTTTATTGGCATAATAGGTGTTTAGAAAATACATATTCAGCCGGCCTGAATCTATTACGGTACGCTTTGCCGTAGCCATTCCTTCGCTGTCAAAGAATCGGTAGCCCGGGAAACCTTTCCTGTGCGGGTCGTCTGTAAGTGTAAGGGCCGGCGCGGCAATCCGTTCACCAAGTTTATTTAAAAGATATGAATTATGTTGTTGCAGAGCGTTTCCCGATATGGCTTTAATGATCGGATTGACCAGGGTTGAGGCCACCCTGTTTTCTACGACAACAGCATACCTGCCAGAAGCTATTTTTCGTGGATTTCTTTTGGCAAGTGCTCTGTTCAATGCATTGACGGAACACTTGCAGGAATTATCCGTTCCAAGTCCCAGGGTCTTTGGCATAACTCCTCCATTATAGTCCCAATCGGAAGGTCGGGTATCTCCTGTTCCCTTAACGGCACATTGGGCCGACAAATCGTACCATGTTTCTTCCGAAGTACAGTTCAATCCGGCAGAATCTGCCATATGTACGCACCTTCTGTAATCCGTATAGTTAACCGTAACATTTATCAGGGAAGGTTCTTTTCCGTATACATCCGCTGCACATTGAAAAACCTTTGCTTTTTTTGTTGCAGGGCTGATCTTTCCCTTGTACGCCGAATAAAGCGGAGGACCTTCATAGCGGAGACCTGGAGGGACCAATATCCTGCATCTATCTGGGGTCAACAGCCTGACAGAAGCGATGGCATCGTCGAGCAATGTATCTATGCCTGCAGGATCTGTAATGTTTGTGGAACAAGTGCCAAAACGTCCGTCAACGAACAAATGTATCATCAGAGCAGACTCAACTGCATTTTGGATTCTTTCCAGGGAATCATTCAGGACTGATAACCCGCTGGAGACATCCCGAACGGCTGTTACCCTGGCATGTTGTGCTCCTTTTTTCAGCGACATTTCCAGTGCATAGCCGCACATTTGTTCCAGCAGCTCTTTTTCTTTCATACGCGTCCTCCCACGGTCAATGAACTTACCAGAACCGACGGCATCCCGCAGGATACGGCACAACTCTGTTCCTTTCCGCATGTCCAGCTTCCGTTATCTATAGTACCGTTGTTGGCTATGCCCGCTATCCTTGCCAAGGTCTGGGGACCGTTTCCAATTATATTTGTATCCTTTATGGGTTTTGTCAGTTTTCCGTTTTCGATCAGGTATCCGCTTTTAACGTAGAATGTAAAATCTCCCGCACCTATCTGAACCTGCCCGTTGCTAAAGGAATCTACATAGAGTCCTTTTTTAACCGATCCGATCAGCGCCTCTTCAGTATCATTTCCGTTTTCCATGTAGGTTGTCCGCATCCTGGGCAGCGGCATATGGCGGAACGATTCCCTGCGTCCGTTTCCGGTAGGTTCCACCTGGAAAAAATGGGCGGAGATCCTGTCATGAAGAAATGAAGTCAGGATGCCGTCCGTTACCATAAATGTTTTTTGTCCCGGCACCCCTTCGTCGTCCACGTTGAGCGAACCCCTATTCCCGGGGATTGTTCCATCGTCAATCACCGTGATGCCTTTTGGACAGATGCGTTTACCCATTTTTTCAGAAAAGATGGATTCGTTCTTTCTGATGAAATCGGCTTCAAACGCATGTCCCACGGCTTCATGTAACAAAATGCCGGAGCTGCCTGCTGCCATAACAACGGGCATTTCTCCTCCTTTGGGCTGACTGGCATGGAACAGAAATGAGGTACGGGCAATGATCTCGTTTGCCAGTTCTTCTATCAGTTCCTCTTGAAGGAATTCGCTTCCCATTCGGAATGAGCGGGATGCAGAAGCGGTCTCCCTCTGTCCGTTATGTTCCATGATACAGGAAACACTGAGCGAGGCCAGGGGACGTTCATCTGTACAATGAACCCCCAATGAATTGTAGAATGTGATTCGGGAAGTGGAATCCGAAAGTTGTGCAATAACTTTTTTTATACGTTTGTCTGCGCTGAATATCCTGTCGTTAAGCTGGTAGAGAAAGGGCATTTTTTCCTGTGGGGATACATTTTCCCAAGGATTCAGGGTGCTGTACCGGTTCGGGAGTTTTAACGTGGCAACGGGAATAGGGCTTTTTACAGAGACCATACCGTCGGCAATATGCGATGCCGTTTTGGCGGCTTCTTCCCTGTCTGAGGGCAAAGAGGACTCTGTAAAAGCATAACCTGTGTTCTGTCCTTTGACCACCCTGATGCCCAGTCCTCCTTCACTATGGGTACTTGTAGCATTTACTTCTCCGTCCCTTAACAGGATTTCATGAGAGGAAGTATGTTCAAGATACAGATCGGCATAATCACCTCCTTTACGGAGTGCCAGTTTTAGCAATTTTTGGGAATCCATTTCACTCGCAATTGTCAAATCCATAACCTGGTTGTTGTGGACATATGTAAAGAGCCGGATTCCAAACAGATGGTGACCAGCATGTGTGTTGTTTTACCAAATCGGGGATAGTCCCGGAAAGTCTGTTCCCTTGTATGCGCAGTTGTGCCGTAATATCGGGCAGTCCGACCCATTCAACAGGTATGGTTCCCGTGAAGTTGCAGTTTTCAAGTCTGATACTCAATCTGTTGGCATGGGTTTTCATCTGCCCGAAACCTATGGGAAGTGGCCCGTTGAAATTCACATTTTGCTGGAGTAATATGGAGGAAATATTCTCCAGTCCGAAAAATTCATCCGGCAATGGCAATTCCAGTTTGGTGTTATATAAACCCAGACTTCTGAGTTGATTGAGTTGTCCGATCTCTTTGGGTATCGTTCCTGTAAAGGGAACATTGCTCATTTGTAAGTTAGTAAGGTTGGTCAGATTCCCAATGCCCGGAGGGATGGGACCTTCAAGACCGGTACATCCTACAAAATTCAGGTCGGTAAGCGAAGTAAGCAGAAACAGCTCTGCAGGCAATTCTCCGCTCAGACCTGTCATACTTGAAAAAGAGAGTCTTTCCAATGCAATGAGGTTGCCTATCCATGTAGGGATATTCCCGCTAATTCCAGGATTTGAGGTTATACTGAGTCTTTTGAGTAAAACAAGGTTTCCCAGGGTTTCCGGGAGTCTTCCGTTAAAGCCGTTGTTGTTCAGGGCAAGGTATTCCAGAGCCGTCAGTTTACCAAGGCATGACGGAACGGGACCTTTCCTGGAGATTACACCGGATGCGATTGATAGCGAGTCAACCCTCCCCTGATCGTTTATACGCACCCCTGTCCATGTGTCCATGGGTAATTGAAGGTCCCATTGGTTCTTTGTCCATGTTGCCCCGTCTGTTTCCTGGTAGAATTCAGCCAGTGCCAGGCTGTCCTGCATCCGGGGATCCATGACAAAACCTGTCTGGATAAGAAGGACTTCCCTGAAGATGTCCAGGCTTTGGTTTCCTATAGTGATCACAGCTGATCTTGTATCTACGGTTGAATTGTTCCGGAAAGAAACAACTACGGTCCCGTTTCCCGATCCCGAATCAGGTTGGAGTGTACACCAGTCCCGGGAAGAATTGGCTTCCCATGGCAGGTTGGCAAATATGCTGACTGTATGGGTTCCTGCCCGGTAATCGTATTCCAGAAGATGTTCCGATAGTTCCAGTACGGGTGGAATCCCGGCCTGTGTAACCTCAACAGATTCGGTCAGCGTGCCCGCCTTTATGGTGAAACTCCCTTTCAGGGCCGTACCCAGGTTTGTATTTTCTTCAACGGTAAGGCGCAGGGAAGTGCTGCCTGTTCCCGATTCCGGACGGATGTCGTATCCCAGGGGATTTTCCAGTTTCCATGGAACATTTGTGTAAACTATCAGATCTACCCAGCCTCCGCTCTGCGGCAGATTGATCTTTTGGGTCGAGAGAGAAAGTTCAGCCTGCCATGTCTTGTCTTTGCATCCGCTTATTACGATTGCCAATGCTATAGCAATTGTAAGCAATTCCATGATCCCTAAAAAACGTCTCATAGGAAACAAAAGTACAAAAAAAGTACTATTTTTACATTATAAACTAGATAATGGAAAAGCTGTCGTATCATTATCCGAGGATATTTTTTTTGCTCCTGGCCATGATACTTTTCGTGGGGGAATTTTCTTATGCCCAACAACAAAAGTATGAAGTCCGGGGCGTTGTCAGGGATGAAGCGACCGGTGAACCGGTTCCCTATGCCACAGTATTCCTGGAAGAAGCCGGCCTGTGGTACATTTCCGAAACGGACGGGACGTTTTACATAAGAGGTGTTCCGGCGGGTGTACACACCATACGTGTGGAGATTCTGGGGTATGCCAAAAAAACGTTTTCTCAACCGGTTCAAAATAACGTATCGGATTTGGTGCTTAAGATAGCCGAATCAAGCCTCAGACTTGAAGAAGTCGTGGTGACGGCAGAAGAAGGGGGAAGGCTCAATTCTTCTTCCCGAATAGAGAAACAGGCTTTGGACCATGTGCAACCTGCAAGCCTGCGGGATATTATGCAACTTGTTCCGGGCAATCTGACGGAAAACCCTGCTCTTAATCGCGTTAACCAATTGACAATAAGGGATATCGGATCCAATGCCGCCAATGCTTTCGGAACGGCGGTCATCATAGATGGCGTTACCATGTCCAATGATGCAAACCTGCAGGTAAGGAAGACCTCATCTATTGGAACTGCCGGTGAATCGACAGCCGGTAGCGGAATTGATGCCAGGCAGGTAGCCACCGACAATATCCAGTCGGTTGAAGTTATCCGGGGTATTCCCTCTGTCGTATACGGGGACCTTACTTCGGGAGCCGTCATTGTTAAGACAAGATCGGGGGTTGCACCCTGGCAGGTACGTTTGAAGGCCGATCCGCGGTTAAAACAGATCTATGCCGGAAAAGGTTTTTCCCTGGGCAAAGATAAGGGTGTGATTAATATAGACGGTGATTATGCCCTTTCCTACGGTGATGTGAGAACGCCTGCAGACGTTTATCGGAGGATGAACGTGAACATCGGATACTCAGGGACGTTTAGACATAAAATGACATATAGTTCAAAATTGCATCTGATCTACTCAGATACAGATAACCGTACGGATCCGGACAATTTCCTGGACAATATTTCCAGGGATACGGACCTGGGTGTCGGACTGGACCTGAACGGCAGATACAACCTGAACAAACAATGGATCACCAACCTGGAATTTTTGGTGTCGGGGCAGGTGACCTCCCAGTATTCCAGGGAGAAAACATACAGGAGCCAGGGGCGTATTCCGCAATCCCTTGCTTTGTCTTCCGGTGAAAATCTTGGCTTTTTCACTCCCTACCGTTATTATTCGGATCTGGAAATATTCGGCTTGCCGATAAATTTGCTGGGCAGACTGGTGGCAAATCTTTATGGGAAATACAATGACATTACGAATAAAGCCCTGGTGGGAATTGAGTGGACTACAAGGGGAAACAGGGGAATGGGAAAAGTATTCGATCCCTATCTGTCGCCGGATATCAATGCTTCTTCAACGTTCAGGGAGCGTTCCTTCAGGGATATTCCTTTTTTGAACCGTTACAGTATATTTGCCGAAGATAAGGTACGTTTTCCACTGGGAGCAACCCGGTCCCTGGAGATTCAGGCTGGGGCCCGGTTCAACGGCATTGTACCTGATTCGCGTTTTAGCATGGAACGTTATTTGTCTGTGGAGCCAAGGCTGAACGCAAAGATTCAGGTCATAAAAAAGCAAAAGGGATTGAGGAACCTGAGTTTCAGGGCCGGATGGGGAATGAATTACAAGATGCCTTCGATGGTCTATCTGTATCCCGAACCGACATACCTGGATGTAGTCTCCTTTTCCTATAACGATATAGATGACAATGGGGTGGGGATGGCCCTTTTCACAACCCGCAAACTGGAGGAAGAAGTCAGAAATCCTGAATTGAAACTGCAACAGAGCACTAATTTTGAAGCAGGAATGGACTTTGACATAAACAACGTGGCGGGAACGATCGTTTTCTTTAAGGAACATATGATCAACGGATATGGTTTTGCAACACAAGTGATGCCTGTATCCTACAACAGGTACGGATATGTTTGGCACAACGGCAGCCCTTCCAGGATCAATGTGCCGTCGGGAAAGCTTCCCCAGTACGGTGATGGTGCCATATATGTTGATGGGGTTGCATTGCCTGTGATCCGGGACACTATTTTTCTTTCCTATCAGAAACCGGTTAACAATATTACACAGGATAAATGGGGTATAGAATTCACCCTGGATTTTCCGGAGATACGAAGCCTGCATACAACGGTATCTATTAACGGAGCCTACCTGAACGTTAAAACCCAGGATGAATCCCTGGGAGCGGTCACGGTAAGCACCCAGGTAGCCGGAAGACCTTATCCCTATGTGGGGATATATGCAGGTGGCCACAAAACTTCAACAGGTTCCAGGAAAGAGCGCCTCAATACGAATATCCGCCTTATAACACACCTGCCCGCCGTTGGTATGGTCGTTACCGTAACTGCACAGCTGGTGCTGATGGACAGGACAACATACGTCTGTGAATGGGAGGATCAGGTGCAGACATATTATTACGATGACAAAGGTTCGCGTTATTCCGGGAAATGGGCTTATAAAGACGATAAATGGACAAAACGGGTGAATCCGGTTTATATTATGGACTTGAAAGGTAACATCATACCCTTTACCCAGGATATGGAGAACGATGTCCGTTATCGTGAACTTATAGGGACAACGAATAAAGAATCGTATTACCTGGGTTCGCGCTATCCTGTTTACGGTATCCTGAATATCAGGCTTACGAAAGAAATCGGGAAAAGGGCCGCAGTATCTTTCTATGCCAATAATTTTCTGAATATTGATCAACTTGTCACGGAAAAGATATCGGGAACGGCTTATGCCCGTAACCTTCCTTTTTATTTCGGGGCTGAGGTAAAATTAACCTTGTAGGGAAATGAATTATAGAAAGATCCATACATTACTTATTTCGGCCATCATGATCATGGTCTGCCTTTTTACCGGTTGTCTGGAGGTTGAACCGCAGTACTCGACGATTACCGTTACTGTCCTTCCGCCCGATGAACAGCCGGGTATAAACCTGACTGCGGTTAAGATTAAAGCACAGGGAGTGGATGAGCCTGTCTTCTACGAAACCTTTTCCAATGCATCCGGGTATGCTACCCTGAAGGTAAGTCCGGGAAGGTACACCTTGTTGGCAGGCGGATTGTATGCAGAAGGTTTTTCCGTAAGTGCATCATGCCCTGAATTTCTGGCATTACCTTCGGAAACTTCGGATTTTTCCCTGAAACTGGATCTGGCATTGTCCGGGGGTATTGTCTTCAGGCAAGTCTATTATGCCGGAAGCAAAACTTTTGAAGGGGCCAATTATACGAAAGACCAGTTCCTTGAACTATATAATAATACGGACCAGGTTTATTATCTGGATTCACTTTGTGTAGGGGCACTTGCCCCGGCCAACTCTACAGTGTCAAACAATCCGTGGCAGGGACGTGATACGGTGGCATTGTTCCAAATGACCTGGATGATCCCCGGCCGGGGAACGGATTATCCCCTGGGTCCGGGCGAATCGGTGGTACTGGCATTTAATGCGATCGACCATACGGCCCGTTGTACCAGCGGTCTGGACCTGTCGAAGGCTCATTTCGGATTTTACGACGAAGCGTTGCCCAATCACGAAAAACATCCGGATGTGCCTGCACTTAAAAGAATATTTGCAGGACAGGGAACTGCTTATACGATGAGTGTACATTCGCCGGCACCCGTCATTTTCCGTCCCGTAATGGGAGTGGCCAGGTGGCTTGAAGATGTGGAAGCATGGCAAAATTACCAGCCGGGCAGTACGAGTGGTATGAAATATATGCATATACACCGTTCCTGGATACTGGACGGTGTAGAATGTGTGCAAAATCCGGCCAAAGCACTCAAACGGCAACCAACGTCCGTAGATGCGGGATTTACTTGGCTTCAACAGGGACCCAACAGGGGAACGTCCGTAATGCGCAAGATCAAGGAAACATTGAATGATGGAAGGATTGTATACAGTGATACCAACAATTCTGCAGATGATTTTATGGCCGATACACCTGCAGCTCCTATTCTGAACCCTTTATGGAAATGAAAAAGATATTGGTCATAACATGTCTATTCCTTCTGGGATACATTCCTGACGCGAGGGGGCAGGAAATGGAGTCTTTCCTGTGGAATAATCCGTGGCTGGAAGGATTATCTTCGGCCGGAATGGTCTTTTCCAAAGGGGGTTATTCCGACATATCTCTCTTTACCGGTTACAAGGGAGGTGAATTCAGAAACGTTTACGATCCTTCATCCTCAAATATTTACGGATTACAAACCCGCTCCTTTGAAAAATTGGGTAACGTGTACCTGAGTGGTTCATTTCTATACGACTACCAGGTAAAAAAGGATCAACGGTGGTTGGGTATACTCGATCCCTACAGGACTCCTTTTATGCTGGCCGACAGCGTGGCGGGAAATTACGTTCTGGAAACATATCGCATGAAGGCGGGAATGGCTATTCCCATTTCAAAGCATTGGACAATAGGATGGCAACTCTCTTATGATGCCATGAGCGGGGCAAAGCACCGTGATTTGAGGAATAGCAATAAGTATATGGACTTCATGATCACACCGTCGATCGTTTACCAGAAAGGGCCGGCACGTATAGGGGCGCATCTGTTCTTTCGCCGGATAACTGAACAAATAAGTTATACACAGGTCGAAACAAGCACCAATAAAGTACTCTTTTCGTTTTCAGGCATGTGGTTTAATACGCAGCAGATCTTCAGCTCATCGGTGCCGGGGACGCGCCTTATAAAGGATCATATATACGGCGGAGGAATAACCGTCCAGTATAGTATAGGAAGATTTAATGTTTTCGATTATTTTTCGACTGGACTCAGAGACCAGACACAAAGGGAGGATGCCGTGCTGGCACAAAAATACGGGGATGTGAAGGAATGGACCTGGCAGAACGTCTTATTATTACAATACGGCGATCGCCACCGGTTAACGGCAGATGTGAACCGGGGTAGTTTGAACGGATACCAGCCCATCCAGAGACAGGAACTCAATCCGTCGTCACGTTTGTGGGAATGGGTGCAATACGGAACCATCCCGGCTTTCTCCCAGAGTTCGGGAACAACGGATATCGGCTATTCATACAGAGCTCCCCATGACGACGGCAACGATTCGTGGAGGTTGTCTGCCGGTGTGCGCCATATATTGTTCCGGCAGCAATGGATCAGATATCCTCTGGTCCTTCTCAGATCCTGGAACCGTACCGAAGGGTACCTGGATATGACCCGGAACTGGTTTTTTAAAAGATGGGCATTGGGTCTTTCTCCCGGCATTTCATACGGAGCGGGACAGTTGGAGGTCTCTGATCCTCAGGAGGAATGTCCTGTTGGGATTGTTCAGAGAATAGGATTTGAAAATCCTGAAAATTTCCGGTTGAATGAGCAGGCTTCAATGGAAAATGAATTTATGACAGCAAAACGTCTGGCAGCCGGAGCTAAGGTAAGGATCTCTTTTTTGGTCGACCGTACCAGGGGATTGAACCTCTTTGTCCAGGCGGGTTACTTGTATACGCGTTCCCTCTCCGGCAATAAAAGGATGTTCCATCAGGCCGGTTTACATGTCGGCCTACTATTCTGATTCAAATGAGAAAACTTTTAACTTTATTAATCCCTCTTTTTCTTGTTCCGTTACCTTCCGTGGCGGATGAAGGAATGTGGCTTGTAAACATGCTGGGGAAAAATCTGGTAAAACAAATGCAGAAAGCCGGAATGAAGATGGATCCCGGGTTCATATTTGACAATGAGGGGATATCACTCTCCGATGCCGTCGTGTCATTGGATTTCGGATGTACGGGCTCGATCATATCTGACAAAGGATTGCTCATTACCAACCATCACTGCGCCTATTCGGACATTCATGCATTTAGTACGGATCAGAAGAATTACCTGGAGGATGGATTTTGGGCCCGCAATGCTTCCGAAGAAAAACACGTTCCCGGGAAGAACGCCTATTTTCTGCGTAAGGCATTTGATGTTACGGACAGGGTGTTGGAACTCAGGGATTCATTACCTCCCAGACGGCTGTACTCTGTGCTGGAAAAAGAATATCAGAAAAAAACCGGGTACGAGTGCCTGTGTGCTTCCATGTGGGATGGGTCCATGTATTTTATGTATTGTTACCAAAAGTATTCCGATGTACGCCTGGTAGGTGCACCGCCTGTTTCCATAGCTGCCTTCGGAGGAGAAAAGGATAACTGGGAATGGCCCCAACATAAAGGAGATTTTGCTTTATACAGGATATATACGGCTCCTGACGGCTCTCCCGCCCCTTATCATCCCGATAACGTTCCCCTTGTTCCCATCGCAAAGCTTACGATCAGTGCACGAGGTATAAGGGAAGGGGATTTTGTCATGGCCATGGGGTATCCCTACCGGACCAACAGGTATAATTCCTCATACGGACTGAAAGAAAAACGATCGGCAACTTATCCTGCACTGGTACTCGCCAATAAAGCACACCTTGGGATCATGAACAAATGGATGGAATCCGATCCTTCTATCCGCCTGCAATACGCCAATATGAATTTTGGATTGGCCAATGTATGCGAACTGCGGGAAGGGGAAGTGCTCAGTTTGATTCGTCACAGGTTCCCCGATATCAGAAAAGAAGAAGAAGCTTTGTTACAGGAATGGATAGATTCTTCTTCCGGAACAAGGAAACGTTGGGGTGTTTTATTAAAGAATCTGGAACATGCCTATAGAGTTACCGAAGAACTTGCTGCTGCACGTGAATGGTACAGGCAAACGCTCATATCGTCCCAATTCCTTTTGATGGCGCGCAGGGTAGCGGGATTGAGAGCGGAAACCAGGCGTAGCGGTAGTGATACGGTAGACTGCACACAGGAGGGGTTTGGTACTGTTTATGACCGGATGATGAATTTTTACAACGATTACCATCCCGGGTTGGAAAAAGAATGGTTCGTACGTGCCGTCAGGGATTTTTGTTCTAATGTCCCCCGGAAATACTGGGGAGGGTATCTTGATTCCCTTTATGACAGTTTTGATGGCAATACGGACAAATTGTCCGAATTTGTTTTTGAGAACTCCGTGTTTAGGACAAGGGAATCTTTTCAGGAATATTTCAGTACCCCACACCCCATCAATGAAATCTTTAATGATCCTGCCTGCCTGATCAACGGCAGTTTTGGCATACAGCAATACAATGAAGAGGAGAAAAGATTGCTGGGAGATCTGAAGATCCGGGAGCTGGACACACAATACGGGCGTGCGTTATATGCCTTTAGAAGAGCACGTGGTATCCCGCAGTATCCCGATGCCAACATGACTATGCGCCTGACATACGGAACAATAGGTCCGCTTATTCCACAGGATGGGATCTTTTATAACTGGTACAGTACTACCCAGGGCATATGGGACAAATGGAATCCCTCTGACTATGAATTCCGTGTTCCGGAAAGGTTGAACACGATACTCGAAGCAGGGGATTGGGGCAATTGGGCAGACAGAAAAACCGGTAAAATGCATGTAAATTTCCTGTGTGATCTGGACATAACGGGAGGCAATTCCGGTTCCCCGGTGCTGAATGACCGCGGAAAGCTGGTAGGACTTGCCTTTGATGGGAACAAGGAATCCCTTGCGGCAGATTCGTTCTTCCATCCCCGGCTGAACAAATGTGTGACGGTGGATATCCGTTACGCCTTATGGATTATTGAAAAATATGCGGGGGCACATTATTTGCTGAACGAAATGGATATTACTTTTTAAACCTTAATATATTTATTTATGAAAAAGTACGAATGCGATTTGTGTGGGTATGTATATGACCCGGCCGAAGGAGATCCCGACAACGGAGTAGCTCCCGGAACAGCTTTTGAAGATCTTCCTAAGGATTGGGTTTGTCCGCTGTGCGGAGCAGGCAAGGAGGATTTCTCTTTATTGTAGTCTTTCAGATTTGATAGAAATGACCACCGGAAAGGTGGTCATTTTTTATAAACTGATGCAGTATCGGGACTTTTTTTGCATTTAAAGTATGTAGTAAAATCCAATATATATGAAATCCGTAATCAGTTTATTGATCACAGCCGTCCTTATTGGACCCGTCACTAGTTCCTGTTCCAAATGGATCAATCCCATAGATAGGGAAGATATTGTCCTGACAAAGGTTCAGCAGGAGATTCTGGAGAACGGCAATGTATTTGCCATTGATCTTTTCAGGGAAATGTGCAAGGAAGTCAAGGGGGACAATATTTTCATTTCTCCGTTGAGTGCGTCGCTGGCAATATCGGCCGTAACGAACGGTGCTTCCGGATCTACGCTGGATCAGACGAAGGCTACCTTGGGATTTGAATCCTTTTCAATGGAAGAGATGAACAAGTTCTATAAACATCTTGTCCCGGCTCTCAAAAAGGTGGACAACACGGTCAAACTTCTTGTGGCCAATGCCGTCTGGATTGAACAGACTTTCCCGGTGAAAGCTCCTTTTATAAATGCTTTGCAGGAGTATTATAACGCATCTGTCAACAAGCTTGACTTCAATGATCCGGCAGCTCCCAATGTAATAAACAAGTGGTGTGCCGACAATACCAACAATTTGATCAAAAAAGTGATAGATCAGATTGATCGCGATTGCAGGTTGATGTACACCAATGCTATTTATTTCAAGGGGAAATGGAAAACCATATTTGACAAGAAGAACAGCTGGCAGGGTTCGTTCACTTCCAGATCAGGTGCACAGCGATCCGTTACTTATATGGAGCAGACCCACTCGTTCCGCTATATGTCGGAAAAAGGAGTTTCGATCGCAGAGATCCCTTACGGGAACGAAGCTTTCAGCATGATAATCGTATTGCCCGACGCGGGAATTGACGTGATGGATATCGTTGCTTCATTATCGTGGGAAAAGTGGACCGGATGGATGAACGGATTCTTCCCGGCAGAACTGAATTTGCGTATTCCCCGTTTTAAAGTGGAATTTGATTCGGAAGAACTGATGATCCCCGTACTGTCACGCATGGGAATGGACATTGCCTTTGATCCTTTCCGGGCAGATTTTAGCCGGATCAGCGATATCCCCCTGTATATAGCACTGCTTAAGCAAAATGCTTATATTCAAGTAGATGAGGAGGGAACGGAAGCGGCTGCAGTAACTATCATCGGTTGTAACACGACTTCAGTAGGTCCGGGAAATACGATAAATTTCCATGTGGACAGACCGTTTCTGTACTTTATCAGGGAAAAGAGCACAGGGACCATTCTGTTTTCAGGTCTGATTACAGATCTTTAGAATGATATGATCTCGTGATAGACGCGGATGGCAAAATTGTCCGTCATTCCGGCAATGTAATCGATGATCGCCCTGCGGTATTGAACCCGGTCGGAAAGGTCGTAAATAATGTCGTTCTGAAAATTCGCCTTATCCCTTTTCCGCCTGTCAACATTGCTGTATTTGATCAGCCATTCGTGAAAATACCTTAATAGGACCGGAAATTTGTACGTGTTGGAAGCTATGTGTTCCAGCATGTTTTTTCCATAAAATCCGTCCAGGAAATCAAATATCGTATGTATGATGCACCGGGCATACTCTTTATAATAAAGAAGCCTGGGATGGTAATAGATATGGCGGTAATTAAACTCTTTAACTTCTACCAGCAAATTAAAGTACCTGGGAGAAAAGTGCATACCTTCTTCAGGTGAAGAATTTTGGCACAGATCCTTAATAAAAAGTTCTATTAACGCCGTATTGTTAACGACACCGGGAGCATCCGGAATCTTTCTCATCAGTTTGTTCAATTGGTCAAGTCTTTCCGGTTCCAGCAGATTCAATTCTATGGCATCTTCAATGTCCCGCCCCAGATAGGCTATTTTGTCCGACAGTTTGACAACGCACGCTTCCCACGTATAGGGCAGGTATTGGTTGGGACGGCTGATCTGTTCCAGGTCTATGACCTCTTCCCTGGGGAAGAGACCGTTTTCGTCCGTTTCGCCGCAATGAGATATGATCCCGTCCCGGACTGCATAGGTCAGCCGCAGGTTTTTGTGTATCCCCGAAGCGTTGGGTAAGGTGGCTATTTTGTCGGCGGTGTACAGTCCGTTTTTCTCATGCCAGAAAGTCCCGTCCCATTGTTTCATGATCTCTGATAGCAAAGCCTCTCCTTCATGTCCGAACGGACTGTGTCCCAAATCATGTCCCAGGGCTATAGCCTGTGTCAGTTCCGTATTCAGTCCCATGAACTTGGCAATCGTGTAACTGATCGATGCCACATGGTTCACGTGCTCCATACGGGTACAAATGTGGTCGTTCTGGGTAGCGAAAAAAACCTGGGTCTTGTGTTTCAGGCGGCGGTATGACGTACAATGCAGGATACGCGAATAATCCCGGTAAAACTGGGAGCGGGTCTCATCCGGTTTGTCGTTGGGCGGAATGAACTTTTCGCCCCTTTGCAGGGATTGTTCCCATTTGGGATGTGATCTGTTTAATTGCTGATCTGTAAATCTGTCAGGTGTCATCTGTCCTTTCATGATATGATCCCTCTCAGCTTTTTTTCCCATGCCCAGGCGTTGGCCAGCGTTTCTTCAATGGGACGGGAGGTTTTCCAGCCCAGGATCTTATTGGCCAGGGAGGTGTCTGCCCATATGGCTTCCACATCTCCTTCACGCCTTCCGGTAATTTTGTATTTTAAATTAACCTTGTTGACTTCCTGGAATTTTAACACCAGTTCCATTACCGAAACCGGAACACCCGTGCCGACGTTAAAAATCTCACACTTTCCCGCACCCTTATGATCTGTCATTCTCTTTAATGCCAAGACGTGTGCAGCGGCCAGGTCTACGATATCTATATAGTCTCTGAGCGCAGTGCCGTCGGGCGTATTGTAATCGTTTCCGAAGATTTGCAGTTCCCGGCGGATACCTGCTGCAGTCTGTGTAATAAAAGGTACCAGGTTGTTGGGAATGCCGCGGGGCAATTCCCCTATCAGGGCAGACGGGTGTGCACCTATTGGATTAAAATACCGCAGGATGACGCCCTGTAGTCCGGAATGTGCCCTGACTGCATCTTGCAGGATGTCTTCACAGATCTGCTTTGTATTCCCGTAAGGGCTTATTGCTGTTTTGCGGGGAGTCTCTTCTGTTACGGGTAAAACATCGGCCTGCCCGTACACTGTGGCTGAGGAAGAGAATACGACATTTCCGCCTCCGCTCTCAACCATGACCTCCAACAAGGTTGTGAATGATGAGATGTTGTTATAATAATACATCAGCGGTTTTTGTACGCTTTCACCTACGGCCTTGAAAGCGGCAAAATGAATAGCCCCATCTATCTCATTCTCCTGAAAGATCTTCTGCATTTCTCTTTTATCACAACAATCCACCTTATAGAAAGGGATCTTTATGCCGGTTATTTTTGACACACCATCCAGGCAGGTAGTGTCGGCATTTGACAGGTTGTCTACGATGATCACACCATATCCTGCCGCTATCAATTCAACGGCAGTATGGCTTCCTATAAATCCCGCCCCTCCCGTGACTAGTATATTTTTCATGATCACAAAGATAGGAAAAAAGAAATGTGTATAAAAAAGGCTCCTCAATGGGAGCCTCTTTTGTAATTACCTTAAGATCAACCTTCCATGATAGCTGCCTGGGCTGCTGCCAGGCGTGCGATCGGGATCCTGAAAGGTGAACAGGAAACGTATGTCAGACCCATTTTGTAGCAGAAATGCACCGACTGGGGATCTCCTCCGTGCTCTCCGCATATGCCCAACTTGATGTCGGCATTGGTCTCACGTCCGCCCTGAATAGCCGCTTCGATGAGTTTGCCCACTGATTCTTCATCAATGTGTTGGAAAGGATCAAAGGGCAGGATCTTCTTGTTGATATAATCACCCATGAATGAGCCGATATCATCCCTCGAAAAACCGAAAGCCATCTGGGTAAGGTCATTCGTTCCAAACGAGAAGAATTGTGCTGTCTTTGCCATCTCGGCAGCCACGAGAGTTGCCCGGGGGATCTCTATCATTGTACCGAAGAGATAGTCAAAGGTAATTCCGAACTGTTCCTGGACTTCCTTATGCACCCGGTCGGCTATTATCTTTTGATCGTCCAACTCTTTTACGGTTACTGTAACCGGGACCATGATCTCGGGTTGGGGATTCAATCCTTCCTTGATCAGCTCTGCGGTCGCTGTAAATACGGCACGGAACTGCATTTCAGATATTTCGGGATAGGTAATGCCAAGCCGTACACCCCGGTGTCCCATCATGGGATTGACTTCATGGAGCTGTTCTCCGCGTTGTATGACTTCATTTACGGTAATCCCAAGCTCTTTGGCCAGTTCTTCTTGTTTGTCTTTGGTTTGCGGAATAAACTCGTGTAAGGGTGGATCCAGCAAACGGAACGTAAGTGGCATCCCGTCCACAACACGCAGGGTTTCTTTGGCCACAGCTTTCACATAAGGTGCCAATTCATGCAGTGCCAGCTTTCTTTCACCTGCAGTCTCTGACAGGATCATTTTGCGAAGTTTGCTCAGGGGAGCTTCGGAATTCAATCCGTAGAACATGTGTTCTATCCGGAACAGTCCGATCCCTTCCGCACCAAAATTCAAAGCTGTGCGGGCATCTTCAGGGGTGTCGGCATTGGTGCGAACACCCATAGTCCTGAAAGAATCCACCATCTTCATAAACTCCTGGAATCTGGGGTTTTCAGAAGCGTCCATAGTTGCGACAGCTTTGTCATATACATATCCCCGGGTTCCGTTCAAGCTGAAAACAGTCCCTTCGGTATATTTTTTCCCGTTTATGGTAAGTATACGTTTAGATAGATCAATGTGTACGGCTTCACACCCGACGATGGCGCATTTACCCCATCCGCGGGCCACCAAGGCAGCATGTGAGGTCATCCCTCCCCGTGCGGTCAACAAACCTTCAGCAGCACGCATTCCTTCCACATCTTCAGGGTTGGTTTCTTCCCTGACCAAGATGACTTTCTTCCCTTCTTTGTTCCATTTAACGGCATCTTCAGCAGTAAACACGATCTGTCCGACTGCACCTCCTGGACCGGCAGGCAGCCCTTTGGCAACTACCTGGGCGGCTTTTTCAGAGGCAGGGTCCAGAATGGGGTGAAGCAATTCATCCAATTGTGAAGGAGCTACCCGCATAACGGCTGTTTTCTTGTCAATCAACCCTTCCTGCAACATGTCCATTGCCATATTCAGGGCAGCTACGCCGGTACGTTTTCCCACACGGCACTGCAGCATCCATAAATGTCCGTCCTGTATGGTAAATTCTATATCCTGCATGTCCCGGAAATGTGCTTCCAGGTTTTTCTGGATTTGGTCAAGCTCTCCATAGACTTTGGGCATCAAGGTTTCCAAGGAATGCAAATGCCTGTTTTGATCATTCTTTGTAGCTTCGTTCAGGGGATTGGGCGTGCGGATACCTGCAACCACGTCTTCCCCTTGAGCGTTTACAAGCCATTCTCCGTAAAACTTGGCTTCTCCGGTTGCCGGGTTACGGGAAAAGGCCACGCCGGTAGCCGAATTATCTCCCATATTACCGAACACCATGGATTGAACAGTAACGGCAGTTCCCCATTCATCGGGAATGTTTTCTATCCTGCGGTATGAAATGGCCCGTTTTCCGTTCCATGATTTAAAAACGGCACCGATTCCCCCCCATAGTTGTTCCATGGCATCATCGGGAAAAGGTTTGTTAAGTACCTGTACTATCCTTTTTTTGAAAAGGTCACAGAGCGTGATCAGGTCTTTTTCTTTCAGATCACTATCGTTTTTATAACCTTTCTCTTCTTTCATTTTGTGGAGCAGACCGTCCAATTGCACACGTATCCCTTTGCCTTCTTCGGGTTCAATACCTTCTGCTTTTTCCATTACTACATCTGAATACATCATGATCAGACGACGGTAAGCATCATATACAAACCGCGGATTGTTTGTTTTTTTAATCAGCCCGGGAATGGTTGCCGAACACAGACCTATGTTCAACACGGTTTCCATCATACCAGGCATGGAAGACCGTGCACCGGAACGACAGGAAATCAGCAGGGGATTTTCCGGATCACCAAAAGATGCTCCCATGATGTCTTCTGTTTTTTTCATGGCCTGGGCAACTTCTCCGGCCAGTCCTTTGGGATAGTTGCATCCCAGGTTATAATACTCGGTACAACATTCCGTGGTAATTGTAAAGCCTGCAGGAACAGGTATTCCTAATAAACACATCTCTGCCAGGTTGGCTCCTTTGCCACCCAGCAGATTTCTCATTGAACCATCACCGTCGGCAGTTTTTCCGCCAAAGCTGTAAACTCTTTTGATTTCTGACATAAAAATTATAAGGTTAGATAATAAATAAATATCCGGATTAGGGCTGCAAAAATAGTAAAAATGTTACAATATATTGCCAGCAAGTTCGGCTAAACGGCTCCGTTCTCCCTTAACCAGATTTACATGTGCGAACAAATTCTGTCCCAACATCTTGTCTGTCAGATAGGTTAATCCGTTAGAATGCATGTCCAGGTAAGGCTGGTCTATCTGATATATATCTCCGGTGAAAACAAGTTTGCTACCTTCTCCTGCCCTGGTAATGATCGTTTTCACTTCATGCGGCGTCAGATTTTGGGATTCATCCACTATGAAAAATACTTTTGATAAACTCCGTCCGCGGATATATGCAAGAGGGGAGATGAGCAGTTTTTCGTTTTTCAGCATTTCTTCAATCCTGATATATTCACGGCTGTTGGGTTTAAGATTTCCCTTGATAACGTTCAAGTTATCCATTAGCGGTAACATGTAGGGAGCCAGCTTTTCCTTGATATCTCCGGGAAGGAATCCCATTTCCTGGTTTTTCAGGGGAATAACGGGACGGGACAGCATGATCTGGTCATAGTCGTCTTCCTGGGCAAGAGCGGCCGCAAGTGCAAGAAGTGTCTTGCCGGTACCGGCTATCCCTGTCAGCGAAACCAGGCTTACAGAAGGATTGAGCAATGCGTCCAGGGCAAAGTTTTGTTCTACGTTCCGGGGACTGATACCATATGCCTTGTGATTGGGAACGGGGAGCAAACGTTTTTTTCCCGAATCGTAACGGGCCAGTGCCAATCCGTCCTTATTCCTTAGTATGTAATATTGGTTGCTGTGGGGTTTTTTCAGCCTAATATCCTTGCTACTCAGCCCTTCCGGTGTCTGGTAAAGTTTAGCCATGGTCTGGGACATTACCCGGTTCAGTTGTATTACACCCTTTGACAGGGAAGCGATGCTTTCTTCATGAACCTTGTCGGTCAGGTAATCCTGTGCCTCTATTCCCAGAGCCTTGGACTTGATGCGCAGGTTAACGTCCTTTGTGATCAGGATAACCCGCCGGCCGGGATTGTTTTCCTTCATATGCTGGGCAACTACCAGAATACGATGGTCCGGGGTATCTTCATAAAATGAATCTTGCATTACATCGGGAAAAGGATGACCCAGTTCCACTTTCAGACGTCCTCTGTCGGGGCCCATACTTATCCAGCCATTGAGCATCTTGTCTCCCAGGATTTTATCAAGTTCCCGGGCAAATTCCCTGGCATTGAAATTTATCTGATCGTTACCTTTTTTGAATTTATCAAGCTCTTCGAGCACAATAATGGGTATTACGATATCATTTTCCTGGAAATTACTGAGCGCTTTGTGATCGTGCAACAGCACATTGGTATCGAGTACGAAAATTTTGGGATTGTTTGACATTATTAATGATTTTAGCCTATAAAGATAGGAATTTTTTTGTCTAAATTCGCGGCATTATGGAATACAATCAGGCAGTATCATATCTTATCTCGAATTTTCCGCAGTATCAAAAATTCGGGATCGAAGGATATAAACCGTATCCCTGCAGGATGCTCTCATTATTAGACTGGCTGGGTAATCCCCAAAATACATTTCCAAGTATACATATTGCAGGGACTAATGGTAAAGGATCCGTCGCGCATATGTTGGCCGCCATTTTTCAATGTGCCGGACTCAGGACAGGCTTGTATACTTCGCCGCATCTTATAGACTTCAGGGAAAGGATTCAGGTTAACGGACAGATGATACCGCATGAAGAGGTGGTTTCTTTCATCAAGGCGTTCAAAGAGGAAAAAATGCAAAAGCTAAAAGGCGAACTGCCCTCCTTTTTTGATATGACAACGGCCATGGCCTTCCATTATTTTGCATCCCAAAAAACAGATATTGCCGTGATCGAAACGGGTTTGGGAGGAAGATTGGATTCAACAAATGTCCTTACTGCCGCTTCGGTTATCCTTTCCATAATAACGAATATCGGTCTGGATCATTGTGATTTGCTGGGAGATACGCTGGAAAAGATAGCCGGGGAAAAGGCCGGGATAATCAAACCGGGAGTACCTGTGGTTACAGGTGAGTACGATCCCGAATCCTTTCCTGTGATCTGCTCGGCGGCCAAGAAGCTGGGCTCCCCCTTATACCGTGCCTTTGAAAGGCCTTTTGAATCTTACCGGTTGAAAGAGGACACCCTGTATCAACGAAATAATCTGAAAACCGTCCTGTGTGCGGTGGATGTGTTAAGGGAAAAAAGTTCCTTTCTGGCTCCTCTGCTAACTGGGGAAGCGGTACACAACGGATTGGAACATTTTAAGTCGATGACCCGCTTGCGGGGAAGGTGGGAACGCTTGGCCGTTAATCCTGCAGTGATAGCCGATACCGGTCACAATGCCCACGGCATGAAGTACCTGAAGGCTCAATTGGAAAGGGAGTCTTATAAAAGGCTTTTCTTTGTCTTTGGCGTTGTTCGGGGAAAAGACCTGGGATCTATGGCGTTGCTGTTGCCCCGTGACGCTTATTATTATTTTACGCAAGCTGCCATCCCAAGGGCCTTGCCATCATTTGAACTGGCAGCCTGGGGCAAGGAACAAGGATTTGACGGCGAAGAGGTCTCTACGGTAGCAGAGGCTTTCAGAAAAGCATATGAGGCGGCTGCCGAAGATGATCTGATCCTGGTCGGAGGAAGCACTTTTACCGTAGCCGATCTGCTGGAAAACTTTTTTTGCGAGGAATAAAATTAAATATATCTTTGCAGTCCTTTTGGGAGCTTAGCTCAGCTGGTTTAGAGCACCTGCCTTACAAGCAGGGGGTCATGAGTTCGAATCTCGTAGCTCCCACAATCAATAAAACCCCTCAAAACTAACAACTTATGGTTAATTTTAAGGGGTTTTTTCATGCTTTTTGGTCACTTTTTAGGCCTTTGAAAAGTGCAAACATGCAAAGGGGACTAATGATTGTATCGGACCAAAAGCGAAAAAACATGTACTCAATCGGTGTCTATCTTGATATACGAAGGGCCAACCGGGATGGGTTGTATCCCCTGAAGGTTCGTATAAAACTTCCAGATGGAGTTTTCCTATGTATATAGCCGAGGACCAGTTTGTCAAAAACCAGGTGGTGCGCCATCACGATAGGGTTATGCTTAACCACACGATCCGTGAAATGGTCAACAAGGTCGAGAATCTCCTTTCTCAAGATAACAGTTGGACAAGGGAAAGGGTTTTCTACTCGACATCATGGATGGTCGCAAGGTTTACAACAGTTTTGTCAAGAAGATCAACAACGTACTGAAAACCATAGACCCGGTTGAATATATAAAGGAAGCAAGGGGCAAAACGAAGATCGGGCAATCGCTTATCGGCAGGCATTATTCCCGGAGCTTTCTATGTATTGGATTCGGTATACCTGGGCATCTTTGGCTGCTGGATTGGACATTCCTAAAGAAACGACAGTGCAGCCCTGGGGCACAATTCCGGAAGCGTTACAAATATCTACATCAATTTCAATCGGAAGAAGATGGACGATGCCAATAGAAAGGTGCTGGATTAATGTGAAGATTATATCCATTCTTTCGGTCGCTCGATTATATACCCTGATGGTAACTGCACCTGTTCAGGGAGTAAGCTCTGCTTAAATATTTGAAATGCAGATCCTAAATCTTTAGTTCCATCACTGAGCGACTTAAGATTCATGGAATGTCTTCTTGGAGGGAAGTATATAAAAATTTTGTGTTCTGGTTTTATTTGTCTGATAAACTCAATAGGTGGAACGAGATCGCTGTCTGCAGAAACAAGAATACTTATGTCACATCTGTTTTCAATAACGTCAGATATCATTTTTGTAGCAATCCTGACATCTGTTTCCTTTTCTTCAAAAGTATGTATTTCATTTTTACAATGAGGACAGTAAATGTTTTTCTTAAGGTATTTTCCAAGGTGTAGCCTAAATATCGGGTTGATCTTATTAGCTTGAAATAATTTATCTTGTCGGTCATGTTTTCCCGGATCTAGTGGTATAGCGGAAAAATAAGCGACCTCTATTAATTCTTGATAAGATTTCAGGAATTTTTTAAAGAAAGTGACATAATCAAGCCAATAAAATGATTTCCATTTCTTTGACTTAAGTCCAAAGTAAAAATTGAAGCCGTCTACGTAGACTATAACTTTCTTGTTATTCATAAAAAAATGACCCCCTCTTCATTTGGGGGGGTCAGCCTTGATATTTCTCAACCAAGGGGGGTTAATTGATATGCAAATATATATATTTCGATAAACTATTGCAAAAAATGTGCTAAAATGTGTAATATTTTGTAAAAAACGACTCTAAATATTCCACAATAGGGCATAAGCCATTGATGTTGCAATGGATAATATTCGGGGTGTGTTCGTAATATTTACAATCAGATATTTACCATTAATGTCCATACAACAAGGGAAAATATTACCGTCTTAAGATATGAATACAGTAATAGGATATGACAATTTACATTTTAACTTTGTTTGTTTATGCTGATTAACAACGTTTAAATGTGTCAGGTGAGTTGTTGTGAACTATTGCACATTGCCTTACAAGCAGGGGGTCATGAGTTCGAATCTCGTAGCTCCCACAGACAACCCCCCCGGTTAAAGAGGGGTTTTTTCTTGTCCGGTCCGTCCGGTCAGTCTCATCAGATGAAGTCAGATTCTGTTATCAGCACACAATCTTTCCAGCCCATACCATTTATCATTCTTATCCAGTGCAGGGCTTCGCTCCGGCTATGGAAGAGCTGGGATACATAATAGTAACGTCCGTCTTTTTGCTCCTTGGCAGTTATCTGCAGTTGGGGCAGCTTGTCCGTAAGCTTTTTAAAGTAACTGTTTCCGGGAGTCATGGGTTTGTTCAGGACCAGAAATTGCAGGCGATAACCTTCCTTCTGATACTGTTCAGTGGTATCTGCTTTTTCCCTTTGCGCTGTTTCTATTTTTGCCTGTGTTACATGTTTTGCTTCTGGAATTACGGGTTTTGCTATTGGCTTAGCTTCCGTCTTGACGGGTGCGGGGACAACGGCAGAGGGTGTAACGGTATCCCTGGCCGGAGTTGCCGGTTTAACCTCTGGCGCGGGTTCCGCCTTCACAGGGGGATCTGCAGGTAAAGCGGCAGGTCTGGAGTCGGATTCAGATTCAGATTCAGGTTGCGGGGCGTTGGATTGGATAACGAATTCCAGGCCGAAGATATAATCTCCGTCTATGCTCGGTTCCACTGTAAAAGGTATGAATGCCGGAGTGGCCGTCATATTGAGTTTTCTCATTTGTTCGGGATCAATAGCTACCGTATAATCTCCCGGAGCCAAACCCATATAACTAAAGTAACCGTCTGATTCTGAAAGCGTACTATGTATTAGCATGGTGTCCTTGTTATAAAACTGAACGGTAATACGTCCTTGGCCGCGGGTGGTGTTTTTGTCGCGAAGGTAAACCTGTCCCGAAGCTTCTCCTACGACCACTATGGGAACCTCTATGCGCTTGAACTGGTTAGGATCTACTACTACGCTAAGGGTCTGATTGGGCATTCTCCATGCAATGTTGTCGAATTTACTTCCTATCAGGGTGACCAGGTATTCTGCATATGGCTGCAGATCGAATATCCTTGTGATGGTATCCCGTTCCTTGTACTGGATCCGACCGCCGCTTACCTGAACTTCCATTCCAAAAGCCTTGGGTTCGCCTTGGTCGCGCTGACCGTTCCAGTTCAAGTCCAGGAAAGGATAAAGTATCATACCTCCTTTTCCCATACTGCTGCGGTTACTTACGCCCAGGTATTTTGAACGCGCATCTGCCATAATACTGCCGCTGGCCGTTTCGATAAAGGAATAGTTCTTATTGCTTTTACGGGCAGAGAACCCTATTTGGGCAAAGGAGAAATCATATCGCAAACCTACTTCCAGGTTCGTAAGGTTATTGATAAAATTCCGTTCAAAGGAAATATTCAAGAATCCATTTTGGAACATTCTTTTTTCCAGCGCCACACGTGCAGAAATGAATTTTCCCTGTGTATAGTTGAACTGGGTTTGTGGCGTAAGGATGAAAAATGCCGGCAGCCTGACAGACATGGAAAGGGAACTGTAAATGTTGGTTTTGGAATAAGAAGAAAATGTCGCAAAAGTGGTCAAATTGGTATTGATACCCCAAAAGTTCCCGGATAGAAGCAGTTCTGCGGTAGTAAATTTTGTGTTGGGCATTATTATCTGGTTCACTGCCGCCCTAGAGAAAAGAGAAAACTGCTGCAGCCTGATGGGAATGGACATGGTAATCTTTCTTTCTTCCAGATAATTTGTATTTATGGCTTTCTGATTCTTGTCGTAGCGAGTGTAGTTCAACTCAAACTGAATATCTGAAGGCAGTCGCCAATTAAGGATCCCTTTGGCATGTACGCCATGGGTGTATTCACCGGTCAGGAGCAGTCCGGGAGCAATTTGTATGGAGGTGTGTACAAAAGGCATGAACTGGCCCGATGATACCGAAGACAGATATTCTACCCCTGCTCCGATAGTCATAAAGCGTGTCAGGCCGTAATCCAGGTCTGCACGTGAGAATTTACTGAACAAAGTATCCTCTACCACACCGGCAGACACCCTGTATTCAAAATTTCCGGCTGGAAGAAAGTTGTAAGGTATGCTCAGGGTTTGTTCCTTGGAACGTTCTTCCCCCCAAGGACCGTAAAACTGCAACTTCACATTTGTACTGCCGTAAATCATCGGCACTTCAAAAGTGTAGAAACCTGAAGCATCAGCCTGTTGATAGTCAACCAGGACATTGTTGACGTACAGTTCTACTGTCCAGCCCGGTTCTGTGACATCACTCAAGGTATATGTGCCGAAAGACTGGCGGTAGGTGGTGGGCGTATTGGTAATCTGGACTCCCACTACCGGAGCGTTGATGGTTGACGTAGAAAAAGTATTGATTTTTCCCAGGATTACCTGACGCAAAGCTTTATACTTGTTGTTGGCGTAACGCCATTGGTAAAATTGGTTCCTTTCTTGGAAAGGTGTGTTGGTGTTGTAGTTCAGGGTGACATTTGCTTCACCTCCGGCTATTATCCCGCCCAGGTTTAGGGAGAGACGTGCTTCTTTAGGACCCTGGACTTCCTGTGTCAGGATGGCAGACCAGTCGGCCATACCAAAATGCAATAAAGGAAATTTTCTGCCAATGACCGAGTCTGCAACAATGTCGCCGCTTATCTGTCCCAGGCTTTTACGCATCTGTTCCTGCCTCATCTCCCTTATTACAGGCAGTTCAATGCTGGTGTTCATGATAACGGCCAGATTCCTGAAACTGAAACTGCAGTCCAATCCGAAGATCTGCCCAAAATAGACGGATTTGAGAAAGAGATTGGTTTCAGTCCGTATTATATCACCCTGCTTGAGGGTAAATTCCTTGTTCCGGAAGGTTATCTTGTTATTGACCCTGTCAATGTTGTAGGTGGCGTCTTCAGTAATAAAAAAACCGTTAATGGAATCAAATCCGGCTGTATATGTATTTTTGATTTTTAGAAAATCGAAAATTTCGATTACGGATAAATATACATCTGTCTGACCGATTACGGCAGAAATATCCGTGCCGCCAATACGCGGTACGGAAAAATAAATTACCATTTCTTCCAGGTGTTCTTCCTGTGCGTAACCCTTGACAGGATACAGAAGGGCCGCAATTAAAAACAGCAGGCTCACATACCGGATCATCTTACAATATGTTCTCTTCCTATAATATTTTATAGAGTGGAGGAAGTGACGGCACATAAAATATAAACTGTAAATTCCGCAAAAGTAATGAAATTTACGATATCACAAAAAATCTTTAAACGGCAATGATCAGTTATATATAAGTGTGACGGTGTAAGATCCCTGGTAAAGGCCTGAATTTTGTTCTTGCAAATCTGTGACATTTCCGATCAATTGCAGTTTCTGGCCTCTCTCTGCGTGTTGTTGTTCAGCCAGCGTTTCAGAATTGTCACCCATTTCATCTTTCAGGGAAACTGCAAGAGTCATCCTATCTCCTTCTGAGTTTGATATGGAAGGGGGTGTCAATAAAACGTTGTGAGTCACATCTGTACCTGTATAAATGGTGTGTTTTCCCAGTACATAGGAGTCGAAATCCATTTCAGCTGCCAAGTCGGGAGATTTTGATATATTAAATGATGTAACAGGTTGCGTAGATATACTTGCAGCATCAACTACTTCCGCGCTGATGTGACCTGTAACGACAACCTGCGCTTGCACCGGGTAAACGAAAACCAGGGCTAAAACGGATAAAATAATGACTGTTTTCATGGCCTTGAGGCTAAAAAACACGTACAACACAAATGTAAAAAATAAATTTAATTTTACAAAAAAAAATAGAAAAAATTTTGAGTTGGTCATAGCTTGTCCGGTCAAATACGTTTACCGGGAAGAGATCGGTTTTAGAAAATGTACCATACTCAATAAGGTCTCCGTGAAGTGGCCTTATTCCTGATATGGATTTAATTGCAGCATACCTGCCAGATGCGTACCCGTCAGATTTCTTTCCGGAGGAAAACTGTCAGATTTTCGTTAGTAATCAAGTACGGCAATAGAGGAGATTACAATCAGGCACTATTCAAAATTTGGTATAAATGACCGTTGGGTTTTGGACAGTAGTCCAATAAAAAAGTGAAGTCAAATAATGTAATATAATATATAAACTAAAAAGGCTGGGGTTCGTAAATACGATGACAACTGTTTTGTAGCCTTCAGGCTAAAAAATAAGTGCTCAAGTATATTAAAAATAAGTTTAAATATGCCAAAAGATCCGGCATATTCATATCTTTGTTTATGATGGTATCTGTCATTTTGTCTACTTATAATCAGCCGCGTTGGCTCAGACTGGTTTTGTGGGGCTATAAGTACCAGACGACAAAAGATTTTGAGTTGGTCATAGCTGACGACGGATCTGATATTCCTACCAGGGAGGTCATTGAGAGTATGCGTCAGGAAATAACTTGTCCGATCAAACACGTTTATCAGGAAGACATGGGTTTTAGAAAATGTACCATACTCAACAAGGCTGTTCTGGAGAGCACTTCGGATTACCTGATATTCAGTGACGGCGACCTTATTCCCCGCATGGATTTTGTTGCAGTGCACCTGCAGATGCGCCAACCCGGCAGATTTCTTTCCGGAGGAACCGTCAGGCTTTCGGCAGAACTTTCCGGACAAATAGGTGAAGAAGAAATAGGATCGGGCCTTTGTTTTGAAAGAAGGTGGTTGGAAGCCCACGGATTGAAAAGGTCTTTCAAAAACAACAAATTAAACTCCAAGGATTTAAAAGCCTGGTTGCTCAACACTTTTACCCCAACCGGCGCTACGTGGAACGGAGGCAATGCTTCAGCCTGGAAAAACGATATCATGGATGTAAGAGGTTTTGATGAAAGGTTATGCTACGGAGGAGAAGACCGTGAATTTGGAGAAAGGCTGGAGCGTATGGGCGTTAAAGGCCGCCAGATAAGGTATTCCGCAATTACCCTGCACCTGGACCATCCGCGTGGTTATATACACCTTCCCGCTCTGGAATTTAACAGGAATGTCCGCAGGGATAATAGAAAAGAAGGAATTATCCGTACTGAATACGGATTGAACAATCATTAATAATTAATACTTATTTTTATGCAGGTCATCGACAATATTCCCGAATTCCGCAAAGAACCCCTGGTTGTACTCCTGTTGGGCTTCATTACATGCGGTTTGTATCTGATTTACTGGAACCTTCAGGCCTCAAAGGTGTTCAATGCACTGGCCGGAAGAGAGATCCTGTCTTCTGTAGTGGCCGTATTTGCCGGATGTATATGGCCGGTAAATATGTATTTTTTCTTTATAGTCGGCCGTGACGGTATACCGGCAATCGATGAAAGGATAGGGGTACATCCCAGAGACCAGTCCATTTTGCTTATGTTGCTGGGGTTTTTCTTTCCGATAATCGCAGCCATGATAGTACAAAGCGAGATCAATAAACTTTACAAATAACGTCACCTTGCCCTTTAAACGAAAAATTGCCGGAATAACGGCTTTATTCCTGTTTCTGGTCATGCCATTACTGATCATCTTGTTTGATCCGGGGGTTGAGCACCTGCATACAGGTCAGTCCTTATGCCCGTTCAAGATGTTGACAGGATTGCCATGTCCCGGCTGCGGCATGATTAAATCTATGGTCTCTCTATACAGGGGTGAATGGATGCAAAGTTTTGAATACCATCTTTTCGGTCCCCTGTTGGTTCTGTTCTTTGCCGGGGCCATGGTGGTAATGGTAATGGAAGTGATCCGTGGAAAAAAGTTGACACTTCCCTGGCTCTACAATTCCAAAATTGCCTGGGGTACAGCTATCACAATGGGAATCTGGCATTTGGTGCGGATCATAATCTTTATCTGTACACACTCTCCCGGGGAAATTCTGAAAGAATCCATATGGGCATAGAAACAGGAATCGTACCGGATACCGGATATGATTCCAATATTCGACAGCCGGAACGGGAAGATAATGTTCTATCTGCGTCTGGAAAAGAGTGTTATGTAATAGAACAGGGTGGCAAGTGAACTGATGGCTGCAACAAAATAAGTATATGCTGCCGATTTCAAAGCATCCTTGGCCATGGGATGGGTTTCGTAATTGGTAATACCCGTATCGTTAAGCCATACAAGGGCCCTTTTGCTTGCATTGATCTCGACAGGCAGGGTGATCAGGCTGAACAGGGTGGTCAGGGCAAAAAGAATGATCCCCAAAAGCATCAGCTGGGGGAACGTATTGATCACCAGCATGCCGGCCAATATTACCCACATGACCCATTGAGAGGCAAAACTTACCACAGGTACCAGGGCGGAACGCATTTTGAGCGGCACGTATCCTTTGGCGTGTTGCAGGGCATGACCGCATTCATGGGCAGCCACTGCGGCAGCCATTATGCTGTTGCTGTTATAAACGCCATCACTCAGATTTATAGTTCGGGTAATCGGATTGTAGTGATCGGTAAGCCTGCCGCGTACGGAGGTGACTTCTACGTTGTCAATTCCGTTTTCTCGCAACATCCTGCGGGCCACTTCTGCACCTGACAGACCAGCAGTAATGCGGATCTTCGAATACTTTTTGAATTTTGACTGAAGGACAACCTGTACGATCCAGCTTAACAGAACAGTCCCCGCAAATATGATCCAGTAAAGTGAAACAGTAGATGTAGTCTCCATTTTCTATTTTTATTATATTTAGCAACAAATTCAATGCCGAATGTAAATATTTGTACATTTGTAAATTAAAGTCAAAGATCATGTCACTTTTAAACAAAATTACAACTGCCGTTTTGACACTAGGCATAATGGGTGTCATTTCTTCATGCGGACCTCGTTACAGTTATCAGACAGTAGAAGGAGATCCGCTTAATGCACGCATATACACCCTCGATAACGGACTGAAGGTTTATATGACCGTTAACAAAGAAACCCCAAGGATACAGACTTACATCGCTATCCGTGCGGGTGGAAAGGACGACCCGTCTGAAACGACAGGTTTGTCCCATTATTTTGAGCATCTGATGTTCAAGGGAACCAGCAAGTTCGGGACTCAGAACTATGAGCTTGAAAAACCCCTGCTTGATCAGATTGAAGTGCTTTTTGAGGAATACAGGGTTACAAGTGACGAAGAACAGCGAAAGGCCATTTACAGCCGCATTGACAGTATATCGTTGGAAGCTTCGAAGTATTCCATTCCCAATGAATATGACAAACTCATGTCTGCAATAGGAGCTACGGGTACCAATGCCGGTACCGGTTACGATCAGACCGTCTATGTTGAGGACATTCCTTCCAATCAGATCAGAAATTGGGCAAAGATTCAGGCAGAACGTTTTTCAGACAACGTTATCCGTGGTTTTCACACGGAACTGGAAACGGTTTACGAAGAAATGAATATGTATTCGACCATGGATAGCGAGAAGGTAATCGAAAAATTGTTTACAGCCCTGTTCCCCTCTCATCCGTATGGAAAGCAGACTATCTTAGGAACGCAGGAACATTTGAAGAATCCTTCCATTGTAAATATCAAAAATCATTACGCCACTTATTATGTTCCCAATAATGCGGCCATCTGTTTGTCAGGGGATTTTGACCCGAACGAAATGATTAAAATCATTGACGAATATTTCGGTTCCTGGGAACCCAATCCCAACATTCCCCAACGTATTATGACCCAGGAAGAACCTGTACAGGGACCCTTAGCTGTTGAAGTATGGGGCCTGGAATCGGAATACGTTACAATAGGTTGGCAGGGACCTCATATGGCTTCTTCCGAAGATGCCTTGTTTACCGTCCTGGGTGAAGTGCTCAGCAACGGAAGGGCAGGCATTATGGATTTAGATCTGAACCAACAGCAGAAAGTGCTGCAGGCAGGAGCTTTCGTTTATATGCTGTCTGACCGGGGCACATTGGCGTTGCAGGGGAATCCAAGGCAGGGTCAGAGTCTGGACCAGGTAAAAGATCTGATGCTGGGAAGTCTTGACAAGATCAGAAAAGGAGACTTTGATGAATCGTTGCTTAAAGCCATAGTCAACAATTATAAATTCTACATGATGCGGCGCCTGGAAAGTAACAGGGGACGTGCCAATATGTTTGTGAGCTCTTTCATTAACGATATACCCTGGGAGCAGCAGATCCGTTTTATTGACAGGATGGAAGCCGTTACAAAAGACGATCTGGTGGCTTTTGCCAACAAGTATTTTAAAGACGACAATTATGCCGTCATTTATAAAAAACGGGGTCCCGATACTTCATACAAGAAAATAGAAAAGCCGCAGATAACTCCCATTTATACAAACAGGGACACATCTTCCGCCTTTTTACAGGAGATCCTTGCTTCGGAGGTAAAACCGATTGAACCTGTATTCGTTGACTTTGAAAACGATTACACGAAGACGGAACTTTGTGAAGGAGTGAACATGGTCTATGTACCCAACAAACTGAACGATCTGTTTACTTTATCCATCGAATATGAGGTGGGGAGCATTAATGATAAGGCGTTACCTGTTGCTTTTGATTATTTGGGCTATCTGGGGACATCTGGAAAAACGGCTGAGGAGATCAGCAAAGCGTTCTATCAGCTGGCTTGTTCCTTTAGCTTTAATACTTCACAGAATACTTGCACCATCAACCTGAACGGTTTGTCGGAAAACATGCAGCCTGCACTGGAGCTTCTGAAAGAACTGATCACGGACGCCCAGCCCGATGCTGACGTTTACACAGCCTTGATGGCCAATATACTCAAAAGCCGTTCCGATGCCAAAACGGATCAGAGAACCATTTTCCAGCGCATGCAGTATTATATGATATATGGTCCGGTTAATTCTATGACCCACATCATGTCCGCAGCTGAACTGAAAAACACCGATCCGGCAACGCTTATTGCAAAAGTCCGGGATCTGCTCAATTACCAGACTAATATATATTATTACGGTCCCCTGGATATTGAGCAGGCCGGTGAACTTTTCATTTCATCTTATCCGGTGGCCGAAACTTTAGTTCCCGCTCCCGAAAAAGAATATTTCAAGCCGCAGATAACTAAGGAAAACAAAGTGTACCTGGCCCAATATGATGCGAACCAGATGTATTATGCCACCTATTCGGCAAGGGAAAACGAGACATACGACAATGTTCCCTATGCGGTTGCCAGGATGTACAACGAATATTTCGGGTCTTCCATGAACGCTATCGTTTTCCAGGAAATGAGGGAAGCAAGGGGACTGGCTTACAGTGCAAATGCCTATTTTGCAGAACCTATACGTAAGCAGACCGGGTTCCCATACAACTTCACTAGTTTCATTGCAACACAGAATGACAAGATGGTCGAAGCCATGGAAGCCTTTGCCGAGATCATCAACAATATGCCTGAATCGGAAAAATCATTCTCCCTGGCTAAGGAAGCTCTGATTTCAACCTTGCGAACCGAGCGTATTACGGGCAGAAATCTGCTTAGTTATTACAGGCAGGCAAAGAATAAGGATCTATGGACCGATATGAGAAAAGTAGTCTTTGAAGGGGTCCAGCCACTGACATTGGCCGACGTGGTGGCATTCCAACGGGAATGGATCGCTAACAGACCTGCAAGTTATTGTATATTAAGCGATATTAAAGCTCTGGATCTAAAATTTCTGGCCAACTACGGTAAGGTGGTAAGACTTTCCCAGAAGGAGATTTTCGGTTATTAGGGTATTAGACGATTATGTTTAGGGAAAAAGGCCGTTTGTTGATGAAAAAGCGGGTTTCGTTTATAAAAGTGGGTTTCAAGGTAATTCTCCTTTGTTTTTAAGGTTTTGGACGATTATCTTTGTGCTCAGGATATAAATAATGAATGGTTTTTTGAACTAAAAACGTACACAAAAAAGATGTGAAATCTTTTAACGGGTGGGAGGTCTGAATCCCACCTTTTTTTATTTTATTTACTAAATCGTATATTCGCACACTTATTCCTTTATGACAACACAGACAACACAGCAAGAATATAAAATAAACAGGGAACTCAAAAAAGTTAAGAGATATGAAAATTTTATATTTTGGATAGTGATCCTTGGAGTCGCTTTTTTTACTCTTTTTTTTGATTATGAATATATCTTTTTTGTCTGGGCTATTTTGACTCCTTATTTCTTGGGTCTGCTTGTTCACCATTATATATATGTTCCCACATTCCTGCTAAGAAACAGATATGCCATCTATTTTTTCCAGTTTTTGACCCTGTTGATTGTGATGGTATTGTCATGTGAAGCCATAGTTGATATTTTATTTGTCAAGTACGAGAGCAGATCGATGAGCCTTGCTTTCTATGATTCCTCATTGCTGGGTAAATTTGTGATCGCACTGATTGTTTTAGTAATGAACATGGCCAGTCGGTATACGTTCCATAGCATCAAGCAACAAATACTTGCCCATGATACAGAGGAGAAACTGTTGAGATATAAAATGGAATTTCTACAGTTCCAGGTTAGTCCACACTTTTTGATGAATACCCTCAACAATATCCATGTGCTTGTAGATGTAGATAAAGAAAAGGCTAAAAATACCATTATAACTCTTTCCCGCATGTTACGGTATATGTTATACGAGAGCAGACTGGATTCCGTGGTGTCTTTGGAGAGACAGCTGGAGTTTTTCAGGGAGTATTGCGACCTGAACTTGTTACGATACGAGGATAATGTGAAGGTCAATATTAACGTGCCCCGGGATATTCCAAACGTTCAGTTACCGCCGCTTATCATGATCGTATTTATAGAAAATGCTTTCAAACATGGTGTTGTTTACGGAGAAGATACGCAAATCAATATGAACTTCTCGGTGGAACAGGGCTGGTTCCATTTTACCATATCGAATACGATCTTTCCCGATAAACCAAAAACCGCTAAGGCAGGCGGACTGGGTATAAGGAATGTAAAAGAAAGATTAAATTTGTTGTATGGGGATAACTACCAACTTACTATGGAGCAGACCCAAACGGAATATATTGTAAATTTACGACTCCCCGTTTAATACTTTATTATGAATATTAGGTGTATAGTAATTGATGATGAGCCTTTGGCGCTTCAACAGTTAGTCTCCTATGTAGAGAAGATTCCTTACCTGAAGTTGGTCAAAGCATGTTCCGGCCCTACCGAGGCAATGGAGGTGATGAGTGTTGAAAAAGTAGATGTCATATTCTCAGATATCGAAATGCCCGATATAAACGGTCTGGAATATATTCATTCTCTGGAAGAAAAACCCATCATCGTATTTATTACCGCTTATGCAGATTATGCTGTGGAGGGATTTAAGGCCAATGCTACCGATTATCTGCTGAAACCTTTAAGCTTTACGGATTTTATGAGAAGTGCAGAAAAGGTAAAACAGCAGTATGAATTAAGGAATGCCGCTTTTAAGGAAGAAAAACGGAAAGCATCATCGGCTTGGGGCAGTGAATATGTTTTTGTACGTGCCGACTCGAAGACCGTACGGTTGAAAGTTTCCGATATTCAATATATTGAGAGCCGGAAAGAATACGTAGTGATCTTTTCCGAGAATAGTAATCCGGTAATGACGCTTTTCAGCCTTAAGTCCATTGAGGAACAATTGCCGAGCGATATCTTTATGCGTGTGCACCGTTCTTTTATTGTCAATCTGAAAAAAATCACCGAAGTCGTTCAAAATCGTATTGTCTTTGGCAAAAATGGGAGCGTTCCCATTGGAGATCAGTACAAAAAAGATTTTCAGAACTTCCTGGATAAATATTTTCTGAAATAATTACGGTATATGTGGTCGATAATACAAAGTACAAGACCCCGTACTCTGGTCTTATCCGTATCTTCGATCCTGGCAGGCACGTTTTTGGCCCGGATGCAGGGCTTTTTTTCATGGCAGGTGTTCATACTGCTTCTTTCAACGGCTTGTTTGCTTCAAATCCTGTCCAATCTGGTCAATGAATGGGGGGACTGGAAGAGGGGAACGGATAGGGATCAGTCAGGACGCAAGGCATTGAGTCTTCAGAGCGGAAAAATGACCGACAGGCAACTCCTCAAAATCATTATCATAGTTGCTGTACTTGCTTCAATATCGGGATTGGTATTGATACGTGTGGCTTTCGGGACGTTTACGGGTATAGGGTTCCTGTTCATATGTCTGGGGATCGGGGCATTGGCGGCAGCCTTTTTTTATTCTGCCGGAAAATACCCATATGGATACAGAGGGGGTGGGGACATATCGGTGTTCCTTTTTTTCGGTATGGTCGGAGTGGCGGGTAGTTTTTATCTTTATACCCACTGGCTTGATTCGGATATACTTTACATTGCCGCAGCTATGGGACTGCTCATTACAGCCGTATTGAATGTAAATAACATCAGGGATTTTGAGAATGACAAACGTTATGGAAAGAAGACCTTTGCCGTATTCCTTTCCCGCCTTTCGGCAAAAAAATCCACCTTTCCGGCAAAAATCTATCAATTATTGCTGATAGTATCGGCTATGATATTGTCTTTGGTATTTGCCCAAAGATCACAATATGGAAAATTTACTTTCCTGATTTGTCTTCCTTTTTTGATCGTGCATCTGATCTGGGTTTGCAAGAGAGAGGGAGCTGCCATGGATGGAGCATTGAAAATGATGATAGCTGCCGTTTTTGTTTATGCACTTTCTTTATTTTAAACGTTTCCGTTTGGGGTAGGTGATCCGGGAATGGTACATCTCCTGTATTTGCACTTTAAATGTTTCCTGTATCCTGCGAAGGCTCCTGTAGGTGATATCGGCATTTTGAAGTTGATCTTCCGAGACCCGTTGGCGAACCATTTTATTGACCATAGATGAGATACTTTCCGGAGTATAATCTTTCAGACTTCTACAAGCTGCTTCTACGGCATCGGCAAGCATAACTATTACGTGCTCGGGTGTTGTGGGCAACTGTCCTTCATATGTGAAATCTTCTACGTTGGCAGGATCTCCTCCTTCGTTGCACCAGGTTGTATAGAATGCTTCGGTACGCGTCCTTCCGTGGTGTGTTTCAATAAAATCACTTACCAGGGAAGGAAGTCCGAACTTTTTAGCAAGGACTTTTCCGTCCTCTACGTGCTGGATCACGATCCGTGCACTTTCACGTGGATTGAGCAGGGAGTGGGGATTGAAACTTGCAGTCTGGTTTTCTCCAAAGTATTGTGGATTGTTTATCTTCCCGATATCATGATATAAGGCCCCTACACGGCAAAGAAGGGCATCGGCCCCGATAGTCCTTGCAGCAGTTTCGGCCAGATTGGCTACCTGTAGGGAATGCTGCATGGTACCGGGTGCCTTTTCTGACAATTCCCTGAGGGCTTTGTTCCCCGTATCTGCAAGATCCCTCAATCGTGAAAGTGAAACGAACCCGAAGATCTTCTCAAACAAAAAGACCAAAGGGTAGGAAGCTATCATCAGGATAGAGGCTATGCCGTAATTTCTTACAATCGTACCATTTAGTTGATTGAACGTTCCTTCCGAGATCAGGTGAAAGGCCAAATCTGTCAATAAAAAGGCAATGAAGACGAACAGTGCCGACAGAAACTGCTGCCAGCCCCTTCCCCAAAAACGAAAAACATATACTGCAATTCCTCCAACAATAAGGTTGATCAACAACAGGTGGTAACCGTCTGTGATCACTGCCAGCGGTATCAGAAAAAGAATATAAACAGGCAGGGAAAATCTGGTAGGGAAGAATGAATCCAGAAACAATACGATGACGGGAAACGGCAGCAGGTAAAGTGCAGAAGGACCAATTTTGTAAACCAGTGATGAGCCTCCAACTACAAGGAGGAACAAAAAAAGTGTAAAGATAAGTTCGGCAATGTTGTGCAGCATTTTGGGCCTGATTGCCTGGATCAGGATAAATATGACAAACAGGGTGAGAATGATTATCAGGGTCTGACCTACGATCAACAGCGGGATGCTCCCGGAAAAACCGATCTTTGAATTGTATTCGGCCCGCATTGAATTGAGTGTCTGTTCAGTAGTTCCGGTAACGATCTCTCCCTTGCTAATGATACGTTGTCCCGTATAGACGATGCCTTTTGTAAGAGATATGTCCTGAAGACTGCTCGATTGTACCGCAAAAGTGGTGCTTTCGTCATATATCAGGTTGGGTACTATAAAAATGGAAAAATCAATTCTGGATGATCTCATGGCTTCGACCTCCCGCTTCGAAAATGTTTCTATACGGTTTTGGAAATATTCCCGGGCGGTTTGATGGGAAAAAATTTCCGCAGAGGATTTTTTATCAGCCATCTTTCCCTGTACCAGAGCCAGACCTGTTTCAGGGTTCAGTTCGTTGTACCGGGCATTGTCCATGATCCCTCGGCTATAAATAGTCTTGTAGAGCGAAAGTAATTTGCTTTGCAGTTCATCTGAAAGTTCCACCCGGATTGCTTCGGAACTGAATGCCCTGAGTTGTTCGGCTTCTATATCGGGTTTAAGGAGAAAGTAGGGGGTGAAATGCCTGGTGATCTTCTCACGCTCCAGGCGTAATTCCTCATCAGTCTTTATGATAGGGAAATCAAAGGCAGCGTCCAGATTTTCATACATCCAGGGACTTCCTTTCTGGTATTGGTATTTAAACTGTCCTTCGCGTGGTAAGGAGATTATGGTCAGGATCGCTACCAGTATGAAAAGTGTCGGAATGATTATTTTTTCTTTCTCTTTTTTAGTCATTGTATTTTTCTCTTTGGCATATGGATGTATAAGGACACATCTTGCAATTATCAATAAGATTCGTTTGTTTGAACGAAATGTTAAAATTAAACAATTCTTCTAAAAGAAGATTCAAATGGGAGAGAAAGCTTTCACGGAGATCTTTCAGGATCTCCTGGTTATCGATCTTTTGCTTGTCATAACTGATCATTCCCGCTTCCTTGCCCCTTAAGGCGGTGTACAGGTAAAATAATAACGGTATGGGCAGATTGGCCTCTAAATCCGACAATCCGTACAGAAAAACGTAACACAGGATCTGGAATGCATCCCGGTTCTTTGCCGATTCTTTGGGATCAAACAATTTTGCAACATCGGAAAAAGAATTCTTTGCAATTCCCGTTTTGTAATCGACGATATGCAGATTTCCATTTCGGATATCCATCCGGTCTATGATCCCTGCAATACCTACCTGTCCGTAGCGGCAACTGAACCTTTTTTCAACGTCTGTAACTGTCAGGGGAGCCTGCGATGCATCGTATTGGATAAAACGTTCAGCATATAGAGTTGCCACTTCAGGAAAGATTATCCATTTGCCCTTTTCTATTGAAATACCTTCTTTATTTTTGTTCTCCAGGTATTTTTCCGCCGTTTTATTCACCAGTTCCCTGAAACGCGCACGAGGTCGTATCATTTCCAGAATGTCTTCCCTTTTGAGGGCCTTTCCCAGAACAGGTCTGTAGAGTGTTTCCAGAACATTATGAACGATGTTGCCAATATGAAGGGGATCGGCTTCTTCAAGTGTTTCATTCGGTTCTTTAAGCGATATGACGTATTTGAAATAAAACTTCAACGGGCATGTGATATACGTTTCCAAAGCGCTGGGGCTTAGGTATTTCTCTTTATCCGGATTCAGGTATTCTTTCAGGATGTCCTGTACGATCCCGGTCTTTTGAACGATCACCGGCTGAACTTCCGGTAAAGCATACGTGTAAGTCAACGGAGAAATGGTAATGGAGGAAGCCGGAAGTTCGGAAGAGATCTGACGGATGAAACGGCTCATTTCCCCCTTAGAAGTACCTTCCGGATTACTGTTCCAGATAAGAAATACATTTTCTGCCCGTTGCAGCAGCCTGTAGAAATAATAAGCCTGGATGGCCGTATGTTGCTCGGCGAAAGGAAGACCAAAAGCTTTACGAATGTTATACGGAATAATGGAATCGTCACTATAGGCTTTTGGCAGTAAGTTCTCCTGGGCAGATACTATAATAAGGTTTTCGAAATCAAGGCAGCGGGTTTCCAGAAATCCCATGACCTGTAATCCGGCCAGGGGTTCTCCGCTGAAGGGAACGCTGGCCTGGGAAAGGTGTTGCCTGATAAGCCTGGCAAAAACATGAATGCCCACGTCAATGTCCGACAGCGATAACTGTAATTTATTGAGAAGTTTTCTCGTCTGTCTTGCTATAGGCACTAACATCATATCGGCAGAGGAAAGTTCCTCTGAGTTGTCAATGCTGTCCAGAAGATAGAGAAAACGTTGGTGCAATTCCATAAGGTTTCCGGGCATATTCTTTAGATGCCCTTCAAGATCCAGGGTGTGGACATAGGGATGCATTTTAATCGCTCTGAAATCTTTTTCGTTCCCGTTATGGGTATAGTACTGCAATAGGGAATCTATCAATGAATACAGGGATGTCTGACGGAGGGGAAATCCCATGGTAACGTTTATTTCTCCTTTTTCCCCCGTTAAGGTTCCCAATCCGTAAAGGAGAGGCAGCAACAGGCTCTCATCTGCCAGTATAACGGCCGTACTTGTGTCGTAAGGAAGGGAATACTCCCTGATTATTGCGGGAACTATTTTCGCTTGCACGACATGGGAATGGACTGGTATAACCCTGATATTCCTTGGTGACCGTAACAGGGAATGATCCTTATTGTAGCCTTGTGCCGGAGGAAATTCCTTTAGATTTTCCCTGAGAAAAAGTCCGGCCTCCTGAACGGGATCCTCAATATAAAAAGGATCGTAATCCCAGAAAAAGTCTGCTTTGCCTTTATCCCGGAGGAAACGAAACAACTTTTTTTCACATGTGTTCAGCGCATTGAATCCTATGAAGACAAATCGTGAAAATTTGTTAAGAAATTCATTTTCCTTCTCTTCTTCCAGCATATTGACCATTTTCCGGTAGATCATTCCTTCGTAGGAAAATTTCTTATTTCTTAGCACTTCATTGAAATCACGGTACAGTTGCGGAAGTGTCTCCCAAATGGACATGAAATGAAGGTTCAGGGGATGGTCGGTCTGAACCTGGAAAGAAGACCAGAAAGAACGGAGTACTTCCCGTTGTTCGGGAGAAAGGAAACTAAAATCCTGTGCTATCCTCTTCAGATCCCTGACGTTATGGAACAAGGCATCTGTGTCGAGCAGGTATTTGTCTGCACGGTCAAAATCCCGGAGCAGTATATTCCCCAATGAATAAAAATCCTCAAGGCTTTGATCTTTAACGTTGAGTTTTTTATAAACCTTGTACAGTTCGATCAAAAGGAACAGATGTTCGGTCGCTTTTTCACCTGTGATCAATTCGGTTAGCTGACTGATACCTGTTGACCGGGGCATCCAGATCTCCTGATCCAAGTGACGGGCCAGTTCCCTTTGGAAGAACAGGGAAGCCCTTTGCCCTGGAAAAACAAGGCAACAGTGCGAAATATTTTTTCCGTATTTCTGATAGAGCGTTGTGGCCGCAGAATCCAGAAAAGAGATCCCATTCATCGTTTTTGCCTGTAAAATACAGCTGTACCTCTAACTCCGGGAAAAATGCCTGTGTCTCCCAGATGGTATCCCACTGTAGATTGCATGTTATTATAGAAGAAAACCAAACAAGACCCCGTTCCGGTGTTTTCAGAAATAGGGGCATAATGGGTTTCCACAGTATTGCCATAGCTGTCATACAGGTAGGAATATTGTCCTGTTTCCGTCCATGATCCCGAATCAGCGTCCCATATCTGAGTTGTTTCCAGTGTGACGTTGTTTTTCCTGTCATAGGTGTATGTATAGCGGAAAACAGGCTTCCATTTTCCTGCTGTGTTATCCCAGCTGTCAATCCGCCCTCCTGTCATTTTTCCTCTCTGGTCGTATTTAAATGAATCTCTTATGAAATTTTCCCATCCGCTAATGGGGGTAATCAAATGGGTTTTCAATGTGAACCTGCCCTGCAGGGAAATTTCCCGGTTGATCTCACCATTATTCCATTTTTCACGTACAATATACAACAGACGTCCCTGGTCGTCGCGGATGTAATGATCCCTGAAAGAATCTTCCCAAAGGTCGGTTCCGGACAGGTAAATCTGATGTGTTTCGGTCTCGGGCTCCCGTGTGTCCGCTCTATAGTGGCAGATTATCCGGGATATTGGCAGCCATTTCCCCGAAAGGCTATCCCGTTTTTCTTTAACGGCTCCCGTACGTGTGCCGTACATATCGTACGAGTATGAAATCCTGTAATCCCTGTCCCAACTCTTGGTCCCGGTATTCCACATATCTCCTGTTTCAGTAAATGTATTACCTTGTTCATCGTATGTGAATTGGTATCGGCCAAGAGTGTTGCCGTTCTGGTCAAAGGTCATGATGGTGCGGGGTTCCCACCAAGAATCACTCATACAACCGGTAAGGATCAATGCCAGTAAGACGATATGCAGCTTTTTCATGTCAGCATATATTATTTATCCGTTCCGTAGTGGTGGAGATGGGCGGACTCGAACCGCCGTCCAAACAGCGCATCCAAAAGCTTTCTACACGTTTAGCCTGCATATGATTGTCGGAAGGAGACTGCCTGCAGGCACGCCATATCCTCCTTATCTCCTGAAATCTCGTTGTAAAGCCGGAGATTCTTTACAACCCAGCCCTCTGTGGATGATACCCCATATGCCGGGATCCGGAAGGCGGAAATCCCTGCGGGATACTCGTCTTGCCGGGCCTTGCCCGGAAAGATTAAGTGATCAGCCTAAGGCCGATCAGGCAGCGAGTGCGTAATTGTTGTTGCCAGTTAAGGCTTGAGTCCTGATATTTAGGAGCCAGAACACGAAGCTCCACGTGCTTACTTTCCAATGTCGTCTGCTGTCAAAACCAGAACATCCCCATTGTAATGGCAAAGATATGAAAAAATCAATGAATCAGAATACGCAGAATGTTGGATAGTCCGTTTGCCGCTGCGACTATCCCCAATATCATAATAGCTATGCCTGCTATACGGTTAATACTCCACAATTGCCTGAGCCTGAATTTTTTTCTGAAAAGATTCACGGATATGCTCAACAGGAACCACCAAAGTGTAGCCCCAAGGAATACGCCCAGTAATATGGCTGATATGATAAAGGAACCTGAACTGCGGTCCACACTGGTACCCAGGAAAGCAAATACGCCGATGATCAAAAAGAGACATCCGGGATTTGTTATGGACATAAGAAATCCGGTCAGGTAATCTTCCCAGAATTTCTTTGATTCACGGTTTTGTCTCAGTTGCTTGACCGGATTAGAGGAGTATATGGCCAATCCTATAATCATAAGTACCAGGCCGCTTATAAGGAAAAGAAGGTTCTTGTTGTTTTCAATGAAGTTTCTGATGAAAGATAAACTGAGAATAGCCAGCGATGCATATACAACATCTGAAGTCGCCGCACCCAAACCGACAACCCATCCTGAACGCTGGCCCTTGCTAAGGGTTCTTTGTATACAGAAAAGACCTCCGGGTCCCAGGGGCATTGACACCGAAAAACCGGCAATCATTCCCATTAGTAAATTCAGAGGGAAATCACTCATAGCCGGTAAAGTTATAAAAAAACAGGTATTTAATAATAATTTGTAGATTTGTGTTATGAATTTTATGCGTAAAAACCTTGTTCTATCTGCTTTATCGGGTATTTTACTAAGCATTCCATTTATTATCCCCCATACCGGCCTTATTATGTTATTTGCCTTTGTTCCGCTTCTGTGGCTGGAACATTCATTTACCGTGAACGGGAAAAAAGGATGCTGGACCTATTATGCCCTGACTTTTGTTATTTGGAATCTATTGACTGTATTCTGGATATGTTACAGCACATTTTGGGGAGGTGTATTTGCCGTATTGGGCAATTCCTTTCAAATGTTTGTCATTTTTGCAGTCTTCCGCAGGGCAAAAAAATGGTTTTTAAAAAAGGGAAAAAACGATATTTGGGCTTATATTTTTCTGGCTTTACTATGGGTCGCATGGGAATTTTTCTATTTTGATGCAGAAATATCATTTCCCTGGCTTGTCCTTGGAAACGGCTTTGCGACCAATGTGAGCCTGGTCCAATGGTACGAAGTCACGGGAGTTCTTGGGGGAAGCCTGTGGATCTGGATGATCAATCTGATACTTTTATTTATGTTCAGACAGAAAATTACCACAAGAAGGATCATTTTACTGGTTGTCGTAGTTTTTGTTCCTGTTACATTATCAATTATCAGATTTTTTACATACAAAGAACCGGATAGACCTGTTCAGATTGTGATCGTTCAGCCAAATATTGATCCCTGGAAGGAAAAATACAGTGTGATGTCCCAGGCGGAACAAGACAAAAAAATCCTGACGCTTGCCCGGAAACGGATCGATTCTTCCACCCGCTATGTAATTGCCCCTGAGACAAGTGTTCACGAGATCATATTGGGTAATTATTTTTCTTCATCTTCTGTACTACTTTACAAACAACTGGTGGAAGAATATCCGGGGACTGCTTTTATTTTTGGAGCCAATACCATTGGATTTTATCCCGCTTCTTCCAAAAAACCCACTCCGTCAGCACGCCGCTATCAGGACAGGTGGTATGAGGTTTATAATTCAGCTTTGCAGTTGGATTCTTCTGACCGCGTACAGATATATCACAAATCAAAGCTTGTGGTAGGAAGTGAAAAAATGCCCTACATCAATTTATTTCCGTTTATTGAAAAATTATCATTGAACCTTGGAGGTACGACCGGCACTCTTGGCACGCAGAAGGAACGGACGGTTTTTTCAAGGACTGATAACGGTGAGGCTACCGGGGTGGCGATCTGTTATGAATCCGTTTACGGAGAGTTTTTTACCGGCTATGTCAAGAATGGGGCCAATTTCATGACAGTTATCACGAATGACGGCTGGTGGAGGAATACCCCGGGATACCGGCAGCATGTAAGTTATGCTTCCCTTCGTGCGATCGAAACGAGAAGAAGTATTGCACACAGTGCCAATACTGGCACTTCAGCACTGATCAATCAGAAAGGGGTCCGGCTGGTTCAGACAGAATGGTGGGTCCCCACATCTATAAAGGGCACGTTGAATCTGAACGATTCTATTACCCCGTATGTAAAGTACGGAGATTATCTGGGCTGGGTATCAGTCGTATTGATGGCTATTCTTGGTCTTTATTCCATGATCTGTGCCTTGCCCTTACGCAAAAGGGCCTGAATCCTATATGAAGGGGAGGTTATGGGATCTCCGGCTTTGAGCCGATCCCAATAACTGTCCACAGTCTGTATTGTTTCCATAGAGGAGCAGCATACATTAGGCCAGGGCTTGGTAACCCCCCTGTCTCCTTGTTTTTTAGTACAGGCATCTACGTATAAAATCCCGTTCTCAATCCTGGTGTCGCGTATAGGATCCGTTTGACTGATGGCCATCCAGAGGCACATATCCCTGTCATTCAGGTCTATTTCTTCATCTACGGATATTAGAATAAGTGCTTCTGAACGATTCTTAAGAGGTTCTTTTTCCGATTTGTGATAAAATTGATAAGGTTCTGCCGGGATTGAAGAACTTGTGGTGCAGGCTGTAGATTTGGCTGTTGCATCAAGACAGATCTTGCCCCCGAAACCTCGTTGCGGGGCAGCATGATCTGAAAGGCTGAGCGGACCCCTGCCGAAGAAGGTATCCCTGGAAGGATTGTAATGTTGCCGGATACATTCATTTACCTGAGAACGGTCATATACATCAACATGTTCATCTACTAATACCAGCACTTTGTTCAGAGATGTTATTCCGGATCCCCAGAAGGCATGTGCTGTCTTGTGAGTTTGTCCCGGATAAAACTTTTTAATGGCTACAATGGCGGCAGAACCGCATCTGCCAAAATAAGGATAACACAATTGTCGTACCCCGGGAGCAACGGACTGCTCCATGTTAGTTTCTACAAAAGCAGAGATGATTCTGGTAAGGGCTCTACGTGAAAGGATCTGTCCCAGGGATGGAACTATCATGGGCAGCATGGCATTCTTCCTGTGTGTGATACAGGTAACATGCATCAGCGGTTCTTTTCCTCCGATGCTGTAAAATCCCGTATTATCACCGCATGCAACCGAAGGTACCGTCTGTGCATTTTTGTCAATATAACCTTCAATGACCAGATCACAGTTTTCAGGTACTTCCAGCGGCTGGCTCAGGCATGGGACCATAATGATCGGCTTTTTCCGTAAATATCCGTTAAGAAGCAACGGATCTACATCTACTGATCTGGGTATCATACTTGTTAATGTATATAACGGATCTCCGCCAAAGAACAAGGCAATGGGAATTCTTCCCTGAGGGGAGTTGTTGATCAGCAGGGCAGACTGTGAATCAGGTTCAAACCTTACCTGGACCGTAGTTTTGGAATGCCATAGCAATCTTGTCGACTCTATAGAATAACTATTCATGTAAGGATTCCTGATAATTAGGGGCACTTCATGAATGCTGTGCGCCTGATCATAGGGACGGTTTCTAAGGAAGGGGATCCTGTTCAGATCCGGGGGAAAGAGCGCAATTTCCTGACATGAACCGACATTGCCGGTTTTGGGAGCATACTGGGTAATTTCTGAAAAAGGCGGTTTCCTGAGAAACCGGTTGCCGGCTTGATTTTGTGCAATAGCCTTATAAAAGCCGGATATCCTTGTGTATATTTCATCCGTGCTTTCCATGTCAAAAGCCATCAATATCCGGTTTTCGGAAGAAAAAATATTGCTGATAACCGGGAAATCGGTCCCGGTATTATTAAATAGGAGGGCTTTGCCACCACCAGGCAGACTTGCCTGACGGTCGGTGATTTCAGCTATTTCAAGGTTCGGTTCTATAAAACGGTTGACGGTAAGCAATTCGTCTTTCTGACGGAGTTTTTTCAAAAAATCGTCAAAATAATGAATCATAAGGCAACAGGCATTAATTCATTGACAATATATGAAAGAGCTTCAAGTGAGAGCTGATCTGCCACCACGTGCTTTTCCTTATCCAGCAACAGGATCAGCGGAGGATCATTTACGTTGTAGTATTTACTTATGCGATCATCGGAGGAAGGATTCCAGACATTGATCCAGTCGGTAAAGTCTCCCTCTCCGATCCATTTTCTCCATGATACATAATCATGGCCCGTATATACGGCAAAGACCATCAGTCCTTTGTCCCTGGCCTTCAGGAACAGGTCGTAAAGACCGGCAGTGGTAAAACCGCATACGGAACAGGCCGGATCGTAAAAATAGAGGATCGTATAGGTAGCTTCAACATCGTATAACGAAAAGGAGGCCTTGTTTTCCGTTTCGAGCATGATATCCGGAGCTTTCTTCAGAACGATCTCTTCCTCTGCTGCATGATCCCGGATCAACCTTTCAAGGGTTTCCGTACCCAGGTCCCTTCCTATAATCTTTTTCTCCTTGTCCAGAAGATAGATCCTGGGGGTGCTCCTGACATTGTACTTTTCATGGAAACCGGAACTGAAGTCCGGATCCCATACGGTGATCCATTCTTTCGGAAAAAATGATGCGTACCTGGACATTACTTCTCTGTTGTCCTGGGTATAAACAGCATAAAACTGCACTCCATTATCCCGGTGTTCTTCATGATACCTGATCAGTTTCAATAATTCATCACTACACACCGGGCAATTGTCCTCAAAGAATACGATAACGGTGAACCTGGCCTTAATCTGGTCCAGCGGACGTACCTGTCCCCAAACATCGGGCAGATCAAGTTCGGGGGCTTTCATGCCCAGTAGGCATTGTTTGTTGAAGCGCACAAATGTTGCCATTTCCTCAAGCAGATCCTTTTCCTGTTGTAGCAAAGCATCGGTCAGAAACCATCGGTCTGCCAGATGAACAGCTACGCTTTCCATTCCCATGATGTCGCTGGTGAAGAACAATGTAAAAAGGTACCGGGCGACATACTCTTTCACAAGAGGATGGATTTTTCCTTCCAATATCCTGTCGGCATGAGAGATCAGCGTATCAGGGACGGGAGGCAACACTTTTAAAAAATATTCATTCAGCCTTAAAGGCAGGATAGAGGTATTCAAAATGCGTTCTTCTGTAAAATCCACATTATCCAGATAGTGCAGCGAGGCGTTTTCCTGTGCAAGGACAGGGGTGAAGATGTTTTTCGCTATGATGCCCAACATGCAGTCTTCATATTGTTCTGCAATGAAACCGGTATATTCCCTGATCGTTGATTCAAGGCGTTCCACATCCTGCATGGCCTTTTCGGGGTCAGTTTCCTGTTCCAGGATGTCATTTGCCTGTGCGTACCTTTCCTGAAGGAAACGGTAAAACCGGATATAGGCGCTGTTCTCTTCCGACCCTTCCGCCATAATCTCCACAGTCCTTCCGTTGCTGATGTGAGCTGTGAAGGACATATCGGTCTTCGTGGCTGAGGATATCAGAAAATTGAACAACCTCCTGTTGTCCTGAACAAACAGGTACTGACCCGGTTCAAGCGGAGAATCCCCCAGAAATCTGACACAACCCAAGTGATCCGGACTAAGCGTGTCTATTGGAACTACTTGTTCTCCCCGTTGCAATGCAAGTATGACAGGGGAAGGACTTCCTCCGTTCAGACACAGGACAATGCTGTGCATGAAAGCAAGTAACAGAGACCACATGGGGTTCTACATTTTCAAATAATTATTCAAATTAAGTCCCGGGGGCAGCATACAACTTGCATCCCCTCCGTTAAGAAGCACATCCCGTACCACAGTGGAAGATATGAATGAATATTTGGGACCCGAAGGAATGAATATCGTCTGAATTTCAGGAGCCATCTTGGAATTGACCTGGGCAATGACCTGTTCCAATTCAAAGTCCGTAGTCGTGCGTATTCCCCTGAAAATAAAATTGATCTTGTTATTGCGACAGAAATCGATCGTAAGTCCGTTGAATGAACAGACTTCCACTTCGGGAAAATCCTTGACTACTTCCCTGATGATGGCCACCCTGGCTTTTGGAGAAAAAAGGCTGACTTTTTGCTGGTTAACCCCCACAGCCACAATAATTCTATCAAAGAGTTTGCGAGCCGAAAGCAGGACATCCAGGTGACCTAAAGTGAATGGATCGAAAGAACCGGGAAACACGGCTATTTTTTCCATAATCGGAATGATTTGATTATGGCTCCAAAAATAAGAAAAATATTGGAGATCGTTGCCTTTATAAACGCCAGTCTATAGGATCTTGTCCTTTTGAACGCAGGTAAGAGTTTGTGGCAGAGAAGGGTCTGGATCCCAGGAAAGCGCCTCTGGCCAGCGGGGAAGGGTGTGGTGCTTCCAGGATACAATGCCTGGATCGATCTATCAGGTATTTTTTACTGCGGGCAAAATTACCCCAGAGCAGGAACACAACATGGTCTTTCTTCTGGGAAACGTTTCTTATAACGGCATCTGTAAATTCCATCCAACCTGATTGGCTGTGCGAGGCGGGTTTTCCGGCCTCTACAGTCAGGATGGCATTGAGCAACATAACCCCCTGCCTGGCCCATGATTCAAGGCATCCGTGAGATGGCGGGTTTATCCCGAGGTCTGCATGTAATTCTGTGAAAATAGTTCGCAAAGAAGGAGGTGGGGGAATGTTACGGGGTACGGAAAAGGATAGTCCGTGTGCCTGTCCCGGCTGGTGATACGGATCTTGCCCCAGCAGCAATACTTTTATTTTATCGAAAGGGGTGAGCTCAAAAGCGTTGAATATTAATTTCCCCGGTGGATAGATGGTCTTTCCATTATCTTTTTGGGCATGGAGAAAAGTTGCAATCCCTTTAAAATATGGTTTTGAAAATTCCGATTGCAGAACTTCTTTCCAGCTTGCTTCAATTTTTACATCCATCTCACAATACGTATTCGATGACTTCCTGTATGGTTTTCATAAATTTGAAGTCCAGACCTTTTATGAAATCCGGTTTGATCTCTTCTATGTCTTTTCTGTTATCTTCCGACAAAATGATCGTCTTAATACCTGATCGCTTGGCGGCAAGTATTTTTTCTTTGATCCCTCCAACGGGCAGGATGCGTCCGCGTAAGGTTATCTCTCCTGTCATAGCCACGCCTTTTTTAATGCATTTGTTTTTAAATGCACTGGCCATGGAACAGATCATAGTGATACCGGCAGAGGGACCGTCCTTGGGGATCGCACCTTCCGGTACATGCAGGTGAATGTTGGTTTTATCAAACAATTCCGGATTCAGATCAAGCAGGTCGGCATGGGCTTTCAGGTATTGTAGTGCAATGACGGCGGATTCTTTCATTACATCTCCCAGGTTGCCTGTCGTAGTCAGGGTCCCCTTTCCTTTGCTAAGGCTTGATTCTACGAACAATATTTCGCCGCCGGTATCTGTCCAGGCCAGTCCTGTTACCACGCCTGGAAACTCGTTCCCCTTTTGCACATCCTGTATGATCCGGTGTACACCAAGGATTTCACGCACGTTGTCAGGAGAAAGTTTTGGGTCGTATGTTTCCCCGAAAGCGATCTTTTTGGCAACGTGCCTTGCTATCTTGGCTATTTTTTTATCCAGGTTACGGACTCCCGATTCCCTGGTATATTCATTTATCACCACATCAATGGATTGCCGGCTGAGCTTGAGTTGAGAGGGCTCTAATCCGTGAGCTTCCAGTTGTTTTGGGATCAGGTGTTTTTGAGCTATGGTACGTTTTTCCTCGGCCAGGTACCCGTTAATGGGGATCATCTCCATACGGTCCCGTAGGGCAGGCTGGATGGTCCCGATGCTGTTAGCTGTTGTAATAAAAAGCACCCTGGAAAGGTCATAATCCACATCCAAATAATTGTCATGGAACGTATTGTTTTGCTCCGGATCCAATACTTCAAGCAAAGCAGACGAAGGGTCTCCCCTGAAATCTGTCCCTACTTTGTCAATTTCGTCAAGTACAATGACCGGATTGGAAGATTTGCTCCGTTTGATACTTTGGATGATCCTGCCCGGCATGGCCCCAATATAGGTCCGACGATGACCCCTGATCTCCGATTCGTCATGAAGACCTCCCAACGATATACGGGCGAAATTCCTGTTCAGGGCCCGGGCAACGGATCTGCCAAGAGATGTTTTTCCGACACCGGGAGGGCCGTAAAGGCAGAGAATGGGAGATTTCATATCTCTCTTAAGTTTAAGAACAGCCAGGTGCTCAAGGATCCTTTCCTTGACCGTGTCAAGTCCCGAATGATCACGGTCAAGCACCCTGCGTGCCCGCTTCAGGTCCAGATTGTCTTTGGTATATTCCCCCCAGGGAAGTTCTATCATGAATTGAAGGTAATTGAGTTGTATGGCGTAATCGGGCTGATGGGGATTGGCACGTTCCAGCTTTTGTACTTCCTTTTCAAAGATTTCTGCGATTTCTTTGCTCCATTTCTTTTTCGATGCCTTTTCCCGCAGCGTATCAATTTCTTCCATATCCTGGGTCAGGCCCAGTTCATCCTGGATCGTTTTCAGCTGATTGCTCAGGTAATATTCTTTTTGTTGTTGGTCTATCTCTCCACGAACCTTTTGATGGATCTGTTCCTTGAACTTGAGAAGTTCCAGATGTTTATAAAGAAGTTCCAGTAAATGCGAAGCCCGGTCTTTCAGGGAATCGATAGCCAGCAGGTTCAGTTTCTCCTTGACCCCGTCAAGGTAAATGTTGGAAGCGACAAAATTGATTAGAAAATCACTTTTTTCAATGTTCTTGAGGGCGAATTCGGCTTCCCTGGGAATACTGGGTGTCAGCTGGAATATCTGGGCTGCAACCTCTTTGATACCTTCTACCACCATTTTGAAGCTGCCGTCATCTTCCAAAGGAAATATCTCCGGCAGGTACGTGATCTCTGCAGCAAAGTAGGGTTCCCTCTGTACGATCCGGCTGACCTTAAAGCGACGGAATCCATGCAGGATGACGGTTATCCCGCCTTCAGGCATTTCAATGATCTTTAAAATTTTGGCAAGACAGCCATGATTGCTTATCGTATCTTCTGCAGGATCGTCATCGAGCGGATACATCTGTGTCACCGTTCCGACCCATTTGTCGCCGGAAAAACTCTCCCTTACCAATTTTATGGACTTGTCCCTTCCCACGGTTATAGGGATTAATGTGCCGGGGAAAACGACTGCATTCCGCAGTACCAGTAACGGAAGTATCTCCGGTAATCCTTCTTCTCTGATGTTTCCCGAAGATTCATCCATGTCCATTTCCATTAATGGGATCACGGTCATTTTATCTCTAAGAATTAAATCCATATTGAAAACCCTCTCTTTTTTTACATTGTCAATCTTCGTGCCATAGAGTGAAACTGACAAAATGACCGTAGATCAGATAAAAGGAACCTTAATGGAAAAGAAGAAATTTTTCCAGGAGAAAAAGCCGTATTGATTTTGTTTGCAGACCGAGTAATCAATACCGATAACCATATCATAATAGGTAACCAGGTCTATTCCTATTCCTGCCGAATAGAGAAATTGATTGCTCAGGGTGTTGAGATGGTTGTCCCATTTGTAATGGGCATATCCCATGTCAAAATGGGCATTGGCATAAATTGACAAATGGATCTTGTTGAACTTGGGGAGAAACGACAGCCAATTGAGCGTAAAGGTTCTTTTTTTAAGAATATTGTACCTGACCGTATTGTTTGAAATGGCAAATGATTGTCCGTCGGCCACCGTATATTCATAGCCGCGCATCATATCGTTGTCATACCCTATGGCTTTATCCAGGATGTATGCCTGGGTGTTGGACAGTGAATATCCTCCCGAAAAAACAGTTGAAAAATACCAGCGTGAATCGGCAATTTGTTTGAAATATTGCAGTCCGAGGGTAAGTTGGGCATATCGTACGGAAGCATCTGAAGAAAGATAAGTATTCAGTCCTGCCTGTACAAAATAACCGTTCAAAGGGTAACGGTGGTAATCACGCTCGTCTAAGCGGTATCTGTAATGTAACCTGAAAGCATTCCTTCGCAACCGGTCGTTGCCCCAATAATGGGGATTCAGTTTGAGTACGGTGTCTGCCAGTATCGTGAACTCATGCATGAAAGATATGTTATGGATGGTCCTGATATTGGGCCGGTATGAATAATTGATCCTGGTGTTCACCTTTTTTTCGAGCATTATGTCCGGAATGTTGAAACGGGCCGGTTTATCTTCTATTGTAAATATGTCAAGGTTGTGGCTGAAATTACCCTGCAAGTCCATGCTCATAAAATGCTTTCCCTGCCTGTCCAGCGAAATATCCCGGTATCCTAAAAAAACACCCCATTGATAACCCCCGTGTGCTGCCACTACAAGTTTGTGTTTCAATCCCAGGAAATTATCAATCCGGGCACCGACTTCTATCGTGATCTTGGTAAAATCCCAGTTTTGCAACCAGGTGCTCAGGTTACGCTCTTCCAGTTTCGCTTCAATCAAGGGCCATATATACCACCTTTCTTCCACCTGGATGATCACAGTGACTAGTTCAGGATTGTCTATCGATCTGAGAGGTGATATCTCGACAAAGTTGAAAAGAAGCAAATTGTTTAGGTTTTCGTGCGCAAGCCTCAGTTGTTCATTAAATTCAGCTTCGGGTATGGTGTCTCCCACAGAAAAGGGTAGTTCCCTTACAATAATAAATTTTTTGGTGATCTGGTTACCGGTCAACTCTATGCCTTCGATACGGATGTTCTGGCTCCATCCCGTTAACGAAAGCATTGAGAAAACGACTGAAAAAATGAGGCTCCGGACAATGGCAGGTTTCATAGATCGACAAAATTATGAAAAGAATCCATATATTTCTCCGTTAGTCTGGATACCGCAAAATTTTTCAGTTCTTTCCTGTCAATAATCCGGTAATCCTTTTCAGGTACGGAAACAGGTCCGTTTAACCGGATTTTATAAAATACCGGATATATTGTCTGATGGGTCAGCTTGTGCGGTTGCAGTCGGATCATATCGTGCAGGGTGAAAGATTCAAGTCCGGTCAGTTGCCTGAAATCCACGTTTTGTGTCAGTTCCTCAAAACTTACAGGAGTCCCGGTCTCGATCAGGGGGAATTCATAAAGTCCTTTCCAGATATCTTTACCTGTACGCTGTCTTATGACAATAGTGTTTTCATATTCCAGGTCCAGGTAATTGAAATAGCGCCGTCTTGTAGTCGTTTTTACCTGTTTAACCGGTAATTTGTCTGTTAGGCCTTTTAGGAAAGCATAGCAGGAACCGGACATAGGACACGATGTACACGTTGGATGGGGAGTACAGACAAGCGATCCGAAATCCATCATGGCCTGATTGAATGAAGCGCTGTCCCCACGGGGAAGCAATATCCCTGCCAGTTGGGTAAAAAGTTTTTTTGAACCGGATGTCCCCACCGGCATGTCAATGCCAAAAAACCTTGCCAGGATACGGTATGCATTACCGTCCAGGGCCGGGACGTCCATCCCGAATGCAAAAGATGCGACGGCTGCTGCCGTATAAGGACCGATCCCTTCAAGTTTTTTTAACTGATTTATATCAGAAGGAAACTTACCCCCGTATTCTTCCATGATTCTTTTTGCAGTCTTATGCATATTTCGTGCCCGGGAATAATAGCCCAGGCCCTGCCATAGCTTCAGGACATCATCTTCAGGGGCCTCTGCCAGGTGACCAACGGTCGGATAAGCCCCGATAAATCTCCTGAAGTAGCCGTCCCCCTGTTGTACCCGGGTTTGCTGGAGGATTACTTCCGAGACCCATATAGAGTAGGGATCATTATATTCTTTCCAGGGAAGTTCCCGGCGGTTTTTTCTGTACCATTCCAGGAGAACGTTCGTAAAATCCATGCGGCAAAGATAGCTATAAACACATTTTTTAATGATTTTTTAAATGAAACATCTTGATATTAAGAATTTAAATATTACTTTTGCAGTCCATTTGGAATGCAATCTATTTAAAATATTAAATAACTCTTAAATTAATTGTATTATGACTAAAGCGGATATTGTAAACGAAATTGCCAAAACAACTGGTTTAGAAAAAGTCGCTGTACAGAAAGTTGTGGAATGCTTTATGGAAAGTGTAAAGAACTCATTGATTCAGAATAACAATGTATACCTTCGTGGTTTTGGTAGCTTTATACTGAAAAAACGTGCCCAAAAAACAGCCCGTAATATATCCAAAAACACAACGATCATCATTCCTGAACACTACATACCTGCTTTTAAGCCGGCTAAGGTTTTCTTGAATAAAGTGAAAAATAGCGTTAAATAGTTTCTATTATGCCAAGTGGGAAAAAAAGGAAAAGGCATAAAATGGCAACGCACAAACGGAAAAAGCGTTTACGCAAAAACCGTCACAAAAAGAAATAAGCCATTAAGTGTCTGATGAACCGGGAAACCTAAAGCAACTTTTTTCGAAAAGATACTTTAGGTTTCTTACTTTTGCCATAGAATGGAGAAAGATTTAATTATTGATGTAACTTCTTCCGAAGTATCCATTGCTTTGTTGGAGAACAAACGGCTGATGGAATTGCACAAGGAGGAAACAAGCGACAATCATTTCTCGGTAGGCGATTTGTATCTGGGTAAGATCAAGAAGATAATGCCGGCGCTTAATGCCGCTTTTGTTGATATTGGTCACGACAAGGATGCTTTTGTACATTATTTTGACCTGGGGTATGCTTTTTCGACGATCAATTATTTTACCCAACAGGTAATTGCCGGAAAGATCTCCCCGGCAGAAATCTATTCCAGCCTGAAACTGGGCTCCGTATTACCCAAAGAAGGGAAGATCTCGGATGTACTTAGAGTTGGACAACCCGTATTGGTTCAAATTGTAAAGGAACCTATTTCGACTAAGGGGTCGCGGCTTACTTCCGACATATCGATCGCCGGAAGAAATATGGTCTTGCTGCCTTTTACGGAAAAGGTCAGTCTCTCTTCAAAGATAACGCTTAAAGAGGAGCGTGGAAGGTTGGAAAGGCTTGTCCAGAGCATACTCCCTCCCAACTATGGGCTCATCATCAGGACTGCGGCAGAAGGTAAAAAGGCTGCCGTCCTGGACGCTGAACTCAAATCTCTGATACATAGATGGGAAGAATCCTGGTCCGTTATGCGAAAAGGGAAAACCCCTTCACGCCTGTTAACGGAAAACAGCCGCATTACAACGGTCATCCGTGATCTGCTCAACGATACGTTTACGAGCATACACGTAAACGACACCTCTGTATTTGAAGAAGTTTGCACGTATATTTCCACCATTGCCCCTGAAAAAGAAAAGATCGTTAAGCTTTACAAAGGAAAGGATCCGATATTTGATGCTTTTGATGTAAACCGTCAGATAAGGAACTCCTTTGGGAGGGTAGTTCCTTTGAGGCAGGGCGTCTATATTATTATTGAGCATACCGAAGCATTGCACGTTGTAGATGTGAACAGCGGGATCCGCTCAAATATGGGTAACGGGCAGGAGGACAATGCCTTTGAAGTAAATATGGTTGTTGCCGAAGAACTTGCCCGGCAGTTGAGACTTAGGGATCTGGGCGGTATCATCGTAGTCGATTTCATTGACATGGATACAGCTGATCATCGGCAGAAACTCTACAAGAGGATGAAGGAGCTGATGGCTTTGGACAGAGCAAAACACAATATCCTGCCCCTGACCAAATTCGGATTGATGCAGATTACCCGTCAACGGGTACGTCCTGCCATGGAAATTAATACCAGCGAAAAATGTCCCGCTTGCAACGGAACCGGAAAGATTCCACCGAGCTTGCTGTTTACGGAGAATATCGAAAACCAGATGATGTTCTTTGCCAATGAGAAGAAACTTAAAAACGTTGTACTGGAAGTACATCCCTTTATAGAAGCCTATCTTACTAAGGGATTGGTGTCCAGGGCCAGAAAATGGTCCAGAAAATACGGATGCCGTCTTCATGTCAGGATAGCACCTGATCTTGCCGTTACACAGGCTCGCTGGTTAGATCAGAATAACGAAAAGATAGAGCTCTAGGGTCGTTTCAGCGTTTTGGCAAACGTATCCTTCAATGTGCAGATTCTGTTGAAAACCGGTCGTTCCGGTGTTGAGTCGTAATCAGCTACAAAATATCCCAGCCGTTCAAACTGGATGCGCGTGCGTGTGTCGTCCTTTCCGGGAACGGCTTTGTTTGCCAGGCCGGCTGCATGATTGTCGATACATGCTTTTACGGTCCTTAAAGAGCCGGGATTGAGAAAATCCCTGTAATCCTTTTCTTCGGGAATATTACCCATGTATGGTTCGGTAAACAATTTGTCAAACAGCCGGACTTCTGCCTGTATGGCGTGGGCGGCCGACAGCCAATGGATGGTGCCCTTGACACTGCGCCAGGTACCGGTGCCGGGTTTTGATTCAGGATCATAAGTACAATGCAGTTCAGTAATATTGCCTTCATTGTCTTTGATCACCTTATCACAGCGGATGATATATCCGTATTTAAGGCGGACTTCACCTCCCGGCCGCAGACGGAAGAACTTTTTAGGTGGGTCTTCCATGAAATCATCCCGCTCAATATATAATTCATTTGTAAACGGTATAGGTCTTTCTCCTGCCTGTGGATCCTCGGGGTTGACGGGGGCTGTCATATATTCCTCTTTTTCCCGGGGATAATTTATCAGGACTACTTTCAAGGGATCCAACACGGCCATACAACGGGGGGCGGTTTTGTTCAATTCTTCTCTTATGCACCATTCCATCAGGGATATGTCTATGACATTATCTCTTTTGGCGACACCCACCTTCTCGGAAAAAAGACGGATCCCGGAAGGGGTATATCCCCTTCGCCTCAACCCGCAGATGGTAGGCATTCGGGGATCGTCCCATCCGTTAACCAATCCGGCTTTGACAAGTTCAAGGAGCTTTCTTTTGCTCATGACGGTATAGGTGATGTTGAGGCGTGCAAATTCATACTGACGAGAGGGAAATATCTCCAGTTTTTCTATGAACCAGTCGTAAAGGGGACGGTGTACGTCAAATTCCAGCGTACAGATGGAATGGGTGATTTGCTCTATAGAATCACACTGCCCGTGAGCGTAATCATACATGGGGTATATGCACCATTTGTTTCCGGTACGGTGATGTTCGGCATGTATGATCCGGTACATAATCGGGTCCCGCATGAGCATATTGGGATGGCTCATGTCTATCTTGGCACGAAGCACCCTGCTTCCATCGGGAAATTCCCCGTTCCTCATTCTGGTGAACAGATCGGCGTTTTCTTCTACACTTCTGTTCCTGAAGGGACTTTCCGTCCCGGGTGTTGTAACCGTGCCCCGTCCCAGGCGAATTTCCTCTTGTGTTTGGTCGTCTATATAGGCCAATCCTTTACGGATAAGCATATGTGCCCATTGGTACAATTGTTCGAAATAGTCCGAAGCATAGAATTCGTCGGCCCACCTGAATCCCAGCCAAAGGATGTCTTCCTTGATGGAATCTACGTATTCGATGTCCTCCTTGGTGGGATTGGTATCATCAAACCGCAGGTTGGTCTTTCCGCCATATTTTAATGCAAGTCCGAAATTCAGGCAAATGCTCTTGGCGTGGCCTATATGCAGGTATCCGTTGGGTTCCGGGGGGAACCTGGTCACAATAGATTTGTATTTGCCTTGGGTCAAATCCTCTTGGATGATCTCTTCAAGAAAGTTCAGGGAACGTTCCGGCCCCGTTTGTGCAGTATCTCCGTTCATATGCCTCGATAATTTAATTAACAAAAATAATCATATTAATGTATATTTGCTGAAAAAATGATCAAATGATTCGTTCAATGACAGGTTACGGAAAAGCCGAAACATCATTTTCCGGAAAAAAATACACCGTTGAAATTCGTTCCGTAAACGGGAAAACAGCGGATATCGGGTTCAGGACATCACAGATACCCAGAGAGTATGAGTATGATCTGCGACAGTACCTGATCAAAAAACTTCAACGGGGGAACATAGACCTTTTTATCTCTGTGGACCAGGAAGAAGAGACGCTGGAAAACACATTTAACGTACAGTTGATCAGACAGTATTTTAAGGAATTACAGACTATTTTCAAGGATATGGAGCAGGAAGTCAGTTCTGCCGATCTGGCTGCCGTGCTGCTTAGGATGCCTGAAGTCAGGGAAGTGCAGAAGAAGGAGATTGATCCGCTTGGATGGAAAACCCTTAAGCAGTGCATTTTTCTTGCAGCCGAAAACCTGGATGAGTTTCGGTGCCGGGAAGGGAGCCGGCTGGGGCAGGACTTGCTTTCACATATAGACAACATAGAGACATACCTTCACAAGGTAGAAGAGTTGGATCCGCAAAGGATCATATCTGTGAAGGAGCGGCTGACAGATAAATTGTCCGGATTGAGTGAAGAGATAACTATTGATCAGAACCGTCTGGAACAAGAATTGATCTATTATCTGGAAAAGGTCAATATAAGTGAGGAATGCGTACGCCTTAGGCAACACTGCAGTTATTTCCGTCAAACGATGGAACAGGAAGAATTTGCCGGAAGGAAACTAGGATTTATAGCCCAGGAAATGGGAAGAGAGATCAATACGCTGGGATCCAAAGCAGCACATGCCGGGATGCAGCAATATGTGGTTATGATGAAAGACGAATTGGAAAAAATAAAAGAACAAGTGCTCAATGTGCTTTAAAAGATCATTTATTCTGTTTCTTTTTACGCTATTGCTGACATCGTGCATAGAGCGTGAAGAATATCTATACTCCTACATGCTGGAAGGGGAGGTGAAAAACATTGTGAACATACCGTTACAGGGTATAACTGTGATCATGCGCAGAACCTACGACACCAAGCAGAAGGCCGATACGGCCTTCACTGACGCCCAGGGAAAATATTCCGTTTCTTTGACCTTAACGTCACGTCAAAGGATATTTATTGTAGAGTATACGGATCCGAAGTTAAAATACAGGGATACACTCAGGCGCTTTTCCTTCAAGGATCCTGAAGATGAATCGGCTCTGCATCAGAAGTATACCATCTATGATTCGATGCGGCTTCAGTCCCGGACGCACGTAAATCCTATTTAAAAGATCAATGGTGCGTGATCAGGATATCTTGCTGTAATCAGCCCTTCTGTTGCCAAGAACTTCCAGCTGTCTGACAAGCACTTTGTTTTTTCCTAATTCCAGAAGCGGATCCTCATCAAGTACCTTATCGGCTTCCATACGTGCCCACTCCAGTATCTGTCCGTCTTTTGCCAGGTTGGCAATATGCAGATCAAAGACAAGACCGCTTTGGGCAGTTCCTTCCAGGTCTCCGGGTCCTCGCAGCCTCATGTCGGCTTCAGCAATCTCAAATCCGTTGTTTGTTTCGCACATCAGCTTAAGACGTTCCCTGGCTTCTTTGCTCAAGGCTTTCCCTGTCATCAGGATACAATAAGATTCTGCGGCACCCCTCCCTACGCGTCCGCGAAGCTGGTGCAGTTGTGACAAACCGAATCTTTCCGCACTTTCAATAACCATTACCGTAGCGTTGGGGACATCAACCCCCACTTCTATGACCGAGGTGGCAATCAGGATCTGTGCCTGTCCCTTGACGAACATCTCCATGTCAAAAGCCTTGTCTTCAGGTTTTTGCTGCCCATGGACCACGGCAACCGAATAAAGGGGAGCGGGAAAGGCCATGGCGACATCTTGGTAACCTGTTTCAAGATTTTCGTAATCAAGTTTTTCCGATTCACGGATCAGTGGATAAACAATATAGACCTGTCTGCCTTCCTTGATCTGTTTCTTCATAAAGGAATAAACCGTTCCCCTGCGTGAAGCGGGATAATGGATCGTCCGAACCGGCTTCCTTCCCGGTGGCAGCTGGTCGATCACCGATACATCCAGGTCTCCGTAGAGTGTCATAGCCAGAGTTCTGGGGATAGGGGTTGCCGTCATGACCATGATATGGGGCGGCGATCCGTCCGTTTTCTTCCACAGGCGTGCCCGTTGTTCCACTCCAAAACGGTGCTGTTCATCAATAACGACAAAGCCCAGGTTTTGGAATGTAACGGTGTCTTCGATCAAGGCATGTGTGCCGATAAGCAAATGGAGTGAGCCATCCTGCAAAGATTCATGAAGCAGTTTACGCTCAGCCGGTTTGGTGGATCCTGTCAGCAATCCCACCCGGACATCCTGTCCTTTGAGGAACTTGGAGATCGTATTGTAATGCTGGTTGGCCAGGATTTCAGTTGGAGCCATCATACAGGCCTGATAGCCGTTATCAATTGCTATGAGCGCACTTAACAGGGCAACAAGTGTTTTACCGCTCCCTACATCACCCTGTAGCAGCCTGTTCATTTGGCGTCCGCTCCGCAGATCGGAGCGAATCTCCCTGATCACGCGTTTTTGCGCCTCTGTCAGTTCAAAGGGCAATCTTTTAAAACATTCATTGAACGCTTTTCCTATCTTAAGAAATGGTAATCCGTCCTCTGCCCTCAGACGAACAGATCTTTGTTTGAGTAATCCCAACTGTATATAGAACAATTCCTCGAATTTGAGTCTTGTCTGGGCTGCCTGCAGGTTTTTGAGGTTTTTTGGGAAATGGATCTCTTCCAGAGCTAATGGCAGAGGCATCAGTTTTAGCTGATTTAACAGGTACGCGGGTAAAGTTTCGTGAATCTGGCCCTCCATACGTGTCAAAACCTGTGCTATCAGACGGGAAAAGACTTTTTGGGTAAATCCTTTGTCCCGTAGTGATTCGGTAGAAGAATAAACGGCCTGGAGCCCTGCACTTCCCCTGAGGCTCTGGTCATCGGGGATATCCATGTCGGGATGTACCAGATTGATCCGGGCGTTGAATAAGGTGGGTTTCCCGAATACGATATATTCCGTATTCAATTTGATTTTATCCTTTATCCAGCGGATTCCTTTGAAAAAGACGAGTTCGATCGTTCCTGTGGGATCTGAAAGAATTACAACCAATCTTTGTTTGCGCGGACCTGCGCCAACGATTTTCATATCCCTGACTACTCCGCGGATCTGTATATATGCAAGACCGGGATCGATCTCATTAATGGCGTAAAAACGTGTTCTATCAATATAACGAAACGGGTAATGCCTTATCAGATCTTCGAAAGTGGTAATATTCAGATCTTTTTCAAGTTCCCTGGACCGCCTGGGACCTACTCCCTGAAGAAATTGTATATTCGTATCCCATAAGGAAACCATAGCAGTACAAATATAACGATAACTTACGTATATTTGCAGTATGAACATTCTGGGAAACATACTCTGGCTTCTGTTTGGAGGTATCATAATAGCATTGGAGTATATGGTAGCCGGATTGTTGATGTGCATTACCATCATCGGGATACCTTTCGGTTTGCAAAGCTTTAAACTTGCGGCCTTTGTCCTGTGGCCCTTCGGCAAGACAACGCGTCCGGTCGAATCCGGGTCAGGCTGTTTGAGCACTGTTTTGAATATTGTGTGGATTTTTCTGGGAGGGATCTGGATTGCGCTCAGTCATCTGTTCTGGGGCGTAGTGCTTTGTATTACAATCATAGGAATACCTTTCGGAAAGCAACATTTCAAGATGGTATCACTGGCGCTCACTCCTTTCGGGAGGCAGATCGTTTACAAATAAAAGACATTATGCATAAAAAGATCATAGTCGGGATCACGCAGGGCGATACAAACGGAATAGGTTATGAAGTTATTATCAAAGCCCTCTCGGACAGTCGTATCAATGAGCTTTGCACCCCGGTCATATATGGTTCTTCCCGGTTGCTTGGATATTACAAGAAGTTGAGTACCGGTGCGGAGAATTTCAATGTTCATATTACCCAGTCTGCCTCTGACCTTCATTTTAAGATGGTCAATCTGATCCCTTGTGTTTCCGACCAGTTTATGGCTGAACCGGGAAAGATGACCGAAGAAGGTGCACAGGCAGCCCTTCAGTCATTGGAACGTGCCGTGGAGGATCTGCGTGGTGGAAAGATCCAGGTGCTTGTAACGGCTCCTTTTAATAAACAAAATGTGAGCAGGGAGGGATTTGCCTTTCCCGGTCATACCGAATACCTGGCCAATGCCTTTGGCATTGCCGATCCCCTGATGGTTCTCTGCAGTACAAGTATGGGATTGAGGACCGGTGTGGTTACGGGCCATATTCCCGTGAACAGGATCGCAGCCGGACTTACAAAAGAAAAGATCTTCAAAAAGATCATCTTAATGTATGAAACATTGAAAAATGACTTCACGATCCGTCAACCCAAGATCGCTGTTCTTGGATTAAATCCGCATGCAGGTGATGGCGGGCTGATAGGATCGGAAGAAGGGAAGGTCATTTCACCTGCTATAGAAGAAGCCAATAAGAAGGGAATACTTGCATTTGGTCCCTATCCGGCAGACGGTTTTTTTGCTGCGGCAGACTACAGAAAATTCGATGCCGTACTGGCCATGTACCATGATCAGGGACTGATCCCCTTCAAGGCTTTGTCCTTTGGCCAGGGTGTAAATTTCACAGCCGGCCTGCCGGTGATCAGGACATCTCCCGACCACGGGACTGCATATCGTCTGGCCGGAGAAGATAAGGCATCTTCTGAATCAATGCTGGCGGCAATTTTTATGGCTTGTGATATTTACCGCTCCAGGCAAAGAAACCAGGAAGCCATGGCAGATAGATTGTATGAAGGTTGATATTTATACAGACGGTTCTGCCCTGGGCAATCCCGGTCCCGGAGGTTATGGTGTTATTCTTCAATCCGGCCGACACTATAAGGAAATATCTGCCGGTTACCGGATGACGACCAATAACAGGATGGAGCTTATGGCGGTCATTGTTGGATTGGAAGCGTTGAAGAAATCGGGAACGGAGGTTTGCATATATTCAGACTCTACTTACGTTGTCAGGGCTGTGGAGGAGGGATGGCTTGACAAGTGGCGGGTTAAGGGTTTCCGGAAAAAAAAGAATGTAGATCTGTGGAAACGTTACATGGATGCTGCCTCGGGGCATAAAGTGCGTTTTGTTTGGATAAAAGGTCATGCAGGCCATCCGCAGAATGAACAATGCGATCGCCTTGCCGTTGCTGCAGCATCTGCTCCTGTTGAGGAATTAATGGAGGATAAAGGTTTTATTGCTGAAAATTCATTATCGCCTGCAGGACATCAGGATGGATTATTTGATATGATGTCCGGTTGAACAGGACAAAGTCCGGAGCCCCGTTGTCCCAATAAAACGGTACCATTCCGTATCTAATTGCCGCATCGGTAATATATCCCAGGTAATAAGCCCGGCATCGCTTATGGTCTTCAAGGGATTGTCCTGTAAGATCCGGACGATACAGTGCACCGTATTCCCCCAGGATCACGGGGATGCCTTTGCCGGTAAATTTTTGTTTCATTTTTTCAAACTCTTTCTCAACCCAATCTTCCTGTCCCCACGGTGTAACCGGTCCTGTTGCCACGGAACCCCATTGTGTGTCGTAAGGCTGGTCGGGTTTTAGGGCAAATTCATAAGGATCGTAGTAATGGACTTCAATCATAAGCCTATCCGGAGTAGGATCTGCCGGAATGATCAGAGAGGTATAAGCCAACTCAATATTGGTCAGGTAACTTTGTATGACAAGATGACGTTTTAGGTTAGCTCCTCCGGTTGCCCTCACGGCATTGACAAAAGTCTGGTTGAATGAATTCTGTACTGATAGATATTCTGCCGGCGGGTTGGAAGACCAGTCATTTTCCATATGAACTTCGTTTGATCCGGCAAAGAGCAGCCTGTCGTCGTAGTCTTTAAAGTAGGTGGCTATCTGGGTCCATATGGCGCTAAGCTTTTGATTGATAGCCTCTTTCCGGCTTTCCCTGGGATCGTTCATCCATCCGTTGTCCCAATGAATATTTATAATGGCGAACATATCATTGGCCAATACGTAATTCACCACCTGTCCGACGCGCTGCATCCATGCCTTATCAATTTGATGTGTTTCCGGATCTGATATATGTACCGACCAGGATACGGGGATCCTGATTGAGGTGAAGCCGGCATCTTTTACCGCCTTGATCAGTTCCGGCGTTACCCTGGGGTTTCCCCAGGAAGTTTCACCGCCGACGGCTTCCAGCGTATTACCCAGGTTCCATCCTTTGCCCATAAGTTGAGCCAATTCCATGGCGGTAATGTTGCGCATGGCAGGATCCTTTCCGTTGTTTTCACTTTTGCATCCTGAAAACACCAAACAACAGATCAGAAGGATTGTAGGAATTTTCATAAAGACCTATCTTTGAATAAAGAAAATGATAAATACGGTCAAATATATGAAAAAGTGCATTATAGTCCTGTTCACGGGACTCCTGTTGTCTTCCTGTACGGGCGGTCTGATCGTGGATAGTCGTAGTGTGACGATCACTACCGGTGACAGGTCAAAGATCCGGATAGAACCCCTTAGTCCTAAGATTATCCGGGTATCGGCTATACCTGCTGGAGAAAGATTTTCAACCCGTAAAAGCCTTATGAGGGCACCCGGGGAGCTTCCTGCAGTTGATTTTGAATGTGTGGAGGAAGAAGGGAGGGTCGTAATAAAAACAACGTCCCTGCAAATGGGTGTCAATAAAAATACCGGGGAGGTCATTTTTATGGACCTGGAGGGAAATGTGATCCTTCAGGAAAACAAAGGGGGCGGTAAAACCTTTTCTCCCATAGAAGTTGAAGGTGACAGGGGATATACAATCAGACAGGTTTTCGAATCACCTGCTGACGAAGCGTTTTACGGGCTGGGGCAACATCAGTCTGATGAATTCAATTACAAAGGCAAAAATGAGACTTTGTACCAATACAACACAAAAGTATCTGTTCCTTTTATTGTATCTAACAAAAATTACGGATTGCTGTGGGACAACAATTCCCTTTCCCGATTCGGTGACCCCAGGGATTATATGCAGCTCAATGTGCTCGGTCTGAAAGATATGGACGGTCAAGAAGGAGCCCTTACGGCTATCTATGCCAGCCGTGACGGCAAGACAGAGTCTTTGCGCAGAAGGGAATCCGTTATCGATTACACGGATCTGGATAAAGTGAAAGGATTTCCGCAAGGAATTTCATTCCACGATGCCCGGATCACCTGGGAAGGAACCGTGACGACCGGTGAAAGCGGGACCCATCGTTTTCTGCTGTACTATGCAGGATATACCAAGGTGTTCTTCGACGGACGGGAAGTGGTCGGTGAGCGGTGGAGGACAGCCTGGAATCCTAATAGTTATAAATTTCAGGTAGATATGGAAGCCGGGCAGGAATATCCCATCCGCATAGAATGGATACCTGACGGTGGGGTTTCCTATTTGGGTCTTTCGCTCTACACACCCGTTGATCCGGAGGAACAGGCAAAACAATCCTGGTGGTCGGAGATTGCCGACATGATAGACTATTATTTTATTTACGGGCAAAACAGCGACCAGGTGATCGGCGGATACCGTTTCCTGACAGGTAAATCCCAAATTATGCCCAAGTGGGCCATGGGCTACTGGCAAAGCAGGGAACGTTACAAAACTTCCCGTGAGTTGCTTGATGTGCTAAGTGAATACAGAAAACGCCGTATACCGATAGACAACATAGTACAAGATTGGTCATACTGGCCTGTAGATGGGTGGGGAAGCCATGAATTTGACAAGGAGCGTTTCCCTGATCCCAAAGCCATGGTAGACAGCGTCCATGCCCTGAATGCCCGGATCATGATCTCTGTTTGGCCGAAGTTCTATCATACGACCGGGCATTACAAAGAGTTTGCGGAAAAAGGGTGGATGTACACCCGTGCTGTAGAAGACAGCATCCGTGACTGGATCTGGCCTGGTTATATCGGTTCATTTTATGATGCTTATGCGGAAGGGGCACGCAAACTCTTCTGGCAGCAGATGGAAGAGCATCTATACATTCTGGGATTTGATGCATGGTGGATGGATGCATCGGAACCCGACATTCTTTCAAATGCCGGTCTGGAATACCGGAAAGCTTTATCGACACCTACCGCATTGGGTTCGTCAACAAGGTATCTGAATGCCTATCCGCTGGTTAATGCACAGGCCATATATGAGGGACAAAGGGGCGTTGATCCGGACAAACGCGTATTTTTGCTCACACGGAGCGGATTCCCCGGATTACAGCGTTATGCAACGGCTACATGGAGCGGTGATATTGGCACATGTTGGGAAGACATGAAGGCACAGATTTCTGCAGGCATCAATTTTAGTATATCGGGTATTCCTTACTGGACAATGGATATCGGAGGATTTTGCGTTCAGAAACGTTTTGAAAGGGCAAAGGAAGGTTCTGCCGATAGGGAAGAATGGCGCGAACTGAATGTCCGCTGGTTCCAATTCGGGACATTTTGTCCCTTGTTCAGGAGCCACGGACAATATCCTTACCGGGAAATATTTAACATTGCTCCCGAAAACCATATTGCATACAAAACGATGGTATGGTACGACAAACTGCGTTATCGCCTGATGCCTTATATATACACCCTTGCCGGAAGGACGTGGTTTGAAGACTATACCATTATGAGGGCCCTGGTCATGGACTTCAATGGTGATGAAAACATTTACGATATTTCCGATCAATACATGTTCGGGGACGCACTGATGGTTTGCCCGGTGTACGGGTACAAGGCAAGGAAACGGCCCGTCTACCTTCCAAAACAGACAGGTTGGTATGATTTCCATACGGGCAGGTATCTTCCCGGAGGCCGCACTATAGTGGCCGATGCACCTCTCGATAGAATACCGTTGTATGTAAAGGCAGGTTCCATCCTTCCTGTAGGTCCCGAGATGCAGTACACAAATGAAAAACCAGACCATCCGCTGACATTGTGTGTTTATACCGGGGAAAATGCCCGGTTCACATTGTACGAGGACGAAGGAGTAAACTACAACTACGAAAAAGGAAGCTATTCCAACATATCTTTTGAATATGACCGGGAAAAGGGGACCTTGCGGATAGGGGGCAGGGAAGGATCTTTTGACGGCATGGTAACTGAAAGGGTATTCCGGATCAGAAAGATCACACCCCGCAAACCCGGCACACCCTTTGCCGGAGGTGAATCCTTAATAACGGTTCATTATAACGGAGAAGAACAGATTATTCAATTGTAAGGCTATGAAACACATTTATACTTGTATGGTTTTACTGTTGGTCCTGGCGTCGTGCAACAGGGGACCGGGGCGTGAAATTTTCGATTTCAACCGGGATTGGGAATTTGCTCTGTCCGGTCAGAGCTCCGAACGGCCGGATTGGCAAAAAGTCAACCTGCCTCATGATTGGAGTATAGAAGGGACTTTTGACAAAGACCATCCTGCCACTCCCGGAGGAGGTGCCCTGCCGGGCGGAAAAGGCATCTACAGGAAAACATTTACACTTAATGCAGATACCGAAGGAAAGCGGGTATTTCTTGAATTTGACGGCATATACCGGGACAGCAGGGTCTATGTAAACGGGAACCTGGCGGGACACCGGCCTTGCGGGTATTCTTCCTTCAGTTATGAAATAACGTCTTTTCTAAATCCTGCAGGTAAGGAAAACACCGTAGAGATCACAGTCGACAATTCCCTGCAGCCGAACTCCAGGTGGTATACCGGATCCGGTATATACAGGGATGTACGTCTGGTGATCACCTCTGCGGTACTTATCCCGTATTCGGGTACTTACGTTACGACACCGGAAGTTACCGGGCGGCAAGCTTCGGTGCAGATCAACACCAGGATCGACCCCGGCTCTTGTAATGACGACAATATTTATTTGTTGACAAAGATATTGGATCCTGCAGGTAAAACCGTTGCCGAACAATGTACGCATCTTGAGCTTGATGCCGGGAAAGAAATATCCCTGACACAAAGACTGAACGTTAAGAAACCGGAACTTTGGGATGTGGAAACCCCGAATTTATATACTGTTAAAAGTTTGTTGTTGCAAGGTTTTTCCATCATTGATCATTACAAGACCACCTTTGGGATCAGGACATTCCGTTTTACAGCCGATTCGGGGTTTTTTCTCAATCAAAGGCCTGTGAAGCTTCTGGGGGTTTGCCTTCATCACGACCTGGGAGCCTTGGGGGCGGCTTTCAACCGCAGGGCTGCGGAAAGGCAATTACAGATGCTCAAGGATATGGGGTGCAATGCCATACGGACCTCACACAATCCTCCTGCCCCCGGCTTTCTGGATCTTTGCGACCGTATGGGATTTTTGGTCATGGACGAATCTTTTGACGTTTGGCGACAACAAAAGACCCCTTATGATTATGCCATGTTCTTTGAAAAGTGGTACGAGCGTGATTTGACGGACTTTATTCTCAGGGATCGCAATCACCCTTCGGTAGTCCTATGGAGTATAGGTAACGAGGTGCTGGAGCAATGGAACAACCCTGTAGCCGATACCCTTGATACGCAACAGGTCAATTTATTCCTGAACTTTTTGGCCGGGGAAGATACCACGGTATCTGAAGAACTGCCTTTTAACGCCCTGCTTACAAGAAAACTGGCCGGGATCGTAAAAGAACTGGATCCGACCCGTCCGGTAACGGCCGGTTGCAACGAACCGGGGCCCTATAATAACCTGTTCAAGGCCGGGACTCTGGATATCATAGGATTCAACTACCATGAAAATGATTACGGGAACGTCCCTGTCCATTATCCGGGAAAACCTTTTGTGGCTACGGAAACTACTTCATCGTTACATACGCGTGGTTTTTATCAGATGCCTTCGGATTCCGTCAGGCAGGAACCTAAAAAATGGTGGATGACCTACCAGACGCCGCATCATATGTGTTCGGCTTACGACAATATGCATACTCCCTGGGGAAATACGCATGAGGGGGCATGGATACAGGTCCGTGACAATTTGTTTATATCGGGGATGTTCATTTGGACCGGATTCGATTACCTGGGAGAGCCCACACCTTACTGGTGGCCGGCACGGAGTTCCTATTTCGGGATTATAGACTTGGCCGGATTTGTGAAAGACGTCTATTATATGTACCAGAGTGAATGGACGGACACCCCTGTCCTCCATCTTTTTCCCCACTGGAACTGGTCAAAGGGAGACACGGTGGATCTGTGGGCTTATTATAACCGTGCCGATTCCGTTGAATTATTTCTTAACGGCAGATCTCTTGGGGTAAGTACAAAGACACCGGATCGGCTTCATGCGTTCTGGCGGGTAGTCTATGAACCGGGGACGGTGATGGCAGTATCTTACAGTGAAGGCAAGGAGTTTATGCGAAGATCGGTAACAACGGCAGGAGAACCGGCTTCCCTGCTGTTGACTGCAGATAGAAATGTGCTGGATGCAGACGGCTATGATCTGGCCTTTATAACTGTCACGGTTATGGATGCCGAGGGAAATCTTGTTCCTTATGCCGCTGAAACGATAAGATTCGAGGTGGAAGGACCGGCTGTCATCGAAGCGGTGGATAACGGAAGTCCCATAAGCCACGAACCGTTCAAGGCAACCGAAAGAAAAGCTTTTCACGGGAAATGTCTTGTAATATTGCGTGCCGGAACGGAACCCGGAAAAGTCACGCTAAAGGCGACTTCAGAGTCTTTTGCGCAGGAGTTCGCCCTCGATCTCGAAACCCGGCTTGTCGAGTAAGGCAAACATGTTTTTCTTGTAAGCCTCTACTCCTTCCTGGTCAAAAGGATTCACGCCCAGGATGTATCCGCTTATACCGCATGCTTTCTCAAAGAAGTAGAGCAGGGCTCCCATATTATAGGCATTTAGAGACGGTATTTCAATACGCAGATTGGGTACGCCCCCGTCCAGGTGAGCCAGACATGTTCCCAATTCCGCCATTTTATTGCATTGGTCAATATGTTTTCCGGCCAGATAATTTAATCCGTCCGCATCTTCCTGGTCTTTAGGTATGGTAAGGGAACGGTTTGTCGAAACGATACTGATGACCGTTTCAAAAAGATGTCTTTCCCCGTCCTGGATGTACTGTCCCATGGAATGAAGGTCAGTGGTGAAATCTACACCTGCAGGAAATATGCCTTTGTGATCCTTTCCTTCACTTTCACCAAAAAGCTGTTTCCACCATTCAGTCAGATAATGCAGTTTGGGATGGTAGTTGACCAGTAATTCTATCTTTTTGCCCTTGCTGTAAAGTGCATTGCGCAAGGCGGCGTATTGGACGGCCGGGTTGTCTGCATCTTTTGTTGCAGTTATACGCTCCATATAAAGCGCTCCGGCTATAAGATCCTCAATATCAATCCCTGCCAAGGCAATAGGCAGTAGCCCCACCGGGGTCAGGACAGAGAAACGGCCTCCAATGTTGTCGGGGATAATAAAACTGCGGTAACCCTGACTGTCAGCCATATGACGCAATGCTCCCCGCGATTTGTCGGTAATGGCCACGATACGGCGTTTTGTCTCTTCTTTTCCGTAACGCTTCAGGATATGTTGCTTTACAAGCCGGAAAGCGATGGCCGGCTCAGTCGTGGTTCCCGATTTGGAGATAACGACACAGGCGACCGAACGGGTTTTCATAAGATCTTCCAGCTCGGCCAGGTAATCTTCAGAGATGTTCTGCCCGGCAAAAACTATCTGTGGTCCTGCAGCAGGCAGCAGGGAAGAAAAAGAGTGGGAGAGGGCTTCTATTACGGCTTTGGCTCCCAGGTATGAACCTCCAATGCCAATGATCACTACCAGTTCGATATCTTTTTGCCAGTCCTTGCAAATGTCTTTTATCCGGCCTATAAGTTCTGCAGAGGTGCCAGAAGGCAGGTTTATCCAGCCCAGGAAATCAGATCCCACGCCTTGACCTGAGTCCAGAAGCTTAAGTGCTTCTATGGCTTTTTTTTGCCAGCCGGCATACTCGTTATCCGGGATAAATCCGGTAACCGATCGTTCAATTATTGTAATGACTTTTTTCATAGATCATTTCAATTGTTCGCTCAAGGCTTTGAAAACGATGGCTGGGGAACGGAACTCATACAATACTTTATACATAGCTTCCGCTATGGGCATTTCCACTTTATATTTCTTGTTTATTTCATATATGCACGAAGTGGCATAATAACCTTCTGCCACCATATTCATTTCCAGTTGTGCGGCTTTGATTGAATAACCCTGACCGATCATGTTGCCGAAGGTCCTGTTGCGGCTGAATTGCGAATAACAGGTTACCAGCAGGTCTCCCAGGAATCCCGACAGTGAAGTGTTTCTGCCTTTGTCTGGATAGGAACGGTTCAGGAAAGCCCTGATCTCCTGATATGCGCAAGAGACCAGCACTGCCTGGAAGTTGTCCCCGTAGCCGAGAGCACGGCTCATTCCCGAAGCGATGGCATATATGTTTTTCAGGACTACCGCGTATTCAAGGCCGTATATGTCGGTACCGATACTGGTACGGATATAGGGACAGCGGAACGCTTCGGCAAGTCTTTCGGCGGTTTTTTCTTTTTTACAGGTGACACTCAGGTAAGAGAGCCTTTCCATAGCTACCTCCTCGGCATGTACCGGACCGGCGATGACCCCAATGTTGTCGTATGGGATGTTATGTATTCGATTGAAGTACTCTGTGATAGAGATGTTTCTTTCATTGATAAGTCCTTTGATGGCAGTGACTATGAATTTGTTATCTAAAGGAGCTGTCATCCGGATCATTTCGCTTATGAAATATGTAGAGGGAATACAGAAGATCAGCACATCCCCTTCATGAATGATTTGATTGATGTCAGTGCTCATTATCAGCCGCTTGGCATCCAATTTTGCTGCCTGAAGGTAATGCGGATTGTGCTTGTTCTGTGTGATGAAATTGATCATTTCCTGATCCCGCACGTACCAAAGCACTTCTTCCCGGGTGTCCAACAGGATCTTAATGAGCGCAGTTGCCCAGCTACCCGATCCGATAACTGCATATTTGGTTTTTTCGTGAAAAATACTTTTCATTGTTTTTATCCTATAAATCACAAAGATAAGTTTAATTTGTCTACCTTTGCACTTTAATATGAGAATGATTTCCTACTGCTCTGACAAATACCAGTATACAATGGGTAAGACCTTTGTTGACAAAGGATTGGATAAGGCTATAGCTGTATTCAATATGTTTTACCGGAAAGCCCCCGACAACAACAACTGGGCGGTGGTGAGTGGTATTAATGAGGTATTGGAAATGATCGCGGGCTTTGGCACACAACCTGAATCCTTTTTTGAAAAATTCCTTCCCGGAGAAAACTACAAAGATTTCTGTCGCTTCCTGACATCTGTCCGGTTCACGGGCGACGTCTACGCTATGGATGAGGGACAGATTGCATTTCCTCTGCAGCCTGTGATAACCGTTGTAGCACCGTTGCTGGAGGCACAGATCCTGGAGACACCCTTGCTGACCATTATGAACCACCAGATGGCTGTGGCAACCAAGGCTTCACGTGTTACACGCAGTACCGGCAAGCCGGTAAGTGAGTTCGGGTCCCGTAGGGCACACGGGCCATGGGCAGCGCTACACGGGGCCAAGGCAGCCTATACGGCCGGGTGTGTGAGCACTTCGAATATTCTGGCTACTATAAAATTCGATATTCCCAGCACAGGAACGATGGCCCATAGTTATGTCACGGCTTTTGGCTGCAGTGTTCAAAGCGAATACGAAGCATTCGACACCTATATAAAAAGTCATCGGGGAGAAGGCCTGATTTTATTGATCGATACGTATGACACGCTTCGCAGCGGGATCCGGAACGCTATCAAGGCATTTAAAGCCAATGGTATAGACGATTCCTACAAGCCGTTTTACGGGGTTCGGCTTGACAGTGGGGACCTTACCTATTTATCCCAGAAATCCCGAGAGATGCTTGAGCGTGAAGGATTGAGCGACTGTCTGATATTTGCCTCCAATGCCCTGGATGAATACCTGATCTCAGACCTGGAACGCCAGAATGCTGCCATTGATTGTTACGGGGTCGGGGATGCCATAGCTACCAGTAAACATAATCCTTGTTTCGGGAATGTATATAAAATGGTTCAGATAGATCAAAAGCCTGTTCTGAAACTTTCCGAGGATAAGACGAAAGTCATCAATCCGGGTTTCCAGATCACTTATAGGATCTATCAGAATAACGAAAGCAAGGCCGATGTGACATGCCTGCGGGGAGACAAACTGGCTGTAGCTTTAGAAGCGGGAAAAGATGTTTTGCTCAGGGATGAATATGACCAGACCAAGAGAACTACTTACGTTGAGGGATCCTACGTGGCGGAAAAGTTGCAGCACAAAGTTATGGAAAACGGAAAACGTCTGCGACCGGACACTTCGGCACAGGAAAAACAGGATACATACCTTGCTGAATTATCTCGCATGAACCCGACTGAACGAAGGATCATCAATCCACATTACCATAAGGTGGATATATCCGACGATTTGTACGATCTGAAAATGAAACTGATATACACGATAAAAGAGGAACTGAACCATGTATGAACAAGCCAGAACACACATTGTAGTAGATATGCTCAATGATTTCATATCCGGGACAATGGCCTGTCAGAATGCGGAAAACGCCATGATGCACAGCATCAATTACATAAATGCACATCCTGGTCACAAGGTCGTATACGTTTGCGATACACACCCGGCCAATCATTGTTCCTTTACAGGATATGGAGGTCAATGGCCGCCTCATTGCGTGGTAAGCACTATGGGGCAGGAAATACATCTTTCCTATTACACACGTGTGAATGATCCCAATGCGAGGCCGCATTTGATGAGGATATTTCGTAAAGGCACAAATCCGGGGAAAGAAGAGTATTCCGGGTTCAATGCCACCCGTTCCGATGGTACCCCCCTGCATAAGATCCTTACAAAGCAGGTCGTTGTAAGCGGGATTGCCACTGAATTTTGTGTCTATGAAACGGTCAAGGATCTTGTAGAGGCGGAATTTGATGTACAGGTGCTCTTGGAAGGTCTGGCTTATGTAAACCAGAAAGATCACAGGGCAACCATAGAGAAAATGAAAAGTCTGGGGGTCAAATTTATCTAAGTCATAACTATGCAAGCCATTGGTGTTGATCTAGGAGGAACAAAACTGCAAGCTGCACTTTTTTCACGTTCGGGTGAGATCCTGGCAGACCGTACCGTATTGTTGGAAGGCCGTACGGGAAAACAGGTCGCAGAACTGATAGTAACAGTCTGTGATATGTTGATGGAAGAACAGGAAATACCGCCTGAAAAGGAGAAAAAAATAGGTATTTGCGTTCCCGGGATCGCCGACAATCATACCAACAGGGTATGGGCTCCTAATATACCCGGCTGGAACAGTTTCCCCCTGAAGGAATACATCACCAAAGCCATTCCAAATTCCGAAGCCATCATCGCCAGCGACAGGACTTGCTATATACTGGGAGAGACGTCACAGGGAGTAGCCAAGGGATTTTCGGATGCTATTTTTATGAGTGTTGGAACGGGAATTGGTGCGGGCATCATGGTTGACGGAAAGGTGATCCACGGCTCTGCAGACATAGCCGGTGCTATAGGCTGGATGGCCCTGCAGCCGCCTTTTGTAGACGAATATAGTAACAGCGGATGTTTTGAAACATATGCCTCCGGAACGGGAATTGCTGCGCAAGCACGCAAACTTTCCGGCCAGCCGGGTGTATTCCCGGATACCCGCTCTGTTTTTGAAGCTTATGAGAGGGGTAATACGGTAGCGCTGCGTGTTATAGACAAAGCCGTGGAATTTTGGGCTATGGCGGCAGCCAACCTTGTCAGCATATTCAATCCCCGGATAGTTGTCTGGGGAGGAGGAGTATTTGGGCCGGCTGTGCGTTTTTTGGACCGGATCTATTACGAAGCCTGTAAATGGGCTCAACCTATAAGTATAAGGCAATGTCGTTTTGAGGCTTCGGGCCTTGCCCAGAAAGCAGGGATCCTGGGAGCCGGCCGTCTTGCATTGGAAACAATGAAAGCTTATGAAAAAAAGTAAAATTCTGGCTGCCGGTTATGCAGGCATAGTTTTTTTTGGCATATCGTTTCTCACACTGGGTTCTGTATTGCCTTCACTCAAGGATACGCTTAATCTGAATATGTCACAGTCTTCAACACTGGCTGGCATCTTACCCCTCGGAGTGTTGGCCGGTTCGGTCGTTTTCGGGCCGTGGTGCGATCGTTTTGGTTACAAAATGCCCTTTCAAATTGCAGCCATCATGGTTGTGCTGGGATTTATCGGCCTGGCCTCTTTTAAATCCGTAACGGGGCTCGGGGCCTGTGTGCTGGTAACCGGGACAGGGGGAGGCATTCTGAACGGTGCTTGCAATGCACTGGTCAACGATGTATCTGACGATCGCCGCCGAAGTTCCAATTTGAGCATCCTGGGTGTCTTTTATGGTATAGGTGCACTTATGATGCCTTTGATCCTGGGGATATTTGACTATCTACCCTATACGTTGATCCTCCGTTACATGGCTATTTTACTGTTCCTGATCTTTTTATATTTCAGTGTGATCCGTTTTCCCGAAGCTAAAGTCCGTCAGGGATTTCCTATAAAAGAAGGTTTCCTGATGCTTCAACAGCCTGCCCTGTTGTTCTTTAGTTTTATCCTTTTTTTCCAGTCGGCGTTGGAAGGATTGTGCAGCAACTGGATCCCCATTTATTTGCAGGAAAGCAGTATTTACGGACTGTCTCAGCAGCATGCACTTTTTCTGTTAACTTTTGTAGTCGTAGGGATAACCGTCGGCAGGATATTTTTAAGCTGGCTTTCATTTCACTTTGTTCCCTGGAAGATTTTATGGGCTTACCTGTTCCTGACGGCAGCCGGATTTACCGGACTCTTAGCCGGCATACCTCCCCTGATCTCTGTGATCCTTATAGGCACCGGATTGGGAGCGACATTCCCTGTGATCGTATCTTACATAGGATCCAGGTATAAAGCCTTATCCGGGACGGCTATCGGGATAGCCATGGTCATAGCCCTGGCAGGTAACACATTATTGAATTATTTACTGGGATTCCTGTCAATTCGTGTTTTTCCCTTATATTTGTTGAGCATTTGGGCAGTGATGACATTGCTGTACTTTGTTATGACACGTAAACTGAATCTTTCAAATAACCCTTAAATTCATAACTTATGCTGGCAAAAGAATGGCTTGACAATGTACGCAAACTCCAAGACAAAATAGAAGAGACACAGACGGAAAATATTTTGAAAGCAGCCACTGTTATGGCAGACAGCATTGAAGCCGGACGGTGGGTGCATACATTCGGTTGTGGTCATGCCACACTTCCGGTCGAAGAAATGTATCCCCGTATTGGAGGGTTTGTGGGATTTCATCCCCTGATAGAGCAGCCCCTGACTTTTTTTACAAGAATCACCGGGGAAAGCGGCATACATCAGTTCCTTTTCCTGGAAAGGGCGGAAGGGTATGGAACGGCCATCATGAGTTCCTGGAATTTCGATCCCCGCGACACACTTTGGATCTTTTCCCACACGGGGATCAATGCCGTTAATATTGACGTGGCATTGGAGGCAAAAAAACGGGGGATGAAAGTAATCGTTTACGGTTCGGCTGCAGGGTCGCAGGGAAAGAAACCCCGGCATTCCTGTGGCAAGAACCTGTTCGAACTTGCGGATGTCGTTGTGGATTCCTGTGCTCCCCTGACAGATGCTTCCGTTACCCTCAAGAACCATTTTGACAAGATCGGTCCGGTTTCAACTATGTGTTTTGTCACTTTGGTCTGGATGACGGTAACCACCTGCGCAGGCATACTTGCAGACAGGGGAGTCCGGTTGCATATTCATCCTTCCCACAATGTTCCCGGCGATACTACTGCCAGGGAAAGACTGGACGGTTGTATAGAAGCCTACAAGAAAAGATCGTTTGGATTATAAATTTAATATGGATCGTTTATGAAAAAACTGATTTTAAGTCTGTTGCTGATGATCCTGGTCGTCGGAGCCTACGGGCAGACCAGAAAACCTGCTTTCAATGATTGGTACAGGAATGAACTGTTCATTGAGCCGTTACGCTTTTTTACAGGAACCTTTGCCATCGGTTTCCAAAGAAATTTTTACAATTCTGCCATATCGGTTTCACCTTCAATAACACTTATAGGAGAGTCGATTTTCGGTACTGAAGACAGTTTTTACAGCGAAATGGAAGGATTCGGGCTGGAAGGTATCTATAAGATTTATTTGGCGCGAATGCCGCGAAAGGCACAGGCCTACCTGGGGCCTTACGTAGCCTACCGCTATTTGAAAGAAAAGAACAGAATACCCGATTATATTGAAACACAAGATCTCCCTCCCTTAGGAACTGATTTACATACCCGCTACAATACAATTATGGCGGGGGTGTTGTTCGGGGTACATTTCATGTGGGGTCGTTTTACTATGGATATGAATATCGGAGGAGGTGTTCGTTATCCTATGGTGTCAGGATTCCGTACTACATACAAACATACATCTGTCCCGACCGGTTTTGGGGAATTTGGGTACAAAGGAGTTGTTCCCAGAGGTAACATCACATTGGGTGTAGCCTTTTAGTTATGCGAAAACTGTTGTTTTTCTGGCTGGGGATCGTATTATCTTCGGCCGTTTCTTTTGCACAATTCATAGAACAGCCGGCATCCTGGGAGTACAACGTTATCCCTGTTAAGCATAATGAATTCGAGATCCGTTTTACGGCTTCCCTGAAAGAGCCCTGGCACATGTACGATCTGGGTCCCTATGAGAACGGGCCACATCCGACACGATTCCTATTCGACCTGCCCAATGGGGTGTTTCTTGTAGAAGGGATCAGGATGGAATCGCCGCCTGCCAAAGAATACGACCCCCTGTTCGGGATGGATATCGGATCTTTCGGGGGAACGGGTGTGTTTATTCAAAAAATCAGATCGGAAATCCCTGTCGCAACCGTACATGCTGTTGTCGAATGGCAGGTTTGTGACGGAAGTTCCTGTCTGCCGCCTGAAGAGGAATCGTTTGAGATAAAGTTGGAAGGGGGTTCCGTGACGGAAGCTGGGATGGTCCGTTCCGTATCTTCGGAAGCATCCGCTTCCCTTTGGGGAATAATCCTGCAGGCTATTGCATTTGGGCTGGTGGCCTTGTTGACTCCATGTGTCTTCCCCATGGTCCCCATGACTGTTTCGTTCTTTTTACGGGGCGGTGACAATAAACGCAAAAACCGGCTGAATGCGGCTTTGTACGGTATTTTCATTGTGATGTTTTACACATTGCCCATAGCCGTCATCATAGGAATCACTTATTTTACGGGAGGAGCTTCCGTTACTGCAAATATCTTTAATTGGCTGGCCACACACTGGATCCCCAATATCTTATTTTTCATTCTTTTCCTGGTTTTTGCCGCGTCGTTCTTCGGGGCGTTCGAACTGGTACTGCCTGCTAAATGGACTACAAAAACAGATGCCAAAGCAGATAGGGGAGGGATCCTGGGAATCTTTTTCCTGGCTCTCACGCTCGTTCTGGTCTCATTCTCCTGCACAGGTCCCATAGTTGGGGCGGTTTTGATCAAATCCACCCAGGGGGCTGTATGGGAACCCATACTTACCATGTTCGCTTTTTCGACTGCTTTTGCCTTGCCGTTTACCATTCTGGCATTTATACCGTCTTTGCTCCAGCGTCTTCCCAAGTCGGGAGGGTGGCTTAATTCGGTAAAGGTCGTGCTGGGATTCATAGTACTGGCTTTCTCCCTCAAATTCCTGAGCACTGCAGACCAGATCTATCAGTGGAAGCTACTCGGTCGTGAGATCTACCTTGCTTTGTGGATAGTCATTTTCTCCCTTTTGGGTTTTTATCTTTTAGGCAAGATCCGGTTCCGTCACGACACACCATCGGAACATATAGGCGTCTTCCGCTTTACCCTGGCCATTGCTGTTTTTTCCTTTGTCGTTTACATGATCCCGGGAATGTGGGGTGCCCCATTGAAAGCCATATCGGGCTACGTGCCGCCTCTCAGTACCCAGGAATTCGTTATGGGCGGGCCTTCTGCCGCACCTGTTCCCGTACGGAATACTTCCGATAGAAAATATGGGGACCTTTTTACTCTGCCTTACGGTCTGGAAGGATTCTTTCATTACGGTCAGGCTTTGGAATATGCCCGTCAGAACAATAAACCGGTACTCCTTGAGTTTACGGGACTGGGTTGTGTCAATTGCAAGGAAATGGAAGCAAGGGTATGGAGCGATCAGCGGGTACGGGAGCTGTTAAAAGAGAAATACGTGATCCTTGCCCTTTATGCTGATGCAAAGAATCAGGCGGATCAAAGCGATTGGGTGGTCGATGAGCGCGGACGGGAATTGCGTACCCTGGGCAGGATCAATTCCTGGTTTGTACGGACCCGCTACCAGGTTAATGCGCAACCTACTTATATTATCCTGAATAGGGAAGGCGATCCTTTACTCCCTCCCCGCACCTATGATCTGGATGTTGACCAATACGTAAGGTTTTTGCAGGAAGGACTGAAAACCTACCATAAATAATGTATTATGCAAGATATACAACTGTTTTTTAACAAGCTTAGCGGTTTGTTATGGGGTTGGCCTATGATAATCGCTTTGCTGGGGACGCATGTTTTTTTGACTATCCGGCTAAAATTCCCGCAACGGAAGGTATTTAAGGGTATTGCCCTGTCTGTGAAAAGTGATGGGGATTCCAAAGGAGATGTAAGCCAGTTCGGAGCCTTGGCGACAGCCCTGGCTGCTACCATAGGTACGGGCAATATCATAGGTGTCGCAACAGCTGTCTCGCTTGGCGGACCGGGTGCTGTTCTGTGGTGCTGGCTGAGCGGTGTATTCGGAATAGCTACTAAATATGCGGAAGGATTGCTGGCCGTTAAGTACCGGGTAAAAACATCGGACGGGACAATGCTGGGCGGTCCCATGTATGCCCTGGAACGCGGACTTGGGATGAAGTGGCTGGCTGTTTTGTTTTGTGTTTTTACCATTCTTGCGGCCCTGGGGATCGGTTGTTCGGTCCAGTCAAATTCCATTTCCACTATGCTTAAGGAAACGTATAATGTTTCCCAGTATCTATCCGGTAGTATTATTGCCGTTCTGGTGGCCCTGGTCATTTTTTTCGGTATAAAAGGGATAGCCAGGGTATGCGGATTCCTGGTTCCTTTTATGGCATTTTTCTATGTTGTGGGCTGTATTACGCTCCTTATCATGAACGCCCCATACTTGGGCAAGGCCATGACTCTGATCTTCAAATCGGCCTTTTCCGTCCAATCTATCGGAGGCGGTATGGTGGGGGGAGGTCTTATGATAGCCATGCGTTACGGGATTGCCAGGGGACTTTTCTCCAACGAATCGGGAATGGGTTCGGCTCCCATAGTGGCTGCTGCCGCAAAAACAAAGAATTCGGTAAGACAGGCCCTTGTATCGGCCACAGGGACTTTCTGGGACACTGTCGTTATTTGTGCCCTGACCGGGCTGGTTTTGGTGACCAGTATTATCAGGTATCCCGATATTAATTATTCAGATGGTGCCCTGCTAACAAAAATGGCCTTTAGCAAGATCTCATTTTTTGGACCTCTAATTCTTTCTGTAGGGCTTATTACATTTGCTTTTTCGACCATTCTGGGCTGGTCTTATTACGCAGAAAAGGCCATTGAATACCTTGGAGGGAAAAAGGCTATCCTATATTACAGGGTGCTATGGGTTGCTGCCGTATTCCTGGGTTCAGTCGTCAATCTTTCCATGGTATGGGACCTTGCCGATTCCATGAATGCGCTTATGGCCATCCCCAACCTGATATCCCTGTTGCTTTTGACCGGTGTCTTGGTACGCGAAACGAATAAGTATCTGTGGAGCGGGAAACTGGAAGGCTATGAGCCAGATGTTTAAGCCTAAAACATCCATTCCAGACCTATGCTGAAACTGTTTGAAACAAGGGACTCCTTTTGTCCCAGCAGATAGGCTGCATTCAAGGTCAGGTGACGGTAACTGAAACCGATACCTGTACTTAAATGGGGCGGTATCCCTTTTTCTGGATTGCCGTAATGGCCCCCCAGGCGAACCGACACCATCTTGTTAAACAGGTATTCTAATCCGATACCGGCAGTTATGCCTGAATTATTAATCAGATAACCGCCCTGTGCTGCGGCGCTTAATTGATGTTTTTCCCCTATATGGAATCCGTAACCGACCCCTAATCTGATCTGTGCCGGGAGGGTATACGGTCCGTAGCCGTAATCGATTTTGGATCCCAAATTAGCAGCGGAAAGACCGATCGAAAGATTCCCCGTGTTATACATCAGTCCCAGATCGGCGGCAAAAGCACCGCCTGATGCATCGGGGCTGATTTTTGAAACGACATAACGAAGGGTAACGGCTGTGGAAAAACTTTTTGAGATCTTAAAAGCATAACCCAGATCAAAAGAGATCTCCGTAGGTTTGTAGGTCCCTGTGATGCTCCCCTGTTCATTGGTTATGTTGTATGGGGAATATAGCGAAAAACGTGATCCCAACAGGAATGCACCTCTTTTTCCTATTTTAAAAAAACCGGACAGATTGACCAGATTACTTCTACCGCTACCCGGTTGCCACATGGCGTAAGAAGCGGCCAATGCAGCCTTAAAATCCGAAAATGCAGCAGCAGAATTGTTATTATATATTGAAAAAGCACTGGCGGGTGCGATTACCCCCGTACTTCCCATTGAGAGAGTTCTGGCGTCGGTTGGTACTGTCAGGAATTGGGCCGCTTGTCCGTATAAAGATCCTGAGGCCGTCAGTATAGATACAATAAAACAGATATATATATGTTTCATGACACTTTATAATTTCACAATGTTTCTGGTTATTATTTGTCCTTTGAGGTTTATGGTGACTGCATACACTCCTCCGCTAAAGGCACTCATATCTATCCGGGCCGGATTGAACGGAGTTATGGTTACAGTCTCTTTATAAACCCGGGCTCCGGAAGAAGAGGTTATGGCGATATCTGCTTCGGTTTCCTGACCGGTCCTGACATTGAGTATATTTGTTACGGGATTGGGGTACAGGTCAACCTGCTGCTTCCCGTCACGGGTAAGTACCAACAGTTGACAGCTGCAACTGGTTCCCAATGCGTCCGTCGCAGTCACGGTCATTGTCGTCATCCCATATTTTTTCCCGGTAATGTTAAGGAAACCGTCACTGATAACAGCCGACGCAAACCCTTCGGGAGCGAACGTGTAACTATAGTTTAAGGGTTCATCATCATCATCTATGAAATAATCGATCAGTTTTAATGTTTTGCCGGCGCCGGTCCTATCCAGATAAACGTTATTGGGAGTTGCCAACAATCTTGGAGGTGTATTGGGAAGGATCTTGTAGGTAAAGGATTGTTGCGTTGTTCCGCCGTACGGGTCTGTGACACGTAGAATTCCTGAATAATCGCCTGCCTGGGCCAGTTTCCCGTCAATGGAAACGGTAACCAGATCGTTTTTAAGACTGAAAGTGGCGGCTTTCGATCCGGCATCCAGATTTACCGACAGGGTATGGCCATCGGGATCCGAAATCTTAAACTCCAGCGTTTTGGTCTCATGGGCTTTTAAAGTCACAGAAGTCCCATTCATAGGTTCTATGACGGGATCGTTGTTTTTTTCAGTCAGGACCGTTATGACATCGGAAGGTTCTGCATAATTTCCTGCAAAATCATATGCCTGAACAGTAAAGCGATAGGTGGTGTTAAAATCAAAACCCGTAAGTTGCAAAGAGACGGTTTCTCCGGCTTCTTTATTAGCCGTTAGCGCATTTGAGGTATAAAGGCTGTCACCGGCGGCTGTAGCCGTCAGGACCCTGTACCCGTAAGCTTTTGTGTCGTCTTTGTCTTCCGGGACTATCCAGTGTAAAGTAATATTATTCGATTGTACAGACGCATATACTTGGGTAACACGTTCGGGAGCTATCTTGCTCAGGGATGCGATCGATGCAAACGCATCTACGACCCCACTTCCCATGGAACCTCTATATTGTGGAAAATGGCTGAAAATGACAGGGGATGCATTTTCCGTCAAGATCCTCTTTAGTTCGTCGCTTGTGAAACCCTGTTTTCCTGCATGTGATACGACCAGGGCCGCTACGCCTGATACTTGCGGACATGCCATGGATGTCCCCTGCATAAAGCCGTATTGACCACCGCGTATGGTGCTGTAGATCTGACCCATTGAATAGTAGAAATCCCCGCCCGGGGCACTTATGCCAATCCAGTTGCCGTAATTGGAATAGTAAGCTTTTTTATAATCCGGAGCTATAGAGGCAACGGAAAGGACTTTTTCGTACATGGCAGGGTAGGATGCTGTAGTATTATTGTTACCGGCAGCAAAGACTACTAGTCCGCCGGCCATGGGACCTGTCTGGTTACCGTTTTCGTCATAGCCCGCATACTTTATAAAGTAATCAATGGCTTCTTTGGTAACCTGGGGTATATTGTTAATATCGCCGTAGCCCCAACTGTTCTGGCATATGACTGCTCCATTGTCTGCCGCGTATTTGATGGCACCGGCTTCATTTCCTATACTGTTGTACTCATCCATTATTTGACATATCATAAGCCGTACCCCCGGCTCTGTCCCGTCCCCTCCGGCAATTCCGCAAACTCCTGTATTGTTGTTATTTGTAGCTGCGATAATGCCGGCTACGTGTGTGCCGTGATTTTCGGCCCTGATGAACGCCGTTTGGGTGATGAAATTGGCCCCGTGCAGATCGTCAATAATACCGTTGTTGTCATCATCCACGCCTTCTACTCCATCCTTCTCTGCCTGGTTGATCCATAAATTATTCACCAGATCAGGGTGGGTAATGTCAACTCCCGTATCAACTATAGCAACGATAACCTGCTCTTTACCGGTCGTGTAGTACTTCCAAACGTCCATAACGTTGACATCAGCTCCCGGTACAAATTCGGAACTTATTGATCCGTCGTTATACAGGTGCCATTGTTTTGGCAAATAAGGATCATTAAACGGGTATGTGTAGGAAGATTCCTCCTGGGGCCTCTTCCTGGGAATATACTCAACCCATTGCACCCCTTCAAGTTCCGACAGATTGACAGCCGTTTTAGTTATTGGCAATTCTTCACTAAAAGTGACCGTATACCATAAATGTAAGCCTGATTTGCGGGTCCGGTCCTCGAATTTTCCTCCTTCGGGAAAAACCCGGCTGACAGAACGGATATTAAGACCGGCAAAAACCTGATCTGTAAATGATGTTGAATGATTTAACAGTTCTGCCGTCTGATCTGTTACTTTAATTCGGGCAATGCCGGGATAGACATTAGAGGTATCTTTCAGATGCTTCAGTTTCTGATTGACCGGAGGATAACCTGAATTTTTTTCACATCCTGAAAAAAGGATCCCGATCATCAATAGCCAATAAAACGTTTTTTTCATAGGAAATTATTTTACGATGCAAAGATAAAAAAAAGCCCCTTTTTCAAGAGGCTTTTCTAAAATAGAGGATTATGCAAGACTATTCAAAAAGGATTTTGCTCAGATCCGGTCCGCCGGGTAATGAAACAAAGGAGTACAAATCAGAATTCTGCCATCCACCCAATCCGTCAATGTAAATGGCGGGACGTAAACGGACTACTTTCTCCTGTATAAACTGGCTTTTTAGATCATGCTCCGCCAGGGATGCAGCTAATGCAGAGGGATAATAGTGTTTGATAACGGACCCTGCATCACCTTGATACAGTAGGCCTGCAAACCAGTTTGTATCCCATTTAACATGCTTTTCATCATCAATTACCCAAAATTCAATATAGGCACTTTGGGTTCCTCCGATCCATCCTTCCCACTCAGCCTCAAGGAGCAATTCTTTTGTATAGGGCTGCATTACCCTATAACGTTCAAAGCCATCTGCTTTAAGGATTTCTACACTGGGTATGCTGTACAGCACCCAGGAATCCCAGAATTGTCCCTTACCCAATGAGATCCAATTGTAGGCAAGGTTCACTCTCATGTTAATTTCTTTGACCCCTCCTACAGAAACATCTTCATCAGATATGGTTAACTTAAGGTTGTAGGTTATTCCAATGACCGCTTCTTTTGTAAGGGATATCTGGAGGTCTGCAGTTCCTTCGCCGTTTTCAAAAGTCAGGGAAGAAGGAATTGAAAATACGCCGGCTGCAGAAGCAGTAGCAGCAATGTTCACAGTGGCTGAACCTTCTCTGGTAGTCCGGAAAACCTTTATGGAAAACACGGGATTGGTAGCCGGAAGCGTGAAATTAGTGGCTTTTGCTATAAACGAATATCCTGCGGAATCCGGGGTATAGGTCACGTTGATTTTTTCTGTGTTGCATGATGCCAGAAGCACAGCAGACAGAGAAACTACGGCAAATATATTAAGTAATTTTTTCATAATAATTTATTTATGCTTTCAATTAAACTCCATCACCCATAGGATTCTGATCAACAGACTGATTCAGGTTCTTATTACCGTCAAACTCAGCCTGGGGTATGGTCAGCACCCATGCATAGGATTCCGGATTTTGTGTGTTCGTACCTTTAATTAAAGCGGCTGTAGGCCATCCCATCTCTTCAGTTCTGGTGAAACCTTGTTTCAGGCGTCTGATATCATAGATCCGGCCGTATTCGCCCCACAGTTCTATGCGGCGTTGGATCAGGATCTCTTCAAGCAGTGAACCGGTCTCATCGGAAGTGAGAGCTCCGAGGGCGGTCCCGGTTTTGTTAACCGTATAGTTGGGATCGCGTTTTGCCATCAGTTGCATCAGCAAGTCGCGTGCTGCCTGTTCGTTTCCAAGGCGGCATTCTGCTTCTGCCTCTGTAAGGAGCATTTCTTCGTTACGCATCCAGATGTAGTCAGCAGTATAAAGTGACATGTCTAGCCACCTAAATTTAATTTGCTGGTATCCGCCTTTCGGATGGTTGGGATCCCACCAGCTCTGAGCGCGGATGTCCCCTGCACCCATCTTGGCATACAAGTTACGATTGATTCGTTTCAATGCGGTATTGCCATAAGCGGGTGAGTTGGAGTCCATATGCATCATGAAAGAAGCATAAATACCTGATTGGTCGGAAATGATCTCGGCTCCCCACATGACGTTTTTAGCCTTGATGGAGTTCATACCTCCGGTAAGGTCTGCATCATCACCTATACTTGATTTTTTGCGGGCTTCTGCAGCAGCTGCTTTGGCCTTGCCCCAATTTTCCATGGTCAGGTATATGCGGGCTGCAATACCTTGGGCAACGTGATAATCAATGTGTGATTTGTGTATCTGCGGTTTGGCTTCTTTCAACAAGGCAACAGCCTTCTCGATGTCTGCTACGATCAGGTCATAAACTTGTTGAACAGTGGAACGCGGTTGACCTTCTGTTCCGGCCGCACTGGGTTCCGTATAAATGGGAACTCCCGGATCGGATTCGTGGCCTTTATAGGTACGGGCAAATGACTGAATGAGCATAAAGTAACTGTATGCCCTGATAGCATATCCCTGTCCAATAATGTAATTGACATCGCTGGGCAAACCTTCCATGGTTTCTTCCGCTGCAATGATGTAGTTGGCATTGGCAACCCATTTATAGTATGCACTCCATAAATCATAGGAGCGCCATGCCCCGGATGTATAGCGAGCTTTTACATTGTATGTGCAATCGTACCAGAACCATCCGCTACCCTGACCTGACATGACGTGGTCTTCACCCATAACATCACCCATCAGGTTGTAAGCAGTGATCCCGAAGCACTGGTGCGTATTACCAGTTGTGGACCAACCAGCTCTGTACATAGAGCGGTAAATACCGTTCAATGGTACTAGGGCTGCTGAAGCATTTATGAACAGCCCGTCCCCGGAAACAGCGGTAGTGGGAGAAGTTTCCAATGAATCTTTGGAGCAGGAAACTGTACCGACGGCCACCACTAAAGTAATTATAAGAATAGTATATAATTTTTTCATATTCGTTTCCTCCGTTAATTAAAAGTTAAGATTAAGACCTATGGCGTATGTCTTGTTGGGAGAATATGCATAGGCAGTAGAACCGGAGAAATTATACTGCACGTCCATTCCGTCAAGGTAATTGAACATAGCCATGTTATCCAGGGTGACGTAAATACGGAGCTGGGATACTCCAAGTTTTCTGGATGCAGAAGCGGGCAGGGTATATCCCAGTGTAATGTTCTTGATAGCAAAATATGAAGCATCAATCAGATAGGCATCGGATGTAGTGTACTTTGCGTTGATGCCGGCACGGGGAACGTCGGTCACGTCACCGGGCTTCTGCCAGCGGCGTAATGCGTTTTTGCTCCATGTGTTTCCCGTGTACATAGGGTTCATGGCTCCAACGTACAATCCATCGTATATTAAGCCTCCTATGGAATAGGTGGTCATAACACTCAGGTCAATGCTATTGAAGAAAGTCAATTCCATGCTCGCACTTCCGTAAAGGTCCGGGATGCGGCTTCCATGGTACCATTTGCTGGTGGCAGCCTTGCCATAGTCGGAACTGATATACGGATCTATAGGATTGTCATTATCGTCTTTCTCGTCATATACCCAGTATAGCTGTGTACCGTTGGCAGGATCTACACCGGCAGATTTTGCCATGTAGAATGTCTCAATAGGCATTCCTTCTTTATAGATATAAATGCCGCTGACAAATTCAGGAGCGTCTTCTGTAAGTTCCAGGATCTTGTTCTGTACCCTGGATCCGAGCAATGTAACCCTCCATCCAAAGTTGCGGGTATCTACGATCTGGGCTGAAAGCGTCATTTCTAACCCTTTATTGACCATGGTTCCCACGTTGGCATCGTATCCGGTAAAGCCGGTGGAAAGTGCCATAGGATAGCTCAGCAACATATCTGAAGTCAGACGGTTGAAGTATTCAAAACTGAAATCGATCCGTCCGCCAAATAACCTGGCATCCAGTCCAACATTGAAGTTTGCGTTCTTTTCCCATCTAAGGTCTTTGTTTTCCAAAGAAGAGATCATGGCTCCTATAAAACCTGCGTTGGGATAGGAGAGGCTGTAGAAACTCTGCCATGCATAAAAGGTGCCCAGGTCGTCGTTACCCTGAACTCCATAGCTGACTTTCAGTGCCAGGTTGTTAATCCAGGATACGTTCCTCATGAAGTTTTCCTGAGAAATGCGCCAGTTAGCACCTACAGACCAGAAGTTACCCCAACGGCTGTCTTTATAGAAACGGGAAGTACCGTCTGTACGGAAAGAAGCCGAAAAATAATACCTTTCCTTGAAGTTGTAATTCAAACGGGACAGGTATGATTCTATCTTGTATGCACTGGAATAGGAGTCGGCGTTAGTGATAGTCGTTCCGGGACGCAGTTCCAGGATTCCGTCAACCAGGTTGGTTTTTTGTGCTGTCAGATAATTGTAGGAGTAGTTGTAGTACTCATGACCTGCAAGCAAGTTAATGGTATGGTCGCCAAAGCTGCGGTCCCATGTCAGCAATTGGTTCAAGGTAAAGCTGAACGTGCGGCCTACGCTCTTGGTAAGACGTCCGTTGGAGCTGGCGGCGTTCCCATGGTACAAGTTATAAAACGTTGTGCTACTGGAGGATACGTAGTCAAATCCGAAGTTTGCCGTCAGTTTAAGGCCTTTAAGCCATCCGGCACTGTTTTGATCCGATCCGATGGCCAGGAAGGTACGGCCGCTGACGTTGTCTCCCGTGTGGAGGAACTTGTCATCGTAAAGTGTACCGACACAACTGAAGTCGTTCAGAGTGGGACGGGTTTTTCCGTAGTCAAGTTGTCTGTTCCCAAGCTCGTCGAGCAGATCCTTCCCGGCTTCGTCTTTAAGCCATACGGGGTAAATAGGAGCCAGGAACTGGGCGCTGTACCATACGTTGGCATAAGCAGATCCCGAGTAGCCCGAATAATTGGAAGTTGTCAAGGATGTGGACAGGTTCAATCCTGCTTTTACCCAGTCGTTTACTTGGCTGTCCACATTGGCACGGCCGGAGAAACGTTTGAAGTTGGTAGTCTTCAAAATACCGTCTTCATCCAGGAATCCGAGAGATAACAGGGCTTTGGTCTTGGCGCTGCCGCCGGCTACAGTGACCTGGTGTTCGTGCCTGAATGCATTCAGGTGGGTAATCTCGTCCATCCAGTTCTCGTCCCAGGCCGATACGGCATCGTCCCTGACAGCTCCGGTTGCCGGGTCTATCACGGTTGCCCATGTGTAGTTCTTAAAGGGATTGTAAATTTCTCCCCCCAGGGTGCTTGCCAAGTCTCTCATGGCATTTTGTGATGCTACTTCCCAAGGGTATCCGTTATCAAAAGCGTATGCGTTACGCAATGATTCAAAGGTCATATTTACGTAGTCCCTTTGGTCTACCACGTCATAACGTTTTAGGGCACGGTTGGAAATACCTGCGCTACCGTTATAGATAATGTTTACTTTTTCCGAAGTTGCCCTCTTTGTAGTGATCATGATGACACCGTTGGCTCCACGTGCACCGTACAGGGCTCCCGAGGAAGCATCTTTTAAAACGGTCATGCTTTCTATATCTGCAGGATTAATAGAATTCAGTGAACCGTCGAAAGGGATTCCGTCTACAACATACAACGGAGTCCGGCTTGCATTGATGGAACCGTATCCACGGATAATCACAGAGGATCCCGAACCGGGTTGCCCCGAACCGGATGTGGTGATAACCCCGGTGGAAAGGCCGTCCAAAGCTTTGGTTACGTTGGACACAACGCGTTTGGATAATTTTTCACTATCCAGAACTGTTGCAGAACCGGTCAGTGATTCTTTCTTTGCTGTACCGTATGCGACTACCACAACATCTTCCAATGCTATGGCGTCGGGATACATAACAACATCAACCACCGCTCTGCCATTGATCTCAGCAACGACCGTCTGCATACCTACAAAAGTGAAGCGGAGTGTGTTGCTGCCAACTGGAACGTTAATTGAATAAACGCCATCCAGATTCGTTTGAGAGGTAATAGTTGTTCCTGCCACAACTACTGTCACATAGGGTATTGGAGCGCCGTCTTCAGAGGAAGTAACCGTTCCGGTCACCCTCTGTTGGGCAAACAGTGCTGTGAACCCCATTATGACTGACAAAGTCAACAAAAGGATTTTTTTCATCTGTCTTTTTTTTAGGTTAATAAATAGTTTATAGGGTTTGTTTATTTTGCATATGTAGCTAACAAAGATATATATTTTTTTCTTGAAATATACAAATTTTTGAATAGGAACCCCTTTTTTGTTAGAATCTCTTAGATATATAGGCTGTTTTTACATATAGGGACCGTGTCCTTTTATTGGTTAAAGAGCAGATAAGAAATGATCTGCTCAAGTATAGTAAATCATAAAAAAAGTATAAATAAAACAGAATAAACACTTCAAACAAAAAATTTTTAATCCCGAATGTTGCTTTTTATTATGGAATTCTTAACATATAGACAGCAGGAAGGGTTATGGAAGCGACTGATGGTCAGCCACTTCCTGGTGTAACGATTGTTGTACAGGGAGAGCTCATTGTACATATTACCAATAGTCAGGAGAACTTTACTGTCATAATGTGCCCCTGATGCAACCCTTATCGTAACTTATGTGCGGTATGTGAGCGTAGAAGTGCCAGTTAACTTAATATCTACTGTTCTTTAATTTCCTCGATGACTACCCTTAAAGGCAGCACTGTGCTTTCTGCTTGTTGTTGACATATATTTAATCGTTTTTGTAAACTTATCACATGGTCTGAGTTTATGGGGGTGTTATAGGCTTAATACACATAATTTTAAATACTACTTTAAGATAAAACTGATTATTATTGAACAACAATGGTTTAGTAAGTTAAAAAAGAAGAAGTTAGATTATTTTGAGTAATACTAAATAAGATTTATTTTAAAATTCAATTTCTCGGTAAACGTAAAATGGATAATAATAAGTACCATCGTTCCAATATCCACTTACAGAGAACCAAAAGCCATTACCTCCTGGTAAAGTATTATAATACGAGATAACATCTGTTACATTTATAGTATATGAAAATGGGCCATAGGGTATTATACTTATTGATACATCATAATATCCATTTGGTTGTTTTTCATAATCAGCCCTTATCATTAGAAGGTCTTCATACGTTATATAATAACCGGAATTAACATCCCCAACTAGACCTATTCCACCACCATATCCATCAGGATCAATATCAGCTATAACATCAATTGGTTGGGCATTAAGAGTAGTTAATCCTATAAATGAAAAGCCCAAACACATAGTTATTATTAAAAATATTTTTTTCATGATTTTTTGTTTAAAGATTAATAAATATAATCTAACTTCTCTATGTTTATTACCATGATGGTCTGGAGTTGCTAATCTAGCTGGGACACAGAATTAAGCATAAAAATTTAATTTTATGCAACATGAGAAAACGAGGAACATATTACAACAAAGCATTCATAAAGAATGCGGTCAACAAAGAGAATGTGGTCAAATTAAGATTATAAGGCAGGATATAGTATTCCCCATTCTTTTCACCTTGATCTCAATGACTCTTTTTCCATGAAAATGAATCTTTTATACAGTCACGAATATAACCATATTGTTTGAGAAAAACAAGGGTTTGACAAATTGTTTTCAATAGTTATCAGCAGATTACATGTAATTAATAATTTGTTTAGAAAAATGTGTAATAGCTCGTTAAAACTCTTTACGAGTATACGGTATGAACTCCATAGAATAATAGTTCTTGGAAAATAGTGTTATTTAGTAGCAAGTGGGGTTGTATTCCGGACATTATATATTATGATTTACCACGGCAGTGTTATGCAAGAAGGGTTTTGCTGATTCTGACAGATAACCTAAGCCCTGTTTTCTGACATATACTCTTGCCATGTTGACGGAAGATAGCGAATCGTTAGGAATAAACAACAAGACTTCTTTGTTGTGAGTCTGATAGTGAGTAAGTTTCATAAATTGTTTTGCATCGCGAAAAACAAACTCCAGATATAATTTCGTTTAGATACAAGCCGTAATAGCTTATGGGAACCGGACTCTTTTATTGGTTAAAAAGCAGGCAAGAAAAATCTGCTTATTCATAGAAAAAATCATAAAAAAAAGTATAAATAAAACAGAATAAACACTTCAAACAAAAAATTTTTAATTCCGAATGTTGCTTTTTATTATGGAATTCCATACTTTTGAATACATTTTTAACCTAAATTTTCTAACCTAACTTCATTAAGATGAAAAAAACCAAAACTATCCTAACTTTCCTGTTCATGGGATTCTGTTCCTTGGTCATGGCACAGAATATCCAGGTAACGGGAAAGGTTACGGATGCGGCTGATGGTCAGCCGCTTCCTGGTGCAACGATTGTTGTACAGGGAGAACGCACTGCACATGTTACTGACAGTCAGGGGAACTTTACTGTCACATGTGCCCCTGACGCAACACTCATCGTAACTTATGTAGGGTACGTGAGCGTAGAGGTGGCGGTGAACAACCGTTCAGTGATCAATGTAGAAATGAGTGACTCAAATGTTCTGGAAGAGGTTGTTGTGACAGCCCTTGGTATTACAAGAGAAAGGAAATCCATTGGGGCAGCCATCCAGGATGTCAAAGCAGAAGAGATCACCAAACAGGGTCACATGAACTTGTCTTCGGCACTTTCCGGGCGTGTTGCAGGGATGCAGGTTACGCAGGCCGGCGGTGCCATAGGGGCATCATCACGTATTGTGGTCCGCGGTAACTCTTCTCTGAGTAGTAACGAACCTATGATTGTAGTGGATGGGATACCCATCGCAAACGACAATTATATGGTGAGTGCTGTTAACTACGGTTCGGGATTATACGATATCAATCCCGAGGATATTGAGAGTGTATCCGTACTGAAAGGTGGTTCTGCAGCCTTGTATGGAATGCGTGCAGGTAACGGTGTAATTCTTATTACGACCAAATCCGGAAAATCGGCAAGGGAAGGCGTATCCGTAACATACAACGGCAGCTTTACCGTTGATAATGTTTACAACATACCTCCGCTTCAGAATCTTTACGGACAGGGTTATGAAGGCGCAGAATATTATTTTACGCAATTTAAGAAGAAACTGGCAGACAAAGGCACACCTTATCAGGGGACTTACCAGGATTGGGTCTATAATGAACTCGGTTTTACCAGTCTTGACAATTATTTTGGAGCAGATGAAAGCTGGGGACCGCGTCTTGATATAGGTCTGAATATCCCACAGTGGGATAGTCCGGTTGTAGACGGAGTTCACAAAGCTACTCCTTGGGTCTCCCATCCTGATAATATCAAGAGTTTCTTCCAGACAGGATTCTCACAGAGCCATAATATAGCTGTGGTTACGCGAGGGACCAAAGCTACCACGCGGGCATCGTTGGGCTTCAGAGATCAAAAGGGAACACTTCCCAATACGGACCAAAAACGTGTTTCAGCACAGGTTAACACCAATGTTGATGTCAATAAATACATTTCATTTGATCTGGGTATGAACTATACCAGGACACAGAGTGACAACCTTCCCCAAGGTGCTTACGCTTCAGGGAACCCTATGCAGTCTATACTTCAGTGGTTTGGCAGGCAGGTCAATATGCACTCCTTAAAGGAAATGTATGATAAGGGCAATGATCCTTATACGGGAAAACCCTACAGCTGGTGCCCGGATTACCATCAGAACCCCTATTATACAATGCATTATAACACAAACAACTTTGAACGTAACCGGTTTTTCGGAAAAGCTTCTTTGTGGATCAAACCTACAAGCTGGCTGAAATTCGAAGGTCGCGTAGGTTATGATTATTACGACACATATACCAAACAGGTAGTCCTTTACAATACCGATTATCCGGATGGCGGTTTCTGGTCGTATAACAGAAAATTTGCGGAATTAAACGCAGACTTTTTGGCCTATTTTAACAAGACTTTCGGTGATAACCTGTTTAATATAAGCGCTGTAGTTGGAGCAAACTACAGGGATCTTAATTACCAGACATCTTCACTTTCTGCAGGAGCCCTGATTGTGCCGGGACTGTTCACAATATCCAATGTTGACGGTAGTCCGGGTACTTCGATGGGTGGTTCGCATATCCGTGAAAATTCGGTGTATGCCAACCTTTCACTCGGATTTAAGGGGATGCTCTATTTAGATGCTTCTGTTCGTAACGACTGGAGTTCGACCATAGCCGATCCGTTCTTTTATCCTTCCGTATCGGGTAGCTGGATACTTACGGAAACATTCCCCTTCATCAAAGGATCGGTGATCGAATTCCTGAAGATTCGTGGGGGCTGGGCAAAGGTTGGTGCCGGGACTTCGGCCTACCAGACAGACAGGTATTACTCGTCTGTTGGATATAACATCCATGGTGCTGGTCAGTTTTACAATCCTACGACTTATCCGCCTGCAGGTCTGAGACCTGAATCCGTTGAAACATCGGAAATAGGGCTGGAAGCCAATTTCCTTGAGAACCGACTTGGATTTGACCTGGCATTATACAATAAGAATACTACCGATCAGATACTTTCTGTCGAAGTTTCCAGATCGACAGGCTATAGTTCCATGCTGATCAATGCCGGTAAAATCAACAATAAGGGTATTGAACTTCAATTGAGAGCTAATCCCATAAGGACAAGCACATTCAACTGGAATATAACCTTAAACTGGTCTAAGGATAAGAGCAAGATCCTTTATCTGTATGAGAATGAAGAATCCAAACAATTTATAGATGTCTATACACTTGGTTCTTCATGGTCGGTATATACCCAGGCACGTAAGGGAGAACCCTGGGGTGCCATATACGGGACGGGATCGGTAATGGACGATAATGGAAATATCATAGTAGGAGCTAACGGAAGGGCAAAACGCGAAGCCAAGATATTGGGTAATGTCAATCCCGACTGGATAGCAGGTCTGAGTATGAATTTCGTTTGGAAAGACCTTTCTTTCGGATTTATGTTTGATTTCCGTAAAGGTGGAGACGTTTTCTCCGTATCCCAGATGTTCGGAAGCTATACCGGTATTTATGAATATACGGCAGCCAATAACATTCGTGAAAACGGCGTCGTATTTGGAAAAGACATTTTCCCAGACAGGAAATTCGTGAAAGAGGATGGTTCCGTTAACGATATTGTAGTTGCTCCGACTTCTGCCTTTGCAGATTTTTACAGCAACCGTTCTTTCTCTGTATTTGACGGATCTTACCTGAAACTGAAGGATTTCCATATCACCTATACCATACCGGCTTCAAAGATCACAAGAAGCAATCTTGTCAAGGCATTTAATGTTTCCATAGTGGGTAACAACGTTGCCATTCTTTGGCTGCATAAATCCAATATTGCCAGGACCGATCCGGAATCGAGTACGAATTCCGGAAACAGCGGTGTGGGTTTTGAATCCAATGCTTACTTGCCGACAAGGAGTTTAGGTCTCAAAGTTGGTATTACTTTCTAACCCCTAAAAAATGTATAATATGAAAACACAAATACTTAAATTATCCGTGATCGCCGTATTCGGTGTTCTATTAATGGGGTGTACAAAAGATTTTAAAGAAATCAACACAGACCCCAACAGATCTGCCGATGTTCCAATAACCAACATATTGGCCTATTGCATACGGAATACATGCAGTACGCACTTCGATCCCTGGGCAGATATGAATGAACCCAGCACGTATGGCGGCCACCTGGCAAAAAAGCAATATATTGACGAGGCCCGTTACGTAAGTCGTGCTACCGTGATTTTAAATAACTGGACCAATTTGTACAGGATCCTGAATAACGTCAGGGATATCAGGGATAGAGCCGAGGCAGAAAACCTGACCAATATGGCCAGTGTCGCGAAGATATGGGAAGCCGTTATAATGCAGTTGGGTACGGACAGATGGCGTGATCTGCCCTATTCGGAAGCTATCCAGCTTGAAAATGGCGTTGTTTCTCCCAAATACGATACCCAGGAAGAGATTTATCCGGCTCTGATGAACCTGCTGAAAGAAGCAGCGGACGGTTTGAACCGGGGAGGTAACGACGACCTGGGGGCCGGTGATATCCTTTACTTTGGTGATACAAAAGCATGGCTTCGACTGGCCAATTCAATCCGACTGCGTATGGCTCTGCGTATTGCCAATGCGAATTCCTCACTGTCAAAGCAGGTTGTAGAAGAGATCACCTCGAATCCTTCCAAATATCCCCTGATAAAGGAAAATAGCCAGAATGCATTTTTCTTCTGGCCGGGAGCATCTCCTTACTATGAACCCTGGGCAGATGATTTTCGTAGCCGTGACGACCATTGCATCTCCGATATTCTTGTTGATGTCATGAAAGATCTGGATGATCCCCGTCTTCCTGTTTATGCTCAGCCCAACGGATATGGTGAATATGTAGGTTGCGAGATAGGCGGACCCAATTCCATCACTGTCGGTCACGCCATGAAATATTCCCTGATTGGGACGCGTTTCCGTGAAGATATGGGCGGTTTTTCCGCTATCTATCGTGCAGCTGAAACCCACTTTCACCTGGCAGAAGCTGCTGTCCGCGGCTGGAATGCCGGGGTATCTGCCAGAAATGCCTATGAAACAGGTATAACCGTGTCGCTGGAAGAGAACGGAGTCAGTTCCCAGGCAGCAGAGTACCTGGCCGGAAAAGCTGCTTTTGACGGATCCTTGGATCAGATCTACCTCCAGGAGTGGATATGCTTGTTTAAACAAGGAATGGAAGCCTGGTCATTGTATAGAAAAACAGGAATTCCCACAACGCACCATATTGCCCGCTCTATGGCAGAATGCGGTTACTCAGGACATAATACTCCTCCGCTACGTTACCCGTATCCGATCATTGAAAAATCGTTGAACGGGGACAATTCGGCAGCTTCGATGGCGGATGTTGTTGATGAGTTCTGGGGAAAGAAAATGTGGTTCGATACACGGACCGGAGTTAAATAGAGCTTTTAATTAGCTGTATCCTTTAAATAAAAGAGGCCGACTAAAAAGTATTTTAGTCGGTTTCTTTTATTATACACTATTTCTGACAGTTTTAGTATAACTGTCAATATAATTTCCCGTTTACTGATTTTTCGACTCAGAGTAGTATTTTCATCATAGATATGGCTTTGAACGTGATATTTCACAGTCTAGTTTGCCATAGACACCATCATTTCTACGGATTTGAACTTATTTCCGATTGAGATATGGCACCGTCCCTTTAAAGTTCTTTGAATTGTTTTCAATAATTCAGCCCGAATGCCCAAAGCGGGATGACGTTGAGGTAGCCAAATTCGATGTCATCTTTCACTATGAACGATTTGCCGTCTTTTTCTATCTGATGTTGTTGTTTGTTTTTGCCGCCTATTTCAAATGTGTATTCATTTACTATAAAGTCGGCTTTTTTGGCTGAAATAATTTCATTTTTCAGGCGCATCTGGTTGAAGAAAAATGTTTCTCTGATATTTCCTTTCTCCGATTTGTCGCCGACCAAGTTATAAATGATGTTGGTATTGTCCAGATAGACTTTATCGACTTTTCCTAACCCACGGATGCCTCCTGTTTCATCGCGAAGTTGTGCGATAAGTCCGGCTTGTTCCATATATAGGAAATAGTCGTCCAGGGAGTTTCTGCTCACACCAATCATTTCGGCTGTTTTAGTGAAGTTGGGCTTAAATGGGACGCTTTCAGCAATGATGGAAAGTAAGTGTTTTAACTTTCGTGCAGTCCCTACGTTGAGTTTGGCATATTGCGGAATGTCTGTTTCCAATGTCTGTACGATAACTTGTCCCAAGCGTATGTGCACCTCGTTTTCAATTCCGAAAGGATAATAGCCGCGTTTCAAATAGTCCTTGAAAAGTGGTAGGGGATGCTCTATTTCGGGGAGCTTTATCTCATTGTTGATGATTTGCTTCAACGAATATACAGGTACATCGTAGCCGTGAAAGAGTTTTAGATATTCACGAAACGAAAGTCCTTGTAATTTATAAATAATGGCACGGCGGCTTAGGTCGGTAGTGCCTTTCAGTATATCCAATATGGAGGAACCCGTAAATACAACTTTTAATTTAGGGTAGGAGTCGTAAATGTTTTTTAGTTCCTCAGACCAATTGGCATATTTATGTATTTCATCGATAAAGAGATATTCGCCTGCATTTTTATAAAACTCATCAGCCAAATTTATCAACTTATGCTTGCTGAAATACATGTCGTCTGCCGAAACATATAACGTGTTTTTAACACTCAAGTGTTCCTTTATTCTTTGTAGAATCATCGTGGTTTTGCCAACGCCACGACCGCCGATAATCCCGACCATACGGCTTTCCCACGCTATTTCTTCATACAAATAACGTTTGAAATCCAGTGTTATATTGAGTAAAAGTGTCTCAAATTTCTGATAAAGTGCCTTCATTTATTGTTGTCTTGATTTTTTACAAATATAGGCAAATTGCACAACAAAACAAGCAGTTTTATAAAAAATTGCACAATTAGTTGTGCAATTTTCTAAATAAAGTCGCTAAAGAGGGTCTTTTTAAGAGAATAGTTGGTCCACCCAAAGAGTCGGTTTGTGATTTTGGGAAAAATACTTTTGGAGAGACCACAGAGTTGACTTATCAAATAGGGGGTCACTATATACACTCGTTTGATAGGTTGTGGTTTATGCCTGCCGATTTAACTATGGGAATAGAGTTTAACGGTAGCAACTTAGAAGATGAAAGCGGTTATCGGAAAAATCCCATTTCTCAAAGGACTAAAAACCTTGGGTTCTTCCTTCAAAATGAATGGAAAACCCATAAATGGAGTTTGTTGCTTGGCGGGCGCGTGGATAAACATAATTTGGTGAAAAATGCCATTTTCGTTCCAAGAGTCAATGTGCGTTATAACACTATAGAGGGCATAAATCTAAGAGCCTCCTCAGACTTTTATTATAAGTTAGGTAATGTAATACCCTGATTGAAGGATTTTTTACTCGTTTGAATAATCCGTTTACTGATGTGAAAACAGGAAATGAGATTCTGATTGAGAATGATGAGCACGGTGCGAATATTTACGGGGTAAACCTCGAAGGGAGGATGACCTACAGGAATATTTTTGATTTGCAAGCCGGACTTACCCTTCAGAGGAGTCTATACGACAATGAGCGCAAATGGTGGGAGCCTGAGACTGCTGAAGAGAAGGAATTGGATAAGGTGGTTGCCACGCGAAGATTTATGCGTACACCAAACTCATACGCCTATTTTACGGTCACCTGGAACGCCACTGACAAACTATCTACATCACTTTCCGGAAAATATACCGGCAATATGCTCGTTCCGCACGAAGCAGGAGATGGGGAGGAGGGCGTTCACATTTTTTCAAAAGTGAATATAACTGAAACCACCCCCTCATTTTTTGAGTTAAATCTAAGCGCGAGCTATAAATTCCCTGTTTATGAGGCTACTCAGATACAATTTAATGCGGGCGTGAAAAATATGCTTAACTCCTATCAGAAAGATTTCGATACCGGTCCCGGAAGGGCATCAGCTTATGTCTATGGGCCTATGACTCCCAGAATGTTGTTTGTGGGATTTAAGGTTTTATTTTGAAAGTAAAAGGGAGGGCGACATTAAAGTCTGTTTGACTTTTTAGTCACCCTTTTATGTGCCACTAATTCTCTCTTCTTGCACCAATGGAACAGATCGTACGACCGGAATCCTTCCTCAATCTGTTTACTCCTGTCATATGGAGTACGATTGAGGTAAGTGTGGAAGAAATTGTTCAACTACAAAAAACCGTAAGCTTTTCCATAGGATAGTTGCTGTTGGAGGAAATCGTCGGCATATTCCAGCTTCAGGTCCTTGAGCTTTCCTTTTTTGTTATATACGGGAATGATGTCGGGATTGAGGAAGCCGCCGTAAGGTTTCAGATTGAGGGCGGCATAACGTTCCAGGACTTCTTTGTGCAGATCCTGATCAACCCGTACGGCGTATTGTTCTACCAATGCTTTGCCTGCCTTGTAATCTCCTTCGGATTTGATCCGTTGTATCTCACGCAGCAATGAAGCGAACAGTTGACGGAGGCCTTCAAAATCATTGATCGCAAAATAAGTTTTTCCATCCCTGATCTTCTTTTCTATGATATTCCCATTACGCATAGCCCATGTAGCTATAAGCTGGCGGCACTGCATATGTGCCTGGGTGATGTTCCTGCCCGGTTCAATGCGGACAAGCTGGGTGAACAATCCGTTTCGGATATAATTGATGTATTCGGCCTTATAGGCAACGGTATCCGGTAAAACACCCAGTTCCACCAGTTTGGGATCGGCCAGGTAATACAAAGCGAAAAGATCTGCCCGGGCTTCTTCGAGGACTGAACTGAAATCTCCCAGTGCATTGGGTGACACACCCGGCAATAACTGTCCGGAACCATGTCCCAGGCATTCGTGCAGGTCGGTATGCAGGTCTCCGGTAAGGGTTCCGTATTTTTTCAAAAATGCCACCTCTTCCTGATCCCATGAAAATTCATCCAGCATATTCTTTGGGGATTCCTCTGCCGCTTTAGCGTAAGCATTGGTTATGTTGGCAATGGTTACGGATTTGGATCCGTATTCCTTTCTTATCCAGTCGGAATTTGGCAGGTTGATACCAATGGGAGTGGAAGGATAACAATCTCCTCCCAACATGGCAACGTTAATTACCTTTGCCGAAACTCCGGTGACCTTTTCTTTCCTGAAACGGGGATCAATGGGGGAGTTGTCCTCAAACCATTGTGCATTGTCACTTATGATAGCCGTCCTGCGGGAAGCCTCCCTATCGACAAAGTTCACATTCCCTTCCCAGGATCCTTTTCTTCCCAGGGGATCTCCGTACACTTCTATGAATCCGTTTATGAAATCCACAAATGTGTCCGTATCCTGAACCCATGCAACATTGAAAGAATCCCACAAAGCCAGGTCACCCTTTTTATAGTAGTCAATCAAGGTCCTGATATAGGATGCTTGTTCGGGGCTTTCCGCTACCGATGCTGCTTTTTCCAGCCATAAGCAGATTTGACTGATTGCCGGGCCGTATAGCCCGTTGACTTTATAGGTTTCCTCTGTAATCTTTCCATTCCTCTTGACCAGCCTGCTGTTAAGTCCGTATTCCACGGGACGCTGATTTGTGGGATCTTCTTTTGCGATGTAAAAGGTCTCAGCTTCTTTTCTACTCACACCGCTGTAAAAATTAGTTGACGAACTGAGCAGCAAATCGCCTTTTTTCCCATCGCTTTTTCTCATTTTAAAAAGATCCGGATCACACATCAGATCAACCATAGAATTGACCTTGGCGGATATTTCTGAATTTTCAAGAAGATGTCTGATATAATCAGCCGAACAACCGGGCAGGATCTTCTCTTCTGCATAATGATGGTGAATGCCATTACTGAAAAAAACACGTTTTGCATAGATGAGGAATTCTTTGAATTCATCTGTTTCCCTGTCTCCCGTATATGTTTCAAGGATACTTTCCAGGCATTTTCTTACTACCAGATTATGTCTGAAATTCTGGTCCCAGAATATATCTCTTCCACATTTTGCAGCTTCTCCCATATAATAAATAAACGACTTCTGATCCAACGTGAGATCGTCCCATCCGGGCACTTTATAACGCATGATCTTTATATCTGCAAATTCGTCTACGAGATATTTGAATTCTGTTTCCTGTTTTGTAATTTCTTTGTTGTTCTGTGTACAGGACAACCCTGCGATGCCTGCAAGGCAGGCAAAGGCAATTTTCATTGTTTTCATTGTTATACTAACGGTTACGGATTTTTTGCACACATCGGTTTAGATGTCGCACAAGGGTAAAGGCAGTAATGGCAACGGGTATGAGTACAGGAAGCCAGGAAAGAAATCCGCTGCCCTCGGAAGGAACAAACTTTCCGTCGGTAAGTCTGGCAGGGATGCTGTCCTTTATACGGTTTTCCAGACCTTTGATATGCCATTCCAGTGAATTGCGTTCTGCCCTGAGCTGTTCAATGGTAGTTATTCGCGAATATATGGTCTTTCTGCTTTTCATAGGCTAATTCTCCCTGACATTGGGGTCTTTTTCTTCAAAGAACATTTTTGCGAATAACCTGACAAAGCTATTAATGAACAATTTCTTTCGCAAAAGGAACAGGATAAAGAACAACAGCAGAAAAAAACCTCCTGTTATAAAAGAAGCGGCAACTGCGTTGTCCAGTACCATACCCAGCCACTTATTGGTTCCCGTTGCAATGAAAACCAATGCAGTAAGTAGAACGAGTATTAGCAGAAGGGTGCCGAGAAACTGGTTTATCACCAGGCTGAAGTTCTCGACCAATCCCAATTTAAACGCATCTGATTTCAGTCCAAGGTATTCCTTAACCGATCTTTTGATATTCATTGCGTCTTACTTTATGCTTCCAAGCCTTCTTCTTGATTCTTGGGAAAATGTTTGTGGTATTCTTTTTTGATCTCTCCGACTCCCTTGTCAATGGTCTCTTTGATCTTTTCCCTTGTTTCACTCCCCTTGGCAGGAGCGAACAGCAGTGCCAGTGTGGCACCTATCAGGGCACCACCCAGGAAAGCAAATACATGTGAACTTTTCATAATACTATTGTTTTATGATGGTTTATCTTACATACAAAGATAGAAAAAAGGATTATCTTTACACTATGAATAGGTTTAAATTATTATACCTATCCGTATTATGCCTGTTTCTGACGGCCTGTCAGAGATGTATCATACCCTGGTACCGACATAATCTGCTGGTATATATGGCCGCTGACAACACCTTGTCCGATCTGGCCGCAGAGAACATGGACGAATTGATCGTTAATTCTTTCGTTCCGTCTGATCATGCCCTGTTCGTATTTACGGACAGGACTCATAAAGGTGCTTTTCTTATCAGGATAAAGACAAAGAACAAAACTCCGGTGCTTGATACGTTGTACCGGTACGGATCTGTGAACTCAGCCCTGCCGGAGGTCTTAAAACAGGCTATCGATCATGCAAGGGATAAATGTCCTGCAGATACCTACGGGCTCATCTTGTGGTCACATGGTACCGGTTGGCTTCCAAAGGGATTATACGGTGAAATACCGCGGTATTCCGTAAAGCCTTTGTCGGAGATACCTGCATTTGAGTATGATATAAATGATCCTGCCTATCCGCGGACTAAAACGTTTGGACAGGACGGAAAGACAGAAATGGAGATCCCGGATCTTGTCGCCGCTTTAAGCGATTATCATCACGAGTACATTTGCTTTGATGCCTGCCTGATGGCCGACATTCAAACTTATTATCAGCTAAAGGATGCATGTGATTATATCCTGGGATCCCCGGCAGAGATCATTGATACGGGATATCCGTATGACCGGTTGACATCGGTCCTGTTCCCATACAGAGGGCAGACCAGTTTGACCGCTCTGTGTGATGCCTATTTTAATAAATACGATTCAAAGACCGGATATAACCGTTCCGCCACCATATCGCTGGTAAGGACCGAACATATTCAAGGTTTGGCGCGGGCTTTCAAAACATTGATCAAAAACGGCGGAATGGATCCGCAAGAAATAGATAGATCTGAATTACAGACCTATGATCGTCTTACAGAGCATGTGTTTTGGGATATTGACCAGATGGCCGGTATGTTGGGTCATGCAGAAGATTATGAGAACTTCAGGACAATATTGAACAAAACGGTCGTCTATAAAAAAACAACGGAAAACTTCATTACAATTCCAATAAAACATTATTCGGGACTGGCAGCTTATCTTCCTACTCAGGTGTTACCTAGGACACAGACTGCTTTTCAAGCTACGTCCTGGAACAAATACCTTAAATGGATTCCCGTATCTAAATGATTTTGCAAACTCCGGGATTTTAATTACTTTTGCGCGCTCCTGAAGGACCTTTAGTAAGGTGCCATGGGATCCGGGAACAGTCCCGGGTTGAGTAACACTATTAACTAAACACACATCAATGAAACAATTTGAGATCAATGCCCGGGAACGTGGCAATTTTACAAAAAATGCAGTAAAACAGTTGCGCAAAGAAGGTCTTGTACCGTGCGTTCTGTATGGTAATCAAAAAGAAAATATCCATTTCTCTATTTGTGAGAAAGATTTGAAGGGCCTGATCTATACGCCGGATTCCTATATTATTTCCCTCAATGTGGAAGGCAAAAACCATCTGTGCATCCTGCACGATGCACAATTCCATCCTGTTACAGACAGGGTGCTCCACCTGGATTTCCTGGCTATCGATCCTGACAAACCTGTCTCTATACAGGTTCCGGTAGCCATATCAGGCAATGCAGAAGGGGTCCGTCAGGGAGGTAAATTGCAGATCCTGAACAGGAAACTGTACGTACGTGCCTTTTTGAAAGATCTGCCCGACTCACTTGAAATAGATATCACAAATCTTGAACTGGGCAAGTCCATTAGAGCAGGTGATCTGAAGTACGATAAGATACAGATATTGGATCCAAAGAGCACTATAGTCTGTATGGTCAAGATGACCAGGGCTTCTACTTCCGCTTCTGCTGCAGCTGAAGCAGAGGAAACTGCTGAAACGGCCGAAACGACTGAAACGACTGAAACGCCTGAAGAAGCTTAGGCAATTTTTCTGTCATGTCTTATCTTGTTACAGGACTGGGAAATATTGGGACCGAATATGTCGGTACGCGTCACAATATTGGTTTTACGGTTCTGGAGGCCTGGGCTGCATTACATAAAACGGATTTTACCACATTGCGGTACGGTTCACTGGCACAGGTAAGATATGCCGGGAAGGAGATATGGCTCCTAAAACCCTCCACTTATGTCAATCTTAGCGGAAAAGCCGTTCGTTACTGGATGAAGGAGGAACGGATCGCCCTGGAGAATATCGTGATTGTTCTGGACGATGTGGCACTTCCTTTTGGCAAGATCAGATTAAGAGCCCGCGGTAGCGACGGCGGTCATAACGGATTAAAACATATTTCCATGACACTCGGCACGGAAGAATATGCCCGGTTACGGATTGGGGTAGGAGATGATTTTCCGAGGGGATATCAGGCAGATTATGTCCTGAGTCAGTGGACCGGAGAAGAAAAGAAAGAGCTGCCTTTTGTTTGTAACCATGCAATAGAATCCCTCCAGTTGTTCATCAGACAGGGAATTGAAAAGGCTATGAACCAGGTCAATACTGCAAGCTCAGGGGATCTAGTCAAATGAGAATGGATAAATATCTTTGGGCGATCAGGGTCTTTAAAACAAGGTCCGAAGCTGCCGATGCCTGCCGTTCTTCACGTGTCAAAATCAACGGCCAGGATGTAAAGCCTTCCCGTGAGGTCCGCAAAGGGGATACAATTGTTGTCAGAAAAGGTTCCGTCTATTATTCGTACCTGGTGATTGAGCCTGTCGATAAACGCCAGCCGGCAAAGGATGTGTCTTTGTATGCAAGTGATATCACACCTGCCGAAGAATATGCCAAATTGGAGCAACCCCGTGAAACGGTAGTCATATACCGCCGGAAAGGCACCGGACGTCCTACAAAAAAAGAGCGGCGTCAACTGGATCAGATCATGAACCTTAACGAGTGATCTCCAGGATGGAACATCTTTCCTCCGGTATGATTTTCCAGTAATCCAAAGAAGCCGGGATCAGCATACAGCCATTTCCGGCAGATTCATATGTCATCCCTTCCGATTCAACTTTGTAAGATCCATCAAGTCCCAGATAGATGATAAAACTATCCAGGGCAGATCCGTCAAATTCGTCGGGATGATCCAGATCCTTTAATCTTACGGAGAAGTAGGGTGAATCTACCAAAACTCCGGATATTGTAGGGGATGGGCTGTATTTCCTGTAATCTATGCAATCTATGGCAAGCTCCAGGTGCATCTCCCTGGCCGTTGCGGGATTGTGTTCCCTTCCCCAGTCGTAAATGCGATAAGTGATATCGGATACCTGCTGCACCTCGGCAATGGTCAGTCCTCCTCCGCAGGCGTGGATCAACCCGGCAGGAATGTAATAGCATTCACCTTTCTTTGGCTCAATGCAATTCATTATCTGCGGTAAGGTTTCATCTTTGCATCGGGAATAAAACTCACCGGGCGTTATCTCCTTATTAAAACCAAGATAGATCTTGGCTCCCGGATGTGCATCCATGATGTACCACATTTCTGTTTTTCCGTAAGCATGATGCATCTCGGCTGCCCTTTTATCGTCAGGATGCACTTGGACGGAAAGGAAATCGTCGACTGTCAAATATTTGATCAATAATGGAAATTCATCTCCGCAGGAATCGTAAACATTGGCACCTACCAGATCGGACAGATATACCTCCAAAGCCTCATTGATGGTGTTACCTTTCAGGAAGCCGTTCCGGATTACCGAAGCATCCTGGTTAAGACCGCTCAGGACCCATGTTTCGGATCCCCATACGAGGTTTTTTACGATAGGCTTAAAGCTCAGAGGGTACAGATTCGTCCTGTTCATATGCTATATGTAATGAAGGGGCAGGCGCAAGTTTTTTATTCAGGTATAACAATGTCAGAATCATCACCACTACAGAGATAGCCAGGATGATATAATAGTGCTTGTCACTCATGATCGATCTGAGGGATGCATCTTCGCTTATTTCCGGGAAAAGGACGACAAGAAGGAATGAAAAGCCGTTATTGATAGCATGCAGTGCAACGCAGGTCCAGTAGGAGCGTGTTCTGTAATAGATCCATCCCAAAAGACAACCGATCAGAAAAGCAGGGATAGCCTGCCAGGGATTGGCGTGGATAACCCCAAACATGATGGCTGACCATACGATTGCCTTCCATGGTGCCATATGTTGCAACATGCCTTTGAGCGCAATTTCCCTGAGCAGCCATTCTTCGAGGAGCGGAGCTGCGATGACTACTGCAATGAGAGTCGGGATATTGCTCTCGGTCATAAGGGCAAACGTCTCCTTGATGAATTCAGGCATTTCCATCCATTCTGTCAGGGGATCAATAATAAAACTGGCTGAAATAATGATGACAGGGAGTAAAAGAATAAAAACAGGAAGCGGCACATTTCCCAACCTGGCTGCCGGCCGGGGATAGGGAGGACGGTTTGTCCTGATTGCCTGATAATACTCGTTCCTTGCTCTTAGATATATATACAGGAACACAAAAAGGAACGGGATTACATATAACAGGAGAGTACTCCATCCGCTTTCCGTCGTTATGGAGATCGTGTCGGGACGGATCTGGTTAATTATAGAGATAATCGATACAGTAATAACCATTCCGCAGAACAAAACGAACATAATGAGCCAGGATTTTCCCAGCTTGGGCCTGTAATAGTCCAGGTACTTTTTCATAGAACAATTAGTTTAAGGGAATAATGGGTCGGGATACAGTCCTTCCCGGTGCAGCCTGGCGAGCCTGGCCACTACACCGTCCCGGTCTTCCCGGTAGGTTACTCCAAACCAATGAGAATTGCTCCGGAGTATTCTGCACGTTCCTTCTCCCGATTTAATAATATCATTTACTAAGGTTGGCAAGTGGTATTCCGAGGTAGCTTCATGTACATGATTTGCCAGGAACTTTTTAACAAGATGTTCCGCCTTTTGATACACGTCGGGTAAAAATCCCCAACAATTCATGGAACACAGATCGTCTGCATCCAGTTCCATGCTGACAGTTTCTCCTTCTTTTGCAGGTATGTCACAGACAATTTGTCCGTTCTCCTGTTTGCGGATCTTGAAACGTTCTACCACGTCTGTCAGCAGTCCGTTTTCGTCCATGCGGCAAATACCGCGGGAAACGGGGCCTGAAGGGGAAAGTGTATTTTCCAGACGATAGCCTATCATAGCGTAGGAACCCCGGGTAAGATCTTTTCTTTTCAGGAATTCAGCCAGGACGGCAAATGCATTGCGACCGTAAAAATCGTCTGCATTAATGATCCCAAAAGGAGTATTGACACATTTTGAGGTCGCCAGCAACGCGTGTCCGGTTCCCCAGGGTTTTTCCCTGCCCGGAGGAGGAGTATATGGAGCGGGTATATCCTGTAATTCCTGGGTAACAAATTCAAAGGGGAAATGCGATCCGTAACGCGCCACACATACACGGTCGAATTCTTCACGGAAAGATTCCCTTATAACAAATACGATCTTCCCGAATCCTGCCCGGAGTGCATCATAGATGGAATAATCCATTATCGTTTCGCCGTTTGGGCCCAGTCCGTCAAACTGTTTGAGCCCTCCGTAGCGGCTGCCCATGCCGGCTGCCATGATCACCAATGTTGGTTGCATAATGAAAAACCTGTTATATTTGTGGAAAATCACCCCCTATGCGTGAGCGCTTCAAATATGACCGTTTACCGGCGTTGATCAGGAATAGGTATTTTATTGTTACGCTCGTTTTCATAGTCTGGATCGTTTTTTTTGACAACAACAGTCTTATAGGATGGGTCCGCGCCTTGGGTGAATATTCCGAAAACAAATCCCAACAAAGATACTATAAAGAACAAATACAACAAACCGAAAGCAACCTCAGGGAATTGCAATCCAATAAGGATTCACTGGAAAAATTCGCCAGGGAAAAGTATTACTTTCATAAAGAAAATGAGGATGTTTTCATTATTTCACCAGCTCCATCAGATCCCGCAGATCGTTTCCCATATAGGTAGGAGCACCGTCGCATGGTTGTCCTGAAGGATTATAATAGAACTGGTCTATACCAAAGACCTGCGCCCCTTCAATATCGTTCTGGAAATTGTCTCCCACCATTAAGGTTTCTTTTTTCTTCCCGTTAATGGAAGTAATGGCGGAAGTGAATATCTTTGGATTGGGTTTGTGATATCCTACTTCTTCCGAGATGAATATTCTGTTACCGAAGAAAAGGTCCAGTCCGCTGTTACGAACCTTCTGATATTGAACCTGCTTGAACCCATTAGTCACCAGTGCCATCTTACAGCCTTTGCCTGTCAAATATTCCAGGACCTCCCGGGCATGAGGCACCAGTTTTGTTTTGGTCGGCATCAGTTCCAGGTACTGCTCCCCGAAAATACTTCCCAGGACTGTGGCATCCGGTACACCGGACTGTTCAAAAGTAATCTCAAAACGCACATGCCGTAATTTTTGCTGGGTGATCTGTCCGGCTTCGTACAGGGCCCACAATGTGACATTGTTGGCTTTGTATAGTTCATAAAATTTTCCCGGATCAGGTATGTATTTCTGTACTCCGTGTCTGTGGATCAGTTCCACAATACAATCCCGGGCATTCTCCTCAAAATCCCATAAAGTATTGTCCAGATCAAAAAGAAAAAAGCGGTATTTCACTTGGTGTAATGATCAATCGTTCTTTCTATCGCTCTTTGGCATACGGGACAAAATCCCGGGGCATTATTGGTATGCATCCTGCAATTCTTGGCCGGGCGATACATTCCTTTTGACATATAGGCCGCTCCTTCGAACAATCCGACACCTTCAGTACCCATCATATCCTGCCATTTGGAGCTGAAGTTCACTTGTGTGGTGATATTGGGTTCCCAGGGCTCCACATCTAAAGGATACATATCCAGGTAGGCGACGTCAGAACTATAATATTCATCGGCAAGCCCGGCAAAACTGTGACCGAACTCATGTACAAAGACCTCTTTACTGATCTGGTGGTCAGCCATGCTCAATCCGTAATAATTGTAGATGCCTCCACCTCCGTATTTTTTTGTGTTTACGATCACGTAGATAGCATCGAAAGCCGATCCGGATACGGCATTTGCCAAAAGCAGGTAATCCGGGGCGGTTAGATAACGTTCTGTGTAAAAAGTGTTGAAAGTACTTCCCAAGGCCGTTTGTGTCCAGAGGTCAATCTGGGGCATGTCAGGTCCGGAATCTTCCGAGACCAGGGGAAGTATCCAAATGTTGAAATCATCCCGGCGGGAGCGGAAAGGCTCGTATTCAAAGAGATATTCAGAGAAACGGGCGGCATCTCTTCTGAATTTCTCAAGCTCATCCAGCCTGTAACCTTCGGCAACAAACAGCAGGTCAACATGGTTTTCCACAGGTCCGTTTACCAGTAGGGTCTCGGGCATACATAGTGCCTTTTCTTTTGTAATAAGACAGTCAGCGGGATCAATTTTGAACTGTTTCATGGACCGGTAGGATCCATCCCGCTTAATTCTTTCCGAAACCTCCAAAATGACGGTGTCTTTAGGATAGGGCATCCAGACAGACATATTGAACGCCTTATCCCTTTCAAGGGCTTCCCGGGTCGTCCTCCATTCCATGAACAGAGAACTGAACCCTCTGGAAAAGATCAGGTCACCTTGCTTCGAAAACACCCTGTATTGGTATTCTCCATAAGAAAAAGGTGAGATAAGTTCTGATCTGGATCCCGCCCATGGTGTCTCTTTATGAAGAGATAACAGGAACACATCCTGTGTATGTGCATTTCCTGTAAAAACAAGATCAACGCGCAGGCGTTCGGTTGTGAAATAATGGTCAAAAATTACCGGTTGTGCCCGGGATGTCAGGGTCTGCCCCAGGCAAATAATAAAAAAGAGAATATATTTTTTCATAACACATCAATGTCCCGTATAACCCGAGGGAGTGATTTGCAGCAATTCGTCTTTGACTTCCTGGCTTATGTCAAGACTGCGAATAAAGGTGTGCAGGTATTCCTTATCGATATGCATGTTGGTACGGGTAATTTCTTTAAGTGTTTCATACGGGTTGGGGTAATTTTCCCTTCTCAGGATGGTCTGTATGGCCTCAGAAATGACGGCCCAGTTCTCTTCCAGGTCCTTTTCTATGGCCGAACGGTTCAACAGAACCTTGCCAAATCCCTTTTGGAGCGATTTGAATGCCAGAAGGGTATGTGCCAACGGAACCCCCAGATTACGCAGTACAGTGGAATCGGTAAGGTCTCGCTGAAGGCGTGAAATGGGCAGTTTGGCTGCCAGGTAACCGAAAATCGCATTGGCCACCCCAAAGTTTCCTTCTGCATTCTCAAAGTCAATTGGGTTGATCTTGTGAGGCATGGCAGAGGAGCCAATCTCCTGGTCCTTTATATGTTGCTTAAAGTAATTCATAGATATATAGGACCACATATCCCGGCATAAGTCTATGCAAATGGTGTTGATACGGCTCAGGTTATGGCACAGGGCAGCTAAGTGGTCGTAATGTTCAATCTGGGTGGTAGGGAAAGAACGTTGTATCCCTAACGTTTTGTTTAGGAATTTGGCGGCAAATTTATGCCAGTCAATTTGCGGATAGGCTGCGTTATGGGCATTGAAATTTCCGGTAGAACCCCCAAATTTTCCACTAAAAGGGATCTGTTCAAGACTTTTGAGCTGTTCCTCCAACCGGACTTTAAAGACCATGATCTCTTTTCCCAGACGGGTAGGTGAGGCAGGTTGACCGTGTGTATGGGCAAGCATGGCAATGGGACCCCACTCGTTGGCCTTTTCTTCCAGCACTTCTATTGTTTTTTGTAACAATGGTATATATTCCTTTTGGATCCCGTTTTTCAAGCTGAGCGGGATAGCTGTGTTGTTTATATCTTGGGAAGTGAGACCAAAATGGATGAATTCGCAATATTTGCCCAGGCCGAGAGCCTTCATCTTGTTTTTCAGAAAATACTCAACAGATTTAACATCGTGGTTGGTAACCTTTTCCTGTGCCTTGATCACTTTGGCATCGGTTATGGAAAAATTCTTGTACACATTACGCAGAATGGGATACCATCTGGAATCCACTTCCTTGAGCTGGGGAAGAGGCAGTTTGCACAATGCAATGAAATATTCCACTTCTACCTGAAGCCTGTAACGTATCAGAGCAAATTCGGAGAAATACCGGTTCAGGGGAGCCGTTTGGGCATAATACCTTCCGTCGATCGGAGATATTGCCAGTAATGGGTTGAATTCCATAGAGAAAGTATTTGTTTAATTAGCAAATATACTCATTTTTTTATATAGAGTAACCATCTGACGTGCCTGCAAAACATCATGAACCCTTAATATGGATGCCCCTTTGAAGAGTAAGTGCAGGTGAAGTGCCGAAGTGCTTATGAGTGCCTCATCGGGGGTAATGTCTAATGGCAGATAGGTCATTCTTTTTCTTGAAATTCCTACCAGTAAAGGGGCAACCGGTTCTCCCTTCTCGTTTCTGGGGACGAGGGAGGGAAGTGATTCCATCACCTGGAAATTCTGATCGACATCCTTGTTAAAACCAAATCCGGGATCAAGGAAAAATTCTTTGATTTCGTGCATTGCCGCAGTATGGGATACTTTTAGAAAAAAACGGGCAATGCCTTCCGGTCCTTCGTAAGGTTCCTGGTGCATGGCGATCCATGGAAGTTTCAGTGATGAGATCAAAGGCAACATGGCTTTATCATAGCTTCCGGCAAAAATGTCGTTAACCCAGAATTTACCCAGGATGGAATATGCTTTTTCCACTATGGACGGACGAAAAGTATCGATGGAAAAAATAGTTTGCGGGAACAATTCTTTTGCTTTTTTCAGGACAGGTTCCAGTCTTTCCCATTCCTGGCTTTCGGAAGGCCATGCTGCACCGGGTCTTGTTGAGCAGGCCCCGATATCTACCATATCGGCACCTTCCCGGATCATTTTTCCAATACGGTCAAGCGCCCGGTCCGGGTCCGTAGTGCGTGCACCGGTGTAAAAAGAATCGGGTGTGCAGTTGACCACACCCATAATAGCGGGAAAATTGATATTCATACAAACAAAAGTAATAAAAATAAAAAGAAAAGATTTTTATGTAATTTTGTACGTTATGTTGATTGTTTTGGAAGGCTTGGACGGAGCCGGAAAATCTACCCAGTTGAAAGCCATGGAGGCGTTTTTAAAAGAACGCGGCCAATCTGTGCATTTCATGCATTTTCCATGTTACGATACTCCTGTATACGGGACGTTGATAGCACGTTTTTTACGCGGGGACAGCGGTGCCATAGATATGGTTGATCCTTATCTGGTTTCCTTACTCTTTGCAGGGAACCGGTTAGAGATGGCCAATCAGATAAAAACCTGGCTTGAAGACGGAGATATAGTGCTTCTGGACCGCTATGTGTACTCCAATATCGCCTTCCAGTGTGCAAAACTGGCAAGCAAGGAGGAAAGGGACCGGTTGAGGAATTTTATTTTTCAAATGGAATATGATCATTTCCGCATTCCCCGGCCTGACGTGAATTTGTTCCTGGATGTCCCTTTACATTTTGTAAAAGAAAACCTGGAGTCCCCGAGGCAGGGTGATGACCGTACATATCTGAAAGGAAAGGACGATATTCATGAGGCTTCGGTGGATTTTCAACAGTGTGTCCGTGATATTTACCTTGAACAGGCAAAACTTGACAGCTCTTTCAGGATAATACCCTGCAGTGACGACAAGGGAAATATGGCACATTGGACAGTTATATTCAAACGCATAGAACCTTATCTCCCATGAGAAGAACGGCCCGTTTGGTCATCGGATTGTTATTCGTTTTTTCGGGTTTCGTGAAAGCGGTCGATCCTGTAGGATCCGCCTTGGTATTTACAGAATATTTCAATGCTTTTGGAGTCGGTTTTTTGGAACCGTTCTCGCTCATTGGCGGGATATCGCTTTCCACACTGGAATTTGTGCTAGGGGTAATGGTACTTCTGGATTTCAGGAAAAAAACTGCTGCCTGGGGAATATTCCTGTTCATGTCTTTCTTTACTTTGCTGACCTTATATCTGGCCCTATTTGATCCCATCGAGGATTGCGGTTGTTTTGGGGATGCCGTGAAACTGACCAATTGGCAGACATTTTTTAAAAACCTGATCTTCTATCCTTTTGCCTTAATCCTGTTCTTCCAGAGGAACAGAACTGCACCGGTAGTTAGCCCGGCAGCCGAATGGCCGGTATGCATATTCTTTGCATTGATGATCACCGGCCTGTCCATATACAGCTACAGGCATCTGCCACCTGTTGATTTCAGGGGATTCAGGGTAGGTAACGATATCGGCGCCTTACTGGAAGAAGCGCGTAACAATCCCGAATACATCTATAAAACGGAACTCATCTATAGCCGTCAGGGCAGGGAAGGGATCTTTTCACTTGATTCCCTCCCTGACAGTACATGGACCTTTGTAGACTCACGTACAAGAAAAGTGGCAACGGGAGTTCGCCACAAGATTTCGGATTTTTCCGTTTACAACACAGAAGGTCAATCCATTACGGATTCTATTCTAAAGGAGAAGCGCACGGCACTTGTACTTGTAATTACTGCCGGGGGAAATTTTGACAATGACCTTCTGGAACGTTTGGTCCAACTGGTCGACAAGAGCAGGGAGAATAACAATCCGTATTATGCGATCAGTGCATTGGAAGCCGATCAGGTCCATAGTGTATTGCAGGATAAGGGGATCGATATGCCTGTTTACACGGCAGACAGGAAAACGTTGCTTACTATGATCCGTTCTTCATTGGGAATTATAGTCATCAAACAAGGTGTGATCCTTGCAAAATACGGTTTTCGCGATATCCCTTCACCTGAAAAATGGGAAAAGATCATGGCTCAGGACCCGGATTTGCTCGTTGCCAGGACCCGTATACACACCAGGCTCAGAATGGAACTGTTCGTTGCAGCCACACTGTTGCTGATCTTTTTACTCAGGAAAGGATTCTGGTTTTCCCGGACCCATCTCTGATCAGAGTGTTCTTTTGATCTCTACTATGGTGTAGGATTCAATGATGTCTCCCACTTTGATGTCATTGTAGCCGTCTATGCTCAATCCGCAGTCATAACCGGCTTGCACTTCCTTCACATCTTCCTTGAAACGCTTGAGGGATCCCAGTACTCCTGTATATATAACGATCCCGTCGCGTATGATCCTGACCTTTGCATTGCGAATGATCTTGCCTTCCTTGACCATACAACCAGCGATCGTTCCGATCTTGGAGATCTTGAAGATCTCGCGTACTTCCACGGTAGAGGTTACCTCTTCCTTTTCCACAGGGGCAAGCATACCTTCTATACCCTTCTTGACATCTTCAATTGCGTCGTAGATGACCGAGTAGAGACGTATCTCTATCTCTTCCTTTTCTGCCAGTTTTCTGGAAGAGACCGAGGGACGCACCTGGAACCCTATGATAATGGCATTGGAAGCACTGGCGAGCAGGACATCCGATTCGGAGATGCCCCCCACGGCTTTATGGATCACATTGACCTGTACTTCTTCCGTTGAAAGTTTGATCAGTGAATCGGAGAGCGCTTCTATAGAACCGTCTACATCAGCTTTGACAATAATGTTAAGTTCCTGGAAGTTCCCGACTGCGATACGTCTTCCGATTTCTTCGAGGGTAATGTGTTTCTGTGTTTTGATCCCTTGTATACGAATAAGCTGTTCTCTTTTGGCGGCCACTTCGCGGGCTTCTTTTTCGTCTTCCATTACAATAAAGACTTCCCCGGCTGCGGGGGCTCCATTCAAACCCAGTACGGAAGCCGGGGTAGAAGGACCGGCCTTCGTTATCCTCTGTCCTCTTTCATTGAACATTGCCCTGACTTTCCCCGTGCAGCAACCGCTCAGCAAAACATCTCCCAGGCGCAGGGTGCCGTTCTGTACCAGAATGGTAGCTAGGTATCCACGTCCCTTGTCAAGTGAGGATTCGATCACGGTCCCCGTTGCGTTTTTCTTGGGATTGGCCTTCAGTTCCAGCATATCTGCCTCTAACAGAATTTTTTCCAGTAGCTTGTCTATATTGATCCCTTTTTTTGCCGAAATTTCTTGACATTGGTGCTTCCCTCCCCAGTCTTCTACCAATATGTTCATATTGGCAAGTTGTTCACGGATCTTATCGGGGTTCGCACTTTGTTTGTCAATCTTGTTTATGGCAAAGATCGTGGGAACTCCGGCCGCGGAAGCATGGTTTATCGCTTCAACGGTCTGGGGCATAATAGCGTCGTCAGCAGCGATGATGATGATGGCCATATCGGTAACCTTTGCACCGCGGGCTCTCATGGCTGTAAAGGCTTCGTGCCCTGGTGTATCCAGGAATGTGATCAGGCGGCCGTTGTCCAGACGTACGCTGTATGCTCCTATATGTTGTGTGATACCTCCTGCCTCTCCAGCTATCACGTTGGCATCCCTGATATAGTCGAGCAAAGATGTCTTTCCATGGTCAACGTGTCCCATTACGGTCACAATAGGAGGCCTTTCGGTCAGATCCTTGGGATCATCTTCTTCTTCCTGTATTGAATCGTGAATTTCTGCGGTTACGAACTCAACCTGGTATCCGAATTCTTCGGCTACCAAAACCAAGGCTTCTGCATCAAGGCGTTGGTTAATGGAAACCATCAGCCCCAGGTTCATACAAGCATCAATAACATTAACGACAGGTAAATTCATCAGGGTGGCCAATTCGTTCACCGTAACGAACTCAGTTACCTTCAACAAGGTGCTTTCCATTTCCCTGCGTTCCTGTTCTTCGGCCATTCGTTGACTGACGATTTCACGTTTTTCACGACGGTATCGCGATCCTTTTGTCTTGCCCTTGCCTTCGGTCATCCGGGCGTACGTTTCCTTGATCTGCTTCTGGATAAGATCTTCGTCAACTTCTGCACGAATGGGTTTGAACCGTTCCTTTCCGCGTCCCCTGGTCCGGGTTGCAGTATCACTCCGTTTAGACGTTACTTTGTTTACATCGACCCGTTCCCTGTGGGGTTTCTGAATACGTTCACGTTTTCCTTTTTGCTTGTCGGTCTTTACTTTTTCTTTATCTTCAGCCGGTTTTTTTCTATCAAACTGTGAGAGATCGATCTGTCCGGTGATCTTTGGACCGGTCAGTTTTTCAAATTCCGTTTCTATATGAACAGGTTCTTCTGCTTTCGGCTGTACAATTGGAGTCGGTTCAGGCACAGCGGCTTGTCTCTTTTCTTTTTTTTGTTTTGGTTCCGGATGAAGTTCGGGTGCAGGGATTTCCTCTTCTGTTTTTTTAACCTTGGGTTTTTTAGGTAGAGCTGCAGGTTTTTCTTCTTTTACGGATACTTTCGAGGTTGCCGGTTTCTTTTCCTTGGGCTTTTCAAGTTTTTCCAGGTCAATCTTTCCGAGTACAGTAGGGCTCTTTTCCGGTGCGGGCTGCGTTTTTTCAGTTTTGGCAACAGGTGCCTTTTCTGGTTTTTCTTCCGTTATTTGCCGGACAACAGGTTCCGGTTCTGTGACTGGTTCAGGCCTGACAACAGCTTGTGGTGCAGGAGCCGGTTCGGGTTCCGGTTCCGGTTTGACTTTGGATACAGGGGGAACAGGAGCTTCTTCCTGAGCGATGTCTTTCACCTTCAGAATAATCTTTTTGGATTGTTCCTTGAGCTGCAGTTCCTTGTAGAACTCCTTTTCCACAAGATCATAGGCTTCCTGGGAGATCTTACTGTTTGGAGAAGGATCCACCTCAATTCCCTTCTTCTTCAAAAAATCAGTAAGGGTACCAATCCCGATGTTAAATTCCTTGACTACTTTACTGATCCGAATACTTTGTTTTTCCGACATATATTCTCCTTATTCTATTGTATCGTTTTCAAATTCCGCCCTAAGGATACGGATTACTTCCGCAACTGTTTCCTCTTCCAGATCGGCCCGTTTGATCAATTCGGGGATCGGGATCGCCAAAACGCTTTTCGCCGTGTCACACCCTATCTGTTTGAGTGTTTCAATGATCCACTCGTCGATTTCGTCTTTGAATTCATCCAGCAATACATCCTCTTCGTCTTCGTCAACTTCGCGGAAGACGTCAATTTCATATCCGATAAGCATGCCTGCCAGTTTGATGTTGGAACCTCCTTTACCGATGGCAAGAGAAACCTCGTTAGGTTTCAGGTAAACACCCACACGTTTTTCTTCTTCGTTGATCTTAATGGAAGAGATCTTGGCGGGGCTCAAAGCCCGTTGTATCAGAAGCTGGGGATTTGTGGTCCAGTTGATAATATCAATGTTCTCATTTCTCAGTTCCCTGACAATGCCATGTATCCGGGATCCTTTAACCCCTACACATGCACCCACCGGATCTATGCGGTCATCATAGGATTCTACGGCGACTTTGGCACGTTCGCCCGGTATACGCACGATCTTTTTTATGGTGATCAACCCATCATAGATCTCGGGCACATCCTGTTCAAAGAGCTTTTCCAGGAAATTTGGGGAAGTACGGGAAAGGGTGATTATAGGGGTGTTGTTCTTCATTTCAACACTTAGTATTACGGCGCGAACCGTGTCGCCCTTGCGGAAATAATCACTGGGGATCTGTTCCGACTTGGGTAAGAGCAGTTCGTTCCCTTCCTCATCCAGCACAAGTACTTCTTTTTTCCAAACCTGATAGACTTCTCCGACAAGAATATCACCTATTCGTTCCTTGTATTTTGCATATAGGTTGGCTTTTTCAATATCCATGATCCTGCCTGCCAGATTTTGTCTGAGGGTAAGTATACCCCTGCGTCCGAATTCAGAAAGATTTACCTTTTCCGCATAAGACTCGCCAACTTCAAAGGAATCATCGATCTTGGATACTTCTTTCAAGGAGATCTGCGTGCTGGGATCTTCAACCACATCGACTACCTCCCTGTTTCTCCAGATCTCAAAGTCTCCTTTATCGATGTTGATAGTGATGTCAAAGTCAGCTGTTGCTCCATACATTTTGACAAGCTGGGAACGGAAAACATCTTCCAGAACGCTCATCATTGTAGGACGGTCAATGTTTTTTAATTCCTTGAATTCTGCAAATGTGCTGATCAGATTTAAACCTTCCATTTCGGATAATCTTTTATTTGTAATAAAAAAGAGGACTAAGGTCCTCTTCCACATGTTCCTAATCGGGTGCAAATGTAATTATTTTACTGATTCCTAACAAATATATTTGGGAATTTGCATTATTAAACAAATGGAACGAAATTTGTCGGACTTCTAAATATACTTCAATTATGGAACTGACAGCTGAAATTATTGCTGGTCACCTGCAGGGTGAAGTGGTGGGTGATCCCAATGTTGTAATTACCGGGGTAGCCCGCATAGAGCAAAGCAAGCCCGGAATGGCCTGTTTTCTTGCCAATCCTAAATATGAGAAATTCCTGTATGCGACAAAAGCATCAGTCGTACTGGTAAATAGGGATTTTGTCCCCTCCGGTGAAGTCCGTGCAACATTGATAAAGGTTGACAACGCATATGAAGCCGTTGCCGTATTGCTCGGATTGTTTTCTTCTGAAAAAAAGAAGAAAGGTTGGGAATTTCCTTACAGCATTGCCCGTAAGGCATCAATCGGCCGGAAAGTCTACATTGGGGCCCACAGTTATGTTGGAAAGCGTGCACGTATAGGGAACGGGGCGCAGATTTATCCCCAGGTTTATATAGGGGAAAATGTCAGGATTGGGGCAGGGACCATTCTTTATCCGGGGGTAAAGGTCTATGACGATTGCATAATTGGAGAAAACTGTATCATACATGCCAATGCGGTGATCGGTTCCGACGGATTCGGATTTGCTCCTGCTCCCGACGGTTCTTACCGGAAGATCCCTCATACAGGCAATGTGGTCATAGAGGACAATGTAGAGATAGGGGCCAACACTGTAATAGACAGGGCTACGATGGGATCTACCATAATCCGGCGTGGCGTAAAACTGGATAACCTGATACAGATTGCCCATAATGTAGAAGTTGGGGAAAATACGGTGATGGCTGCGCAAAGCGGCATAGCCGGTTCTACCCGTTTGGGAGCCCATTGTATGGTAGGGGGGCAGGCAGGATTTATAGGTCATTTGACCATTGCTGCCCGAACACAGATTGGGGCCAAATCGGGAGTCATAAGTTCCGTAAAGGAGGAAGGAAGCGCCCTTATGGGAATACCCGCAATTGATCATTCGCAGTATATGAGGGCCTATGCTCTCTTCAAAAAATCAGGAAAAAAAGATAAATGAAACAGCAAACGATATCTGATAAGATCTCATTTACAGGAGTAGGTTTGCATACGGGCGCCGATGTTGAAATGACGCTTTGTCCTGCGTCTGAAGGATATGGGATACGTTTTCAGCGGACGGATATTCCGGGTCAACCCATTGTGGAAGCAGTCTCGGATCACATCGTTAATACGGACAGAAGTACCGTCTTGCAGCAGGACGGCGTAAGAATAAGCACTACTGAACATTTATTGGCAGCCTTTTTTGGAATGGGCATTGACAATGTGCTTGTTAAGTTGGAGGGCCCGGAGGTCCCCATTTTGGATGGAAGTGCTCTTCCTTTCACTCTGGCTATTAGGGAGATCGGCACTTTGGAACAGGATGCGCTCAGGGAATATTTTAATCTGAAAGAGCCGGTCAGGTTTTTTGATCCGGTGACAGGAACGGATATAGAAGCCATTCCGGCAGACACGTTCACGGCGCGGGTGATCATAGATTTCAATTCACAGGTAATCGGTCGTCAGGAATTTACCTATTCCCGGGAAGTGGATTTTTTGGAAGATATTTCCGGCAGCCGGACATTTGTTTTTCTGCATGAAATACTCTTTCTTTTCAAGAATGGATTAATCAAGGGAGGAAACCTCAATAACGCCCTGGTCATAGCAGAAAAGGATATTGACCGGGAAGACATGGATTTGTTACGCCATATATTCAACAAACCTGATGTAAAACTGAAGAAGGGATATTTGGGCGATTCGGGACCGCGTTTTCCTAACGAATGTGCCAGGCACAAGACGATAGATCTGTTAGGGGATCTCATGCTGGTTGGAAAACGTTTCAATGCCAGTATAACCGCATATAAACCGGGACATACGGCCAACACGGCTATAGCCCGGATGATAAGAAATCAATTGAAAAAATAATATGTCACAAAAACTCAACGTCATTCATCCAAAAGCCATTCTTGGTAGTGGAGTGGAGGTGGGTCCTTTTACGACCATTGCAGAACATGTTGAAATTGGAGAAGGTACGACTATAGGACCGAACGTTACCATTATGGATTACGTCCGGATCGGTGCCAATTGCAAGATCTTTCCGGGTGCCGTTATCGGGGCCATACCCCAGGACCTGAAATATGCAGGAGAAGTATCTTATGTAGAAATTGGCGATAATGTTACAATCCGTGAATGTGCCACCATTAACCGCGGGACTGCGGCAAGTAATATAGGAATAACCCGGGTAGAGGACAATTGTTTGGTTATGAGCTATGTGCATATTGCACATGATTGCCATATAAAAAAGAATGTCATACTTACCTCATACGTGGGACTGGCAGGGGAAACACAAATTGACGAATTCGCGATCATAGGAGGGGCTTCCGCTGCCCATCAGTTTACCCGCGTTGGATCATATGCCATGATCGCGGGAGGGTCTATGATCAGGAAAGATGTCCCTCCCTATGTGCTGGCAGGGAGGCAGCCTCTCAGTTACGGGGGGATCAATATCATAGGTCTTCGTCGGTGGGGATTTACTTCGGAGCAAATAGAAAGGATACAGGATGTATACCGTATCATATACCAGGTTGGACTGAACATCAGCGATGCCTGCCGTAAAGTGGAAGAAGTTTTGGACCCGTCGGAAGAAAGGGAAATAATTCTGTCGTTTATAAGGGCGTCCCGCCGGGGCATTATCCCTTATAAAGCCAGATCCATTGTTGAAGAATAAAAAGTGTGAGAGCAGTCTTTACAACGGCCTATTGGCCGGCGATCGCCTATTTTTCAGTATTGTACCCTACAGGTCAATGGGTACTGGAACAGCATGAAACTTTCCAGAAACAGACCCATCGTAACCGGTGTTCCATATACGGGGCCAACGGACCTCAATGGCTTATCATTCCCGTGGTACGCAAGCATGGAACGAAGACTCCCATACGCGAAGTAATGCTTGACATGTCAAAGGATTGGCAGCGTATACACTGGCTTGCCATTGAGTCGGCATATGGATCGTCTCCATACTATGAATACTACAGAGATGAGATCAGGCAGTTCTACGAATTGAAAAAGACCGTGCCGCTTTTCGATTTTAATACGGCCATACTCAAATGGTGTCTTGATGTTCTGGAAAGCAATATAACAATCACATTGACAGGATCTTATATTGGGGAGTATGAAGATCATGATTACCGCAGGCACATGCCTGATTACGATCCGGTTCCGTATTATCAGGTCTTTGCCCGGAAATACGGTTTTATTCCCGGGCAGAGTATACTTGATCTGATCATGAACGAAGGGCCTGAGGCCTGGAAAGTCCTAGAAACGGACTCCAAAGGTAAGGGCGATCTTCAATCGCCATAGTGTGTTTAGTCCCGGTGTTTTAGAGTCCCCTGTATCGTACAGGGAAAATCCCTCCGTTTCCTTAAGCATATAAGATACTCCCAGATCTGCAAAACACCTGTTGGCACGAAGTCCCAATCCGCCGGAAGCTACATGCATAGGCTGATAACTTCTCTCGGGAGCTCCGTAATAGCTGTAACCGCCCCGGAGTACGAAGGAGGACAGACGGATCTCGGCTCCGGCCCTCAAGTTATGGGCATACAAAAAATTAAATGCATCCGAGCCGTAACGGATCGCTTCATTGTCCTGTTCAAATTCCCATTTATCGTACCGTTTTCCCATTTTCATGGTCCTGTAATCCACTCCTTCATAATCGATGCTGACTAAGCCGAATTTTCCGAACGTATAAGCAATTCCGGCATTAAATCGCCACGGTGTACGCACGGTATAGGAGAAGGAACCGACGGGACTTGTTACACTTTCATTGCCTTCCAGGAAACTGGCTGTCATTTGTTCCTGCCATTTGTCGGTAAGGGATGTCCAGGTGGGTGAAGTGATGCTCAGTCCCAGTCTCAGATTGTTGACGGGAATGGCAATGACCCCCAATTTCATATTGAATCCGATCCCGGTAGTAGTCTGATCGTAGGTATGGGAAAAACTTGAAAAATGGGTGTCGAACAGTGACGGATCCTGGGATGTCTCAGAGAATTTCTCGTAGGTCCGGTAGTATACATTCCGGAAATTGAGGCTATATCCCACAAAAACACGGTTATTGATATTAGCTCCCATATTCAGGAGATATTCCCCCATATTTCCTCTTGATTCTTTGGTGAAACGCTGGTTCAGAAGTCCGCCCACGCTGATTTCCTCACCGTTCAGATTTTCCGTAGCAGCTATGTACTGATTGTCTGTTCCCGGAAGCGGGTCCAGCAGGTACGCGTTCCATGCAAGAATGGATCTCCATGATGCATTGGAGTCATAAAATGGATTATAGTCGTCCGTACTTTCAAGGTCCGTATATTGAATACCGTCTGTCATGGTCGCAACCGGCGTAAGCCAGCTTGACTCTGCATCATTGCGGCGAACTGAGGTTCGCAGGGTAAAATCTTGCACTCTGTTGTATCCTGCAGCAAACGAGAGTGATACCGGTCCGGATGTCTTCCATGAGCCAACATATCCTACACTTGACAATCCGGCCCTTGTATAACGGTCACCGGTCAGATGACCGAAATATTGAACATCGGAAAACTGGTTTGTCAGTAAAGGTGTTATGGAAAGTTCGGAATAAGGGTATATGGCCGAAGCAGCGGGATTCAACGTAATGGAACCGAAATCGCCACCTAAAGCGGTCATCGCATTACCAAGGGCCATGGAACGTGCCGTTCCGTGGTAATCTGTTCTGGAATACCTGAAAGCATCCCATGCATTTTGACCGGACAGTGTAAAAGGGGCCGCTAAAGCAATCAGTAATAGACACTTTTTCATTTTTTATGGATCAAGAATGTAAAGAATTCATCACATATCATCTGCGGTAAGAACCTCCGCTGGAACGGGAACTACTGCTGCTGCCCGTACTTCCCGAACGGCTGCTACTCATAGAGCCGGAGCTTCCTGAACTACTGCTTCTGGATACCGTTGAAGAAACAGAACGGGTCCCGGAACTTGATCCGCTGCTATATCTATCCGTTGTACGACTTGCCGAACTGCCGGAAGATCTTGACACATTACTTGAATTGCCGGGACTGGTCCGGTTTACTGTAGCAGACGGACTCTGGTTGTTTCTGTAGAAACTACGGCTGTTACCCGGATTTGTCGTTCTGGTTGAAGATCCTGTATTTGTGCTCTCCGGTGTCCTTTGGGACAGATTCGATGACCTTCTGTAAAAGGTATTTTCTGTATTTGTGTTTTTCTGTTCCGACTGTGACCGGGTCTCCAGGGAATTGTCCCTGTAAACAGCTTCCGTACCGGAGGTTTCAGTTACCCTTCTGTAATAGCGGGTTCCGCTTTCAAGTTCATTTCGGGTCTGCTTGTCGTTCCTCTTCTCCGATATTTGATCTTTTCCTGAGATCTGCTCTATCTGGGGTGAGGGTGTTCTCCTGTATGAGCCTCCTGAACGGACCGCACTGGAAGAAGTCATGGCCGTAGATTCCCTCCTGCGCGAATCTTCAATTCTGGGCTTCTTTTGATTATTGTGATACCAGTAATTGTGATCATAGTAACCGTATCCGTATCCATAAGGGTATATCCCCCATATTCCGGACATAGACCACGTATAGTAGTATGATGGATAGTACCAGTAGTTGTAGCACCAGTCATAATACCAGAAGTCGTTATACCAGGAACGGGGGAACCAATACCAGTAATCCCAGTAGGAATAAGGCATATACCAGTATCTGCTCCTGTACCACGGACGGTACCATGAGTAGGAAAAGAAAGGATTGGTCCACCAGTTGTCATATCCGAAGTCCATATTGATGGTCAATGTGAAACTTTCAGATGGTTCATCGCTGAATCTTTCCAGCTTGCTGGCATAAGAATCGTCCTGGGAACTCATGATCAGGTATGTAGTGCCAGGTTCTACATTAATATCGACAACACCTTCAGGATCTGTATAGACAGTTTCCACTCTTGTACCTTCCCTTCTTGCCTGCGCAATGGTTTCATTTTTTAATACTTCAGCCTCTTCAGCAGAAGCAAGCAGGTGTACCCGGGCGGTGACGTCCGGTCTGAAGTACGTAGCATCGTCGTATCTGGAGGATGCTACTCTATAGCCCGATCCGCACGAAACTGCAAAGAGTCCGGCGAACAGCAATAACGCGATAAAAAACCGTTTCATTTTGCACCTCCTAATTATTTATTGAATCAAATTGTGTACTTTTGCATCAAATATAATCAAATCAAAGAAAAAAAGCAAAATGTTATATTAATTTTTTAAGAATTAATGTAACAAATATTATACCAGATAAAAAGAGTATATGGCAAAAGAGATAAGGAATAGAGAAGATAATTATTCGGAATGGTATAACAACTTGGTGATCAAGACGGATCTGGCAGAAAATTCGGCTGTCAGAGGATGTATGGTCATCAAGCCTTACGGATATGCCATATGGGAAAAAATGCAGGCAGATCTGGACCGTCGTTTTAAGGAAACAGGCCATATGAACGCCTATTTTCCCCTGTTCATACCCAAATCATTCTTAAGCAGGGAAGCCGAGCACGTAGAGGGATTTGCCAAGGAATGCGCCGTTGTCACCCATCACCGCCTGATGGCGGATCCCAACGGCAGGGGATTGGTAATTGATCCGGATGCCCGTCTGGAGGAAGAACTTGTCGTTCGTCCCACGAGTGAAACGATCATATGGAACACATACAGAAACTGGATCAAGTCCTACAGGGATTTGCCCATACTTTGTAACCAGTGGGCAAACGTTGTCCGTTGGGAAATGCGTACCAGATTATTCCTCAGGACTACGGAATTTCTCTGGCAGGAGGGTCATACGGCCCATGCAACGGCACAGGAAGCAATGGAAGAGACCCGCAAGATGGTTGAAGTATATGCCTCATTTGCCAAAGATGTTATGGCTTTGCCTGTCTGGATCGGTTCAAAAACAGCGTCTGAACGCTTTGCCGGTGCAGTTGAAACATTGTGTATAGAAGCGCTTATGCAGGATGGAAAAGCGCTGCAGGCCGGGACTTCTCATTTTCTGGGTCAAAATTTTGCCAGGGCATTCGACGTTCAGTTTGCCAATAAGGAAGGGACACTCGAATACGTATGGGCTACCAGTTGGGGCGTATCTACCCGTTTGATGGGAGCCCTGATCATGGCCCATTCGGATAACAACGGCCTGGTCCTGCCGCCGAAACTGGCACCGATACAAGTGGTTATGGTCCCGATATATAAAGGGGAGGAAGAAAGAACCGATATTTGTACCCACCTTGAAGGCCTTAAACTTCGTCTTGAGGCCAGGGGACTGACCGTTAAACTGGACGACAGGGACAATGTACGGTCCGGGTTCAAATTCTCGGAATGGGAAGTAAAGGGAGTCCCCGTCCGCATAGCCGTAGGTCCCAGGGACATGGCGAACGGTACTATAGAGATTGCCAGGAGGGATACCCTGGAAAAACAAACGGTTCCGCTGGAAGGTATAGAAGAGAAGATCCTGAGCTTGATGCAGGATATACAGGAGAGTATTTACAGAAAAGCGTACGACTTCAGAGCTAAAAACACCTTTGAAATTGACAGTTACGATGAATTCCGTGAGCGGATAGAAGACGGCGGATTTTTCCTGTGTCATTGGGACGGAACACCTGAAACGGAAGCAAAGATCAAAGAAGAAACAAAAGCTACCATAAGGCTGATCCCGGAAGGGGAAGACATACGCCCCGGCAAATGTATGTACAGCGGAAAACCTTCTTCGCAACGGGTCGTTTTTGCCAGAGCTTATTAATTTTTAGATTATGACAGATTCAGAAATCCGTCCGACCAGGCAGCAGATCATCCAGGGATTGAATGTAAAATCCCAATTAAAGAACGATGTTTTTCAGCAGACCCTCGGTGTGTTCAATCTGACAAAGGAAGTGTTGCATGAAATGAGCAATGATGTGAACGAACTTCTGAAAGACGGAGAAAACCGTCGTGTTCGTTTTGAATACAGGGATAGGGGTAAATTCGAGGCAGAACTGAAATTTGCAGATGATATTCTTTTATTCAGCATGCATACCGATATATTTCAGTTTGACAGGGACCATCCTGCGTGGAAGAACGAATACGTCAAAAAGGAACCGTTTTCCACATACTGCGGTATGATATCCGTGTACAACTTTCTGACAGATTCGTTTAAATACAACCGTAAGGACGATCTGGGATATCTGGTTGCCAGACTGTTCGTAAACAAGGACAAAAGTTATTTCACGGAAGGTAAACGCCAGCAGACAAGGGATCTTGCAGATTTCGGGAAACGGATGATCGATAAGGAAGCAATTGTGAATATTGTGGAAACGGCCGTTTTGTATTCTCTTTCTTTCGACTTGCTGATCCCACCCTATGAAACGGTCGCTATCGCCACAGTGGAACAAATGAACGCCAAGATAGACAGTGCCAAGATGCAAACAGGTAAACGTTTGGGTTTTGCCTTTTGTGCGGATGATGTAAAAGCCGAACAGGACTAAAACATTTGTTTATAGTTATATGAAAAAAATATTTCTGATTACCGTTACCTTAATGATGACGGTTGTTGCTTCCAATGCTCAGGATACGGTTCAAGTTCCGACATACGAAGAATTGGCGCGCATGTATGCCCGGTTGGCTGCCAAGGTCGATTCGGCCCGGCAGCGTGCTATAGAAGATTCGATTCTTATTGCCCGGTTTATTGAAGAAAGCCGGCAGGCTGCTCTTGCCGCCATGCCGCCGCCGAAGAAACCCACATTCTGGACGAACACCCTGCTTTCCCAGTTGAACTTTTCGCAAACATCCCTGACAAACTGGGCTGCCGGTGGGAACAGTTCGGTTGCTTTGGGGGGATATGTAGATGCCAAGGCCAATTATGAAAAGAACAGTGTCATATTCCAAAACCGTTTTCAGATAGGTTACGGATTTGTGAAAATATTCGGGGATATTCTCAAAAAAGCGGATGACAGGCTGGCTTTTGATTCCAAATTCGGATACAAGGCAACGGATAAGCTTTATTTTTCTGTGGCATTAGGCATGAAAACGCAAATGGCCAAAGGTTATAAATATTCGGCAGCCGATACGATGCTTGTTTCCCAGTTCGCTTCGCCGCTCAATTCGACATTGGCCCTGGGTATGGATTACAAGCCGTTCCCCTGGTTGTCGGTTACCTTCGCTCCTCTGACCGGGGGGATTGTGGTTGTGAGTTTGCCCGAGTTGAGGGAAAATTATGGGAATAGGCCGGATGAAAAGGTAAGAAAGGAATTTGGGGCACAGTTGAAAGTCAAATTGGATAAGGAGGTTTTTAAGAACGTTAAGGTGGATACCGAGTTGGTCCTGTTTTCAGATTATTTGAACAAACCACAGAACATTCAGGTGTTGTGGGACCTTTCCATATCTTTGCAGGTCAATAAATTCATGAGCACCAATATTCGTACGAACCTGATATATGACGATAACATTAAGATTGCCGACAAGTATGGCAATAAAGCTCCCAGGGTCCAGTTCAGGGAAATTTTATCCATAGGACTTTCCTATACGTTATCGAATAAATAGCCGTTCATAATGGTTGAAACTGCATTTCTCTCATCGGTAAGAAAATTACTGACAGGTTCTCCCGGCGGTATACTTTTGGCGGTCAGCGGAGGAGTTGACTCTATGGTCATGGCCAACTTGTTCGTAAAATGGATGGGGATGGAGCAGGGGGAACGAATGAGCAGGCAGGTCGCTGTTGCCCACATGAATTTTTCATTGCGTGGAACTGAGAGTGACAGGGATCAGCTATTTGTGAAGGATTGGGCCGGGAAACACGGGTTACCCTTTTACACTAAAAAGGTATCTGCTTCTGATTATGCTGGGAAAAAAGGTATTTCCATAGAAATGGCAGCCAGGGAAATACGCTATGACTGGTTCGGGACACTATGCCGGGAACACGATCTGTCGTATATTGCGATCGGGCATAATGCCAATGACAGGGCTGAGACCATATTGCTGAACCTGATCAGGGGTACGGGGTTGAAGGGTCTTTGTAGCATGAGAGAGCAAAATGGCAACGTGATCAGGCCCTTGCTGGAAGTTCCCCGTTCTCTTATCGTGGAATATGCCCGTAGCAATGACATTGCCTATTGCGAAGATTCCACCAACCTGGAAACTGAATTTGCGCGCAACAAAATCCGTCTTCTTGTCATGCCCGTATTGGAGCAGATCTCTCCCAACGTAGTGCTTCGGATGGGAAAAAATGCGGGGAATCTGTTACAGGCCCAGTCCCTGCTCGAGTTCATGACAGAAAATAAACGGGCAGCTTGTGCCACTGCCAACGGATTTTCAATCCCGTGCCTGATGGGTGAAGGTCATGTTGAATTCTGGTTGCATGCCTTGTTGTCCCCTTATGGCTTCAAAGAGTCCCAGATCCCAGGTATTTACGCGTCCCTTCAGGGGCAAAGCGGAAAAAGGTTCCTCTCTCCGTCACATGTGCTTTGGATAGACCGCCAGGAGTTGGCCATACGACCCCTGGCAGATACCGGTACATCTGTAATGCTCAATTACAGGAGAATAGAACATACTCCCGATTTTGTCATTCCAAAAGATCCGGAAGTAGCAGCACTTGACGCAGATAAACTGAAATATCCCCTTAAGGTACGCAACTGGGAGCCGGGTGACAAGTTTATACCCCTGGGGATGAGCGGATTTAAGAAGATCAGCGATTTTCTGGTCGATCAAAAGGTCCCCGGATTCGAAAAGGGAAATATTCGTGTACTGTGCTCCGGAGATGATATCGCCTGGGTCATCGGCCGGCGCATAGACAACCGTTTCAGGATCACGTCTGCCACTACCACGATATTGCTTTTTCATCAAAAGGAAGCCGGGCCAGGATCCCTCCCTCTCCAAGAAGATCTTGAATTTGTCCCTGAATGACGGTATTTATGCCTGCAGAGGCTTTTCTTACCGGCCTCCCGATCATTTCCATCAACCGGAAAGGTTTGGGAAAAGTAACGATCCTGTAATCGGTCAGGCCTGCCATATCGGCTGCTGCCCTGACGGCGTCGGACAACCCGCCCTGATGATCTGCCAGGCCGTTGACGATGGCCTCTTTTCCCGACCAAACACGACCGTCGGCCAGGCTTTCCGCCTTGCTTCGTTCCATGTGCCTGTTATTGGCCACAGTATTTACAAAACGATTGTAGGTGGATTCGACCTGCTGCCTGATGATCTGTAGTTCCCGTTCACTCTTGCGGTGATACCACGATACGATATGACTGAAAGGATGGGTGTCAACCGTCTCGTTCCTTATTCTGAGAACATCGGAGAAACCCTTTTCACCGTTGAAAAGCAGACTGTAAACACCAATGGATCCTGTCAGGGTGGAAGGATGGACATATATCTTGTGTGCGGCACAAGCTATCCAATAGCCGCCGGAAGCGGCAATATCTCCCATCGATACCGTTACCGGTTTATTGGCAGCCGTTAATTGAAGTTCGCGTGCTATTATTCCTGCTGCCAGGGGATCTCCGCCAGCACTTTCTATGTAGACAACGACGGCTTTTACCGTGGAATCATTGCGATATTGTCTCAACTGGTCGGCAAAAGATTCTGCAAATATCTGTCCCATTCCTTTTCCCATAGCGATATCGCCGGTTGCGTATACTAACGCGATCTTGTTTCCCGGGATTCTGCGTTTATGCATCTCCCGGTAACTGATGTAATTTTCCAGGGAGATCAGAGGGAGTTTACTTTCCGGCAATCCATTGTAAATTGATGATAAATAGGATATCATTTCATCCTTGTGCCAGAGTTCGTCAACAAGACCTATCTCTTTTGCCTTTGAGGCTTCTGTCAGGAATGTGACTGAGCAGAGGCTGTCAATGGTGCCTGCTTTCAGGTGCCGTAGGTTGTCGATTTCCGACGACCAATGTTCCCAGCATGATGTCAGGTATGATGCCATTTGTTGTCTTTCCATTTCCCCCATCCGGGAAGCCGTAAATGGTTCTCCGCCGCTTTTGTAGTTGCCATGCCGGATTACTTGTGCTTCCAGACCCAATTTGTCCATCAGGCCTTTGTAATAATTCACACCTAAGCTGAAACCTTGCAGGGTGATGTCCCCGTCCGGGTTCAGGATCACTTTGTCGGCTGCTGAGGCCAGGTAATAAGCCTGTTGGGAATAGGATATGGCATAACTGATCACCGGTTTGCCGCTTTGACGGAAAGAGATCAAAGCGTTTCGTATCTCTTCTATGTGTGTCATTTGCGCGTTCAGGTACTGGGGGTCAAGGTAGATCATCCTGACGGAAGGATCGTCTGTAGCCTGTTCAATGGCCCGGACTATGGAAAGAAATCCGGTACCTCCCCTGCTGATATTCAGATTCAGGGGCAGAAAGCCTATTGTAGGAATGTCTGAATCCTGAGTAACTACACTATTTTCAAAAGATATGTACATAATGGATCTGTCGGGAATGACGGATGTGGTGGTTCCCAGTCCCATCCGGATCATACTGGTTATTGATCCGACGATCATGAAAAAGCCGGTCATTATTACCAGGGCAGTGCCCAGGACAACGGCTGTAAAAGTTTTTAAAAAATCTTTCATACCTGTAGCAATATTTGTTATGCAAAAATAACCATTTATATTTGCACTCCGGAATGAGAAGATTTACACAAATTCTATTCTGCCTGGTGCTTACCGGTATCTATCTGACGGCTACAGCCGGTTTTCCTGTTCATAGATGCTTGAAGGAAGGATCGTATTATGTGCTGCTGTTTGCAGAAGATACATCCTGTGAAAAACTTCATTCTCAGGAAAATATGTGTCATGCCGGTTGCTGTACTGGACATCACGATGAGAGCTGTTGCAACACGCAGGTCTATTCTGTGGATGATCCTACAATAATCCAGGACGGGTCAAAGGATCAGGACAATCTTCAGGCACAAAAGATCCTGGTGATATTTTCAGCCCTCCTGCCGGACAGCGGTACCATGCTTCCCGCTGTGCAATTTGCCGGGATTTGCCATTCCGTATCTTTAGAACGGTTACTTTTCAGGGAAAGCTATATGATCCCGTTGCGTTTGTGATGGATCGTTTTACACCTTTGTAAGACATCAATCCATTATTAACAAAAGCAACGAAAAATGAAAAGATCAATAATAAGCCTGTTTATTCTATTTCCATTCCTATTAAACGCACAATCCTTCCGGGGGAAGGTATTTATTTCAGATGAGCACGGTAACGTACAGCCGGCCGTGGCAGCCCTCGTTTACTGGGTCCCTGCAAAACAGGGCGATCCAGCAGAGCATCCCGTATATACGGCAAATGACGGATCGTTTATTATCAAGGCAGGTTCTTCGGGAATGCTGGCGGCATCTTATATGGGATATGCGGCAGATACCCTGAAGGTGGAACACGTTACCGGAGAAATTGAATTCATATTGTATGAAGATGCCGGAGTATTGGAAGTCCTGAACATTACCGGACGCCGGCAGAGCCAGTATGTTTCCCGTATGGCCCCGGTAAAAACAGAGGTAATCACCGCAGCCGGCCTGTGTAAAATGGCCTGTTGCAATCTCGCGGAAAGTTTTGAGAATTCGGCCAGTGTATCCGTCGGTTATGCCGATGCGGTCACGGGTGCCCGACAGATCCGCCTTCTGGGTCTGAGCGGGAATTACACCCAAATGCTGGAAGAGAACCGGCCTGTCATGAGGGGAATACAAATGCCTTTCGGTTTTTCTTTCGTTCCGGGACAGTGGCTGGAAAGCATACAGATAGCCAAAGGGACCGGTTCGGTAGTGAACGGTCATGAAGCGATTACCGGTCAGATCAATATGGAATACAGAAAGCCCACAGCCCTGATGCCTCTTTTTGTGAACCTGTTCCTTAATAATGCCTTGAAAACGGAGGCGAACGTCGTTTCTTCTCTTCAACTCAACGATAATTGGAGTACCGTGATTCTGGCGCATGGTTCTGCGGACCTGATGCAGCACGATGGTGACGGTGACGGTTTTTTAGATGACCCGCTTACTACCAGGGCTACCCTGGCTAACAGGTGGTTGTATGCCCCGCAGTCCGGATTTCAGCTTCGGTTTGGTTTCAGAGGATTGTACGAAGACAGGAAAGGCGGACAAAAAGACAATGAATGGGTATTACCCGGGGAATCGAGAGATAACACACTATGGGGGTCCCGGATATTGAACAAGGGTGTTAATGCTTATATAAAACTGGGAATCCCACTGGTTAAGCATGACCATGATCACGATCATGAGTACGACAACGATCATGATCAAGATCAAGACCATGACCATGAAACGGAGGTTGCAGCAGAAGATGAAAACCATGTGGACCCGAACATAGCACTGATACTGGACTACAATCTGCACAGCCAGGATGCCTATTTCGGATTGAAAGATTTCAATGCCCTGCAACGGGAAGTATTTGCCAATGCCGCCTTTATGTCCAGTATCGGTAAGTATCACAGGATCACCGTGGGAGTAAGTGCACGGTGGGAACGCCTGGACCAGGTTTTACTGGATAGGTGGCCTGCAGGCGGAGAGGAGTCGTTCGATTTGGGCAAGCGTGAAAACGTTTATGGAGCGTACGGAGAGTATACACTCAATATGGACGACAAACTGGTCTTTATTGCCGGTGCCAGGGCCGACTACAATTCAATCTATGGGTGGTTGTTCACTCCAGGGGTAAACCTGAGATACAATTTTACAGAGGACCTTGTTTTCAGGGCTACTGCCGGCAGGGGTTTCCGTTCTCCAAACAGCATTACCGATCATATAGGGGTGCTATCTACCGGACGCAGGATTCTGTTTGAAGGAACGCCCGGTCTGGAAGAAGCCTGGACATACGGACTGAATCTGACATTGGAACTGCCCTTCGGTCACGGGGAAAAATCTTCACTGGGTCTGGAATATTTTCGCACCGATTTTATGAACCAGCTGATCGCTGACCAGGAATACCTTTGGGATGCACAGATCCCCTCCATTCTTTTTTATAATCTGGAAGGCCGTTCGTTTACCAATACATGGCAGGTGGATTTTACTACTGAACCGTTTAAAGGATTTTCCGTTCTGGCAACTTTCCGTTATAACGATTCCAAAGTACATCTGAAAGGACAAGGGTTGACGGAGCGTCCCCTTACCAGTAAATTCAAAGGTGTGCTGAATCTTCAATATACAACGCCTTCGGATACCTGGGTCTTTGATGTTACTGCGCAATTGAACGGTCCGGCAAGGATCCCTGATTTTGCCGCCGGTACCGGTCAGAAGTATTCTCCTATCTTCCCGATGTTCTATGCCCAGATCACAAAAAAAATCAATAAGGTTGAGATCTATGCGGGAGGGGAGAACTTGTTGAATTACCGGCAGCCCAATCCCATCATTTCAGCTGATGATCCGTTTTCTCCGAATTTCAATGCCGCTATTATATGGGGACCCCTGATGGGGATAAGGATCTATGCGGGAATGCGTCTGTCGTTGTACAGGTAAGTCGGATTATTGGGTATATTTGGAACGGATATTAAAAACAGGCTTTATGTTAAGATTATTTATCTGTATTCTGGTATGCTCATTTACCTTGCAAACGTCAATAGCACAGGAAACGGGTGCTTGGATACGGATCAACCAGGCGGGATACCTGCCCGGAGACATTAAGGTTGCCGTATTCCTGTCTATAGAAGAAACGGACCCGTCCGGATTCCGTATCGTGGATATGCGGACCGGGGATTGTGTCTTTTCCGGATCACCGGAAGACGGTCTGATGGTACAGGCCCCGGCTGAAAAGTGGGGTATGGGAAAGGCTTACCGGCTTCATTTTTCCGGTTTACAGGAGGAAGGAGGATACCGGATAAGAATTGATCTTCCGGGGAAAGGCACGGTGGAATCCCCCGGATTTCGCATTGGTGCGGAAGTATACGAAGGCACTGCTGATCTTCTGCTAACCTACATGAGGCAACAACGTTGCGGGGACAACCCGTTCCTGGACGCCCAGTGTCATCAGCATGACGGTTATATAGTGTTACATCCGGAACGTTCCGGGGAAAAGATTGATGTAAGGGGAGGTTGGCACGATGCGACCGATTACCTGCAATATCTTGCTACGAGTGCCAATGCTACGTTCCAGATGATGTTCGCGTACAGCCAGGTGGAAGACAAAACCGTATTCGGGGACTGTTTTGATGCTACGGGTCGTCCCGGTGCTAACGGGATCCCGGACATCCTGGACGAGGTTCGGTGGGGATTGGAATGGCTCCTGAAAATGAATCCGGAAGACAAGGTCATGTTCAACCAAATAGCCGATGACAGGGATCACGTGGGGTTCAGGCTTCCGGTAGGTGACCGGGCCGATTACGGCTGGGGGCCCGACAATGGCCGACCCGTCTATTTCATTACCGGTGAGCGGCAAGGTTTAAAGGAACATATCAACAGGACTACTGGTGTTGCCTCTTCGGCAGGGAAATTTGCTTCGGCTTTTGCCCTCGGAGCGGAATTGTTCAAGGACATTGACCCTGAACTGGCTTCGAAAATGAAAGCCAAGGCATTGCCGGCTTATGCCTTTGCGGAAGAAAAGCCGGGAAATACTCAGACATGTTGCGTAGTCTCACCGTATTTTTATGAGGAAGACAATTATGTAGATGACATCCAGTTGGCGGCAGCTGTGTTCCATCACCTGGGAGCGGGGGAGCAGTGGCTTCAAAAGGCCGATTACTGGGGGCAGTTGGAAGAGGTGACCCCATGGATGGAACTGGGAAGGGCCAGGCATTACCAGTTTTACCCCTTCATCAATCTGGGACATTATTACCTGGCTTCCTCGGATACTCCCGTTGCAGAAAAATATACGGAATACATGCGAAGGGGATTGGAACATATCCGGCAACGGAGCAAGGATTGTGCATTTATGAACGGGGTGCCTTTTATGTGGTGTTCCAATAATATGGTAGTTGCAGCCATAACCCAGGCAGATCTGTATTACACGATCACAGGCGATGAGACTTATCGTGAGATGGAGGCTTCGCTGCGCGACTGGCTCTTTGGATGCAATCCCTGGGGAACATCCATGATCGTTGATTTCCCGAAAGGAGGAGATTATCCGGAGAGGCCCCATACATCGTACCTTCCGACATTGGGCAAAAGCACTCCCGGCGGACTGATAGATGGCCCGCAGCTGAGGGAACGCCTGAAAGACCATAGTCAATATATATCGTTGGCCGACGGAGCGGAATCTTATGCTCCGTTCAATCAGGGGGTAGCCCTGTACCACGACGAGATCTGGGATTATGCCACCAACGAGCCCACTATGGACGGAACCGCTTCGTTAAGCTATTACCTGGCCAGGCGGGAAGTTGAGGGCAGGAAGGAGGCTGCCGGACTCAGGGAGCGCAACGTTCGGCCTTCAGTCGAAAGAGATACCAGGGGAGGAATTATACGAATGGAACCCGAATCCCGGAAAATTTTCCTGACTTTTACGGCAGACGAGCGTTTTGAAGGGGGCCGGACGGTTCTTGAAACGTTGAGTAAACACAGGATAAAGGCTTCTTTCTTCCTTACGGGCAATTGTCTTCGTGATCCGCAATGGAAAGAACTCGTACAGGAGATCATAGGCCGGGGCCATTATGTGGGTCCCCATGGGGACAAACACTTGCTCTATGCACCGTGGGGCGGTGATATTGAAAAGTCTCTTGTAACTCCCGACAGCCTGCAAAAAGACATAACAGACAATCTGGCGGAACTTTCAGGCGCAGGGATTGATCTGTCCCGGATCAGGTGGTTCATGCCTTCTTACGAACATTTCAATACAGAAACCGTCCGGGTTGCCGCAACCGTGGGTATGGAAGTAATACATCCCACACCGGGAATCCTGACACGAGCGGATTATACGACACCCGATATGGATTCTTACAGGAGTTCGCGAGAACTGATCGATCAGCTTTACGATATGGAAAAGAGACAGGGACTCAATGGAGCCATTATTTTGATCCACCCGGGGGTGGAAGCCTCCCGGACCGACAAGTTGTACGATCACCTGGATCAGATTATAAAGAGACTTAAACGCAGGGGATATATTTTTGATCGAATGCCCTGATCTGATAACGGAAACGGTTTTTTTATATATTTGCGTTGTCTAACGAACCCGATTCTATGTATAAAATATTGAAAAAACGCATCCTGGCACCCGACATCTGTCTTATGGAAGTGTCAGCGTACCGCGTTGCATCCAGTGCACAACCCGGACAGTTTGTTATTGTAAGAGTGAATCAGCATGGGGAGAGGGTGCCCCTGACCATCTGCGACTTCGATCCCGTTGCCGGGTCGGTAACTATCGTGACCCAACGAGTGGGCGCATCATCGCGCAAGATATTAGCCCTTGAGGAGGGAGATGCCTTTGTCGATTTTGTAGGACCTTTGGGAATGCCTTCGGAATTCGTTCATGAAAAAGATGAAGTCTTGCAAAACAAGAAATATCTGTTTATTGCCGGGGGATTGGGTACTGCGCCGGTTTATCCCCAGGTCAAATATTTACATACCAGAGGAGTACAGGCAGAAGTGATAATAGGTGCCAAAACCCGTGAGCTGATTATCATGGAAGAGGAAATGATGCAGGTGGCTTCCCGGGTCCATATCTGTACCGATGACGGTTCTTACGGATTTAAGGGGTTGGTAACTGCAAAACTGAAGGAATTGCTGGACAACGGGAATCATTACGATCAGGCGGTAGCCATAGGGCCCATGATTATGATGAAGTTCGTTACGTTGACGGCCCGTGATTACTCTCTTCCGCTCATTGTCAGCCTGAACACCCTTATGGTGGACGGTACCGGGATGTGTGGTGCCTGCCGTGTGACTGTGGGAGGTCAGACACGTTTTGCCTGTGTGGATGGTCCCGAATTTGACGCGTATCAGGTAGATTTTGATGAAGCAATAAGAAGACAATCCATGTATAAGGAACAGGAAATTGAAGCTGATCACAAATGCAAAATCGGTTTAGGTAATGGATAAAAAAACAAGAATACCTGTAAGGGGACAAGACCCTGTTGTCAGAAGAGGAAATTTCGAAGAAGTAAGTTACGGTTACAATGCAGAAGAAGCGGTTCTGGAAGCTTCACGCTGCATACAATGCAAGAATCCCAAATGTGTGCAGGGCTGCCCGGTGACCATCCAAATCCCTCAGTTCATCAAAGCCATTTTAGACGGAGATATGCCCAAGGCAGCATCTATCATTGCCCGGGATTCTTCATTGCCGGCTATATGCGGGCGTGTCTGTCCTCAGGAATCGCAATGCGAAGGTGTCTGTATTATGGGCATTAAACATGAACCCATATCCATTGGGAAGCTTGAGCGTTATGTAGCTGATTGGGCGCGCGAGAACAATTATTCTACGATAAAAAAGGCCGTTCCCAACGGCAAAAAAGTAGCTGTGGTCGGATCCGGTCCGGCCGGTCTTGCTTGTGCTACAGACCTGGCCAAGGCAGGATGCAGTGTGACGATATTTGAGTCGCTTCACAAACCGGGTGGAGTTCTGGTCTATGGGATTCCGGAGTTTCGTTTGCCTAAGGAAGATGTGGTGGAATATGAGATTGGACAGGTCCGGAAACTGGGTGTGGAAATAGAATGTAATGTAGTCGTAGGCCGGACGGTGACTGTTGATCAATTGTTTGAAAAAGAGGGATTTGATGCCGTATTCGTTGGTACGGGTGCAGGTTTACCTAAATTTTTGGGTATCCCCGGAGAGAATTTCAACGGAGTAGTTTCGGCCAATGAATTTCTGACCAGGAGCAACCTCATGGTTGCTTATTCCCCTGATTTTGACACACCCATATATGTGGGCCGGAGGGTAGTTGTGGTCGGTGGTGGGAATGTGGCCATGGATGCCGCCCGTACCGCATTGAGGATGGGTGCGGAAGTAACCGTTGTTTACCGCCGGACAGAAAAGGAAATGCCTGCCCGTATTGAAGAAGTCCACCATGCCAGGGAAGAAGGGGTGATCTTCCGGATGTTGACTAATCCTGTAGCCGTTTTGGGCGATGAGAAAGGGTGGGTGACCGGTTTGCGGTGCATCCGGATGGAGCTGGGAGAGCCCGATGAGAGCGGCAGACGCAGACCTGTCGAGATCCCCGGTTCAGAGTTTGATATTGAATGTGATGTGTCTATCATAGCCCTGGGAACATCTTCCAATCCGCTGATAGCCCGTACGACTCCGGGGCTTAACATGAACAGGCATAATGGGATTGTTGCCGATGAAAGAGGGATCACATCGCGTCCCGGCGTATTTGCAGGAGGTGATGTCGTGACCGGTGCCGCGACCGTCATACTGGCGATGGGAGCCGGCCGCCAGGCGGCAAGATCAATCCTCGAATATCTTGGAGTATAGTTTCCCGTAAAGAGAGACGCTTTCTTTTTTATGGTTCCGTATTGTGCATTGGCTTTGGGAAGTATTTTCCTTAGAAAAGCCGGGTAAAATAGGGGGCATTTTTTTATTGTACGCAGTTTTCATGTATTTTTGCATAGATCAATACAAATAATAACAATGGCACAAAAACCTTCCATCCCCAAAGGAACACGCGACTTTAACCCGGTGGAGGCTTCCCGCCGGAATTATATATTTGATACCATCCGAATGGTTTTCAAGGAATTCGGGTATGCGCCCATAGAAACGCCTGCTATGGAAAACCTTTCCACCTTATTGGGAAAATACGGCGAGGAGGGAGATCGCTTGCTCTTCAAGATACTCAATTCGGGAGACAGTCTGGCTCCCCTGGCCGGAAAAGTGGGATCTGATCCCTCTGATATCGATTCCAATGCCTTATCGCTTATGATTTGTGACAAGGGGTTGCGCTATGATTTGACCGTTCCTTTTGCCCGGTTTGTGGTGCAACGTCAGAACGAACTTACCTTTCCCTTTAAGCGCTACCAGATCCAGCCCGTATGGAGGGCCGACAGACCCCAGAAAGGTCGCTACAGGGAATTTTTCCAATGCGATGCCGATGTAATAGGATCGGATTCCCTGTACAATGAGTTTGAAATGGTTCAGTTGGTAGATGCCGTTTTTAGCCGCTTTGACATACGGGTGTTACTTAAGATAAACAACAGAAAGGTGTTGGCCGGTATTGCGGAGATCATGGGATATCCCGACAGGTTGATTGATATAACCGTGGCCATGGACAAGTTTGACAAGAACGGTCTGGAGGGGGTAAGGCAGGAACTTTTGGAAAAGGGTATTACACCCGAAGGGCTTTCGCGACTGGAACCGTTGTTGTTGTTTAAAGGCATTACCGTTTCCAAGATCGCTTTCCTGACCAGGCTTTTTGAAGATGGAGCATCGGATATAGGTATGAAAGGTGTGGAAGAGATGAAATGGCTCTTTTCCCTGATAGAACAGGTGGGAGTAAGTCATCCGGTCGAATTGGATCTGAGCCTGGCACGTGGCCTGAATTATTATACGGGGTCTATTTTTGAGGTCAAGGCACAGGATTTTGCCATAGGAAGCATTTGCGGGGGTGGGAGGTACGACGACCTTACAGGTATCTTCGGGTTGAAAAATATGTCCGGGGTTGGGATTTCGTTTGGGGCGGACAGGATATACGACGTTTTGTTGGGATTGGATAAATTTCCCCAGGAGGTCATGGAAGCGCCGCGCATTGTCTTTTTCAATATGGGAGAGAAGGAGGTGGCCGAAGCACTGGGTTATATGAAGGTATTGCGAAATGCCGGGATTGCCTGTGAGTTGTATCCAGAAGCAGTAAAACTGAAAAAGCAGTTTGATTATGCGGCACGCAAGGGGATCAGAAATGCGGCCATAATTGGGGAAAAGGAAATGGAAAACAAACAGGTCACGTTGAAAGACCTGGTTTCAGGTGATCAGCAGACGCTTGATCCTCAGGACTTTTTTAATATGTTTGGAGTATTGGCGTAATATTTGTATATTTGCGTTTCTATATCGCGGAGTGGAGCAGTTGGTAGCTCGTTGGGCTCATAACCCAAAGGTCGGAGGTTCGAGTCCTCCCTCCGCTACAAAGCAAAACAAGACATCGAAGGGTGTCTTGTTTTTTTATGTATCGTAGCTTTGTTGTATTCTGTTTAACAATGCTGAAATAGAACGTTATCGGATTTTTCGGTAGCCGGTCGTATAAGGGACTTGTCCAGTTAGTTTTCCAAACTTTTTGTCTCAAATTGGTTTAAAATCTTCCCTACTTCAATTTTTCTGATTAACTTTGTAACCATATTCGGTTCTTATTGATTAAAAGGGAATCCTGTGAAAATCAGGAACTATCCCCGTAGCTGTAAGTTCCAAAAAAGGGTTTTATCACTCCTGCCACTGTTCTAATTTATTTAGGATGGGAAGGCGGTAAAACCGGAACAAGTCAGAAGACCTGCCGGATATAACATATCGTAGCTTTCGGGTGAAAGGCGAGAGAAGTTACTTCTGTAATTATTCTTTTACATTCCCGCAGGTTACCATTTATTAACTTTTAAAATTCATAATGTTATGAATGGTGAACTTACTTTTAAAAAAATTGTAAAACGTAACGGTGTTATTGCAGACTTCCAGGTTGAGAAAATAGAACATGCTATTTTCAAAGCCATGCGTGCTGTCGGCAACCCAAATAGGGCTAGGGCAAAAGAACTTAGTGTTGAAGTTGTAGCAAAACTACTTAAAGAAACACAAGTTGAAATTCCTACTGTCGAGCAGGTGCAAGATATTGTTGAGAAAGTTCTTTTTGAACAAGAGAGTTTTGAACTGGTTAAATCCTATTTGCTTTACCGAAAACAAAGGGAACAATCAAGAAATGCCAAAGAACTTTTTGGAAATATAGATGCCATTGATGACTATTTGGGAATGCGTGACTGGCGGGTAAAAGAGAGTGCGAACTCTGCCTATTCCCTTCAAGGACTTAATCAACATATTTCTACACTGATAACATCGCAATACTGGCTTACCAAGTTATATCCCGAAAACATCTCAGAAGCCCATAAGAAAGGGTATTTTCATATTCACGATTTGGGATTTTTGAGTGTTTATTGCGTAGGTTGGGATTTAAAAGACTTATTACTGTCCGGTTTTAAAGGTGTTTTAGGGAAATCAGAAAGTAAACCCGCAAAACATTTCAGAACGGCACTGGGTCAAATTGTGAATTTTTTCTACACTATGCAAGGTGAAGCAGCCGGGGCACAGGCTTTCTCCAATTTTGATACGCTTCTTGCCCCATTTATCAGAAAGGATCATCTTACCTATGAACAGGTAAAACAATCCATGCAGGAATTTCTTTTCAATATAAACATCCCCACAAGAGTCGGTTTTCAAACCCCATTTACGAATATTACAATGGATTTGATCGTTCCCGACTTTATGAAAAATGAACCTGTTGTTTGCGGGGGTAAAGTATTGGATGAAGTTTACGGCGATTATCAGCCGGAAATGACCATGCTCAACAAAGCATTTGTAGAAGTAATGTTGGAAGGAGATGCCAATGGAAGTCTATTTTCGTTCCCCATACCCACTTACAACATTACACCTGAATTTGATTGGGAAAACCCCGAATACGAAGGGATTTGGGAAATGACGGCAAAATATGGCATTCCTTACTTCTCGAATTTTGTTAACTCTGACATGAAACCCGACGATGTTCGCAGCATGTGTTGCCGTTTGCGATTGGATAAACGTGAACTGAATAAACGTAGTGGCGGTTTATTTGCTTCAAATCCATTAACAGGTTCAATAGGCGTTGTAACGATTAATCTTGCCAAATTGGGATATGAAGCAACGTCGGAAGAAAATTTGTTTCAACGTCTTAGAAACCTAATGGTGCTGGCAAAAGACAGTTTGGAAATCAAACGTAAAACCATTGAAAATTACACGGAAAAGGGACTTTATCCCTATTCAAAATTTTACTTGCGACATGTATTTCAACGTTATAATTGTTATTGGAAAAATCACTTTTCAACGATCGGTATAAACGGGATGAATGAATGTTGCCTGAATTTTCTGGGTAAAAATCTTGCCCATCGGGATAGTAAAGTTTTTGCCATAAAAATAATGGATTTCATGCGTAATGTGTTAAAGGATTTTCAGGAAGAAACGGATAATATTTACAATTTGGAAGCCACTCCGGCAGAAAGCACGGCCTATCGTTTTGCAAAGATCGATACCGTCCAGTACCCGGACATTATAACGGCAAATCAGGAGGCATACAAAGACGGGGCATCTCCTTATTATACCAATTCGACACATTTACCTGTAAACTACTCGGATGATATTTATGAAGTTTTGACATTGCAAGATGATTTGCAGACAAAATATACGGGAGGAACGGTATTGCATTTATTTACGGGTGAGAAAAACATGCCCGGGATTGCAGCTAAAAATCTTATCCGTAAAATAACAAGCCGGTTTCGTTTACCTTATATAACCATTTCGCCGACATTTAGTATTTGCCCTTCGCACGGGTATGTTGCAGGCGAACATTTTAAATGCCCGGAATGTGAATCGGATTGCGAGGTTTATAGCCGGATTGTAGGTTATATGCGCCCTGTTAACCAATGGAACGATGGTAAGCGACAGGAATTTAAGGACAGGAAACTGTTCGACATTAACAAAACGGAATCCCCGGTTTATAAAGACCGTCAGAAAATAAATGAAAAACAGGTAGTTTATAGTTTTTAAATAACACAAAACATGAAAAAAAACATATCACTTCGAATTTCAACCATAACATTGCTCATTCTTTTAGCCGCATTCAGCCGGCTGATTCCACATCCGTCAAATTTTGCCCCGATCGGGGCCATGGCTTTATTTGGTGCGGCCTATTTTACGCAACGTTACCTTGCATTCCTTATTCCTATTGTAAGCATGTGGTTGAGCGACCTTGTGCTTAACAATGTAGTTTACGGCCGGTATTTCGACCGTTTTGTTTGGGGTTACGACGGTTGTTACTGGACTTACGGGGCATTCATACTAATTGGTCTGGTCGGTTTTGTTCTTTTAAAAAAGGTAAAGCCTCAAAGATTAATTGTTGCCTCCTTATCGGCATCCGTGCTTTTTTTCCTTATTTCAAATTTTGGGGTTTGGGCTTCAGGCACAATGTATCCAAAATCTTTAAGCGGACTGATCACTTGTTACGCAGCAGGAATTCCTTTCTTTAAAAATACGCTTTTAGGCGATTTAGTGTATTGCAGCGTAATGTTTGGAGCTTTTGAATTTGCCCAATATAAATTTCCTGTTTTACGATATCATACGGTTTCAACAAAATGAAAGGATACATACAAGTTTACACAGGCAACGGCAAAGGGAAAACAACTGCAGCTATAGGGCTTTCCATTCGGGCCGTCGGGGCAGGGAAGAAAGTTTTCTTTGCCCAGTTTGTAAAAGGGCAAATATATTCGGAGGTAAAGTCAATTCAGCGATTTCTGCCTCAAATTACCATAAAACAGTATGGACTGGATTGTTTTATCTACAATAAACCGAAACAGGAAGATATTGATATAGCCCGTAAAGGTTTTCAGGAAGTTTCGGAAATCATATTGTCCGGCCAATACGATGTTGTTGTTTTGGATGAAGCCAATATTGCCATCTATTACAATTTGTTCAGTGTTGAAGAA